>NZ_FOQN01000002.1:242618-680649 GCF_900113755.1 Enterobacter sp. NFIX59 | reverse complement strand
TGGTCCCACCTGACCCCATGCCGAACTCAGAAGTGAAACGCCGTAGCGCCGATGGTAGTGTGGGGTCTCCCCATGTGAGAGTAGGGAACTGCCAGACATCAAATAAGTGAGAAGGCCATCCGAAAGGATGGCCTTTTTGCGTTCATGCGCCGAAAAAAACGGTAGGCCGGGTAAGGCGAAGCCGCCACCCGGCAGAGCTAACGACTAATGAATCACCTGCGACAGGAATGCTCGCGTACGTTCTGACTTCGGATGGGCAAAGAACTCGTCCGGCGGCGCCTGCTCAACAATCTCCCCACGGTCCATAAAGATCACCCGGTCGGCCACGGTTCGCGCAAACCCCATCTCATGCGTGACGCACAGCATGGTCATGCCGGATTGCGCCAGCCCAATCATGGTATCCAGAACCTCCTTCACCATTTCCGGATCGAGGGCAGATGTCGGCTCGTCAAACAGCATAATTTTCGGTTTCATACACAGAGAACGGGCGATAGCCACACGCTGCTGTTGGCCACCCGATATCTGGCCAGGGAACTTATTCGCATGCTCTGCGATACGTACGCGCTCCAGGTAGTGCATGGCTAATGCCTCCGCTTCCTTTTTCGGCATCTTTCGTACCCAAATCGGTGCAAGCGTACAGTTCTGCAGAACGGTCAGGTGCGGAAACAGATTAAAGTGCTGAAAGACCATTCCCACTTCCTGACGAACGCGTTCAATATTGCGGATATCTTCATTCAGCTCGATACCGTCAACCACGATACGTCCTTGCTGATGCTCTTCAAGATGGTTAATGCAGCGAATGGTTGTGGATTTCCCGGATCCGGAAGGGCCGCACAGGACAATGCGCTCTCCCTGCTTGACCTTAAGATTAATGTCCTTCAGGACATGAAACTGTCCGTACCATTTATTCACGTTTTCCAGCGTAATCATCGCGTCGGCGGGTGTCATAGTTATTTGGCTCATAATTTCCTCAGTGCGGTGTACGCCCGGTGTTAAAGCGCTTTTCCAGATGCTGGCTGTAGCGCGACATGCTAAAACAAAAGATCCAGTAGATCAGAGCTGCAAAGACATATCCCTCGGTGGACATACCCAGCCAGACAGGGTCAACGGTTGCCTGCTGCACGCTGCTAAAGAGATCGAACAATCCAATGATGATCACCAGGCTGGTATCCTTGAAGAGGGCAATGATCGTGTTGACCAGCCCTGGAATGACCAGCTTGAGTGCTTGTGGAAGAATGACCAGTCCCTGCGTCTTCCAGTAACCGAGAGCCAGTGATTCCGCCGCTTCGTACTGGCCTTTAGGCAGCGCCTGCAGACCTCCGCGCACAACTTCAGCGACATAGGCGGACTGGAAGAGAATCACCCCCACCAGGGCACGGATCAGCTTGTCGATGGTGGTCCCTTCTGCCATAAACAGCGGCAGCATGACCGACGACATAAACAGGACGGTGATAAGCGGTACGCCGCGCCAGAACTCAATGAAGATAACGGAGAGCACACGGACGATCGGCATTTTTGAACGCCGTCCCAGGGCCAGTAAAATCCCCCACGGCAGAGCACCGGCTATCCCCACTGAAGCGATAATCAACGTCAGCGTCAGACCGCCCCACTGGCGTGTTTCTACGCGTTCCAGCCCCAGAAAACCGCCATACAACAGTACCCAGACAATAATCGGATAAACCACTGCCCAGACGGCAATATAGCGTCCGCGATGAGGCAGCTTTTTCCAGAACATGGCCGCGACAGAGAGCAGGCCGATAACCAGCGCCAGATTAATCCGCCAGCGCTGTTCATGCGGATACAACCCATACATGAACTGACCGAATCGCTCGTGGATAAACACCCAGCAGGCACCGGCTTTTGTGCAGTCTGCTCGGGTTGAACCGACCCAGTTGGCCTGTAAAAACGCCCAGTTCAGCAGGGGAGGAATCAATTCCCACATGAGCCACAGGCAGACAATCGTCAGCAGGCTGTTACTCCAGCTGGAGAACAGATTCTTACGCGCCCAGAGAATGAAACGTCCACCTGTCGAGTTGGCAGGGCGCGAGGAGTGCGACAGTATCGCTTTTGTCATCATAGATCCTTAGCGCTCGACCAGTGCTATACGACGGTTATAAAGGTTCATCAGCAGTGAAATCACCAGGCTGATGATCAGATAGACAGACATCGTGATGGCGATGGTTTCAATGGCTTGTCCGGTCTGGTTAAGCACGGTTCCGGCGAAAAGTGACACCATATCCGGGTAACCAATGGCAGCGGCCAGCGACGAGTTTTTGACAATATTGAGATACTGGCTGGTCAGGGGCGGGATGATGACCCGTAAAGCCTGCGGAATGATGACCTGGCGAAGCGTCACGGTATGGGGTAATCCCAGCGAGCGTGCCGCCTCGTGCTGTCCGTAAGGTACGGCCTGGATCCCGGCACGGATAATCTCTGCGATAAACGCGGACGTATAAATCGACAGCGCCAATGTCAGCGCTGCCAGCTCGGGAATTAATACCATCCCACCCTGAAAGTTAAAGCCACGCAGATGGGGAATGTCCCAGTGCAGCGCAGCCCCAAACAGCCAGTGTGCCAATAGCGGGAGACTAACGATCAGGACGACTGCCGTTGGCCAGGTTCTACGAAGCTGACCGGTTTTGATCTGGTGCTTGCGATTAAAACGAAATACGCCAACTGAAAGAGCAAGCGCCATCACAATCGCGCCAATGAAAGCGTACAGCCCTTCACCCGTCTGAGGAGAAGGAATGGACAACCCACGGTTACTCAGGAAAAACAGCTCAAACGCGTCGACGGCCTGACGGGGGCCGGGTAGGTTACGCAATACGGCAAAATACCAGAAGAAGATCTGCAGGAGCGGGGGGATATTGCGAAACGTCTCGATATAAACAGTCGACAGTTTCCGCAGAAGCCAGTTTTCAGAAAGACGTGCCAGGCCAATAAAGAAGCCCAGTATCGACGCGAAGACGATACAAAGCGCCGATACCAACAGCGTATTCAGCAAACCGACCACGAACACGCGTCCATACGTGTCACCTTCCTGGTAATCAATAAGATGCTGGACAATGCCAAACCCCGCGCTGCGATCTAAAAACGCGAAACCGGAGGTAATGCCACGATTATTCAGGTTGGTAATGGTGTTATGGATGAGATACACGGCGATGAGAACAACCGCAACAATAGCAATAATCTGGAATAGCCAGGCGCGGACCGCGGGATGAGAAAAGGATAGCGATCCTTTTACGGCTGAGCGGCGATGGGACATAAAGAAACCTCAGTAACCATGACTCTGGAGTGGGCACTGCCTGAGCAGTGCCCGTTACAGCTATGACTTAACGTACTGGTGGCGCGTACTGAATACCGCCGTTGTTCCAGAGATTGTTCTGGCCGCGTTTGATCTTCAGCGGGCTTTCCGATCCCACGTTGCGCTCAAAGATCTCAGAGTAGTTGCCCACCTGTTTGATGATGTTGTAGGCCCACTTGTTATCCAGCTTCAGATCCTTGCCGAAATCACCTTCTGTACCGAGCAGGTGTGCCATATCCGGGTTGGATGGCTTAGCGGCTTTCTCATCAACGTTTTTCGAGTTGATGCCCATCTCTTCTGCGTTCAGCATGGCGAACAGCGTCCAGCGAACAATGGAGAACCAGTCTTCATCGCCACGACGTACGACCGGTCCGAGAGGTTCTTTGGAGATCACTTCAGGCAGAACAATCCATTCTGCCGGGTTGCTCAGCTTAATACGTAAGGCATACAGCTGTGACTGGTCAGAGGCCAGCGTGTCGCAACGGCCGGACTCCAGCGCTTTGGCCGACTCATCCGAGCGGTCGAATGTCACTGGGGTGTATTTCATGTTGTTTGCTTTGAAATAATCGGCGACGTTCAGCTCGGTATCGGTGCCCGCCTGAATACAAACGGTGGCGCCATCCAGCTCTTTGGCGCTTTTCAGGCCTGCTTTATTGTGGGTCAGGAAGCCGATGCCGTCATAATAGGTCACGCCCGTAAATGACATCCCCATGCCTGCATCACGTGAGGACGTCCAGGTGGTATTACGGGAGAGCATGTCGACCTCGCCGGACTGCAGCGCCGTAAAGCGTTCTTTCGCCGTCAGCGGGGTGTATTTTACTTTGCTGTCATCACCGAAAACGGCGGCCGCAACGCCACGGCAGACGTCCACATCGATACCGGTAAATTTGCCGTTCGCATCGGCATAAGAGAAGCCAGGCAAACCGTCACTGATACCGCATTGAACAAAACCTTTCTTTTTAACGGCATCCAGTGTCGTTCCCGCATGGGCTTGACCGGCTACGGCAAACAACATGCCTGCAGCGGCCAGGCTGGCTATCATCGTCTTTTTCATAATGCATCCTGTGTGGCGAAATTTATCGTTATAGAGGCGTTTTTAAACGCTTAACCTGTCTGTGGCTTTGGCCAACGTTTATAAAGCAAACGTAATGCCAGTTTTGCGTTCGACAAAATAAGAGACGAGTGAACGCTTAATGCTGAGTGTAGACAGGCTTAAATAAAACGAGCGCCCTGAAATGGTGCGAAATTACAACCTGTGCCACAAATCGGAGCAAAAGTTATGCGTCGGGTCAGGAAAAAGGGGAGATAGTTTCCAGAGTGAATATTGGCAGGGTATTCAATAATATTAATGTGTGAAAATCATCACGATAGAATAAGTAATTTGAATGAGTATGCGAAAAAGCTGTGACTGACTTCAGGCTTAGATTAATTACGTGAATAAATACGGGGCTATTTTTTTACTTATTTGAAAATACTGCACTCATTAAAAGCAAAAGCGCGGCCAGAGCCGCGCTTTCTTAACAGATGTTACTTCGTCAGGGCAACAATACCCAGCGTCAAACCCGCTACTGCGGCAGCACCGCCAGCGATAGCACCCGCAGTTTCCCAGTTATCCTGGGTGGTGCCTTTCATACAGGTATTGGTATGAACCAGTCGGCCCTGGTCATCGTAAACCGGTACACATGGAGAGTCGTGCGCGCAACCAGCCAGCAGCGCAGCGAGAAGTGCAACGGAAATGAATCTTTTCATGATGTTACCTCAGTATTATTTCTCATCCGCTATAAAGCCAGGAGGGCTATTAACGAACTGGAGATTATTTTACCACCGGGGTAAGTCCTCGTTACACGAGGAATAATCTCAAATTATGTAGTTTGTAAAAATCGTGGAGAAAAATCGGTTTCAGGAGGAATTAATGGAGACATTATGGAGCTGCAAGAGACTGTTTTTACTTAATGCAAATCATCATATTTTTAACACTGCCTTTATGTAAAGCGTAATTCATTGTTTATGTTAAAAATAAAAAAGGCACCAA
This sequence comes from Enterobacter sp. NFIX59, assembly GCF_900113755.1. NCBI lineage: Bacteria > Pseudomonadati > Pseudomonadota > Gammaproteobacteria > Enterobacterales > Enterobacteriaceae > Enterobacter > Enterobacter sp. NFIX59. The sequence continues at coordinate 675,313 of NZ_FOQN01000002.1, read as the reverse complement.
AGGTGCCTTTTAGGGGGAATATTACTCTTTATGGTGAGTAAACCGTCGTCGAACAACCACAAAGAAGACGGGCACGAAGAAAATCGCCAGAAGCGTTGCGGAAAGCATTCCCCCCATAACGCCCGTACCGACGGCGTTTTGCGCGCCGCTCCCGGCACCGGAGCTGATCACCAGCGGCATGACGCCAAGGATAAAGGCCAGAGACGTCATCAGGATCGGTCGAAGGCGCATCCTGGATGCTTCCAGCGTGGCTTCAATAATGCCTTTGCCTTCTTTCTCCATCAGGTCTTTAGCAAATTCGACGATCAGGATGGCGTTTTTCGCCGATAAACCAATCGTCGTCAGCAGGCCGACCTGGAAATAGACGTCATTGTTTAACCCGCGCAGCGACGCTGCGAGAAGCGCCCCAATGACCCCCAGCGGTACAACCAGCATAACGGAGAACGGAATGGACCAGCTTTCATACAGCGCTGCCAGACACAGGAACACCACGATCAGCGAAATGGCGTACAGTGCAGGCGCCTGGTTACCTGAGAGCCGCTCCTGATAGGACATTCCCGTCCAGTCATAGCCGATGCCGGAAGGCAGTTTTGCCGCGAGACTTTCCATCATAACCATGGCCTCACCGGTACTTTTACCCGGGGCTGATTCACCGAGGATCTCCATAGAGGGCATCCCGTTATAGCGCTCCAGGCGAGGTGAACCATAGACCCAATGAGCATTGCTAAAGGCAGAAAACGGGACCATTTCCCCATTCGCGCTGCGCACGTAGAGGTTGTTAATATCGCCTGGCAACATACGGAATTTGGCGTCGGCCTGTACGTAGACCTTTTTCACGCGCCCATGATCGATAAAGTCGTTCACATAGGTACCACCTAATGCCGTCGAAATCGTCTGGTTGACGTCAGAAAGACTGACTCCCAGCGCCTGCGCTTTCTCCTGATCGACATCCAGTTTGAACTGCGGCGTATCTTCAAGACCGTTAGGGCGCACGCGAACCAGCAGATCAGGGTGCTCTTTCACCATGCTGAGCAGTTGGTTACGCGCCTGCGTCAGTTGGGTATGCCCCAGGTTAGCCTGATCGATCAATTCAAAGTCGAAGCCCGTGGCGGTACCCAGCTCAATAATTGCAGGCAGGTTAAACGGGAAAACAAGGCCATCTTTAATCTGACTGAAGGCTTTCGTCGCGCGGCCCACAATGGCCTCGACACCATTTTCCGACCCCGGGCGCTCCTCCCAGGGCTTCAGGCTGACGAATGCAATACCGGAGTTCTGACCCTGGCCGCTAAAGCTAAAGCCGTTTACGGTAAAGACGGATTCAACGTTCGCCTTCTCTTTGTTCAGGTAGTAGTCCTGAACCTGGTCGAGGACCTGCTGAGTACGCGTCTGGGTTGCACCTGCCGGGAGTTGAACCATCGTCATAAACACCCCCTGATCCTCTTCGGGCAGGAAGGAGGTGGGTAGGCGCAGGAAGAGTACCGCCATCCCACCGACAATAATGACGTACACCACCAGATAGCGCCCTGTCTTACGCAAAATACCGCTCACGCTGTTGCTGTAGTGCTCCACGCTTTTATCAAAGAGCGCGTTAAACCAGCCGAAGAAGCCCCCTTTTTTCTCATGATGGTCGCCGGATACGGGCTTAAGCAACGTTGCGCAGAGTGCGGGCGTCAGGATGAGCGCAACCAGTACGGACAACGCCATAGCGGAAACGATAGTCAGCGAGAACTGGCGATAGATCGCCCCCGTCGAGCCGCCAAAAAAGGCCATCGGAATAAAGACCGCCGAGAGCACCATGGCGATCCCGACCAGTGCGCCCTGGATCTGCTCCATCGACTTCTGCGTGGCCTCTTTCGGCGGCAGCTTGTCCTCGACCATGACACGTTCGACGTTCTCAACGACTACGATAGCGTCATCGACCAGCAGACCTATCGCCAGCACCATGCCGAACATCGTCAGGGTATTGATGGAGAAACCAAACGCCGCCAGAACCGCAAAGGTGCCCAGCAGAACGACCGGCACCGCGATAGTCGGGATGAGCGTCGCCCGCAGGTTTTGCAGGAACAGGTACATGACCAGGAAAACGAGAACGATCGCTTCAAACAGGGTCTTCACCACTTCGTGAATGGAGATTTTCACAAAAGGCGTGGTGTCATAGGGATAGACAACTTTCAGCCCCTGTGGGAAGAACTGCTGCAGCTGCGCCAGCTTGCTTTTGATGGCTGCCGCAGTGTCCAGCGCATTGGCCCCGGTTGCCAGCTTAATCCCCAGACCGGTTGCCGCCTGCCCGTTGATTTTAGTGACCATGTTGTAGTTTTCGCCGCCCAGCTCAATACGAGCCACGTCCTTCAGATGAACCATCGAGCCGTCCTGGTTCACCTTGAGCGTCACGCGGCCAAACTCCTCCGGCGATTTCAGGCGGGTTTGTGCGATGATCGAGGCATTCAGCTGTTGCCCGGGAATGGACGGCGTTCCGCCCAGTTGGCCTGCCGCTATCTGATCGTTCTGGGTTTTCAGCTGGTTGATAATATCCAGCGGCGTCAGCTGGTATTTGTTCATCGCGTTGCTGTCGAGCCAGATGCGCATCGCATACTGAGCGCCAAACAGCTGAACGTCACCGACGCCAGACGTTCGGCTGATGGCATCTTTGACGTTTGAGGCGACATAGTCAGAGATGTCATCCTGCGTGAGATTTTTGTTGTCAGAAACAAAACCGGCGACCAGCAGGAAGCTGCTGCTGGATTTCTCCACGCCAATCCCTTGCTGCTGAACCTCTTGCGGCAGCAGCGGCATGGCGAGCTGCAGCTTGTTCTGCACCTGCACCTGAGCGATGTCCGGGTTGGTTCCTGACTCGAAGGTCAGGGTGATGGTGACGTTACCCGCTGAATCGCTGGTGGAGGACATATACATCAGGTTATCGATACCGTTCATGTTCTGTTCGATAACCTGGGTCACGGTATCCTGCACCGTTTGAGCATCCGCTCCCGGGTAGGTCGCGGATATCGCCACGGCGGGAGGGGCGATGGTCGGATACTGTGCGACCGGAAGTTTGAGAATGGCCAGCCCGCCTGCAATCATCAGGATGATGGCAAGTACCCAGGCGAAAACCGGTCTCTGAATAAAGAAGTTAGCCATGTCGTCGTCCCTTAACCGGCTGGAGTCGTGGTGGTATCCGGCGTGGCGACGACGGTTACCCCCGGTCTGACTTTCTGTAGCCCGCTGACAATCACGCGGTCACCGTTTTTCAGCCCTTCCGTCACCAGCCAGCGATCGCCAATTGCCTGCGGGGCGACGACGGTACGCGGCTCAACCTGGTTTTTATCGTTCACCACCAGGACGGTTGCATCACCTCGCGGTGTGCGGGTCACGCCTTGCTGGGGAACCAGAATCGCGTCCGGCTGGGTACCTTCATCTATGCGGGCGCGAACAAACATGCCGGGTAACAGCATATGCTGAGGGTTCGGGAAAATGGCGCGCAGGGTAATCGAGCCGGTACTTTCATCGACCGTGACGTCAGAGAACTGCAAGGTGCCTTTCAGCGGGTAGGGCTGCCCGTTCTCCATCAGTAGCTCAACGCTGCTGGCGGTATCGCCTTTTTGCAGGCTCGTCTGTTTCAGGCGCATAAAATCATTACTGGACTGGGTGACATCGACATAAATCGGATCGAGCTGCTGGACCGTTGCCAGCGCTGCGGCCTGTCCGTTCGTCACAAGTGCCCCTTCGGTCACGCTGGATTTCCCGATACGACCATCAACAGGAGAGGTCACTTTGGTGTAGGCAAGGTTGATACGTGCGCTTTCAACGCCGGCTTTCGCGGCAACCACGCTGGCATCTGCCTGCTGAGCCGTCGCCACGGCCTGGTCATACTCCTGCTTACTGACATATTGGGTGCCTACCAGCGGGAGATAGCGTTTTACCGTCAGGTGCGCAATATTGGCCGCCGCCTGAGCCTTCGCCAGTTCGCCTTTCGCGCTGTCATAGGCTGCCTGATAGGTCGCAGGATCAATCTGGTAAAGTGACTCACCCGCTTTTACATCGCTACCTTCCGCGAAGTTGCGGCGAAGGATAATGCCGCTAACCTGAGGACGAACCTCCGCAACGCGAAATGCATCTGTTCTGCCCGGGAGTTCAGTGGTGACAGCCAGAGGTGCGCTTTTCACAATGTGCACGCTGACCTGAGGCGCCTGCAGGTGTTGTTGTTGATTTTCCTGACCATCGCATCCAGTGAGCAGTACCGCGCAGACAATGAAACCGGATAAGGGCAAGCGTCTGAAATGATTCGTCATTACTGTTCCTTTAAATACCCATTAACCGATATATGCCGCGAACCGGTAGCTGGGGCAGAGGGATAAAAAATAAAATGTAGCTGCGTATAATAATGAGGGTATTTAATGTTTTTTAATTTATAAGTGCGAATGACCATGCTTCTGGAGAAAATCAGAATCAGACCTGGTCCATTCTGGGATATACTTCAGGCATGTTAATCAGGTAAATGGGGTTTATGTTGTTTGGTTATTCATCTCGTCAATTTAATTGACGAGATGTATTTGTATTAATTATAAATTAAGAGAGGTGACTTTTTTTGTGCAAAATTAAAACGGATTTTAGTGAATACTTACATTTGCATGAACGCAATATTACCTTTAAACCTTGTGAGTAACGAGTAGTTGCCTATGGCGCGTAAAAAGAAAGAAGAGGCTCAACAAACCCGGCAGCAGCTGATTGAGGCGGCTATAGGACAGTTTGCGACGCGTGGCGTAGCCAGTACGACGCTGACGGATATCGCTGATGCTGCAAAGGTGACGCGCGGCGCGATCTACTGGCACTTCACCAGTAAATCAGAAATATTTAATGCCATCTGGGAACAGCAATTACCGCTTCGCGACATTATTCGTGACAGGCTTTCCCTTTCCGATAGCGACGACCCATTGTTAAAACTTCGTGAGCAATTTATTACTGCGCTGCAGTATATTGCCCGTGAACCCCGGCAATGTGCGCTTTTACAAATTCTGTATCATAAGTGTGAATTTAGCAGTGATATGATTTCAGAGCGTGAAATCAGAAACCGCATTGGATTCAATGATGACACGCTACGCGCCACGCTGGAGACCTGTATTTCGCAGAATATCATTTCGCCAAAGGTGAATGTTGATCTCACCTTGATTGTATTCCACGGTTTTTTTAGCGGAATAATTAAAAACTGGTTAATGAATAACGACAGTTTTAATCTTTATCAGCAGGCTCCCGCTCTGGTTGATAGCATACTGGCGACACTCCCTGTCATTCGCGTGTCGCCTGATGAGGATGCTTACAGCTCAGCGCCAGGTAACATTTCCCCTCGGGCACAAAGTGCTTCTATGGTCTGCGCGCTGGTGGGTTTACCTAACAGATAACCCTGAAGGGTGTTACAGCCCAGCTCGGTTAAAAAGGCTTGCTGTGCTTCGGTTTCTACACCCTCTGCCACGACTTTCAGGTTAAGCGTTTTGGCAAGGGCGACAATTGCTGAGACAATAGTGGCATCCTCGCTTTCGCCGCTGAGCTCTTTCACAAACGCCCTGTCGATTTTCAATTCACAGGCCGGTAACCGCTTGAGATACAGAAGGCTCGAATATCCGGTGCCAAAATCATCAATGGAGGCCTTCACGCCCGCATCCGTTAGCTCTGTCAGCACCCTTACGCTCTCATCAGGGTTGCTCATCGCCGTGGTTTCCGTCACTTCGAGGATCAACATTTCCGGTGGCACATGGTGAAGAGCCAGGCAGTCGAGAACCGTTTTCACCAGCGAAGGTTGTTCAAACTGCAGTGTCGACAGGTTTACCGCCATTGACCAGCTTTGATGCCCCTGAAGATGCCATTCCCGCAGCTGGCGACAGGCTTCATTAATCACCCAGTTGCCAATGGGGATGATCAGCCCCGTTTTTTCCGCCAGCGGCAGAAAAAGCTCCGGCGTCAGTAACCCCTGCTTAGGATGCTGCCAGCGCAATAACGCCTCGAATCCGAGGACAGGACCCGCGGGGGCGTGAAATTTTGGCTGATACAGCAGGCGCAGCTCATTGCGATCGATCGCCATCCACAGATCGTTCATTAACTGGAGATGGGTCTGCGCCAGGGTGTTCATAGAGGGCTGGAAAAAGTGGTAACCGTTACGGCCCATATGCTTCGTGTGATACATCGCCGCGTCGGCGTTAAACATCAGTTCACGCTCAGTTTTGCCGTCGTGAGGGTACAGTGCGATACCAATGCTGAGAGTCACCACCAGTTCATAGGGGCCGAGATTGAACGGGCTATCGATCGCGCGGACCAGCGAATTTGCCAGCGATGCCGCGTCGTCCGGACCTTCTCCCTCTGCCAGCAGAACAAACTCATCACCGCCGATACGTGCAAGGGTGAACTGGCCTTTCAGGAGAAGCAGCAGACGCTGCGTAACGGCGACCAGCAGCCTGTCACCAACATCATGGCCGTAGGCGTCATTGATGGCTTTAAAGCCGTCGAGATCCATGAACATCAGGGCAAAGTGATTCCCTTCACGATCGGCTTTGCTGATGGCCTGATCGAGTCTGTCTTCCAGCAGGATACGATTGGGCAGACGCGTCAGGGTATCGTGCAGCGCCAGTTGAGCGAGTTCCCGGTTAGCTTCTGCCAGCGACGAGGCCAGAAGGGCCGTACGTGCCTGAAGGCGGGCATCCAGCATCGACACCAGCAGGGTAATCCCAAGAATAGAGAGGGCGACAACGCTGACCAGCACCGCCAGGCAGCTCCCGTTAATCCCCTCATGATGAACCATTGTGGACATGGGAAACTGCGCCGCTTTCATCCCGGCATAGTGCATACCGGCAATGGCAATCCCCATCGTGATGGCGGCCCCCATGCGCATCAGCACGACCTGCGCGGCTTCGCGACGCAGGCGGAAGGTCAGCCATAGCGCCGCGAGAGAAGCGGCAAGCGCAATCGCGACCGAAATGGCCACCCAGACCTTGTCCCAGATAATCCCCGGCATCACTTCCAGCGCCGCCATGCCGGTGTAATGCATAGCAACAATACCGCTCCCCATCACCAGCGCGCCGGGCAGCAGTCGGCGCAGGCGTAATTGCTCGCAGCTCACGAGCCATAGCGCAAACAGTGATGAACCCACGGCGATGACCATGGATAACACCGTCAGGGTGGCGTTGTAGCTCATGCTCATGGAGAGGTCCATCGCCAGCATGCCGATAAAGTGCATGGCCCACACGCCAATACCCATTGCAATACCGCCGCCAGCCAGCCAGACGCGGGCAGCGACGCCCTCACTCCCGGCGACGCGTGCAGCCATGTTCAGCGCGGTATACGCCGCAAGGATGGCAACAACAAAGGAGAGGACGACAAGGATATGGTTGTATTGGCTGACCAGCATGGACGGTTCTACTCGAGTGTGGGGTTACGCTAGAGCGGTTGAGAAGGGCGAGACATTATCACCGTCAGGTAATGGCTCAAAGGGATTTAAATCCCCGTTTTTAGTGGGTAATAATGGTGTGATTTGCGCAATCGGGCGGTTAGTCGAGCTCGGAGCAGTTCACGAGTTTCAGCGGATTGACGGAGTTCATATTGCGACACTTATCGGTTTCGGTGCTCATCAGTTCAATCCACTGCATCAGGAGTGCATCGAAAATCAGAACGGAGATTGCAAAGACAACCAGCCACCAGTATTTACGAATCATTGTGTCATTCCGCGAGAAGAGCGCCAGTAGAGTGGGGGAAATATACACCAAAAGCGGCGGTTTTAAAGCGGGATAAGAGAAGGTTTACAAAGCGTTGACGGACTGAAGCAGGCAATAAAAAAGGCGCTTCCCCATGCCGAAGAGCGCCTTTTTAAACAAGCATTTAACTGATTAGTATCAGTTCATGCCGTATTTTTTCAGTTTCTTACGCAGAGTACCACGGTTGATACCCATCATCAGCGCAGCGCGGGTTTGGTTACCGCGGGTGTATTGCATCACCATGTCCAACAGTGGCTGTTCAACTTCAGCCAGTACCAGCTCATACAGGTCATTAACATCCTGACCGTTCAGTTGAGCAAAATAGTTCTTCAGTGCCTGTTTAACCGAGTCACGCAGGGGCTTTTGAGTTACCTGGTCCTGAGAGTTAACGGTAGAAACGGTCAGTACGTCAGAATTTACGCGTTGTTCGAACATAGTTCTGTCAGCTCTTTATTTCATTACGCAAGATTTTCGAAGTATGCCTCCAACGCCTCCAGCTGTTCGCTGGCATCCTCTATGGCGTTGAATGTGCGCCGAAACTGGTCATCTGGAGCGTGCTCCTGGAGATACCAGGAAACGTGTTTACGCGCAATTCGGTACCCTTTCGCCTGACCGTAGTGGTCATGCAGTTCCCGAACATGCGAACAAAGCAAGCGCTTAACCTCTGCCAGAGGCAGTGGAGCAAGCAGCTCTCCAGTGTCCAGATAATGCTGGATTTCCCGAAAGATCCAGGGTCTTCCCTGAGCGGCACGTCCTATCATCAGAGCATCAGCTCCCGTATAGTCGAGCACAGCTCTGGCTTTAAGCGGGTCAGTTATGTCGCCATTCGCGATAATCGGAATGGAAACTTTCTGCTTAACTGCCCGAATGCTGTCGTATTCAGCTTCACCGTTGAACAAACAGGCGCGCGTGCGTCCATGAATGGTCAGGGCCTGAATGCCACAGTCTTCGGCCAGTTGGGCAATCTCTACACAGTTACGGTGTTCCGGCGACCAACCCGTGCGAATCTTCAACGTAACAGGAACGTCCACTGCGCTGACAACCGCCGTCAGGATAGCTTTCACCTGGTCGGGGTATTGCAGAAGGGCTGAACCTGCAAGCTTGCGATTCACCTTTTTGGCCGGGCACCCCATATTGATATCAATAATCTGGGCACCACTTTCCACGTTAATCCGCGCGGCATCTGCCATCTCTTCAGGCACGCTTCCGGCAATTTGCACGGTGCGAATACCTGGTTCATCAACGTGCACCATCCGAAGGCGGGATTTATCGCTTTCCCAAACCTGCGGGTTAGACGACATCATCTCGGATACGGTTAAACCGGCTCCCATCTCATAGCACAGCGTCCTGAACGGCCGGTCTGTAATACCTGCCATAGGGGCTGCGATCAGGCGATTTCTAAGCTGGTGGTGTCCGATGCGCATGAGTTAAGAAATGACCATACTGTGACTGCAAGGCGGCGTATATTACGCATTTTTTGCACGAGATGAAAGGCCAAACTTTGAACAATCCACTGTTGTAGATCAAGGAATCGCCGCTCAATCTTTCCGTTCAAAATTATTCATTATTTAAATCATTATGTTATACGAGAATGGTTATTTTATAGTCGCTTACAATTTCCCGTCACTTCTCATCATTTCTGAATAAATGCTTCGATGAAGCGGGATAATCTGCTGTTTTTAGCAGCAGATTTCCCCACTTCTTTGCGATCTGCGTCGCATTTTAGAACATGATCGTCATGCGAAAAATGCGTCTTATTCGACCACAACGCGCCCGTGCAGCGACTGTACCGGACGGTTATTATCGTGATGCATGGTATGAGTAAATTTCTCAAGCTGTTCTGCTGAGAGGGTTAACGGCTGTTTGAGCACGATCCAGGTAACCCCTTCAGAACACGGTGGTGTGGTCAAAGAGCCGCTAAAGCGCCAGTAAGTTTTCACCTTTGGCAGCAGTTTGTTCAGGTTGAGATCCTTCTCAATAGATACATTCTGTTCAGCCTGCTGAGGCATCATACTCCACAGCTTTTCCAGCTCGGGATTCGCAGCACCTTTATCAAACATGACGGCCACCACTGCCAGCTCACCCGCGCTGTTTTTATGTACCAGATGCATCTCCATCGCGTACTTTTTGCCGTGCACGGTGTTTTCGCTCGGCGCATGGAAGTGGAACTGCTGTAGCGTCCAGGTTTGCTTGTCCAGGGTTATCGTGTTGCGGGTATCTGCTTTTTCGCTGGCCTGAATGGTATGGCCATTGTTTGTCAGCCCGACAGGGCCATCAATGTAGTGTGTTTTAAGTGGAGGGAGATGGGCGTTAGCGGTCGAATCAATATTAATCGGAGACTGGTTCATCCCGCTTTGACAGGTCTTGTATGCCTCGTCCAGCTCGCCCCAGTGTTCCGGCGAACCTTCCCCTTCGTAGCTCCAGTGTGATGCGAATGCTGAAGCCGAAACCATGCTCAGCGCCAGCAGCGCTGCCTTGCCTGTAATGTGTTTCATCATATTCTTCCGGTGAATTTTTATAATACAAATCAACATGATTTGTGTGGTTATTTTACCGAAGAATGGCAAAGGGAGAGAGAATAATCAGAGGGTGAAAGGCGTGGTCAGATGACCACGCCAAATGCTTATTTTTTACGGCCGGTGATGCGGCACCACTCTTCTTTCTCAACCACCGGGTCGAGGGTGAAAAGATCGGCGTAGGCTTCACACACGCTGTCGGCCTGGCTCGCCAGAATACCGGAAAGCCCCAGCAGACCGCCCTCAACGGGCAGCACGCTGATTAACGGGGCCAGCTCGCGCAGTGGGCCCGCCAGAATGTTTGCGACCACCACATCGGCTTTCATGGCGTCTGGCTGCGCATCCGGCAGATACAGCTCCAGACGATCGGACACGCCGTTACGCTCGGCATTATCGCGGCTGGCCTGAATCGCCTGCGGATCGATATCGATCCCGATGGCTTTAGCTGCGCCCAGTTTCAGGGCGGCAATCGCGAGGATCCCGGAACCACAGCCGAAGTCGATCACCGTCTTACCGTCCAGATCGAGACCATCCAGCCACTGCAGGCACAGGGATGTGGTTGGGTGAGTGCCGGTACCAAATGCAAGGCCCGGGTCGAGCATCACGTTGACCGCATTCTCGTCCGGGACGTCGCGCCAGCTTGGGCAGATCCACAGACGCTTGCCGAACTGCATCGGGTGGAAGTTATCCATCCACTCGCGTTCCCAGTCTTTATCCTCCAGCTGTTCGATTTTGTGCACAAAACCCGCGCCCAGCAGAGGATGGTTTTCCAGAATCGCGACAACCTCTTTCATATCGGTTTCGGCATCAAACAGGCCAATAACGTCGGTATCGCCCCACAGGCGGGTTTCGCCCGGCAGCGGCTCAAAGACCGGCGTGTCATGCGTGTCCTGGAAGGTGATAGAGACCGAACCGGCCTCCATCAGCGCATCGCTCAGTTCCTCGGCGTTAGCGCCGGTTGTGTTCAGTTTTAGTTGGATCCACGGCATGGCAAAACTCTTTATTTATCAGTAGAAATCATAGCGGGTTGTGGGACAGGCTGACCGAAACGGTTCCCCACCACAAACGCCAGTAAACTTAGCAGTAACGAAGGCACAATCGGATGGAAGCCCAGGTACTGAATCTTAAACGTTGCGAGGACGGCATACAGCACACCGCCGACGATCATGCCGCTCAGCGCGCCCGCCGCGTTTGCGCGTTCCCAGTAGAGCCCTAACACCAGCGGCCACAGGAATACCGCTTCCAGCCCACCAAATGCCAGCAGGTTCAGCCAGATGATCATCTCCGGCGGACGCCATGCGGCGAGCATCATTAGAATACCGAGCACCAGCGTGGTCCAGGTTGAGATGCGTTTCAGCTTCTGCTCATTATGCATTTTAGCCGGACGCGCGCTAAGCCACAGATCTTTGATAATGGTGGCGGAAGCCTGAAGCAGGTGCGCGTTAACGTTGGACATGATGGCCGCCATCGGTGCAGCAAGGAATAAACCTGCGGCCCACGGCGGCAGAACCTGCACCATCAGCGTTGGGATCACCTGATCCGGCACGGTCAGGTGAGGTAATACAGCTCGACCCAGCGCGCCCGCCAGATGCATGCCCAACATCAGAAGGGCGACAATGACGGTACCAATCACAATCCCGCGGTGAACGGCTTTGCTGTCTTTATAGGAGATACAGCGCACGGCGGTGTGCGGCAGACCGATAACCCCAAAGCAAACCAGCACCCAGAAGGAGGTCATAAACGCGGGCGTCAGGATATCGTCAGCACCATGAGGGCTGACCAGCTTAGGATCGATCTGTTCCAGCGTTTGCACTGCATTGTGTAACCCGCCGGCCGCGTAGATGACGCCAACCAGCAGCACAAGAGTACCTATCAGCATCACCATGCCCTGCATGGTGTCGTTCAGCACGCTGGCGCGGAAACCGCCAAACGCGGTGTACAGCGCAATCGTGATCCCGAAGATGAGCAGCCCGGTCTCGTACTTAATACCCGCTGCCGTTTCCAGCAGGCGCGCGCCGCCAATAAACTGAACGGCAATGGCGCCGACGAAGGCGACAATCAGGCTGATACTGGCAATCCAGACCACCGCGCGGCTCTGATAACGCGCCTGCAGCATGTCGTTCAGCGTAATGGCGTTATAGCGGCGAGCGAGTATGGCAAATTTTTTGCCCAGAATACCCAGTGACAGCCAAATCGTGGGCACCTGAATCATGGCCAGCAATACCCAGCCCAGGCCGTATTTGTATGCGGCTCCCGGCCCGCCGATAAACGAACTGGCGCTCACGTAGGTGGCGGTCAGCGTCATCGCCAGCACAAACCCGCCCATGGAACGGCTGCCGAGGAAATATTCACTCAGGAACGATCCGGTACTGCGTTTGCGCATGGCATAGAAAGATAGGCCAAATACCACGATCAAATAGACAACCAGTACGGTGATGATTTCAGTTTGCATCACTGTCCTCCAGCGGGAAATCGCGGAAGATAAAGCGCACCATCAGCCAGCTGAGCAAAATAAAAATCAACGGTACCAGCAGACACGCCATTTCAAACCAGTGCGGCAGGCCGGTTATGCCGGATGCTGAATTCGGTAAGTAAGCAGTTACTAACCATGCGGCGAGATAGAGAAGGGTCAGCCACAGCGCCCAGCGCGCTTCTTTATGGGCCTGAACAAAACGTTTGTCCATTTTTTGTCCCTTGTGGATGAAGAAAGCGGGGATTGTACATGATGAGGCTTTCCAGGCCCCAGAAATAAAAAAGGCCGGATAATCCGGCCTTTTCGTGTGCGCGCAGTCTTACTTCTCGTTAAGACCGAGTTTCTTCTCGAGATAGTGGATGTTGGTTCCACCATTCTGGAAGTGCTCGTCGCTCATAATGCGCATCTGCAGATCAACGTTGGTTTTGATACCGTCGATGATCAGCTCCTGCAGGGCGTTCTTCATGCGGGCAATCGCCACGTCACGGTTTTCGCCGTAGCAGATGAGCTTGCCGATCATTGAGTCATAGTACGGCGGTACGGTGTAACCGGCGTAGATATGAGATTCCCAACGCACGCCAAAGCCGCCCGGCGCGTGGAAACGCGTGATTTTACCCGGGCTTGGCAGGAAGGTGTTCGGGTCTTCGGCGTTGATACGACACTCGATCGCATGGCCTTTCACCACAACTTCTTCCTGCTTGATGGACAGCGGCTGACCGGCTGCGATACGCAGCTGTTCTTTGATCAGGTCAACGCCGGTGATCATTTCGGTAACCGGGTGTTCAACCTGAATACGGGTGTTCATTTCGATGAAATAGAACTCGCCGTTTTCGAACAGGAACTCAAAGGTACCCGCCCCGCGATAGCCGATATCGACACACGCTTTGGCGCAACGCTCGCCGATGTAGCGACGCAGTTCCGGGGTAATACCCGGTGCTGGCGCCTCTTCGACCACTTTCTGGTGACGACGCTGCATGGAGCAGTCACGTTCTGCCAGATAGATCGCGTTACCCTGACCGTCAGCCAGCACCTGAATTTCGATGTGGCGTGGGTTTTCCAGGTATTTTTCCATGTATACCATGTCATTGCTGAAAGCGGCTTTCGCTTCAGCTTTGGTCATGGAGATGGACTGCGCCAGGTCAGCATCGCTGCGCACAACGCGCATACCGCGACCGCCGCCGCCGCCGGACGCCTTGATGATAACCGGGTAGCCAATGCGTTTAGCATGAGCACGGTTAGCATCCATGTCGTCGGTCAGAGGGCCGTCAGAGCCTGGTACGGTTGGCACACCGGCTTTTTTCATCGCGGTGATTGCAGACACTTTGTCGCCCATCAGGCGGATGGTGTCGGCTTTCGGGCCGATGAAGATGAAGCCAGAGCGTTCAACCTGCTCAGCAAAGTTGGCGTTCTCAGAGAGGAAGCCGTAACCCGGATGAATTGCCACCGCGCCGGTGATTTCAGCGGCGCTGATGATAGCCGGGATGTTCAGATAGCTTTTTACGGACGGAGCCGGGCCAATACAGACCGTCTCATCCGCCAGCAATACGTGTTTTAAATCGCGATCCGCGCTTGAGTGCACCGCGACGGTCTTGATGCCCAGTTCTTTACAGGCACGAAGAATACGCAGTGCGATCTCGCCGCGGTTGGCGATAACAATTTTATCCAGCATGTACGCCTCGTTACTCGATGACGACCAGCGGCTCGTCAAATTCAACCGGCTGACCACTTTCGACCAGAATCGCTTTCACAGTACCTGATTTGTCTGCTTCGATCTGGTTCATCATTTTCATCGCTTCAACGATGCACAGGGTATCGCCTACGTTGACTTTCTGACCCACTTCGATGAACGCCTTCGCGTCCGGGCTCGGGGTGCGGTAGAAAGTACCAACCATTGGGGAACGTACGATGTGACCACTGATTTCTGCTGCAGCGGCAGGTGCGGCTTCAGCTGCTGGCGCAACGGCTGCGGAGAGCGCAGGCTGCTGCACTGGCGCAGCATAAGCCTGCTGCATTACCGGGAAGCTAGCGGCTGGGGCTGCACGGCTGATGCGTACAGACTCTTCGCCTTCAGAAATTTCCAGTTCGGAGATGCCTGATTCTTCAACCAGCTCGATCAGTTTTTTAATCTTACGAATATCCATGAGTGGGTTCCGTACTCTTGTTTAGTGTGATTGTGACAAGCGTTTTACCGCTGTCTGTAAAGCGTATGAATAGCCGTCTGCGCCCAGTCCACAGATAACGCCAGCAGCGATATCTGACAGATACGAATGGTGGCGGAACGGCTCTCGGGCGTGCACGTTACTCAGGTGGATCTCGATAAACGGGATACTCACCGCGAGCAGTGCGTCGCGGATAGCAACACTGGTGTGCGTAAACGCGGCCGGATTGATCAGGATATAGTCCACATTGTCTTTAGCCTGATGAATACGGTCGATGATTGCGTACTCCGCATTCGACTGAAAATGATCCAAATCCACATTCAGTGACGCTGCTTCCGTTCCCAGACGGTTAACAATTTCACTCAATGTCAGCGTGCCGTACTTCTCTGGCTCACGGGTTCCGAGCATGTTCAGGTTCGGTCCGTTCAAAACTAAGATATGGAACTTATCAGTCATTATGCCGCTATCTCCTGCGATTTTCGGGTAAAAAACAAAATATACCTTCGAAACGCAAATGTCACCTTTTCAGAGGCTTAAAACCGCTGTCAGGCGAACCAAGGTCGCACATTATAACGATTTCGTAGCATTTAGCAGCTAAATACTGGTCTTATCAGGGAAGATTATCAACCGCTATCCGAAAAAGATTTGCGGTTGACGGGGAATATGCGGGAAAACGCACAGTTTCGCCAACTATCGCAACCACTGGCGGAACTTCTTGTAACGCCATGCTAAAAGCGCCACGGCGGCCAGTGCGTACAGGACCGGCTGCGGGGAGAGGATCTTCACCGACCACAGGTAATGAATGGGGGCGAGGATCGCGACAAGATAGACGAAGTTGTGCAGCAGCTGCCAGCGCCTGCCCAGTTTTCGCTGCGCATATTGCGTGGAGGTCAGCGCTAACGCCAGTAAAATCACCCAGCTCACAATACCCAGCGTCAGATAAGGGCGTGTCACCAGTTCGCGGCCAAGCAGTGCCAGATTGTTAATTCCCAGTTCCAGCAGGGCATAGCTGGTGAGGTGCAGCGTCGCCCAGGCAAAGCACCATAGCCCTAACAGCCGACGGGTGCGTATCAATAGTGGCTGTTTAGCGTAGCGCGCCAGCGGCGAGACGAGCAAGGTGGCCAGCAAAAATTTCAGAGCCATCCGACCGGTAAAATGCTGGATATCCTTGGCCGGGTCTGCGCTAAAGAGACCCTGGCTGGCGGCCCAGAACAGCCATATAAAAGGAAGTAACCCGGCCAGGTGCAGCAGCACTTTCAGCCAGGTAATCTGTTTTGCCGTTAAACGCACTCAGAAGTTCTCCCGTAAATTGAGGCCACGGTACAGCGAGGCCACTTCATCCGCATAGCCGTTAAACAGCAACGTGGGCTGACGCTTCACGTCCAGCGCACCGCCGGAACCGATAAACCGCTCGGTTGCCTGCGACCAGCGCGGGTGATCCACATGCGGGTTCACGTTGGCGAAGAAACCGTATTCGTTCGGAGCCGCCAGATTCCAGGTGGTGGGCGGACGCTCGCGGGTGAGCTTAATGCTGACGATGGACTTAATTCCTTTGAAACCGTATTTCCACGGTACGGTTAAACGGATGGGGGCACCGTTCTGCGGCGGAAGCGCCTTGCCGTACACGCCGACGGTCAGCAGGGTAAGCGGGTGCATCGCCTCATCGAGACGTAGCCCTTCCACATACGGATACTCAAGCCCGCCGCCGATAAACCGGTCTTTTTGTCCTGGCATCTCGTCCGGCGCATAGCGCGTCTGGAAAGCGACATATTTTGCGTTGCTGGTGGGCTCAACCATCGCCAGCAGTTTATGCAGCGGGAAGCCGACCCACGGCACCACCATCGACCAGGCCTCCACGCAGCGCATGCGGTAGATACGCTCTTCGAGCGGGAAACGGGTGGTCAGATCGTGATGATCCAGCGTCAGAGGTTTCGCCACTTCGCCATCAATCTTCAGCGTCCACGGATCGGTTTTGAGGCTACCGGCGTTGGCGGCAGGATCGGCCTTGTCGAGACCAAATTCGTAGAAGTTGTTGTAGCCGGTGACTTTATCTTCTGGCGTCAGCGTCAGTTTATTTTGCCATTGGGCGGGTTTCGTAAAGGTGAGCGGGGCGCCGGAAGGGGCCTTCGGCCGATCGTTGCCTTTAAACCAGTCGAGCAGGTCGGCGTGTGCCGCCGGAGAGAGCGTCAGGGCTGTGGCGCTGATGCCAAGCATTTTCAGGATCTGGCGGCGCTGTAACATAAAGACAGACTCGGACGTTACGTCGGCTTCCGTCAGTTTTCGGTTTTTCATGGCATCCTCCGTCATGCGTTTTCCTAAGCATGACGGAGGAGAGGGATTCGCGCGAATATGTCACGAAAATTTGAAGATTAGGCGATTTTCACCAGCGCACGACCTTGGAACTGGTTGTCCATGATCTTACTGGCATAGTCCGGTGCCTGGCTGAGCGTAATCTCCGTTGCGCTCCGGGTGTAGAAGGATTCCGGCAGATCGCGTACCAGACGTTCCCATGCCTGCGTACGGCGAGCCGCTGGGGTCATCACGGAATCCACACCCTGCAGGCGGACGTTACGCAAAATAAATGGCATCACGGTGGTGGGCAGGGCAAATCCGCCCGCCAGTCCGCATGCTGCCACGCAGCCGCCGTAGTTCATCTGCGCCAGGACTTTTGCCAGCACTTTATCACCGACGGTATCCACCGCGCCTGCCCAGACCTGTTTTTCCAGTGGACGGGTTTCGGCGAATTCGTCACGGCTGAGAATGCGGCTGGCCCCGAGCTGGCGCAGGTAATCGTGGGTGCTTTCGCGGCCCGACACCGCCGCGACCTGATAGCCCAGCTTGTGCAGCAGCGTGACTGCAGTGCTGCCCACGCCGCCGCTGGCACCGGTGACGACAATTTCACCCGACTCAGGGCGGATGCCCGCCTCTTCCAGCGCCATCACACACAGCATGGCGGTAAAGCCTGCCGTACCGACGATCATCGCCTTGCGGCCATCCATGCCTTTCGGCATTGGCACCAGCCAGTCGCCCTTCACGCGCGCCTGCGTTGCCAGCCCGCCCCAGTGATTTTCACCTACGCCCCAGCCGGTGAGCAGCACCTGCTGGCCCGGGTGGAAGCGCGGATCCTCGCTGGTATGAACCCGGCCCGCGAAATCAATCCCCGGCACCATAGGGAAATTTCGGATGATTTTACCCTTACCGGTAATCGCCAGCGCATCTTTATAATTTAAACTGGACCAGTCGATGTCGACGGTTACTTCGCCTTCCGGCAGGCGACTCTCTTCAACCGCCTGCACTGAGGCAAGCGTTTTGCCGTCCTGCTGTTCTAAGATCAAAGCCTGCATACGGGGTCCTCTCGACTCAGATGATTGGAAAATAATTTCTGAAGACTATACTCGCTCAGGGAAACGCAATGCCGATTTAACGCAATAAATTGCCAGATACACTCGATTTGGTAGTATGCCGCATTTGGAATGCAAGTTAGCGCTTACTCGCTACCCCATCAACCCACGGAGTAATCTCAAGGATGCGATTAACGACGAAGTTCTCGGCTTTTATCACCTTGCTGACGGGGCTTACAATTTTTGTCACGCTTATGGGCTGCTCCCTGAGCTTTTACACCGCCATTCAGGACAAGCTGGTTAACCGGGTACAGTCTGTTGCATCGGTGATTGATGCGCGTCTGCTGACGACACCGCTACCGGCGCTCTCCCGTGAGCTCGATGAGTTGATGGTACCTGTTGATATTGTTCAGATCGACATTCTGCAGGGAAAGCATCGTGTTTTAAGCCACGAACGGCCGGGAAGCTACCGCCCCGCGGGCGTGGTGAGCCAGTATCGGGAAGTGACGGTGCATTCCCTGAAAAATCCGGGGATGACCATACACATGGTCTACCTCGATCCGATGGCGAGCTATTTTCGTTCAATGATGACCACCGCACCGCTCACTGTCGCCGTTGCGTTTATCGTCCTGCTGATCTTTCTCGCGGTCCGCTGGCTGCGCCGACAGCTCTCCGGCCAGGAGCTGCTGGAGATGCGCTCCGTGCGGATCCTTAACGGTGAACGCGGTCCGCAGGTGCGTGGCTCGGTCCATGAGTGGCCGTCACGCGCCAGCAGCGCGCTGGATACGCTGCTCTCGGAAATCCAGTTTGCCAGCGACCAGCGCAGCCGAATGGATACGCTGATTCGCTCTTATGCCGCCCAGGATAATAAAACTGGCCTTAACAACCGTCTTTTCTTTGATAATCAACTCGCGACGCTGCTCGACGATTCAGAAAAAGTGGGGACACACGGGGTGGTGATGATGATTCGCCTGCCCGATTTCGATCTCCTGCGCGATACCTGGGGACAGCGGGCTGCGGAAGAAAATCTCTTTACGCTGATCAACCTGCTCTCCACCTTTATTATGCGCTACCCGGGCGCGCTGCTGGCCCGCTATCACCGCAGCGACTTTGCCGTATTGTTGCCTCATCGTACGCTGAAAGAGTCGGAAAGCATCGCCAGCCAGCTGTTGAAGGCGGTGGATGCGCTGCCGCAGAGCAAAATGCTCGACAGGGACGATATGGTCCACATGGGGATCTGCGCCTGGCGTGGCGGACAATCCACAGAACAGGTGATGGAACATGCGGAAGCGGCCACCCGCAACGCCGTGTTGCAGGGGGCGAACGGATGGGCGGTTTATGACGACTCGCTGCCGGAAAAAGGGCGTGGCAACGTGCGCTGGCGTACTTTGATTGAGCAAATGCTTAGCCGCGGTGGACCACGTATTTATCAAAAACCCGCGGTCATGAAAAACGGCAACGTTCATCACCGCGAGCTGATGTGTCGTATTTTTGACGGTACGGAAGAGGTTATCTCGGCGGAATATCTGCCGATGGTCCTGCAATTTGGCCTGTCCGAAGAGTATGACCGCCAGCAAATTACCCGATTGATTCCGTTTTTATCTTTTTGGCCTGAAGAAAGTCTGGCATTACAGGTTACCGTTGAGTCATTAATACGCCCACGTTTTCAGCGCTGGCTGCGTGATACATTAATGCAATGCGAAAAATCGCAACGCAAACACATTATTTTTGAACTTGCTGAGGCCGACGTAGGTCAACACATCAGCCGGTTACGTCCGGTGGTTCGTTTGATCAATGCGCTCGGTGCGCGTGTGGCGGTGACGCAGGCAGGCTTAACGCTGGTCAGTACCAACTGGATCAAGGAGCTGGATGTAGAATTATTAAAGCTACATCCGGGGCTGGTAAGGAATATTGAGAAGCGTACGGAAAACCAGCTGCTGGTACAGAGTCTGGTAGAAGCATGCAAGGGAACGCGAACACAAGTATTTGCCACGGGCGTGCGCTCCAGAGGTGAATGGCAGATGTTAACAGAGCGCGGTGTAATGGGTGGTCAGGGGGATTTTTTTGCTGCCTCTCAACCGCTTGACACCAACGTGAAAAAATATTTGCAAAGATACTCTGTTTGACCTGCCGTTTACGCTGTTTTCACGTAGAATATCGCGCCTGTAGCTTTGAGTATGTCGAGCAAAAAGCCAGTGAACGACCTATAACGGGTTACAAACGTCAGTGGGGAACGCTACTGTTTACTCAGCCCTGAGGGAGTCAGGGGATGATTTTGTAACATCAGGAAACGTACTGCACAAATTTTCACCGTTGCAGATGATTTTTGCGCCTTGTCGCTGCTGCGTGTGGTTGGTAAAGTAAGCGGATTTTGTTTTCCGCCCCAGCTTTCAGGATTATCCCTTAGTATGTTGAAAAAATTTCGTGGCATGTTTTCCAATGACCTGTCCATTGACCTGGGTACCGCGAATACCCTTATTTATGTAAAAGGACAAGGCATCGTATTGAATGAGCCTTCTGTTGTGGCCATTCGTCAGGATCGTGCAGGCTCGCCGAAAAGCGTGGCCGCAGTGGGTCATGACGCGAAGCAGATGCTGGGTCGTACCCCTGGCAACATCGCCGCCATTCGCCCAATGAAAGACGGCGTTATCGCCGACTTCTTCGTGACTGAAAAAATGCTTCAGCACTTCATCAAGCAGGTTCACAGCAACAGCTTCATGCGCCCAAGCCCGCGTGTTCTGGTGTGTGTGCCGGTTGGTGCAACCCAGGTAGAGCGTCGCGCAATCCGTGAATCTGCCCAGGGCGCAGGTGCGCGTGAAGTGTTCCTGATTGAAGAGCCAATGGCGGCGGCCATCGGTGCTGGCCTGCCTGTGTCTGAAGCGACCGGTTCCATGGTGGTGGATATCGGTGGTGGTACCACTGAAGTGGCCGTTATCTCTCTGAACGGCGTGGTGTACTCCTCTTCCGTACGTATCGGTGGTGACCGCTTCGACGAAGCCATCATTAATTATGTACGCCGTAACTACGGCTCTCTGATCGGTGAAGCCACCGCAGAGCGTATCAAACACGAAATCGGCTCTGCGTATCCGGGCGATGAAGTGCGTGAGATCGAAGTACGTGGCCGTAACCTGGCTGAAGGTGTGCCACGCGGTTTCACCCTGAACTCCAACGAAATTCTGGAAGCACTGCAGGAACCACTGACGGGTATCGTGAGCGCGGTAATGGTCGCGCTGGAACAGTGCCCACCAGAGCTGGCGTCCGATATCTCCGAGCGCGGTATGGTTCTGACCGGTGGTGGTGCGCTGCTGCGTAACCTCGACCGCCTGTTAATGGAAGAGACAGGTATTCCTGTCGTAGTTGCAGAAGATCCACTGACTTGCGTCGCCCGTGGTGGTGGCAAGGCGCTGGAAATGATCGACATGCACGGCGGCGATTTGTTCAGCGAAGAGTAGTCGAGTTTGAGAGGGTAGCAATTTGCTACCCTTTCTCTCTGACGCGAGAATACGCATAGCCTATGAAGCCAATTTTTAGCCGTGGCCCATCGCTACAGTTTCGCCTCATTCTGGCGGTTCTGGTTGCGCTTGGGGTCATTATTGCCGATAGCCGCCTCGGTACGTTCAGCCAGATCCGAACGTACATGGATACCGCCGTCAGTCCTTTCTACTTTATATCCAATGGTCCCCGTGAATTGCTCGACTCCGTTTCTCAAACGCTGTCTTCACGTGACCAACTCGAACTCGAAAACCGGGCATTACGTCAGGAACTGTTGCTGAAAAACAGTGAACTGCTGATGCTGGGGCAATACAAGCAGGAAAATGCGCGTCTGCGTGAACTGCTCGGCTCGCCGCTGCGTCAGGATGAGCAGAAAATGGTCACGCAGGTGATCTCCACCGTGAACGACCCCTACAGCGATCAGGTTGTGATCGACAAAGGGAGCGTGAACGGGGTGTATGAAGGTCAGCCTGTTATCAGTGATAAAGGCGTCGTGGGCCAGGTGGTTGCCGTGGCCAAGCTGACCAGCCGCGTGCTGCTGATTTGCGATGCCACGCATGCGCTGCCGATCCAGGTCCTGCGTAACGACATCCGCGTGATTGCGGCCGGTAATGGCTGTACGGACGACCTGCAGCTGGAACACCTGCCAGCTAACACGGATATCCGCGTGGGTGACGTCCTGGTGACCTCCGGTCTGGGCGGACGCTTCCCTGAGGGCTATCCGGTTGCGGTGGTTTCTTCAGTGAAGCTGGATACGCAGCGTGCCTATACCGTAATTCAGGCGCGTCCAACCGCCGGTTTGCAGCGTCTGCGCTATCTGCTGCTGCTGTGGGGCGCCGATCGTAACGGTGCTAACCCGATGACGCCTGAAGAGGTGCATCGCGTGGCAAATGAGCGCCTGATGCAGATGATGCCGCAGGTTCTCCCGCCTGCGGATTCCATGGGGCCACCTGCGCCAGTCCCGGCGCCGGCAACCGGGTTAACGCAGCCGCTGCCGGATGCGCCGCCACCGCCTAAACTCTCTTCGGGAGGGCAGTAGTGGCAAGCTATCGTAGCCAGGGACGCTGGGTCATCTGGCTCTCGTTTCTCATTGCACTGTTGCTGCAAGTGATGCCCTGGCCGGATGACATTCTCGTTTTCCGGCCAAACTGGGTATTGCTCATTTTGCTCTACTGGATCCTTGCCCTGCCGCATCGCGTAAATGTCGGCACAGGTTTCGTGATGGGTGCCATACTGGATCTCATTAGCGGCTCTACGCTTGGCGTGCGCGCCTTGTCCATGAGCATTATTGCGTACCTCGTCGCACTCAAATTCCAGCTCTTCCGTAACCTTGCGCTCTGGCAACAGGCCCTGGTGGTGATGCTATTGTCGCTCGCTGCGGATATCGTTGTTTTCTGGGCAGAGTTTTTAGTGATCAACGTCTCTTTCCGACCGGAAGTGTTCTGGAGTAGTGTAGTAAACGGTGTGCTCTGGCCATGGTTATTCCTGCTGATGCGTAAGGTTCGCCAGCAGTTTGCTGTGCAATAAAAGGTTTCTATGACGTCTTTGTATCTCGCTTCCGGCTCCCCGCGCCGTCAGGAACTCCTGACGCAGCTAGGGGTCTCTTTTGAACGCATCGTGACCGGCATTGAAGAAAGACGTGCTGAGGGCGAAAGCGCCCAGCAGTACGTGTCTCGCCTGGCGCGTGAGAAAGCGCAGGCGGGCGTGGCCAGTGTGCCATGCGATCTCCCCGTGCTGGGAGCAGATACCATCGTTATTCTGAACGGTGAAGTGCTTGAGAAACCGCGCGACGCCGATCATGCGGCGCGCATGCTGCGCAAACTGTCCGGACATACGCATCAGGTGATGACGGCCGTCGCGTTGGCTGACAGCCAGCACGTGCTGGATTGCCTGGTGGTGACAGAAGTGACGTTCAGAGTGCTTACCGACGACGACATCGCCGCTTATATTGCCAGCGGTGAACCAATGGATAAGGCAGGTGCATACGGTATTCAGGGGCTGGGTGGCTGTTTTGTCAGGAAGATTCATGGCAGCTATCACGCCGTAGTCGGCTTACCGCTGGTGGAAACGTATGAGTTGCTGAGCAATTTTAACTCACTGCGTGAGGGAAGGGATAATTATGACGGCTGAATTGTTGGTAAACGTAACGCCATCGGAAACCCGTGTGGCCTATATTGATGGTGGCATTCTTCAGGAAATTCATATTGAGCGTGAAGCGCGGCGCGGAATAGTAGGCAATATCTACAAAGGTCGTGTCAGTCGTGTACTACCGGGTATGCAGGCGGCTTTTGTAGATATTGGACTGGATAAGGCGGCATTTTTACATGCCTCCGATATCATGCCGCACACCGAGTGCGTCGCGGGCGAAGAGCAAAAGCAGTTTGCCGTGCGCGACATTTCCGAACTGGTGCGTCAGGGACAGGATCTGATGGTGCAGGTGGTGAAAGATCCCCTCGGTACCAAAGGCGCCCGTCTGACCACCGACATCACCTTACCTTCCCGCTATCTGGTCTTTATGCCCGGCGCGTCGCACGTGGGCGTTTCGCAGCGTATTGAGAGCGAAACCGAGCGCGAGCGTCTGAAGAAAGTGGTGAGTGCCTACTGCGATGAGCAGGGCGGGTTTATCATCCGTACCGCCGCAGAGGGGATCAGCGAGGAAGACCTGGCGTCGGATGCGGCTTACCTGAAGCGCGTCTGGACCAAAGTGATGGAGCGTAAAAAACGCAACCAGACCCGCTACCAGCTCTACGGTGAACTGGCGCTTGCACAACGCGTTCTGCGTGACTTTGCTGATGCGCAGCTCGACCGCATTCGCGTGGACTCGCGCCTGACCTATGAAGCGTTGCTGGAATTTACCGCCGAATATATCCCCGAGATGCCTGGCCTGCTGGAGCATTATTCAGGGCGTCAGCCGATCTTCGATCTCTATGATGTTGAAAACGAGATCCAGCGTGCGCTGGAGCGTAAGGTTGAACTGAAGTCAGGCGGCTATCTGATCATCGATCAGACCGAAGCGATGACCACCGTCGATATTAACACCGGCGCGTTTGTCGGCCATCGCAACCTGGATGACACCATCTTCAACACCAACATCGAAGCCACACAGGCGATTGCGCGCCAGCTTCGTCTGCGCAATCTGGGCGGCATTATCATCATCGACTTCATCGATATGAGTAATGAAGACCATCGTCGCCGCGTGCTGCACTCGCTTGAGCAGGCGTTGAGTAAAGATCGCGTGAAAACCAGCATCAACGGCTTCTCACAGCTGGGACTGGTGGAAATGACGCGTAAGCGTACCCGCGAGAGCGTGGAGCATGTGCTGTGTAATGAATGCCCGACCTGCCATGGACGCGGAACGGTAAAGACGGTTGAGACCGTCTGCTACGAAATTATGCGTGAAATTGTGCGTGTGCATCATGCCTACGACTCCGACCGTTTTCTGGTCTATGCTTCCCCTGCGGTGGCTGAAGCGCTGAAAGGCGAAGAGTCACACGCGCTGGCGGAAGTGGAAATCTTTGTCGGCAAACAGGTAAAAGTACAAATTGAACCGCTCTATAACCAGGAGCAGTTTGACGTCGTAATGATGTAAACGCAGTACGCTGCGTGACGAATGCTGACAAGGAGAGATGCGTGAGGCGATTGCCGGGGATTTTATTGCTTACAGGGGCAACGCTGGTCGTGATTGTCGCGTTGCTCGTGAGCGGGCTACGCCTCGTATTGCCGCATCTGGACAGCTGGCGTCCGCAGCTGCTGGCGAAAATCGAATCCACCACCGGCGTGCCGGTGAACGTCAGTCAGGTCAGCGCTAACTGGCAAAATTTTGGCCCGACGCTCGATGTCCGGGATATCAACGCCCGCCTGAAAGATGGCGGCTACCTGAAAATCAAACGCGTGACCCTGGCGCTGGACGTCTGGCAAAGCCTGCTGCATCTGCGCTGGCAGTTTCGCGATCTCACCTTTTATCAGCTCCAGTTCCTTACCAATACGCCGCTGTCCGGTAGCGATAGCGGTCAGGGGCTTGAAGCCAACCGCTTCAGCGATCTTTTCCTCCGCCAGTTCGATCATTTCGATCTGCGCGACAGCGAAGTGAGCTTTATTACTCTTTCCGGCCAGCGCGCCGAGCTGGCGATCCCGCAGCTGACCTGGCTCAACGGTAAGGATCGGCATCGCGCCGAGGGACAGGTCAATCTCTCAAGCCTGAACGGCCAGCACGGCGTGATGCAGGTGCGCATGGATCTGCGCGACGATGACGGCCTGTTAAATAACGGCAAAGTCTGGCTGCAGGCCGATGATGTGGACGTCAAGCCGTGGCTGGGCGACTGGCTCCAGCAAAATATGCAGCTGGAAACGGCCCGCTTCAGTCTTGAAGGCTGGCTGACCCTGACGAAAGGCGAATTTGCCAGCGGTGATATCTGGCTCAAGCAGGGAGGCGCAAGCTGGAAAGGCGAAAAACAACAGCATCAGCTTTCCGTCGATAACCTCACCGCACACGTAACGCAGGAGAAAGAGGGCTGGCAGTTTGCCATTCCCGATACGCGCATCACCATGGACGGCAAGCCGTGGCCGCGCGGTGCGCTGACGCTGGCCTGGATGCCGGAGCAGGACGTTGGTGGTGCGGCCAGTAAACGCAGCGACGAGCTGCGCATCCGTGCCAGCAACCTGGATTTGGCTGCCATTGAAGGGCTGCGCTCGATGGCGGCAAAGCTCTCTCCCGATCTCGGCGAGATCTGGCTGGCAACGCAGCCGAGCGGGAAGATAGACGCTCTGGCGCTGGATATCCCGCTCCAGGCGACGGAAAAAACCCGCTTCCAGGCAACGTGGAAAGATCTTGCCTGGAAGCAGTGGAAGCTGCTGCCGGGTGCAGAGCACTTTAGCGGCAAGCTGGAAGGCAGCGTGGAAAACGGCAGGCTGACGGTTGATATGCACGACGCCAAAATGCCTTACGAGACGGTCTTCCGCGCGCCGCTGGAAATCAAACAGGGCAGTGCGGTGCTTAACTGGCTCCGTAACGACAAGGGTTTCCAGCTTGATGGCCGCCATATCGATGTGAAAGCCAAAGCGGTGCATGCGCGCGGCGATTTCCGCTATCTGCAGCCTGAAGGGGATGAGCCGTGGCTGGGTATTCTCGCCGGGATCAGCACCGATGACGGCTCTCAGGCCTGGCGCTACTTCCCGGAAAACCTGATGGGAAAAGCGCTGGTAGACTATCTCAGCGGGGCGATTCAGGGCGGTCAGGCGGACAATGCCACGCTGGTCTACGGCGGAAATCCGCATCTTTTCCCGTACAAACATAATGAAGGCCAGTTCCAGGTGCTGGTGCCGCTGCATAACGCCACCTTCGCGTTCCAGCCGGACTGGCCCGCGCTGAAAAACCTGGATATCGAACTTAATTTCCTCAATGACGGCCTGTGGATGAAGTCCGACAGCGTGGCGCTGGGCGGCGTGACGGCCAGTAACCTGACGGCCAACATTCCGGACTACTCAAAAGAGAAGCTGCTGATTGATGCCGACATCAACGGTCCCGGCAAGGCGGTCGGACCGTACTTTGAGGAGACGCCTCTGAAAGAGTCGCTGGCCGCGACGCTTCAACAGCTGCAGCTTGATGGCGATGTGAATGCTCGCTTACATCTTGATATCCCGCTGGACGGCAAGATGACCACCGCCAAAGGCGACGTCCGTCTGAAGAACAACAGCCTGTTCATCAAACCCCTTGAGAGCACGCTGAAAAATCTCAGCGGGCAGTTCAGCTTTGAGAACGGTAACCTGAAGAGCGAGCCGCTTACGGCCAGCTGGTTTAATCAGCCCGTTAATATTGACTTCACGACGACCGAGGGTGAAAAGGCCTATCAGGTAGCCGTCAATCTTGACGGTAACTGGCAACCATCACGTATGGACGTCCTGCCGAAGCCCATTGAGGCGTCAGTGGAGGGGGCGGTTGCCTGGCAGGGTAAAGTGGCAATCGACCTGCCTTATCACGCGGGTGCCCAGTATAAGGTCGACATCACGGGCGATCTGAAAAACCTTCAGAGCCAGCTGCCTGCGCCGCTGGATAAACAGGCCGGACAGCCGCTGCCGGTAAAGCTGAACGTCGATGGCAACCTGAACAGCTTCGCGCTGACCGGCAGCGCGGGTGGGACAAACCACTTCAACAGCCGCTGGCTGCTTAACCGCAAGCTCACCCTCGACAAAGCCATCTGGACAACGGATAGCCGCTCCACGCCGCCGCTGCCGGAGCAGACGGGCATTGAGTTGAATCTCCCGTCGATGGACGGTGCTGAGTGGCTGGCGTTGTTCCAGAAAGGCGTTGGGCAAAACGTTGATGAAACCGCCCAGTTCCCGCAAACCATTACCGTACGTACGCCGTCGCTGATGCTGGGCGGGCAGCAGTGGAACAACCTGAGCATTGTCTCGCAGCCTGGCGCTAACGGCACGAAGGTGGAGGCCCAGGGCAGAGAGATCAACGGTACGCTGACCATGCGCAATCACGCGCCGTGGCAGGCGGCGATCCGCTACCTCTACTACAACCCGGCAAGCGCCGCGAGCGGGAAAGACAAACCGGCAGAGACGTCGCCGCTGAGTCATACCTCCCGCGTCGATTTTAGCGGCTGGCCCGATCTCCAGCTGCGCTGTGCGGAGTGCTGGCTGTGGGGGCAGAAATATGGCCGCATCGACGGTGATTTTGCCATCCAGGGAAACACGCTTACGCTCTCCGGCGGCCTGGTTGATACCGGATTTGGCCGCATGACGGCCGCAGGGGAATGGGTGAATAACCCGGGCGAGCAGCGGACGTCCCTGAAGGGCGATATTAAAGGCAACAAACTGGATGCGGCAGCCAGTTTCTTTGGTATCAGCACGCCGCTGCGCGGCTCGTCATTTGACGTCGATTACGATCTTCACTGGCGCGACGCACCGTGGAAGCCGGATGAGGCCTCGCTTAACGGCATTCTGAAAACCCACTTCGGCAAAGGTGAGATCGCCGACGTGAGTACGGGGCGTGCCGGACAGATCCTGCGCCTGCTGAGTTTTGACGCGCTGCTGCGCAAGCTGCGCTTCGATTTCAGTGATACCTTCAACGAAGGTTTCTACTACGATTCCATCCGCAGTACGGCGTGGATCAAGGACGGCGTTCTGCACACGGACGACACGCTGGTGGATGGCCTTGAAGCGGATATCGCCATGAAAGGCTCCGTTAACCTCGTGCGTCGCGAACTGGATATGGAAGCCGTCGTGGCACCGGAAATTTCCGCGAGCGTGGGTGTGGCGGCAGCTTTCGTGGTGAACCCGATTGTTGGTGCGGCGGTGTTTGCCGCCAGTAAAGTGCTGGGGCCACTCTGGAGCAAGGTCTCCATTCTGCGCTACCGCATTACCGGTCCGGTAGATAAACCGCAGATTAACGAGGTGCTGCGCCAGCCGCGCAAAGATGCACAGCAATGATTTGACGCGGGCAGGTAATTGCCTCACTCTCAATAAATACGATCTTTATACCGCCACGGGCGGCAACGAACGAGTAGCAATACGATGAGTCTGAACCTGGTAAGTGAACATTTGCTCGCAGCGAACGGCCTGAGCCATCAGGACCTGTTCTCCATTCTTGGTCAACTGACCGAACGCCGTCTCGACTACGGCGACCTTTATTTCCAGTCGAGCTATCACGAATCCTGGGTTTTAGAAGACAGCATCATCAAAGATGGCTCCTACAACATCGACCAGGGCGTCGGCGTCCGTGCCGTCAGCGGCGAGAAAACCGGTTTTGCCTATGCCGATCAGATTAGCCTCACCGCACTTGAGCAGAGCGCGCAGGCCGCGCGTACCATTGTGCGTGATACCGGCGATGGTCGCGTGAAAACCCTCGGAGAAGTGCAGCACTCTGCGCTCTATACCAGCATCGATCCGCTGCAGAGCATGAGCCGTGAAGAGAAGCTGGATATCCTGCGTCGCGTGGACAAAGTCGCCCGCGCGGCGGACAAACGCGTGCAGGAAGTTTCAGCCAGCCTGAGCGGTGTGTATGAACTGATTCTGGTGGCGGCAACGGACGGCACCCTGGCGGCAGATGTTCGCCCGCTGGTGCGTCTCTCCATCAGCGTGCAGGTTGATGAGGACGGCAAACGCGAGCGCGGCTCAAGCGGCGGCGGCGGTCGTTTCGGCTATGACTGGTTCCTGGGCGACGTTGACGGTGAAGCGCGCGCTGACGCGTGGGCAAAAGAAGCCGTCCGTATGGCGCTGGTGAATCTGAATGCCGTCGCGGCGCCGGCGGGCTCATTCCCGGTGGTGCTGGGTGCCGGCTGGCCGGGCGTATTGTTGCATGAGGCGGTAGGCCATGGCCTGGAAGGCGACTTTAACCGTCGCGGGACGTCCGTGTTCAGCGGTCAGATCGGGCAGCTTGTCTCCTCTGAGCTGTGCACCGTGGTGGATGACGGCACCATGCGCGATCGCCGTGGCTCGGTGGCTATCGACGATGAAGGTACGCCAGGCCAGTACAATGTGCTGATCGAAAACGGCGTGCTGAAAGGCTACATGCAGGACAAACTCAACGCGCGCCTGATGGGTGTTGCGCCGACGGGCAACGGACGCCGTGAATCTTACGCGCATCTGCCGATGCCGCGCATGACCAACACTTACATGCTGCCGGGCAAATCCACGCCGCAGGAGATTATCGAATCCGTTGATTACGGTATCTTTGCGCCAAACTTTGGCGGCGGCCAGGTGGACATCACCTCCGGTAAGTTTGTCTTCTCTACTTCAGAAGCGTACCTGATCGAGAAGGGCAAAGTGACCAAAGCGGTGAAAGGTGCAACGCTGATTGGCTCCGGTATTGAAGCCATGCAGCAGATCTCGATGGTTGGTAACGATCTGAAGCTGGATAACGGCGTGGGCGTCTGCGGTAAAGAGGGCCAGAGCCTGCCGGTTGGCGTGGGCCAGCCAACGCTGAAAGTGGACAACCTGACGGTGGGCGGCACAGCCTGACCTGACTCCTTCATAAAAAAGGCGCTACATCAGTAGCGCCTTTCTTTTAGCGTAAGTGACCCAGCGGTATCTCCGGATCCGGCTCGTGCGTGATGCGGTTACGTAAATCACGACGAATGATTTCTATCGACCAGAACCAGACCAGATGGCCCACGATCTCTGACACGTGTTCATACCACGGCAGCTCAAACAGCGGTGGCGTCAGCCCCATCAGCGGGAAGGAGATCATATGCACAAAGAGCTGAGCTAACGCACCCGCCAGCAAACCCTGCCAGAGTTTAATTTTCGGGAAGACTTCAGCAACGACACAATACCCGACAGCGAAGACGATTGAGAAAATAATATGCGTCACGCCGACCCAGTTAAATATATGTCCGGCAAATGTATAAACCGCTGCGTTAGGATCAACAACACCCAGCCAGTCACGTAAAAATACATAGGGAGGGTTTAAAAAATTACGTGAACAGTCAATCTGGCTTGCGGCTCTTATTAATTGCTCAGGCCCGCATGCGCCGGTAAATAAATCGGTGGGACTGCGTGGCGGAAGCGGCACTTCGGCTCCCCATTTGACAAACGCGGAGACAATCCCTGCAATTAAACCGACGAATGCGGCGAGCCCATAGCGCCTGCGTGAAGGCGGTGTTTGTTCAAATAGATTCATTTCTTTTCCTTGTTTAATGTCATCCTGCGGAATACATTTTATTATTCATATCAGCAACAAATTAATAACAGTCTGAACAGCAGAGTGTTTATAAAGTAAAGGGCGGGCGGCGGCAGTGTCAATTAGCTATTCCTGATAGTGGCGAAGGAATATTCCAGAATGCAGAGGGGTTTTATCCTGGAAATATTCATCGCTCATATACTTTCAGGGATAAATCGATTATTCTTTCCTTCTTCCCCGCATCCCCTGAAACAGCTCCGCCACGTCCACAAAATACTCGGTCAGATAGTTAATACACACCTGTACCTTGAGCGGGAGTTTGTCTTTTTCGGTATACAGGGCGTACACCGGGCGCGGATCGGACTGGTAGCGTGGGAAGAGGATCTCCAGCACGCCGCTGTTGATCTCGTTGATCACCCACATCAGCGGCACGTAGGCGATCCCGGCGCCGGCCACCAGCCAGCGCGAAATGGTCATCGGATCGTTAGTGACAAAACGCCCTTCCGGCAGCAGTCGGGTGGAGATCCCTTCCGGGGCGATCAGCTCAAATTCATTGTCGGGCCGCACACTGTACTCCAGCCATGAGTGGTTAGTGAGGTCGGCGGGTTTCTCCGGCACACCGTACTGCGCCAGATAGCTTTTCGATGCACAGACCACCATCGGCATGCTGCCCAGCCGACGCGAGAACAGGCTGGAATCCTGCAGCGCGCCGACGCGGATCACCACGTCCAGCCCGTCGGCAATCAGATCCGGCGCCGGGATACCCGTCACCAGATTGACGGTAAGCCCGGGGTACTCTTTCAGCATATCCGCGGTCATGGCAGCGAGAACATTTTGTGCCATAGTTGAAGAACACCCGATGCGCAGCGTGCCGATGGGGGTGTTGTTGAAGGCATAAAGCTGTTCGTGAACATCCTGCACTTCAAGCAGCATGCGGCGACAGCCCTGATAGTAAATTTTACCCGCTTCCGTCAGCCCAATGCTGCGGGTGCTGCGGTTGAGCAGCTTGACCTGAAGCTCATCTTCCAGTTTGGACACCGTCTGGCTGATGGATGAGACGCTCATCTGAAGCTGGCGTGCAGCGGCGGTAAAGGAGCCCAGTTCAACCACTTTGGCGAAGACCGACATGCGTTTTAAACGTTCCATTGTTCACTCTGGCTTAAAAGTGATTTAGATCACATATTATAGATAACAGCATAACAGTTACGTTAATATATTATTTATTACATAACGGCTGCGCCATTCTCGCCCGGCGTTCCTTGCTCTCCTGCGATGGCGTGCGCTAAAAAATTCTGAAGCCTGCACTCTCTCTAATCAAGGTCAACATGAGTCTGTTTCCCGTTATCGTGGTGTTCGGTCTGTCGTTCCCACCGATATTTTTCGAGCTTCTTTTATCACTGGCGATCTTCTGGCTGGTGCGCAAGGTGCTGGTCCCTACCGGGATCTACGATTTCGTCTGGCACCCTGCATTGTTCAATACCGCGCTGTATTGCTGCCTGTTCTACCTGATATCGCGCATGTTTGTCTGAGGTTGATGTGAAAACGCTAACAAGAAAAATCTCCCGCACTGCCATCACTACGGCGCTGGTTATCCTCGCCTTCATCGCTATTTTCCGCGCCTGGGTCTATTACACCGAATCACCGTGGACGCGTGATGCACGCTTCAGCGCCGATGTGGTGGCCATCGCCCCTGACGTGGCCGGTCTTATCACGGCGGTCAACGTCCACGACAACCAGCTGGTGAAAAAAGATCAGGTTCTGTTCACCATCGACCAGCCTCGTTACCAGAAAGCGCTGGAAGAGGCGGAAGCGGACGTGGCCTATTACCAGGCGCTGGCTGCGGAGAAACGTCGCGAAGCTGGCCGCCGTAACCAGCTTGGCGTTCAGGCAATGTCCCGTGAAGAGATTGACCAGTCCAACAACGTGCTGCAGACCGTGCTCCACCAGCTGGCGAAAGCGCAGGCAACGCGCGATCTGGCGAAGCTCGATCTGGAGCGCACCGTGATCCGTGCGCCGTCTGATGGCTGGGTGACCAACCTGAACGTCTACGCCGGGGAATTCATTACCCGCGGCTCAACCGCCGTGGCGCTGGTTAAACAGAACTCCTTCTACGTGCTCGCCTATATGGAAGAGACCAAGCTGGAGGGCGTACGTCCAGGGTATCGCGCGGAGATCACGCCGCTGGGCAGCAATCGCGTCTTTAAAGGCACCGTCGACAGCGTTGCCGCAGGGGTGACTAACTCCAGCAGCTCTAACGATGCTAAAGGGATGGCGACGGTAGATTCCAACCTCGAGTGGGTGCGTCTGGCCCAGCGCGTGCCGGTGCGCATCCACCTGGATGAGCAGCAGGGAAATCTGTGGCCTGCGGGTACCACGGCGACGGTGGTGATTACCGGTGAAAAAGACCGGGATGCCAGCCAGGATTCATTCTTCCGTAAAATTGCCCACCGCCTGCGCGAGTTTGGTTAATCGACATGGGTATCTTTTCCATCGCCAGCCAGCACATTCGCTTCGCCGTGAAGCTGGCGTGCGCCATCGTGCTGGCGCTGTTTGTCGGCTTCCACTTCCAGCTTGAAACCCCTCGCTGGGCGGTGCTGACGGCTGCGATTGTCGCGGCGGGTCCGGCCTTCGCCGCGGGCGGGGAGCCCTATTCTGGCGCGATCCGCTATCGCGGGATGCTGCGTATCATCGGGACGTTTATCGGCTGCTTCGCGGCGCTGACCATTATTATTCTGATGATCCGCACCCCGCTGCTGATGCTGATGGTCTGCTGTATCTGGGCAGGTTTCTGCACCTGGATCTCGTCTCTGGTGAAAGTGGAGAACTCCTACGCCTGGGGGCTGGCGGGCTATACCGCGCTGATTATTGTCATCACCATTCAGTCTGAACCGCTGCTTGCTCCACAGTTTGCGGTTGAGCGCTGCAGCGAGATTGTCATTGGTATTGTCAGTGCAATCGTCGCTGACCTGCTGTTCTCCCCGCGCTCCATCAAGCAGGAAGTCGACCTTGAGCTTGACGCGCTGATGGTTGCCCAGTACCAACTGATGCAGCTCTGCATTAAGCACGGCGACAGCGAAGAGGTGGATAGAGCCTGGAGCGGGCTGGTACGTCGTACGCAGGCGCTGGAAGGGATGCGCAGCAACCTTAATATGGAGTCCTCGCGCTGGGCTCGCGCGAATCGTCGCCTGAAAGCCCTCAACACCGTCTCTCTGACGCTGATTACCCAGGCATGTGAAACCTATTTGATTCAGAACACCCGGCCGGAAGCGGTCACCGATACGTTCCGCGAACTGTTTGCCGAGCCGGTGGAAACCGTGCAGGACGTGCACAAGCAGCTTAAGCGCATGCGTCGGGTGATTGCCTGGACAGGGGAGCGCGACACGCCGGTGACGATCTACACCTGGGTCGGTGCCGCGACGCGCTATCTGCTGCTGAAGCGCGGCGTGATCGGGAACACCAAAATCAGCGCGGCGGAAGAAGAGGTGCTGCAGGGCGAAGTGGTGATCAAGGCGGAATCCGCCGAGCGTCATCACGCCATGGTCAACTTCTGGCGTACCACGCTGGCCTGTATGCTCGGCACGCTGTTCTGGCTGTGGACGGGCTGGACGTCCGGCAGCGGCGCGATGGTGATGATTGCCGTCGTGACCGCACTGGCGATGCGTCTGCCTAACCCGCGAATGGTCGCCATTGATTTCCTCTACGGCACCATTGCCGCCCTGCCGATAGGCGCGCTCTATTTTCTGGTCATCATCCCGTCGACGCAGCAGAGCATGCTGCTGCTCTGTATTAGTCTGGCGGTAATGGCGTTCTTTATCGGCATTGAAGTACAAAAGCGGCGCCTGGGATCGCTGGGGGCGCTGGCAAGTACGATTAACATCATCGTGCTCGATAACCCGATGACCTTCCATTTCAGCCAGTTCCTCGACAGCGCATTAGGTCAGCTGGTGGGCTGTTTCCTGGCCATGATGGTGATACTGCTGGTACGGGATAACTCGCAGGCAAGAACGGGCCGCGTGCTGCTGAACCAGTTCGTGTCGGCTGCCGTGTCGTCGATGACAACCAATACCGCGCGCCGTAAAGAGAACCACCTGCCCGCGCTCTACCAGCAGCTGTTTTTACTGCTGAACAAGTTCCCTGGCGATATCGCGAAGTTCCGCCTGGCGTTAACCATGATCATCGCGCACCAGCGTCTGCGTAACGCGCCGGTGCCGATCAACGACGATCTGTCGGCCTGGCACCGCCAGCTGCGTCGTACTGCCGATCACGTGCTTTCCGCCAGCAGCGATGACAAACGGCGTCGTTACTTTACGCAGCTGCTTGAAGAGCTCGATATCTACCAGGAGAAGCTAAAGCACTGGGAAGCACCGCCTCAGGTGACCGAGCCGGTAGGACGGCTGGTGTTTATGCTGCATCGCTACCAGAATGCCCTCACGGATAACTGACTGAAGTAAAAAAACCGACGCCAAAAGCGTCGGTTTTTTTGTGGCTATACTTATTCCAGCACGTTCTTACATTTCAGGAAGGGAGGACACATGACGACCCAGGCGCTTCAGGATCACATCCTTTTTCAGACCGGTTATCTGGTCAACGGAATCTGGAAGACGCTGGACACGACCTTCGATGTGCTTAACCCCGCTACCGGGGAAGTCATCGCGAAAGTCGCCAAAGCGGGTAAAGCACAAACCGAAGAGGCTATCGCAGCGGCCACCAAAGCCTTCCCGGCCTGGCGTGCCAAAACTGCAAAAGAGCGTTCGGCGATTCTCTACCGCTGGTACGAACTGATTATTGAGAATAAAAGCTGGCTCGGGCGGTTAATGACCACCGAACAGGGCAAACCCCTGAAAGAAGCGGAGGGAGAAGTCGAGTACGCCGCCAGCTTTATCCAGTGGTTTGCCGAAGAGGCCAAACGCGCTAATGGTGAAATTATTCCGCCGATCAAACCCGGCTCACGCATTCTGGCGACCCGTGAACCCATTGGTGTGGTCGCGGCGATTACGCCGTGGAACTTCCCGATGGCCATGCTCACCCGCAAGTTAGGCCCGGCGCTGGCAGCAGGATGTACCGGGGTGATCAAACCGGCCAATAACACACCGCTCAGTGCCTTTGCGCTGCTTACCCTGGCAAAACAGGCCGGCGTACCCGACGGCGTGCTCAACGCCGTGGCCGGGAATACGCATGAAATCAGCGATGCGATTATGGCAAGCCGGGACGTGCGTAAAATCTCCTTTACGGGTTCAACCTCCGTCGGCAAAACGCTGGTGCGTAACGCCGCAGAAACCATGAAGAAAGTCTCGATGGAGCTGGGGGGAAATGCTCCTTATATCGTTTTTGAGGATGCGGATATCGACGCAGCGGTTAAGGGGGCGATCGCCAACAAGTTCCGCAATGCCGGGCAGGTCTGCGTCAGCGTGAACCGTTTTTATATTCAGGAAACCGTCTACGACAAATTTGTGAATAAACTTGCCGATGCGGTGAATGGGCTGAAGGTGGGGAATGGTCTTGACGAAGGGGTGGTCGTCGGGCCGCTGATTGAACCTTCTGCGGTCAACAAGGTGCGTGAGCATGTCGACGATGCCGTTGCCCGGGGCGCAACCGTACTGGCTGGGGGTAAGCCCCATCCGCTTGGTGGGAATTTCTGGATGCCAACCGTACTGGGCGACTGCCATGAAGGCATGAAGCTGGCAGAAGAAGAGACGTTTGGCCCGGTGGCAGCGTGCTTCCGTTTCACCTCGGAAGATGAAGTTATCCAGCGCGCCAACAACACGCCCTATGGGCTGGCGGCTTACTTCTATACCCAGAATCTCTCACGGGTCTTCCGCGTTTCACAGGCAATCGAGAGCGGGATGATTGGCATTAACGAGTGTGCCGTCTCCACGGAGCTCGGGCCCTTTGGCGGCGTAAAAGAGTCAGGTCTTGGACGAGAGGGCTCCGTGCTGGGGCTGGAAGAGTATCTGGAAGTTAAAACCCTGCATATTGGGGGATTATAATAGACAGGGCGGCATCTGCCGCTCGCCTGGACTGGGTGGCTGGCAATGAAAACCTATACGTTTGATTTTGACGAGATCGACAGTCAGGAAGACTTCTACCGTGAATTTATCCGGATGTTTGATCTTGAACGGGAAAGCGTGACGAATCTGGATACGCTGTGGGACGTGGTGACCGGCAGTCTGCTGCCGCTACCGCTGGAAATTGAGTTCATCCATTTGCCCGATAAGCTTCGCAGACGTTTTGGCGCGCTGATATTGCTTTTCGATGAAGCGGAAGAAGAGCTTGAAGGGCAGCTGCGCTTTAACGCGCGGCATTGAATCAAAAAAAGCCCCTGACCATGAGGCCAGGGGCAAGTCGTATGATGAGATACGACGAGGGTTTATTTATACAGTTCAGCCGTTGCATGCCAGTGGTCACCCTGATTCAGTTCGGTGACGCGATAGCTGCTGGCGCCTGCTTTTTCAGCTTTGGCGGCCAGTTCCTGACGAATATCCATTGGGGAACCGGTGACTGACGTCACGGACACGCTGCCCATACGCTGTAGATTTTGTGCCTGGTCAGCATTCACCTGCTGTACGGCTGCGCTTGCGCCGAAAGAGAGAACGGATGCCAGACCGAGGGTTGCGATGATCAATTTGGTTTTCATAGTCTTTACTCCTGAATAGGGTTTTTTACTCAACGGCGAGAAGGGTTGAACTGCTATTTTTATGCCTGGTGCCGTTGAGGGGAGATTTACGTTTTCAGTTATTACTAAAACTTATTTGTACAGCTCAGCGGTGGCGTGCCAGTGGTCACCAGAACGCGCTTCGATGATGCGATAGGATGACGCACCCTGTTCTTCCGCTTTTTTGTTCAGCATCTCACGCATGTCCATTGGCGATGTGCCGACCGCGCCGACAGAAACCGTACCGATGGCCTGGCGGGATTGCGCCTGGTCAGCATTGATAGAGTCGGCAGCGAAAGCACCGAATGACAGGACAGACAGGACGCTCAGCGCCGCTACAGTTGATTTGATTTTCATGATTCTTACCTCGTCGAATTTTTTAGTGGGGTCTTGTTTCGTGACCCTCATCACGAAATCAAGTATACACTAATAACGGTAAAAATTAATACCAGACTAATGGTTTCTATTGTTATTACGTGTTAACCAGACTATTTTTTATAACCAAATTGCATAATATTGGGTGTTTTTTGTTCGATTGTGGTGGTTATATCTAATTAAATCATATGGATAGTAGCTTTTGATTTTTTGTGCGATTTTTTGATTTAGCATTCACCAGATGAATGTTAATGGGTGGTAAAAAGCACTATTTGTCAAAGTGAAGGGCAGTAGAAAAGAGGGGGAAACGCAGCGTAAGCAGAACGATCCCCGTAGCGACGCTACGGGGAGAGGGGATTAGAGTTCCTGTTCGAACAGAACCAGAATCGCTTCGTGGAGATCTTTCACGGAGAAACCGCTGGCTGGTGTGGTAAAGATGGTGTCATCGCCGGCGATAGTCCCGAGGATACCCTCCGTTTTACCCAGCGAGTCCAGCATGCGGGCAATCAGCTGTGCGGCCCCAGGGCTTGTGTGGATCACCACTACGGCGTCGTTATGATCGATATCCAGAACCAGATTTTTGAGCGGGCTGGAGGTGGTCGGCACGCCAAGTTCTGCCGGCAGGCAATAGACCATCTCCATCTTGGCGTTACGGGTACGCACCGCGCCAAATTTCGTTAACATGCGGGAGACTTTCGACTGATTGATGTTATCGAAGCCTTGTTCCTGCAGCGCCTGAACAATTTCTCCCTGAGAACTGAATTTCTCTTCTTTGAGTAGCGCCTTAAACGCCTTTACTAATTCTTCTTGCTTAGACGAGCTTCGCATAAGTCACCCGGAATATGACGATAGAAACAACATTATTATGCATGT
Source organism: Enterobacter sp. NFIX59 (assembly GCF_900113755.1). Taxonomy (NCBI): domain Bacteria; kingdom Pseudomonadati; phylum Pseudomonadota; class Gammaproteobacteria; order Enterobacterales; family Enterobacteriaceae; genus Enterobacter; species Enterobacter sp. NFIX59. The sequence continues at coordinate 636,074 of NZ_FOQN01000002.1, read as the reverse complement.
GGATGAATTTTTATGCAAATTATCTACCCAGCGCCAGGCTGAAATAATGTTATGAAAGGGAGTGATTTTATCAGATTTCGTTATCAGAAAACATGCCTGGGTCACGCCGCGCAAATAAGCTTAAAAGTAAATTAAATGTTATCAAAATGATGTTGTTTTGGTGGCGGGGCAGGGTGTATTGTAACCACCTCTTAATGCGTTGCCATTTGTCGTCAGATAGTCTTCTGATGAGAGATAAAGTCGCGTGACCTCAAATTCTTTAGCTACGAAAATTGTAATTATTTACTTGCTGAATTATGGTCGCCGCAACGGATTTACAGATACTTAAGTTAACCATAATAAGGAGTTTAGGATGAAAGTCGCAGTCCTCGGCGCTGCTGGTGGTATCGGCCAGGCGCTTGCCCTACTACTGAAAACCCAACTGCCTTCAGGCTCAGAACTCTCCCTGTACGATATTGCTCCGGTAACCCCAGGTGTGGCGGTTGACCTGAGCCACATCCCGACCGCTGTAAAAATCAAAGGCTTCTCCGGTGAAGATGCACGTCCTGCACTGCAGGGTGCTGACGTGGTGCTGATTTCTGCAGGCGTGGCGCGTAAGCCAGGCATGGATCGTTCAGACCTGTTCAACGTCAACGCGGGCATCGTGAAAAACCTGGTGCAGCAGATTGCAGAAATCTGCCCGAAAGCATGCATCGGTATCATCACTAACCCGGTGAACACTACCGTGGCTATCGCGGCAGAAGTGCTGAAGAAAGCGGGTGTTTACGACAAAAACAAACTGTTCGGCGTGACCACGCTGGATATCATCCGTTCCAACACCTTTGTTGCTGAGCTGAAAGGCAAACAGCCAACAGAAGTGGAAGTGCCGGTCATTGGCGGTCACTCTGGCGTCACCATCCTGCCTCTGCTGTCGCAGATCCCAGGCGTGAGCTTCACCGAGCAGGAAGTGGCTGACCTGACTAAACGCATCCAGAACGCGGGCACCGAAGTGGTGGAAGCGAAGGCGGGTGGCGGTTCTGCAACCCTGTCTATGGGCCAGGCAGCTGCGCGTTTTGGTCTGTCACTGGTTCGCGCTCTGCAGGGCGAGAAAGGCGTTGTTGAATGCGCTTACGTTGAAGGCGATGGCGAACACGCTCGCTTCTTCTCTCAACCGCTGCTGCTGGGTAAAAACGGTATCGAAGAGCGTAAATCCATTGGTACGCTGAGCGCGTTTGAACAACACGCGATGGAAGGTATGCTGGATACGCTGAAGAAAGATATCACCCTGGGTGAAGAGTTCGTTAACAAGTAAAACGAACCGTCTTCCGGCAAAAAAAACGGAGCTTATCGCTCCGTTTTTTTATGCCTGTCAGTTAGTGGCCGGATATTCCTGAATTGTCACATGCAGCGTCAGTTTCTTATCGTTGCGCATGACTTCAACAGGGATGATAGAGCCCGGACGAATCTCTGCCACCTGGTCCATCGTCTCCAGCGCAGAGACCGCTGGCGTGCCGTTGACCGACACAATGACGTCATTTACCTGAATACCCGCATTAGCGGCCGGGCCACCAGGCGACACTTCATTCACCACAATCCCCTGAATCTGATCGATACCGCCGCCCTGGGTATGCATCGGTGCAATTTCGCGCCCGCCGATACCGATATAGCCGCGGATCACGCGTCCGTCGCGGATCAGCTTATCCATGATCTTGGTCGCCAGCTGGAATGGAATAGCAAAGCCGATCCCTTCCGGCGTCTCGCCGTCGTTACTCTTATCGAACGAGAGGGTGTTGATGCCCATCAGTTCACCCAGCGAGTTGACCAGCGCCCCGCCGGAGTTACCGTGGTTGATGGAGGCATCGGTTTGCAGGAAGTTCTGCCGCCCGGAGGGGTTGAGGCCAATACGACCGGTCGCGCTAATAATCCCCTGGGTGATGGTCTGACCCAGGTTGTAAGGGTTACCAATCGCCAGGACGACGTCACCAATATGCGGGGTACGTTTACGGTTGATCGGGATGACCGGCAAACCGCCCGTGGCGTTAATTTTCAGCACGGCCAGGTCGGTCAGGCTGTCAGATCCAACGAGTAACGCCTCAAATACGCGGCCATCCTGCAGGGCGACGATGATCTGGTCGGCATCGTTAATCACGTGCTTGTTGGTAATAATGTAGCCGCGCTCGTCCATGATTACGCCGGAGCCGAGAGTACGGATCTCCAGCTGGTTGTGGGATGAGGTGTTCAGACCACGGTTATAGACGTTAACCACGGCAGGTGCGGCACGGCGGACGGCCTGGTTATAGGTGGCTGGCGTTTCATCCGTGCTATCGAACTGGGGAGCCGACAGTTTATTGAACTGACGTATAGACGGCAGCGCCAGCAGCAGCAGGCCAGCAACAATCAAACCGATGACAATAGAACGTAAGAGCTTTAAAAGCATGATGCGCGTGTCGTTAAAAAAGGAACGATTTGCAGCATAACATGAGTTATCCGGACATCACACGCAGCGGTGATGTCCGGGTCACAAATGCTTAGCGCAACAGTATATAGATGGACTCATTGCCACGCATGACCTGCAGGGCAATAACCGCCGGTTTACTTTCCAGCAACTTGCGCAGTTCGGCAATGGACTGCACGCGATTGCGGTTTACGCTAATGATCACGTCATCCTGATGCAATCCGGCCTGTGCAGCAGGGCTGCTCTTCTCGACGGTGTCGATGCGAATGCCTTTCGTACCGTCTTTCAACTGCCCATCGCTCAACGTAGCCCCTTGCAGGGCCGGGGCGATAAGCTCCGCACTGGCAGAGGAAGAGGTGCTCTTATCCAGCGTGACTTCAACGTCCAGCGGCTTACCGTCACGTATCAGGCCCAGCTTCACTTTGGCACCGGGTTCGGTGGTGGCAATCCGCGAGCGCAGTTCGGCAAAGCTGCTCAGCGGCTTGTCGTTCAGGCTGACGATCACATCACCCGATTTCACGCCCGCTTTTGCCGAGCCGGAGTTTGGCAGCACTTCACTGACAAACGCCCCGCGCTGTACGTTGATGTTGAACGCTTTTGCAATATCCGCGCTCATCTCCATACCTTTAATACCCAGCAGCCCGCGTTTGACTTCGCCAAACTGAATGAGCTGTTGAGAGAGGGTTTTGGCCATATTGCTGGGGATAGCAAAACCGATCCCGATGCTGCCGCCGCCCGGGGCCAGAATCGCCGTGTTAATCCCTATCAGCTCGCCGTTAAGGTTGAGCAATGCCCCGCCGGAGTTCCCACGGTTGATGGAGGCATCGGTCTGGATAAAGTTTTCCAGCCCTTCCAGATTGAGGCCGCTGCGTCCCAGCGCGGAGACGATCCCGGAAGTCGCGGTCTGCCCTAAACCAAAGGGGTTGCCCACGGCGACGGCAAAATCGCCGACGCGCAGTTTGTCGGAGTCCGCGATGGCAATCTGGGTCAGGTTGCTCGGGTTTTGCACCTGCAACAGCGCGATGTCGCTCTGATCATCTCCGCCGATCAGTTTGGCATCGAATTCGCGGCCATCGTTCAGTTGGACGCTGATTTTATCGGCCTGGCTGATGACATGATTGTTGGTCAGAATATAGCCTTTTGCCGCATCAATAATGACGCCAGAGCCCAGGCCTTCAAAAGGCTGCGCCTGCTGGTCGGGAGACTCATCGCCAAAATATTTTTTCAGTTCTTCAGGGACGCGTTGGCTTTGTACTGCGGTACCCTCAACCTGAACGCTGACGACCGCAGGCAACACTTTTTCCAGCATGGGTGCGAGGCTTGGAATGGCCGCCTGGCCAGGCACCTGGGTGGGGATGGCGGCGAATACAGGGACGGACGCCGAGAGAGATAACCCGACACTTAACGCGATAGCGCTCAACAGCTGGTTTTTTTTCTTCATCGATGTTGACTCTCGTAACCTGGAATAAAGGAAAAACGGCCCCAAAAACACGTTGATGTTATTGAATTTTAAACCGCTGAACAATGAGGTGTTTAACTAAATGATAGCTGGGGTCATCAAGAAAGGACGGGCGCAATCGCTGCGCCCGTAAAATAAATTCAGGTTGTGCGATTAATCGCGTTTTACACCGCCGCGCAGCAGGCCGGACGCGCCATCGGAATAGTCGCGAGGCATCTGAACGGGCGCCTGATCGTTACCGGCTTCAGAGTCAGCCAGACGGTTGCGGAACGGGTTGGTTTCCGCGGTCATTTCCGGCAGCAGGCTGCTGGAGCTTTTGGCCATATGTTGATACAGCTGACGATAGTCGGTCGCCATGTTGTCCAGCAGCTCGGCGCTACGGGCAAAATGGCTGACCAGCTCTTCACGATACTCTTCCAGCTCGGCTTTGTTCTTTTCCAGTTCGTACTGCAGTGACTGCTGCTGACGCAATTTGCGATTACCGAAACGCATGGCCACAGCACCGATGACGATGCCGACGACTAAACCGATTAGCGCATATTCCCAGGTCATGAACTTCTCCCGTTGTCTTGTTGTTCCGTAGGGTGTTGGCTCGGCTCCTGCCTGTGCCTGATAATGCCACTATAACCGCTATTTCCGTAGAAGTGGAATCCTGACGTATCATCGCGTAGTGTAGAACGGCCTTTTTTTCATCAGTCGCGTCTGCTGGTGAGCGTTAATTGAAGGAATAACAATAAGATTATGCAAAACCTGTCCCCTGCATCGCGATATCAACTGGCCCTAAACGAGGGCACTCATCAGCCGGATGACGTTCAACGTGAGGCGGTAAACCGTCTGGAGACGATTTATCAGGAGCTCACGGCAAAACCCGCTGAAGTCGAACAGAACGGTGGCCTAAAGGCGGCGTTTGGGCGGTTGCTCGGTAAAAAAACGCCGCAGGCTCATGTGCCGGTGCGCGGTTTATATATGTGGGGCGGGGTCGGTCGCGGAAAAACCTGGCTGATGGACCTGTTCTATCTGAGCCTGCCGGGCGCACGTAAACAGCGCCTGCACTTCCATCGTTTTATGCTGCGGGTGCATGAAGAGCTGACCGCACTGCAGGGTAAAAGCGATCCGCTGGAGATTGTGGCCGACAGGTTCAAGGCGGAAACCGACGTGCTCTGCTTCGATGAGTTTTTTGTGTCTGACATCACCGATGCCATGCTGTTAGGTGGCCTGATGAAAGCGCTATTTGCCCGCGGAATCACGCTGGTGGCCACGTCGAATATCCCGCCGGATGAGCTCTATCGTAACGGCCTGCAGCGGGCACGCTTTCTGCCCGCCATCGACGCCCTCAAGCAGCACTGCGACATCATGAACGTCGATGCCGGTGTCGATTATCGTCTGCGAACCCTGACACAGGCGCACCTGTGGCTTTCGCCGTTAAATGCAGAGACCACCCGCGAGATGGATAAGCTTTGGCTGGCGCTGGCGGGGGCAAAACGCGATCACGCCCCGGAACTTGAGATTAACCATCGTCCGTTGCCTACGCTCGGCGTTGAAAACCAAACGCTGGCGGTCTCCTTTACGACGCTCTGTGTCGATGCCCGTAGCCAGCACGACTACATTGCGCTTTCGCGTCTGTTCCACACCGTGATGGTGCTGGATGTGCCGGTGATGACGCGGCTGATGGAGAGCGAGGCGCGGCGCTTCATTGCGCTGGTGGACGAGTTTTATGAGCGCCACGTCAAGCTGGTGGTCAGCGCCGAGGTTCCTTTATATGAGATCTACCAGGGCGAGCGGCTGAAGTTTGAGTTCCAGCGCTGCCTGTCTCGCCTGCAGGAGATGCAGAGCGAGGAATACCTGAAGCTGGAGCATATGCCGTAACAAACGTCACCCTCTCCCTGTGGGAGAGTGGCTGGGGGGGGGAGGGCACCAGACGTTAATAAATGCCACCCTCTCCCTGTGGGAGAGGGGCCGGGGGTGAGGGCACCAGACCGTACAATACTTAACCCCGAAAAACCCATTCCAAATCACATTTAAGGGTCGATCTTTGACCTCAACTTCTCTATAATCTTGCGACCCCACGTTACGAGAAGGTTTTTTTCCCGAAACTTTCTATGTGTCGGCATTAGCTATTCGAAGGGGTAGGTTTGCCGGACTTTGTCGTGTGAACCTCAACTGACTAAACGTTTGGGTGTTCACCAACGTGTAACTTATTATTTGGGTAAGCTTTTAATGAAAACTTTTACAGCTAAACCAGAAACCGTACAGCGCGACTGGTATGTTGTTGACGCGACCGGTAAAACTCTGGGCCGTCTGGCTACTGAACTGGCTCGTCGCCTGCGCGGTAAGCACAAAGCGGAATACACTCCGCACGTTGATACCGGTGATTACATCATCGTTCTGAACGCTGATAAAGTTGCTGTAACCGGCAACAAGCGTACTGACAAAGTGTACTATCACCACACCGGCCACATCGGTGGTATCAAAGAAGCGACCTTTGAAGAGATGATTGCTCGCCGTCCTGAGCGTGTGATTGAAATCGCGGTTAAAGGCATGCTGCCAAAAGGCCCGCTGGGTCGTGCTATGTTCCGTAAACTGAAAGTTTACGCAGGCAACGAGCACAACCACGCGGCACAGCAACCGCAAGTTCTTGACATCTAATCGGGATTATAGGCAATGGCTGAAAATCAATACTACGGCACTGGTCGCCGCAAAAGTTCCGCAGCTCGCGTTTTCATCAAACCGGGCAGTGGTAAAATCGTAATCAACCAGCGTTCTCTGGAACAATACTTCGGTCGCGAAACTGCCCGCATGGTAGTTCGCCAGCCGCTGGAACTGGTTGACATGGTAGAAAAACTGGATCTGTACATCACCGTTAAAGGTGGTGGTATCTCCGGTCAGGCAGGTGCGATCCGTCACGGTATCACCCGCGCTCTGATGGAGTACGACGAATCCCTGCGTTCTGAACTGCGTAAAGCTGGCTTCGTTACTCGTGACGCGCGTCAGGTTGAACGTAAGAAAGTGGGTCTGCGTAAAGCACGTCGTCGTCCACAGTTCTCCAAACGTTAATCCATTCTGCTTACGCAGAACGATTGGCGAAAAACCCGCTTCGGCGGGTTTTTTTATGGATAATGCGCAGGTTATCCACAATCTCCATGCATATATCTTCTCTTTTTCCACATTTCCAGAATCCCCTCACCACAAAGCCATCAAAATCTGGTAAACTATCATCCAATTTTCTGCCCAAATATCGGTGAATACTCGATTTTTGTTCGTTTCTTGAACAATGTGTTTTCTCTGGGATGGGCGATACAACATCTGGCTGGCCCCTGTTGGGCTGGTAGCAGTAAAAATTCTGAATATACCTGGAGGTTTTCATGGCTGTCGCTGCCAACAAACGTTCGGTAATGACGCTGTTTTCTGGTCCTACTGACATTTATAGCCATCAGGTTCGTATCGTGCTGGCCGAGAAGGGTGTCAGTTTTGAGATCGAGCATGTGGAAAAGGATAACCCGCCTCAGGATCTGATCGATCTCAACCCGAGCCAAAGCGTACCGACGCTGGTGGATCGCGAGCTGACCCTGTGGGAATCCCGTATCATTATGGAATATCTGGATGAGCGTTTCCCGCATCCGCCACTGATGCCTGTTTACCCTGTCGCGCGTGGTGAAAGCCGCCTGTACATGCAGCGTATTGAAAAAGACTGGTACTCGCTGATGAACGTTATCGTCAGCGGTTCCGCTTCTGAAGCTGACGCTGCACGTAAGCAGCTGCGTGAAGAGCTGCTGGCAATCGCGCCTGTGTTTGGTCAGAAACCGTTCTTCCTGAGCGATGAGTTCAGCCTGGTGGATTGCTACCTGGCACCGCTGCTGTGGCGTCTGCCAACCCTGGGCGTAGAGTTCAGCGGTCCTGGCGCGAAAGAGCTGAAAGGCTATATGACTCGCGTATTTGAACGCGACTCTTTCCTGGCATCTTTAACTGAACCGGAACGTGAAATGCGTCTCGGCCGAGGCTAATGACTGTGGAAATGTCACAACTTACCCCACGCCGTCCGTATCTGCTGCGCGCCTTCTATGAATGGCTGCTGGATAACCAGCTCACGCCGCACCTGGTTGTGGATGTGACGTTGCCGGGCGTGCTGGTTCCAATGGAATACGCGCGTGACGGACAGATCGTACTGAACATTGCGCCGCGTGCGGTGGGTAACCTGGAGCTGGCAAACGATGAAGTGCACTTCAACGCGCGTTTCGGCGGCGTGCCGCGTCAGGTTTCCGTACCTCTGGCAGCCGTGCTGGCTATCTACGCGCGTGAAAACGGTGCGGGTACCATGTTCGAGCCGGAAGCGGCGTATGATGAAGATGTTGCCAGCCTGAATGATGACAACGCATCCGATGAGCGCGAAAGCGACACGGTGATGTCACTTATTGATGGCGATAAACCCGATCATCACGACGACAATGACCCTGATGACGATCCGCCTCCGCGCGGTGGCCGTCCGGCTCTTCGCGTCGTGAAATAAAAAAAACAGGCCCAATCGGGCCTGTTTTTTTACACTTCCAGGTAGTTCAGTATACCGTCAGCCGCCTTGCGGCCTTCGGCAATCGCCGTCACCACCAGGTCAGAACCGCGAACGATATCGCCACCGGCGAAGATTTTCGGGTTGCTGGTCTGGAACGCGTTATCGCTGCCTTCTGGCGCAATCACGCGGCCCTGCGAATCCAGCTCAACGCTGTGCTTCGCCAGCCACTCCATGCTGTGAGGACGGAAACCGAACGCCATCACCACGGCATCGGCCGGGATCACGTGTTCAGAACCGGCGACGATTTCCGCACGACGACGGCCTTTCGCATCCGGTGCCCCCATCTCCGTGCGCGCCATCTTCACGCCGCTCACTTTACCGTTGGCATTCACTTCAATACCCAGAGGCTGGATGTTGAACTGGAACTCCACGCCCTCTTCACGCGCGTTTTTCACTTCGCGTTTAGAACCCGGCATGTTCTCTTCGTCACGACGGTAGGCGCAGATCACGTGTGCCGCATTCTGACGAATGGAGGTACGCACGCAGTCCATCGCGGTATCACCGCCGCCCAGCACCACCACGCGTTTGCCTTCCATGCTGACGAAAGGCTCATCGGCGGTTTCGCCGTAGCCCATGATCTGCTTGGTGTTGGCAATCAGGAACGGCAGCGCGTCGTACACGCCCGGCGCGTCTTCGTTCTCCAGACCGCCGCGCATGGACTGATAGGTGCCCACGCCCAGGAACACGGCGTCGTAATCCTTCAGCAGGTCGTCGAGCTGCACGTCGCGGCCCACTTCCACGTTCAGTTTGAACTCAATGCCCATGCCGGTGAAGATTTCACGGCGACGGGTCATGACCTCTTTTTCCAGCTTGAAGGCCGGGATACCGAAGGTTAGCAGACCGCCGATCTCCGGATGACGGTCAAAGACCACCGCCTTCACGCCGTTGCGGGTCAGCACGTCCGCACAGGCCAGGCCCGCCGGGCCCGCGCCGATGATCGCCACGCGCTTGTCGGTTTGCTTCACGCCGGTCATATCCGGACGCCAGCCCATCTCGAACGCTTTATCGTTGATATAGCGCTCGATGTTGCCGATGGTCACCGCGCCGAACTCGTCGTTCAGCGTACAGGAACCTTCGCACAGACGGTCCTGAGGACACACGCGGCCGCACACTTCCGGCAGGGTGTTGGTCTGGTGAGACAGCTCGGCGGCTTCAAAAATACGTCCTTCGTTGGCCAGCTTCAGCCAGTTCGGGATGTAGTTATGTACCGGGCATTTCCATTCGCAGTAAGGGTTACCGCAGGACAGGCAGCGGTCTGCCTGCGCTTTGGCCTGGCCCTCTGAAAACGGCTCGTAGATTTCAACAAATTCAATTTTGCGGATCTTCAGCGGTTTCTTTGGCGGATCAACACGCTGCAGGTCGATAAACTGGTATACGTTCTGGCTCATCTGAATTCCTTACTGCGCCTGCACGCGCAGCTCTGCTGCGCTACGACTACGGTGACCCAACAGGGCTTTAACATCGCTGGACTTCGGCTTAACCAGCGCGAATTTCGCAGAGAACGCTGGCCAGTTCGCCAGGATCTCTTCGCCGCGCGAAGAACCGGTATGCTGCACGTGTTCGGTGATCAAACCGCGCAGATGTTCTTCGTGGATAGCCAGCGTATCAACGTCCAGCACTTCCACCAGCTCCGGGTTCACGCGTTTGCGGAACTCACCGTCTTCATCCAGGACGTAGGCAAAACCACCCGTCATGCCCGCGCCAAAGTTCACGCCGGTTTTACCCAGAACGCAAACAATCCCGCCCGTCATGTATTCACAACCGTTATCGCCAATGCCTTCCACCACGGTGATGGCACCGGAGTTACGCACCGCAAAACGCTCGCCCGCACGGCCTGCTGCGAACAGACGACCGCCGGTCGCGCCGTACAGGCAGGTGTTACCGATGATGCTGGCTTCATGGCTGCGGAAAGCTGAGCCGACCGGAGGACGCACCGCCAGCAGACCGCCCGCCATGCCTTTGCCGACGTAGTCGTTGGCATCGCCGGTCAGGTAAAGCTCAACGCCGCCTGCGTTCCACACGCCGAAGCTCTGACCCGCAGTACCGCTGAAGTGCGCGGTAATCGGATCCGCCGCCAGCCCCTGGTCACCGTGCGTTTGCGCGATATAACCGGAAAGGGAGGCGCCCACGGAGCGGTCGGTGTTGCGGATATCAAACCAGAACGTTTTGCTCTGCTTGTCGTCCACGTACGGCTTCGCCTGCTGCAGCAGCTGTGCGTTCAGCACGCCGTTATCGAACGGCGGGTTGTTCTCGGTGCAGTAGACCGCTTTGCCAGGGTGCGGCTGCGCGGTTTCCAGCAGCTTAGACAGCTCCAGCTTCTGCTGCTTCGCCGTGAAGCCTTCCAGCTCTTTCAGCAGGTCGGTACGACCAATCAGATCCACCAGACGTTTAACGCCCAGCTGCGCCATCAGCTCGCGGGTTTCGCGGGCGATGAAGTCAAAGTAGTTGGTTACTTTGAACGGCAGACCGTGATAGTGATTCTTACGCAGCTTCTCGTCCTGGGTTGCCACGCCGGTTGCGCAGTTGTTCAGGTGGCAAATACGCAGGTATTTACAGCCAAGCGCAACCATTGGGCCGGTACCGAAGCCGAAGCTTTCCGCGCCGAGGATCGCCGCCTTGATGATGTCGAGGCCGGTTTTCAGACCACCGTCCACCTGCAGGCGGATCTTATGACGCAGACCGTTAGCCACCAGCGCCTGCTGGGTTTCCACCAGGCCAAGCTCCCACGGACAGCCCGCATATTTCACGGAGGAGAGCGGGCTTGCACCGGTACCGCCGTCGTAGCCGGCGATGGTGATGAGGTCCGCATAGGCTTTCGCCACGCCGGTGGCGATGGTGCCGACCCCCGGTTCGGAAACCAGCTTCACGGAGATCATCGCCTTCGGGTTGACCTGCTTCAGGTCGAAAATCAGCTGCGCTAAGTCCTCGATAGAGTAGATATCGTGGTGCGGCGGCGGGGAGATCAGCGTCACGCCCGGTACCGAGTAGCGCAGTTTGGCGATGTACGGGGTAACTTTATCACCCGGCAGCTGGCCGCCTTCGCCCGGTTTCGCACCCTGAGCGACTTTAATCTGAATCACGTCGGCGTTGACCAGGTACGCTGGCGTTACGCCAAAGCGACCGGATGCCACCTGCTTGATACGGGACACCTTGTTGGTGCCGTAACGGGCCGGATCTTCACCGCCTTCGCCGGAGTTAGAGTTGCCGCCGATACTGTTCATGGCTTCCGCCAGCGCTTCGTGGGCTTCCGGGCTCAGCGCGCCGATGGACATCGCCGCGGTGTCGAAGCGTTTGAACAGTTCGGATGCCGGTTCAACGTCGTCAATGCTGACCGCTTCATCACCCGGATTCAGGGCAATGAGGTCGCGCAGCGTTGCCGCCGGACGGTTGTTCACCAGCTCAGCGTACTGCTGATAATCACGGTATTCGCCGCTCTGAACCGCCTGCTGCAGCGTGCGCACCACGTCCGGGTTGTAGGCGTGGTATTCGCCGCCGTGAACGTATTTCAGCAGACCGCCCTGATCCAGCGGCTTACGTGCCAGCCAGGCGCGTTTGGACAGGTTCACCAGATCCTGCTGGAAGTCAGCAAAACCGGCGCCGCCGATGCGGCTGACCACGCCCTGGAAGCAGAGGTTGGCGACCTCGTCATGCAGGCCGACCGCTTCAAACAGCTTCGAGCAGCGGTAGGAGGCAATGGTCGAGATGCCCATTTTGGACATGATCTTGTACAGACCTTTGTTGATGCCGTTACGGTAGTTCAGCATCACCGCGCGGTAATCTTTGTCGATCGCGCGGGTATCCACCAGACGGGCCAGCGTTTCGTAGGCCAGGTACGGGTAGATCGCCGTCGCACCGAAGCCTAACAGCACGGCAAAGTGGTGCGGATCGCGCGCGCTTGCGGTTTCCACAATGATGTTGGCGTCGCATCGCAGGCTCTTATCGACCAGACGCGTCTGGATAGCGCCCACCGCCATCGGGGCCGGTACCGGCAGACGGTTTTTCGCGATGTTGCGGTCGGACAGCACCAGCAGCACGGTACCGTTACGCACCATCTGTTCGGCTTTGTCACACAGCGCATTCACCGTCTCTTCGAGGCTCGCTTCGTTCACGTCGAAGGTAATGTCGAGCGTGTCGGCGCGGTAGTGCTCCTCTTTCATGGTGGTGAGCTGTTTGAAATCGGAGTACAGCAGGATCGGCGATTTAAAGGTCAGACGGTGTGCCTGGCCTTCGGCCTCGCAGAAGACGTTCATCTCGCGACCGATGCTGGTGGCCAGCGACATCACGTGCGCTTCACGCAGCGGGTCGATCGGCGGGTTGGTGACCTGCGCGAACTGCTGACGGAAGTAATCGTAAATGATGCGCGGCTGGCTGGAGAGCACGGCAAACGGGGTATCGTCACCCATCGAGCCGACCGCTTCCTGGCCGTTCTCACCGAGCACGCGGATGACGGAGTCCAGCTCTTCTGCGCTGTAGTTAAACTGCTTCTGGTAGCTTGCGAGGGTATCGTCGTCCAGCTCGCGGCTGCCCACTTCTTCGTCCGACAGATCTTCGAACGGCACCAGACGACGCACGTTCTTCTCCATCCACTCTTTGTACGGATGGCGGCTTTTCAGATCGTTGTCGGTTTCGGCGGAGTGCAGGATGCGCCCACCGCGGGTGTCGATTACCATCAGCTCGCCCGGACCGACGCGGCCTTTCTCGACCACTTCGTCAGGCTGGTAATCCCAGATACCGACTTCAGAGGCGCAGGTGATGAGCTTGTCTTTGGTGATGACGTAGCGCGCCGGACGCAGACCGTTACGGTCCAGGTTACAGGCGGCAAAACGGCCGTCGGACATGACGATGCCCGCCGGGCCGTCCCACGGCTCCATGTGCATGGAGTTAAAGTCGAAGAACGCGCGCAGCTCAGGATCCATATCCGGGTTGTTCTGCCAGGCCGGCGGCACGAGCAGACGCATAGCACGCACGATGTCCATCCCGCCCGCCAGCAGCAGTTCCAGCATGTTATCCATCGAGCTGGAGTCAGAGCCGGTTTCGTTCACGAACGGTGCGGCATCGTGCAGATCGGGGATCAGTGGCGTCTGGAACTTATAGGTACGGGCGCGGGCCCACTGGCGGTTACCGGTGATGGTGTTGATCTCGCCGTTGTGCGCCAGGTAGCGGAACGGCTGAGCCAGCGGCCAGCGTGGAACGGTGTTGGTGGAGAAGCGCTGGTGGAACAGGCAAATGGCCGATTCCAGACGCAGGTCCGCCAGGTCCAGGTAGAAGCGCGGCAGGTCAGCCGGCATACACAGACCTTTATAAATGTTCACCAGGTTAGAGAGGCTACAGACGTAGAACTCTTTATCGTCCTGGAGACGTTTTTCAATACGGCGGCGGGCAATAAACAGACGGCGTTCCATATCACGCGGACGCCAGCCCGCAGGCGCGTTGACGAAAATCTGTTCAATACGAGGCAGCGAGGAGAGGGCGATTTCACCGAGTACCCCTTCGTTGGTTGGCACATTGCGCCAGCCGACAATCGACAGGGTTTCACGCTGAAGTTCTTCTTCGACGATGCGGCGTGAGGCGGCAGCCTTTTCAGGATCCTGATTCAGGAACAGCATGCCGACAGCGTAGTTTTTGGCTAAACGCCAGCCGCGCTCTTCCGCCACGATGCGGAAGAAACGATCCGGTTTTTGCAGCAGCAGGCCGCAACCGTCGCCGGTTTTACCATCGGCAAGGATGGCGCCACGGTGCTGCATACGGGCCAGTGCGTGAATAGCAGTACGCACTACCTTGTGGCTAGGTTCGCCTTCTATGTGGGCGATCAGGCCGAAACCACAGTTATCCTTCTCAAGGGATTTATCGTACAACATATCAGTGAACCTCCCCAGGCTCGTCGGGCTTCCCACTGAACTTTACCGTGGCGCACAGGCACAGAAAGAGCATGGCGACGGGGTTTGCGTTTCATACGCGGACCTCGCATTCGCCCTCTTTTTCATCCTTTCGCGCAGGTAAACAAGTTTGAGGACTTGCTTCAGAGGGAATCTCAATTACTGCATAAATATGATGAGCAGGCCGCTCATCCAGAAAGCTTCCAGCGGATTTCCAACTTATCGGGAATTGGTACACAGGTCAAATGGCATTCTTATTTATACAAAAATGTGCTAAAGAGAGTTTATCTAATTGTAATTAAACGATATTTAACTATATTTACATTGATTGTATGCCCTGACAGGACGTAGCGGAGTGTGATCTGACTCACTATATGTAAGCGGTATTATCAATGTAGCGTGCTGAATAGCGGTTTTATAGCAGAATAATAATCTGGCATTGTCTTCAAACCCGCATAAAGTTACTGTTTTTCAGTGGCGGCGCTATAAATGAAAAAAACAATCAGAACATAAGGAAAAGTAATCACGAGTGGCGTGAATGAAATTGCAGTAATCCTGAGTATTTATTCATATAGATAAAGGCCGTCCAGGGCGATTGATCCAGGTCATCGCCGACAGAGGCTAAAAGTGGCAGGCTTGTCCCCTTTCTTCGGGACGGTCTATCAGATTATGCAGTTACAGAAATTAGTCAATATGTTTGGTGGGGATCTTTTGCAGCGGTACGGGCAAAAGGTTCACAAGCTGACGCTGCACGGCGGGTTTAGCTGCCCGAATCGTGATGGCACCATCGGGCGCGGCGGCTGCACCTTCTGTAACGTTGCGTCCTTTGCTGACGAAGCCCAGCAGCATAAATCTATCGCGGAACAGCTTGCCCATCAGGCCAGCCTGGTGAACCGCGCGAAGCAATATCTGGCCTATTTCCAGGCCTACACCAGCACGTGGGCGGAGGTGCAGGTGCTGCGCTCTATGTATCAGCAGGCCGTCAGCCAGGCTAACATCGTTGGGCTGTGCGTGGGCACGCGCCCGGACTGCGTGCCGGACGCGGTGCTGGACCTGCTCAGCGAGTACAAAGAACAAGGCTACGAGATCTGGCTGGAGCTGGGCCTGCAAACCGCGCACGACAAAACCCTGCACCGTATTAACCGTGGCCATGATTTCGCCTGCTACCAGCGCACCACGCGCCTGGCCCGCGAGCGCGGGCTGAAGGTCTGTTCGCACCTGATTGTTGGGTTACCCGGTGAAGGTCAACCGCATGGTCTTGAAACGCTGGAAAAGGTGGTTGAGACCGGCGTGGACGGCATTAAGCTGCACCCGCTGCATATCGTTACGGGAAGCATTATGGCGAAAGCCTGGGAAGCGGGGCGGTTAAGCGGTATTGCGCTTGAGGACTATTCAGTGACGGCGGGGGAGATGATTCGCCACACGCCGCCGGAAATTGTCTACCACCGTATTTCGGCCAGCGCCCGCCGTCCAACGCTTCTGGCACCGCTATGGTGTGAGAACCGCTGGACGGGGATGGTGGAAATCGACCGCTATCTGCAGGAGAACGGTGTACAGGGTTCGGCGCTGGGCCGCCCGTGGATTCCCCGTCTACCGGCGACGGCCGCCTAACAGACTCCCCAGCATGCCGCGCACGATCTGATTGGTGACCTGTCGCGCCGCGCTTTTCGCCATGGTCTGTACCACGCCGTCGCGCTTGCCGCCACGCGGCCCGGTGCTGCCGAACAGGATGTCTTTGAGCCCTCCGAGAATACCGTCATCCACGGCGACAGACTGTCCTTTAGCGGCGGGCGCATCCTGCGATTCGGTGGTCGCCTGTACCCCTTTTTGCAGCATCTCAAAAGCGGACTCGCGATCCACCTCGTCTTCGTACTTCCCGTAAACCGGAGAGTGGTTAATCAGGCCGTTACGTTCATCGTCGGTAACCGGCCCCATGCGCGAGCAGGGGGCAATCACCATGGCGCGTTCCACCACGGACGGGCTGCCCTTCGCATCCAGGAAAGAGATCAGCGCTTCACCAGTGCCTAACGCCTGAATCGCCGCTTCAGTATCAAAGGCAGGATTGGCGCGCATGGTTTGCGCGGCGGCTTTCACCGCTTTCTGATCTTTCGGCGTAAAGGCGCGCAGGGCGTGCTGCACGCGGTTACCGAGCTGACCGAGCACGTTATCCGGGATATCCGACGGGTTTTGCGAGACAAACCAGACGCCGACGCCTTTGGAGCGGATCAGGCGAATGACCTGTTCAATTTTATCCAGCAATACCTGCGGCGCGTCGTTAAACAGCAGATGCGCCTCGTCAAAGAAGAACACCAGCTTCGGTTTTTCCAGATCGCCCGCTTCCGGTAGCTGTTCATACAGTTCGGAGAGCATCCACAGTAGGCTGGCGGCGTAGAGCTTTGGCATCTGGTAGAGTTTTTCCGAACTCAGAATGTTGATGATGCCTTTGCCGCTGCTGTCGGTGCGCATCCAGTCTTTGATATCCAGCATTGGCTCGCCAAAGAAGTGTTCGGCACCCTGTTGCTCCAGGGTCAGTAGCCCACGCTGAATGGCGCCCACCGAGGCGCTGCTGATGTTGCCGTACTGGTTCTGGAAGGATTTAGCGTTATCGCCGATGTATTGGGTAATGGCGCGCAGATCTTTAAAATCAAGCAGCAACAGCCCCTGATCGTCGGCAATGCGGAAGATAATATTCAGCACGCCGGACTGCACGTCATTGAGGTTAAGCAGACGGGCCAGCAGCAGCGGGCCGAGATCGGAGACGGTGGCGCGCACCGGATGGCCTTTCTCACCAAAGATATCCCACACCACTACCGGATTGTTATGCGGCGTCCAGTCCGTGATGCCTATATTCTTCAGCCGTTCGAGCAGTTTTTCAGAGGCCGTCCCTTCCTGAGCGACACCGGTTAAATCGCCTTTCACGTCAGCCATAAAGACCGGCACGCCAATCTCCGAAAGCGACTCCGCCAGCTTTTGCAGGGTGACGGTTTTCCCCGTCCCGGTCGCGCCGGTGATCAAACCGTGGCGGTTCGCCATCGCGGGCAGTAAATACAGCTCTTTTTCCAGCGTCCGGGCAATTAACAATGGTGTACTCATGATGCGCTTCCTCTCTTAGTCCTGGGTGGAGTATAGGCAACCTGATAGCAATTTGGTTGAGTAAATTCCTGACTTTGCGGCGCATTATCCAGCGCGGACTATGCTTTTGCATACGGTTCACAAAATAGTGGGAAACTATGTCCAGATTCTTCTTTAACGATCGCAAACAGCTGGTCAACGATGCCATTGAAGGCATACTGCTTTCTGCGCCACATGCCAATCTCGTCAAGCTTGATATCGATCCGGCCATCAGGATCGTCGCACGCGGCGACTGGGACAAAAGCCGCGTGGCAGTGATCTCCGGCGGAGGCTCAGGCCACGAACCCGCACACGCCGGGTTTGTCGGCAAAGGGATGCTGACGGCGGCGGTATGTGGCGATCTGTTTGCCTCGCCGAGCGTGGATGCGGTGCTGAATGCCATTGTGGCGGTCACGGGCGATCGCGGCTGTCTGCTGATCGTCAAAAACTACACCGGCGATCGCCTGAACTTTGGTCTGGCGGCAGAAAAGGCCAAACGCTACGGTCTTAAGGTGGAGATGGTGATCGTGGCGGACGATATCGCGCTGCCGGACAACAAGCAGCCGCGCGGTATTGCCGGTACGGCACTGGTGCATAAGATTGCGGGCTATGCGGCGGAACAGGGGAAATCGTTGAGCGAGGTGCGGGAGATTGCGCAACAGGCCTGCGACAACCTCTGGAGCCTGGGCGTGGCGATGCAAACCTGTAACCTGCCGGGCAGCGACGATGAAGAGGGGCGCATTAAGCAAGGCCACGTCGAGCTGGGTCTGGGCATTCACGGCGAGCCCGGCGCTTCCGTCGTAGATACGCAGAACAGCAAAGCGATTATCGACACGCTGGTGACGCCGCTACGCGCGCAGGCGGGAGAGGGGCGCTTTGCGGTATTGATTAACAATCTTGGCGGCGTATCGGCGCTGGAGATGGCGCTGCTGACCAAAGAGCTGGCGCATTCGGCGCTGAAAGAGGAGATCGCGTATCTGATAGGCCCCGCGCCGCTGGTGAGCGCGCTGGACATGAAGGGCTTTTCGCTCACGCTGCTGAAGCTCAACGATTTCTTCGAAAAGGCGATTCACGCCGAGGTTGAAACGCTGGGCTGGCAGAAGCCCGTGGCGTTTGCGCCGCTGCGCACCGTGGCGCATAGCGCCATTCATGACCGTGTGGAGTATACCCCCTCTGACAATCCGCAGGTGCGTGCATTTGTCTCCTCCGTGTCGACAACGCTGATCCAGCTGGAAAACCGCCTGAACGCGCTGGATGCCAAAGTGGGCGACGGTGATACCGGCTCCACCTTTGCGCAAGGGGCGCGGGATATTGCGCAGCGTCTGGAGCAGAACACGCTCCCGCTTAATGACGTGCCTAAGCTGCTGCTGCTGGTTGGCGAGCGGCTTGCAACGGTGATGGGCGGATCGAGCGGCGTATTGATGTCGATCTTCTTTACGGCGGCCGGACAAAAGCTGCATGACGGACACGCCCTGCCGGATGCGCTGTTGAGCGGACTGGCGCAGATGAAGCAGTACGGCGGAGCGGATCTTGGCGATCGCACGCTGATCGATGCGCTGCAACCGGCGCTGGAGGCGTTACAGAAAGGCAATATTCAGGCGGCAGCGCAGGCCGCGCTGCAGGGCGCAGAAGCAACGTCGAAAATGGCGAAAGCCGGCGCGGGACGCTCGTCGTATGTCAATAAAGAGAACCTGGATGGGGTGATGGATCCGGGAGCGGTCGCGGTAGCGGAAGTATTTAACGAATTGGCGTAGCAGTGAAAGTAGGCCGGGTAAGGCGAAGCCGCCACCCGGCAAACTCACATCAGAAATCCGCTTTCAACACCACGCGGTAGCGGGCTTTGCCGTCACGCACGTGCTGGATTGCTTCGTTGATTTTCGACATCGGATAGAGTTCGGTGGTCGGGGCCACTTTGGTGCGTCCGGCAAACTTCATCAGCTTGCGCAACTCAAACGGCGTACCGGTCGCGGAGCCTGACACGCTGCGATCGCCGCCGATCAGGGTAAACGCCGGAACCGGCAGCGGCTTCATCACGGCACCTACGGTATGGAAGTTACCGCCATAGGCCAGCGCTTCAAAGTACGGCTGCCAGTTGAGATCGACGTTAACGGTGTTGATGATCAGGTCAAACTGACCCGCCAGCGCGTTCAGTGCTTCAGGATCGCGGCTGTTCACGACTTTATCCGCACCCATCGCCAGCACTTCTTTCTCTTTCGCCGGGTTCGAGCTGAACGCCGTGACTTCGCAGCCCATCGCGTGCAGCAGCTTGATGGCGATATGCCCAAGGCCACCAATACCGATGACGCCCACGCGGCTGGTGGCGGTGATATGGTGCATCAGCAGGGGTTTGAAGACGGTGATACCGCCGCACAGCAGCGGACCGGCGGATTCGATATCAATGCTGTCCGGCAGCGGGATGACCCATTGCCAGTCGGCGCGCAGCTTGTCGGCGAAACCGCCTTTGTTCAGAATGGTGGGAACGGCGCCTTCGAGGCAGTTGATCTGATTACCGCTGATACAGGCATCGCAGTGACCACAGCTGCGCGCTGTCCAGCCAATGCCTACGCGCTGGCCCACTTTCAGCCCTTTGTCCTGCGCGGCGCTACCGAGCGCCACGACGCGGCCAATGACCTCGTGCCCGGCAATCAGTGGATAGCTTGAAAAGCCCCATTCGTTGTCGATCATCGAGAGATCCGAGTGGCAGATCCCGCAGTAATCAACCTGTACTTCGACGTCTTCTGCTTTTAGTTCGCCCGCGTCGTACTCGTACAGCTCAAGTTCTGCACCCGCCTGCGGTGCGGCGTAGCTTTTTATCTTTGACATCGTGTTTCCCCCGTTGTGGTGTGAACTGAGAGTGTAGAGTATTCAGTTCAGCGCCGCTTAACAGAAGGGGGCAGCAAAGATATTTACAGACTTTTCAGCATCCTGACTTCGCAATCAACATGGCCGGTACAGCCCAGCGGCGCATCGATATGCTCAAAGCCCAGATGTTCATACAGGCCGATGGCCTCTTTGAGGAAGGCGGTCGTTTCCAGGTAGCACCGGGTAAAGCCCTGCTTGCGCGCGTGGTCCAGCGCCATCAGCGCCAGCTTTTTTGCCAGTCCTTGTCCGCGCGCCGCTGGCAGGAAATACATTTTCTGCAGCTCGCAGATGTCCGGCTCGCTGCAGCTGAGGGGCGCCACGCCGCCACCGCCCACCACCTGGCCATTCTGCTCGATTACCCAGTAGGCATGCCCTGGCTGGCTGTAGAGCTGGAAAAGCGCGTCCAGGTTCGGGTCCGCAACCGTGTAGCCTTTGTCAGCCGTCAGGCCATATTCGGCAGAAACGGTGCGAATAACGGCGGCGATAGCCGGGTTATCCTGCTCAGTGATCCGACGCATCGTCGTCGCGACGGGGGTAATCACGCTCATAGCATTACTCATTACAAAAATTGACACATAACTGCTGTTAATAGCACCGCAGAAGGGGGAGTGCAAGCGAGGAGTTTTCAGGAAGGTTACCCCTTACGCCCTGAAGCGTAAGGGGTAAAAGCATTACAGCGCGGCGATAACCGCCTGCTGCTCAATCAGCTTGGTCTTCGCATCGGCGAAGGCAACCAGACGCTCACGCTCTTTCGCGATGACCGCTTCCGGCGCGCGGGCGACAAAGCCTTCGTTCGCCAGCTTGCCTTCGATTTTGCCAATTTCCACGTCGACTTTCGCCACTTCTTTCGCCAGACGAGCCAGCTCAGCGTCTTTGTCGATCAGACCTGCCATTGGGATCAGCAGCTCGGCGCCGTCGATGATTTTGGTCACGGAAACCGGACCTTTGTCATCCGCAGGCAGCACGGTGATGCTTTCCAGACGCGCCATGGTCTTCAGGAAAGTGTTGTTCTCGGTGACGCGACGAACAGCCGCTTCGCTGCAGCCGCGCAGCAGCAATTCCAGCGGTTTGCCCGGGGCGATGTTCATTTCAGCACGAATGTTACGCACCGCCACGATCGCCTGTTTCAGCCACTCGGT
Organism: Enterobacter sp. NFIX59; assembly: GCF_900113755.1. Taxonomy (NCBI): domain Bacteria; kingdom Pseudomonadati; phylum Pseudomonadota; class Gammaproteobacteria; order Enterobacterales; family Enterobacteriaceae; genus Enterobacter; species Enterobacter sp. NFIX59. Next base: position 614,629 of record NZ_FOQN01000002.1, on the reverse strand, counting down.
ATCCGCGGACGCCGCTTCATCAACCTTAGCCGCATCGAATTCCGGGAACGGCTGCAGCATGATGGTGTCAGCGTTGATGCCTGCAATCACCTTCACGCGCTGCCAGATGGTTTCGGTGATAAATGGAATGACCGGATGCGCCAGGCGCAGCAGACCTTCCAGAACGGTAATCAGCGTGTTGCGCGTGCCGCGCAGTTCCGCCTCAGTACCGCCGTTCATCACCGGCTTCGCCAGCTCCAGATACCAGTCGCAGAACTGGTTCCAGGTGAATTCATACAGGATGCCCGCCGCGATATCGAAGCGGTAGCTGTCCAGCGCCTCGCGGAACGCTTTCACCGTCTGGTTGAATTCCGCCAGGATCCAGCGGTCCGCCAGAGACAGGGTCATTTCTCCGCCGTTGAAGCCGCAATCCTGATCTTCGGTGTTCATCAGCACGAAGCGGCTGGCGTTCCACAGCTTGTTACAGAAGTTACGGTAACCTTCCAGACGCTTCATGTCCCAGTTGATGTCACGGCCGGTAGAGGCCAGTGCCGCCAGGGTGAAGCGCAGGGCGTCGGTACCGTGAGACTCGATCCCGTTCGGGAACTGCTTCTCGGTGCGCTTGCGGATTTTCTCCGCCAGCTGCGGCTGCATCATGTTACCGGTACGTTTTTCCAGCAGCTCTTCCAGAGAGATACCGTCAACCATGTCCAGCGGGTCAATCACGTTACCCTTGGACTTGGACATCTTCTGGCCTTCGTCGTCGCGGATCAGACCAGTCATGTAGACGGTATGGAACGGAACCTGCGGCTTGCCGTCTTCGTCTTTGATGAAGTGCATGGTCATCATGATCATGCGGGCAATCCAGAAGAAGATAATGTCGAAGCCGGACACCATCACGCTGGTCGGGTGGAACTGACGCAGCGCGTCGGTGTTTTCTGGCCAGCCGAGGGTGGAGAAGGTCCACAGCGCGGAGGAGAACCAGGTATCCAGCACGTCTTCGTCCTGACGCAGGGCAACGTCCGCGCTCAGGTTGTTTTCCTGACGCACTTCGTCTTCGGTGCGGCCAACGTAGACGTTGCCGTCGTTGTCGTACCATGCCGGGATACGGTGACCCCACCACAGCTGACGGGAGATACACCAGTCCTGAATATCGCGCATCCAGGAGAAGTACATGTTTTCGTACTGCTTCGGCACGAACTGAATGCTGCCGTTCTCAACCGCTTCAACAGCCGGTTTCGCCAGCACGTCGGCACGCACGTACCACTGGTCGGTCAGCATTGGCTCGATCACCACGCCGCCACGGTCGCCGTACGGCACGGTCAGATCATGAGGTTTGATCTCTTCCAGCAGGCCGAGTGCGTCGACGGCAGCCACGATCGCTTTACGCGCGGCAAAGCGTTCCAGCTTCTGGAACTCCGCCGGGATGTCGCTGGAGTAAACGTCAGACTCTTCGCCTTTGGTGTCATACACTTCTGCGCTTTCACGGATATCACCGTCAAAGGTCAGGATGTTGATCATTGGCAGGGCGTGACGACGACCGACTTCATAGTCGTTAAAGTCGTGCGCAGGGGTGATTTTTACGCAGCCGGTGCCTTTTTCCATGTCGGCGTGTTCGTCGCCCACAATCGGAATACGGCGGTTTACCAGCGGCAGCACCACGAATTTGCCGATCAGATCTTTATAACGTGGATCTTCCGGGTTAACGGCCACGCCGGTATCGCCCAGCAGGGTTTCCGGACGGGTGGTTGCGACCACCAGGTAATCTTTACCGTCGGCGGTTTTTGCGCCATCGGCCAGCGGATAGCGGATGTGCCACATGGAGCCTTTAGACTCGCGGTTTTCCACTTCCAGGTCAGAGATGGCGGTGCGCAGTTTCGGATCCCAGTTTACCAGGCGCTTGCCACGGTAAATCAGATCTTCTTTATACAGGCGCACGAAGACTTCTTTCACGGCGTTGGACAGGCCTTCGTCCATGGTGAAGCGCTCGCGCTCCCAGTCCACGGAGTTGCCGAGACGGCGCATCTGACGGGTAATGGTGCCGCCGGATTCCGCTTTCCACTGCCAGATTTTGTCGATGAACGCGTCGCGACCGTAGTCGTGGCGGGTTTTTCCTTCTTCAGCGGCAATTTTACGCTCAACCACCATCTGGGTCGCGATACCCGCGTGGTCAGTCCCCGCCTGCCACAAGGTGTTTTTACCCTGCATGCGCTGGTAGCGGATCATGGTGTCCATGATGGTCTGCTGGAAAGCATGACCCATATGCAAACTGCCGGTGACGTTCGGCGGCGGGATCATGATGCAGAAGGACTCTTTGCTTTCGTCGCCGTTAGGCTTGAAATAGCCCTGCTGTTCCCAGTGCTCGTAAAGCGGCTGTTCGATATCGCGTGGGTTATATGTCTTTTCCATTATTTCCAGGTTGCCGTATTCAGGTTAAAACCAGCCAGGCGGTACGCTTTATAGCGTTCGCGCGCCAGTTGTTTCAAAGATTCTTCGTAAGGGACAAAGTCTACCACTTCTGTGAAAGCGGTGGCAAAATCTGCAAAATCTATCCGCAGGCTAATCAGAATATCGCGCGCGCTGCTGTTGCGCTTTTGCGGCCAGGCAATTTCAACCGGTGCTCCACCGCGCGGGCCTTCGCCCGACAGGTTATGCGGGACAAAACTCTCCGGCGGACGCGCCCACAGCGCCTCATCAAGGCGAATGGCCTGCTGTTCATCTTCACAGGCAATCAGAACGCGTTTACCTGCGCGCCAACGTTCTGCGGCAATTTCACACACCAGCTGTTCGACGGCGCTGAGGCCATCCTGATGGGTGTCGTTGTCCAGAAGGTAGAACGTTGCATTCTTCATATATGGGGCTTCTTGTCGTGGATTTAAATGCAAAGCCGGGTGGCGCTACGCTTACCCGGCCTACGGTTGAGTGACGCTGTAGGCCGGGTAAGGCGAAGCCGCCACCCGGCGTTTTACATCACTCGTCGCCGTTAAAACCCGCACGATTGAGCAGGAACTGCGACAGCAGCGCCACTGGACGACCGGTTGCGCCTTTGGCTTTGCCGGAGCGCCATGCGGTGCCCGCGATATCCAGGTGCGCCCAGTTGTACTTGCGGGTGAAGCGTGCCAGGAAGCAGCCCGCGGTGATCGCCCCGCCAGGACGTCCACCGATGTTTGCCATATCCGCGAAGTTAGACTCCAGCTGCTCCTGATATTCGTCACCCAACGGCAGACGCCATGCGCGGTCACCGGCCTGTTCCGAGGCGCCGATAAGCTCGTGCGCCAGCGGATTGTGGTTCGACATCAGGCCGGTGATGTGGTGACCCAGCGCAATCACGCAGGCACCGGTGAGGGTGGCGACGTCAATTACCGCTTCAGGCTCGAAGCGCTCAACGTAGGTCAGCACGTCACACAGCACCAGACGGCCTTCGGCGTCGGTGTTCAGCACTTCAACGGTCTGGCCGGACATGGTGGTCAGCACGTCACCCGGACGATAAGCACGCCCGCCAGGCATGTTTTCGCAGCCCGCCAGTACGCCGATAACGTTAATCGGCAGCTGAAGTTCAGCGACCATGCGCATCACGCCGTAAACCGCCGCCGCGCCGCACATATCGTATTTCATCTCGTCCATGCCTTCGGCAGGCTTGATGGAGATACCGCCGGAATCGAAGGTCAGGCCTTTACCGACCAGCACGACAGGGCGCGCGTCTTCGGCCGGGTTGCCCTTGTACTCGATGACGGACATCAGGGATTCATTCTGCGAGCCGTTACCGACCGCCAGGTAAGAGTGCATCCCGAGCTCTTTCATCTGCTGTTCGCCGATGACGCGGGTAATGACGTTTTTGCTGTAGGCGTCGGCCAGCTGACGCGCCTGAGAGGCCAGGTACGCCGCGTTACAGATGTTAGGCGGCATGTTGCCGAGATCTTTGGCCGCTTTAATGCCGGCTGCGATCGCCAGACCGTGCTGGATCGCGCGTTCGCCGCTGGTCAGTTCGCGACGGGTTGGCACGTTAAAGACCATTTTACGCAGCGGACGACGCGGCTCGCTTTTATTGGTCTTCAACTGATCGAAGCTGTAGAGGCTCTCTTTTGCCGTTTCGACCGCCTGACGCACTTTCCAGTAGGTGTTACGCCCTTTGACGTGCAATTCAGTCAGGAAGCAGACGGCTTCCATTGAGCCGGTATCATTCAGCGTATTGATTGTTTTCTGAATCACCTGCTTATACTGACGTTCATCCAGCTCGCGTTCTTTGCCGCAGCCAATCAGCAGAATACGCTCTGACAGTACGTTCGGAACATGGTGCAGTAACAGCGTCTGCCCAGGTTTGCCTTCCAGTTCGCCACGGCGCAGCAGGGCGCTAATATAGCCGTCACTGATTTTATCGAGTTGCTCGGCGATCGGGGAGAGTCGGCGTGGTTCAAAGACGCCCACAACGATGCAGGCACTCCGCTGTTTCTCCGGGCTACCGCTTTTTACACTGAACTCCATGCACTACGCTCCTGAATCTTAAAGACAACGGCGGCTGCTACGGATAGAATTGAAACCTTTCGTAACTCATGTCCGCTGTTGTGGTGACTTCGTGTTAATCTTACGTTACTACGGTTTCGACACGTCAGAAAAAGTCCTGAAGCGTGAATCCGCTGGATGTTTTAATCTTAGCGATGATTTCGACGACTCAAGAGAATAAATGACGTTTAAGCCATGAAACAAGCGAAATTCCTGCAAAGAGACGGGTTTTTACGGGCGTATTTAAAGTGATAATCATAAGATATCTGGTGCGGGAGACGCTCAAAAGCCAACTGGCGATCCTCTTCATCCTGCTGCTGATTTTTTTCTGTCAGAAGCTGGTTAAGATCCTCGGTGCGGCCGTTGACGGCGAAATTCCAACAAATCTGGTGCTTTCCCTGCTTGGTTTAGGGATCCCGGAAATGGCGCAGCTCATCCTGCCGCTAAGTCTTTTCCTTGGCCTGCTCATGACGCTTGGGAAACTCTACACCGAGAGTGAAATCACGGTGATGCATGCCTGTGGCCTGAGCAAAGCGGTACTGGTGAAAGCGGCCATGATACTGGCGCTGTTCACGGGTATTGTTGCCGCGGTGAATGTGATGTGGGCGGGCCCCATGTCTTCCCGTCATCAGGACGAAGTGCTGGCCGAAGCGAAAGCCAACCCCGGCATGGCGGCGTTAGCCCAGGGGCAGTTCCAGCAGGCGACCGACGGCAACTCCGTGCTGTTTATTGAGAGCGTTGACGGCAGTAAATTCAACGACGTCTTCCTGGCGCAGTTACGTCCCAAAGGTAACGCGCGTCCTTCCGTGGTGGTTGCAGATTCCGGTCAGCTTGCTCAGCGCAAAGATGGTTCTCAGATCGTGACGCTGAATAAAGGCACCCGTTTCGAAGGCACCGCGATGCTGCGCGACTTCCGTATCACGGATTTCCAGAACTATCAGGCCATTATCGGCCATCAGGCGGTGGCGCTCGATCCAACGGATACCGAGCAAATGGACATGCGGACCCTCTGGAATACCGATACCGACAGAGCGCGCGCTGAGTTCCACTGGCGTATTACGCTCGTCTTCACCGTGTTTATGATGGCGCTGATTGTCGTTCCGCTGAGCGTGGTGAACCCTCGCCAGGGACGCGTGCTCTCTATGCTGCCGGCGATGCTGCTTTACCTGATCTATTTCCTGCTGCAAACCTCGATTCGTTCTAACGGCGCGAAGGGTAAGCTGGACCCTATGGTCTGGACATGGTTCGTCAACAGCCTGTACATCTTACTGGCGCTAGGGTTAAACCTGTGGGATACGGTGCCTGTGCGCCGCATACGTGCCCGATTCTCGCGTAAAGGAGCCATCTAATGCAGGCGTTTGGCGTTCTTGATCGCTATATCGGTAAAACCATTTTTACCACCATCATGATGACCTTGTTCATGCTGGTGTCGCTCTCCGGCATTATCAAATTTGTCGATCAGCTGAAAAAAGCCGGGCAGGGGAGCTATGACGCGATGGGCGCGGGGATGTATACCCTGCTCAGTGTGCCGAAAGATGTGCAGATCTTCTTCCCGATGGCGGCCCTGCTGGGCGCGCTGCTGGGGCTGGGAATGCTGGCGCAGCGTAGTGAGCTGGTCGTTATGCAGGCCTCAGGCTTTACCCGCATGCAGGTTGCGCTGTCGGTAATGAAAACCGCGATCCCACTGGTGCTGTTGACCATGGCGATCGGCGAGTGGGTCGCGCCGCAGGGCGAACAGATGGCGCGTAACTACCGTGCGCAGGCAATGTACGGTGGCTCACTGCTCTCGACTCAACAAGGTTTATGGGCGAAAGACGGTAAAAACTTCGTCTACATCGAGCGGGTAAAGGGGAATGACGAACTGGGTGGGGTGAGCATCTACGCTTTCGATGACAAGCGCCGTCTGGAGTCCGTTCGCCACGCCTCTTCGGCGAAATTTGACGCCGAACATAAGCAGTGGCGGTTGTCCCAGGTTGATGAATCTAACCTGACCGATCCGAAACAGATTACGGGTTCTCAGACGGTAACCGGGACGTGGAAGACCAACCTGACGCCCGATAAGCTCGGGGTCGTGGCGCTGGATCCAGACGCGCTCTCCATCAGCGGTTTACACAACTATGTGAAATACCTGAAGTCGAGCGGGCAGGATGCGGGACGTTATCAGCTCAACATGTGGAGCAAAATCTTCCAGCCGATGTCCGTGGCGGTGATGATGCTGATGGCGCTGTCGTTTATCTTCGGCCCGTTACGCAGCGTGCCGATGGGCGTGCGCGTCGTGACCGGTATCAGTTTCGGCTTTGTGTTCTACGTGCTCGACCAGATCTTCGGTCCGCTGACGCTGGTTTATGGCATTCCGCCGATAATTGGTGCGCTGCTGCCAAGCGCCAGTTTCCTCCTGATCAGCCTCTGGCTGTTGTTGAAACGCTCCTGATTGACCTCTCCTCGCTTCCGGTTCACCGGGAGCGAGGCTAATCTCCTGTTTCACCCCGCACTTTTTCTCACAACCTTCAACGCCTCGCCCTGAATTTGAGTATTATTGAGCGATAAAGTCGTGAAGGGATCCTCTATGAAGCAAATTCGAATGCTTGCCCAGTATTACGTCGACCTGATGATGAAGCTTGGGCTGGTGCGTTTCTCTATGCTGCTTGCGCTGGCACTGGTCGTTCTGGCCATTGTCGTGCAAATGGCCGTCACCATGGTTCTGCATGGTCAGGTCGAGAGTATCGACGTCATCCGCTCCATCTTCTTTGGCTTGCTTATTACCCCCTGGGCGGTCTATTTCCTTTCCGTGGTGGTTGAACAGCTGGAAGAGTCCCGTCAGCGTTTGTCTAAGCTGGTCGATAAACTGGAAGAGATGCGCGAGCGCGACCTGAAGCTCAACGTCCAGCTTAAAGACAACATTGCGCAGCTGAACCAGGAGATTTCAGATCGTGAGAAGGCGGAGGCCGAGCGCCAGGCCACGCTGGAGCAGCTGAAAATCGAAATGAAAGAGCGCGAGGTCACGCAGATCCAGCTTGAGCAGCAATCCTCTTTCCTGCGGTCGTTCCTCGATGCTTCGCCGGATCTGGTGTTTTACCGTAATGAAGATAAAGAGTTTTCCGGCTGTAACCGGGCGATGGAGTTGCTCACCGGGAAAAGCGAGAAGCAGCTGATTAACCTGAAACCGCAGGACGTTTACTCTGAAGAGGCGGCGGCCAAGGTCATGGAGACCGACGAAAAAGTCTTCCGTCATAACGTCTCGCTGACCTATGAACAGTGGCTGGATTACCCGGACGGACGCAAAGCCTGCTTTGAGATCCGTAAGGTGCCCTACTATGACCGCGTGGGGAAACGCCATGGCCTGATGGGCTTTGGCCGCGACATTACCGAGCGTAAGCGCTATCAGGATGCCCTTGAGCGTGCCAGCCGCGACAAGACCACCTTTATCTCCACCATCAGCCACGAGCTGCGTACGCCGCTTAACGGCATCGTCGGGCTGAGCCGTATTCTGCTGGATACCGACCTGACCGCAGAGCAGGAAAAATACCTCAAGACTATCCATGTTTCGGCGGTCACGCTGGGTAATATCTTCAACGATATTATTGATATGGATAAGATGGAGCGCCGTAAAGTTCAGCTTGATAATCAGCCTGTTGATTTCACCAGCTTCCTTGCCGATCTGGAAAACCTGTCCGGCCTGCAGGCGCAGCAGAAGGGGCTAAGTTTTGTCATGGAGCCAACCTTGCCGCTGCCGCATAAAGTGGTGACTGACGGTACGCGTTTGCGCCAGATCCTGTGGAACCTTATCAGCAACGCGGTGAAATTTACCCAGAAGGGGCAGGTTGCGGTGCGCATCCGCTTTGACGAAGGCGACATGCTGCACTTTGAGGTAGAGGACTCCGGGATGGGTATTCCGCAGGAGGAGCAGGACAAAATCTTCGCCATGTACTACCAGGTGAAGGACAGCAACGGCGGAAAACCAGCTACCGGAACGGGCATTGGCCTGGCGGTCTCTAAACGACTGGCGAAGAGCATGGGGGGCGATATCACCGTTGCCAGCCAGCCGGGCAAAGGGTCAACCTTCACGCTGACGGTCCATGCGCCGGCGGTGGCGGAAGAGGTAGAAGATACCTTTGAAAATGACGATATGCCGCTGCCTGCGCTGCACGTCCTGCTGGTGGAAGACATTGAGCTGAACGTGATCGTGGCGCGCTCCGTGCTGGAAAAACTGGGCAACAGCGTGGATGTCGCGATGACCGGCAAAGCCGCGCTGGAGATGTTTAAACCCGGCGAATACGATCTTGTTCTGCTGGATATTCAGTTACCGGATATGACCGGGCTGGATATCTCGCGCGAGCTGACGCGTCAGTACGCGGCCGACGAACTGCCGCCGCTGGTTGCTCTGACGGCGAACGTACTGAAAGATAAAAAAGAGTATCTCGATGCCGGTATGGACGATGTACTCAGCAAGCCGCTGGCGGTGCCTGCTCTGACCGCCATGATTAAGAAGTTCTGGGATACCCGTGATGAAGAGGAGAGCACCATGACGTCTGTTGATAGCGCAAAAGCCCAAACGATACTCGATACCGCGATGCTGGAGCAGTACATCGATCTGGTCGGCCCGAAACTGATTACCGATGGTCTGGCGGTGTTCGAAAAAATGATGCCGGGCTATCTGAGCGTGCTGGAATCCAACCTGACGGCGCGTGATCAGAAGGGCATCGTGGAAGAAGGACATAAAATTAAAGGTGCCGCCGGCTCGGTTGGCCTACGCCACCTGCAGCAGCTGGGTCAACAGATTCAGTCGCCTGATTTACCTGCATGGGAAGATAACGTGGGTGATTGGGTTGAAGAGATGAAGCAAGAGTGGCAAAACGATGTTGCGGTGCTTAAAGCCTGGGTTGACGCCAGAAAAAAATGACCCCGGATTAACCGGGGTGCGCGAATACTGCGCCAACACCAGGGAAATCGTGGCTGCGCCTGTTTTTAAACGTTATTTTCGAAAGGGCGCCGCCTGAAAAATTTAGGCCGCACGCAGATAAGATAGCAAATCTTAAATGGTTTGTTACATGAATCAGTGAAATGTGTGAAGCATAGCGTTTTAATCAAAATTATTAATGTGCTTCAGCAAGTTGCAGAAAAGGATTGTCATGATGAAAAAGATTGGTGTCGTGCTGAGCGGATGCGGTGTTTACGATGGTTCTGAAATACACGAAGCCGTCATTACGCTGCTAGCCCTGGCTAAGCAGGGAGCAGAGGTTATTTGTTTTGCGCCAGACAAAAATCAGGCGGATGTGATTAACCATCTGACCGGTGAGCCGATGGCGGAAACCCGTAATGTACTGATTGAAGCCGCGCGTATTGCGCGAGGTGATATCCATCCTCTTATCCAGGCAGCCCCTACAGAGCTTGATGCGCTCATTGTGCCGGGTGGGTTTGGCGCGGCCAAAAATCTCAGTACCTTTGCTGCGCAGGGCGCGGAGTGTCAGATCGATCCTCATCTGAAAGCGCTGTCGCAGGCTATGCATGCGGCAGGAAAACCGCTGGGCTTTATCTGTATCGCACCGGCGATGTTGCCTAAGATTTTTGATTTCCCGCTGCGCCTGACCATCGGGACGGATATCGATACCGCAGAGATCGTCGAGGAAATGGGGGGCGAACACGTTCCGTGCCCGGTAGATGACATTGTGGTTGATGAAGATAACAAAATTGTCACCACGCCTGCGTATATGCTGGCGAAGAATATTGCAGAAGCGGCTATGGGGATCGAAAAGCTGGTCGCCCGCGTGCTGGTGTTGGCTGAATGAGTCGTCAATCCGGTGCCGGCGCGTGGGTAAAACGTACCCTGTTGCGCATCGTTCTGGTGCTGGCGGTGTTTTGGGGCGGTGGACTCGCCCTGTTCAGCATTATGCCAGTCCCGTTCTCTGCCGTGATGGTTGAGCGCCAGCTCGGCGCGTGGCTCAGCGGCGATTTCAGCTATGTTGCCCACTCTGACTGGGTAAGCATGGACGAGATCTCGCCGTTCATGGGTCTGGCGGTCATCGCGGCGGAGGACCAGAAATTCCCGGAGCACTGGGGGTTCGACGTGGCGGCCATCGAGAAGGCGCTGGCCCATAACGAACGCCATGAAAACCGCGTGCGCGGTGCCTCAACCTTGTCGCAGCAGACGGCCAAAAATCTGTTTCTGTGGGACGGCCGCAGCTGGGTGCGAAAGGGGCTGGAAGCGGGGTTGACCCTGGGGATGGAAACGGTCTGGAGCAAAAAGCGCATTCTGACCGTCTATCTCAACGTCGCTGAATTTGGCGACGGTATTTTTGGCGTGGAAGCTGCCGCGCAGCGTTATTTCAATAAGCCAGCCAGCCGTCTGAGCATGTCAGAAGCAGCACTATTGGCCGCTGTCTTACCGAATCCCATCCGCTTTAAAGCCAGCGCCCCATCAGGGTACGTGCGAAGCCGTCAGGCGTGGATCCTACGCCAGATGAATCAGCTGGGTGGAGAGGGTTTTATGCAGCGTAACAATCTTAAGTAGGGCGGGTAAGCGCAGCGCCACCCGCCGAAGGGGCGAACGTTAGTCTTCGTCAAATCCGGCGTTAAACAGGGCAATCACCGCCGCCAGCGCTTCCTCTTCCTGAGGTCCTGTGGCTTCGACTTCAATCTGACGCCCTTTGGCGGAATCCAGCATTAGCAGGGCTATCACGCTGTTCGCTTCCGCTTCGGTACCTTCGTCATTCCGCAGCAGAACCTCTGCATCGAAACCCTGCATCAGCTCAAACAGTTTCATCGCCGGGCGTGCATGCATACCCAGCTTATTGGTGATCTCAACGGTTTGTTTTACGGTCATGTTTTACGTTTTTCCAGCGTGCGATGACGGGACTGAACGTTCTTCCCGCGCGAGCGGAAATAGTCGGCCAGCTGTTCGGCGATATAAACCGAACGATGTTTACCGCCGGTACAGCCAATCGCCACCGTCAGGTAGCTACGATTGTTTGTCTCCAGCATAGGTAACCATAGCTCAAGGTAGCTTCGCGTCTGGTAGATAAAATTGTGAACTTCTGTGTGCCGGTCGAGGAAGGCCGCGACGGGTTTATCCAGACCTGTCATTGGGCGCAGCTTCGGATCCCAGTGCGGGTTCGGCAGGAAGCGCACGTCGAAAACGTAATCCGCATCAATCGGAATACCGTGCTTAAAGCCGAAGGATTCGAACACCATCGTCAGTTCGCGCTCGCGCTTGCCCAACAGTCGGGTACGCAGCATTTCCGCCAGCTCGTGAACGGACATCTCAGAAGTGTCGACAATCAGGTCGGCACGAGAGCGCAGCGGCTCCAGCAGATCGCTCTCTTCATCGATCGCGCTCTCCAGTGAGAGGTTCTTACTGGAAAGCGGGTGCAAGCGACGGGTATCGCTGTAGCGACGGATCAGCGTATTGCGGTCTGCATCAAGGAAAAGCAGCTGAGGGGAGAACGCATCAGGCAGGTTGCTCATGGCCTGCTCGAAGATCTCTGGCGATTCAGGCATGTTACGGACGTCGATGCTGACGGCGGCAGAGGTTTGCCTCTCCGCAAGCGTACGGGCCAGGTCAGGCAATAACACGACCGGCAGGTTATCGACGCAGTAAAAACCCATGTCTTCCAGCGCGCGCAGAGCAACGGATTTCCCCGACCCTGAACGGCCACTGACAATCATCAGCACCATGTTCCGTTTCTCCTCAGGACAACAGATGTGAAGGCCATCTCCTGGTTATGCATCATCCTGATTGCCTTCTGCTTCAGTGATAATCTGATAGAGCTCTTCATCACTTTGGGCCGAACGCAGTCGACGGCAAATGGTTTTATCGGCCAGACGTTTTGCGACCAGCGACAGCGTATGCAGATGGGTTTTAGTCTGATCGGCAGGCACCAGCAGCGCGAAGAGGAGATCGACGGGCTGGTTATCAATGGCATCGAAGGCGATGGGTGTTTCAAGCTGCACAAACACACCAACGGCACGCAGGGTATCCTCTTCCAGTTTGCCGTGCGGGATCGCGATGCCGTTGCCGATACCAGTACTGCCCATTTTTTCACGGGTCAGAATCGCTTCGAATACCACCTGCGGCGGCAGGCCCAGCTGTTTTGCAGCCAGTTCACTGATGATCTCCAGCGCACGTTTTTTGCTCTGGCAGTGAACCGCACTGCGGGTACATTCCTGGTTAAGGACATTGCTCAGTTGAAGAGCGGAATCGTTGTTCATCATAATTTCACCTAAGCGCTAACTGTACAAATGGCCTGTTGTGTTTCACAACAGGCCGTCCTGCACCCGTTAACTGCCCGGACAATTAGTGTTGTTTCAGTTTATCTTTATGTTTATTGAGCTGTCGTGCAAGCTTATCAATCAAGCCGTCGATAGCAGCGTACATGTCTTGCCCTTCCGCACTGGCATGCAGTTCACCCCCGTTAACATGCAGGGTGGCATCCGAGATATGAGTCACTTTCTCCACTTTCAACACAATATAGACCTGATTGATCCTTTCGAAATACTGCTCGAGTTTTGCAAACTTCGCGTTCACAAAGTCGCGTAAAGCCTCAGTAATTTCGACGTTTTGTCCAGTGATGTTGAGCTGCATAGTGTCTTCCTTATCGGTTGTGTCAGACCAGCTGTTTACGCTGGTTGGACGGCGGAATGGATAAAGACTCTCGATACTTCGCAACAGTACGACGTGCCACCATAATACCCTGATCGGACAGCATGGTGGTTAACTTACTGTCGCTTAGTGGCTTCGCGGGATTCTCCGCGGCGATCAACTTCTTCACCAGGGCACGAATGGCCGTTGACGACGCTTCGCCGCCGCCCTCGGTATTCACATGGCTGGAGAAGAAATACTTAAGCTCAAAAATACCGCGTGGACTGTGCAGATACTTCTGCGTGGTGACACGGGAAATGGTTGATTCATGCATTTCGACGGCCTGGGCGATATCCGCCAGTACCATCGGTTTCATATACTCTTCGCCCTGCTCAAAGAACGCCTGCTGCTGTTCGACAATACAGCGGCTGACGCGAAGCAGCGTATCATTTCGGCTCTCCAGACTTTTGATCAGCCATCGCGCTTCCTGCAAATTGCTACGAATATATTGATTGTCGGAGTCGTTACGCACGCTGGTGCACATGGAGGCATACTGCTGGTTGATTTGCAGACGAGGGATGCTGTCTGAATTCAGTTCAACGACCCAGCGGTCATTGTGTTTTCTGACCAGTACATCCGGGATGACGTACTCGGGCTCGCTGGTCTGGATCGACTGTCCCGGGCGCGGATCGAGCGACTGGATCAGATTCACCGCTTCTTTCAGCACTTCTTCCTTCAGGCGCGTGACGCGCATCAGGGAGCGGAAATCGTGGTTCGCCAGCAGATCCAGATGATCGCTGATGATTAAGCGCGCCTCGTCGAGCCACGGCGTCTCTTTGCTGAATTGAGAAAGCTGGATCAGCAGGCAGTCGCGCAGATCTTTTGCGGCCACGCCTACCGGATCGAAACGCTGGATGCGCTTCAGAACGGCTTCAACTTCCTCAAGCTCTATCTCGTCGTCGCCCATGCTTTCCAGAATATCGTCCAGCGTGACGGTCAAATAGCCAGTGTCGTCAACGGCATCGACAATTGAGGTGGCAATCGCGCGGTCGGTATCGGAGAAGGGAGTAAGTTCCACCTGCCACATCAGGTAATCCTGCAGTGACTGGGTGGTTTCGCCCTGGTAGACCGGTAGCTCATCATCCTGGTAGTCTGCACGCGTACCGGAAGGGGTTCCGGCGGTGTAGATTTCATCCCAGCTGGCATCCAGCGGAAGCTCGTCCGGCATCTCTTTTTGTTCGAGTGCATCCGCGGTGTCGAGCGCTTCTGTATCCTGCGATTGCTGGGTATCTACCTCGTCATGAAGATCGGTTTGTTCCAGCAGGGGGTTGCTGTCCAGCGCCTGCTGGAGCTCCTGCTGAAGTTCTAACGTGGACAGTTGCAACAGGCGAATTGCCTGCTGTAGCTGCGGCGTCATCGCCAGTTGTTGGCTGAGCCTTAATTGCAAACCTTGCTTCATGTTCAGAGCATTTTTCTCCGGTTCGGCGTTACGTTACCTCTACCCTATCAGAGTCTGAAGTCTTCCCCAAGATAGACGCGCTTAACATGATCGTCTTCGAGGATCTGCTGCGGCGTACCGTGGGCGATCAGATTGCCCTGGCTCACAATATACGCGCGTTCACACACGGCCAGCGTTTCACGGACGTTGTGGTCGGTGATCAGTACGCCAAGCCCGCTGTCACGCAGGTGTTCAATGATACGTTTAATGTCGATAACCGAGATCGGGTCAACGCCCGCAAACGGTTCATCCAGAAGAATAAACTTCGGGTTTGCGGCCAGCGCACGGGCAATCTCAACACGACGGCGTTCGCCCCCGGAGAGAGCCTGACCGAGGCTGTCGCGCAGATGCTCAATGTGGAACTCTTCCATCAGCTCGTTGGCACGATCCTGACGCTGTTCGCTGGTCAGATCGTTACGAATTTGCAGGACCGCCATCAGGTTATCGTAAACGCTAAGACGACGGAAAATGGAGGCTTCCTGCGGCAGGTAGCCGATCCCGCGACGCGCGCGCGCGTGCAGCGGCAGAAGACTGATGTCTTCATCGTCAATGACAATGTTGCCGGCATCGCGCGGCACAATGCCAACGACCATGTAGAAAGTGGTGGTTTTACCCGCACCGTTAGGGCCAAGCAGCCCTACAATTTCGCCGGAGTTGACGGTCAGACTGACATCTTCTACGACACGGCGGCCCTTATAGGCCTTTGCGAGATTTTTTGCAGTTAATGTTGCCATAACGAATTAGTTACTCTTCTTCTGTGCCGGGGCCTGGCCTTTGCCTTTGTCCTGCAGCTGCGACGGAACCAGTACGGTGGTGACGCGTTTGCCTTTCTCGCTGGAGGCCTGCATTTTTTGCTCTTTTACCAGATAGGTAATCTGGTCGCCGGTAATGTTGCTGTCCAGCTGTTCCAGGTACGCATTACCGGTCAGGATGACCAGGTCCTTCGCCAGCTCATAGTGCATGTGCGTAGCGTGACCTTTCACCGGCTTGCCATTGTCCTGCATCTGGTAGAAGGTGGCCGGGTTACCGTAACCATCAATGATCTCTTTGCCCTGCTCGCCACCCGGACGGGTCACGACCACTTTGTCGGCGTTAATTTTGATGGTGCCCTGAGTCATGACGACGTTACCCGTGAAGGTGACGACATTGCCCTGCATATCGAGAGACTGGGTATCGGACTCGATATGGATCGGTTGGTCGGTATCGCCCGTTACAGCAAGCGCGGGGAGACTGGTCGCCAGCATCGCGCTGGCGATAATTACTTTAAGGCTGAGTTTGTTTGTTTTGAATTTCATAGGAGGTTCTAACCTTTTCAATCAGCTCGGCGTTTTTGCTGCGTAAGTTCCCGCGCATTCTCAAACCGCTGGAATTAAATGTTGTGCCATACAGTGTGACCAGATCCTGCGACGTCACGTCCTGGGTTACCAGGTTGATCTGGGCATTATCCGTCGTAATTTTTCGTAGCTGCGAGTCAGCGGTCAGGGCGTTGACTTCAACGTGGCCATACAGATAAAGCATACGGTCATTTGTCAGTTTTGCCCGATCTGACTTAATTGACCACGTCGGCACTTTGTCCTTATCAAATGTGGTCATGACAGGTTGGGTAAACCACGAAATACCGTCATCTGAAAAATATTCAACATGCTGGGCAATCAGGCGATAGTTCAGCGCGCCTTCAGGGCTGTAGACCACGGTGTCGCTGTGATCGCTTTTATAGGTTGGATCGTTATTGTTGATCACTTCCGTTTGCGTATCGTCGCGATCGGCAAGGTTCACGCCAATCAATACCAGTGCGACAAGCGAAAGCAAAATGATAATCCAACGTCTGGTTTTACTCATATCGATTGCCCTTTGGCCTCATCAAGCTTGCCCTGCGCCAGCAGGAGCAGATCGCAGACTTCACGTACGGCACCGCGGCCCCCGTTGATGTGGGTAACGTAGTCAGCGCGCGGGATCAGCAGCGGATGCGCATCGGCAACGGCGATGCTCAGCCCAACTTCAGCCATCACGGGCCAGTCAATCAGATCGTCCCCGACGTAGGCCACGTTTTCCGGTGCGATAGCCAGTTTACCCAGTAAATCTTTAAACGCCGCCATCTTATCGGATTGCCCCTGATACAGATGGGTAATGCCTAAGGTTTCACAGCGGTCTTCTACCAGTTTAGCTTTTCGCCCGGTGATGATAGCCACCTCAATACCTGAGGTGAGCGCACAGCGGATACCGTAGCCGTCGCGAACGTTAAACGCTTTCAGCTCTTCACCATTATTGCCCATGTAAATCAGGCCGTCGGAGAGTACCCCATCCACATCCAGGATGAGCAGACGAATGTTTTCCGCCTTTGCCATCATCTGGGTACTGACCGGACCATAACAGGTTGCAAGGGATGCACCCGCATTACTCATTGTCTTATCCTTCATTACACTACGCCTGCGCGCAGCAGATCATGCATATGTACCACACCCAGCAACTGGTCGCCATCGGCAACCATAACGGAGGTGATATGGCGGGACTGCATCAGGTTCAGCACATCCACGGCCAGCGTACCCGGACGCACGCGGATACCGCCTGGCGTCATCACGTCGGCAATGCCGAGCGTGCGGACATCGACACCCATGTCGAACACGCGACGCAGGTCGCCATCGGTGAAGATCCCCTGAATTTTCATCAGATCGTCGCACACGACCGTCATCCCCAGATTCTTGCGGGTGATTTCCAGCAGCGCATCACGCAGGGAGGCTTCTTTACTGACGTGAGGGATCTCATCCCCGGTGTGCATAATATCGTTTACCCGAAGCAGCAGCTTGCGCCCCAGCGCACCGCCCGGGTGGGAAAGCGCGAAATCTTCCGGCGTAAAACCACGGGCTTCGAGCAGCGCGACGGCAAGCGCATCACCCATGACCAGCGCGGCGGTGGTGCTGGACGTCGGCGCCAGGCCGAGCGGACAGGCCTCCTTGGGCACTTTCACGCACAGGTGAATGTCTGCCGCCCGCGCCATGCTGCTTTCCGGACGGCTGGTCATGCAAATAAGCGGCACCTGCAGGCGCTTCAGTACCGGAATCAACGCCAGGATCTCATTGGACTCACCGGAGTTGGACAGCGCGATGACGATATCCTGCGGCGTGACCATACCCAGGTCGCCATGCGCGGCTTCTCCCGGGTGCACAAAGAAGGACGAGGTGCCGGTACTGGCAAATGTTGCCGCCATTTTGCGTCCAATGTGGCCGGACTTACCCATCCCCATCACCACGACTTTGCCGGCACAGTAGAATATCTTCTCACATGCCAGACTAAAATCCTGATTAATGTACTGATCTAACTGCGCCAGACCTTCACGTTCAATCTCCAGAACGTCTTTGCCTGCTTTCTGAAAGTCAAAACCCGGCTGCAATTCTATTTGCGACATAATGCGTTTCCGTTACCCAGAGAGAAGAGGCGAGAGCCAGTACAGCATCGCCATCCATACGATAAATCCACCCGTCAGCAGCGCGCCTGCGCCTTTGCCGATCTGTCGTTGCCGCCGCCAGCAGAGCAGGGCAAATATCACGCTGACCAATAACATCACGCCGTAGTCGCGTGAGAACGCCAGGGGATTAAAGGGCCCTGGCGTAATCAGGGCCGGCAGACCCATCACAATGGCGATATTAAATATGTTGGAACCGATGATATTACCAATGGCAATGTCATCCTCACCTTTGCGTGCCCCCGCAATGGCCGTGGCCAGCTCCGGCAGGCTGGTACCGATGGCAATCACCGTCAGACCAATGGTCAGTTCACTGATGGCGAAATAGTTCGCCAGCACCGTCGCGTTATCCACAACCATACGCGTTGCCATCGGCATGATGATCAGCGCAACGCCAAGCCACAGCAGGGCAACAGGCAGCGTGCCTTCTCGCGGAAGTTCGGCGACCTGCTCACGCGTGAGGCTATCCTGGCCCTGCTTTTCAGCCAGACGGGCGATTTTAACACTATACAGCAGCCAAATAACGGCCAGCGCCAGCAAGAAAATGCCGTCGCTGTAGCTCAGTACACCATCGTAAAATACGCACCCTGCCAGCAGACTTACGATTAACATTAGCGGCAATTCACGGCGCAGAACATCAGAATGCACGCGAAATGGATGGAGCAGTGCCGCCAGGCCTAAAATCAAGAGTATATTGACGATGTTAGAGCCAATCGCAGTGCCTACTGCCAGGTCTAACTGACCATGCAGCGATGCCGAGACAGAGACGATGATTTCAGGAAGTGACGTTCCAACACTGACCACGGTCATCCCGATGACGACAGGCGGTACGCCCGTCAGGCGACACAGGATAGATGCAGCAAACACTAAACGGTCAGCACTGTAGACCACCAAAAGTAAACCAATTATTAACAGTGCTGTTGCTAAAAGCATCAAAAGTCCTTTCTTCAGGTATACTCGTCGGTCCATCGCGCGGAAATGGCTGGACTGCATACAGTCTGAGGCGTAACGAATTCCTAATTTTGACTTTATGCGCCGGAAAAGTAAAACAAATGCCAGCTTTCGCTAACCTCAACGGCTATTATTCTGTAAAAATGCGGAGTTGAGGGCTGATTCAGGCAGCATGCCTTAATGTGAGCAGGGTAATAAAGGAACCATAAATGAGCCAAACGATGGCGAATTTAGTCGATGTTCGCGGTGTGAGTTTTTCTCGCGCCAACAGATTGATATTTGATGATATTTCATTGACCGTACCGCGTGGCAAGATCACTGCCATCATGGGGCCGTCCGGGATCGGTAAAACGACCCTGTTGCGCCTTATTGGTGGGCAGATCCCACCGGATAGCGGTGAAATTCTCTTTGATGGCGAAAACATCCCGGAGATGTCACGCTCGCGCCTGTATACTGTCCGCAAACGCATGAGCATGCTCTTTCAGTCTGGAGCCTTGTTCACCGACATGAATGTCTTTGATAACGTGGCCTATCCGCTGCGCGAGCATACCAGCCTGCCGCCTGAACTGCTGAAAAGCACGGTGATGATGAAGCTTGAAGCCGTCGGTTTGCGGGGCGCCGCGAAACTGATGCCTTCAGAGCTATCCGGGGGGATGGCGCGCCGCGCCGCGCTGGCGCGAGCCATTGCACTCGAACCTGATTTAATCATGTTTGACGAACCGTTCGTTGGACAGGATCCCATCACGATGGGCGTGCTGGTGAAGCTCATCTCTGAACTGAACAGTGCGCTTGGCGTCACCTGCATTGTGGTATCTCACGATGTACCGGAAGTATTGAGCATTGCCGATTACGCCTATATCGTGGCGGACAAAAAGATCGTCGCGCACGGTAGCGCCCAGGCGCTGCAGGAGAATTGCGATCCGCGCGTGCGGCAGTTCCTCGACGGTATTGCCGATGGCCCTGTGCCGTTCCGCTACCCGGCGGGCGACTATCGTGACGATTTACTGGGAATAGGGAGTTAAGCCACTCATGCTGTTAAATGCGTTGGCCGCTCTCGGACACCGTGGCATAAAAACCATCAGGACGTTCGGGCGTGCCGGATTGATGTTATTCAACGCGCTGGTCGGCAAGCCGGAATTCCGTAAGCACGCACCGCTGCTGGTGCGGCAGCTTTATAATGTCGGCGTGCTGTCGATGCTCATCATCATTGTCTCCGGTCTTTTTATCGGTATGGTGCTTGGGCTACAGGGCTATCTTGTTCTGACAACCTACAGTGCGGAAACCAGCCTCGGGATGCTGGTGGCGCTCTCGCTGCTACGAGAACTGGGGCCGGTTGTGGCGGCGCTGTTGTTCGCCGGGCGTGCGGGGTCGGCATTAACGGCTGAAATTGGCCTGATGCGTGCGACCGAGCAGCTCTCCAGCATGGAGATGATGGCGGTCGATCCGCTACGTCGCGTGATCTCGCCGCGTTTCTGGGCTGGGGTGATCTCTTTACCGTTACTGACTATTCTGTTTGTCGCCGTGGGTATCTGGGGCGGTTCGCTGGTTGGCGTGCACTGGAAAGGCATTGACGCTGGTTTCTTCTGGTCCGCGATGCAGGACGCCATTGACCTGCGAATGGATCTGGTTAACTGCCTGATTAAAAGCGTGGTATTTGCCATTACGGTCACGTGGATTGCATTGTTCAATGGTTACGATGCCATTCCGACGTCGGCGGGCATTAGCCGTGCAACTACACGTACCGTCGTACATTCGTCGCTGGCCGTACTGGGTCTGGATTTTGTGCTCACCGCACTGATGTTTGGGAATTGAGTTCATGCAAACGAGAAAAAATGAAATTTGGGTCGGTGTATTCCTGCTTCTGGCGCTGCTGGCCGCGCTGTTCATCTGCCTGAGAGCGGCGGATATTACGTCTGTGCGCACCGAGCCGACGTATCGCATCTATGCCACCTTCGATAACATCGGCGGGCTGAAGGCGCGTTCACCGGTCCGTATTGGCGGCGTGGTGATCGGACGCGTAACGGACATTACGCTCGATGAGAAAACCTATCTGCCACGCGTCGCGATGGATATCGAAGAGCGTTATAACCATATCCCGGACACCAGTTCCCTTTCTATCCGTACTTCCGGCCTGCTGGGTGAACAATATCTGGCGCTTAACGTCGGTTTTGAAGACCCCGAGCTGGGAACGACTATCCTTAAAGACGGTAGCGTCATTCAGGATACGAAATCCGCGATGGTTCTGGAGGATATGATTGGTCAGTTCCTTTACAACAGCAAAGGGGATGAGAAAAAATCCGATGCAGCCCCTGCGCAGAGCGAAGAGCATACCGACGCCGCACCGACACCTGGTGCTGCGAATTAATTTCAGGAGAAGTCATTCATGTTTAAACGACTGTTAATGGTTGCCATGCTGGTCATCGCCCCTCTTACCGCTGCCCACGCTGCGGATCAGAGTAACCCGTACAAACTGATGGACGAAGCGGCGAAGAAGACCTTTGACCGCCTTACAAACGAACAGCCTAAAATTCGTGCTAATCCTGATTATCTGCGTGAAGTCGTTGACCAGGAACTGCTGCCGTATGTGCAGATAAAATATGCGGGTGCGCTGGTACTGGGCCGTTATTACAAAGACGCGACCCCTGCGCAGCGTGATGCCTACTTTGCCGCGTTCCGTGAATACCTGAAGCAGGCTTATGGTCAGGCGCTGGCAATGTACCACGGTCAGACCTATCAGATTGCGCCTGAGCAGCCGCTGGGTGATGCGACCATCGTGCCTA
This sequence comes from Enterobacter sp. NFIX59, assembly GCF_900113755.1. Taxonomy (NCBI): domain Bacteria; kingdom Pseudomonadati; phylum Pseudomonadota; class Gammaproteobacteria; order Enterobacterales; family Enterobacteriaceae; genus Enterobacter; species Enterobacter sp. NFIX59. The sequence goes on along the minus strand of NZ_FOQN01000002.1, from coordinate 592,886 downwards.
TCCGCGTAACGATCAACGATCCTAACGGCCGTCCGCCGGTTCGTCTGGATTTCCAGTGGCGTAAAAACAGCCAGACCGGCCACTGGCAGGCGTATGACATGATCGCCGAAGGCGTAAGCATGATCACCACCAAACAGAACGAGTGGAGTGACCTGCTGCGCACTAAGGGTATTGATGGCCTGACCGCGCAGCTGCAGTCCATTGCTCGTCAGAAAATCACGTTGGACGAGAAGAAGTAATGTCACAGCAACTCAGCTGGTCGCGTGAAGGCGAGACATTAAAGCTGTCCGGTGAGCTGGATCAGGATCTGCTGAACCCCTTATGGGATAAACGCCATGAGGCTATGCAGGGCGTGACGCTTATCGACTTAACCGACATCACACGGGTCGATACGGCAGGCGTTGCGCTGCTTGCCCATCTGGTTGCGGTAGGGAAAAAGCAGGGGGCGAGCGTCACGCTTCGCGGCGCGAGCGATAATGTCGTTACCCTGGCGCAGCTCTACAATCTGCCTCAGGACGTATTGCCTCGTTAATATTTTCAGTGCGTTACTTCCGAAAGCCCTGACAGTTTCATCGTCGGGGCTTTTTGCTTGTTTAAGACGACGCCACTTTGCTCTAAGATGTTGGGCTTGTTTTCACTATCAGATGATTAAGAACCCATGGAAAATCATGAAATCCAGACAGTGCTGATGAATGCACTCTCCCTTCAGGAAGCCCACGTCACTGGCGATGGCAGTCACTTCCAGGTTATTGCTGTGGGTGAGATGTTCGACGGTATGAGCCGTGTGAAGAAACAGCAGGCTGTGTACGCGCCGCTGATGGAATATATTGCGGATAACCGCATCCACGCCCTGTCGATTAAAGCGTTCACCCCGCAAGAGTGGGCACGCGATCGCAAACTAAACGGTTTTTGAGCTGAGGGCGACAGGCCCGCAGCACGGTTGAATTTATAAGAGAGCACACAATGGATAAATTTCGTGTACAGGGGCCAACGCGTCTCCAGGGCGAAGTCACAATTTCTGGCGCGAAAAACGCCGCGCTGCCAATCCTCTTTGCTGCGCTGCTCGCGGAAGAGCCGGTAGAAATTCAGAACGTACCGAAGCTGAAAGATATCGATACCACCATGAAGCTGCTCACCCAGTTGGGCACGAAAGTCGAGCGTAACGGTTCCGTCTGGATCGACGCCAGCAAGGTGAACAACTTCTCTGCCCCTTACGATCTGGTGAAAACCATGCGTGCATCCATCTGGGCGCTTGGCCCACTGGTGGCGCGTTTTGGTCAGGGTCAGGTCTCTCTGCCGGGCGGCTGCGCTATCGGTGCGCGTCCGGTTGACCTGCACATCTTTGGTCTGGAAAAACTGGGCGCAGAGATCAAGCTGGAAGAAGGCTACGTTAAAGCGTCCGTCAATGGTCGTCTGAAAGGCGCGCACATTGTCATGGACAAAGTGAGCGTGGGCGCAACGGTGACCATTATGTCTGCGGCGACGCTGGCAGAAGGGACCACTATCATCGAAAACGCCGCGCGCGAACCGGAAATTGTGGATACCGCCAACTTCCTCGTGGCGCTGGGTGCGAAGATCACCGGTCAGGGTACCGACCGTATCACCATCGAAGGCGTTGAGCGTCTGGGCGGTGGTGTTTATCGCGTTCTGCCGGACCGTATCGAAACCGGTACCTTCCTGGTCGCTGCCGCGATCTCTGGCGGTAAGATTGTTTGTCGCAACGCGCAGCCCGATACCCTGGATGCGGTGCTGGCGAAACTGCGCGATGCGGGTGCGGATATCGAAATCGGTGAAGACTGGATCAGCCTTGATATGCACGGCCAGCGTCCAAAAGCGGTCAATGTGCGGACGGCACCGCATCCGGCGTTCCCAACGGACATGCAGGCGCAGTTCACCCTGTTGAACCTGGTCGCCGAAGGTACTGGCTTCATCACAGAAACCATTTTCGAAAACCGCTTTATGCACGTACCGGAGCTGATCCGTATGGGTGCGCATGCTGAGATCGAAAGTAATACCGTGATTTGCCATGGCGTTGAGAAACTGTCAGGTGCTCAGGTGATGGCAACCGATCTGCGTGCGTCTGCAAGCCTGGTGCTGGCGGGTTGTATCGCGGAAGGCACAACGATCGTGGATCGTATTTATCACATCGATCGTGGTTATGAGCGTATCGAAGATAAACTGCGCGCGCTGGGTGCCAATATCGAGCGTGTGAAGGGCGAGTAATCGTTCCGGCAGCCCCCTGCCAGCAATGACCGGGGGGTTGCTGTTCCTGTCAAAAACGCATTACTTCTGCGGTTCTCTTTTTGCCTTTCTCTGGCGAATCATGCGCGTTCTGTCGATAAATTCATGGGTGATGGGATCGTGGTAGCGCGAAGGCCAAATCACCCACGGATGCGTATCCAGCGCCGTCGCGATGATTAATTCTCCCTTGGGCCAGGGGCGGGTGAGGGCGTTTGCCAGAGTTGAAGAACTCAGTCCATGGCGGCGGGACTCTGCTGCCAGTGAAGTGCCTCTTTTGCGCAGTGCGGCAATAATATCAGCCGTGTGCCAGTCGATAAATTTCGTATCCATAACACCGTCCTTAAGTTCGGATTCACCTACGCCGTTTCTTCTGAAACGACGGGGTTAATATACCCATTTCAAGCTTTTGTTCTAAAAAGTTCGCGTTACTTGAAGGGATATTCAGAATAAGACATGGCTTTATTCATGCGGTCTCTAAACCGATGGATTTACAGGAATACGTAATTTACAGGATTTTTCTGGAATCCCCCCGCCCTGGTCGCGGGGAGAAACAAGGAGGGTTAACGGTCGCGCTGAACGGCGATGTGGGCAAGACCTATCAATGCCTCGCGCCACGGGCTGTCGGGAATGACCTGGAGAGCTTCGATGGCTTTGTCGGCTTCTTCTTCCGCACGCTGCCGCGTCCATTCCAGCGATCCGCAGATAGCCATGGTTTCCAGCACAGGTTCCAGAAGATGGCGGCCATTTCCCTGCTCAATCGCTTCACGGATCATTTTCGCCTGTTCGGCTGTTCCGTTACGCATGGCATGGAGCAGCGGCAGGGTCGGTTTGCCTTCATTAAGGTCATCTCCCACGTTTTTGCCGAGCGTCTCGCCGTCCGCACTGTAGTCCAGCAAATCATCAATCAGCTGGAATGCCGTACCCAGATAGCGACCATAGTCCTGCAGGCCTTTTTCCTGTGCTTCGGTACAGTCAGCCAGAATGCCGGAACACTGGGCCGCCGCTTCAAACAGGCGCGCGGTTTTGCTGTAGATCACGCGCATGTAGTTTTCTTCGGTGATGTCCGGGTCGTTGACGTTCATCAGCTGCAGCACTTCGCCTTCAGCAATGACGTTTACGGCTTCGGACATCACTTCCAACACTTTCAGGGAGCCCAGACTGGTCATCATCTGGAAGGCGCGGGTGTAGATAAAGTCCCCCACCAGTACGCTGGCTGCGTTCCCGAACGCGGCGTTAGCCGTGGCTTTGCCACGACGCATATCCGATTCATCCACCACATCGTCGTGCAAAAGCGTCGCCGTGTGGATAAATTCGATGAGCGCTGCGATAGTGATGTGGGCATTTCCCTGATAACCAACGGCTCTGGCAGCCAGAATGGCGATCATCGGACGAATGCGTTTACCACCGCCGCTGACAATGTAATAGCCCAACTGATTGATCAGCTGGACGTCAGAGTTGAGTTGCTCCAGGATTGCTGCATTCACACCCGCCATATCTTGCGCGGTTAACTCGTTGATTTTTTCTAAATTCATCGCAAAAGCCGGGCTTTTTATCCTGTTGATCCCATCTTCAATGGGGTAACGAAGGGTTTCGGTTTATCAATAGTAGTGCTGATTGTACTGAAAAAACGGCTCAGATAAACGTTACCGTACGTGTTGTGTTTTTTTTCTTCATGTATTGACGGTAGCACTTGTCAAAGGCTCGCGTTTTGCGTAATATTCGCGCCCTATTGTGAATATTTATAGCGCACTCTGAATCATACGAGGATGTGCGCGGAAGCGGAGTTTATATGTACGCGGTTTTCCAAAGTGGTGGTAAACAACACCGAGTAAGCGAAGGTCAGACCGTTCGCCTGGAAAAGCTGGACATCGCAACTGGCGAATCTGTTGAGTTCGCAGAAGTTCTGATGATCGCAAACGGTGAAGAAGTCAAAATCGGCGTTCCTTTCGTTGATGGCGGCGTTATCAAAGCTGAAGTTGTTGCGCACGGTCGTGGCGAGAAAGTTAAAATCGTTAAGTTTCGTCGTCGTAAGCACTACCGTAAGCAGCAGGGCCACCGTCAGTGGTTCACTGATGTGAAAATTACTGGCATCAGCGCCTAAGACCTGAGGAGAGATTTAAATGGCACATAAAAAGGCTGGCGGCTCCACACGTAACGGTCGCGATTCAGAAGCTAAACGCCTGGGCGTTAAGCGTTTCGGTGGCGAATCCGTTCTGGCGGGTAGCATCATCGTTCGTCAACGTGGTACCAAATTCCACGCTGGCAACAACGTAGGTTGCGGTCGTGACCACACTCTGTTTGCTAAAGCAGACGGTAAAGTGAAATTTGAAGTTAAAGGCCCGAACAACCGTAAATACATCAGCATCGTTGCTGAGTAAGGTTTTCTCGGTCCGGTAACGGATTAAAGCCCCGCAACCTGTTGCGGGGCTTTTTACATTGGAAACCCGGTAATTTTTTCTGTAGGGAAAACGGGCATGAAGCAGCAGGCCGGCATAGGAATTCTTTTGGCGCTCACAACCGCAATGTGCTGGGGTGCGCTGCCAATTGCAATGAAGCAGGTACTGGAAGTGATGGAGCCGCCTACGGTGGTCTTTTATCGCTTTCTGATGGCAAGCATCGGCCTCGGGGCGATTCTGGCCGTCAAAGGTAAGCTTCCACCCTTGCGGCTCTTCCGTAAACCGCGCTGGCTGGTGCTGCTGGCTATCGCGACGGGCGGTCTGTTCGGTAACTTCATCCTGTTCAGTTCTTCCCTGCAATATCTTAGCCCCACGGCGTCGCAGGTAATAGGTCAGCTTTCACCGGTGGGCATGATGGTCGCCAGCGTCTTTATCCTCAAGGAGAAGATGCGCGGTACGCAGATTATCGGGGCGAGCATGCTGCTGTGCGGTCTGGTGATGTTCTTCAACACCAGTCTGATCGAGATTTTTACCCGCCTGACGGATTACACATGGGGTGTCATTTTCGGTGTGGGGGCAGCAACGGTCTGGGTGAGCTATGGCGTCTCGCAAAAGGTGTTATTGCGTCGACTTGCCTCACAGCAGATCCTCTTTTTGCTGTACACTTTGTGTACAATAGCATTGCTGCCATTAGCGAAGCCGGGTGTGATTACTCAGCTTAGCGACTGGCAACTGGCGTGCCTCATTTTTTGTGGGCTGAACACGCTGGTCGGTTATGGCGCGCTGGCCGAAGCGATGGCGCGCTGGCAGGCAGCACAGGTGAGCGCGTTGATCACGCTTACCCCGCTGTTTACGCTGTTATTTTCAGATTTGTTATCAATGGCCTGGCCCGATGTCTTCGTCAGACCGATGCTCAACCTGTTGGGTTATCTCGGTGCGTTTGTCGTGGTTGCGGGCGCGATGTATTCCGCCATTGGTCATCGTCTTTGGGGACGTTGGCGCAAAAATGAAGCGGTTGTAGTAGTCCCCCGCTCAGGCGAATGAGTTACGGAGAGTAAAATGAAGTTTGTTGATGAAGCGACGATCCTGGTCGTGGCTGGTGATGGCGGCAACGGTTGCGTGAGCTTCCGCCGTGAAAAGTATATCCCTCGTGGCGGTCCTGATGGCGGCGACGGTGGGGATGGTGGTGACGTGTGGCTGGAGGCGGATGAGAACCTCAACACGCTGATCGACTACCGTTTCGAAAAATCCTTCCGCGCTGAACGTGGCCAGAACGGCCAGAGCCGTGACTGTACCGGGAAACGCGGTAAAGACGTCACCATTAAGGTTCCGGTCGGTACGCGTGTGATTGACCAGGGAACCGGTGAAACCATGGGTGACATGACCAAACACGGTCAGCGCCTGATGGTAGCGAAAGGCGGCTGGCACGGTCTGGGTAACAGCCGTTTCAAATCTTCCGTTAACCGTACGCCGCGTCAGAAAACGATGGGTACCCCGGGCGATAAGCGCGACCTGCAGCTGGAGCTGATGCTTCTGGCTGACGTGGGCATGCTGGGTATGCCAAACGCCGGTAAATCAACGTTCATTCGTGCCGTCTCTGCGGCGAAACCGAAAGTGGCGGACTATCCGTTTACCACGCTGGTACCAAGCCTGGGCGTTGTCCGCATGGATAACGAGAAGAGCTTTGTGGTTGCCGATATTCCGGGTCTGATTGAAGGCGCTGCGGAAGGCGCGGGTCTGGGTATTCGCTTCCTGAAACACCTTGAGCGTTGCCGCGTACTGCTGCACCTCATTGATATCGATCCTATCGATGGTTCCGATCCGGTTGAAAACGCCCGCATCATCATCGGTGAGCTGGAAAAATACAGCGAAAAACTGGCGAATAAACCACGCTGGCTGGTCTTCAACAAGATCGACCTGATGGACAAAGCCGAAGCGGAAGCAAAAGCGAAAGCCATTGCTGAAGCGATGGGTTGGGAAGATAAATACTACCTGATCTCTGCGGCAAGCCAGGTTGGCGTGAAAGATCTGTGCTGGGATGTGATGACCTTCATCATTGAGAACCCAATCGTTCAGGCGGAAGAAGCCAAACAGCCTGAAAAAGTCGAATTCATGTGGGATGACTACCACCGCCAGCAGCTCGAAGAGCTGGAAGCGGAAGAAGACGATGAAGACTGGGACGATGACTGGGATGAAGACGACGAAGAAGGCGTCGAGTTCATCTACAAGCACTAATATCTGTCCAAAGCCCCCATTATGGGGGCTTTTTTTATTCCAGCGTCGCAGGCAGCCAGCAGCTGGCGATTAAACCGCCTTCAGCGCCATTCTCAAGCGTGAGCCTGCCGTGGTGAAGCTGGACGATGCGCTGCACGATGCTCAGCCCCAGACCGCTGCCGCCGTAGCGCTGGTCAAGACGGCGGAATGGCTCGGTAATGGACTGCCGGTGCGCTTCATCAATCCCTGGGCCCTGATCGATAACGCTGATCTGCGTCCCCCCGTCGACCTCGGTTAACGTCACTGTAATCGTTGTCCCTGCCGGGCTGTAGCGTCCTGCATTTTCCAGCAGGTTGCGCAGCATCAGGCGCAGGAGCACGGCGTCTCCCTGAACCGTGAGCTCGCTTTTAGCGGGCCAAATCACCGTATGCTCTTTGGCTTCATGACCCAGGCCGAGAGGTTCAATGATATTTTCCGTCCAGCTTACGGTTTCGTAGTGGCCGCTCGCCATTGCCTGTCCGGCCCGGGCCAGCATCAGCAGCTGTTCGACGGTATGCATGAGCTGATCGATACGGCTAATCAGCGTTGCCGCCTGTGGCGCACCAGACTGCGACATCAGCTCCAGATGGAGCCGGATACCGGCAAGAGGCGTTCGAAGCTCGTGCGCGGCGTCTGCAGTGAAGAGACGCTCCTGTTGAATGGTATTGTCCAGCCGGGCGAGGAGCTGGTTCAGGGAGGTCGTCACCGCGCCGATCTCTTCCATGTCGGAATACATAGGAAGCGGGGTTAAGTTATCCGCCGAACGGTTAGCCAGGCTGACACGCAGTTTATTCAGGGGCCGGGTGATCCAGGTGACCGCCCAGAAGGAGAAGAGCAGGGTAAAACCGACCATCACCAGAGAAGGGACCAGCAGCGAGGCAATCGCCTCGCGGATCTCTTTTTCGACATGGTTATTACGCGCTTTTGCTGACAGCGTTTCACTGACCAGGAAACTAATCTGCTCACGGCTTTCATGCCACAGCCAGATGACGCTTATCAGCTGGAAAAATAACAGAATGACCGCCAGCAGCACCATCAAACGCCGACGCATGCTGTTCATTTCTGGCTCTCCAGGCGATAGCCAACGCCACGGACGGTTTTGATTCTGTCCTTGCCGAGCTTACGACGCAGGTTGTGAATGTGGACTTCAAGGGTATTTGACCCCGGATCGTCCTGCCAGGAGTAGATATCCTGCTGGAGCGTTTCTCTGTGCACCGTTTGCCCGCTGCGCATGATCAGACGCGTAAGCAAGGCGAACTCTTTTGGTGTTACCTCGACCGCCTGATCCTGGCGCAGTACCTGCTGGGTTTGCAGATTCAGCGTAATATCGCCGTCGGTCAGTAAGTTATCACTATGTCCCTGATAGCGGCGAATCAACGCTCGCACCCGAGCCTGCAGCTCCGCAAGCGCAAAAGGCTTCACCAGGTAATCATCTGCGCCTGCATCGAGACCGGTGATACGGTCTTCAATGGCATCGCGTGCCGTCAGGATCAACACCGGGTTGGCGATACCGCGGCGTCGCCACTGGCTGAGCAGCGTAGCGCCGTCTTTATCAGGCAAGCCCAAATCGAGGATCACCAGACTGTATTCGCCGCTCTGAATCAGGGCGTCCGCCTCCGCTGCGGTGCCGGCACAGTCGAGGGCATACCCTTCATTGGCCAGCCCCAGCGCCAGCCCTTCCTGCAATAACAGATCGTCTTCAACTATAAGTAGTTTCATCGCTAGTTATTCTGGTAGATGTCCTTATAAAGCCTGCTTTCGAAGCGAACAAGCGGAATACGACGATTGCGCTGGTCGGTCGGTTCGACGGCATAGCCGGAAAGATACTGCACGAATGCCATGCGTTGTCCGCTGGCGGTAGTGATGAAGCCTGCAAGGTTGTAAACCCCCTGCAGTGAGCCTGTTTTAGCGGATACTTTGCCATCCACACCGGCAGCGTGAAGCCCGGCGCGGTACTGCAGTGAACCGTCATGCCCGGCCAGCGGCAGCATTGAAATAAAGTTTAGCTCAGTGTCATGCTGTGCAATGTACTGAAGCACCTGCATCATCGTGGCCGGAGAGATCAAATTATGGCGCGATAGTCCGGAGCCATCGACAGCGATGGTATTACCCAGATCGATCCCCGCCTGCTGGCGCAGGATCTGCCGAACCGCGTCTGAACCCGCGCGCCAGGTTCCCGGCACGCCGAAACGGGCGTGACCAATCATGCGGAACACCGTATCGGCAATCATGTTGTCCGACTTTTTCAGCATGATGCGCAATAAATCGTGCAGCGGTGGAGACTGTTTGCTGGCGATGACCGTACCGGGCTGGTTGACCTGCGTCTGACGAAGCAGCGTGCCCGAGTAGGTTATTCCCGCTTGTTTCAGTTCATCTTTCAGGATGGCGCCCGCATAGCTTGCGCCATCCTGTATCGCAAAGGCCAGCGGCAGCGGATCGGCGCGCTGGGTCAGGCAGCCGGTCAGCGTGAAGCGGTTAAGATCGCCTGGCACGACGTCCAGCTCACAATATTGCGCATCCGGGGAGCCTTTCGCCAGCGTGCGGACCTGGCTAAACATCGTGACCGGGTAGTAGGACGCTATGCGGATAAACGCTAAATCATCCGGCTTTGGCGCGCTGTAAAGCGAAACCGAGAAGCAGTTACGGTCGACAATCGCGGCGGCGGGCGGGGCGCTAAAGCACTGGGTCATGTCGTTCCACGGCCAGCCTGGGGCTTTATCGTGACTGGCAAAGATGGACGTGTCGATCAGCACATTGCCATCAATTTTCTGCACGCCAGATTTTTTCAGCACCGCAACCATATTGCGGATATCCTGGCGCTTAAAGGTCGGATCGCCGCCAAAACGGGCGATAAGATCGCCTTTCAGTTCGCCACCCTCAACGTTACCTTTGGTTTCAAGAGTGGTCGTAAAACGGAAGTCAGGCCCGAGCTGGAGCAGGGCGGCGAGGGCAGTGATCACCTTTTGGGTACTGGCAGGCAGCGCCATCTGTTGACTGTGATAGTCAATCTCGGGAGCCTGTGCGCCAACCTTCTGCACCATCAGGGCAAGGTTCGCGCCTGCGGGGAGCTGATTAATGTACTCATCAACATTCGCGGCCTGGGCGGTGAACGTTATACTGGTAGTCAATCCGATGATAAATCTGGAAAATCGCATAATCTCGCGCTAACAACCCGAAAACAAACCGTCATACTACGGTGCATGGCACTGCAAAGTAAACGATGACCCATAGTGAACTTCGCGGTAAAATGCATATCAAATTGAAAAATTGCTGCTGACCTGGGGCATTGCTCCCGGGTCGGTTTTCTTTTTGCTTCTTGCCCGCTTAGGGGGGCAGGAGCAGGGAACACTGCTCCCAACAGGAATGTTTAAGAGGTATAACAAATGCAAGCTATTCCGATGACCTTACGTGGTGCCGAAAAACTGCGCGAAGAGCTGGATTTCCTGAAATCCGTGCGTCGTCCTGAAATCATCGCCGCTATCGCGGATGCGCGCGAGCATGGCGACCTGAAAGAGAATGCTGAATACCACGCCGCGCGTGAGCAGCAGGGCTTCTGTGAAGGGCGTATTAAAGATATCGAAGCAAAACTGTCCAATGCACAGGTTATCGACATCACCAAAATGCCTAACAACGGGCGTGTGATCTTTGGTTCTACCGTGACCGTGCTGAACCTGGACAACGACGAAGAGCAGACCTATCGCATCGTGGGTGATGATGAAGCTGATTTCAAACAGAACCTGATTTCGGTGAACTCGCCGATTGCTCGCGGCCTGATTGGCAAAGAGCAGGACGATGTTGTCACCATCCGCACCCCTGGCGGTGAAGTAGAATACGAAATTATTAAGGTTGAATACCTGTAATTCGCTTCTCTACTAAGATGTTGATACATTGTAAAGAAAAGAAAAAGGCCGCGTAGCGGCCTTTTATCAACTCAAGGAGCATGGCATTTTGCTCGCCTGCTGACAGAAATCCCTCGTTTCACACAGAAAATGTGTTTAATTCAGGATATCCTTAACGTGGCAGCGAGATTTTACGCTCTTTAGACGGGCGGTAGAGCACCAGCGTTTTACCGATGACCTGTACATTACAGGCGCCGGTTTCGCGCACGATGGCTTCCACGATCAGGTTTTTAGTGTCTCTGTCTTCAGAGGCGATTTTCACCTTGATCAGCTCGTGGTGTTCCAGCGCTTGTTCAATCTCGGCAAGCACCCCTTCGGTCAAACCATTGTTGCCAAGCATCACTACAGGCTTGAGCGGATGTGCCAGACCTTTAAGGTGCTGTTTTTGTTTAGTACTCAGATTCATCGTATATTTTTGCTTACGTTGGGATTGAAAACGGTTCATTCTACCGCCATCTCCCTTATATCGCCAAATAGCTGCGTAGAAATTTACGTCACAGGCAAGCAACGATGAACCAGGACGGAAATGTTAAATGACAGGTAAAAAGCGTTCTGCCAGCTCCAGCCGCTGGCTCCAGGAACACTTTAGCGATAAATATGTTCAACAGGCACAGAAAAAGGGGTTGCGTTCCCGTGCCTGGTTTAAACTTGATGAAATACAGCAAAGTGACAAACTTTTTAAGCCGGGGATGACGGTTGTTGACCTCGGTGCGGCACCTGGCGGATGGTCCCAGTATGCGGTCACGCAGATCGGCGGAACGGGCCGAATCATCGCGTGCGATCTTTTACCAATGGATCCCATCGTCGGTGTCGACTTCCTTCAGGGCGACTTTCGTGATGAATTAGTGCTGAAAGCGTTACTTGATCGTGTAGGTGACAGTAAGGTCCAGGTTGTCATGTCAGATATGGCACCAAATATGTGCGGAACACCGGCGGTGGATATCCCCCGCGCCATGTATCTGGTGGAGCTAGCGTTAGAAATGTGTCGTGATGTACTAGCGCCTGGTGGTAGTTTTGTTGTGAAGGTGTTTCAGGGCGAAGGTTTCGAGGAGTATCTTAAGGAAATTCGCTCCCTGTTTGCGAAGGTCAAAGTTCGTAAGCCGGACTCTTCCCGGGCCCGTTCCCGTGAAGTGTATATTGTAGCGACCGGGCGAAAATGATAACCGGGAGATTTCAGACGAAAGTTTGAATGAAACTGGATATAGAGTATCCTGACGCTGTTTTTAACACAGTTGTAATATGAGGTTAATCCCTTGAGTGACATGGCGAAAAACCTAATACTCTGGCTGGTCATTGCCGTTGTGCTGATGTCAGTATTCCAGAGCTTTGGGCCCAGCGAGTCGAATGGCCGCAAGGTGGATTATTCTACCTTCCTGCAGGAGGTCAATCAGGACCAGGTTCGCGAAGCGCGTATCAACGGACGTGAGATCAACGTTACCAAGAAAGATAGTAACCGTTACACGACTTACATCCCGGTGAACGATCCTAAGCTGCTTGATAACCTTCTGACCAAAAACGTCAAGGTAGTTGGCGAGCCGCCAGAAGAACCAAGCCTGCTGGCTTCTATCTTCATTTCCTGGTTCCCGATGCTGCTTCTTATCGGCGTCTGGATCTTCTTTATGCGCCAGATGCAGGGCGGCGGTGGCAAAGGTGCCATGTCGTTCGGTAAGAGCAAGGCGCGTATGTTAACGGAAGATCAGATCAAGACCACTTTTGCAGACGTTGCCGGGTGTGACGAAGCGAAAGAAGAGGTCGGCGAACTGGTTGAATACCTGCGTGAACCGAGCCGTTTCCAGAAGCTGGGCGGTAAGATCCCGAAAGGCGTGCTGATGGTTGGCCCTCCGGGTACCGGTAAAACCCTGCTGGCGAAAGCCATTGCGGGCGAAGCGAAGGTGCCGTTCTTTACTATTTCAGGTTCTGACTTCGTTGAAATGTTCGTGGGTGTCGGTGCATCTCGTGTGCGTGACATGTTCGAGCAGGCCAAGAAGGCAGCACCGTGCATTATCTTCATCGATGAAATCGACGCCGTAGGCCGCCAGCGTGGCGCAGGTCTGGGCGGTGGTCATGATGAACGTGAACAGACGCTGAACCAGATGCTGGTTGAGATGGACGGCTTCGAAGGTAACGAAGGTATCATCGTTATCGCGGCGACTAACCGTCCGGACGTACTTGACCCTGCGCTGCTGCGTCCAGGCCGTTTCGACCGTCAGGTTGTTGTGGGTCTGCCGGACGTTCGCGGTCGTGAACAGATTCTGAAAGTTCACATGCGTCGCGTACCGCTGGCACCAGATATCGACGCGGCAATCATTGCGCGCGGTACTCCTGGCTTCTCCGGTGCGGACCTGGCTAACCTGGTCAACGAAGCAGCTCTGTTTGCCGCTCGCGGTAACAAGCGCGTGGTGTCCATGGTGGAGTTCGAGAAAGCGAAAGACAAAATCATGATGGGTGCGGAACGTCGCTCCATGGTGATGACGGAAGCGCAGAAAGAGTCCACGGCATACCACGAAGCGGGTCACGCGATTATTGGTCGCCTCGTACCGGAACACGATCCGGTGCATAAAGTGACGATTATTCCGCGCGGTCGTGCGCTGGGTGTGACCTTCTTCCTGCCTGAAGGCGACGCGATCAGCGCCAGCCGTCAGAAACTGGAAAGTCAGATTTCTACCCTCTACGGTGGTCGCCTGGCAGAAGAGATTATCTACGGTGTGGAACATGTTTCTACCGGTGCGTCCAACGACATTAAAGTCGCGACCAACCTGGCGCGTAACATGGTGACGCAGTGGGGCTTCTCCGACAAACTCGGTCCGCTGCTGTATGCAGAGGAAGAGGGTGAAGTCTTCCTGGGCCGTTCTGTGGCGAAAGCGAAACATATGTCCGATGAGACGGCACGTATCATCGACCAGGAAGTAAAATCTCTGGTAGAGCGTAACTATGCACGTGCTCGCCAGATCCTGAACGACAATATGGACATCCTGCATTCGATGAAAGATGCGCTCATGAAGTATGAGACCATCGATGCACCGCAGATTGACGACCTGATGGCGCGCCGTGAAGTGCGTCCGCCAGCAGGCTGGGAAGACCCAGGCGCTTCCAATAATTCTGACAACAATGGCACCCCGCGTGCGCCGCGTCCGGTTGATGAACCGCGTACGCCAAACCCGGGCAACACCATGTCAGAACAGTTGGGCGATAAGTAAGTTACTGCTGTTGACGCGTTTGTCTGTACCTCAAACCCTGGAGCTTGCTCCGGGGTTTTTCATTTCTGTTTAACCATATAGATATCAGGGATTTCGCCATGAAATTATTCGCTCAGGACTCGCATCTCGATCTCTCACATCCCCATGTGATGGGGATCCTGAATGTTACCCCTGACTCCTTCTCTGACGGCGGCACGCATAACACGCTTATCGAGGCGGTTAAGCACGCGAATTTAATGATTAATGCGGGTGCCACCATCATTGACGTTGGCGGCGAATCGACGCGTCCTGGTGCGGCTGACGTGTCTGTGGAAGAAGAGCTGGCGCGCGTCGTGCCGGTCGTTGAAGCCATCGCGCAGCGGTTTGAAGTGTGGATCTCCGTTGATACCTCCAAACCCGAAGTGATTCGTGAAGTGGCGAGAGTGGGCGCTCACATTATTAATGATATTCGCTCACTCACCGAGCCTGGCGCACTTGAAGCCGCGGCAGAGACGGGGTTACCGGTATGCCTGATGCACATGCAGGGCCAACCGAAAACCATGCAGGAAGCACCGAAGTATGATGATGTCTTTGCCGACGTGAATCGCTTCTTTATTGAGCATATTGCACGCTGTGAACGTGCAGGTATCCCAAAAGAGAAATTGCTGCTCGACCCGGGGTTCGGTTTCGGTAAAAATCTCTCCCACAACTATGCGTTGCTTGCGCGCCTGTCGGAATTCCATCATTTTGGCCTGCCGTTACTGGTGGGGATGTCGAGAAAGTCGATGATTGGGCAGTTGCTGAACGTGGGGCCGAGCGAACGCCTGAGCGGCAGCCTGGCCTGCGCAGTGATTGCGGCGATGCAGGGTGCGCACATTATTCGTGTCCATGACGTCAAAGAAACAGTAGAAGCCATGCGTGTGGTGGAAGCCACACTGGCAGCGAAGGAAAACAAACGCTATGAGTAATCGTAAATATTTTGGTACCGACGGTATCCGTGGGCGTGTAGGCGATGCTCCCATCACCCCTGATTTTGTCCTGAAGCTCGGCTGGGCTGCTGGCAAGGTACTGGCGCGTCATGGCTCACGTAAAATTATCATCGGTAAAGACACCCGTATTTCGGGCTATATGCTGGAGTCCGCGCTTGAAGCGGGTCTGGCAGCTGCCGGACTGTCCGCCTCCTTTACGGGCCCAATGCCAACGCCTGCAGTCGCGTATCTGACGCGCACCTTCCGTGCGGAAGCGGGGATTGTCATCTCGGCTTCTCACAACCCGTTCTACGACAACGGCATTAAATTCTTCTCCATTGACGGCACCAAGCTGCCGGATGACGTGGAAGAGGCGATTGAAGCCGAAATGGAAAAAGAGATCACCTGTGTTGATTCCGCAGAGCTGGGTAAAGCGAACCGTATCGTCGATGCGGCGGGGCGTTACATCGAATTCTGTAAAGGTACCTTCCCGAATGAGCTGAGCCTGGCTCATCTGAAAATTGTGGTGGACTGTGCGAACGGTGCGACCTACCACATCGCCCCAAATGTTTTCCGCGAACTGGGTGCGAAAGTGATCGCCATCGGCTGCGAGCCGGATGGTCTGAACATTAACGAGCAGGTGGGGGCAACTGACGTTCGTGCCCTGCAGGCGCGTGTTCTGGCGGAGAAAGCCGATCTCGGTATTGCGCTGGACGGCGACGGTGACCGCGTGATCATGGTCGACCACGAAGGTAACAAGGTCGACGGCGATCAGATCCTCTACATCATTGCACGTGAAGGTCTGCGTCAGGGCCAGCTGCGCGGCGGTGCGGTAGGTACGCTGATGAGTAACATGGGCCTGGAACTGGCGCTGAAACAGCTCGGTATTCCGTTCGTGCGCGCGAAAGTGGGTGACCGCTACGTGCTGGAAAAACTGCAGGAGAAGGGCTGGCGCATCGGTGCAGAAAACTCGGGTCACGTCATCCTGCTCGACAAAACTACCACCGGTGACGGTATCGTGGCCGCGCTGCAGGTGGTTGCCGCGATGGCGCGCAACCATATGAGCCTGCACGATCTGTGCAGCGGGATGAAAATGTTCCCACAGATCCTGGTGAACGTGCGCTTTACTGCTGGCAAAGGCGATCCGCTGGAAAATGAGAACGTCAAAGCGGTGATGGCTGATGTTGAAGCGGCTCTGGGCAGCCGTGGACGCGTGCTGCTGCGTAAGTCCGGTACCGAACCGCTGATCCGCGTGATGGTGGAAGGTGAAGACGAAGCGCAGGTCACCGAATTTGCGCACCGTATTGCGGATGCCGTAAAAGCTGCATAATCTTGCACGCTAAATGTTTAAAAAGGCGGCGTTTGCCGCCTTTGTTTTAAGCAATTCATGGCTTTTTGCTGTTTTTTTCCGCAGTTGATACAATGCGTCGAAAATGCCCTTGCGAAGGTGATTCGCTTTGGTTAGTATTCACACCCGCTTCAGTGGGAAACAAAAATCCTGCTAATTGGTCGAAGCATTGGTATGCGGCAAATCCGCAAGGAACAGGTTGATTATGTACGAAGCTCTTTTAGTTGTTTTCCTTATTGTAGCCATCGCTCTCGTAGCGCTGATTATGCTGCAGCAAGGTAAAGGCGCTGATATGGGAGCCTCCTTCGGAGCAGGCGCTTCCGGTACGCTGTTCGGTTCAAGTGGTTCTGCGAACTTCATGACCCGCACAACGGCGATTCTGGCTACGCTGTTCTTCATCATCAGTCTGGTGCTTGGCAATATCAACAGCAATAAGACCAGCAAAGGAAGCGAGTGGGAAAACCTGAGCGCGCCAGCGAAAACTGAGCAGACTCAGCCAGCTGCACCGGCTAAGCCAACCAGCGATATCCCGCACTAAGTATTCTGTACCGAGGTGGTGGAATTGGTAGACACGCTACCTTGAGGTGGTAGTGCCCTAACGGGCTTGTGGGTTCGAGTCCCATCCTCGGTACCAATATTCCAGAAGAAAGACGTCGAAAGACGTCTTTTTTTTCGTCTGTATATTGTGGTAGCGGGCAAAATGGCGGGTGGCGCTGCGCTTACCCGCCCTACAAATACCAAATAAAAAGGCGCCTGTTGGGCGCCTTTTGCATGTCTTGCTGTCGATTACTTCTTATCGCTGTGTTCCAGGTTTTCAACCTGCGGTAGGCCGTTACCGGAGCTGGCGGAGAGCAGGCCATTCTCAACATAGTTGAACAGCTTCTCACGTGTATCGGTGATGTCCAGATTACGCATGGTCAGCTGACCAATACGATCGTCTGGTGAGAACACAGATTCACCTTTCTCCATAGTCAGACGCTCTGCTTTATAGGTCAGGTTGTCAGACACGGTGTTCAGGATGGAGTAGTCGTTACCGCGACGCAGTTCCAGCGTCACTTCACCGGTGATCGCGCTTGCCACCCAACGCTGCAGCGCATCACGCAGCATCAGCGCCTGTGGATCGAACCAGCGGCCCTGATACAGCAGTTTGCCCAGCTGACGGCCATGAGAGTGATACTGCTCAATGGTGTCTTCGTTGTGAATGCCGGTCAGCAGACGCTCGTAAGCGATGTGCAGCAGCGCCATTCCCGGGGCTTCATAAATGCCACGGCTTTTCGCTTCGATGATACGGTTTTCAATCTGATCGCTCATGCCCAGACCGTGACGACCGCCAATACGGTTAGCTTCCAGCATCAGCTCAACATCGTCAGAGAAGGTTTTACCGTTCAGCGCAACCGGATGGCCGCGCTCGAAACGTACGGTCACCTCTTCCGCCTGGATTTTGACGTTCTCGTCCCAGAACTTCACGCCCATGATCGGGTTAACGATCTTCACGCTGGAGTTCAGGAATTCCAGGTCTTTCGCTTCGTGCGTTGCACCCAGCATGTTGGAGTCGGTGGAATAGGCTTTCTCGACTGACATCTTATAGTCGAAACCGCAGGCGATCATAAACTCGGACATCTCATGACGACCACCCAGCTCGTCGATGAAGTCGGTGTCCAGCCATGGTTTGTAAATCTGCAGCTCGGCGTTGGTCAGCAGGCCATAACGATAGAAACGTTCGATATCGTTACCTTTATAGGTGCTACCGTCACCCCAGATGTTGACGCCGTCTTCTTTCATCGCCGCAACCAGCATGGTGCCGGTGACCGCACGGCCCAGCGGGGTGGTGTTGAAATAGGTCAGACCGCCGGTGGTGTTATGGAATGCACCACACTGAATAGCCGCGATACCTTCCGCGACAAGTTGCTTACGGCAGTCAATCAGGCGCGCGTTCTCTGCACCATACTCTTTAGCGCGACGAGGAATGGCATCATAGTCGTCCTCATCCGGCTGACCCAGGTTCGCAGTATAGGCATACGGAACCGCTCCCTTCTGGCGCATCCACAGCAGTGCAGCGCTGGTATCCAGGCCACCTGAGAAAGCGATGCCAATACGTTGTCCTACCGGAAGATGCTTGAGAATCGTCGTCATAGAATAAAACCCTGCTTGATTGACTGATTAGAGACCGCTTTCGCTCTCTTGTGCATTTTTATGCAAAATAAGTGAGTATTCATTTAATCATCTTTTGGCGAAGACCGGAAGAGAGTCATGCGTTTTTTGTAAAAATTTTGGTCTGATCGATCTGGCGGAAGTCGCCTTGACAGGTGGGGTCAACTATCAATATACTAAACGCCGATTTTACGTCCCGTCTTCGGTACCAAATCCCAGCATTATTTGCAAATTCTGTCCAAAACGCGTAGAATTTGCCACGTTTCAGGCGCGGGGTGGAGCAGCCTGGTAGCTCGTCGGGCTCATAACCCGAAGGTCGTCGGTTCAAATCCGGCCCCCGCAACCACTTTCCCATAAAGTTCTTTTTCAAATATACTGTGAAGACTTAGAGCCTTCGTAGCTGGATTTGAAAAAATTCTTTCGGAAAGTGCTCCAGGCCACAGTTGTGGCTATAGGGTTCAGTTATCTAAAGCCCCGATTTATCGGGGTTTTTTGTTATCTGACTACAGAATAACTGGGCTTTACGCCCTTTTTTTATGTCTTGGGGGTGGGCTTGTCCACATTAGAGCAAAAATTAACAGAGATGATTACTGCACCGGTCGAAGCACTGGGCTACGAACTGGTCGGCATCGAATTCGTTCGCGGCCGTACATCGACGCTGCGCATCTATATTGATAGTGAAGATGGCATCAATGTTGATGATTGTGCTGATGTCAGCCACCAGGTGAGTGCGGTTCTTGATGTTGAAGACCCGATTACCGTTGCGTACAACCTGGAAGTTTCCTCACCTGGCCTCGATCGCCCGATGTTCACGGCCGAGCACTATGTGCGCTTTACCGGTGAAGAAGTGGCTCTCGTTCTGCGTATGGCCGTACAGAACCGCCGTAAATGGCAGGGAATTATCAAAGCTGTTGATGGTGAAATGATCACGGTGACAGTCGAAGGCAAAGATGAAGTGTTCGCGCTGAGTAATATCCAGAAGGCGAACCTGGTTCCCCACTTTTAACAGTCTGGATTGAGGTGAAAAGCCCGCGATGAACAAAGAAATTTTGGCTGTTGTTGAAGCCGTCTCCAACGAGAAATCACTGCCGCGTGAGAAGATTTTTGAAGCGCTGGAAAGTGCACTGGCTACAGCAACCAAGAAAAAATACGAACAAGAGATCGATGTTCGCGTAGAAATCGATCGTAAAAGCGGTGACTTCGATACATTCCGTCGTTGGGTAATCGTTGAAGAAGTAACCCAGCCGACCAAAGAGATCACCCTGGAAGCCGCCCGTTTTGAAGACGAAAGTCTGAACGTGGGTGACTACGTTGAAGATCAGATTGAATCTGTGACCTTCGACCGTATCACCACCCAGACCGCTAAACAGGTTATCGTGCAGAAAGTGCGCGAAGCCGAGCGCGCGCTGGTTGTCGATCAGTTCCGCGATCAGGAAGGCGAAATCATCACCGGCGTGGTGAAGAAAGTGAACCGCGACAATATCTCCCTGGAGATCAAATCCGAAGGGTTGCCGGGTAACGCTGAAGCCGTGATCCTGCGTGAAGATATGCTGCCGCGTGAAAACTTCCGTCCAGGCGACCGTATTCGCGGCGTTCTGTACGCCGTTCGCCCTGAAGCGCGTGGCGCACAGCTGTTCGTGACCCGTTCTAAACCAGAAATGCTGGTAGAACTGTTCCGTATCGAAGTACCGGAAATCGGTGAAGAAGTTATCGAGATTAAAGCGGCGGCTCGCGATCCGGGCTCCCGTGCGAAAATTGCGGTGAAAACCAACGACAAGCGTATCGACCCGGTCGGTGCTTGCGTCGGTATGCGCGGTGCGCGTGTCCAGGCAGTGTCTACTGAGCTGGGCGGCGAACGTATTGATATCGTTCTGTGGGATGACAACCCGGCGCAGTTCGTGATCAACGCAATGGCTCCAGCTGATGTGGCGTCTATCGTTGTTGACGAAGACAAACACACCATGGATATCGCTGTTGAAGCGGGCAACCTGGCGCAGGCAATCGGCCGTAACGGCCAGAACGTACGCCTGGCGTCACAGCTGAGCGGCTGGGAACTCAACGTGATGACCGTTGATGACCTGCAGGCTAAGCATCAGGCTGAAGCCCATGCGGCGATCGATACCTTCACGAAATACCTGGATATTGACGAAGACTTCGCCACTGTTCTGGTTGAAGAAGGTTTCTCTACGCTGGAAGAACTGGCCTATGTGCCAATGAAAGAGCTGCTGGAAATTGACGGTCTGGATGAACCAACCGTTGAAGCCCTGCGTGAACGCGCTAAAAACGCACTGACCACCCTGGCACTGGCTCAGGAAGAAAGCCTTGGCGATAAGAAGCCGGCTGATGACCTGCTGAATCTGGAAGGTCTTGATCGTGCGATTGCGTTCAAGCTGGCTGCCCGTGGTGTTTGTACGCTGGAAGATCTCGCTGAGCAAGGCGTTGATGACCTGGCTGATATCGAAGGTTTAACCGACGAGAAAGCCGGCGAGCTCATCATGGCCGCACGTAATATTTGCTGGTTCGGCGACGAAGCGTAATAAACTGTAGCAGGAAGGAACAGCATGACTGATGTAACTGTAAAATCGCTGGCTGCTGAGATTCAGACCTCCGTGGACCGCCTGGTACAGCAATTTGCTGATGCAGGGATCCCGAAGTCCGCTGATGACTCGGTGACCGCGCAAGAAAAACAAACCTTGTTAACGCACCTGAACCGTGAACACGGCTCTACGCCTGACAAGTTAACGCTGCAGCGCAAAACGCGTAGCACGTTAAACATCCCTGGTACCGGTGGCAAAAGCAAATCGGTACAAATTGAAGTCCGCAAGACGCGCACCTTTGTAAAACGTGATCCGCAAGAGGCAGAACGCCTTGCCGCGGAAGAGCAGGCACAGCGTGAAGCGGAAGAACAAGCTCAGCGTGAGGCGGAAGCAGCCGCCAAACGTGAAGCAGAATTAAAAGCTGAACGTGAGGCCGCAGAAAAAGCGAAACGCGACGCAAGTGATAAAGTGAAGCGTGACGCTGCGGAAAAAGACAAAGTGAGCAATCAACAGACAGACGAAATGACCAAAACCGCCCAGGCTGAAAAAGCCCGCCGTGAAAATGAAGCTGCCGAGCTGAAGCGTAAAGCGGAAGAAGAAGCCCGCCGTAAGCTGGAAGAAGAAGCTCGCCGCGTCGCCGAAGAAGCGCGCCGTATGGCAGAAGAAAACGAGAAGAATGGTGTGAATACCGTTGAGCCGACTGAAGACACCAGCGACTATCACGTGACCACTTCTCAGCATGCGCGTCAGGCTGAAGATGATAACGACCGTGAAGTGGAAGGCGGTCGTGGACGTGGCCGTAATGCAAAAGCTGCGCGTCCGGCGAAAAAAGGCAACAAGCACGCTGAATCCAAAGCTGATCGTGAAGAAGCACGCGCGGCTGTTCGCGGTGGTAAAGGCGGCAAGCGTAAAGGTTCCGCTCTGCAGCAGGGCTTCCAGAAGCCTGCTCAGGCCGTTAACCGTGACGTTGTGATCGGCGAAACCATTACCGTTGGCGAACTGGCGAACAAGATGGCGGTTAAAGGCTCTCAGGTCATCAAAGCGATGATGAAACTGGGCGCCATGGCGACCATCAACCAGGTGATCGATCAGGAAACCGCACAGCTGGTTGCTGAAGAGATGGGCCACAAAGTAATCCTGCGTCGTGAAAACGAGCTGGAAGAAGCAGTAATGAGCGACCGTGATACTGGCGCTGCGGCTGAACCGCGTGCACCGGTTGTGACCATCATGGGTCACGTTGACCACGGTAAAACCTCTCTGCTTGACTACATTCGTTCTACTAAGGTTGCCTCGGGTGAAGCGGGTGGCATTACCCAGCACATCGGTGCATACCACGTAGAAACTGACAACGGTATGATCACCTTCCTGGATACCCCAGGCCACGCCGCGTTTACCTCAATGCGTGCTCGTGGTGCTCAGGCGACGGATATCGTTGTTCTGGTTGTTGCCGCAGACGACGGCGTGATGCCACAGACCATCGAAGCTATCCAGCACGCGAAGGCTGCAGGTGTGCCAGTTGTGGTTGCAGTGAACAAGATCGATAAGCCAGAAGCGGATCCCGATCGTGTTAAAAACGAACTTTCCCAGTACGGTATCCTGCCGGAAGAGTGGGGCGGTGAAAGCCAGTTCGTACACGTGTCTGCGAAAGCGGGTACCGGTATCGACGAACTGCTGGACGCGATCCTGCTGCAGGCCGAAGTTCTGGAGCTGAAGGCCATCCGTAACGGTATGGCGAGCGGCGCGGTGATCGAATCCTTCCTGGATAAAGGTCGTGGCCCGGTTGCTACCGTTCTGGTTCGTGAAGGTACACTGCATAAAGGCGATATCGTTCTGTGCGGTTTCGAATACGGCCGCGTTCGTGCGATGCGTAACGAACTGGGTCAGGAAGTGCTGGAAGCGGGTCCGTCCATTCCAGTGGAAATCCTGGGTCTGTCCGGTGTTCCGGCTGCCGGTGACGAAGTGACCGTTGTGCGTGACGAGAAGAAAGCGCGTGAAGTGGCACTGTACCGCCAGGGCAAATTCCGTGAAGTTAAACTGGCTCGTCAGCAGAAATCTAAACTCGAGAACATGTTTGCCAACATGACCGAGGGCGAAGTTCACGAAGTGAACATCGTTCTGAAAGCCGACGTTCAGGGTTCTGTGGAAGCGATCTCCGACTCCTTGCTGAAACTGTCTACTGACGAAGTGAAAGTGAAGATCATCGGTTCGGGCGTAGGTGGTATCACCGAGACCGACGCTACCCTGGCTGCTGCCTCTAACGCTATCCTGGTTGGCTTCAACGTTCGTGCGGATGCGTCTGCGCGTAAAGTGATTGAATCCGAAAGCCTGGATCTGCGTTACTACTCCGTCATCTATAACCTGATCGACGAAGTGAAGGCCGCGATGAGCGGTATGCTGTCTCCTGAGCTGAAACAGCAGATCATCGGTCTGGCTGAAGTACGTGACGTGTTCAAATCACCGAAATTCGGTGCGATCGCGGGCTGTATGGTTACCGAAGGTAACATCAAGCGTCACAACCCAATCCGCGTACTGCGTGACAACGTGGTTATCTACGAAGGCGAGCTGGAATCCCTGCGCCGCTTCAAAGATGACGTTAACGAAGTCCGTAACGGCATGGAATGTGGTATCGGCGTGAAGAACTACAACGACGTTCGCGTTGGCGATATGATCGAAGTGTTCGAGATCATCGAAATTCAGCGTACCATCGCTTAATTACCGATTGTAAGCCGGGATCGCCTCGCGCCACCCGGCAATAATTTCAAAAAGGGGCTTTAGCCCCTTTTTTGTCTGGAGAATTTATTATGGCGAAAGAATTTGGTCGCCCTCAGCGCGTAGCGCAGGAAATGCAGAAAGAGATCGCACTCATTCTGCAACGTGAAATTAAAGACCCGCGCGTCGGCATGATGACCACCGTTTCCGGTGTCGAAATGTCCCGTGATTTGGCCTATGCCAAAGTGTTCGTCACCTTCCTGAACGATCAGGACGAAGCGGCAGTGAAAAACGGCATTAAAGCGCTGCAGGAAGCCTCTGGTTTCATCCGCTCCCTGCTTGGCAAAGCGATGCGCCTGCGTATCGTGCCTGAACTGACCTTCTTCTACGACAACTCGCTGGTCGAAGGTATGCGTATGTCCAACCTGGTGACCAGCGTGGTTAAACATGACGATGAGCGTCGTGTTAACCCGGCGGACGACAGCAAGGAGGACTGATGAGTCGTCCTCGTCGTCGTGGTCGCGACGTGCATGGTGTGCTGCTGCTGGATAAACCCCAGGGCGCTTCCAGCAACGACGTGCTGCAGAAAGTTAAGCGTATTTATAACGCCAACCGTGCGGGCCACACCGGCGCGCTCGACCCGCTGGCAACCGGCATGCTGCCGGTCTGTCTGGGAGAGGCGACAAAGTTTTCCCAGTACCTGCTCGACTCCGATAAGCGCTACCGCGTTATCGCTAAACTGGGCCAGCGCACGGATACCTCCGACGCGGATGGCCAGGTGATAGAAGAGCGTCCGGTGACCTTCAGCGCGGAGCAGCTTGATGCGGCGCTGGAGAGCTTCCGTGGGGATACGATGCAGGTACCGTCGATGTATTCGGCGCTGAAGTATCAGGGGAAAAAACTCTACGAATATGCGCGCCAGGGCATTGACGTCCCGCGTGAAGCCCGTCCGATAACCGTGTATGAGCTGCTGTTTATTCGCCACGAAGGTGATGAGCTGGAGCTGGAGGTGCACTGTTCGAAAGGGACCTATATTCGCACCATCATCGACGACCTCGGTGAAAAGCTGGGCTGCGGCGCACATGTGATTTACCTGCGCCGTCTGGCGGTGAGCAAGTACCCGGTAGAGCGGATGGTGACCCTGGAGCAACTGCGCGAGCTGGTAGAACAGGCGGAAGCGCAGGGGATCGCGCCGGCAGATTTGCTGGATCCTTTGCTGATGCCGATGGACAGTCCGGCAGCGGACTTCCCGGTTGTTAATCTTCCTTTAACATCCTCCGTTTACTTTAAGAACGGCAACCCGGTTCGTACGGCGGAAGCGCCGCTGGAAGGACTGGTACGCGTGACCGAAGGCGACGAAGGGAAATTCATCGGTATGGGCGAAATGGATGGTGAGGGGCGCGTTGCGCCGCGTCGTCTGGTCGTCGAGTATCCGATCGAAGCATGACGGTGATGACGGCTCACCTTGCGATAAGCAGGGGAGACGAGTAGAATATCGCCGCTTAACGCCTGGTAAATTGTTTAACAATCTGCGGGGCGTACATGGGGTCGCTGAATTAGAGATCGGCATCCTTACATTCTTTATACTTTGGAGTTTGAAAATGTCTCTAAGCGTTGAAGCTAAAGCTAAAATCGTTTCTGAGTTTGGTCGTGGTACTAACGACAGCGGTTCTACCGAAGTTCAGGTTGCACTGCTGACTGCACAGATTAACCACCTGCAGGGTCACTTTGCAGAGCACAAAAAAGATCACCACAGCCGTCGTGGTCTGCTGCGTATGGTTTCTCAGCGTCGTAAACTGCTCGACTACCTGAAACGTAAAGATGTTGCACGCTACACCGCGCTGATCGAGCGTCTGGGTCTGCGTCGCTAAGTCTTGCGAGTTTCAGAAAAGGGGGCCTGATGGCCCCTTTTTTCAACCAGACGGCAGCAATTCACTGGAAACTATTGTATTGTTGCTATAAATGATCTTCATTGCAGAGGTTCGCGCGGCTAATGAGAGGCTTCACCCATGGGGGTGTTGGTTGTCATTAGTCGCGAGGATGCGAAGAAGGTCGGGTTAAATCGACAGCACACCGGTGGTGTGCTGTCAAACATTTAAGAAAGGACAGAACTTTGCTGAATCCGATCGTTCGTAAATTCCAGTATGGTCAACATACCGTCACGCTGGAAACCGGCATGATGGCTCGTCAGGCTACTGCTGCCGTTATGGTAAGCATGGATGACACTGCGGTATTCGTTACCGTTGTTGGCCAGAAAAAAGCTAAACCAGGTCAGGACTTCTTCCCGCTGACCGTTAACTACCAGGAGCGTACCTACGCTGCCGGTAAAATCCCGGGTGGTTTCTTCCGTCGTGAAGGCCGTCCAAGCGAAGGCGAAACCCTGATCGCGCGTCTGATTGACCGCCCGGTTCGTCCACTGTTCCCGGAAGGCTTCGTTAACGAAGTACAGGTTATCGCGACCGTTGTTTCCGTTAACCCGCAGGTTAACCCGGACATCGTAGCGATGATCGGTGCGTCCGCTGCCCTGTCACTGTCTGGTATTCCATTCAATGGTCCAATCGGTGCCGCGCGCGTTGGCTACATCAACGACCAGTACGTGCTGAACCCAACCCAGGAAGAGCTGAAAGAAAGTAAGCTGGACCTGGTGGTTGCGGGTACTGAAGCGGCTGTACTGATGGTTGAATCCGAAGCTGAACTGCTGAGCGAAGACCAGATGCTGGGCGCTGTGGTATTTGGCCACGACCAGCAGCAGATCGTTATCCAGAACATCAACGACCTGGTGAAAGAAGCCGGTAAACCACGTTGGGACTGGCAGCCAGAAGCGGCAAACGACGCGCTGAACGCACGCGTTGCTGCACTGGCAGAATCTCGTCTGAGCGATGCGTACCGCATCACTGACAAACAGGAGCGTTACGCTCAGGTTGACGTGATCAAGTCTGAAACTATCGCGACCCTGGTTGCGGAAGATGAAACGCTGGACGCTAATGAACTGAGCGACATCCTGCACGCTATCGAGAAAAACGTTGTTCGTAGCCGCGTACTGGCAGGCGAGCCGCGTATCGATGGCCGCGAAAAAGACATGATCCGTGGTCTGGATGTGCGTACTGGCGTTCTGCCACGTACTCACGGTTCCGCGCTGTTCACCCGTGGCGAAACGCAGGCGCTGGTTACCGCGACCCTGGGTACTGCACGTGATGCGCAGATCATCGACGAACTGATGGGCGAGCGCACTGACAGCTTCCTGTTCCACTACAACTTCCCTCCGTACTCCGTAGGCGAAACCGGTATGGTTGGCTCGCCGAAGCGTCGTGAAATTGGTCACGGTCGTCTGGCGAAGCGCGGCGTACTGGCCGTCATGCCAGAAGCAGACAAATTCCCGTACACCGTACGTGTAGTGTCTGAAATCACCGAATCCAACGGTTCCTCTTCCATGGCTTCCGTGTGTGGTGCCTCTCTGGCGCTGATGGATGCAGGCGTGCCAATCAAAGCCGCCGTTGCGGGTATCGCAATGGGCCTGGTGAAAGAAGGCGACAACTTCGTTGTTCTGTCTGACATTCTGGGTGACGAAGACCACCTGGGCGATATGGACTTCAAAGTAGCGGGTTCCCGCGAAGGTATCTCTGCACTGCAGATGGATATCAAAATTGAAGGTATCACCAAAGAGATCATGCAGGTTGCTCTGAACCAGGCTAAAGGTGCGCGTCTGCACATCCTGGGCGTGATGGAACAGGCGATTAACGCGCCGCGTGGCGACATTTCTCAGTTCGCTCCACGTATCCACACCATCAAGATCAATCCAGACAAGATCAAAGATGTTATCGGTAAGGGCGGTTCCGTAATCCGTGCGCTGACCGAAGAGACTGGCACCACCATCGAAATCGAAGATGACGGTACTGTGAAGATCGCAGCAACCGACGGCGAGAAAGCGAAATTCGCGATCCGTCGCATCGAAGAAATTACTGCAGAAATCGAAGTGGGCCGTGTCTACGCAGGTAAAGTGACCCGTATCGTTGACTTTGGCGCGTTCGTTGCCATCGGTGGCGGTAAAGAAGGTCTGGTTCACATCTCTCAGATCGCTGACAAGCGCGTTGAGAAAGTGACTGATTACCTGCAGATGGGTCAGGAAGTACCGGTGAAAGTTCTGGAAGTTGATCGCCAGGGCCGTATCCGTCTGAGCATTAAAGAAGCAACCGAGCAGTCTCAGCCAGCTGCTGCGCCAGAAGCACAGGCAGCAGAACAGCAAGGCGAGTAAGTTGCCATTTGCCCTCCGCTTTGCGGAGGGCCTATTATCAGGCAGGACGCCTTGTTAAGCCGCCGGGGGACAGGACGTTCATCCAATAGTTGTCTTCGGGAGTGGGAAATGAAGCCTTTTTTGCGCTGGTGTTTCGTTGCGACAGCTTTAACGCTGGCAGGATGCAGCAACTCTGCCTGGCGTAAGAGCGAAGTCCTCGCAGTGCCATTGCAACCGACTTTGCAGCAGGAAGTGATCCTGGCACGCATGGAACAAATACTTGCCAGTCGGGCTTTAACCGATGAAGAACGCGCACAGCTTTTATATGAGCGCGGAGTGTTGTATGATAGTCTCGGTCTGAGGGCATTGGCGCGGAATGATTTTTCACAAGCGCTGGCTATCCGACCTGATATGCCTGAAGTATTCAATTACTTAGGCATTTATTTAACGCAGGCAGGCAATTTTGATGCTGCCTATGAAGCGTTTGATTCTGTACTTGAGCTTGATCCAACTTACAACTACGCGCACTTGAATCGCGGTATCGCATTGTATTACGGCGGTCGTGACAAGTTAGCACAAGATGATCTGCTGGCGTTTTATCAAGACGATCCTAATGATCCTTTCCGTAGCCTGTGGCTTTACATCGTTGAGCGGAAGCTCGATGAGAAGCAGGCAAAAGAGGCACTGAAACAGCGCTTCGATAAATCGGACAAGGAACAGTGGGGATGGAACATTGTCGAGTTCTACCTGGGCAACATTAGCGAAGCAACGCTGATGGAACGCCTCAAGGCGGACGCAACGGATAACACCTCGCTCGCTGAGCATCTCAGTGAAACCAACTTCTATTTAGGTAAGTACTACCTAAGTCTGGGGGATATGGACAGCGCTACGGCACTGTTCAAATTAGCGGTTGCTAACAACGTACACAACTTCGTTGAGCACCGTTATGCATTGTTGGAATTATCGCTCTTGGGCCAGGAGCATGACGACCTGGCAGAATCGGACCAGCAATAGCTGACGACATAAACATCAGCCCGTAATCTTTTGATTGCCATCACCTTAACTGGTGAGGGCGTTGTTGTTCGTCAATACACCTACTTTGAGCCGGTTCACACTTTTCAATGAAAATTGCTAATCATTTTCACGATGAGCTAAGTAGACTGGCCGCCATTGACATTGAGGCACTCGTACTACATGGCTGAATTCGAAACCACTTTTGCAGATCTGGGCCTGAAGGCTCCTATCCTTGAAGCCCTTAACGATCTGGGTTACGAAAAACCATCTCCGATCCAGGCTGAGTGTATCCCACACCTGCTTTCTGGTCGTGACGTGCTGGGCATGGCCCAGACTGGTAGCGGTAAAACTGCAGCATTCTCGCTGCCGCTGCTGAACAACATTGATCCGGACCTGCGTGCACCGCAGATCCTCGTTCTGGCTCCAACCCGTGAACTGGCTGTTCAGGTTGCAGAAGCCATGACGGAATTCTCTAAACATATGCGCGGCGTAA
The DNA here is from genome assembly GCF_900113755.1 of Enterobacter sp. NFIX59. Lineage (NCBI taxonomy): Bacteria > Pseudomonadati > Pseudomonadota > Gammaproteobacteria > Enterobacterales > Enterobacteriaceae > Enterobacter > Enterobacter sp. NFIX59. The sequence continues at coordinate 563,470 of NZ_FOQN01000002.1, read as the reverse complement.
ACGTGGTTGCCCTGTACGGCGGCCAGCGTTATGACGTGCAGTTACGCGCCCTGCGTCAGGGCCCACAGATTGTTGTCGGTACGCCGGGCCGTCTGCTGGATCACCTGAAGCGCGGTACCCTGGACCTCTCTAAACTGAGCGGTCTGGTACTGGATGAAGCAGATGAAATGCTGCGTATGGGCTTCATCGAAGACGTTGAAACCATCATGGCGCAGATCCCGGACGGTCATCAGACCGCGCTGTTCTCTGCAACCATGCCGGAAGCTATCCGTCGCATTACCCGCCGCTTCATGAAAGAGCCGCAGGAAGTGCGTATTCAGTCCAGCGTAACCACTCGCCCGGACATCAGCCAGAGCTACTGGTCTGTGTACGGCATGCGTAAAAACGAAGCGCTGGTACGTTTCCTGGAAGCGGAAGATTTTGATGCGGCGATTATCTTCGTTCGTACCAAAAACGCGACCCTGGAAGTGGCTGAAGCCCTGGAGCGTAGCGGCTACAACAGCGCAGCGCTGAACGGCGATATGAACCAGGCCCTGCGTGAGCAGACTCTGGAGCGTCTGAAAGACGGTCGTCTGGATATCCTGATTGCCACCGACGTGGCAGCACGTGGTCTGGACGTTGAGCGTATCAGCCTGGTTGTTAACTACGACATCCCGATGGATTCCGAGTCTTACGTTCACCGTATCGGCCGTACCGGTCGTGCGGGTCGTGCTGGCCGTGCGCTGCTGTTCGTTGAGAACCGCGAGCGTCGTCTGCTGCGTAACATCGAACGTACCATGAAGCTGACCATTCCAGAAGCGGACCTGCCAAACGCAGAGCTGCTGGGCAAACGCCGTCTGGAAAAATTCGCCGCCAAAGTACAGCAGCAGCTGGAAAGCAGCGATCTGGATCAGTACCGTGCGCTGCTGTCGCAGATTCAGCCTGTTGCTGAAGGCGAAGAGCTGGACATGGAAACCCTGGCTGCAGCACTGCTGAAAATGGCTCAGGGCGAACGTAGCCTGATCGTGCCGCCAGATGCGCCGATGCGTCCTAAACGTGAATTCCGTGACCGTGACGATCGCTTCGAACGTCGTGGCGACCGTAACGATCGTGGCCCACGTGGTGACCGTCCAGAGCGTGGTGGTGAAGACCGTCCACGTCGTGAACGTCGCGACGCAGGTGACATGGAACTGTACCGCATTGAAGTGGGCCGTGATGATGGCGTTGAAGTTCGTCACATCGTTGGCGCGATCGCTAACGAAGGCGACATCAGCAGCCGTTACATCGGTAACATCAAGCTGTTCGCATCCCACTCTACCATCGAGCTGCCAAAAGGCATGCCGGGTGAAGTACTGCAGCACTTTACGCGTACCCGCATCCTGAACAAGCCGATGAACATGCAGCTGCTGGGCGATGCACAGCCACGTCCTGACCGTGGCGGCGAACGCCGTGGCGGTGGTCGCAGCTTCGGCGGCGAGCGTCGTGAAGGCGGTCGCAGCGAAGGTCGCGGTGGTGAAGGTCGTCGTTTCTCCGGCGAGCGCCGCGAAAGCCGTGGCCCGCGTCGTGAAGAAGGCACCAGCCGTCGTCGTTTCGGTGACGCGTAAGCCTTACGCTTCTGACGTAAAGTAAAATATACAGCCCCGATACATGCTATCGGGGCTTTTTTTATTCCCTTTGTACTCTTGTACTGGTACAGTGCGTCACATTAAAATGCAGAACCGCATGATTGACTGGAGAAAAGGCTGTATGGCGACACTAACCACCACCCAAACGTCACCTTCGCTGCTTGGCGGCGTGGTGATCATCGGCGGAACCATTATAGGTGCCGGGATGTTCTCCCTGCCCGTGGTCATGTCCGGTGCGTGGTTCTTCTGGTCGCTGGCTGCGCTGGTCTTTACCTGGTTCTGTATGCTCCATTCCGGGCTGATGATCCTCGAAGCCAACCTGAACTACCGCATTGGCTCCAGCTTCGACACCATCACCAAAGATCTGCTGGGCAAAGGCTGGAACCTGGTTAACGGGCTGTCCATCGCCTTTGTGCTCTATATCCTGACCTACGCGTATATTTCGGCGAGCGGTTCGATTCTGCATCACACCTTCTCTGAGATGTCGCTGAACGTTCCGGCGCGTCTGGCCGGGCTGTGCTTTGCGCTGGGCGTGGCGTTTATCGTCTGGATGAGTACCAAAGCGGTAAGCCGGATGACGGCAATCGTACTGGGCGCGAAGGTCATCACCTTCTTCCTGACCTTCGGCAGCCTGCTGGGGCACGTGACGCCCGCCACGCTGTTTAACGTTGCCGAAGTGAATACCTCCTACACGCCGTACCTGCTGATGACGCTGCCGTTCTGTCTGGCGTCGTTCGGCTACCACGGCAACGTGCCGAGCCTGATGAAGTACTACGGCAAAGATCCGCGCACCATTGTGAAGTGTCTGGTCTACGGCACGCTGCTGGCGCTGGCTCTGTACGTCATCTGGCTGCTCGGAACGATGGGCAACATCCCGCGCCCGGAATTTATCGGTATTGCGCAGAAGGGCGGTAACATTGACGTGCTGGTGCAGGCGCTGAGCGGCGTGCTGAACAGCCGCAGCCTGGATCTGCTGCTGGTTATCTTCTCTAACTTTGCGGTGGCGAGCTCTTTCCTCGGCGTGACGCTGGGCCTGTTTGACTACCTGGCGGATCTGTTCGGCTTTGATGATTCTGCGATGGGGCGCTTCAAAACCGCGCTGCTGACCTTCCTGCCGCCGATTGTGGGTGGCCTGCTGTGGCCGAACGGCTTCCTGTACGCCATCGGCTATGCCGGACTGGCGGCAACAATCTGGGCGGCGATTGTGCCAGCGCTGCTGGCACGTAAATCACGTAAACGCTTCGGCAGCCCGAAATTCCGCGTCTGGGGCGGCAAGCCGATGATTGCGCTGATTCTGGTGTTCGGTGCTGGCAATGCGCTGGTCCACGTGCTGTCGAGTTTTAACCTGCTGCCTGTGTATCAATAAACAGAAAGCCCGGTGGCGCTGCGCTTACCGGGCCTACAGGGATCGCGTAGGCCGGATAAGGCGAAGCCGCCATCCGGCAAAAAACTACCCCACCAGCTCCTCTTTCACCTGCATCGCCAGCTCAAACGAATGCAATCGCGCCTGGTGATCGAAAATCTGGCCGTTAACCATAATTTCATCCGCCTGCGTTTCGCGCAGCACCGCCTCCAGCCCGTGACGCACTTTCGCCTTATCGCCTACCAGCGACATGCTCAGCGCCTGCTGAACGCCATACTGCTCTGACGCTGACCACAGCTGATGCATATTCTCCACCGGCGGCGGAAGCTGGCCCGTCTCACCGCGGCGCAGCTTCACAAACGCCTGCTGCACAGAGGTGAACAGGAATTCCGCGTCGCGATTGCTGTCGGCGGCAATGATGTTGATGCACACCATCGCGTACGGTTTCTCCAGACGCTCGGACGGTTTGAAGTGCGTGCGGTAAAGATGCAGCGCCTGATGCAGCATATCCGGCGCGAAGTGCGAGGCAAACGCAAACGGCAGCCCCAGCTTTGCGGCCAGCTGTGCGCTGTAGAGGCTTGATCCCAACAGCCATACCGGGATCTTCTCACCGTAGCCCGGTACCGGGCGCACGTGCGGGTTCGGATCGCGCGCGTCGAACCAGTCCACCAGCTCTGCCACGTCGCGCGGGAAGTTATCGATATCGCCGCTCATATGGCGGCGCAGGGCGCGCATCGTTGGCTGGTCGCTGCCGGGCGCACGGCCAAGCCCCAAATCGATACGGCCCGGATAGAGGGTATTCAGCGTGCCGAACTGCTCGGCGATCACCAGCGGGGCATGGTTCGGCAGCATCACGCCGCCGGAGCCCAGGTGCAGAGTGGTGGTATTTGCCGCCAGATAACCAATCAGTACCGAGGTGGCGGCGCTGGCAATGCCCACCATGTTGTGGTGCTCGGCCAGCCAGTAGCGGTGATAGCCACGCTTTTCGGCCAGCTGAGCCAGATCCAGAGAGTGCGAAAAGGCTTCTCTTGCCGAGGAGCCTTGTGGGATCGGCGCCAGATCCAGCACCGAAAACGGAATAGTTTTGTCAGTCATAACAGCTCACTTTGTCGACGGTCAATCTTTAATACTGCATTAAAAAATGATAACCGTTGTTAACAAAGTGAGCCTTTTTTAGGCCTGCAGTTCCAGCCCAGCCAGACGCTTCCAGTAGCCGTTGCAGTCGCTGTTTGCCGTCAGCGGCAGCGGAGCGGCGCCGTTTTCGTTGGCGCGGAAGGCATCCAGCATCGCAAACACGCCGGTATCCAGCGGCGACAGGCGCACCATATCCACCAGCCCGTCCATCGACGCCAGCTCGTTGCCGAGGTTATAGACATAGCCGCTCATGGTCTGAATGCCGTTGAGGACAAACACCTGCTGATTCTCCTGCGACAGCATGCTGCGCCCGTTCGGATACTTAATGCAGCAGGTTTCGCACTCGTCTTTCGGACGGTCTTCCGAGCGCGCGGTAAAGCAGCGGGCAGAATAGGCCAGCGGCAGATGCCCATAGCTCAGCACTTCCACTTCAAACTGATTGCGAATGCCCAGCTCGTCGCACTGGTTAAGCAGGTTAGCCAGCCAGTCGCGGGAGAGCTCCACCGGCATGCACCAGCGCGTCATGCCCTGTTTGAGAAGCAGGCGCAGGGTCACGGCGTTATAGCAGTTCAGAGCATGGCCCGCGACAAACGGCAGCTTACGTTCAGCGCACATGTTCACCACGCCGAGATCGCTCGCTTCCAGCAGGAACTCGCCGTTTTCGACATAGCGCTTCAGCTCGCCCAGTTCAGAAGAGGCCTGCACCAGCGCAAGCGTCGAGAGCACCACCTGCTTGCCGCTGCCGGCCAGGCTTTTCGCCATATCCAGCCAGTCGCCCACTTTAGTGGCGCGGCGCTTGCTGCACACCGCTTCGCCGAGGTAAATCACATCGGCGCTGCTGGTGGCGGCCTGTTGGTAAAAATCTTCCAGCGTCTCTTTTGGCCAGTAGTAGAGCACCGGTCCTAATGAATATTTCATGGTTATCTCACTGCCATTTACGGTGATATGCGCCAAGCGTGGTTTGCGCGCCTTCGGACATCGATCCGAGCGTCTCCATCCAGGCCTGCTGTGGAGCATAGTTCTGCGGGTCCGCCATGCAGCGGTCGATGGCCTGACGCCACACTTTCGCCACCTGGCTCACATAGGCCGGGCTGCGCTGACGACCTTCGATTTTCACCGAGGCAATATTGGCCGCCAGCAGTTCCGGCAACAGCTCCAGCGTGTTGAGGCTGGTCGGCTCCTCCAGCGCGTGATAGCGCTCGCCGTCGACCAGATAGCGGCCTTTACACAGGGTGGGATAACCGGCGTTTTCACCGTCCTGATAGCGGTCAATCAGCACCTCATTCAGGCGGGATTCCAGCCCCTGAGGGGTCTGCTGCCAGCGAACAAAGCGGGCAGGGGAGCAGGCCCCGACGGTATTCGGCGATTCACCGGTTAAATAAGAGGAAAGATAGCAACGGCCTTCGGCCATGATGCACAGGCTGCCAAAGGCAAAAACTTCCAGCGGCACTGGCGTGACGCGTGCGAGTTGCTTAACCTGATGAATAGAGAGCACGCGCGGCAGCACCACGCGAGCCACGTCAAAGTGTTGATGGTAAAAACGCACGGCCTCTTCGTTGGTGGCAGATGCCTGAACAGAGACGTGGCGCTCAATATGGGGATAGCGTTCTGCCGCATACTCAAGCATGGCGAGGTCGGCCAGGATCAGCGCATCGGCACCCAGCTGTGCCGCCATATCCACCGCGCGCTGCCAGCGGGCGTAGCCGTCAGGATGAGCAAAGGTATTGATGGCGATATGCAGTTTGCGGCGGTGCTGGTGAACGAAGTTAACGGCTTCCTGAAGCTTTTTCTCCGTAAAGTTGAGGCCAGCAAAATGGCGGGCGTTGGTGTCATCTTTTAGCCCGATATAGACCGCATCGGCCCCATTTTCGATGGCCGCCTTAAGCGCCGGAAGATTTCCGGCAGGGCAGAGCAGCTCCATAATTTATCCTGATGTAGTCGATCGCAAAATTGTTAACGAGCTGGGATTTTAATTAACCCATAGGCGACAATTTTTGATTTAAGGCAGCTAATGGCGTATTGATGACACCAATAATGAGGTACGGCGGACGACGGTTTGTTGATTTACGCCGCTATGTTGCGCTTCGGATATGGCAAAATAGCAGGACTATAGATATCAGGGAGTAAAGCTCGTGCTGGATAAACTGCGTTCACGTCTCGTACAATTTGGTCCATCAATGCTGAGCGTGCCGGTAAAGCTGGCGCCGTTCGCGCTTAAACGTCAGGTGCTGGAGCAGGTCCTGAGCTGGCAGTTCCGCCAGGCGCTGCAGGATGGCGAGCTGGAATTCCTGGAAGGGCGCTGGTTGAGCATTGAGGTGCGTGATATCGGGCTGCGCTGGTTTACCTCCGTTGAGAATGACCAGCTGATCGTTCGCGAAACCGCCGAGGCGGATGTGAGCTTTAGCGCCAACGCCAGCGATCTGCTGATGATCGCCGCGCGTAAGCAGGATCCGGATACGCTCTTCTTCCAGCGCCGTCTGGTGATTGAAGGCGACACGGAGCTCGGTCTGTACGTGAAGAATTTAATGGATGCCATTGAGCTGGAGCAGATGCCGAAAGCGCTGCGCGTGATGTTAATGCAAATGGCAGATTTCGTTGAGGCCGGGCTGAAAACCCCGCCGGACGGTAAACACACTTCAGTAGGTGAGCCATGCTGATTCGAGTCGAAATTGGGATTGATGCGCCGGGGATCGATGCGTTGTTACGCCGCGCCTTTGCGAGCGATGCCGAAGCCCAACTGGTCCACGACCTTCGCGAAGACGGCCTGATTACGCTGGGGCTGGTTGCCACCGATGACGAAGGTCAGGTGGTGGGCTATGTTGCCTTCAGTCCGGTCATCGTTCAGGGCGAAGAGCTGCAGTGGGTAGGCATGGCACCGCTGGCGGTAGATGAAAGCTATCGCGGGCAGGGGCTGGCACGCCAGCTGGTCTATGAAGGGCTGGATTCGCTCAATGAGTTCGGTTATGCGGCCGTTGTCACGCTGGGCGATCCGGCGTTCTATGGCCGTTTAGGCTTTGAGCAGGCCGCGCATTACGATCTGCGCTGCCGCTGGCCGGGTACGGAATCCGCTTTCCAGGTGCACCGTCTGGCGGATGACGCGCTCAACGGCGTCAATGGCCTGGTCGAGTACCACGACCATTTCAATCGCTTTTAATCAGGCTCTCGCGTAGCGCCTCAAAGGAGCCGTCTCCGGTCACGAGGCGCTCTTTCTGGCGCTTCGTCAGCTGCTTGATGCGGTATTCCAGCCTGAGCGCCAGCGATCGGTCACCGACGGGCGCCGAAAAGGCGAGCTGTAATTCCCCTTTCCCTCGCAGTGCTTTTGCCCCTTTCCCCGTTTGATGTTGTAAAAAACGCCGCGCCACATCGGTGGTGATCCCGGTGTAGAGTGCGTTATCAGCGGTTCGGACAAGATAGAGAAACCAGCACACGATAAACAGATTCAGTATGTTAAGGTGAACGCACCATAGCATGAGAGAGAACGAAAATGGAAACACTGGCCGCCATTAACCGCTGGCTGGCGAAGCAGCATGTTGTCACCTGGTGCGTCTATGACGAGGGGGAGATGTGGTGCGCTAACGCGTTTTACTACTACGATCCGGAGCGCGTCGCGTTTTATGTCATGAGCGAAGACAAAACGCGTCATGCGCAGATGACTGGCCTGCAGGCGAAGGTCGCGGGCACGGTGAATGGCCAGCCGAAAACGGTCGCGCTGATCCGCGGCGTGCAGTTCAAAGGGGAGATCCGTCGTCTGGATGGCGAAGAGAGCGACGCGCGCCGTAAGCTCTACACGCGCCGCTTTCCCGTTGCCGCTGCGCTAAAAGCCCCGGTGTGGGAAATCCGCCTCGATGAGCTGAAATTTACCGACAACACCCTGGGCTTTGGCAAGAAGCTGCACTGGTTACGCGCCGAGCAGGCGTAGCGCTTCGCGGTTAAACGCCGGGAGATCGTCCGGAGTACGGCTGGTGATCAGCTGATCTTTGTCGTTGACCACTTCCTGATCGTAAAACTCGGCGCCCGCATTTTTCAGATCGATAACGATCGGTTTCACCGCCGTGAGCTTACGCCCGCGTACAACCTCCGCGCTGATAAGGAGCTGCGGACCGTGACAGATGGCAAAGACCGGTTTGCCGGTAGAAACAAAGTCCCGGGTAAAGGTCACGAAGCGTTCGTCCCCGCGCAGGGAATCCGGGGAATGGCCACCGGGTAACAGCAGGGCGTCGAAATCTGAGGGGCTAACGTTATCGATAGTCTCATCAATAGTTACGGTCGCCTCGCCCTTATGGCCTGTCACCGTTTTGCCCGCCTCTTTCTCAATGGTGATGACCTCATGTCCCGCCTTGCGGAACGCCTCTGCAGGCGAGGTGAATTCTGAATCTTCAAACTCGTCGGTAATCAAGACTGCGATTTTCTTGCCCATGCTTCCTCCGTTGTTTTGGCTTCAGACTGATTTTTCTCCGCTTGTGGTAAATACTTACCTGTAACAGACTTCTAAGTGTGGTCGACGACGCTGAGTTCGCAAACGGACAATTCTGTAAAGGGGATACGATGAGTCAGGTATTGATTACCGGGGCTACCGGGTTAGTGGGCGATCATCTGCTGCGGCTGCTGATTCAGGATCGCCGCGTGAACTATATCGCCGCCCCGACGCGTCGACCGCTGGCAGATTTATCTGGCGTCTTTAATCCGCACGATCCTCAGCTGACGGACGCGCTGGCGCAGGTCCAGGATCCTATTGATATCGCCTTTTGCTGTCTGGGCACCACGCGACGGGAGGCGGGCAGCAAAGAGGCATTTATCCACGCCGACTATACGCTGGTGGTGGACACCGCGCTTACGGCGAAAAAACTGGGGGCCAGACATTTTCTGGTGGTCAGCGCGCTGGGCGCCAGTGCCGGATCGCCTTTCTTCTACAACAAGGTGAAGGGCAAGATGGAGGATGCGCTGATTGCGCAGAAATGGGAGCAGCTGACGATTGTGCGCCCTTCGATGCTGATCGGCCACCGGGACGAACGCCGCTTTAACGAGTCGATCCTGGCCCCGCTGTTTCGCATCCTTCCCGGCAACTGGAAGGCCATCGAGGCGCGGGACGTCGCGCGGGCGATGTTAAAAGAGGGACTGGCCCCGTCGAAAGCGGGCGTAAACATTATCCCTTCGGCAAAACTGCGTGAAATCGCGCAGGGCGAGGCGTAAACTCCCCCGGCTAATAACCTAATACTCTCCGGGGAATGCTATGACTGGTCAGTCTTCATCTCAGGCGGCAACACCTGTTCAATGGTGGAAGCCCGCACTCTTCTTTCTCGTGGTCATTATTGGCCTCTGGTACGTGAAATGGCAGCCGTACTACGGCAAAGCCTTCACCGCCGCCGAAACGCACAGCATCGGTAAATCTATTCTCGCTCAGGCTGAGTCCAGCCCGCTGCAGGCGGCGTGGGACTATGCCATGGTCTACTTCCTTGCCGTCTGGAAAGCCGCCGTTTTAGGCGTCATTCTGGGGTCGCTGATTCAGGTGCTGATCCCGCGTAACTGGCTGGTGAAAACCCTCGGTCAGCCGCGCTTTCAGGGCACGCTTCTGGGGACGATTTTCTCCCTGCCAGGCATGATGTGCTCCTGCTGTGCCGCGCCTGTGGCGGCAGGGATGCGCCGCCAGCGCGTGTCGATGGGCGGCGCGCTGGCGTTCTGGATGGGCAACCCGCTGCTCAATCCGGCGACGCTGGTGTTTATGGGCTTTGTGCTGGGCTGGCATTTCGCGTTCATCCGTCTGGTCGCCGGGCTGCTGACCGTGCTGGTGGTGGCGACGCTGGTGCAAAAACTGGTGAAGGATACTGCTGAAGAACCCGCAGCCGTTGAGCTGGACGTCAGCGAGCCGCAGGGCGGGTTCTTTGCGCGCTGGGGCAGGGCGCTATGGCAACTTTTCTGGAGCACCATCCCGGTCTATATCCTGGCGGTACTGGTTCTGGGGGCGGCGCGCGTCTGGCTCTTCCCGCATGCGGATGGTGCTATCGACAACACGCTGATGTGGGTCATTGCGATGGCCGTTGCAGGCTGCCTGTTTGTGATCCCAACGGCGGCGGAGATCCCGATTGTTCAGACCATGATGCTGGCCGGCATGGGCACCGCGCCGGCGCTGGCGCTGCTGATTACGCTGCCGGCGATCAGCCTGCCGTCGCTGATTATGCTGCGTAAGTCATTCCCGGCGAAAGCGCTCTGGCTGACCGCGGGGCTGGTGGCGTTGAGCGGGGTGATGGTGGGAAGTATTGCGCTTCTGTGAAAAACGCCCGGTGGCGCTACGCTTACCGGGCCTATAAAAAATCCCCTCAAGTGAGGGGATTTTTTTTTATTTAATGTAAGTAAACGCGGTGGTGACGTGCTTCACGCCGCTCACCCGGCTGGCGATATCGGCCGCCGCTTTCCCTTCACGGTCGGTCACCAGACCCAGCAGGAACACTTCACCGTTTTCAGTCGTCACTTTCACGTTGGAGGATTTCACTTGGTCCGAGCCCAGCAGCTGGGAACGCACTTTGGTGGTGATCCAGGTATCGGAAGAGGCATCACCCAGGCCAATTGGCTTGCCCTGACGCACTTCGTTAAACACCTCTGTGGTTCCTTCAACACCCATTGCGATTTGTTTCGCACGAGAGGCGAGTTCCATATTCGGCGCCTGGCCTGCCAGCAGCACTTTGCCCTGGTAAGCCGTCACGTTAATACGCGCCTCTTTCTTGATCTGTTCGTCTTTCGACAGCGCACTGTTGACGCGCAGCTCCAGCGTACCGTCATCCACCTGTGTCCCCACAGAGCGCGGATCGGTTGCCGCTTTGGTGCCTACTGCGGCGGTACCCACAACGGCCGCAGCGATACATCCCTGAAGCAGTAATGCAGACATAAGGACTGCGAGGGTCGATAAAGCCTTCATAAGAACTCCTTAATCATCCTGGTGAGGGAAAAGCGTGTTATCGATCAAGTCACATAAGCAGTTCACCGTGAGCATATGCATTTCCTGAATACGCGCGCTCCGGTGAGACGGAATGCGGATTTCCACATCCTGCGGCCCAAGCAGACCCGCCAGCTCACCCCCGTCATAGCCGGTTAAGGCCACGATGGTCATGTCGCGGGTGACGGCGGCTTCAACGGCTTTGACAATATCCCGGCTATTGCCGCGCGTAGAGATGGCCAGCAGCACATCTCCGGCATGACCCAGGGCTCGCACCTGCTTTGCGTAAATTTCGTCATGCAGACGATCGTTAGCAATCGCCGTTAAGACCACATTATCGGTATTAAGTGCAATGGCGGGTAAACTCGGGCGTTCTGTTTCAAAGCGATTGATCATGCTGGCAGCAAAATGCTGTGCGTTGGCGGCTGACGTGCCGTTGCCACAACAGAGGATTTTGTTGCCATTAAGCAGGGATTGCACCAGCGTCATTGCGGCACGCGAGATAGCATCCGGAAGGGCTTCCGCCGCGGCAATCTGAGTCTGGATGCTTTCTGTGAAGCACACTTTAATTCTTTCGAGCACGTTATCCCTTTTAAATCTTAATTATGCGTCTTCGCCAAAAGCGTTTTTAAGCCATTCGATTTCATTTCCGGTGAAGGCTATCACATCGAACCGGCAATCCACAGTATCAAAGCTCCCATTATGGCGGGCAAGCCACAAGTGGGCAGTCTGTAATAATTTATGTTGTTTGGCGAGCGTCACGCTGGCGGCAGCACCGCCAAAACGGGAGGACTGTCGAAAGCGCACTTCTACAAACACGATGACCTGACCGTCTTTCATGATCAGGTCGATTTCGCCGCCGCGCCCGCGGACGTTGGCGGCGATGAAATGCAGTCCTTTGCCTTCAAGCCAGCGACGCGCCCTTAACTCCCACGCATCGCCGGTCTGTTTGCGGCTTAACTGGCCGGGACGATCTGCCCCTGCTGGTATTTGAGCCATGATAACTTCCTGTTAATCACACAATCCTGAGTGGCGGTCAGATCGCCAGTGTTGCCGTTAAGCTCGAAGCCCGGCACCTGACGCATCTGGGTAAAGTGGTTCGCCAGCGCCCACGCATCAACCCCCATCGCATACAGACGGGCCAGCGAATAATCGTTACGTACGGTACTCAGCGCCTGCTGCATCAGCGCCGGGTTGCTGCCTGCCAGCATCGGGATTTCGCTGTACTGCAGACCGTCCATTTCCAGACGGAAATCCGGTCCCGCGGTGCCCTGCGCGCTGCGGGAGCTGGCGTAGAGCGTTGCGCCGCTCTGGCTGCCGTTACGCATCGCAATCATCGGTTTGATAAAGGCGATCTCCTGCGGCGTGGCAACGATATAAGCCGCATCCACTTTACCGCCACCGCTGATCTGCGCGTCGGTAGGTGGGGCAGGGATCGTCAGGCCGCCAATCGTCACGCCCTGCTGCTGTGGCAGGCTCGCGGTGACAGGACTGCCGTTAAGCGCGATGCCCGCCCCGCCGTTTACGCCAGCCCGCAGTTCAGAGACGGAACCGAATTTCTGCTGCAGCACCACGCCGCCGCCCAGCTTCTGCCACTCATCGGCAAAGGCATTGGCCACGCGATCGCCCAGCGCGCTGCGTGGGATGAGCAGCAGCGGAGCCTGCTTACCCTGCTCGTGAATATGACGCGCCGCATCGCGGGCTTCATCTTCAGGAGAGAGCGCGAAGTAGCAAATATTGGCCCGGTTCTGAACCTGCTCCGGCTGGTTGAGCGCCAGTACGTTCAGCGTGGTATTGCTCTTCATCAGCTCTTCCACGTTGTTTTTCAGCAGCGGACCGACAACGATGCTCGCCCCGTCCTGTTGAACCTGCGCCAGCACCTGATCAAGCGGCTGCGAACTGGTGTCGTAGATTTTCAACTCAGCGCCCGGATTGGCGCTGGTGGTTGCCACGGCCTGCGGCTGCGCGGCAGGTTGGGCCGCGGGTTGCGCAGGCTGCTGTTGAGGTTGTTCTGCTGTTGTGACAGGTGCAGGTGCCGCTTGCGTCTCGGCCGGAGCCTGGGTCGCAGGTGCTGTAGTAGCCGGTGCCGCTGTAGCTGGCGGCGTCGTCGGAGCCGTCACCGGGTTTTGCATCGTGCCCTGCGCCGACGCTTGCGCCGTGGTCAGGTCGCTGGTCTCTGCGGCAGATGGGCTGACAACATCATTCACGTTAGCCGCCTGGGCCGCCTGCGCGGGAACCGCGCTGCCGGTTACCGACGTCGTGCCGTTTTTCGCCGCTTCAAAGCCCTGCTGAATGGTGCGGCCAAACACCGCCGCCTGGCCGTTGAGCGGCAGCAGCAGAGCGATTTTGCTGGTAGACGCAGGCTTAAAGTTCTGCACGTTCACTAGCTGGGTTGGCAGCATTTTCGCGCCCGGGTTTTGCGGGTAGCGCGTCTGCCAATCCGTAATACCGGCTTTCAGCATCTTTGGATCGCTGCGGTTGTTAAACCACATCTGCTGCAGATCCAGCCAGCCCTGCAGGACGTTTTCATCGGCGTTGATGACCAGCGCCTGCGCCTGTTCCTGCGTCATCGACGCCAGCGCTTGCCAGGTGGCATCGATATTTTTCTGCTTATCGGCACCGCCAAGCAGTGGCTCTTGCGCGACGAGCGCGCGGAGCAAGGTCAGCGAAGGGCGTCCCTGCTCAGCGGTAATGCCCGCCTGCCAGAAGCGCGCCTGCTGATTTTTATCCAGCGCGCTCACGTCAATATCCCCGAGGATCTTCTTCGCGGCGGCGTAATCTTTCAGCGCGACTTTCAGCTCGGCAGAGAGCAGGCTCTGCTCACGACGCTGGGCGTCGTTAAGATCTTTTGGCAACTGGTTAAACAGCTCGGCTGCCCGCTGGGTTTTACCCTCTTTCAGCAGTGCACGAATGGCGAGTAATTGCCAGTTGGTCTTGGTATCATTTGAACTCTGCGACATTTGTTGCAGATAAAAGCCAGAATCAGCCTGAGCAGAACCCTGGAGATGGGCGGTGCTCTGGTCAGGTGCCTGGGTGCCACAGCCTGCAAAGATCAGGGCTGCCAGCAGAAGCGGCACGCTGCGCGTGGCTTTTTTTCGAAGAAACGTTAACGGTACCATACTGTATCCAGTGATTTTTTTTACGCAATGCTCAATATTAAATCGGCAATACGGACGAAACAATGAAACAACACGAAACGGCAGATAATTCTCAAGGCCAGCTTTATATTGTACCTACTCCTATCGGGAATTTGTCTGATATTACCCAACGTGCGCTCACCGTACTGCAAGCTGTTGATTTAATTGCTGCTGAAGATACCCGCCACACTGGCCTGCTGCTGCAACATTTCGCGATTAACGCCCGTTTGTTCGCTCTGCACGATCACAATGAGCAACAAAAAGCCGAAACGCTGGTGGCGAAGCTGAAAGAGGGGCAGAACATCGCCCTGGTCTCCGACGCCGGTACGCCGCTGATCAACGATCCTGGCTATCACCTGGTGCGTACCTGTCGCGAAGCCGGTATTCGCGTTGTGCCCCTGCCGGGTCCATGCGCTGCCATTGCTGCGCTGAGCGCCGCAGGTCTGCCGTCTGACCGTTTCTGCTATGAAGGCTTCCTGCCTGCCAAATCCAAAGGCCGCCGCGACGTCTTAAAAGACCTGGAAGCGGAACCGCGCACCCTGATTTTCTACGAATCCACACACCGCCTGCTGGAGAGCCTGGAAGATATGGTGACCGTCTGGGGAGAAGCCCGCTACGTGGTGCTGGCGCGCGAGCTGACCAAAACCTGGGAAACGATCCACGGCGCGCCGGTGGGTGAACTGCTGGCGTGGGTGAAGGAAGACGAAAACCGCCGCAAGGGCGAAATGGTGCTGATTGTCGAAGGGCACAAGGCGGAAGAAGACGCGCTTCCTGCCGACGCGCTGCGTACGCTGGCGCTGCTGCAGGCGGAACTGCCGCTGAAGAAAGCCGCTGCGCTGGCGGCAGAAATTCACGGCGTGAAGAAAAATGCGCTGTATAAGTATGCGCTGGAGCAGCAGGGGGAGTAAGTCCCTGACGCCTGTTTTGCCGGGTGGCGGCTGCGCCTTACCCGGCCTACAGAGCTTGATACACCTTTTAGTTAACTGGCATCGCCTCAAACACCAGCGTTTCCAGCGGCTGCAGTGTAATCACCACCGCATTTTTGTACGCCTCCGGTACGGTTGAATTACGGCCATACACCGCCTTCAGACTAAACTGCGCCGCGTTTCCTGTCGGGACTTCGAAATCTTTCGCCAAATCCAGGAAGTAGCTTTGCGGCTTATCCGACGGGTTACGCAAGCCGAGAATCGCTTTGTCCTTGCTCCAGGATGCCCAGCCGTAAACCTGCAGTGCGGTTGGATCACCACCAATCCAGTGCGTATCCACCAGCACGCTGGCGTTATCCCGCGACCACTTCGCCGCCTGTGCCAGGGTATCCCACTTCGCCTTGTTCAGCATTGACGGGGTGATATACAGCTCCTGCAACTGCGTGCCGGTGGCGAAGTAGCTCCAGACCTGGTCGGCAAAATCGCTGTCCGTTTGCACTTTCTCCAGCCCGTAATAGGCGTTTTCCGCGCTGACGATCCCGTGGTACATCAGCGAGTTCAGCGGGAACAGCGGGCCTTTGCGCACAATGGAGCGGTACGTTTCCGCATCGCGGTAGGTCATCCACTGCTGCACCGGCGTGCCGGGGCCGTACAGGTTGATGTCATCGCCCTGGCGCCAGATAGAATCGGCATAGAACAGCCAGGACGGGCTGGCGTTGGTACCTGTCGTCAGGTTGATAAACAGATTCGGGTTGACGCTGCGCATGTTGTGCAGCAGGGCGATGGAGGCGTCAAAATCCGAGGCATACGGGCTGCCCTGGATATGCGCGTTGGCATTACCCATCCCATCAAGTTTGAACGAGGTAATGTGTTCGTTTTTGATTAGCTTAACGATCTGCTCATTGAAGTTCTTAAAGTAGTTCGGCCCTGACAGCGCCAGCTTCCCGTCGACGGTTTCGAACCCATACTCTTTTGCATGCGAGACGCGAACGTCGCGCGGCTTGTTGTAGCCTCCCCACGGTGAGAGCCACAGTCCAACCGAGCTGTGCAGGCTGTCGGCTTTTTCCCGAACCTTGCCAAAACCGTTGCTGAATGCCGGGCCAAACAGCCAGCGCCCGGTAAGGTCGTCCCAGCCGTCGTCCAGCAGGAAGGCGTCCAGCGCCACGCCGCGTCCGGTAATAAACTCCTTATTCCACTCGTCCATCCGCCCCAGCACATCCTGCTCGGTGTACGGATTGAAAAAGCCGATATCCATCCAGCTGTTGTAGTGCAGATAAGGCTTGTACGGTCGCGGACGAACGGCATCAATAAACTGGTTCACGCTGCGGCGCAGCTGGCTGGTTTCCGGGAAAGTGCCGAACCAGGTGGTAAAGCTGACCGGCGACTCTGGCTGGATCGGCGTTTTCAGTTCTACGTTGAGATTAGTGGTCGCTTCATAGGCGTAAGTGTTAACGATTGGCTTGTCCGGCAAAATAAAGAATGAGTCAGCAACGATCGGCGAGCTGTTAATTGCTCCGTCGACATAGGGGGCCTGAGACTGTTTTTTGGTCGGGAAGAAGGTAATTTTCGCCACGTCTCGCGGCTGGCCGACTGCGGAAATGGTGTAGTCGATGCTGGCGTATTTTCCCTTCACCAGGTTTAGCTTCACCGTCACGTTAAAGTCCGGATGGGTAAAGTCGATGACAATTGCGTTGTCCTGCTTTTCGACGTGCTTGATGGTGAAATCAGCGGTGTGGATTTTTGTCTCATCCGGCAGCGTCAGAAAGAACAGCTCCTGCGGCGTGAGCGGATGGTTAGCCTTATTATCCTTAACCACTACCGTTGAGTTTGCGTCATCAAACGAGAGGGCAATATTGTCGTTATTGAGCGCGTAGTTCGCCGCCGCCGCGCTATGGGAAACGCACAGGGCCAGCACTGAGAGTGCGAAGATTTTTTTCATCAGCGTAAGCTCCTTTTTAATCAGGCTTCTGCCGAAAGCAGCAATCGGTTTGCCGAGCCGCAAACGGCGATCTTGCTTCTGACCACCTCTTTCATGGCGTCCATGCCGACCCGCATATAGAAGCGCGGATCGTTACCCTGCGGGTTTTCGGCAAACCAGGCTTTAACCGCGTCAGAGAAGGCAATTTTCAGTTCGGTGGCCACGTTGACTTTGCACACGCCCAGTTCGATGGTGCGACGCACATCCTCATCCGGCACATCGCTCGCGCCGTGCAGCACCAGCGGCACCGTGACCACTTCGCGAATTTCTGCCAGCCGCTGGAAGTCGATTTTTGGGCGCTTGGTATACAGGCCGTGCGCGGTGCCGATGGCGACGGCAAGGCTATCGACGCCGGTCAGTTCGACGAAGCGTTTCGCCTCCTGCGGATCGGTAAGGAACGCGCTTTCGGCGTCCACGCTCATGTCATCTTCCACGCCGCCCAGGCGGCCCAGCTCGGCTTCGACGCTGCAGTCGTTGAGGTGGCAGAAATCGACCACCGACTTCACCAGCTTCACGTTTTGTTCAAACGGATAGTGGCTGCCGTCGATCATCGCGCTGCGCACGCCCGCGTTGACCTTGCGGCGAATATCGTCCAGCGATTCGTGGTGATCGAGGTGCAGCGCCAGCGGCATGTCGTAGGTGTGGGAGTACGCGCTGCACAGGGCGTAGATCTCTTCCAGCGCAATATGCTTGAAGGTGCCCGGCGTGCCCGCGAGGATCACCGGCGATCGCATTTCGCTGCACACTTCGAGGATCGCCTGGATCGTCTCCGCGTTGTGGATGTTGAACGCCGGAACGGCGTAGCCTTTTGCCTGCGCGTCCAGCAGAAGATATTTCGTCGAGATAATACTCATAATCAGATCCTCTTAAGCCTGCCACGGATGAATAACAACGCCCTGCACCACGCGGTTGACCGTTCCGCTGGCGGATGGCGTATCGGGCGTATTGCCTACGCTGAGCGACTGGGTGAGTGCAAAGACCTGGGCATAGATCAGGAAGCAGAACGCCTGTTCCATATCGATAAACGGACGTGAAGGCGGCAGCAGAATGTGCGGACCCGCTTCAATGACCGGATCGTTTTCAGCGGCGATGGCGACGACGCGCATAGCCTGGCGATCGCGGCGCAGCTCGGCCAGCAGATCCAGATCGTACTGACGCGTATACGGATGGCTCGAGATAAACACCACCACCAGCGTTTCGTTATCCACCAGAGACTTCGGCCCGTGACGGAAGCCCGTCGGGGAATCGTAGAATGCCGCCAGCTTGCCCGCCGTCAGCTCCAGCACCTTCAGAGCCGATTCGCGCGCCGCGCCCTGCAGGCCGCCGCTTCCCAGATAGACGACGCGTTTCCACGCTTCATTGCCAAAGACGCCGTGGCTGAAATCGCCGAGCGAGGTGAGGATCGCCTGACAGCGATCGGCGACGTCGCGGAAGGTTTTACTGTTGATCGTCTCAGGGGCGAATACGGCCAGACAGCTCGCCATCATGGTGGTGATGCTGCTGGTCATTGCGAACCCGCGATCGTGCGTTTCGGCAGGCATCAGCAGGGCACAGGCGTTATCGCTGTCGACGGCGTTCTGGTACAGGCTCCCCGCCTCGTTGCAGGTAATCGACAGGTGGTAGCACTCCGGCACGAACTGGTTTGCCAGCTCGACGGCTGCGACGCTTTCCGGGCTGTTGCCGGAGCGGGCAAACGAAACCAGCAGCAGCGGATGCGCAGGGCTGAAGTAGTCCATCGGGTTCGTGACCAGATCGGTTGTTGGGACGGCAGTGAAGTTTTTCCCGGTGTAGCTCGCGAGCCAGGGAGAAACGATATCGCCGATAAAGGCGGACGTGCCCGCGCCGGTAAGGACGATCCGCAGATCGTGCTTGCGCAGCAGCGGCGTCAGGAAGCTGTCGATCGAAGCACGCAGGCTATCGATATTGTTGAGCGAGCGGATCCAGCTGGCAGGCTGCTGGCGGATCTCTTCCTCGGTCCAGGTGCCGGTTGCGGCGGTGGTAGTTTGTGGCATAACTCAGTCCTTAGTCGTGTGAATTCCACATCAGACGCTGGCAATCGTGTCGCTATCTTTCGTTTCGTTTCACTTGTTCACTTTAGCAGTTAAATAAAATCTATAGAAAAGAAATCGAAACTTCAATGGAAGAAAAGAAATAAAACGAAAAGTGTGATCGTGAAAGGAAAGGGAAAATTTAAGGAAAGGAAAAGAAAGGCCATACGATCGGGTGCCGTAAGGCCAACAGGAGACACAATGAAAGGGCTAAAGGGGGAGAGCCTGGCCCTGAATCCAGATCTGCTGGAGGTGCAAACCCCCGTCCAGCGCAATGATATTGGCGCGTTTACCCGGGGCTAAGGATCCGAGCTGACCGTCAACGCCAAGCAGCCGGGCAGGGTGTAGCGAGGCCATATGGATAGCGTCTTCGGCGGTTACGCCCGCATACTCCACCATATTCCTGACCGCGGCATCCAGCGACAGCGTGCTACCTGCCAGCCCGCCGGAGCCGGTTCGAACCACGCCGTTTTGCATTGAGACCTCTTCACCACAGAGCGTGTAGCGTCCGTCCGGCATACCTGCCGCCTGCATGGCATCGGTAATCAGCACCACGCGATCCTTCGCACAGCAACAGCATAAGCGCATCGCCCCAGGATGGACGTGGTGGCCGTCGGCAATTAGCTCCAGCCACGCCCGTTTGTCCGTCAGCCCTGCACCGACCATGCCGGGCTCTCTGTGGTGCAGCCCCGTCATGCCGTTGTAGCAGTGAACCAGCCCGTCGGCACCCGCATCAAACGCGGCGAGTGTTTGCCGGTACGTGGCAGCGCTGTGGCCCAGCATCACGCGTAAACCGCGCTGTTTAAGATGGTGGATCGCCTGCAGCGCGCCGGGTTTTTCTGGCGCGAGCGCCACTACCCGCAACGTGTTATGCGAGACGTCGATCAGTGCATCCAGCTCCGTGATATTCAGTTCCCGGAATAACTCGGGCGGGTGCGCCCCTTTGTTCTGCGGCGTAAAGTACGGTCCTTCCAGGTAGCTGCCCAGGATCTGCGCCCCGGGGCCGCCCGACTGAGCGCGCCGGGCGATTCGCGCGAGCGCGCCGTTGATAGTCTCCAGCGGTGCGGTCACGGTTGTGGGTAAAAAGGCGCCCACGCCTTCGCGCGCTTTATGCATCGCGAGAATATCCAGCACGTCAGGCGCATCATCCATCACGTCCACGCCCGCGCCGCCGTGGACGTGCGTATCGATATACGCCGGGCAGAGCAGCTCTGCATCGCGCGACGTCACGCCTGCCGGGACAGGCTCAATAGCCGCAATCACGCCGTTTTCAATGCGTAGCTGGTGGTCATCCAGCCAGCCCTGTTCGGTAAGCACCCGCCTCGCGCGCAGCAGCTGGCTCATATCCCTTCCTCGGCAGGGGCTTCCTCGCGACAGCGTCCCAGCTCGTCTACGAGGCTCGTCAGGCCGCGGTGCCCGCACTCCAGTGCCTGCAGACGAAATGCTTCACTGCTTAATCCGTCGCGCTCCAGCACCATCTCCAGCAGCAGCTGCAGGTTGGTGCCGGTGATCACTTCACTGCCCGGCCGTTGCATGGCGAGCGTCGATGCCACGCGAAACGGCGTGCCGCCGAGCAAATCGGTGAGAAACACAATATCGTGCTCTGCATCGAGTTCGCTCACCGCCTGCTCAAGCTGAGCGGTCAGCCGCGCGGTGGTGGACGTTTCAGGAAAATCGATGGCGATAAACTGCGGCTGTTCGCCGAGGATCTGCTTCATCGCCTGCTCAAGCCCGCTGGCAAACCCGCCGTGACCCGTCAAAATAATGCCTAACATCGCAACCTCTTTGCTTTTACAGGAAGTGACAGAATTTACCGACAACGCCCAGCAGCACGGTGATACCAATCAGCCGCAGCGGGCTCCAGCCGCGACGCACCAGCCAGAACATGGTCAGGGTGTAGACCAGCGGCAGGAACGCGGGCATCAGCTTGTCGATAACGTCGGCCTGCAGTTTGACAACGGCATCACCTGCCTTGATTTCAAGCGTCGTATTGAGGCGGACGTAGGTTGCCACCAGCGCGCCGATCACCGTCATCCCGACGATAGACGCCGCGTGGCCGACCTTTTTGGTGTTGGCTTTAATCAGCGGGATGGCCGCCACGCCCATCCGGTAAGCGTAGTGCGCCAGGCCAAAACGCAGGCCGAGGTGCACCACGTTAAACAGCACGATAAAGACCACGGCCCCCAGAATCGACCCTTGCAGCGCCAGGCTGGCGCCGATACCACCGCAGATGGGCAGCAGGGTTAGCCAGAACATGGCATCGCCAATACCGCCGAGCGGCGCGCCGACGGCAATTTTGGTGCTCTGGATGCTGTTCACATCCTGCTTGGAGCGCTCCATCGCCAGAATGATGCCGATTACAAAGGTCACCAGGAACGGGTGGGTGTTAAAGAAACCCATATGGCCTTTCATTGCCCGCGCAAGGTCCCGCTTGTTGGTGTGGATCTTTTTCAACGCGGGCAGCAACCCGTACAGCCAGCCGGAGGCCTGCATACGTTCGTAGTTAAACGAGGCCTGCAGCAGCATGGAACGCCAGGCCACGCGGTTAATATCCTTTTTAGTTAACTCGACACCGATGCTCTGGTCTTCGTAGACGTTTTCATTCACGCCGGTCAGCAGCGTCTCTTCGCGTTCAGACACGTCCGGCAGGGTGGTTTGGTTAGATGCCATCTTCGAATTCCTCTTTCTGGGCTACTGAAGCCGTCGGCTCAGGTGTTTTACGCATCAGGTCGATCAGCGCCATCGCCAGCGCGGCCGCCGCAATCGCCAGCACCGGAAGCTTGAGCCAGGCGGCGGCGACAAAACCGATAATGAAGTAAGGGATGTAAACGTTTTTCATCATGATCTTCAGCAGCACGGCGAAGCCGATGGCTGGCATGATGCCGCCCGCGACGCCGAGGCCGTCAATCAACCGTGCCGGCAGAACATCAATGGCGGTTTTCGCATGTTCCGCACCGAAGTAGATCGGCAGGAAGGCGCACAGAAAATAGAAGATGCCGAGCGCCAGCAGCGCAAGATAGTTAACCCGTTCAATACCGTGAGTATCTGCATTGGCCGCCATGCGATCGCAGCGTGACATCACGCCGGACATCACCGAGAAGAGGAACGTGATTCCCATCTGTACCGCGACGGCAAACGGGACGGCGACGCCAACGGCAACTTCTGGCTTCACCCCGGTGCTGATGGCAAATGCGGTACCCACGATGGTGCCGATAATGACGTTAGGCGGCTGGGCACCGGCGAGCGGGGCCAGCCCCATCCAGACCAGCTCTAACGTACCGCCGGTCAAAATACCGGTATGCAGGTCGCCCAGAATCAGACCGACCAGCGGCCCGAGCACCACCGGGCGGTGCATGTGTGTTAACCCGTTAAACATATCCAGACCGGCGATAAAGGCGAGTATGCCCAACCCAAGCGCCTGCAACAGACTGATTTCCATTGTGAATCCCTCAGAGCAGTTTAAAGAGATCCAAAGCAGTTTCTGTTGGAACGCCCTGAACGAAGCATTCCACACCGGCCGCTTTCAGGCCGTTGAACGCGGCGATATCGTTCGCGTCGACAGAGACCGTTTTGGCAATTTGTTGTTTGCCACTGGCGTAGTGCATGTTTCCGACGTTAATACGGGTGATGGGCACGCCGCCCTCAACCAGCTTCAGAAAATCGGCGGGTGATTTGCAGACCAGCAGGATTTTCTGGCGGTCAGCGGCGCGGTGAATGTTGTCGATCACTTTTTGCAGCGACCAGAAGCGCACGGCGATCCCTTCCGCGAGCACCATTTCCATCAGGTTCTGTTGAACCGGATCTTCAGCCACCTCATCGTTGGCGACGAGTACCAGGTTTGCCCCCGCAAACCCCACCCACTGCACGCCCACCTGACCGTGGATCAGGCGTTCATCAATGCGGCATAAGACAATGTTTGGCATAGCGCTTTCCTCTTTTTATTATGCGTTTTGCGTTGTTACGCCTTCGCAGGCGGCGTGGTACTGCTGGAGTATGTCCTGAATGTGGTCAATGATGAGTTCCCGTGGCGTTGACTTGAGAGCGCCCTCGCGAACTTTGCTGTACTGCAACGGCAGGTACTGGCTGATCAGCGGCAGCGGAATGGGCTCGTCTGCCAGGTTACGCACCAGGCGTTCAAAGGCGTCGTCAATCTGACTGTCCGGCCAGTAGTAGCGCACGCGGTCAGAGTAGCTGTAGCCGCGCGCCAGGCGACGCGCGTTGCCGTCACCGTGGTAATGGCTTTGCCAGTATTCCGGGCGGTCGAGCATGACGTTTTCCAGTACGTGACGCAGGCCGGAGCTGGCTTTTGCCGGCAGCAGCTCCTCTTCTATAGCGGCCAGCGAGAACAGCGCTTCGCGCAGGGCGAAGGTCAGGGCAGGACCAACTTTCAGAATCGCGAAGTGATCGTTGACCAGCTTTCGCAGCGCCTGCGGCGTCTGGTAGTCGGTGGAGTGTGCTTCAAACACCAGCGTGTCGTAGGCTTCAACCATTTTGCTCAGGGCAACGGCTTTCTGCGGCTGATAGTCGCAGACGTGCGCATGGTCGAACTCCACGCCAGGCTGGACCACCAGGCCAATAATGCGCGGCCAGATGTCGCTTAAGCCTTCCTTTTCGAACGCGTGGCGGTGCGCTTCAAGCGTGGCGCGGGCCGCGTCTGGCGTGGTGACGGCAAGTTCGGTGAGCGTCTCGTGCGCGCCACCGGGAACCGGCACTTCCGTGCCGATAACGTAGACCAGATCGGATTCACCAAACTGCTCGCGACAGGTCGCTTCGGCAATCTTCGCCAGGCGTGCGGCGCGTCCGGCAACGATCGCGTCGGTCAGGGGAACCGGGTCGTCCGCGCAGGACATGCTGCAGTCGAGATGGATCTTTTTGAATCCGGCAGAAACATAGCTTTTGATCAGATCGTCGGCATTTGCCATCGCCTGTTGCGCAGGCAGGTTTTGCCAGCGGTTAGGGCCCAGGTGATCGCCGCCGAGGATCAGCTGTGACGTCGGGAAACCGAGCGACTCGGCCAGCTGGCAGACAAACCCGTGAAAATCAGCGGGCGTCATGCCGGTATAGCCACCAAACTGATCCACCTGGTTGGAGGTGGCCTCGATCAACAGCGGGGATCGATGTGAATGCGCGTAACGAATTGCAGCTTCCAGTACCAGCGGATGTGCGGAGCAGACGGCGTAAATCCCGTTTGAATTCCCCCGTTTATGGTGTTCCACCATTTCTGTCAGATGTTTCACTTTCCTCTCCATTTCGGATGGTAATGATATTTATCTTTCGTTTTGTTTCATTTAATCCTGCATCATGGTGATCTAAAAATAAAACGAAAGATAATAGTTTTCCGATCTGTTTCACAAAAGAAACATAATGAAAGGTTTCAGCGCGGTGCCAGCTTGCGTATCGTCACTATGCAGGGCTTGCATTCCCGTAAAGGAAAGGCCTTAATAGGCAAAACGAAATGAAACGAAAGAATATTGATTAAGGAGCTCGTATGAGCAGCACCGATTCATCCGCGGAAAAGCGCATCACCAGCACCAGTGAAAGGCGGGAGCAGATCATTCAGCGGTTGCGGGCGCAGGGAAGCGTACAGGTTAACGATCTGTCTCATCTGTACGGCGTATCGACGGTAACAATCCGCAACGACCTGGCGTTCCTGGAGAAGCAGGGCATTGCCGTTCGCGCTTACGGTGGGGCATTGATTTGCGAAGGCAACATGCCGGGCGCTGAGCCTTCCGTGGAGGATAAAAGCTCGCTGAATACGGCGGTGAAGCGCAGTATCGCGCAGGCTGCTGCCGCGCTGGTCAAACCCGGGCACCGTATTATTCTGGACTCTGGCACCACGACGTTTGAAATCGCCCGCATGCTGCGTCAGCACACGGACGTCATCGCGATGACCAACGGGATGAACGTGGCGAATGCGTTGCTGGAAGCGGAAGGGGTGGAACTGCTGATGACCGGCGGACATTTGCGCCGTCAGTCGCAATCTTTCTACGGTGACCAGGCAGAACAGTCGCTACAGAATTACCATTTTGACCTGCTGTTCCTGGGCGTTGACGCCATCGATCTCGACCGCGGCGTGAGCACGCACAACGAAGACGAAGCCCGTCTGAATCGCAAAATGTGCGAGGTGGCAGAACGCATTATTGTGGTGACGGACTCCAGCAAATTTAACCGCTCGAGCCTGCATAAAATCATTGATACACAACGGATTGATATGATTATTGTCGATGAAGGCATTCCGGCGGAGAGCCTGGAAGGGCTGCGAAAAAGCGGGATTGAGGTGGTGTTGGTTTAAGGTTTTTTACCCTCTCCCCTGGGGGGAGAGGGCTGGGTGACGGGAAGTCACGTCACCGGTGCCGGGTTAAACACCGCCAGCTGATTATGCAATCCCCACTGATCCGAAAAGGTTTTCTTCCGTCCGCTGGCGACATCCAGAATGAAGTGGAACAGTTTCCAGCCCACGTCCTCAATACTCTCTTCTCCGGTGGCGATAGTGCCCGC
The DNA here is from genome assembly GCF_900113755.1 of Enterobacter sp. NFIX59. Taxonomy (NCBI): domain Bacteria; kingdom Pseudomonadati; phylum Pseudomonadota; class Gammaproteobacteria; order Enterobacterales; family Enterobacteriaceae; genus Enterobacter; species Enterobacter sp. NFIX59. The sequence goes on along the minus strand of NZ_FOQN01000002.1, from coordinate 537,854 downwards.
GTTGATATCCATTAAGTCATACCAGCGGTTTGCCAGCTCGGTGCGGGTCGCCATCTTAATCACCGGCACCGCCATCAGGCCGTACGGCGTGCCGCGCCCGGTGGTAAAGACCTGTACCGTAATGCCGGATGCCACCTGCTGCGTGCCGCAGACAAAATCGCTGGCCGGCGTTGCCGCGTAAATCAAGCCGCGTTTCGTCGGGCGCTGGCCCGGAGAGAGCACTTCTGCAATGGCGCTCTGACCGGATTTGGCAATGGAGCCAAGGGCTTTTTCCACCACGTTTGCCAGGCCGCCTTTTTTGTTCCCGGGGGAGGGATTGGCGCTGCGGTCGGTTTTGCCCATATCGAGATAGCTATCGTACCAGGCCATCTCCTCAAGCAGGCGCTTGCCGACCTCTTCATTAACGGCGCGTGGCGTAAGCAGATGGATGGCGTCTCGCACTTCGGTCACCTCGGAGAACATCACCGTAGCGCCGCAGCGAACAAGCAGATCGGATGCAAAGCCTACCGCCGGGTTGGCCGTCACGCCGGAGAAGGCATCGCTGCCGCCGCATTGGGTGCCCACGACCAGTTCCGAGGCCGGACACGTTTCGCGCTGGCGGCGGTTGAGTTTGTCCAGATGTCGCTCTGCCACCTGCAGAATGTCATCGACCATTGAGCGGAAACCAACGTGGCGTTCGTCCTGCAGGCGCACGATACTGGCCTCGTCTGCCGGGATGGCTTTGACATCCTCGGTACCCTGCAGCAGGCGTTCTGGCTGCAATTTTTCACAGCCGAGGCCGATGACCATCACCTCGCCGCCAAAGTTCGGGTTGAGGGCGATATTGTGGATGGTCCGGATCGGCACCACGGCAGCGGGCGCGTTAATCGCCACGCCGCAGCCGTAGAGGTGGTTCAGGCCCACCACGCCGTCGATGTTCGGGTATTTTGGCAGCAGATCGCGTTCGATAATTTTCACCACGTAATCCACTACGCCCGCCACGCAGTGCACGCTGGTGGTAATGCCGAGCAGATTCTTGGTGCCGACGCTGCCGTCCGCATTGCGGTAGCCTTCGAAGGTATAGCCCTCCAGCGGAGGAAGCGGTTCCGGCACGCGGGTTGCCAGCGGAAGCGTGTTCAGCGGCGGCGCTTCTGGAAGTGCCACCAGCGACTCCTCAACCCAGCTACCCTGTGGTATAGCGCGAACGGCATAGCCGATGACTTCACCGTAACGTACGATTTCGCTATTAGCAGGGATATCCACCAGGGCGACTTTATGTCCCTGTGGAATATGCTCAATCAGTTCCAGCCCGTCCGGGAATCGAGTGCCCGCTTTTAAGCCATTGTCGTTGACAATAATCGCCACATTATCGATGTCGTGTACTTTGATATAAAACGCCGTCGGCGATGCCTGTCGAATTTCAATGTCGGCCATTGTTCACTATTCTCCAGCAAAGTGTCTGATAATAAATTCAGCCAATTTTCTAATGGTAGAAATAAATACGCGGCTTTCAGAAATAAAGCATGTCAGCATAGGGGATATTAAAATGTGATCTCGATCGCTCCCGAACCCGTAATCCTTGATTCTGTGCATTAGCGCCCAGTGCTTTGTGCATATGCAAAAATTTTTATCAAAATATGCCGTAATACCTGAGCATTAAAACAATGTGCGGTCGCGGATGGCGTCTTATACTGAATGACGATTTTATCACGCCAGAATACGTCAGAATAATAAATATCATGCTGGCACGGTGTCTGAATGAATAAATAAAATGACACTGGAAAAGGCTGCGGAATAAAAAGGTAAATACGATGAGTAACGATATCTTCCCGAATAAATTTAAAGCGGCCCTCGCGGCGCACCAGATTCAGATTGGCTGCTGGTCCGCGCTGGCAAACCCAATCAGCACCGAAGTGCTGGGCCTGGCCGGTTTCGACTGGCTGGTGCTGGACGGCGAACATGCGCCGAACGATATCAGCACGTTTATTCCGCAGCTGATGGCGCTGAAAGGCAGCCACAGCGCCCCGGTGGTGCGTGTACCCACCAACGAGCCGGTGATTATCAAGCGTCTGCTGGATATCGGCTTCTACAACTTTCTGATCCCGTTTGTGGAGACGGAAGAACAAGCGGCGCTGGCCGTTGCGTCAACGCGCTACCCCCCGGAAGGGATCCGCGGCGTCTCCGTTTCGCACCGCGCCAATATGTTTGGCACCGTGCCGGACTATTTCGCGCAGTCCAACAGCAACATCACCATTCTGGTTCAGATCGAGAGCCAGCAGGGCGTTGATAACGTCGACGCGATTGCCGCCACAAACGGCGTGGACGGTATCTTCGTCGGCCCAAGCGATCTGGCTGCCGCCTTTGGCCATCTGGGCAATGCCAGCCACCCTGACGTACAGCGCGCGATCCAGCACATCTTTGCCCGCGCCAAAGCACACGGCAAACCGTGCGGCATTCTGGCGCCGGTTGAGGCGGACGCCCGTCGCTATCTGGAGTGGGGAGCCACGTTTGTTGCCGTCGGCAGCGACCTCGGCGTATTCCGCTCGGCCACGCAGAAATTAGCGGACGCTTTTAAAAAATAACCATCATTGAGGATACAGATTATGACGCTGAAAGTGGGTTTTATTGGCCTGGGGATCATGGGTAAACCAATGAGTAAGAACCTCATCAAAGCGGGTTACTCGCTGGTGGTATCCGATCATAATCCACAGGCCGTGGCGGAAGTGATGGCGGCGGGCGCAGAAACGGCCACCACAGCCAAAGCGATTGCCGAGCAGTGCGACGTCATCATCACCATGCTGCCAAACTCACCGCATGTTAAAGAGGTCGCGCTGGGTGAAAACGGCATTATCGATGGCGCGAAGCCGGGCCTGGTGCTGATTGATATGAGCTCTATTGCGCCGCTCGCAAGTCGTGAAATCAGCGAGGCGCTAAAAGCAAAGGGCGTCGATATGCTGGACGCGCCGGTCAGCGGCGGTGAGCCGAAAGCGATAGACGGTACGCTGTCGGTGATGGTCGGCGGTGATAAAGCCGTTTTCGATAGATATTACGACCTGATGAAAGCGATGGCGGGCTCCGTGGTGCATACCGGGGATATCGGGGCGGGTAACGTGACCAAGCTGGCAAACCAGGTGATTGTGGCGCTGAACATTGCCGCCATGTCCGAAGCGCTGACGCTGGCAACCAAAGCGGGCGTCAACCCGGACCTGGTCTATCAGGCCATTCGCGGTGGCCTGGCGGGCAGTACCGTGCTGGAGGCCAAAGCGCCGATGGTCATGGATCGTAATTTCAAACCCGGTTTCCGCATCGACCTGCATATCAAAGATCTGGCCAACGCGCTGGATACGTCACACGGCGTGGGCGCGCAGCTGCCGCTGACCGCGGCGGTCATGGAGATGATGCAGGCGCTGCGTGCCGATGGCCTGGGCACGGCCGATCACAGCGCGATTGCATGCTACTACGAAAAACTGGCGAAGGTGGAAGTGGCGCGTTAATCACGCCTTGCCCATACCTGAGGGTGACAGCGGCGCGCAAACCCTCTATACTGCGCGCCGAAGCTGACCAGACAGTCGCCGCTTCGTCGTCGTCCCTTTCGGGGGAGACGGGCGGAGGGGAGGAAAGTCCGGGCTCCATAGGGCAGGGTGCCAGGTAACGCCTGGGGGGGAAACCCACGACCAGTGCAACAGAGAGCAAACCGCCGATGGCCCGCGCAAGCGGGATCAGGTAAGGGTGAAAGGGTGCGGTAAGAGCGCACCGCGCGGCTGGTAACAGTCCGTGGCACGGTAAACTCCACCCGGAGCAAGGCCAAATAGGGGTTCACATGGTACGGCCCGTACTGAACCCGGGTAGGCTGCTTGAGCCAGTGAGCGATTGCTGGCCTAGATGAATGACTGTCCAACGACAGAACCCGGCTTATCGGTCAGCTTCAACTTCTTAGAAAACCCCGCTTCGGCGGGGTTTTTGCTTTCAGGGGGGGTAGGCTGGGTAAGCGCAGCGCCACCCGGCACCAGACAAACGACATCAATTCTCATATTTGCGACATTAAGCACATTTCACTGTTTTTACCCCTTCCGTATCGCTCCTGTGTCTGCGGACGATCGTCATCACAAAATTTCACGCTAAAAAAATCGCGATTTTCAGTATTGATAATTTGTTATGATTGTTATCTTAATGATCGCGAAACTTTTCTCGTTTGATATGCATACATTGAAATCAAATACATTTCTCCTGTGAATATGTGACGTATTCCACTCTTTTCCGCCAGCCTGAAAATTCGCGTCGGAAAAATTTGATAAATTGAAAGAATGTTTCAAACAAATAGCGGTTATTTATTGGTCTTTAATTGCCTGAAATATCGCCTTTATTGATTTTTTCCGGATGGTAAAATTTATCCGGGTTATCGCCATAAAATAAATTTATTACCGCTATTTTTGTTGATCAATATCAGCGTAGTAGCATATTTGTCTCTATTTATTCCTTTGATAAGTAAGCGTTTTTATGGTTTTTCGCTGTGCGTGATAAAGGGCCTGGAAAGCAAATTGTGAGTAACAGCACATACCCCTTCAAACATTATTGAGTAGAATTCACCCCGTCATAGGGAAATAAGTGCAGAATATTATGAACACTATTATTCTACCGAAAACACAGCACCTCGTGGTATTTCAGGAAGTCATTAAAAGTGGCTCCATAGGTTCTGCAGCAAGACAGCTGGGTCTGACGCAACCCGCCGTCAGCAAAATCATCAGCGATATTGAGTCCTACTTCGGTGTGGAAGTGATGGTGCGTAAAAACACCGGCGTAAAACTCACTGCTGCGGGCCAGGTTCTGCTCTCGTACTCAGAGTCCATCACCCGCGAAATGAAAAACATGGTGAGTGAGATTAACAGCCTGAGTTTCAGCACCGTTATGGACGTCTCCTTTGGTTACCCGTCGCTGATCGGTTTCACCTTCCTGTCCGAAATGATCAAAAAATTTAAGGAAGTGTTCCCGAAAGCACGCGTCTCGATGTATGAAGCCCAGCTCTCCTCTTTCCTGCCGGCCATTCGCGACGGTCGTCTGGATTTCGCTATCGGCACGCTGAGTGATGAAATGCTGCTGCAGGATCTGCACGTCGAACCGCTGTTTGAGTCCGAGTTTGTGCTGGTCGCCAGCAAAACGCGAACGTGCACCGGCCCGACGACACTGGCATCGCTCACGCACGAGCAGTGGGTGATGCCGCAAACCGATATGGGCTACTACAAAGAACTTCTGACCACCCTGCAAGACAATCACATCAGCATCGAAAACATCGTCCAGACCGATTCCGTCGTCACCATTTATAACCTTGTGCTGAATGCCGATTATCTGACGGTTATTCCCCGCGACATGATTGCACCGTTCGGTTCTGACCAGTTTATTGTGCTGCCAGTGGAAGATGAATTACCCGTGGCGCGTTATGCCGCCGTGTGGTCAAAAAATTACAGGATTAAAAAATCGGCGTCAGTATTAGTTGAGCTGGCAAAACAATATTCGTCGATGAATATCGAAAGACGACGATGAATAATTAGTACCCATTTTAAAGAACACCCAGAGCGTTAACGTGTTAACGCGCTGATACCCTGACTTTGCCTGAAAAGAATGAATTATTATAACGAGGATATTATGCATATTACCTACGATCTCCCGGTAACGATTGAAGATATTCAGGACGCCAGAAAACGACTGGCAGGAAAAATATATAAAACCGGTATGCCACGTTCGAATTATCTCAGCGAACGTTGTAAGGGCGAAATATTCCTGAAATTTGAGAATATGCAGCGTACCGGCTCGTTTAAGATCCGCGGCGCGTTTAACAAGTTAAGCTCGCTGACCGACGCTGAAAAACGCAAAGGCGTTGTCGCCTGCTCCGCGGGAAACCACGCGCAGGGTGTGTCCCTCTCCTGCGCCATGCTCGGCATCGACGGCAAAGTGGTGATGCCGAAGGGGGCACCGAAATCCAAGGTTGCCGCCACCCGCGACTACTCCGCCGAAGTGGTGCTGCACGGCGAGAACTTCAACGATACCATCGCCAAAGTGAGCGAAATCGTTGAGACGGAAGGGCGTATTTTTATTCCGCCTTACGATGACCCAAAAGTGATTGCCGGGCAGGGCACCATCGGCCTGGAAATTCTCGAAGATTTATACGACGTGGATAACGTCATTGTACCTATCGGCGGCGGCGGATTAATTGCCGGGATTGCGACGGCGATTAAATCCATCAACCCGACCATTAATATTATCGGCGTACAGTCTGAAAACGTGCACGGAATGGCAGCCTCCTGGCAGGCAGGAGAAATAACCAACCATCGCGTTACCGGCACGTTAGCCGACGGCTGCGACGTCTCTCGTCCGGGGAAATTAACCTTCGAAATCGTTCGTGAACTGGTCGATGACATTGTGCTGGTGAGCGAAGACGATATTCGCAACAGCATGGTTGCCCTTATTCAGCGAAATAAAGTGGTGACGGAAGGCGCTGGCGCACTGGCTTGTGCTGCGTTATTAAGCGGCAAACTTGACCACTATATTCAGGGCCGCAAAACCGTCTGCATTATTTCCGGCGGCAATATCGACCTCTCCCGTGTTTCCCAAATTACCGGCTTCGTTGACGCATAAAGGTGACCTATGAGCAACACAGAAAGCATTATCGTTGGCCAGACAAAAACGTCCTCCTGGCGTAAGTCTGATACCACCTGGACGCTTGGCCTGTTTGGTACCGCCATTGGCGCAGGCGTGCTGTTCTTCCCCATTCGCGCAGGCTTTGGCGGATTGATCCCGATCCTGCTGATGCTGGTTCTCGCATTCCCGATTGCGTTTTACTGCCACCGCGCGCTGGCGCGTTTGTGTCTGTCCGGCAGCAACGTCTCCGGAAACATCACCGAAACGGTGGAAGAGCATTTCGGTAAAACCGGCGGGGTGGTGATCACGTTCCTCTACTTCTTTGCCATTTGCCCGCTGCTGTGGATTTACGGCGTCACCATTACCAACACCTTTATGACCTTCTGGGAAAACCAGCTCCAGTTGCCAGCGCTGAACCGCGGCGTGGTGGCGCTGTTCCTGCTGCTGCTGATGGCCTTTGTTATCTGGTTTGGTAAAGACCTGATGGTGAAGGTCATGAGCTTCCTGGTGTTCCCGTTTATCGCCAGCCTGGTGCTGATTTCCCTGTCGCTGATCCCTTACTGGAACTCGGCGGTGATCGACCAGGTCAACCTGAGCGATATCGCCTTCACCGGTCATGACGGCATTCTGGTCACCGTGTGGCTGGGTATCTCCATCATGGTCTTCTCCTTCAACTTCTCGCCTATCGTCTCCTCGTTTGTGGTCTCCAAGCGCGAAGAGTACGAGCCAACGTTCGGTAAAGAGTTCACCGAGCAGAAATGTTCCAAAATCATCGGTCGCGCCAGCCTGCTGATGGTGGCTGTGGTGATGTTCTTCGCCTTTAGCTGTCTGTTTACGCTCTCTCCGCAGAACATGGCGGACGCCAAGGCGCAGAATATTCCGGTGCTCTCTTACCTGGCGAACCACTTTGCGTCAATGTCCGGAACTAAATCGACGTTCGCGACGGTACTGGAATACGGTGCCTCCATCATCGCGCTGGTGGCTATCTTCAAATCCTTCTTCGGGCACTACCTGGGCACGCTGGAAGGTCTGAATGGCCTGATCCTCAAGTTCGGCTACAAGGGCGATAAGAAGAAAGTTTCCGTTGGCAAACTGAACACCATCAGCATGGTGTTCATCATGGGCTCCACCTGGGTTGTGGCCTACGCCAACCCGAACATTCTCGACCTTATTGAAGCCATGGGCGCACCAATCATCGCCTCTCTGCTGTGCCTGCTGCCGATGTACGCCATCCGCAAAGCCCCGGCTCTGGCGAAATACAAAGGGCGTACCGAGAACATCTTCGTTACCGCGGTCGGCCTGCTGACCATTCTGAATATCGTTTACAAACTGTTCTAACCCATTGCTCAGGAAGAGCGGAGTCACATGATGATTGAGTTTCCGGTTGTACTGGTAATTAACTGCGGTTCGTCCTCTGTTAAGTTTTCGGTGCTCGACGCCAGCAGCTGCGACGCCCTGATGACGGGCATTGCAGACGGCATCAACACCGAGAAGGCCTTTATTTCCGTGAACGGGGGTGAGCCAGCCAGACTGGCTCACCAGGACTACGAAGGGGCGCTGGCTGCCATCGCCCTGGAGCTGGAGAAGCGTGACCTGATGAGCAGCGTGGCCTTAATTGGCCACCGCATTGCGCACGGCGGCGACCTCTTCAGCGAGTCGACCCTGATTACGGAAGCGGTGATTGAGCAGATCCGCCAGGTCTCTCCGCTGGCGCCGCTGCATAACTACGCTAACCTGAGCGGCGTGGAAGCCGCAGAGCGCTTGTTCCCGGGCGTGCAGCAGGTCGCGGTATTTGATACCAGCTTCCACCAGACGCTGCCGCCGCAGGCGTATCTGTACGGATTGCCGTACCGCTATTTTGAAGAGCTGGGCGTGCGCCGCTACGGCTTCCACGGCACCTCTCACCGCTACGTGGCCGCGCAGGCGCATACGCTTCTCGGGCTGTCCCCCGATGACAGCGGCCTGGTGATTGCCCACCTCGGCAACGGAGCGTCCATCTGCGCGGTGCGCAACGGCGAAAGCGTGGATACTTCCATGGGGATGACGCCGCTGGAAGGGCTGGTAATGGGTACGCGCTGCGGCGATGTGGACTTCGGCGCAGTGGCGTGGATTGCCCAGCAGACCGGGCAGTCGTTCGAGGATCTGGAACGCGTGGTCAACAAAGAGTCCGGGTTGCTTGGGATTTCCGGCATCTCCTCCGATTTACGCGCGCTGGAGAAAGCCTGGCACGCTGGCAACGAGCGGGCGCAGCTGGCTATCCAGACCTTCGTTCACCGTATAGCGCGGCATATCGCCGGGCACGCTGCGTCACTGCACCGCCTCGATGGGGTGGTCTTTACCGGCGGTATTGGCGAAAACTCGACGCTTGTCCGCGCGCTGGTGGCGGAACATCTGAACGTGTTCGGCATCCGCCTCGACGACGCCAAAAATGCCCTGCCGGGCAGCGCGGGTGAGCGCGTGATCTCCACCGAGTCGTCCCGCGTGGCCTGCGCGGTGATCCCTACCAACGAAGAAAAAATGATCGCGCTGGACGCCCTCCGTCTTGGGAAGGTTACCCCGGCTGCGGCTTACGCCTGATAAAGCGAGAAACACATGAAAGTAACAATCGATACGGGCGTCGCGCCCTACAGCGACGCATGGGCCGGGTTTCGCGGTGAAGAATGGAAAAACGCCGTCAACGTCCGCGATTTTATTCAGCATAACTACACCCCTTATGAAGGCGATGAAGCTTTCCTCGCGCAGGCGACGCCAGCAACGACGGCGCTGTGGCAGAAGGTGATGGTCGGCATTCGTCAGGAGAATGCCACCCACGCCCCGGTGGATTTTGACACCAACATTGCCACCACCATTACGGCCCACGGGCCGGGCTATATCGACCAGGATCTGGAGACGATCGTCGGCCTGCAAACCGACAAGCCGCTCAAGCGCGCCCTGCATCCGTACGGCGGGATCAACATGATCCGCAGCTCGTTCGAAGCCTACGGTCGGGAGATGGATCCGCAGTTTGAATATCTCTTTACCGACCTGCGCAAAACCCACAACCAGGGCGTGTTTGACGTCTATTCGCCAGAGATGATGCGCTGCCGTAAGTCCGGCGTGCTGACCGGCTTGCCGGACGGCTACGGGCGCGGACGCATCATCGGCGACTATCGCCGCGTGGCGCTGTACGGGATCGCTTATCTGGTGCGCGAGCGTGAACTCCAGTTTACGGATCTGCAGGGCAGGCTGGAGCGCGGTGAGGATCTGGAGGCGACGATCCGCCTGCGTGAAGAGCTGGCGGAGCATAAGCGCGCGCTGCTGCAGATCCAGCAGATGGCGGCGAACTATGGCTTTGATATCGCACGCCCGGCGATGAACGCCCAGGAAGCGGTGCAGTGGCTCTATTTTGCCTACCTTGCCGCGGTGAAATCCCAGAACGGCGGGGCGATGTCGCTGGGGCGCACGGCCTCGTTCCTCGATATCTACATTGAACGTGACATGCAGGCAGGAAGGCTGAATGAAGTCCAGGCGCAGGAGCTGATCGACCACTTCATCATGAAGATCCGCATGGTGCGCTTCCTGCGCACGCCGGAGTTCGACACGCTCTTCTCCGGCGATCCGATCTGGGCGACGGAAGTGATCGGCGGCATGGGGCTGGACGGGCGCACGCTGGTGACCAAGAACAGCTTCCGCTATCTGCACACGCTGCACACCATGGGGCCAGCACCTGAGCCGAACCTGACGATCCTCTGGTCAGAACAGCTGCCGATCGCGTTCAAGAAATACGCCGCGCAGGTGTCGATCGTCACCTCTTCGCTGCAGTATGAGAACGACGATCTGATGCGTGCGGACTTCAACAGTGACGACTACGCCATTGCCTGCTGCGTCAGCCCGATGGTGATCGGCAAGCAGATGCAGTTCTTTGGCGCGCGCGCCAACCTCGCCAAAACGCTGCTGTACGCGATCAACGGCGGGGTGGACGAGAAGCTGAAGATCCAGGTCGGTCCTAAAACCGAGCCGCTGCTGGACGACGTGCTGGATTACGACACCGTGATGGCGAGCCTCGATCACTTTATGGACTGGCTGGCGGTGCAGTACATTAGCGCCCTGAATCTCATTCACTACATGCATGATAAGTACAGCTACGAAGCCTCGCTGATGGCGCTGCACGACCGGGACGTCTATCGCACCATGGCCTGCGGCATTGCCGGGCTGTCGGTAGCCGCGGATTCCCTGTCGGCCATTAAATATGCCACGGTGAAGCCGGTGCGCGACCATACCGGACTGGCAGTCGATTTCGTGATTGAAGGGGATTATCCGCAGTACGGCAACAACGACGACCGCGTGGACAGCATTGCCTGCGACCTGGTGGAGCGCTTTATGAAGAAAATTCAGGCGCTGCGGACCTACCGCAACGCGGTGCCAACTCAGTCGATCCTGACCATCACCTCCAACGTGGTTTATGGTCAGAAGACCGGGAACACGCCGGACGGACGACGCGGCGGCACGCCGTTTGCCCCAGGCGCGAACCCAATGCACGGGCGCGACAGAAAAGGGGCGGTGGCCTCGCTAACGTCGGTTGCCAAACTGCCGTTCACCTATGCGAAAGACGGGATTTCCTATACCTTCTCCATCGTGCCGCAGGCGCTTGGCAAGGACGAGCTGGTGCGCAAAACCAACCTGGTGGGGCTACTGGACGGGTATTTCCATCACGAAGCCTCTATTGAGGGAGGGCAGCATCTGAACGTCAACGTCATGAACCGGGAAATGCTCCTCGATGCCATCGCGCACCCGGAGAATTACCCGAACCTGACAATCCGCGTTTCAGGTTATGCGGTGCGGTTTAATGCGCTGACGCGCGAGCAGCAGCAGGATGTAATTTCGCGAACTTTTACCCACTCTATCTAAACGTGAGCTCTCATGCCCCCTCAATGCAGGGGGCCTTTTTTTGTCCGCTAAACATACAAAATTGTTTATATAATTACTCACACATATTCATCCGCTCTTGAAAAACAATACCCCTGCTTTTCCCTATAACAGCATGTAAGGACAGTAAGATGATGAAAATGACCCGTATTGCGCTGGTCGCCGCCTCGCTGGCAGTGTGTAGTTTTACGGCACAGGCCGCGAACGTTGAGGCTGCTCCGTCTCCATCGCAGGATCCGCTGGTGCAGCACCTGAAGCTCAGCAATGAGCAGGTTAAGAAGATTGAAGGTCTGCATAAGCAGCTGGAACAAAATGTCAGCAAGATCCCGATGACGGGCGTGAAGGACGGCGCGCTGATCGACATGTTCCAGGCGGGCAAGTGGGACGAAAGCACGGTGAAAAGCCAGCTTGCTGCCTTTAGCAAAATTGAAGAGCAGACCCGTTATTACCGCGTGAAATATTACTTCGACGTCAGCCAGGTTTTGACGCCGGAACAGCGTAAACAAATTAGAACGGATATGGCTAACGCGCTGGCTAACTGATTTCCTACCCGCGCATGGCGCGGGTTTTTATTTCTTGATCGGCGTCACTTTTAGAAAATTAGCTTTTAATATCCCACTTCAGAAGCAAAATTTCCTCCAGAAGCAGAATATCCTTATTAATGTTGTGACATTTTTCTCCCGCTCTCCGGATATGATCTTCCCACACCAATAACACTCACCTGCAACCATCTGAATCGCAATCGCTGGCGATCGGAAACTAATAAAAACAACTGTTTACCCTACAAAATAAGCGAGTGCCCAATGGATACGGCAACAAACAGCAGTGTGATTGTGAGTGATTCCCCCGCGGCAAGGCGGGCGGGAATGAGTGAAAGCGAGTGGCGGGAGGCGATTAAATTCGACAGCACCGACACGGGCTGGGTCATCATGAGTATCGGGATGGCTATCGGCGCGGGGATAGTTTTTCTCCCCGTGCAGGTCGGATTAATGGGGCTGTGGGTATTTTTGCTCTCATCAATAATCGGCTATCCGGCCATGTATTTATTCCAGCGTCTGTTTATTAATACGCTGGCGGAATCACCGGAGTGCAAAGATTACCCGAGCGTAATTAGCGGTTATTTGGGTAAGAACTGGGGCATCTTATTAGGCGCGCTCTATTTCGTGATGCTGGTGATCTGGATGTTTGTCTATTCTACGGCCATCACCAACGACAGCGCCTCGTATTTGCATACCTTCGGCGTGACCGACGGTTTGTTATCAGATAATCCGTTTTACGGTTTATGCCTGATCTGCATTCTGGTGGCCATTTCGTCGCGCGGTGAAAAGCTGCTGTTTAAAGTCTCAAGCCTGATGGTGCTGACCAAATTATTCGTGGTAGCCGCGCTGGGGCTGTCAATGATTGGGCTCTGGCAGTTGGCCAACGTGGGCATGCTGCCGCCGCTGGGACTGTTGATTAAAAACGCCATCATTACGCTGCCCTTTACCTTAACCTCCATTCTGTTTATTCAGACCCTGAGTCCGATGGTGATCTCATACCGTTCACGGGAAAAATCGGTGGAGGTGGCGCGCCACAAAGCGCTGCGGGCGATGAATATTGCCTTTGGCATCCTGTTTGTGACGGTCTTTTTCTACGCCGTCTCCTTCACGCTGGCGATGGGGCACGATGAGGCGGTTAAAGCCTACGAGCAGAACATTTCGGCTCTGGCGATTGCGGCGCAGTTTATCAGCGGTGACGGCGCGGGCTGGGTCAAAATCGTCAGCGTGATCCTCAATATCTTCGCCGTGATGACCGCGTTCTTCGGCGTGTATCTCGGCTTTCGCGAGGCGACGCAGGGTATCGTCATGAACATCCTGCGCCGCAGAATGCCGGCTGAGAAAATCAATGAACACGCCGTCCAGCGCGGGATTATGCTGTTCGCCATCCTGCTGGCCTGGAGCGCGATAGTCCTGAACGCGCCGGTGCTGAGCTTCACCTCCATTTGCAGCCCCATCTTCGGCATGGTGGGCTGTCTTATCCCGGCATGGCTGGTCTACAAGGTGCCAGCCCTGCATAAATATAAAGGCGTATCGCTGGTGATTATCGTCATCACCGGACTGCTGCTTTGTGTTTCTCCTTTCCTCGCATTCTCCTGAGGGTAATTAAGGTCGTAACGATGTCTGAGCAAACTCATCCTTTATGGAATCAATTTATTCGCGCGGTGCAGGAAGAAGTGAAGCCTGCCCTTGGGTGTACCGAACCCGTCTCTCTGGCACTGGCCTGTGCGATGGCCGCAGACCTTCTGCCGGGGGAGGTCACACGGATTGAGGCGTGGGTCTCGCCGAACCTGATGAAAAACGGGCTGGGCGTGACGGTGCCGGGGACCGGTATGGTCGGGTTACCGATTGCGGCGGCGCTGGGCGCGATTGGCGGTAACGCGCACGCCGGACTGGAGGTGTTGAAAGATGCCACCGCCGATGCACTGGTCCGCGCCAAAGCCCTGCTTGAGGCAGGGCAAGTGCAGGTAAAACTGCAGGAGCCCTGTGATGAGATCCTCTATTCCCGTGCATGCGTTCATGCCGGGGATCACTCGGCGATGGTGACCATCGCGGGCGGGCATACGCGGGTGGTGGAAGTGGTTTGCCAGGGGGAAACACGCTTTACGCTTGACGATCAACGGTGCCAGACGAATGACGATCCGCTGGCGGTGCTTTCAACTACTACACTGTCGCAGATCGTGGAATTTGTTGAGCAGGTGCCGTTTGAGGCGATCTGCTTTATCCTGCAGGCAGGGCGGCTGAACGATGCGCTCTCCCGCGAAGGGCTCAGCGGGAAGTGGGGGCTGCATATTGGCGCAACGCTTGATAAGCAGCGCGCGCGCGGATGGATGGCGCAGGATCTGGGGTCAGATATTGTAATTCGTACCAGCGCAGCCTCGGATGCCCGCATGGGCGGCGCGACGCTGCCGGCGATGAGCAATTCGGGCTCCGGTAATCAGGGGATCACCGCCACTATGCCGGTGGTGGTCGTGGCTGAACACGTTCAGGCTGACGACGAAAGGCTGGCGCGGGCGCTGATGCTGTCGCATCTTTCGGCGATCTATATTCATTATCAGCTTCCGCGCCTGTCCGCACTGTGTGCGGCGACAACGGCGGCGATGGGCGCTGCGGCGGGCATGGCGTGGCTGATGGGGGGCTGTTACCAGACCATCGCGATGGCGATTGGAAGCATGATCGGTGACGTCAGCGGGATGATCTGCGACGGGGCGTCAAACAGCTGCGCCATGAAGGTCTCAACCAGCGTCAGTAGCGCCTGGAAAGCTGTGATGATGGCGCTGGATGAGTCGGGCGTAACGGGAAACGAGGGGATTGTGGCGCACGATGTGGAGCAGTCAATCGCAAACCTGTGCGCGCTGGCGTGCCGCTCGATGCAGGCCACGGACCGGCAGATTATTGAGATTATGGCGAGTAAGGTGTCGTGATTTAATCCAACCCGTGACCCCTCACCCTGCCCCTCACCCCAACCCCTCGCCCCTTTGGGGAGAGGGGTTGGGGTGAGGGGCAAGTGGCATTCTTTAAACCGGCAAATCAATCAGCAGCGCGCGCAGCGGCGTATCCGCCACCAGGGTGATATTCGCTTCATCACGAATAAACGCCCCGTCGCCGCAGGTGAGCGCTTCTTTCTCTTCCGTATGCGTCACCGCATGCACCGTACCGTGAATAGACTGCAAATAGGCGCGCGGGCCATGAAGCTGGAAGCTTGCCTGTTCACCTTTCTTCAGCTCGATATGGTGCAGCCACACCTGCTGACGCAGCTGCAGGCTCTCTTTGCTGCCATCAGGGGATGCAATCAGCTGCTGTTTTTCGTCCGTTAAATCTATCTTCTGCACCAGCGGATTTTCCCGTTCAGGGCAGGCGTCCAGCCACAGCTGCATGCGGGTCAGCGTTTTGTCTTTGCTGAGGTTATGCTCGCTGTAGCTGATGCCCGGCTGCGTGGAAATTAACAACGCTTCGCCAGCCTTTGCCTGGACATGATTGCCCTCGCTATCGCGGTATTCTGCCTCGCCTTCCAGGATCAGGTTCAGGATATCGACTTTCGGGTACGTACGCGGCTGGAAGGAGGCGCCCGGGGCGAGCACTTCCTGGTTCAACACGCGCAATGAAGCGTAACCGAGGAGTTTAGGGTCAAAGTAGTGTCCAAAGGAAAAGGTGTAGCGGGCCTGCAGCCAACCGAAATCGGCTTGTCCGCACTGTTTAGCTGTTCTTGTCGTAATCATAAACTTGACCTCTCTTTACACTAAAACAATGGTAAAGGTATGGACGCTGCATTGTTAGCCAGATATTCTGCCTGGTATGTTCAAATTTCCTGAATGAGAACGAGATGGCTAAAGAGAGAGCATTGACGCTTGAGGCGCTTCGCGTCATGGACGCGATTGACCGGCGCGGCAGTTTTGCGGCGGCGGCCGATGAACTGGGGCGCGTTCCGTCTGCGCTGAGCTACACCATGCAGAAGCTGGAAGAAGAGCTGGACGTGGTGCTGTTTGACCGCTCCGGCCATCGAACTAAATTCACCAACGTCGGGCGGATGCTGCTGGAGCGTGGCCGCGTGCTGCTGGAGGCGGCGGACAAGCTCACGACGGACGCCGAAGCGCTGGCGCGCGGCTGGGAAACCCATCTGACGTTAGTTACCGAAGCGCTGGTGCCGTCAGAAGCGCTGTTCCCGCTGGTGGACCGCCTGGCAGCGAAGGCCAATACGCAGCTGTCGATCATCACCGAGGTGCTGGCAGGGGCGTGGGAGCGTCTGGAGACGGGCAGGGCGGATATTGTCATTGCGCCGGACATGCACTTCCGCTCATCGTCAGAAATCAACTCGCGCAAGCTCTACAGCGTGATGAACGTCTACGTTGCCGCCCCCAACCACCCGATTCACCAGGAGCCGGAGCCGCTCTCTGAAGTCACACGCGTGAAGTATCGCGGCGTGGCGGTCGCGGATACCGCGCGCGAGCGTCCGGTGCTGACGGTGCAACTTCTGGATAAACAGCCTCGTCTGACGGTGACCTCGCTGGAAGACAAACGGCAGGCGCTGCTGGCAGGTCTGGGCGTGGCGACGATGCCGTACCCGTTTGTGGAAAAAGATATTGCAGAAGGGCGACTGCGGGTCGTGAGCCCGGAGTATACCAGCGAAGTGGATATCATTATGGCGTGGCGTCGCGACAGCATGGGCGAAGCCAAATCATGGTGCCTGCGCGAAATACCCAAACTTTTCGCCCACCACAATAAATGAACGAGTAGGCCCGGTAAGCGTAAGCGCCACCGGGCGTTATTTTACGCGCCGACCTTAGGATCGGGGCCAAAGCGGTTTTCGCCCGGCGTCCCGCTCTGGCAGTTGAAAATCAAAATCACGATCCAGCCCACAATCGGGATCAACAGCAGCAATAGCCACCACGCTGAACGATCGGTGTCGTGCAGTCGACGGAACAGCACCGCCCATGATGGCAGCAGGACCAACAGGCCATAAATGGTGGTCAGCACGCCTTCACCGCCAGCCCGCTCCCAGCCGAGAATTTTATCCACAATGCCCAGCACCATGACGAGGATGAAGTTCACCAGAACGAACATCCAGTACTCTTTGCGGCGGGCGCGGCCACCAAATCCAATGTAGTTGCGCAGTACTTTTAAATACCAGTCCATTTTTCCTTGCCTCAATAGTCGGTCAATCACTTGTTTTTTAAGCAATCAAAGTAAGGATAGATGGAGATTGTGAATTAAAAAAGGGCATCTATTGATGCCCTTAATATTTATCCAAAACGGACGTCGCGCCCGTGAGGTTCATTCAGATCCTGCCACGGCCCAATGGAGATAATGCCCGTCGGGTTGATGGTTTTGTGGCTGCGGAAATAGTGGGTGCGAATATGGTCGAAGTCGACCGTCTCCGCGATGCCCGGCATCTGGTAGATGTCGCGCAGGAAACCATACAGGTTCAGGTAATCGCTGATGCGGTGCTTGTCGCACTTAAAGTGGGTGACATAGACCGGATCAAAGCGAACCAGCGTGGTCCACAGGCGAATGTCCGCTTCCGTCAGGCGATCGCCCGTCAGGTAGCGATGCTTGCCCAGGAGCTGTTCCAGGCGTTCAAGCGATTCAAACACTTTTCCAACCGCTTCGTCATACGCTTCCTGGCTGGTGGCGAAACCGGCCTTATAGACACCGTTGTTGACGTTGTCGTAAATCCAGCTGTTCAGCTCATCAATTTTCTCACGCAGCTCAACCGGATAGTAATCTCCGGCGCGGGCGCCGTGGGCATCAAATGCGGTATTGAACATGCGGATGATTTCCGCAGACTCATTGCTGACAATCGTCTGGTTTTTCTTGTCCCACAGCACCGGCACGGTCACGCGACCGGTGTAATGAGGGTCGGCGCGCAGATAGAGCTGGTACAGGAAATCGTGGTGATACAGTTCGTCGCCGGTCGCCGCAGGGAAATCACTGTCAAACGTCCAGCCGTTTTCCAGCATCAACGGGTTGACGACGGAAACCGGAATGAAGGATTCAAGACCTTTAAGCTTGCGCACGATCAGCGTGCGGTGGGCCCACGGACAGGCAAGGGAAACATAAAGATGATAACGGTCTTTCTCAGCCGCGAAGCCGCCTTCACCGCTAGGGCCTGGCGCACCATCGGCGGTCAGCCAGTTACGGAAGGCCGAAACAGAGCGTTTAAAGCGACCTCCGGTGGATTTGGTGTCATACCAGACATCCTGCCAGACGCCGTCTACGAGTTGTCCCATTTTTTCTCCTCCGTCAGATAGCAAAAGCGAGGAGATGTCTCCTCGCTTTGTGTTCATTCAGTATAGCGTGCTTACCATTTCTTATTCAGAACGCGGTCGATGCTGTATGCGCCCGGGCCAGTGACGGCCAGCAGCAGGAAGCCACCCGCGATGGTCAGGTTTTTCATGAACATCAGAGAGTTCACGCCTTCCGCAAAGTTGCTGTGGAAGATGAACGCCGTCAGCACGGTGAAGCCTGCAGTAAACAGCGCGGTGGTGCGGGTCAGGAAGCCGAACAGGACTGCCAGGCCGCCGCCGAACTCAAGAAGAATGGTCAGTGGCAACAGGAACCCCGGAACGCCCATGGCTTCCATATACTGCTGGGTACCCGCATAACCAGTGATTTTTCCCCAACCTGCCACGATGAACAGAATTGGCATCAGAATACGCGCTACCAGTACACCAACATCTTCTAATTTTTTCATTTTACTCTCCAGGAAACCACATCAGCGGCTGAACGTTATTTGTCTGCAATTCCGGGTAGATACCGCGTCGTTGCTGTCGATGGAGAGGATAATAAACGGGGCGGGTGGCAATTGTTAGCAAGGAAAACTGTCAATCTTCTTCAAAGATATTGAGTAAGGGAGGGGGAGAGAATTTTGCCGGGTAAGGCGTAGCGCCACCCGGCGAGAAGGCTAGCGTAATTGCTGCTGCCGCAACGTTGCTTTCACCAGACGCCAGGCGCTCCATGCACCAAATCCACGACGCGCCCAGCGGATCAGCATGTTCGGATGACGAACGGACCAGATAGCCATCACGCTGCTGCCGACCAGCGCCCATGAACGCAGGCTCAGGACGGTATTCCAGCCCCGGTCAAACCGTCGCGTCGCGTCAATCCAGTCGCGACGGCTGGCAGACAGGTCCAGCCGTTGCTGCTGGATCTGGCTTAGCAGGTACGCTTTTCGCTTTTGACGTTCGGCTTTACCGCTCACGGCTAGTCATCCTCCAGCAGGGCGCGATCGTTCGCCAGCTCCTGACGCGTATGGCGCAGGAATGTGGACTTGCGCGCTTTACGCAGCGTCCAGATACCGCCGATCAACGCGGCGACCAGCAGAACGACGGTGGTGGCAATCATCGCGTTAAGACGATACTGCGGGTCAATGGCCCAGATGATTAACACCATCAGGCTCATCAGGCCAAACGCGGCGAAGAGCATGGTCAGCCCGAGCATCAGCAGCATCTGGAAGAGGTTCGCTTTCTCCTCTTCCAGCTCGACCACTGCCAGCCGGACGCGCGTTTCGGCAATCCCGACCAGCGTCGTTAAAATACGCTGGCCGATGCCGAGGACGTTGTTAGCAGGCCCTTGTGCGTGACGAGGATCTTCCATATCAACGACGCGTCAGCAGGACACCCAGCACCACACCCACTGCGGCACCAATCCCTACACCCGTCCATGGATTATCACGCACATATTCGTCCGCGCGGGCAGCTGCTTCACGGGTCTGTTTCGCCAGTGCATCACCGGTTTCACCCAGGCGATAACGGCTCTCCTTCAGCGCTTGCTCCGCCTTGCTGCGCAGCTTGCTGACCTCTTCTTTTGACTTGTCAGCAGAGGAGTTCAGCACCTCTTCAAGGGTATCGGCCAGGGATTTCAGTTCAGCGCGCAGATGTTCAGACGTCGTATCTTTTGACATGATTCTCTCTCCTGTTGAGATTTCCGTTAACTCAATAATCGCGAGCTTCCAGCGCTTTCAGGTCGTCCTGCGCTTCTTTCAACTTCTTCTCGCGCTTAGCAATTTTTTCCGCATCCCCTTTCTCTTTCGCTTCCTGCAGGTCGCGACGGCGCTCGGCTATCTCGTCCTTCTGTTCAGCGATTTTCTTCTGGTGGTCGGCACGAAGCTTGCTGTCTGAACAGTTCGCTTTCACTTCGCTCAGCGCTTTTTTAAGACCATCGACACGGTGCTGATTGTTATGCTTTTCGGCATAACCGATCTCACGCTGAATATCCTGTTCTTTCTCCTGACAGAGAGAGTTTGCGAAGGATGCTGTGCTTAAAGAAAAAAGGGCCAGAGCCAGAGTCATGCGGAATTTCATTATCGAAACCTTCCATTGTGTTGCGGCTTGAGCCGCTATCCAAAGTTATGCGGAGTACATCGAGGGGTGCTCCGCGTACTTAAGCATAGTAAGTAAACGGGGGATTCACCAAAGTGAGTGAAAAGATTCGGAATCCTGGAAGTTATCCAAACCGATGCGACGTATCGCGAATCAATGAGAGCCAGGCAGCTGGCTGGCTCTCATCTTCCTGCTGAGCAATGATATACCCGCGCGGCAGCGTACGGTCGAGAACCACTTTCGCGGCGGCACTTTGCGCACGGGAATCAAACTTGATCAGTAAAACATCGTCCTGCGGGGTGATGCTCTTAAAGCGGATCCCGTTCGCATCCAGATGATGCCAGACAGAAAAACCGTCAGGCACGCTGGCACCCTGGTTTACCGGGCGGATGGCCAGCGTCGATTCCTGATGCGAAAGCGCGCTCCAGGCCAGCAGCAGGGCGCTGAGCAGCACCAGCGTAATCATGGCAAAGGCAAAACGGCGCAGAGCGAGCGGTGAGATAACCATCGTCAGCCTCTGGCTCCGTATTTCTTTTTCCACAGGACGACCAGGGAGCCGATCAGGCCAAAGACCAGCAGAACCACAGGCAGCAGCATCAGGCAGGACATCAGCTGGTCTTCATATTTCATAAAGACCGGCGTTTTACCCAATGCATAGCCCAGCGTCGTCAGAATAAGCACCCATAACAGACCGCTCATCCAGTTGAAGAACTGGAAGCGCGTGCTGCTCAATCCCGACAGCCCGGCAATGGTGGGCAACAGGGTGCGAACAAAGGCAATAAAGCGGCCAATCAGCAGCGCGGAAAGCCCGTGCTTATGGAAAAGGTGGTGCGCCCGCTGGTGATAATGTGCAGGCAGGTGCGAGAGCCAGTTCTGGACGATTCGGGTATTGCCCAGCCATCTTCCCTGGATATAGCTCACCCAGCAGCCGAGGCTGGCCGCGACGGTCAGTAATAAAATGGTGTGTGGAAACGCCATCGCCCCTTTGGCACACAGCACGCCGACAAGCACCAGCAAACTATCACCGGGCAGGAAGGCAGCAGGCAGCAAACCGTTCTCAAGGAACAGGATCATAAACAAGACGAAATAGAGCATGCCAATCATGGAAGGGTTGGCCAGCGTTTCAAAATCCTGCGCCCAGAGGGCATGCAGTAGTTGGGTCAAAAGTTCCATTCAGTGTTCCTGGAAATCGGTTAACGTCACGCCTGTTATCCGGGACAAACAGCACGGCGACATTGTTGTGATTTCATTATGGTCGCTCGCGGACACATTGCGGTGTGGCCAACACTGTTCCCTGTTAATTGGCTGGTTAGCAAGCACTAACTTACAAAATAAGGAATTGAATCCAATTGTAACAAAGCCCAACGTTCTGCGTCACAGAATTTGCAGGGGTGAGTTGATTTTGGCGTAAGCCCAGGAAGTGAGCGAGGGGATTTACAAAGGCTGACACTATATATGTTTTGCTTACCCATGTAAGCCGGAAGGCGCAACGTAGCGCCTGCCAGCAGAAAGGTCATCTATTTTGCGGCACTGGATGCCGTATCGAGATGAACAACGGGATTGTCGGCGAAAAGATAGCGGTCAGCGTTAAATTCGAAGTCATCGCTGGTTTCGTTGAACAGCATCTGCTTGGTGTTTTCCAGGTGCTGCCACATCGCCAGCTTAGCGGCATGCGGGTCTTTACGAATCAGAGCCTTAAGGATTTGATCGTGATCGTCACACCAGTTGTCGACGGTACGGGAATCGATATGGTCGTGCAGTTTTTTCCAGTACGGGTTGTGAACGCGCTGAGTCCACATTTTTTCTACGATTGCCGCCAGCGCCGTATTTTGGGTTGCCAGGGCGACCTGAACGTGGAACTGCAGATCCCACTCTGAATCGCGGAAACATTTTTCCTTACGGGCATTCTCCTGGATCTCCATCAACTTCATGATGTCCTGCTTGGTCACCTGCGTCGCCGCAAACTCGGCAATATTGCTTTCGATCAGCTGGCGAGCCTGGAGCAGCTCAAACGGGCCATAGCTGGCGAATTCCAGACTTTCGTCCGCGACGGGAGAGTGTTTCGGCAGATTAGAAATCACGTGAATGCCGGAGCCTTTGCGTACCTCAACGTAACCTTCCACTTCGAGCATGATAATCGCTTCACGCACCACGGTGCGGCTCACACTTTTTTCATCCGCGATAAAGCGCTCGGCGGGAAGTTTATCACCGACAAGATAGACCCCTTGCTCGATGCGATCTTTCAGCTCGGCAGCAAGTTGTTGATATAAACGACGTGGTTCGGTGATTTCCATATGCGCTCCAGGCAGGGTACGGCAGATGATTTGTTATACCACTTTTGCGTGCCACTCTCCAGATTTTGCCATTAAAAAAGCCGCCCGGAGGCGGCTTCGGTGAAACGCATTTTCGCTAACTCTGCGTCGCCGGTTTCCCGAGGGACTCTTTCGCCAGCTCTTCTGCCGATTTGCTTTTCAACACCGTCCAGATCACTACCGCCCCCAGCAGGTCGAAAATAGCCAGCACGGCGAACAGCGGGCTGAAGCCGATGGTATCCGCCAGCGCGCCGACCACCAGCGCAAACATCGTACTCGCGGTCCAGGCGGCCATCCCGGTCAGGCCGTTGGCGGTGGCCACTTCGTTGCGGCCGAAGACGTCAGACGAGAGCGTAATCAGCGCGCCGGACAGGGACTGGTGCGCAAAGCCACCGATGCACAGCAGGGCAATGGCGACGTACGGGCTGGTGAACAGGCCGATCATACCGGGGCCAATCATCAGCAGCGCGCCCATGGTGACGACCATCTTACGGGAAACAATCAGGTTCACCCCAAACCAGCGCTGGAACAGCGGTGGCAGGTAGCCGCCCACGATACAGCCCAGGTCAGCGAACAGCATTGGCATCCAGGCGAACATCGCGATCTCTTTCAGGTTAAAGCCGTAGACTTTAAACATGAACAGGGGGATCCACGCGTTAAAGGTGCCCCAGGCCGGTTCAGCCAGGAAACGCGGCAGGGCGATACCCCAGAACTGACGGGTGCCCAGGATCTGCCAGACGGTCATTTTTTTGCCGTTGTTGGTCTGATGCTGCGCTTCCTGACCACCAATGATGTATTCGCGTTCTTCTTCGGAGAGCTTTTTCTGATCGCGCGGGTGTTTATAGAAAATCAGCCACGCCATTGCCCAGGCAAAGCTCAGCACGCCAGAGATGATGAACGCCATCTGCCAGCTGTGCATCACAATGGCCCACACCACCAGCGGCGGTGCAATCATTGCCCCGATGGACGAGCCCACGTTGAAGTAGCCGACCGCAATGGAGCGCTCTTTTGCCGGGAACCACTCGGAGCTGGCCTTCAGGCCTGCCGGGATCATTGCGGCTTCTGCCGCACCGACCGCACCACGCGCCAGCGCCAGTCCACCCCAGCTGCCTGCCAGCGCGGTGGCACCGCAGAACACCGCCCAGGCGATGGCGAAGAAGGCATAACCGATTTTGGTACCGAGAATGTCCAGCACATAGCCAGCAACAGGCTGCATGATGGTATACGCCGCGGAATAGGCGGCAATGATGTAGGAGTATTGCTGCGTGGAGATATGCAGCTCTTCCATCAACGTTGGCGCTGCAGCTGCCACGGTGTTACGCGTCAGGTAACCCAGCACGGTGCCTAACGTCACCAGTGCGATCATATACCAACGTAACCCTTTAATTTTACGCATCTAAAACCTCATCGTTATGTTATGTCCGCGCCAGAGCACGGCAACCTCTCAACCGTTTCCGGGAGCAGTTGTGTAACGGGAGGGGCGTAGCGGGAGCATGTCCCGGAACGGCCCGAACCTTGCCATAAGTAAGCGTGCATAAGTCGGTATCCGTACCGTTAAACCCGATGCCTCTCACACCGGTAATGCATTCCGTCGGCTTAGCGTTTGCGACGGCGAAAAGATAACTTGTCATACAACTTTAAAAGGTGAGTGACATCACAAATGTATGATTCTTTGTAGGGACATTAATCGCTGCGCACAAAGCCAGTAATGGCGCGGCCTGTAGAAGGGTTTACGCCATTGAGGGTAATTTATTTGTTGGTGTTTATTGATCTCACTCACGAAAAAAGCTTCGGTGGGTGGAAATTGGTGTGATAACTTTGCAGCATATGAACATACGCTTTCTGACGCTCCCGTAATGAGGAAGACGATAATGACGCCGTTTATGACCGAAGATTTTCTGTTGGATACCGAATTTGCTCGCCGCCTGTATCATGACTACGCAAAAGACCAGCCGATTTTCGACTACCACTGCCATTTACCGCCGCAGCAGGTTGCCGAAAATTACCGTTTCAAAAACCTGTATGACATCTGGCTGAAGGGTGACCACTACAAATGGCGTGCCATGCGCACCAACGGCGTCGCTGAGCGCCTGTGCACCGGCGATGCGACCGACCGCGAGAAGTTTGACGCCTGGGCGGCGACCGTTCCGCACACCATCGGCAACCCGCTTTATCACTGGACGCACCTTGAGCTGCGTCGTCCGTTTGGCATCACCGGCAAACTGCTCTCCCCAACGACCGCCGATGAAATCTGGGATCGCTGCAATGCGCTGCTGGCGCAGGATAACTTCTCCGCGCGCGGCATCATGAAGCAGATGAACGTGAAGATGGTGGGCACCACCGACGATCCAATTGACTCCCTGGAGCATCATGCCGTCGTCGCCAAAGACACTTCTTTTGATATCAAAGTGCTGCCAAGCTGGCGCCCGGACAAAGCCTTCAACATTGAGCAGGCCACGTTTAACGACTACATGGCGAAGCTGGCGGAAGTGTCCGATACCGACATTCGCCGTTTCGCCGATCTGCAAACCGCGCTGACCAAACGTCTGGATCACTTCGCGGCGCACGGCTGTAAAGTCTCTGACCACGCGCTGGACGTCGTGCTGTTCGCGGAATCAAACGAGGCCGAGCTGGACAGCATTCTGGCGCGTCGCCTGTCCGGTGAATCGCTTAGCGAACACGAAGTGGCGCAGTTCAAAACGGCGGTGCTGGTGTTCCTCGGCGCGGAATACGCGCGTCGCGGCTGGGTACAGCAGTACCACATCGGCGCGCTGCGCAATAATAACCAGCGCCAGTTCAAACTGATCGGCGCGGACGTGGGCTTTGACTCCATCAACGACCGTCCGCTGGCGGAAGAGCTGTCCAAACTGCTGAGCAAACAGAACGAACAAAACCTGCTGCCAAAAACCATCCTGTACTGCCTGAACCCGCGCGATAACGAAGTGCTGGGCACCATGGTCGGCAACTTCCAGGGCGAAGGGATGCCGGGCAAGATGCAGTTTGGTTCCGGCTGGTGGTTCAACGACCAGAAAGACGGCATGGAGCGTCAGATGACGCAGCTGGCGCAGCTTGGCCTGCTGAGCCGCTTTGTCGGCATGCTAACCGATAGCCGCAGCTTCCTCTCTTACACTCGCCACGAATACTTCCGCCGCATTCTGTGCCAGATGATTGGCCGCTGGGTGCACGCGGGCGAAGCGCCGGCGGATATCCAGCTGCTGGGCGACATGGTGAGAAACATCTGCTTTAACAATGCGCGTGACTACTTCGCCATTGAACTGAACTAAGGCCGTTTGAGGTTGATATGCAATACATCAAAATCCATTCGCTGGATAACGTGGCCGTCGCGCTGACGGATCTCGCTGAAGGCGACGTGGTGACCGTTGATAACCAGAGCGTCACCCTGCGTCAGGCGATTGCTCGCGGACACAAGTTTGCCGTGAAGCCTCTCGCTAAAGGGGACAACGTCATTAAGTACGGTCTTCCGATTGGGCATGCGCTGGCGGATATCGTGCCGGGTGAACATATTCATTCCCATAATACCCGCACCAATCTGAGCGATCTGGACGAGTACAGCTATCAACCTGATTTACCTGCGGCACAAGAGCAGGCGGCGGATCGTGACGTGCAGATCTACCGCCGCGCCAATGGCGACGTGGGGATCCGCAACGAGCTGTGGATCCTCCCGACCGTCGGCTGCGTGAACGGGATTGCGCGTCAGATCCAGACGCGCTTCCTGAAAGAGACCCACGATGCCGAAGGCACTGACGGGGTGCATCTGTTCAGCCACACCTACGGCTGCTCCCAGCTGGGGGATGACCACATTAACACCCGCACCATGCTGCAAAACATGGTGCGTCACCCGAACGCGGGCGCGGTGCTGGTGATTGGCCTGGGCTGCGAGAACAACCAGGTGGACGCCTTCCGCGATACGCTGGGCGAATTCGACCCTGAGCGCGTGCATTTTATGGTGTGTCAGCATCAGGACGACGAAGTGGAAGCGGGCGTTGAGCAGCTTCATCAGCTGTATAACGTGATGCGCCACGACAAGCGCGAGCCGGGCAAGCTGAGCGAGCTGAAGTTTGGTCTGGAGTGCGGCGGGTCTGACGGCCTGTCCGGTATCACCGCCAACCCGATGCTGGGTCGCTTCTCGGACTATATGAT
This sequence comes from Enterobacter sp. NFIX59, assembly GCF_900113755.1. Classification (NCBI taxonomy): domain Bacteria; kingdom Pseudomonadati; phylum Pseudomonadota; class Gammaproteobacteria; order Enterobacterales; family Enterobacteriaceae; genus Enterobacter; species Enterobacter sp. NFIX59. The sequence continues at coordinate 511,010 of NZ_FOQN01000002.1, read as the reverse complement.
TGCTAACGGCGGCACGACGGTGTTGACCGAGGTGCCGGAAATGTTCGGCGCGGAACGTATTCTGATGAGCCACTGCCGCGACGAAGAGACGTTTGAGAAAACCGTCACCATGGTGAACGACTTCAAACAGTACTTCATTGCTCACAATCAGCCGATTTATGAAAACCCGTCTCCGGGTAACAAGGCGGGCGGGATCACCACGCTGGAAGAGAAATCCCTCGGCTGCACCCAGAAAGCGGGCGCGAGCCAGGTGGTTGACGTTCTGCGCTACGGCGAGCGCCTGAAAACCCACGGTCTGAACCTGCTGAGCGCCCCGGGTAACGATGCGGTCGCCACCAGCGCGCTGGCGGGTGCCGGCTGCCATATGGTGCTGTTCAGCACCGGGCGCGGCACGCCGTACGGCGGTTTTGTACCGACGGTGAAAATCGCCACCAACAGCGAGCTGGCGGCGAAGAAAAAACACTGGATTGACTTTGATGCCGGGCAGCTTATCCACGGCAAGGCGATGCCGCAGCTGCTGACGGAGTTCGTGGACGCGATTGTGGAATTTGCCAACGGCAGGCAGACCTGCAACGAGAAGAACGATTTCCGCGAGCTGGCGATCTTTAAGAGTGGTGTGACGCTTTAATCGGTGCTGCCTGATGCCCTCACCCTGGCCCTCTCCCACGGGGAGAGGGTACAAACACTAAAAACGGCAACCTCAGGGTTGCCGTTTTGCTGTTAACCTCGCAGGACGTTCTTCGCTAAACGCGCGTCTTCCGCCTGGCACACGGCTGCGGTGAACATCACGTCGGTGGAGGAGTTAATCGCCGTCTCGCAGGAGTCCTGCAGCACGCCGATGATAAAGCCTACCGCAACCACCTGCATGGCGATCTCGTTCGGGATGCCGAACATATTACATGCCAGCGGGATCAGCAGCAGGGAACCGCCCGCCACGCCGGATGCGCCGCAGGCACACAGCGAAGCCACCACGCTTAACAGAAGCGCGGTTGGCAGATCCACCGGAATACCCAGCGTATTGACCGCCGCCAGCGTCAGCACCGTGATGGTGATGGCCGCTCCCGCCATATTGACGGTCGCACCCAGCGGAATGGATACGGAGTAGGTATCGCGGTCCAGATTCAGCTTCTCACACAGGGACATGTTGACCGGAATGTTTGCCGCCGAGCTGCGGGTGAAGAAGGCGGTCACGCCGCTTTCGCGCAGGCACATCAGCACCAGCGGGTACGGGTTACGACGGGTCTGCAGAAACACCAGCAGCGGATTAATCACCAGTGCCACGACGGCCATACAGCCAATCAGCACCAGCAGCAGCTGCGCATAGCCCCACAGCGCGCCGAAACCGGTGGTTGCCAGGGTGGATGCCACGAGGCCAAAAATACCAATCGGCGCAAAGCGGATGACCACCGTCACGATAAAGGTCACGGCGTGAGAAAGGTCGTTAACCAGGTTTTTGGTCGTATCGTTGCTGTGGCGCAGGGCAAAGCCCAAACCGACTGCCCATACCAGGATCCCGATGTAGTTCGCGTTGATAAGCGCGTGGATCGGGTTGGCAACAATGCTCATCAGCAGGCCGTGCATCACCTCAACAATGCCCGCAGGTGGGGTAATGTCGGTAGCGCCGGTGGTCAGCTGCAGCGTGGACGGGAAGATAAAGCTCACCACCACGGCCGTCAGGGCCGCAGAGAAAGTCCCCAGCAGGTACATCCACAGAATCGGGCGAATATTGGTTTTTTGTCCCTGCTGGTGATTGGCGATTGAGGCCATCACCAGGGTCAAAACCAGAATCGGCGCGACCGCTTTCAGCGCGCCGACGAACAGCGTGCCGAGCAGGCCGGTGGCCTCGGCGGCAGGTTTCGAGATCAGTGCCAGCGCGACGCCGAGCACAAGGCCAACCAGTATTTGCTTAACGAGGCTGCCGCGCGAGAGGCGCGCAAACAGACCAGACGAGGATGTAGTCATAGGTGTTCCTTAAGTGAAATTGCGTTCCATCCCGGATGTGCTCTTAGTCACATTTATGTCCGGATGTAAGTAAATGTTTGCCTGGTCGAGTATAGGGAAAGTGTCTTGGGAGGGAAGCGTAAAATGCTGGATTTTACGTGGTGCGTCATGTTTTTTAACTACTTCGTTACAAATGTGTGTTCACCCTCTCCCTGTGGGAGAGGGCCGGGGTGAGGGCATCAGTCCGCACCGAACGTTTTACTCCACCTGCTGCTTCTTATCGTGCTGGCGGTTAACCCAGGTATTGATAATCAGCGTCACGATCAGAATGCCAAACACCACGCCGAGCGAAATGGCGATCGGGATATGGTAGAAATCGACGATCAGCATCTTGATACCGATAAACACCAGGATCACCGACAGACCGTACTTCAGCATCGAGAAGCGCTCCGCCGCGCCCGCCAGCAGGAAGTACATCGCACGCAGGCCGAGAATGGCGAACAGGTTTGAGGTCAGGACGATGAACGGGTCGGTGGTCACCGCGAAGATAGCCGGGATGCTGTCCACGGCGAAAATCACGTCGCTCAGCTCAACCAGAATCAGCACCAGCAGCAGCGGGGTGGCAAACAGCAGGCCGTTCTTGCGCACGAAGAAGTGTTCGCTCTCAATCTTATCGGTCATGCGCAGGTGTCCACGGATCCACTTCACCAGCGGGCGATCGCCAATCGCAGAGCCGTCCTCTTTCGCCAGCGCCATTTTGACCCCGGTGAACAGCAGGAACGCGCCGAAGACGTACAGCAGCCATTCGAACTGGGTAATCAGCCAGCTGCCGGCGAAGATCATTATGGTACGCAGGATAATCGCCCCCAGCACGCCGTAGACCAGCACGCGGCGCTGCAGGGCCGCAGGCACGGCGAAATAGCTGAACAGCATCAGCCAGACGAAGACGTTATCGACCGCCAGGGCTTTTTCAATCAGATAGCCAGTGAGGAAGGCGAGGGCCTGAGGATCGGCCACCGCGCGGCCTTCGGTCGAGGCCAGATACCACCAGAAGGCGGCACAGAACAGCAGGGAGAGGGTAACCCACACCAGCGACCAGGCCGCAGCCTGTTTCATGGTCATGCCGTGCGCGCCGCGACGCCCCTGTAAAAAGAGGTCGATCGCCAGCATGATGAGCACGACAACCGCGAATCCGCCCCACAACATGGGAGTGCCGACAGAATGCATACTATTTTCCTTACACATAAAAAACAAAAACGGCCATGGTCAGAAGACGATAGCCGTTAGCTTTTTATGCATAGACCTCGCCTTCCGGCAAGGTCTCACTTACAACCACGAGGGTTGCCCGGCGACCGGATGCGGTATTGCACGCATCGTAATGACGATCCACCGACGAAGAAGTTACTCCCCTTTGCAGGTAACAAAATATGTCAGACCATTGGTTTCGTCAATGGTCTGCGCCGTTTCATTACACAGCTTTACGCGATAGCTTCCGCGCTCACGCCGTCTGCCGGGAACACCACGCCGGTCTGACGGCGGATCTCCGTTTGCAGCTTCGCTGTGGTGCGGCTCACCGCAAGGCCTGGGTGATTCACTTCGTTGTCTTCCACCAGACGGGCGAAGACCTCTGCCTCATAGAGCATAGTGTTTATATGCTGAGGCTGCGTCAGCTCCTGAGCTTTGCCGCCGCGCGGCACAAAGCTCACCTTCTGGCACTCGGAGATCTTCTCGATAACCAGCGAGCCCGCTTCGCCCTGAATTTCGCTCGGCAGGACAGAGTCGCTCACCTTGGAGTGCTGCAGCGTGACGCTGAAATCACCGTAGTCCAGCACCGCTAAACCGTGCGCATCCACGCCGCTCTCCAGCAGGCTGGCGGTGGCCGTTACGCCGTGCGGCTCGCCCCACAGGGCCACGGCAGAGGCCAGACAGTAGAAGCCGATATCCATAATCGAACCGTTAGAGAAGGCCGGGTTAAAGGTATTCGGGTTCTCGCCGTCCAGATAGCGCTGGTAGCGCGACGAGTACTGGCAGTAGTTGATAAAGGCTTTACGCACTTTGCCAATTTTCGGCAGGGACTGCTGCAGCAGCAGGAAATTCGGCAGGCTGGCGGTTTTGAACGCTTCGAACAGCACCACTTGATTTTCGCGGGCAAGCGCAATGGCCGCTTCCACTTCCTGGATATTCGACGCCAGCGGCTTCTCGCAAATCACATGCTTTTTGTGGCTGAGAAACAGCTTTGTCTGCGGGAAGTGCAGGGAGTTCGGGCTGGCGATATAGACCGCGTCAATGGCGTCGCTTTGCGCCATCTCATCAAGCGAAGTGAAGAGATGCTCAACGAGGTAGTCGTTAGCAAAACTCTGCGCCTGCTCAAGGCTGCGGGAATAGACTGCGGTAAGTTTAAGTTTGCCGGTTTCGTGGGCGGCGTCGACGAACTGGCGCGTGATCCAGTTCGTACCAATGACTGCGAAACGTATCATAAACGTTTACGTACTCCGTAGCGGGGAACCTTTAGCCACTGTAGCACGTCATCATGACAATTCGCGTGCGCTATTCCGCATTACCATTTAACGATAAATGCGTAAGCCACAGGCGGGTATCAAACTCCAGCTGATGGTACTGCGGCTCCATGTGGCAGCACAGGGAATAGAACGCTTTGTCGTGCTCTTTCTCTTTCAGGTGCGCCAGTTCGTGCACCACGATCATCCGTAGAAACGCTTCCGGCGCGTTACGGAACACCGTCGCGACGCGGATTTCGGCCTTCGCCTTCAGCTTGCCGCCCTGCACGCGGGAGATGGCGGTGTGCAGGCCGAGCGCGTTTTTCAGCACGTGGATCTTATTGTCGTACATCACCTTGTTGATCGGCGGCGCGCTCTTCAGATACCGGCTTTTCAGATCCTGCGTATACTGCCAGAGGGCCTTATCGGTCGCGAAATCGTGCGTGCCGGGATAGCGTTTTTCCAGCACCGCACCGAGCTTCTGCTCGGCAATCAGGCTGCGAACCTGAGTCAGTAAATGCTCCGGATAGCCCTGGAGATAAGTAAGTTGGTTCATCAAGAGCCCAAATTAATGCGAAAACGGGTATACCCTTCATCCTTCACGTTGTCTCTGCGTTGGCTGCGTCTGCTCACCCCAGTCACTTACTTGTGTAAGCTCCTGGGGATTCTCAGACTTGCCGCCTTGATACAACTTGAATGATTTTGGGTATATACTCACGCACCCTTTTCAGGGATACGCCAAATTTTACCATTCAGGAGGGCCGATGAGCCACTTAGACAACGGTTTCCGTTCACTCAACCTTAAACGTTTCCCGGAAACGGACGACGTTAACCCGCTTCAGGCGTGGGAAGCAGCGGATGAATATCTGCTGCAGCAGTTGGATGACACTGAAATCCGCGGCCCGGTTTTGATCCTGAATGACGCGTTTGGCGCGCTGGGATGCGCCCTGGCGGAGCACACGCCATACAGCATCGGCGATTCCTACCTGAGCGAGCTGGCGACGCGTGAAAACCTGCGCCATAACGACATCGAAGAGTCCAGCGTGAAGTTTCTCGACAGCACCTCGGACTACCCGCAGGCGCCCGGCGTGGTGCTGATCAAAGTGCCAAAAACCATGGCGCTGCTGGAGCAGCAGCTGCGCGCGCTGCGTAAGGTCGTGACGCCGGATACGCGCATCATCGCGGGTGCCAAAGCGCGCGATATTCATACTTCGACGCTGGAGCTGTTCGAGAAAGTCCTCGGCCCGACCACCACCACGCTGGCCTGGAAAAAAGCGCGCCTGATCAACTGCACCTTCAGCGCACCGGAGCTGGCCGACGCGCCAGAAACGCTGAGCTGGAAGCTGGAAGGGACTGACTGGACCATCCATAACCACGCGAACGTCTTCTCCCGCACCGGTCTGGATATCGGCGCGCGCTTCTTTATGGAACATCTGCCGGAAAATCTGGAAGGTGAGATTGTCGACCTTGGCTGCGGCAACGGTGTGATCGGCCTGACGCTGCTGGCGAAGAACCCGGAAGCCAGCGTGGTGTTCAGCGACGAGTCGCCGATGGCGGTGGCCTCCAGCCGTCTGAACGTGGAAACCAACATGCCGGACGCGCTGGACCGCTGCGAGTTTATGATCAACAACGCGCTGTCTGGCGTAGAGCCGTTCCGCTTCAACGCCGTGTTCTGTAACCCGCCGTTCCACCAGAAGCACGCCCTGACGGATAACGTTGCGTGGGAAATGTTTCACCACGCGCGCCGTTGCCTGAAAATCAACGGCGAGCTGTACATCGTGGCGAACCGCCACCTGGACTACTTCCACAAGCTGAAGAAGATTTTCGGCAACTGCGTCACCATTGCGACGAACAATAAGTTTGTGGTGCTGAAGTCGGTGAAGCTGGGACGTCGTCGTTAAGATTGGGTATGTGCGGCCTGATGCCCTCACCCCGACCCTCTCCCACAGGGAGAGGGAGCAAACATTAAAAACGGCAACTGGGTTGCCGTTTTGCTTTTACCCCGCTGCCCGGCAATGTTCTAGATCATCAGAGCTAATTTCGTCCCCTGCGCAATCGCGCGCCGCGCGTCCAGCTCCATCGCCACGTCGCACCCGCCAATCAGATGCACCGTTTTACCGGCTTCGCGCAGCGGATCCGCCAGATCGCGCTTTGGCTCCTGCCCGGCACATAAAATGACATGATCCACGCGCAGCAGCTGCGGTTCGCCGCCGATCGTGACGTGCAGACCCTCGTCGTCGATCTTCTCATAGCTCACCGCCGGGATCATCTTCACCCCGCGCGAGAGCAGGGTGGCGCGGTGGATCCAGCCCGTGGTTTTACCCAGCCCTTCGCCCGGCTTGCTGGCTTTACGCTGCAGCATCACGATCTGGCGCGGGCTTTTCGGCAGCTGCGGTCCTTCCGGGCGAAGCCCGCCGGACTGGTTCAGACTGGTGTCGATCCCCCATTCCACGCAAAATTCAGCAATGTTCTGGCTGGTGGCCTCGCCCGGCTGGCTTAAGTACATAGCGGTATCAAAACCGATCCCGCCGCAGCCGATAATCGCCACCTTCTCGCCAACCGGCGTTTTGTCTCGCAATACATCCAGATAGCTCAACACCTTCGGATGATCGATACCCTCGATCGCAGGCGTGCGCGGTACGATCCCGCTCGCCAGGATCACCTCATCGAAATCAGTCAGATCCGCTGCGTGGACAAACTGGTTAAGCCGCAGCTCGACGCCCGTCAGCTCGATCATCCGGCGGTAGTAGCGCAGCGTTTCGTAGAACTCCTCTTTGCCGGGGATCTGTTTGGCGATATTAAACTGCCCGCCAATCTCCCCCAGCGCATCAAACAGCGTTACGCTGTGCCCGCGCGAGGCGGCATTGACCGCAAACGCCAGCCCCGCCGGGCCTGCGCCCACCACGGCCAGGCGTTTTTTATTGACTGCCGGAACGACCGGCATTTTGGTTTCATGGCAGGCGCGTGGGTTAACCAGGCATGAGGTGACCTTGCCGACGAAGATCTGATCCAGGCAGGCCTGGTTACAGCCGATGCAGGTGTTGATTTCATCCGCACGGCCGCTTTGCGCTTTGGACAGCAGCTCGGCATCGGCAAGGAACGGCCGCGCCATTGAGACCATGTCGGCGTCGCCGCGTGAAATCACATCGTCCGCCACCTGCGGATCGTTAATGCGGTTGGTGGTGACCAGCGGAACAGACACTTTCCCTTTCAGCCTGCGCGTCACCCAGCTGAACGCCGCGCGCGGCACCGGCGTGGCGATGGTCGGGATGCGCGCCTCGTGCCAGCCGATGCCGGTGTTGATAATGGTGGCACCTGCGGCTTCAATCGCCTGCGCCAGCTGCACGGTTTCATCGAACGTTCCGCCGCCTTCCACCAGGTCGAGCATCGACAGGCGGAAGACGATAATAAAATCAGCCCCTGCACGTTCGCGCACCGCGCGCACCACCTCCACGGCAAAGCGCATCCGGCGGGCATAGTCGCCGCCCCATTCGTCTTCACGGTGGTTGGTGCGGGCGGCGAGAAACTCGTTGATCAGGTAGCCTTCTGAGCCCATCACCTCAACGCCGTCGTAGCCCGCCTCGCGCGCCAGCGCCGCGCAGCGGGCGAAGTCGTCAATCAACGCCAGGATCTCGTCGTGGGTGAGGGCGTGAGGTTTAAAACGGTTAATCGGTGCCTGAAGAGCCGATGGCGCGACCAGATTCGGCTGATAGCTGTAGCGTCCGGTGTGCAGAATTTGCAGGGCGATTTTGCCGCCCTCGCGGTGTACCGCGTCGGTCACAATGCGGTGGTGCGGCAGCTGTGACGCATCGTTCAGGACCGCGCCGCCCTCCATGCCCACGCCGGAAGGGGCAGGGGCCACGCCGCCGGTGACGATCAGCGCCACCCCGTGGCGTGCGCGCTCGGCATAGAAGGCTGCCAGACGCTCGGCCCCGTCCGGGTGCTCCTCCAGCCCGGTGTGCATCGACCCCATCAGCACGCGGTTTTTGAGTGTGGTGAACCCCAGATCGAGGGGGGCGAATAACGACGGGTAGCGGCTCATAGTCTCTTCCAGTGTAAAATTATTGTTATGTGGTCGGATGAGTTACTAATTTAGCCAGCGGCAGCAGAAAGGTAAAAGCGGGATCGAATGATTGTGATAGATCTCAAAGAACTTCCCCGGTGGCGCTGCGCTTATCGGGGCTACAAAACCCCAGGACAGATAAGCGTAGCGCCATCCGGCGTTATTTACGGCGCCGCTGCCCGCACCAGCCCCGGTGCCTGCCACATCGATGTCGTCAGCCCGCTGTCCACCAACCCAAGCTGGTCCGCATATACCGCCTGCCATTTCTGCATCATGCCGTCGTACAGCTCGCGATGTATCGGGTTTGGCGTGAATTCGCGGCTCCATTTCACCAGCCGCTCGCCCGTCGAGGCCATATCGGCAAACAGCCCTGCGCCAACGCCTGCCGCAATGGCGCAGCCCAGCGCCGTCGCCTCCTTCACTTCCGGCACGCGCACCGGCAGGCCGGTGACGTCGCTGAGGATCTGGCTCCACAGCGCGCCTTTCGAACCGCCACCGGCAAACACCAGGCTCTCAAACGTCACGCCGGAGAAGCGCGAAATCTGCGCCAGGTTGCAGGCCGAGACGATCGCCGCGTTCTCCTCCAGTGCGCGGAACAGCGTCGCTTTATTGCATTTTTCCGGGTCGATGGAGAGGTTAATAAACGACGGCGCGGCGTGGTACCACTGCTTAAAATGCATGGCGTCGGAGAAGATCGGCATCACCCCGTGTGAACCCGCCGGCACGCGGCTGGCCATCTCTTCCAGCAGGGAGTAGGTGTCCATCCCCATCCGCTCGGCAATCAGCTTTTCCTCCGCGCAGAAGGCGTCGCGGAACCAGCGCATGGTCAGCCCGGTAAAGAAGCTGATCGATTCCGCCTGCGCCATGCCGGGGATAACGTGCGGGTTGACGCGGATGTTCATCTCGGGGTCGGTGCGCACCTGCGGCAGATTCACCACCTGCTGCCAGAAGGTGCCGCCCAGCACCGCCGTCTGCCCGGCGCGAACCACGCCCAGCCCCAGACAGCCCAGTTGCACGTCGCCGCCGCCCATGACGACCGGCGTGCCTTCGCGCAGGCCGCTTTGCTGCGCGGCCTCTTTGGTGATAGCGCCCAGCACGGTGCCGGTCTCTTTCACCGGGGAGAGAATATCGGCGCGCAGCCCGGCCATGTCGAGCAGCGCCGGACGCCAGTCGCGGGAGAAGAGATCCAGCATGCCGGTGGTGCCCGCGTTAGACGGGTCGACCGCCAGCTCGCCGGAGAGCTTCGCCGCCAGCCAGTCGCTGATCATGGTGATGGTCGCGGCCTTGCGGTAAATATCCGGACGATGGTGTGCCAGCCACAGCAGGCGCGGCATGGCGCTCAGCGCCAGCGTCTGCCCGGAAACGTCATACACTTCGGATTCAAAACGATAGTCGTGGATCTCTTTGAGTTCGGCCACCTCGCGGCTGGCGCGGGCGTCAACGTTGGCGCAGGCCCAGATGGCCTCGCCGTTGCGGTCGTAAAGCACGATCCCTTCGCGCATGGAGCAGCATGCAACGGACTGAATGTCCGCCGCGCCCAGATTCGCGCGCGACAGCGCCTGATGAATGCACTGGCAGGCCAGCTGCCAGTTGGTCTCGAGGTCGAACTCCATCGACCCCGGCACGTTCTCTACGTTCAGATGCTTCCACTCGGCCTGGCCGACGGCAATCTGGTTGCCCTGCAAATCGAAAATCACGGCGCGAACGCTACCGGTCCCTGCATCTAACGCTAAAAGGTAACTCATGAGCTTGCCTCGTTGTTAGCGCAGGGCGGGCTCTCATTTGGCCAGAGCCAGCACCGCGCGGGCTGTCGTCTCCTCCGTCACCAGGCCATTGATACGGCGACCCTTCAGTGCGGCATAAATCGCATCGGCTTTCTCTTCCCCTCCGGCCACGCCAACGATGGTGGGCAGCTGCGCCAGCTCATCAAGCGAGACGCCGAGTAATTCTTTATGGATCTCCAGCTCCTCGACGCACTCCCCTTCGGCATTGAGGAAATAGCCGAGAATGTCGCCGACCGCGCCTTTGCGGGCGTACATCAGCTGTTCACCTTCGCTGATATAGCCGGATCGCAAGATCGTGGCGTCACGGCGCTGGTTCACCGACCCAATGCCGACCACCGCCACGTCGGCAGCGGTGGCGGCGAGGATTACGTCCCGCACGCTGGTCTCGCGTTTTAAGATCCCGGCCACCTCGGCGGATGACACGCGAAGCGGGGCGGGGATCATGCTGACGCTGCATGCCGCGTCCAACTGGCCGATACCGGTCATATACGGCCCGACGCCGCCGGAGAGCGTCACCAGGCGGATCTGCTGCGAGCTGATAAAGCCGCTCAGGTGCTGCAGGCTGCTCATGGTGGTTTCACCAAACCCCACCGCCAGCAGCTGGCCGGGCTCCAGTACGCCCATCAGCGACTGCGCCGCGCCAATGCCGAGCCGCACGTTCATCGGCGGCGTATTCAGGGCGGGCATCACGCGCACCAGCTTCAGGCCAAAGCGCTGCTGTAGCTCGGTCTCCAGCGCCAGGCAGCCCTCGTAGCGGGAGTTGATCTGCACGCGGATCACCCCGGACTGACGGCCCTTCTCCAGCAGGCGGGAGATTTTTAATCGCGGCAGCCCGAGCCGCTCGCCGATATCGTTTTGGGTCAGCCCGTCGTGGTAGTAGCACCAGGCCACGCGCGCCACCAGCTCCTCTTCCGCCAGTGCCAGCCCGGCAAACCGTCCTTCTTCCGCAGTGCGTTTATCGCTCATAGTTGAACTCTTATAAAAATTTAGATCATATGTTCGTGATGGCGCGAAGGGAAAGTGTGAGCCACGCGACAAAACGGATCATTTCGATCGTTTCTGGTTTATCTGAATCTCAATCGGTAAAACTGTGATCCCTGCACGGTTGTAAATATAGTTCACCGTCTACGCTTTTGAACATTATTAAATCTAAAAATCATTTGTTCAATAGCGGAGCGATGATGAACTCACTTCTCGACGCGCGGAATATCAGCAAGCAGTTCTCAGGCGTGCCGGTTCTTAAAGGCATTGATTTCACGCTGCTTGCGGGCCAGGTGCACGCCCTGATGGGCGGAAACGGCGCGGGAAAATCGACGCTGATGAAAATCATCGCCGGGGTCGAGACGCCGGACGGCGGTGAACTTTCCGTCGAGGGGCAGTCATATGCGCGGCTGACGCCCGTACAGGCGCACAGGCTTGGCATTTACCTCGTGCCGCAGGAGCCTCTGCTGTTCCCCAACCTGACGGTGCGGGAAAACATCCTGTTCCGCCTGCCGCGCGAGCGCGATCTAGAAAAGTGCCTGGCGGAAAAACTCCAGCAGCTGCAGTGCCAGCTTAACCTCGACGCTACCGCCAGCACGCTGGAAGTGGCGGATCAGCAGATGGTGGAAATCCTGCGGGGCCTGATGCGCAACGCCAGGATCCTGATCCTCGACGAACCCACAGCCTCCCTCACGCCGGGTGAAACCGAACGGCTGTTCCGCCAGATCCGCGCCCTGCAGGCACTCGGCGTCGGGATTGTTTTTATCTCCCATAAGCTGCCGGAAATTCGCGTGCTTTCGAGCCACGTCTCGGTGATGCGCGACGGCGCGGTGGTGCTGAGCGGCGAAACCGCGCAGTTTGACGACAGCGCCCTGATTGCCGCCATGACGCCGGTAAGCCGGGAGAAATCCCTCAGCGATACGCAAAAGCTGTGGCTGGCGCTGCCGGGCAACCGCCGCACCCAGCCGCAGGATTTCCCGGTGCTGCGCGTTGACGATCTTACCGGGGAAGGCTTTATCGATCTCAGCCTTGAGATCTATGCCGGGGAGATCGTCGGCCTGGCCGGGCTGGTGGGATCCGGGCGCACCGAGTTTGCGGAAACGCTCTACGGCCTGCGGCCGGTACGTGGCGGCCGCATCTGGCTGGAGAACCAGGAGATTGCCGGCGATCCGGTAAGTTCACGCCTGGAAAAAGGGCTGGTCTACCTGCCGGAAGACAGGCAGGTGTCCGGCCTGTTCCTCGACGCGCCGATCCGCTGGAACACCGTGGCGCTGAACGAGCCGTCGCTCTGGCAGCAGCGCAAGCGGGAGTCTGCGGTCGTGGAGCGCTATCACCGGGCGCTGGGGATCAAGCTCAACCATGCGGATCAAACCGTGCGCACGCTCTCCGGCGGCAACCAGCAGAAGGTGCTGCTGGCGCGCTGTCTGGAGGCCAATCCTTTATTACTGATCGTCGATGAACCGACGCGCGGCGTGGACGTCTCGGCGCGCGCCGATATCTACCAGCTCATCAAAAGCGTGGCGGCGCAGAACGTGGCGGTACTGATGATCTCAAGCGATCTCGATGAGTTTCCGGGCCTCGCGGACCGCGTGCTGGTGATGCATCAGGGCGTACTCAGCGGCGAGCTGCCGCGCCATGCCGTCAGCCTCGACAGAATGATGGCGCTGGCGTTCGGAGGGCAAGCATGAAGACCTTACTGAAAAACCGCGAGCTGAGCGCGTTTCTCGCCATTCTGGCGCTGTTCGCCGTGCTGGTGGCGCTCAATCCGTCCTACCTGAGTTTGCAGACGCTGGGGATGATCTTCGCCAGCTCGCAGATCCTGATCCTGCTGGCGATCGGCGCGGCGCTGGTGATGCTGACCCGCAATATCGACGTCTCCGTGGGTTCAACCGTCGGGCTCTCCGCCATCGCCGTCGGCGTGGCGCTGAACGGCGGCTACAGCCTGCCCGTTTCCATCCTCTTCGCGCTCACGGTTGGCGCGCTGGCCGGGTTATTCAACGGGTTTCTGGTGGTGGGGCTGCGCATCCCGGCGATTGTCGCCACCCTCGGCACGCTGGGGCTGTACCGTGGAGCGATGCTGCTCTGGACGGGCGGAAAGTGGATTGAAGGGCTGCCGCCGGGGTTGAAATCGCTCTCTGAGCCTGCGGCCATCGGCGTGTCGCCCCTTGGTATGGTGGTGTTGATTATCGTGGTCACCGGCGCGTGGACGCTGTCGCGCACCGCGTTCGGGCGTGATTTTTACGCGGTGGGGGATAACCTCGCTGCCGCGCGGCAGCTGGGCGTGGCGGTGAACCGCACCCGCATGATCGCCTTTACCCTCAACGGCGTGCTGGCGGCCTGCGCCGGGATCGTCTTTGCCGCGCAGATTGGTTTTGTGCCCAACCAGACCGGCAGCGGGCTGGAGATGAAGGCCATCGCCGCCTGCGTGCTCGGGGGGATTTCGCTGCTGGGCGGCACGGGCACGCTGGTTGGCGCGCTGCTCGGCGCCTTCTTCCTGACCCAAATCGACACCGTGCTGGTGCTATTCAGGCTCCCGGCCTGGTGGAACGACTTTATCGCCGGGCTGGTGCTGCTGGGCGTCCTGGTGCTCGACGGGCGTCTGCGCCAGGCGCTGGCGCGCCATCAGCGGGCGCTGAAGTACGGTCGCTTCCAGCCGGGTAACAGAGGGGGGAAGCACGTCACCCCGTTTCCCAAACGCAAAAAAGAGGTGGCGTAAATGAGGCTTAACTGGGAAAGCGCGCTGCTCATTTTGCTGGTGCTGGAGATCCTGCTCTTCGGCGCCATCAACCCGCGCATGCTCGACATCAACATGCTGCTGTTCAGCACCAGCGACTTCATCTGCATCGGCATTGTGGCGCTGCCGCTGACGCTGGTGATCATCAGCGGCGGGATCGACATCTCCCTCGGCTCGACCATCGGCCTGTGCGCGATTGCGCTGGGGGTGATGATGCAGGCTGGGTGGCCGATGGCGGTCGCCGTTCCGCTGACGCTGCTGCTGGGACTGCTGTGCGGGCTGGTAAACGCGGCGCTGATCCACTACACCGGCATCAGCCCGCTGGTGATTACCCTCGGCACGCTCTACCTCTACGGCGGCGGGGCGCTGCTGCTCTCCGGCATGGCGGGAGCCACGGGCTACGAGGGCATCGGCGGCTTCCCGGACAGCTTCACGGCATTGGCTAACCTCACGGTGTTTGGCCTGCCGATCCCGCTGGTGCTGTTCGCGGTGATTACCGTCTTCTTCTGGCTGATTACCCACCGCGGGCGCTTTGGTCGTCATCTGTTTTTGATTGGGCAGAATCCTCGCGCGGCGCGCTATGCGGCGCTGTCGGTGAACGGCATGCCCTACGCGCTGTACGGCCTGGTGGGCGTAGCCTCCGCGATTGCCGCGCTGGTAATGGTCTCCTATTTCGGCTCCGCGCGTTCGGATCTGGGGCGCGATTTACTGATGCCCGCGCTCACCGCTGCCGTGCTCGGCGGGGCCAATATCTACGGTGGTTCAGGTTCGGTTGTCGGTACAGCGCTGGCGGCGCTGTTGGTGGGGTATCTGCAGCAGGGTTTACAGATGGTCGGCATCCCCAACCAGGTGTCGAGCGCGCTGTCAGGGGCGCTGCTGGTTGTGGTGGTGATGGGACGTTCGCTGAGTCTGCACCGCGAGTGGGTGCGTTCTCTCTTTAGAAAACTATCCGGAGCGTAAGATGAAAACAAAACTGTTCGTCCTGGCAATGGCCCTCAGCTTCGCCTCGGCGCAGGCGGCGGACCGCATTGCCTTTATCCCGAAGCTGGTGGGCGTGGGCTTCTTCACCAGCGGCGGCAACGGCGCGAAAGAGGCGGGGAAAGACCTCGGTGTGGACGTCACCTACGACGGCCCGACCGAGCCGAGCGTCTCCGGCCAGGTGCAGCTGATCAATAACTTCGTCAACCAGGGCTATAACGCCATCATCGTCTCCGCCGTGTCGCCGGACGGCCTCTGCCCGGCGCTCAAGCGCGCGATGCAGCGCGGCGTCAAGGTTCTGACCTGGGACTCCGACACCAAACCGGAGTGCCGCAGCATCTATATCAACCAGGGAACGCCGGAACAGCTGGGCGGCCTGCTGGTGGAGATGGCGGGCAAGCAGGTCACCAAACCGAATGCCAAAGTGGCGTTCTTCTACTCCAGCCCCACCGTCACCGACCAGAACCAGTGGGTGAAAGAGGCGAAGGCCAAAATCGAGAAAGATCATCCCCAGTGGCAGGTCGTCACTACCCAGTTTGGCTATAACGACGCCACCAAATCGTTGCAAACCGCCGAAGGGATCTTAAAAGCGTATCCGGATCTGGATGCGATCATCGCCCCGGACGCCAACGCGCTGCCGGCCGCTGCGCAGGCGGCGGAAAACCTGAAGCGCGAAGGGGTGGCGATTGTCGGGTTCAGTACGCCGAACGTGATGCGTCCGTACGTTGAGCGCGGCACGGTAAAAGCTTTCGGCCTGTGGGATGTCGTACAACAGGGCAAAATTGCGGTCAATGTCGCCGATCGTTTGCTGAAAAAAGGCGATCTTAACGTCGGCGACAGCGTGGACGTAAAAAATATCGGGGCGCTGAAGGTCGAGCCGAACAGCGTGCAGGGTTACCAGTATGAGGCGAAGGGCAACGGCATCGTGCTGCTGCCGGAGCGGGTGGTGTTCACCAAAGAGAACATCAGCAAATACGATTTCTGACGGGGGAGCAAATGGCTGATTTAGACGATATCAAAGACGGTAAGGATTTTGGCATCGGCACGCCGCAGGTCAACGTGCCGTTCACGCTGAAGGGCTGCGGCTCGCTGGACTGGGGCATGCAGTCCCGCCTGGCACGCATCTTCAACCCTAAGAGCAACCGTACGGTGATGCTGGCCTTTGACCACGGCTACTTTCAGGGGCCGACCACCGGCCTTGAGCGTATCGATCTCTCCATCGCGCCGCTGTTTGGTGAAACCGACGTGCTGATGTGCACCCGCGGCATCCTCAGGAGCCAGGTGCCCGCCGCCACGAACAAACCGGTGGTGCTGCGCGCCTCCGGCGGTAATTCGATTCTGGGCGAGCTGTCGAACGAGTGCGTGGCGGTGGCGATGGAGGACGCGCTGCGCCTGAACGTCTGCGCCGTGGCGGCACAGGTCTATATCGGCAGCGAGTTTGAGCACCAGTCGATCAACAACATCATCAAGCTTGTCGATGCGGGCGCGCGCTACGGCATGCCGACGCTGGCGGTGACGGGGGTCGGTAAAGAGATGGCGCGTGACGCGCGCTATTTCTCGCTCGCCAGCCGCATCGCCGCCGAAATGGGGGCGCAGTTCGTCAAAACCTACTACGTGGATGAAGGCTTTGAAAAAGTGACCGCCAGTTGCCCGGTGCCGATTGTCATCGCCGGGGGCAAAAAGCTGCCGGAGCACGAGGCGCTGGAGATGTGCTGGCGTGCGATAGATCAGGGAGCATCCGGCGTGGACATGGGGCGCAACATCTTCCAGTCCAGCGCGCCGCTCGCCATGCTAAAGGCGGTGAAAAAAGTGGTTCACGAGAACTGGAATGCCCGCGATGCGTTCCAGTTCTGGCAGGAAGAGAAACAGGGAGAAGCAAAATGAACGTGACGCTGGTTGAAATCAACATTAAGCCCGAGCGGGTGGACGAGTTTGTGGAGGTATTCCGCGCCAACCACGAGGGGGCAATCAAGGAGCCGGGAAACCTGCGCTTTGACGTATTGCAGGACCCGAGGGTGAAAACCCGCTTCTTTATCTACGAAGCCTATAAAGACGAAGAGGCGGTGCTGGCGCATAAGCAAACACCGCACTATCTGGCGTGCGTGGATAAGCTTGAGGAATTGATGTCGGAGCCACGTAAGAAACGGAGTTTTGTGGGGTTGTTGCCGGAGTAACGGTACGGGTAAGAGGTTGTGTTGCTTTTGTAGGCCGGGTAGGCGTTAGCGCCACCCGGCATTGTTCAGGCCAGCACCAGATCCGCAAGTATCGCAGCAAGCGCTTCGCGCGGCTCACCCTGAATAGCCTGAAGCGGGAAGGGGAGCGCGGGTGTTTCCACTTTCCCCAGCATTTCTGCCGCTGCCGCTACCACCCGCAAGCTGCCGTATCGACGGAACAATTCCCACAGCGGCTCCAGCCGCTCGGATTGTGCCGCCTCTTTCGAACGGGCAATCGCCAGCGCTGTTTGCGGAAACAACCCGCCGACCACCGAGTACCAGACGTCAAACCCGGCATGCAGGGCGGAGGCCGCTCGCCAGTCGCCGGCGATGCCCAGCGTGACGGTATCAGGAAGACGAGCGCGTACCTGCGACAGGTCCTCCGGCACGCGGCCAAGCTTTATGGAGCCTATATTCGGCAGGGCCGCGGCGGCAAATAACAATTCATCGCTAAACGAAAAACCGGTCGTGGCGGGATTATCGTAAATGCACAGCGGTACGGAGATCTGGCGGGTCACCGTTTCATAGAGATTAAACACTTCGTCTTCCGTTAATCGCTGGTACGACACGGGCGCCAGCAGCAAGCCGGAGACACCTGCCGATTGCGCGTCGTCAGCCAGACGCAGAATATCGTCCAGCCGTAATGCGCCAATGCTGACGATGACCGGAATGTCATCAGCATGCGCCGCCGCGCAGCGTGCGATCCGACCGCGCTCTTCTACGGTCAGATAGGCATAGCTTCCCGTTGAGCCGAGAATGCCCAGAGAATCCACGCCAGCGTCGACCAGGGGGCGCAGAAGATTGATGGAGGACTGCTCGTCAAACGTCCCCTCTTTCAGGGGGGTTAACGGAAAAGCGCTTAATCCGTGAAACATCGTGTTGTCCTCTTACAGCGTCAGCATCTTAACCTGAGCCGTGGCCCCCGGCATCAGCCGCTGCAGGTTGTTGACCAGCTCTTCTCCCGCCTCTTCCAGTGCCGCAAGCGGCATCGACGGCAGGCTTTCAAGAATAAACCACATAGATTGCGCCTGGCTGTCCAGACGGGTACGCACCCCCTGTCGCCAGTTCCAGCGGCGGCAGGTGACGCCGAGGTTGTCGCGCCAGATAACCTCGTCAGGTTCCGGATGTTCTACCACTGGTTGTCCCTCTTTTAAAGTATCAAACGGCTCGCTGCCGTCGGCCAGCGTCAGACGCGGCGCACCCGAGTACGCCGCGAGATTTTCCCCACCCACCGGAATGGCATAGCGAATGCTCACCGCGTTATAGATATCCACCACCGGATCCAGCGACGGCAGCGAACCGTCTTTCAGTACCCGCTTGCGCAGGGCCGCGGCGGAACAGGGCGTGCGTTTCGGTTTCGCGCCGAAGGCTTTAAACACCTCATCCCAGTCTGAAAGGTGTGCATCAGCCCACGGCACATCATCATTCAACATCTGCTGACAGGCCTGCGCCAGCGCGGCGGGCGCTACCTCCGGGTGGGTAATCGGCCCAGCTTCAACCAGAATGCTCAGCGCCCGAAAGCCTGGGGCAATCCCGGCAAGACGCGAATCTATTGACGGCGTAACGAGAGACATAAATAATCCTGTATTGACTGTTTTATACCATGGTAGTGACCAATGACTGATAAAGTCAATATAATGACTGATTCGGGTGCCGATGTTGCCCAGGTAAGCCTGGCCGTGGCGAACCGCATTCGCAACTGGCGTAAAGAGAAAAAGCTGTCGCTGGACGAGCTGTCCCGCCGCGCCAGCGTCAGCAAAGGGATGCTGGTGGAGATCGAAAAGGGCGCAGCCAATCCCAGCATCGCCATTTTGTGCAAGCTGGCCGCCGCGCTCGGCATCTCCGTGGCGGATATCGTCAACGTCTCCAGCGAGCCGCTGGTACATGTTATCGAAGAAGAGGCGATTCCGGTGCTGTGGCAGGGCGCGCTGGGTGGACGCGCCAGACTGCTGGCGGGTACCGCGGGACCTGACATGATTGAGTTATGGCAGTGGGAGATGCAGCCGGGAGAACGGTTTACCTCTCCGGGGCACCCGGCGGGAACCTTTGAGCTGCTGCACGTAAACGAGGGCGTGTTAACGCTGACGGTGGATGAGACGGTGACCCAGGTTAACGCTGGTGCGTCGGCGGTGGCGAAAACGGAAGCGTCGCACGGCTACGCCAATGAAAGCGATACCGTGCTTCGCTTCACCATGACGGTGGCGGAGTTTCACCGATAAAAAACTGCCGGGTAGCGTAACGCCACCCGGCGTTGATTACGCCTCTTCCACGCTCACCCGCAGCGCTGCCAGCGCTTTACGCGCCGCTTTCAGCACCTGCTCACACTGCTCAATCGTCAGCGTCAGCGGCGGTTCAATGCGGATGGTTTTCGAGTTGTTGAGCGTTCCGGCCACCAGCACCCGCTGGCGGAACATCTCGCTCGCGAAGCTGTAGCCGGT
The DNA here is from genome assembly GCF_900113755.1 of Enterobacter sp. NFIX59. Lineage (NCBI taxonomy): Bacteria > Pseudomonadati > Pseudomonadota > Gammaproteobacteria > Enterobacterales > Enterobacteriaceae > Enterobacter > Enterobacter sp. NFIX59. The sequence continues at coordinate 491,383 of NZ_FOQN01000002.1, read as the reverse complement.
TTCGTTATCAACAAACTCAATCGCCATCAGCATCCCTTTCCCACGCGCGTCCTGCACCAGGTCCGGATACTCCCGGCCTAGCTGACGGAAGCCGTCCAGCAGCATGTCGCCTTTCTGCTCCGCCTGCGCGGGCAGGTTTTGCTCCAGCAGCACGTTAATGGTCGCCAGAGCGGCCGCACAGGCCAGCGGGTTACCGCCAAAGGTGGTGGTATGCAGGAACGGATTGTCGAACAGCACCGAGAAGACCTCCTCGGTGGCCACCGTCGCGCCAATCGGCATCACGCCGCCGCCGAGCGCCTTCGCCAGGCACAGGATGTCCGGCTGCACGTTCTCGTGCTCGCAGGCAAACATCTTGCCGGTGCGCCCCATCCCGGTCTGGACTTCGTCGAGGATCAGCAGCGCGCCAAACTCATCGCACAGCTGACGCACGGCGGGCAGATAGCCCTGCGGAGGGAGGATCACGCCGCCTTCGCCCTGAATCGGCTCCAGGATCACCGCCGCCACGTCATCGCCGGTTTTGCGGCATTCGCTCAGCGCGGTGCGCATGGCGTTGATGTCGCCAAACGGCACGTGGCGGAAGCCCGGCAGCAGCGGCATAAACGGTTTGCGGAAGGTGGATTTGGCGGTAGCAGACAGTGCGCCCAGGGATTTCCCGTGGAACGCGCCGCTGGTGGCGATAAAGGTGAATTTCCCGCGCGGCGACTGGTACGCTTTGGCGAGTTTAATCGCCGCTTCGACCGATTCCGTGCCGCTGTTGCTAAAGAAGCTGTACTTCAGTTTGCCGGGCGTTAAGGCCGCCAGCGTTTTCGCGAGCATGGCGCGAAGCGGGTCGAGCAGTTCCTGGCTATGGAGAGGTTGTTTCGCAAGTTGATTCTGTACGGCGGAAACCACAACTGGATTACGGTGCCCCACGTTGAAAATTCCAAAACCTCCCAGGCAATCGATAAACTCCTGTCCCTGGGTGTCGACAAGCGTGTTCAGACTTCCCGCTTGCCACTCTACGGCTCCGTAATCCCCGCCGGCGGTAACAGATTTGCGATACTCCAGAAACCCTGGATTGACGTGCTCTTTAAAGTAATCGATGACCTCTCGGTTAAGTTGTTTCATCTCCTCATGATCGAGCGTTCGCTTCTCAATGAGATTCAGTGCGTGCGCGGTACAGGCAAGAGCCGAGGCGCTGGAAGGTAACCTGTTCAAAATGTGCTCCCGGGGATCGCGTATCACATGATACTGAGTTAAGTATTGCAGGGATTACGCCACTTCAGATGACTTAACGAAAATCGGGATAAACGCCAGGTTAAAATAATGTTGCACAATATTTAATCATGCCGGAGCAACCGAAACGGGTTTTAGCGGTACAGGGAAGAGAGGATAAATGAGGACGGAAACGCGCAGCTGCACTAAAGAAGTGCATTCGCTGCAACTTAAGGGGGCGTTAACGGGTCATGCTTTACAGGTAATTTCTTTACGAAAGTATTTGAAATCAATGAATTAAAAAATCGTACAAAAAGTATGGTTTAAGTCAAATCTGCGATCTCCATCAAGTTTAACAACTAAAGATAAATTGTTTACCGCCGAAAAAACATTGACCCACAAAATTAACATTCAAATAACCTGCAAGGGATGCCCACGATGTCCTCTCCAACCTATGTCACCCAGAATGAATATCCTCTGGACGATGACACCACCTTAATGTCTACAACAGACGTCCACAGCTACATCACCCACGCCAACGACACCTTTGTGCAGGTGAGCGGCTACCAGCTCGATGAGCTGACGGGCCAGCCGCACAATATGGTACGCCATCCCGATATGCCAAAAGCCGCGTTTGCCGATATGTGGTACACGCTGCAGCAGGGCGAGCCGTGGAGCGGGATTGTTAAAAACCGGCGCAAAAACGGCGACCACTACTGGGTGCGTGCGAATGCGGTACCGATGGTGCGCCGCGGGCAGGTGACGGGCTATATGTCCATTCGCACCAAAGCCACAGCGGAAGAGATTGCCACCGTGGAGCCGCTCTACCGGGCGCTGAACGACGGGCGCTGTAAAAAACGTATTCATAAAGGGCTGGTGGTCGGAAAGGGCTGGCTGGGCAAACTGCCGGCAATGCCGCTGCGCTGGCGTGTGCGCAGCGTGATGGCGGTGCTTTTTGCCGTACTCGCCGCCACGCTGGTCGCGACCTCCGCCGGGTGGATGCCGCTTGCCGCAGCCGCGCTGGTAATGCTGCTGGGGACGCTGCTGTTTGAGCAACAGATTGTCCGCCCGGTAGAGAATGTGGCGCAACAGGCGCTGAAGGTCGCAACCGGCGAGCGCAACAGCGTGCAGCACCTGAACCGCAGCGACGAGCTGGGGCTGACGCTGCGTGCGGTCGGGCAACTGGGCCTGATGTGCCGCTGGTTAATCAATGACGTGTCGAGCCAGGTGGTGAGCGTCCGTGACGGCAGCGACAGGCTGGCGCAGGGGAATGAAGATCTGAACGATCGGACGCGTCAGACCGTGGCGAACGTGCAGCAGACCGTCGCAACAATGAACCAGATGGCCGCGTCCGTTCAGAGTAACTCCGAAACCGCCGCCGAGGTGGACAAACTCTCGGTGGCCGCGAGCAGCGCGGCAACGAAAGGGGGCAACGCGATGCAGACTGTCGTTAAAACCATGGATGACATTGCCGACAGCACGCAGCGAATTGGCTCGATTACCTCCCTGATTAACGATATCGCTTTCCAGACCAATATTCTGGCGCTAAACGCGGCGGTTGAAGCAGCAAGGGCAGGGGAGCAGGGTAAAGGGTTTGCCGTGGTCGCGGGTGAAGTCCGTCATCTCGCCAGCCGCAGCGCCAGTGCGGCTAATGATATTCGTAAACTCATTGATGCCAGCGCCAGCAAGGTGCAGTCCGGCTCTGAGCAGGTACACGCCGCAGGCCGTACGATGGATGATATCGTTGTGCAGGTGAAAAACGTGACGCAGCTTATCGCCCAGATCAGCCACGCGACCTCCGAGCAGGCAACCGGACTGTCAGAGTTGACCCGCGCGGTGGCTGAACTCGACAGCATCACGCAGAAAAACGCCGACCTGGTCGAGGAGAGCGCCCACATTTCTGCGATGGTGAAGCATCGCGCCGGACGCCTTAAGGATGCGGTGACTGTGCTCCATTGAGTCAATAATGTTCCGGAAAAGCCGTTTATTCCGTAAGGAATAAGCGGCTTTTTATTTTCTGGTTGTGACTATTAATGTATTTTATTGTTAAGTTCATATTAAATAACTAAAGAAAGTGCCTCAGTTATTTATTCCTGCCTAAGTCAGTTCTTCAGAATCCTGTTTCAAAAATACCTCGTTTGACGGTCTGGTAACGATCGATGAAGCAATATTAATAGCCTACACCTATGCATTGTGAGGGTTATGAAATAAAAAAACGATCAAAGTCATAAAGTTAGAAAATTCGTTACCGATAACAGCGATCGTCTGAGAAATAATCACATCGATGGAGAAAATATGTTCTTACATGACGTAAAGATCGGCACGAAATTATTTCTGGCGTTTGGATTCTTTATTGTCCTGATGGCGATCAGCGCGAGCCTGTCTCTGCTGAGTCTGAACCGGGCTAATAACGGGATGCAATCCATTATTACCAGTGATTATCCGACCACGGTAAAAGCGAACCAGTTAATCGATAACTTCCAGGAATTTATTAGCACGCAACAGCTGATGCTGCTGGATGAGCAGGGTACCTACACGGGGCAATCGCAGCAGCGCCTGAAAGAGATCAGCGAGCACATCACGGTGATCCTCGGCGAGCTGAACAACGCGCTGCAGGATCAAAAGTCTCAGCAGGTGCTGGCGGATATCCGCAGCGTGCGCCAGCAGTATCTGGACTCGCGCTACCGCATTTTGCAGGCGGTGCAGAACAACAATCGTGCGGGCGCTATTCAGGAGATGATGACCACCACCCTCGCCGTGCAGCAGGCTTATAAAGCGAAGGTGAAGGAGCTGATTACGATTCAAAACAGCGAGATGCAGAGTGCAGGGGCGCAGGTAGAAGGAGATTTCAGGTCTAACCGCCTGCTGCTGATCCTGATCACGCTCTTTAGCGTCGTGGCAGGCAGCCTGATTGGCTGGTTTATCGTGCGCGCTATCACACGTCCGCTCGGCGAGGCGGTGCATTTTGCAAAAGCCATTTCAGAGGGCGATCTGACGGGAAGCATCACGCCGCACGGCAAAGACGAAACGGGTCTGCTGCTGCATGCGCTGATGGAGATGAAGACGCGACTGTTGGACATTGTGCAGCAGGTGCAAACCGGCTCGGAGAATATCTCCAGCGCAGCCGCGCAGATTGTCGCCGGGAACCAGGATTTGGCCGCGCGCACGGAAGAGCAGGCAAGTTCTGTCGAACAGACCGCTGCCTCGATGGAGCAGATCACCGCGACGGTGAAAAATACTGCCTCGCATACCGGGGAAGCGACCAACCTTTCGGCCGATGCCGCCACGGTGGTCAAAAACAACGGTGAGATGATGAAGCAGGTGACCAGCAAAATGCGCCTGATTAACGAAACATCGAACCGGATGTCCGACATTATCGACCTGATCGACGCCATTGCGTTCCAGACCAACATTCTGGCGCTGAACGCGGCGGTGGAAGCGGCGCGCGCCGGCGAGCACGGACGCGGCTTTGCGGTGGTGGCCGGTGAGGTTCGCCAGCTTGCCCAGAAGAGCGCGTCGTCTGCCAGCGAAATCCGGGAGCTGATTGAGAGCTCCACCAGCCAGACCCAGGACGGGATGAACCTTGTCGAAAAAGCGAGTGGGCTGATCAACGGGATGGTGGGTAACGTGGAGGAGATGGACGTGATTCTGCGGGAAATTCGCCAGGCCAGCCACGAGCAGACGGAAGGTATCTCGCAGATTAACAGCGCGATTGGCCTGATTGATGCCACCACCCAGCAGAACTCCGCGCTGGTGGAGGAGTCTGTAGCTGCAGCGGCATCGCTTAACGAACAGGCGATGCACCTGAAAGAGCTGGTACGCGTCTTCCGCGTGAGCGAGCACGCGCCGGCTTAATCCAGCTGGGAGATCTCCAGCGCCGCGCGGTCAATCACGCCGATAATCTGCTTAAGCTGCGCGTCGCTGAGCTCTCCCTGATTCACCTTCAGGTCTAACACCGCTTTGAAGTTATCCAGCGCCCGCTTCATCTGCGGGTTTTTGCGCAGCTGAAAACCGACGCTGCGCGCTTTGATACGCACCTGGATCTGTTCCAGCTGTTCCCGGTTTTCATCCAGCCAGCGCTGTCCTTCAGCGGTAATCGCAATGCGCTTACGCCCGCTCTCTTCTTCCGTAATGGTGATAAAGGTCTGATCCTGAAGATAATCCAGGGTTGGATAGATGACGCCCGGGCTCGGGGTGTAATTCCCCTGGGTCAGGTTTTCAATCTCTTTGATCAGTTCGTAGCCGTGGCTCGCGCTACGGGTCAGGATATCCAGAATCACCAGCCGCAGATCGCCGTGGCCGAAAAAGCGCGGTCGGCGCCCGCCGCTGTCGTGTTCGTGTCGCATAACAGGTCCTTTAATTGATATATCTAAACTATATCTAAGATATATTCAGATGCAATCTAAAAGATCTTGCATTTTTCCTTATTAGTAATCATTATCATTTGAAAATTGATTTAGATATATCGTATTAACCAGCAAAGGGTCTAAAAATGGCATCTACCCGTTATCCACAGCGTGTTCGTAATGACCTGCGTTTTCGCGAGCTGACGGTGCTCCGCGCTGAGCGCGCCAGCGCGGGTTTCCAGCGCATTGTTTTAGGCGGCGAGGCGCTGGAGGGCTTTAGCTCCCGCGGTTTCGACGACCATACCAAAGTCTTTTTCCCGGCACCCGGGACGACGTTTACGCCGCCGGTGGTCACCGATGAAGGCATCGACTGGGGCGACGGCGTGCGTCCGCAGGCGCGCGACTATACGCCGCTCTACGATGAGGCAAATCATGAACTGGTTCTCGATTTCTTCATTCATGACGGCGGCATTGCCAGCAGCTGGGCGGTCGAGGCGAAAGCGGGCGACAGGCTGACCATCGGCGGCCCGCGCGGTTCGCTGGTGGCGCCGGAGGATTACGCCTGGCAGCTGTACGTGTGCGATGAATCCGGCATGCCCGCGCTGCGTCGACGTTTAGAAAGCATTGCTAAACTGCCGGTTCGCCCGGAGGTTCATGCGGTCGTGACGGTCGGGGACGAATCTTATAAAGACTATCTGGCGCACCTGAGCGGGTTCAATATCACCTGGGTGGTGGGCCATAGCGAGCAGGCGGTCGCAGAACATCTGACGGCGCTGACCGTTCCGGGGGAAGACTACTTCATCTGGCTGACCGGGGAAGGGAAGGTGGTGAAAACGCTGAGCCGTCAGTTTGAAACCGACGCGATTGATCCGCAGCTGGTGCGTGCCAGCGCATACTGGCACGCCAAATAATCAGGCGGCGGAATCCAGCTGCGCTTCGTTCACCTGATGTTCGAGCGAGGCGCGGACCTCGTGCAGCGCTTTCTCCTGCTGAGCGAAGTACGCTTCCATATTATTGAGCGACGAGACCAGCAGCCAGGACTCCTCTTTCTCCAGTTCCGCCAGCTCGTTCACTAAAATGTCGATTTGCTCGCGGACCTGCGCCATTTTTTTGCGGATACGTTCCAGATCGTTCAGCCTGTCGCTGGCCATCAATGGCTCGAAGCCCTGTTGCAGGCGGGCCACCAGCGAGCGAATGGCTTTCACATCGCCGCGCTGCTTCGCCTGGTTAAGCTGCACCATCATGCTGTTGGCTTCTTCTTTCAAATCGTCCGCCACGAGGTCCGGGTGGCAGAGCTTGCTCGCCTGCCGCCAGAGGCGCTTGAGCTCGTTCTGGTCTTCTTCCGAAAGATGCTTACCTTTGCGCAGCCGCACTTCGGCATCGTGATGCTGTTCGCGATACTTCTCGTACTCTTCGTTCGCCTCGTCGCGCGCCTGACGCGCAGGCTCCTCTTCGCGCGTTAAGCCGCTCTCCAGCTCCAGCGCTTCGGCCAGCAGGTTGGCAATCAGATTGCTTTGCTGTTCCAGATGCTTACGCGCCTCAGCGGCCTGGACGGAGTCGGCCGGGAGATCGCGCCAGCGCTGGGTGAGCGTCGCCAGCACCTCTACCGCCTGCGCCATATAGTGCTGGCAGCGACGGTAATCTTCCTCGCGACGACGCGCTTCCGCCTGCTGACGACGCAGGTTTAGCTCCGCCAGGGTTTTACGCAGGGCGAGGATCTGCTGCATCAGCGGCCCAAGGCGGGAAAAATAGAGATCGTTAAACTCATCAAGCTGCTGCACGCGGGCGTTGCGGCGGTCAATCAGATCGCGCAGACGCTCTTCCAGCGCCTTCAGCTCCAGCTTGCTGGCGGCCACCTGCGGGTCGCGCCACGGGGTGACGGCGCGCTGGCCCTGCAGCCAGGCGGTAATGGCCGCCATGGCCGCGGTGTAGTTCTTCTCCTCAAGCGCCACGACGATTGCCTGTAGCTCATCGTCAAACGCTTCATTTTTCAGGCGTGTCAGCTGGCTCTGGATGATGTCGTCATCTTCCAGTTCAATGGCATTTTTAATGATTTCTAGCCGTTTGATCGGTGTGCTCATGATGCCTTTCGCTTTGGCGCTTAAGTATTTGAGTTAAGGTTAGTTGTTGTAAAAGCTACAGGAAATAATACACACGGATGATGATCGGCGCGATGGGGGATTTCTTTAGTTTTGCAGTTTGTGAGGTGGGGAAGTGAGCAGGAGCCTGTAAGGTGGAGGGTGAGGATAGCTCCGTTTCCTGCTCTACCTGTGAAACCATTCTTGGCTATGGGCTTTGCAATTCCTTCAACGCGCCTTGTGCGGCATTCTCAATCTGATTGCAGAACGCTTTACCGCCTTCGGGACAGCTATCCGTGGCGTTTCTCACGACTTTATCGAGCTCGCGATCGTTCGTGGTCGTATCGATGTGATTAATCATCCATGACTCAAAAGCGCGATCGTTTACAGATAGCTGCATGAGTTGATGGGAGGTTTTCCAGTTGTCGGCTAACAGCCCGACAATAGTCGCTGATATCCCTTCTGCGATATATCCCTCATCACACTGTCTGTAATTTTTGTAAAAAGAATGGATGCCTTGCCAGTCCTGAATGGCAGAGGCTGCGTTATCTGCCTTGTCCATTTCTTCAACAGAAGTACAGTCATTTGCATAAGCCACGTGCGATATCACTAACATAATCAAAAACAGCTGCATCGTTTTCATATCAAGTTCATTCCCGGTGGGATATAGATATTTTCAAATTTCTGCGTCGCACTCATAGCCGAGCAGCCGCTGTTATTTGATACGGTGATGGTTGAAAGGGAGGATTTAGCCATGTGCTCTTTTATTTTTGGATAAACTGGAGTGATATGTAGTTTATTATTTAATGGTTCAAAGATTAAGCGCTCAGAAAAGCGCTTGTTATAATATGATGCTAACGTTTTGAGTCCTTATCCTTTTCTTGCTTAACCTCATTGATTACATCGAGCATATTGCTTAAGCATTCTCTTGCTGGGGAGCCCGCTTTCTCCAATGCTGGTTTAGCCTTTGCTAAATAGGTTTCAACCTCCGCATTAGTGCTGTGTATCATCATCGGTATGCTACATATCAAAGTGGTTCCAAACCGTTGCTGTAAAGGGTCTGGGTTCAACTCAAATTGATTGGTGACATTCAGCACTAATTCTGGGGCGCGGATAAGCGCCATGCTGATGGCGGTCGCCAACTGTTCAGCATGCTCGTCATCCAGATTATCACCAGTGCTTTTAATCTTCGCTGGTAATGCCTGAATAGCTGCCATGTCAGCGCTGGACACCAGCTTAATATAGGTTATCCAGTCACTCTCTGACGCTATACAGGAAGCCGTAAGAATGCAGGTAATTAGAGAAAACACGTACTTTTTCAACGAACTACCTCAAGCGTACGATCTGACGAAAGAATTATTTTAGAGCGAATGTGAGGTCCCATGATAATGCAGCCCTCTGATGCAAAACCAGGAATGGCTGGTGCCTTTTTCTCACCATGGATGCGAAACAGCGATCGCCCATAGCTCTCACCAGAGGTTTGTTTGAGGTTAATTGTCATTGGCCCCCTTGAGGATGTATGGCCTCCTATGCGATACGTTCCGCGTGGTAATGGTCCCATCCCCTTAACGTGCTGACGGTCTGGATTATTTTTGTTTGTCAGGTTTCCGGAATACCCTGTGCCAATAAGTTTACCTTTATGCCACAGTTCACCGGTACTTTGGTAGTAGGTCCATGCCATGAGCTATTCCCCTTATGCCGCGCTGCGTTCTTTCCAGCTATCGGAATGGACAATGTTACCGTCCAGATATTTCCATGTTATTTTTTCATATGTCATTTCTATGGCTTCCATATGATCATAATGTGTGAAGTCGGGATCCTTCACATCTTCCATATAAGGCACAATGCAGGTAATACGTGCATTTTCCATAAAAATATTAAAATATTCTTCTTCCTGCCCTGCGTGGTTGATTCGATAAATTTTTAGCTCAGCAGATTTAAGAACACTCCCCGTACTAACGATCTGATAAAGGTAAGGACTTGAGACGTCTTGCGCTTTTGTAAAAACAAAGGGAGAATGTTGGCGTGTGGCTGTTATTTTTCCGGAGTAATCATCTGTAGGTATCTCTACGCCGTGTGACAGTCCGGTTATTTCAATGCTACCTTCGCGTCTATGTACATCAACGCTACCTTTTAACTGTTTCCCTTCTTCGCTGTAAAGCCAGAGATAAACTGGTATAGCCATTCTGGTTAACTCCATTTATTTAATTAATTTCTCTGACCTTACTCCTTCATGATTTTTCTGTTTGTAATATTTCGTGTCACTACAGTTACATGCATTCATTGGTTGAATGAAGTAATAAAAAATATAATTTAAAAACATATATTTTTTTATGAGTGTTATAAGCCTGATTAAACAAGAACAGAGAAGCGAATTATACGGACATATAATTCGCTTCTCTGTATCGGTTTATCTTGCGGCAGATCCACAGCCACGAGGGGGGGATGAAACATCCTCAGCTTACTTCGCTATAGATCCCCACCACACGCCCTACCGTTTTAATCTCGTCGATACCGCACTCAAACGGAACCTTGCCGCCCGCCACGTGAAGTTTTTTACCCGGCAGCAGCGTCAGGTCGCGGATGCTGGCGGTGCCTTCAATCTCAACCAGCCACAGGCCGTCGGTTAACGATGCGTCTTTTTCGATAAAGTGCAGCTTCCCCTCCGCCCGGACGGCGATGCCGCGCGCCAGCGGTTTGCTAAAGAAAGCAGAGTCTATACTCAAAATGGAATTTTCTTCCAGTCTCCCGTCACTGAGTGTGAATGTCGAAACTGAAACGGGATCGCCCGGCACGGGGTGACCTTCAAACTGCGCCCCTTGGCCGGTCATCAGCCAGCGAAGGCTGGCGCCGGTGTCCAGCGCGCACTGAACCGCAAAGTCGTAAGAGACGGTACCGCGCGCGTAGCGGTTCTGAAGCGAGCTGGCGGCGATATTAAAGTGCCGGGCCAGCTGGATTTTCTGCGTGAAACCATATACCTGACAGATTCTATCGAGTAACTCTTCATTATTCACTTGAGAATCTAAGATCAAAATATATTCCTTTGGGTGTTTACTAATACTCAATTGGGTATTAATATCATTGCAAATTCGGGCAATCAGCGGCAGACGTTGGCAAACAGAGGCTAATGATTGCAGACAGTATCAAAATGGGAATCATGCAGCATGGCTTCTGAAATCGCAATCATCAAACGGTGGAAAAAACCGTGCTGTACCCGTTTTCAGCACATTAGCGTGCGTGAATTTATGCGAGGGGTGATATGGCGATAGAAGCTGCCCGTGCAAGGGTTCCACTTAGCGTGGGAGCGCGTCTTAACGGGCTTAACCACGTCGCTGAACTGCGCGCCCGATACGGGAGCGATAGCGGAAAAGAGCTGGCGCGGTTTATGGCCGAGCTGCGCGATAAGCGCGATCCCTGTTTTGAGGAGAACTGCAGGGCGCTGGCCGCCCTCTTTTTCCTTGCGAGATTACCCGTCGCCCGTCATGAGTGCGATATCAGCGAGCTGACGACCGAAGAGAAACGGGCGCTGATTAACGCCATGAACCATTTTCGTGCTGTTGTGAGTTTATTTCCTGAACGGCTGACCATGCCGATATAACCCAACCCAAAAACTAATGGCGTAAACCCGCCGGGCATCCTTTTGCCTGAATTTAAGGAGAACGCGTGATGCGAAACAGTGAAAACCGCCCTTATCCGATCGGAAGTGAAGAACTGAAACGCCTGCTGGCAGAGGCAAAAACGGAGGAACGATGCGCGCGAGCCCTCGCGGTCTCCCTGCGCCTGGAGGCGCTGGCGAGCCATATCTACAAAACCGGTATGAGCGGAGAGGACGTTGCCGAACTGCTGTGCCACGAGGCGGCCCGCTACGAGCGTGAATCACAGGAGCTGCACTGATGGCCGATTTTATCGATCTTGCCCAGGCGCGCGAGCAGGAAGACAGAGAGCGCCACATTAATCGCGCCCGCAGACGACCCGCATCGCCTTCGCGTTTCCTCTGCGAGGACTGCGAGGCGCCGATACCGCAGGCGCGCCGTATGGCGGTGCCCGGTGTGGCCCTGTGCGTAACCTGCCAGGAGATCGCAGAGATGAAAAATAAACACGTCCGGGGAGGATGAGTTGGCGACGTCATTTGCTTATCCGTGGAATGCCCCACGGTCGGCCATTGCCAGCCCTTATCTCACCCATGCCCAACAGCAGCGCCGCGATCGCCTTTTCGCGGCGCTGAAGCAGGCAAGAATGGCTCTTTCACAGCAGCCTGACTGCGTGCGTTTTGAGGTCTGGCGCGCGGTTGACGCCCTCGAACAGCATCGTGGCAGCCCGCAGGCTAACGCCTTTTTGATCCGCTTCTGCAAAAGAATGTTACCTCGCCTGCGGCGGGTCTCTGAACGCTATGCCTGCGCAGGTTTGCATGAAGCAGTCTCCCGAGCCGTGTTTGACGGCCATTTCGATACCCAGCTTCTGCAGTACCTTGCCTCGCGAATGGTCGAACTGGTTGCCCGCTATAACCGTCTGCCGGATATGTCCCGCGCGGACATCGACCTGCTGGCCGCCGATATCGCCAGCTTTATTCGCGGCGAGCTGGCGAATATTAACGATGCTGAGATGGGCGAATACCAGACGCTGTACGTCTGGTATCAGCGCGCCGGACTGATCGCCCGCCAGTTCAACGTGTCGCCTCCGCACTGGGAGCGCGTGTCGAAGACGTGTTTCGACAAAGATGACGTTTCCGCGGCGGTGATCCGCATGTTTTCCGAGGCGTGGTGGCGCGGGCGTCTGCGTCGGGTCGCGGCTGCCTGGCGCGAGCATTTGCAGATTGCCCTCGGCAACGTCAGCAAAAAGAGAACGGCGTATGCGAGCAAACGCTGCGTGACCGAGTGGCGCGAGCAGAAGCGCCGCACCCGCGAATTTCTCAAGGGCATGGAGCTGGAAGATGAAGAGGGCAACCGCATTAGCCTGATTGAAAAATTCGATAGCTCGGTGGCCAACCCGGCGATACGACGCTGTGAACTGATGACCCGTATCCGCGGGTTTGAAAATATCTGTGAGGCGCTGGGCTATGTGGGCGAGTTCTATACCTTAACCGCGCCCGCGCAGTATCACGCGACGCTGAAATCAGGCTACCCCAACGCGAAGTGGAACGGGGCCAGTCCGGCGGATACGCAAGGCTACCTCACCCGACTGTGGGCGCGCATCCGCGCAAAGCTCCACCGTGATGGGATCCGTATTTTCGGTATCCGCGTTGCGGAACCCCATCACGACGGTACGCCCCACTGGCACATGCTGGTGTTTATGCGGCCGGAAGACGTCGAATGCGTTCGCCGGATTATAGGGGACTACGCCCGGGAGGAGGATGCCGCTGAGCTGCAGAGCGAAAGCGCCAGACAGGCTCGCTTTCACGCGGACGCGATCGATCCGCAGAAAGGCAGCGCTACCGGCTATATTGCCAAATACATCTCAAAGAATATCGACGGCTATGCGCTCGATGGCGAGACCGATAGCGAAAGCGGCGGGCTGCTGAAGGAGACGGCGTCCGCCGTGTCGGCCTGGGCGGGGCGCTGGCACATTCGCCAGTTTCAGTTTATCGGCGGCGCGCCGGTAACGGTCTACCGCGAGCTGCGACGTCTGGCGGATCCCGAGGCCGCGCGCGGTCTGAGCGTCGAGTTTGCCGCCGTCCATGAGGCTGCCGACGCCGGCGACTGGGCGGGATACGTTACTGCACAGGGCGGCCCGTTTGTGCGTCGCGATGATTTACAGGTGCGCACCCTGTATGAGCCGGGCGCCGGGTTTAACCAGTACGGCGAGGAAACGGTCCGCATCCGCGGCGTGTACGATTCTGCCGTTGGCGCGGGCAGCCCAATTATAACCCGACTCACGCAGTGGAAAATTGTGCCGAAGCGGGCCGCGGATCTTAAGGACGCACCTGTATCCTCTCGGAGTTCTGTCAATAACTGTACGCAGACCGATCTTTCTCAACCCCTCAGCAGGCGTGCGAGGCGGGCGTTAACCGAACGCATCAAATTCATCCGCCCTGGCGCGTCGTCGCCCATCGTCTTCGCGAGCGACCCGCAGAACGGGGTTCCGGAGAAAGTGATCGATGAGATACGGCTCGCCACCGGAATCGCCATCAGCCGCGGAGAGGCCCTGCATCTTATGGCGGGCGGCGTAAGCCGTTTTAACGACAAATGGTGCAGAGGCGCAGCTGACGGATCGCTCTTTCCGGCAGCGCGTTCTTATCAGCACAAGGCGCGGAAAATCCTTGAACGTATTGGCTATTTAACGGATCTCTTCGCTCAGAGAGCCCGCTAATCTCCATCCATATCATGTACATACCGTGAAGGGTTCTGATTTTTCGCTTCACTCTTTTTATGAATACGTGCTACTGTATGTTTATACAGTATCTCGTGGTGGAGGTTGTGTGGACAGAGAGTTGAACGAGCAGGTCATGATTGAACGCGTCGAGATGATTGCGCGACTGACGACAGAAGGAACATGTCAGGAAAGAGATCGTGAGATTGCCCTGAATTTGATTGCTGAGATTGCGCGGGGAAATTTAATCAAGAACAACGCATTTACCGTTGTTTTCTCAGCATCGCCTGTTCCGGAACGAATCAAAAAAGAGGGTAACGTTCGGGTGAACATTACGCTCGATAAAGATCAGCAGATTGGCCATGCCGTCGTTGAAGCCTTTCAGTGCGAACTGACCCGCAGAATACGATCCCTGTTTCCGTCATCGCGGGTGAGCGTGAAAATAGGATCGGTGACGGGAGTCGAGCTCCAGGGGCTTGAAGGAGAGGCCGATCGCGAAATGCTGGATAATATTCTCCGGGAAGTCTGGGAAGACGAGAGCTGGCGTTAGCCCAGCGTCATAGCCCGAACGTACACCCTCATTCAGATTTTGCGCTTTCGTCGACCCACGCTTCGCTGCTTGTGGACGGTCTGTTGTGTCCGAGATTGTCCATCCGTCAGCGATAGCGAAAAGACCGCCGGCCCGGGAAACTCTACAGTACCTGGTAACCGGATGTTGGGAGCGTCTGATGAAGATCTATGCAATGCAGGGGGACACGCTTGATGCCGTTTGCGCCCGCTATTATGGGCGCACGGTTGGCGTCGTAGAAGCCGTTCTGAAGGCCAATCCTGGCCTCGCGGAGTCAGGCGTTATTTTGCCTCACGGCACGCCGGTAGAGATGCCGGAGGTGAATAGCGCCCCCACCAAAGAATCCGTAAACCTATGGGACTGAGCCTGGAGAAAATCACCACGGTTATCGCCTACTGGCTGGCCGTGGCGCTGGCCTGGTTCGGGGCGATGTCTCCTGAAAAGGTTGCGCTGTACGTGGGGAGCCTTTGCGCCATTTTTACCGCGCTGACGAATTACTGGTTTAAGCGCAAAACCTGGCGCTACCTCCAGTCTCTGGGCCTCGATAAGAAGAGCATTCGTGAACTCAATCATTAAGCGTTGCAGCGTCGCCGGCGTGCTGGCCCTGGCGGTGCTGATGCCTGACTTTCGATTACTGAAAACCTCCCCGGAGGGGCTGGCGCTGATTGCCGATCTCGAAGGATGTCGCCTCTCGCCCTACCGGTGCAGCGCTGGCGTATGGACGTCAGGCATTGGCCACACGGCAAACGTCGTGCCGACGCGGGACATTACCGAGCGTGAGGCCGCGGTAAATCTGGTCGCTGATGTGCTCAACGTTGAGCGTCGTCTGGCGGCGTGCGCGCCGGTGGAGATGCCGCCGCGGGTCTACGACGCGCTGGTGAGTTTTTCCTTTAACGTCGGCGCAGGCGCCGCCTGCCGTTCGACTCTGGTCTCCTTTATCAAACGTAAACAGTGGTCGCAGGCGTGCGGGCAGCTTACCCGCTGGGTGTACGTCAACGGCGTCAAAAAAACCGGGCTGGAAAATCGCCGCGTCCGCGAGAAGGCCTGGTGCATGAAGGGGCTGCCATGAGAGTCCTCATGCTGATGCTGGCCGGACTGCTGGCGATCGCGCTGTGGCTTCGTCATGACAACCAGACCCTGTCCCGTTCTTTAGCCACGGCCAACCGGGTCGCCAGCGAGCAAAAAACGGCCCTCGCCACGCTTAACCATCAGCTGTCCCTGTCGCAGCGGATGGCCAGAGCAAATGAACACGCCCAGGTCAGGCTCCGTGAGGAGCTTGTTACTGCGGGCGAGGAGAGGGCAAGACGGGAAGCGACTATCGGGAGATTACTCAATGAAAATGAAGCGTTACGCCGCTGGTATACCGCTCAGTTGCCTGATGCTGTCCGCAGGTTGCACACCCGCACCGCCTGTGCCTCCGCAGCCCATTGTTTACAACGCCTGCCCGAAGGTGAGCCGCTGCCCGATGCCGGGAAGCGAACCCGCCACTAACGGCGATCTCAGCGCCGATATTCGCAGGCTTGAATACGCCCTTATCGCCTGCGCGCTGCAGGTTGAAACCATAAAAGACTGTCAGGATAAACTCGATGCACAAACTCAAGAGCCTGCGTCAGGCATTAATTGACGCGATCCCCCAGCTGAATGCCAACCCGGAGCGCCTGCAGATGTCGGTCGGAAGCGGCAATATAGACGCCCGACTTGCCTCCTCGCTCTCCTTTGAAAAGCGGTATGCGCTGAACGCGAAGGTCAGCGGTTTCACCGGCGACAGCGAGGGATTTTTTGTCCCGGTGCTGGCCTGGCTGCGGGAAAATCAGCCGGATATTTTTACCCTCGATGAAGGACGCAAAAACGGATACACCTTCACGATCGTCTTAAACGATGACGATACGATGGATATCACCATCAGCGTGCAATTGACCGAGCGCATTCTTGTCACTCAGGAGCAGGGCGCTCTGCACGCGACCTATTCCCCGGAGCCGCCGCTGCCGGAGCCCGTCACGCGTCCGAAGGCGTTGTACATCAACGGTGAGCTGGTCAGCCAGTGGGAGGACTAAGCTCCCTGCGCTGAAGGCCGCCAACCGCCTGTTGTCTGGACCGCTTGTTGTATCATCCCGCAGAAAACCCCGTCTCGTTGCTGCCGTTCCTCCTGAACGGCATTCTCTTCTCATGAATACATTAACTTCCATGAACGGTATCGCTCGCGCGATCCGCAACCTGATTCGTATCGGTGTTGTGACCGACGTTGACCTCAACAGAGGGCTTTGTCGTGTCCAGACCGGCGGGATGAAAACCACCTGGCTGAACTGGCTAACCTGTCGTGCGGGACGTTCGCGCGTGTGGTGGGCCCCTTCCGAGGGAGAGCAGGTGCTGCTGCTGGCCATCGGCGGTGAGCTGGATACCGCCTTTGTGCTGCCCGGCATTTTCTCGGACGACCATCCGGCACCGTCCGGGTCACCTGATGCGTTCCACGTCTCGTTTCCGGACGGCGCGGTGATCGAGTACGAACCCGGGCGCGGGGCGCTGACGGTTGCAGGCATTAAAACGGCCGACATTACCGCCTCTGAATCGCTGACCGCCACCGTGCCGGAGGTACGGGTGACGTCAACATCCCGCATCACGCTGGATACGCCTGAAGTGGTGTGTACCAACAGGTTAATTACCGCCTCGCTGGAAGTGCAGAAGGGTGGTGTGATGGCCGGAAATATTGAGCATTCCGGCGGTAAATTCACCTCCAACGGGGTGCAGGTGGACAACCACGCGCACGGCAGTGTGCAAAGCGGCGGAAGCTGGACTAAGGGGACACAATGACGGTGCGTTACAGGGGGATGAACAGGCAGACCGGGCTGAGCATTTCAGAGGCTGAACACATTCGGCAAAGCGTGCGCGACATCCTGGTCACGCCGATTGGTTCGCGGGTCATGCGGCGGGATTACGGCTCGCTGCTGGCGGAGATGATTGACAGGCCGCAGAGCCCGGCGCTGCGCCTGCAGATCATGGCCGCATGCTATTCCGCCATCCAGAAATGGGAGCCGCGGATAAGCCTGACGGCCATCACTTTCGAGCGTTCGGAGAACGACGGGACGTTGTATGTCGATATCACCGGCACGCGCCCGATCTCCGGACAATCCTTTTCTATCACCATTTCACTGAGTTAAACGCTATGGCTATTGTTGATCTGAGCCAGCTCGCCGCGCCTGATGTCGTGGAGGAGGTGGATTATGAAACGCTGTTGGCAGAACGAAAGGCCACCTTTGTGTCGCTCTATCCGGAAGAGGAGCGAGAGGCGATTGCACGGACGCTGACCCTGGAGTCAGAGCCGATTGTGAAGCTGCTGCAGGAGAACGCCTACCGGGAAGTTATCTGGCGCCAGCGGGTTAACGAGGCTGCACGGGCGGTCATGTTGGCCTACGCGGCGGGCAGCGATCTGGACCAGATTGGGGCAAACGCGAACCTTGCGCGTCTGACTATTACCCCTGCCGACGACACCACGTTACCGCCCACTCCGGCTGTGATGGAGTCCGATACCGACTTTCGTCTGCGCATCCAGCAGGCGCCGGAAGGGCTGAGCGTGGCCGGTTCGACGGGCGCGTATCAGTTCCATGGCCGCAGTGCAGATGGCCGGGTGGCAGACATTTCCGTCATTAGCCCACAGCCGGCAAACGTCACTGTCTCCGTGCTCTCCCGGGAGAATAACGGCATAGCGTCTGAGGAACTGCTCGCCGTTGTTCGCAATGCGCTGAACGATGAGGATGTCAGGCCCGTCGCCGACCGGGTGACCGTCCAGTCGGCCAACATTGTCGACTACAGCATTGAAGCATCGCTTTTCCTTTTTCCCGGCCCCGAAAGTGAACCGGTACTCAATGCGGCAAGAGCCCGGTTACAGGCCTACATCACGGCTCAGCATCGGCTGGGACGCGATATCCGCAAGTCCGCCATTTACGCGGCTCTTCATGTGGAAGGGGTGCAGCGGGTGGAACTGACCGCACCCGCGGCTGACATCGTGCTTGATGAAACGCAGGCCTCATGGTGCAGCCACTACAGCGTAATCGTGGGGGGAAACGATGAGTAATACACGCCTGTTACCGGTTGGCTCATCGGCGCTTGAGGTCGCTGCGGCGCGCGCCTGCGCGGACATCGAAAATACGCCGGTTCCGCTGCGCCATCTCTGGAGTGCGGATACCTGTCCGGCGAATTTGCTTCCCTGGCTGGCGTGGGCGTTTTCCGTTGACCGCTGGGATGAGAACTGGCCGGAGGCCACCAAACGGGAGGTGATCCGCGCCGCGTGGTTTATTCATGCCCACAAGGGAACGATAGGCGCTGTACGTCGCGTGGTGGAGCCGCTTGGCTATCTGATTAACGTTACCGAGTGGTGGCAAACCAACGATCCGCCCGGCACCTTCCGCCTTGATATCGGCGTACTGGATACGGGCATCACCGAGGAAATGTATTACGAAATGGAGAGGCTCATCGCCGATGCGAAGCCTGCCAGCCGCCACCTTATTGGCCTGAATATCATCCAGGACATACCGGGTTATCTCTATACCGGCGCCCTGAGCTATGACGGCGACATCATCACGGTTTATCCCGGATAAGTGAGAGCACTATGACAGTGAAATATAAAACGGTTATCACCAAAGCCGGTGCCGAAAAACTGGCTGCCGCGACCGTCCCGAACAAGAAGAAAGTGAATTTTACCACGATGGCCGTGGGTGATGGTGGGGGGACATTACCTGTTCCCGATGCCAGTCAGACGAAACTCGTCAATGAGGTTTGGCGTCATGAACTGAACAGAATCAGCCAGGACAACAAGAATCAAAATTATGTGATCGCGGAATTGCTCATCCCACCAGAAACTGGTGGTTTCTGGGTGCGAGAAATGGGACTCTATGACGACACCGGCACACTGATTGCTGTCGGTAACATGGCGGAAAGCTATAAGCCACTGCTGGCCGAGGGGTCAGGCCGAGCACAAACCGTGCGTATGGTGGTTATGGTGAGCAATATCGACTCGATCGAGCTTTCGATAGATACCTCACTGGTCATGGCAACCCAGGATTATGTCGACGATAAGCTCGCAGAGCATGAGGCGTCACGCAGGCATCCTGATGCCACGACTAAGGAAAAAGGGTTTACACAGCTCAGTAACGCAACCGACAGTGCGTCTGAGTTGCTCGCAGCAACGTCGAAAGCGGTCAAGGCGGCATATGATCTTGCAGCCGGAAAATATACGGCTCAGGACGCGACCACGGCGCAAAAGGGTATCGTTCAGCTCAGTAGCGCAACCGACAGCGCGTTTGAGTCTCTTGCGGCCACACCAAAGGCCGTGAAGGCGGTCAGCGATGATATTAAAACGCTGAAAAACAGCCTCGGCGATGCTGCTTTTAGGAATATAGCTGATAATGCTTCAGGGGCATTAATTCCAGTGGGATATAAGGGGAATTTTAAATCCGAATGTAACCACGGAGTGCTTGATTTTGCGACATACCCATTTGTTGTAGGGGAGTCATTGTTTATTGATGTGCGTGGATGCACTAACATCCCGCCGTTTCTGAATCAAGACTTTTATTATATTGAGGTTATTTGTGCGACTAGCCCGGCGCAGGGGGGAAGGGTTAACAGACCTTTAATTCAATTTGTAAGCTACACAAATTCGACGCAGGTTCTAGCCATTCGCGAAGATGATGGTACTAACATTGGATGGCGATATTTTAGCACTGTGCAATATGATTCTAGCGGTAAAACAGTTACGACGCCCGGTTCAATAAGAGCATTTAATGGCGCGACTGAGCTTTCTCAAAATGCAATCTTTATCCGTGGCGAAAACAATAAGCATCTTTGGTTCTTTAGAACTGATAATCAAGAGGCGGGACTTGTTTACGCTGGTGATGATAAAGTGCTTCGCTTGCGCGGTGGAGGTGGCCCGTCACTTAATATCTCTCCTGACGGAAGTGTTGTTGCAGGTGGTTACTTAGGTGCGCTCGCTGATATTCACTCAAATCGCAATATTAGCAGTGATGGATTTATTCAATCTGCTGCAGGGTTATATGACACTCCCGGTGTGCGCGTATATTCACCTAACAATCCGCCACCGAAACAGGACTTGAGCCCTTATGCAACAACCGCATGGGTTCAGGGAGGTTTTGCGACGCCTGCGTGGACTATAGCAAGCTTCCTTCAAGGAGGGCTCAGGCTTGCATCGGCGGGAGTTGCTACAAACGGCAATAATGATAATGAATTTGCATATGCACCAAATGGAACTGTAGTGACTGCTGTGCAGCAAAAAACGAATTACACAGCGGTACAATATCGCTCCCTTCAATATAACATCGGTGGAAACTGGTACACAGCGTGGGTGGCTTAATGACAATGCAATCAGGTGTATTCGAAAAATATAATCCGTTAGACAAATGGGGAGAGTATACTGCTGCGAAAGTGGCTAAACTTTCACAGGAGGAACTTGAGCTATATTATATTGCGAAATCTCCAGTTATGAATGTTATTTTTCTGAAAGATGAGAATGGCAATGACTGGTATCAGTGGCTAAAGAGACTTTCAAAAGAAACGCTTAAGATATCTTTTAATCCAGAATCAAAAGAAATTATTCACTTCTCTTACGATGCTAGCGCTATTTTTCCTATTAATCAGATTGTCGTGGAAGTTGAACCAGACAATGTGCCTGATGAATTTACTAATGCTGGAAATAATGCGCTAGGTGGCGCGTTTATTTTTGATGATGGGAAGGTAACCCTTGCTCCAGTGGAGCATCGGGTAGAAGCACAACGCAAAAAACTGGAACTGTTAAAACAGGCAAATAATGCGATTGCCATGCTTCAGGATGCGATTGAGCTGGATATGGCGACCGAGGAAGAAGCTGCGAAACTGCAGAAGTGGAAAAAATTCCGTGTGTTATTGAACCGCGTTGACGTGAGTAAACCGGACTGGCCTCCATTACCAGATACAGAGATATGAGTCAGCAAGATCGTGCCATTGCCTGACTAAACCCAAACCCTCCATCCGGAGGGTTTTTCGTTTGTTGTGTAATCCTTTCCCCAACCCCAATACGTCGCATCAATCACGCACTCCACAGACAATAGCCTCACCACTAAACGAAGGAGTTAACCGGATGGGCGACTATCACCACGGCGTGGAAGTTATCGAAATCAACGATGGCACCCGCACCATTTCCACCGTCTCGACGGCAATCATCGGTATGGTCTGTACGGCCAGCGATGCTGACGACAAGACATTTCCTTTAAACGAGCCCGTGCTCATTACCAACGTGCAAAATGCGATTGCGAAAGCCGGTAAGGCGGGGACGCTGTCCGCTTCTCTGCAGGCGATCGCTGACCAGTGTAAACCGGTTGTCGTTGTTGTTCGCGTGGCTGAAGGCACCGCTGAAACACCGGAAGAGGCGCGCAAGCAGACCGTTTCCAACATCATCGGTACCACCGATGAAAACGGTAAATATACCGGCCTGAAGGCGCTTCTGACTGCGAAAACGGTAACCGGCGTTAAGCCACGTATTCTCGGCGTCCCGGGGCTGGATTCTCAGGAAGTGGCGACCGCACTGGCCGCGATGTGCCAGAGCCTGCGCGCGTTCGGCTACGTCAGCGCATGGGGCTGTAAAACCATCTCTGACGCGATCAACTACCGCAAAAACTTCAGCCAGCGCGAGCTGATGGTTATCCATCCTGATTTTCTGGCATGGGATACCACCACGAACGCAACGACGACGGCCTGGGCAACCGCCCGCGCGCTTGGCCTGCGCGCCAAAATCGACCAGACAATCGGCTGGCATAAAACCCTGTCAAACGTTGGCGTCAACGGCGTTACGGGCGTAAGCGCCTCTGTCTCCTGGGATCTGCAGGAACAGGCTACCGATGCGAACCTGCTTAACCAGGCGGGCGTCACCACGCTGATTCGCAACGACGGCTTCAAATTCTGGGGTAACCGTACCTGCTCAGACGACCCGTTATTCGTCTTTGAAAACTACACCCGTACCGCGCAGGTGCTGGCCGATACCATGGCGGAAGCGCACGCGTGGGCGATGGATAAACCCATCACGCCAACGCTTATCCGCGACATCGTTTCCGGTATTAATGCCAAGTTCCGCGAGCTGAAAACCAACGGCTATATCGTCGACGGCTCCTGCTGGTATGACCCTGAGTCTAACGATGCATCAACCCTGAAAGCGGGGAAACTGTATATCGATTACGACTACACCCCTGTCCCGCCGCTGGAAAATCTGACCCTGCGCCAGCGCATCACCGATACCTATCTGGCAGACCTGTCAGATTCGGTTAATAGCTAAGGAGCTGCAGCATGGCGTTACCACGCAAACTTAAATACCTGAATATGTTCAACGATGGCCTGAGCTATATGGGCGTTGTTGAGTCTGTCACCTTACCTAAGCTTACCCGCAAGCTGGAGAAGTATCGCGGCGGCGGTATGCCGGGCTCGGTCTCTGTCGACCTCGGTCTGGACGATGATGCCCTGGCGCTGGAGTGGACCGTTGGCGGTCTGCCGGACGCCGCGCTGTGGGCGCAGTATGCCTCTCCGGGCGCGGACAGCGTGCCGCTGCGCTTTACCGGCTCTTATCAGCGCGATGATACCGGCGAAATCTCCGCCGTCGAAATCGTCATGCGCGGCCGTCATAAAGAGTTCGATGGCGGTGAAAACAAGCAGGGCGAGAGCGGCACCACCAAGATGTCCACCGAGTGCGCGTACTACCAGCTGACCATTGATGGCAAAGAGATCATCGAGATCGACATCATCAACATGGTGCTGAAAGTCGACGGCGTCGATCGTCTGGCAGAACACCGTAAGGCCATCGGCCTGTAACCCTTTAACCGGCCGGGATTACCGGCCGGTGAGTTAACTTTCTGAAGAGTAAAGAAATGGAAAATATCAACGAGACCGCCATGCACGAAAGTGAAAACCCACATATCGTCACGCTTGATAGCCCCGTTCAGCGCGGTGAGCAGAAAATTGAACAGGTGACGGTTTCTAAACCCAATGCGGGAACCCTGCGCGGGGTATCGCTGGCGTCGCTGGCGCAATCTGACGTCGATGCGCTGATTAAGGTGCTGCCGCGAATGACCTCTCCGGCCCTGACCGAGCATGAGGTTGCGCGCCTGGATGCCTGCGATCTGCTCTCTTTTGCAGGTAAGGTGATCGGTTTTTTGTCACCGGCTTCGGCTCGCTGAAATTTCCCGAAAATCTGTCGGTCGACGATCTGATGGCGGATATCGCGGTGATCTTTCACTGGCCGCCGTCAGAACTGTACTCCCTTAGCGTGACCGAACTCCTCTTATGGCGCGAAAAAGCGCTGCAGCGAAGCGGAAACCACCATGAGTAATAATGTCAGTCTTCAGGAGCTGCTTAAGGCAGTCGACCGGGCAACCCGACCGCTTAACGCTCTCCAGAACGCCAGCGTCACTCTCGCAAGCGATATCCACGATTCGCAGACGGCGTTGGGGGCGCTTGATGAGCAGGCGGGGCGTATTAACGGCTTCAGGAAAGCAAACGCCCAGCTCTCCGTGACGGAGCAGTCGCTTGCTCAGGCGAAACAGCAGGCAGCGGCGCTGGCGGTGCAGCTTAAAAACACGCAAAACCCTACCCAGGCACAGGCTGATGCGCTGTCCGCAGCCCGAAAATCGGCGGCCGACCTTAAGCTTGAGTACAACAGCTTACGCTATTCGGTACAGCGCCAGCGCACTGAACTCGCCCTGGCGGGAGTCAACACGCGTACGCTCTCGTCTGATGAGCGTCGTTTACGAACTCACATCAGCGAAAAAACGCAGCAGCTTAACCGACAGCGGGATGCGCTGGCCCGCGTCAACCAGCAGCAGGAGCGGCTGAGTACCGTTCAGAATCGCTATGAGTCAGGCAAACGCGTTACCGCGCGGGTGCGCCAGCTTGCGAATGCGGGTGTGGGCATGGCCAAAGCGGGCTTTGACCAGACGTCCCGGTTTATGGCGCCAGGCATCAGCGTTGAAAAGCAGATGTCGGCCATTCAGGCAAACCTTGGCCTGGCGAAGGGGGATTCCCGGCTTGAGGCGATTCGCCAGCAGGCGCGGGAGGTCAGTGCCAGGACCGGAGTACCTGCAGATACGGTCCTTCGGGCACAAACCGAACTGACTCGTTCAGGCTATGACGCCGATGGGCTGCTTGCGGCCACCGCGCCAACGGTCAACCTCAGCCTGGCGGGGAATGTCGACGCGGCTAAAGCGGCCGATATGATCGCCAGCACGCAGGCCGCGTATAGCCTGGCCGATGCGGATGCGGGACGCATCGCAGATGTGCTTACCCGCGGTTTTACCTCTTCGAATACCAGCCTCGCTGAGATGGTGGCGGCCGTCACCTCTGCAGCGCCCGCTGCGGATGCCGCCGGTATGGGGCTTGAAGAGACCACCGCGCTGCTGGGCGTTCTGGCGGAAAAAGGGATGAAAGGCGCCGCCGCCGGGGACGCGCTTAGCGCGATGTTGCGCCATGTTCAGACTCCGGATTCTATAAAAGCCTCGGGGGCGCTGGCTTCCGCCGCGGGTGATGGATCGCTTGATGAAAAACGCCAGCAGTTGCAAGGGGCGAAGGGCAGTACCGCGCTCGCGGCTTCCGTGCAGACCGATAATCTTGACGGCGATATCAACCGACTCCAGGCCGCGTGGAACGGGTTGAAGATTGATGTATTTGATAAAGCGGATGGCGCTCTGCGTAACCTGATAACAACCGCAACCGGCTGGCTTGGCACGGCCTCCCTTTGGGTGAATGCCAACCCTGAGCTGACGCAGACCCTCGCCAGCGTAGTTGTCGGCGCGCAGGCGTTTGCTGGCGTACTGGGTGGCGTAGGCACGGTTCTCGGCCCGGTTCTAACGGGCGTCAATATGGTTATCACCGCGGCCGGGATGTTAGGAACGGTATTCAGCGTGGTGGGCGGCGCCATCATGACGGTGCTGGGTGCCCTTAGCTGGCCGGTGATTGCCCTTGGCGCGGCGATTGCCGCCGGCGCCTTACTGATTTTCAAATACTGGGAGCCCATCAGCGCCTTCTTTGGCGGAGTGATGGAAGGGCTTTCAACGGCTTTCGCACCGCTGGGTGCGCTGTTCTCACCGGTGATGGCGGTATTTGACGCTATCTCGGAGAAGCTGGGCGGTATCTGGCAATGGTTCACCGACTTAATCACGCCGATCAAGGCGACGCAGGAAACGCTGGATGGCTGTAAAAACGCTGGCGTGATTTTTGGACAGGCGCTGGGTGATGCGTTAATGGCACCGCTTAATCTCTTTAACAGCCTGAGCGGCAAGGCCAGCTGGCTGCTGGAGAAACTCGGTCTTATCAAAAACGAGTCGGGTAATCTCGATGCCGCGGCGGAAAAAGCAGGCGCGACATCCTCTTCTGCGGGCAGTTCGTCCATTCCGGTGGCGGGGATCTCTGGCGTCGGCCTGGGGTATCAGCCAACCCTCGTGCCGGGAGGACGCTCTTACGTCGATCAGAGTAAAAGCGAATACAACATCACGCTGCAGGGGGGCACGGCTTCAGGAACGGATCTGACGCGTCAAATCCGGGAGACAATAGATAGCATTGAACAGGATAAAGCGAGACGGCAGCAAGCCAGCTTTATGTAAGGTTGAGGAGAGAGAAAATGTTAATGGTGCTGGGTCTGTTTGTCTTTGAACGACGAACCTTACCCTATCAGACAATGCAGTTTACAAAGGATTATCGCTGGGTGTCCAACAATCGGATCGGGAAACCTAAAGCCTGGCAGTACCTTGGCGAAGGCGAGACATCTTTTACCCTCTCCGGACTGCTTTACCCTGAGCTCACGGGAGGGCGGCTTTCCCTCAAGGCGGTTGAGCTGATGGCGAATGAGGGGCGGGCATGGCCGTTGATAGACGGTACCGGCATCATTCACGGCATGTTTATCATTGAAAAAGTCACGCATACGCATTCGGATTTTTACAGTGACGGTACCGCCCGAAAAATTAATTTTACGCTGGAACTGAAACGCGTGGACGAATCGCTGATGACGATGTTTGGCGATCTGAGAACCCAGGTCGAAGAGCTGGTGACGAGCGCACGTAATAGCATTGGAGGGCTGGTGGGATGATTACGGAAATGAATATCCGGGCGGGTGGGAAAATCGCCCCTGATTTTATGCTTAAGCTTGACGATCGCGATATCACACAAAATTTCAGCCATCGTCTTATCAGTCTGAGCATGATCGACAAACGTGGACTGGAAGCCGATCAGCTGGATATTCAACTGGATGATTCCGACGGGCTGTTAGACTTGCCGGCCCGGGGGGCAAAGCTCTCCTTATGGCTGGGATGGGAGGGAACCCCGCTCCAGCCGAAAGGGAACTTTACGATCGATACAATTGAATTTCGGGGCGCGCCGGACACGCTGACCATTCGGGGATGCAGCGCTGATTTTCGTGGAAAGCTAAACGTGCGGCGCGAACAGTCGTGGCATGACACGACGATCGGCGCGATAGTCAATACTATCGCTCAGCGTAACCAGTTAACTGCCAGCGTTGCGGCGGGACTTTCATCGATTGCTATTTCTCATATCGATCAGTCTCAGGAGACCGATGCTGCGTTTCTCACCCGCCTGGCCGAACGTAATGGTGCCTTTGTTTCAATCAAAGCCGGCAAGGTTATTTTTATGAAAGCGGGGCACGCCGTGACGGCCAGCGGCACGCCGATCCCCTTAATGATGATTGAGCGTGGGGACGGCGATAAGCACCTTTTTTACGTTGCCGATCGTGAAAACTATTCCGGCGTGACGGCCAAATGGCTGCAAACGCGCGACCCAAAACAGCAAAATACTCAATTGAGTATTAATCGTCTGCCTGAGGGGCAAGCGACAGAGGGGCTGCAGCACCCCGATGCCGCCGTGCCGATTGCAGAAACGGGAGGCAAGGAGCAGAAGCCGCAAGAGAGGCTGGTGGGATCGGCGGAAAACGTATTTGAGCTCACCACGGTGTATGCCTCTGAAGAGCAGGCTCTCAGGGCCGCAGAGGCGAAGTGGCGCGCGCTGCAGCGGGGTACCGTGAATTTCTCTATCCAACTGGCGCTGGGGCGAGCCGATCTGTACCCCGAAACGCCGGTATTGGTAAACGGTTTTAAACGCGTTATTGACGAGCAGGCGTGGATCATCCGCGAGGTGGTGCATACCCTCAACGATAGCGGATTTACCACGCAGCTTAAGCTTGAACTGAATGCCACTGACGAAAAATTTACTGTTGATAGTGAGTAATACAGTTGCTATTGGTTTTATTTTGGGTATTATTGATTCACAAAATGTGAATCAAGTGGAGGGGTACATGTTTCATTGTCCTAAGTGCAAGCACTCTGCGCATGCGCGTACCAGTCGCTATCTAAGTGAAAATACCAAAGAGCGCTATCACCAGTGCACCAATGTGGACTGCAGCTGTACGTTCGTGACGATGGAGTCCGTGGAGCGCCTGATTGCGACCCCCGGTGTTTCTGAACGTGTCCAGACGGCTTCGCTGAACCAGGGTTAGTGGCTGCGTCACCGGCTCAAAAAAGCCAATAAAAAAGCCACTCAATCGAGTGGCTTAATCATATGATTCTACTGCTAAAATTTGGTGGCCCCTGCTGGACTTGAACCAGCGACCAAGCGATTATGAGTCGCCTGCTCTAACCACTGAGCTAAGGGGCCGTGGCGGTGAATTATAAAGTAACTCCCCGCAGCAATCCAGCCATTCACACCTGCCTGCTGTTTTTATAAACAACGCATAATCAATCCTTTATACTTCCCTGACGATGTATCGAGCGGGAGTAAAGATGATCAACGATATTCTGGCCCCTGGCCTGCGGGTGGTGTTCTGCGGAATTAACCCGGGCAAGTCCTCGGCGCACACCGGTTTTCACTTCGCCCATCCGGGGAATCGCTTCTGGAAGGTGATCTACCAGGCCGGGTTTACCGACAGGTTACTCAAGCCCGAAGAGGAGCAGCATCTGCTGGACACGCGCTGCGGGATCACCATGCTGGTCGAGCGGCCGACGGTGCAGGCGAGTGAGGTCAACCTGCATGAACTGCGCAGCGGCGGGCGGGAGCTGATCAAGAAGATAGAGGATTATCAGCCGGCCGCGCTGGCGATCCTCGGCAAGCAGGCCTACGAGCAGGCGTTTAGCCAGCGCGGGGCTAAGTGGGGTAAGCAGAGCATCATGATTGGCGTGACGCAGGTGTGGGTGCTGCCAAATCCAAGCGGGCTCAACAGAGCGACGCTGGATAAGCTGGTAGAGGCGTATCGGGAGCTGGATGAGGCGCTGATGGTGCGGGGGCTGTAATCCTCTGCGGCCTGATGCCCTCACCCTGGCCCTCTCCCACAGGGAGAGGGAATAAACAAAAAAAAAGCTCCCGATTGGGAGCTTTTTCACGGTCAGGACAGGTTAGTCGTCCAGGAAGCTACGCAGCACTTCAGAGCGGCTTGGGTGACGCAGCTTACGCAGCGCCTTCGCTTCGATCTGACGGATACGTTCGCGGGTAACGTCGAACTGTTTACCCACTTCTTCCAGCGTGTGGTCGGTGTTCATATCAATACCGAAACGCATACGCAGGACTTTCGCTTCACGGGCGGTCAGGCCAGCCAGCACGTCGTGCGTTGCGGCACGCAGGCTCTCGGTGGTTGCAGAGTCCAGCGGCAGCTCGAGGGTGGTATCCTCGATGAAATCACCCAGATGCGAATCTTCATCATCACCGATTGGTGTTTCCATGGAGATTGGCTCTTTGGCGATCTTCAGCACTTTACGGATCTTGTCTTCCGGCATCAGCATGCGCTCGGCCAGCTCTTCCGGCGTCGGCTCGCGGCCCATCTCCTGCAGCATCTGGCGGGAAATACGGTTGAGCTTGTTGATGGTCTCAATCATATGCACCGGAATACGGATGGTGCGCGCCTGATCCGCGATGGAGCGGGTGATCGCCTGACGGATCCACCAGGTTGCGTAGGTGGAGAACTTGTAACCACGACGGTATTCAAACTTATCTACCGCTTTCATCAGACCGATGTTGCCTTCCTGAATCAGATCCAGGAACTGCAGACCGCGGTTGGTGTATTTCTTGGCGATAGAGATAACCAGACGCAAGTTCGCTTCAACCATCTCTTTCTTCGCACGGCGGGCTTTCGCTTCACCGATGGACATACGGCGGTTGATGTCTTTAACCTGCTCGATGGTCAGGCCGGTCTCTTCTTCAATCTGATGCAGTTTCTGCAGGCCGCGATGCACATCGTCCTTCACGTCGTGCAGTTTTTCAGACCATGGCTTGTTCATCGCGATAGCCGCGTTGAACCAGGTTTCGCTGGTTTCGTTGCCGGTGAAGAGGGTGATGAAGTTCTTCTTCGGCATTTTGCACTGCTCAACACACAGCTTCATGATGATGCGTTCCTGGGTACGTACGCGATCCATCATCACGCGCATGCTGTTTACCAGGTAGTCGAACTGTTTTGGCACCAGGCGGAACTGTTTGAAGACTTCAGACAGTTTCAGGATCTCTTCCTGTGCGGCAGCATGGCTGCGGCCTTTCGCTTTGATGGTGTCACGCGTCACTTCGTACTGGGTACGCAGCTCGGCAAACTTCTCGCGCGCCAGCTCCGGGTCGATGCTGTTGTCATCATCCGCGGTGTCGTCGTCGCTCTCTTCCTCATCTTCGTCTTCGTCATCATCCATCTCTTCCTGAGACAGTTCAGAACCGACGTGAGTGGCGGTAGGCGCCATATCTTCTTCAGCGTTCGGGTCGACAAAACCGGTGATCAGGTCAGACAGGCGCGCTTCTTCCGCTTCAACGCGATCGTACTGCTCCAGCAGATAGGTAATCGCTTCAGGGTACTCGGCAACAGAGCACTGAACCTGGTTGATCCCGTCTTCGATGCGTTTTGCGATGTCAATTTCGCCTTCGCGGGTCAACAGTTCAACGGTACCCATTTCGCGCATGTACATGCGGACCGGGTCAGTGGTACGCCCGATTTCAGATTCCACGCTGGACAGTACCTGTGCAGCAGCTTCTTCCGCATCTTCGTCAGTGTTGTTGGAGGTTTCAGCCAGCAACAGATCATCGGCATCCGGTGCTTCTTCCATCACCTGAATGCCCATGTCATTGATCATTTGGATGATGTCTTCGATTTGATCTGAATCGACGATATCTTCCGGCAGATGGTCATTGACCTCGGCATAGGTCAGATAGCCTTGCTCCTTACCACGTTGGACAAGAAGTTTCAGCTGTGACTGCGGGTTTTGCTCCATAAGACGGTATCCACACTTAATTCGTTTGATTGGTGTCGGCGATGGGGCTGCCAACCTTTAAAGCGAGGGCGTACTTATATTTTTGCCGCTGCCTCTCAGTGCGGCTGCCGGGGGCTTCCCGATCGATATTCGGCACTTAAGCCGTTAAATTTTTTATTTCTTCGCCAGTTCCTGGTTAATCATCCAGAGCTCCCGGCGTTCTTCGCTGCTTAAACCGTGTGTGCGCTCGCGAGCTATCAACTCTTCCTGGCGCAGCTCAAGCATCGAATCAAACATATGGTTGAGTGAGTCGGTGAACGTTTTTTCTGCAATGTCCTTATCTGCTATATCGTCCCACATCGACAATTTTTCAAGGGTAGCGGCCTCTTTTGTGCCGCGATAATGTTCTAAAAGTTGTCCGGTGGTCAGACCTGGCTGAGACAAACACGTGTTGACCAGTTCTGAAAATAAGCCAAGTCCGGGCAATTTTTCGTGGTTCAAACCCGCCAGCGACGGCACCTGTGGCGCCAGTTCGGGGTTTTGCACCAATAACCCTATCAGTATACGCATGGTTGTGCGTTTTAGCTGAGGCGCGGGGCGAACCGCGCCGTTTTCAGCCTGTTTAGGCATTAAACGTTCAAGCTGGCTGTCATCCAGAATGCCGAGCTTGTTGCCTAACTCCTGACGCAGGTAAATGCGCAGCGTTTCGCCGGGCACCTGGCTGATTAACGGCAGCGCCAGCGTGCTGAGCTGCGCGCGCCCGTCAGGGGTACTCAAATCGACCTGCGGCATCAGGCTGTTAAACAAAAACGTGGAGAGCGGCTGAGCCTGCTCCATCCGCGCTTCAAACGCCGCTTTGCCCTCTTTACGCACCAGCGTATCCGGGTCTTCACCGTCGGGCAGGAACATAAAGCGCAGCTGACGCCCGTCGGTCATATAGGGTAGCGCGGTTTCCAGCGCGCGCCAGGCGGCGTCGCGTCCGGCGCGGTCTCCGTCGTAACAACAAATCACGTTGTTGGTCACGCGGAACAGCAGCTGAATGTGATCCGCTGTCGTGGACGTTCCTAACGACGCCACCGCGTAGTTGATGTCGTACTGCGCCAGCGCAACGACGTCCATATAGCCTTCGACGACCAGAAGACGCGGAGGTTCCGCGTTATCCTGCTGCGCCTCATAAAGACCGTAAAGCTGGCGGCCTTTATGGAAAATATCGGTTTCCGGGGAGTTGAGGTACTTCGGCAGGGCATCACCCAGCACGCGACCACCAAAACCAATTACCCGGCCTCGCTTGTCGCGGATTGGGAACATCACCCGTTCGCGGAAGCGGTCGTAGCTTCGTCCCTGGTCGTTGGTGACCAGCATGCCTGCATCGATGAGAGATTTACGATCTTCGCTATTGCCGCCAAAACGCTTTAACACGTTGTCCCAGCCGGGCGGGGCGTAGCCAATAGCGAAACGCGCAATGACATCGTCGCTCAGTCCGCGCTTGTTCAGATACTGACGCGCAGGCTCAGCCGCAGAGTGCTTAAGAGACTGTTGGTAAAACGAATTCAGGCCATCCATCAGTTGATACAGCGTTTGCCGTTGATGGCGCTCGATCTGACTTGGCCCACTGCCTGCTTCATACGGCACTTCAAGGTTATGCATCGCCGCCAGCTCTTCGACGGTTTCAACGAACTCGAGCTTGTCGTAGTTCATTAAAAAATCAACGGCATTACCGTGAGCACCACAGCCGAAGCAATGGTAAAACTGCTTTTCACCGTTTACGGTGAAGGAGGGGGTTTTTTCGTTATGGAACGGACAGCACGCATGGTAATTCTTGCCCTGCTTTTTCAGCTTTACCCGCGCGTCGATGAGATCGACGATGTCGGTTCTGGCGAGCAGGTCATTGATGAAAACGCGTGGGATTCTTCCGGCCATATGCCCCAAAATTTAAGCGACTTATAAACGAAAACAAGCCGCGCATTCCTTCCGGAAGCACGGCCTTACGACTATTACTCTGTCTGTCAATTGAGGGCTGAGGCCCTCAACCAATTAGTACAGACGAGTACGGCGTGCGTTTTCGCGAGCCAGTTTCTTCGCGTGACGTTTCACAGCGGAAGCTTTAGCGCGCTTACGTTCGGTCGTTGGTTTTTCATAAAACTCACGACGACGAACTTCAGCCAGAACACCTGCTTTCTCGCATGAACGTTTGAAGCGACGCAGTGCTACGTCGAACGGCTCGTTTTCACGTACTTTAATTACCGGCATGTAACTCTCACCTTTAATAAATTCGGTTTGCCGCTGGCATCAACGCCAGCTTATTTCAAAATGGTGCGGAATTTTACTGCAAATGCTGCTGCTTTGTAAAGCACCGATGCGATTTTGAAAGGGACTTTAATAAGGGTGAGGAGTATACACGAGCCTTCTTCCTGGGGCGAACAAAGTTTTACATCAACCCGCCCAGGCTCTACACTGCGCGGTATTGAAACGAGGTAAAACAAGTCATGCGTGTACTGGGTATTGAAACATCCTGCGATGAAACCGGCATCGCCATTTACGACGACGAAAAAGGGCTTCTGGCCAACCAGCTGTATAGTCAGGTGAAATTGCACGCTGACTACGGCGGCGTCGTGCCTGAACTGGCCTCTCGTGACCACGTGCGTAAAACGGTTCCCCTGATTCAGGCGGCGCTGAAAGAAGCAGGATTAACGGCAAAAGAGATTGATGCAGTGGCGTATACCGCAGGCCCGGGCCTGGTCGGTGCGCTGCTGGTTGGCGCAACGGTTGGCCGTTCGCTGGCGTTCGCGTGGGATGTGCCAGCGATCCCGGTTCACCATATGGAAGGGCACCTTCTGGCGCCGATGCTGGAAGAGAATCCGCCTGAATTTCCGTTTGTGGCGCTGCTGGTCTCCGGCGGTCACACGCAGCTGATTAGCGTAACGGGCATTGGCAAATACGAGCTGCTGGGCGAGTCAATCGACGATGCCGCCGGTGAAGCGTTCGACAAAACCGCCAAGCTGCTGGGACTCGATTACCCTGGCGGGCCGATGCTGTCGAAAATGGCGTCACAGGGAACGGAAGGGCGCTTTGTCTTCCCGCGCCCGATGACAGACCGTCCGGGGCTGGACTTCAGCTTCTCCGGGCTGAAAACCTTCGCGGCCAATACGATCCGCAATAACGATGACAGCGAGCAGACCCGCGCCGATATCGCCCGCGCGTTTGAAGACGCAGTGGTGGATACGCTGATGATCAAGTGCAAGCGCGCGCTGGATCAGACCGGCTTCAAGCGTCTGGTGATGGCGGGCGGCGTGAGTGCCAACCGTACGCTGCGCGCGAAGCTCGCCGAGATGATGCAAAAGCGTCGCGGGGAAGTGTTCTATGCCCGTCCGGAATTCTGTACCGATAACGGGGCAATGATCGCCTACGCGGGTATGGTGCGCCTGAACGCTGGCGCAACGTCCGACCTGAGCGTGTCCGTGCGTCCGCGCTGGCCGCTGGCGGAACTGCCTGAGGCGTGAGTTTTTTTGTCCGGTGGCGCTGCGCTTACCGGGCCTACGGTTTTGTAGGCCGGGTCAGGCGAAGCCGCCACCCGGCAACAAACCGCACTACACCCGCAGCATCCCTTTCTCTTCCAGAAACGCAATAATCGTCGCTAAACCGTCCCCCGCCTTCAGGTTGGTAAAGGTCCATGGACGCTCGCCGCGCATGCGGTTGGTATCGCGCTCCATCACCTCCAGCGACGCACCGACGTACGGCGCGAGATCGGTTTTGTTGATCACCAGAAAATCGGATTTGGTGATCCCCGGCCCGCCCTTGCGCGGGATTTTTTCCCCTTCGGCCACGTCGATCACGTAAATAGTCAAATCCGCCAGCTCCGGGCTGAACGTCGCGCTCAGGTTATCCCCGCCGCTTTCAACGAAGATCAGATCCAGATTGCCGAACTTCTCGCTGAGCGCTTCCACCGCCGCCAGGTTCATTGAGGCGTCTTCGCGGATAGCGGTATGCGGACAGCCGCCCGTCTCCACGCCCACGATGCGCTCCGGCGCCAGCGCGCCCGCCTCGGTCAGAATGCGCTGATCCTCTTTGGTGTAGATATCGTTGGTCACCACCGCAAGATGATAGGTATCGCGCATCGCCTTGCAGAGCGCTTCCAGCAGCGCGGTTTTGCCCGACCCTACCGGGCCGCCTACGCCCACGCGCAGGGGATGTTTGTAATCAGCCATATTGACTCCTCAGGAACGGAATAGTCGAGAATATTGGGTTTCGTGGCGCGCGGAGGCGATGGCGGACAGCGGCGTTGCTGCCCCCAGCGCGTCGTCGCGACGTAAAAATGCCTGTTCAAAACCAGCGGCGTAGCGATCGCTCAGTTCGATAATCAGCTGCTGTGCGGCCTGCTGCCCAAACGGCACCAGCTTGACGCCTGCCATCACCGCGCTCTCAATCCAGCTGTAGCCAAGGCTCAGCGCCAGCTCGCGCACGCTAATGCCCCAGCGTACGCCGAGCCAGGCCATGCCGCAGAGCTGGCTTTGCATAAACAGCGGCAGCCATTCGGGCGGACAGTCAGGTTCCCAGCTCTTAATCAGTCGCGTAAAGGCCGCCCCACGGTTGCGCTCCTCTTCGCGCAGCTCGCGCGTTTCACGGCAGGCGAGAAGGTATGCCGTCCAGCGTTTTGCATTTGTAAGAGAGGATTGCTCACAGGCCTGATAAAGACGGATAAACAGCGGCAGATCGACGCAGAAAAAGCTCTGCTCAATCTGCTGTATTTGCCAGCGTTTAAAGGCCCCGGCGTCCGTGACCCAGCCCGCCTCAACGGCCCACTCCAGCCCCTGCGACCAGGTAAACGACCCGACCGGCAGGCTGCTGCTGGAGAGCTGCATCAGGCGCAGCCTCTGGCGGGCGTGCTCCATCAGCTCATCAGCGCCAGCAGGGCGGAGACAATCAGCCCGCCGCCGAAGGTTTTACGCAGACCGTCGTGACGGCGCAGCAGCAGCCCTGCGGCAAAGCTGGCGCACAGCACCGCGGCGCTGGCCAGCATAAAGCCGCTGGTGAAGAGCCAGAAGCTGTGGCCGGACATCTCCACGCCGTGCGCCCAGCCGTGGAACATCGCCAGGGCAGGCACCGCCAGCAGCAGACGATTTTCCGTTTTAAACATCATCACGCCGCTGACCGCCAGCGAGGCGATAATCAGCATCTCCATGCCGCTGAAGCCGCCGAGCAGGCTGCCCGCAATAGCGCCGACAAGCATCATCCCGAGGG
This sequence comes from Enterobacter sp. NFIX59, assembly GCF_900113755.1. NCBI lineage: Bacteria > Pseudomonadati > Pseudomonadota > Gammaproteobacteria > Enterobacterales > Enterobacteriaceae > Enterobacter > Enterobacter sp. NFIX59. The sequence goes on along the minus strand of NZ_FOQN01000002.1, from coordinate 455,409 downwards.
TGGCAAACGGCAGCAGGAGCTTGCGGCCGCTCAGCGCCGAGAGCACGCCTGCACCGGTCAGCATCAGGAGATGATCGAGCCCGGTCAGCGGGTGGAGAAAACCGGCCTGAAAGCTGTCGGCGCCGTGGCCGGGATGCGCGAGCGCGGGAACGGAAAAAGCCAGCAGTAACAGCGGTAAATACTTGCGCATGATGGATCCTTAATGTGAATGAGCGTGAGAATGGCCGTGGCTGTGGGCACCGCTGGTATAAGCGCCCGCTTCCGGTTCAAACGGCAGGCTGGCGTAGCCCACGTCCAGCCCGAACTGGCGCAGCATGTCGTCGAGAACGTGGTCGTGGTGATAGCGCAGCTCGCCGGGCATGATCTGCAGCGGCACGTGGCGGTTGCCCAGGTGGTAGCAGGCGCGGGCGAGCAGGAACGGATCGGCGCAGCGCACCACGGAGACCGACTCCGGGGCGGCGATCACTTCGATCACCTCGCTGCCGTCGTCGGTAGTCAGCAGGTCGCCCCCGCGCAGCAGCAGGCCGCGCGGCAGCATCAGCCCGGCTTCGCGGCCGTCGTTCAGCGCCACGCGGGCGCGGCTTTTCACCCGCACGTCAATCGGCAGCGTGACGCTGGCGGTAGTCTGATGCGCATGGTCCAGGCGTTGGGTTAAATAGATCATCATCACTCCTCAAAACAGGAAATAGCGTTGCGCCATCGGCAGAACGTCAGCCGGTTCGCTGGTAATCAGTTCGCCGTCAACACGCACCTCGTAGGTTTGCGAGTCGACGGTGATATTCGGCTGCAGGCCGTTGTGGATCATGTCCGCCTTTTTCACCGTCCGGCAGCCTTTTACCACCGCGGTGGCGCTTTGCAGGTTGAGCTGCTGCGGGATGCCGTTCGCACTGGCCGCCTGCGAGACAAACGTCAGTCGGGTGGCGTGGCGCGCGGCGCCCAGCGCACCAAACATCGGGCGGTAATGCACCGGCTGCGGCGTGGGGATTGAAGCGTTGATATCCCCCATTGGCGCGCAGGCGATCATCCCGCCCTTGACGATGGTGGCGGGTTTGACGCCGAAGAACGCCGGGGACCAGACCACCAGATCCGCCAGCTTGCCCGCCTCAATCGAACCCACTTCATGGGCGATACCGTGGGTCAGCGCCGGGTTAATGGTGTATTTGGCGACGTAGCGCTTCACGCGGAAGTTGTCGTTCTCGCCGGTCTCTTCCGGCAGCGCGCCGCGCTGGACCTTCATGCGGTGCGCCACCTGCCAGGTACGGATAATCACTTCCCCGACGCGGCCCATGGCCTGCGAATCTGACGACGTGAGCGAGAACGCGCCGATGTCATGCAGCACGTCTTCGGCGGCGATGGTCTCCCGACGAATGCGGGATTCGGCAAACGCCACGTCCTCGGCGATATCCGGGTCGAGGTGATGACAAACCATCAGCATGTCGAGATGCTCGTCGATGGTATTCACCGTGTAGGGCAGCGTCGGGTTGGTGGAGGAGGGCAGAATATTCGGGTGCGCGCAGGCGGTGATGATATCCGGCGCGTGGCCACCGCCCGCCCCTTCGGTGTGGAAGGTGTGGATGGTGCGCCCGCCAATGGCGGCCAGCGTATCTTCGACAAACCCGGACTCGTTCAGCGTGTCGCTGTGCAGCGCCACCTGAATGTCCATCTCTTCGGCCACCTCCAGCGAGCAGTTGATCGCCGCAGGCGTCGCGCCCCAGTCTTCGTGGATTTTAAGCCCGATGGCGCCCGCAGCAATCTGCTCGCGCAGGGCGTCCGGATTGGATCCGTTACCTTTGCCGAGCAGGCCGATGTTCACCGGCAGCGTATCGGCGGCCTGCAGCATGCGGGCGATATACCATGGCCCTGGCGTGCAGGTGGTGGCGTTGGTGCCCGCTGCGGGTCCGGTGCCGCCGCCGATCATGGTGGTGACGCCGGAGACAAGCGCCTCCTCCGCCTGCTGCGGGCAGATCCAGTGGATGTGGGTGTCGATCCCGCCTGCGGTGACGATCTTCCCTTCGGCGGCAATCACTTCCGTTGCCGCGCCAATCGGGATCGTCACGCCGGGCTGAATGTCCGGGTTGCCGGCTTTGCCGACGGCAAAAATCCGCCCGTTCTTGACGCCGATATCGGCTTTCACGATCCCCCAGTGATCGACGATCAGCGCGTTGGTCAGCACCAGATCCACGCAGTCGTCTGCGGTCATCTGCCCCTGGCCCATGCCGTCGCGGATCACCTTCCCGCCGCCGAACTTGACCTCTTCGCCGTAGATCGTGAGATCGTCTTCCACTTCAATCCACAGCTCGCTGTCGGCCAGCCGCACTTTATCGCCGGTGGTGGGGCCGAACATATCGGCATAGGCCTGGCGCGAAATCTCAGCCATGTTTCACCTCGCCCATCACCTCGCCGCGAAAGCCGACAATGCGCTGCGCACCCGTGACCTGAACCAGCGTTACTTCACGCTTCTGGCCGGGCTCAAAGCGCACGGCGGTGCCTGCCGGGATGTTCAGCCGGTAGCCTCGGGTCACCTCACGGTCAAACTTCAGCGCTGGGTTGACCTCGTAAAAGTGATAGTGCGATCCGACCTGGATCGGCCTGTCGCCGTGATTTTCGACAATCACGGTTTGGGTTTCGCGCCCGACGTTGATCGCAATCGCGCCGGGCTGGATCTGGTATTCGCCTGGGATCATCATGCGCTCCTTAGACGATCGGGTTGTGGACGGTGACGAGCTTGGAACCGTCCGGGAAGGTGGCTTCCACCTGGATATCCGGGATCATCTCCGGCACGCCCTCCATCACCTGGTCGCGGCTCAGGACGTGGCGGCCTGCCTCCATCAGCGAGGCGACGGTTTCACCATCGCGCGCGCCTTCCATGATGAAGGCGCTGATCAACGCGACCGATTCCGGGTAATTGAGCTTTACCCCGCGCGCAAGGCGGCGTTCGGCAACCAGCGCAGCGGTGAACAGCAACAGCTTGTCTTTTTCTCTGGGGGTCAGTTCCATAACGTTTCTCTTATGTCTGCCAGATACGCGGCGAACAGGCGGTTTTGGTGGTGAGAAGCGGGCGAAGCGACTGCCAGACGTCGCGCATCACCCGCTGACAAATCAGGTTATCGTGGGAGAGAAAGCGCACCGACATGAGATCGTCTGCGAGCGTGGCGCCCGCAAACGTATCCAGCGGGGCGAGCAGTGCACGCGCCGCGTCGAGATGTGCTTCTTTGGCCGGGTAGAACAGCAGCGTGCCAATCCACGGATGCCCGGCGACGGGCGTGAGATCGCCGTCGGCAAGGTGCTGACGTTCAATCAGGCGTGGCTCGTCCTCAACCCAGACTTCAAGGCGGCTCTCCAGCGTGCCGTGGCTGAAGGTCTCATTGATTACCGGTCGTCCCAGGCAGTACAGCTCCCACGCCAGCAGCGTGCTGGAGGCCTTCAGGTGGAAGACGGAGCGCAGCGCGGCATTCGCACCGGGGAAGATAATGGTGTCCTGCGGCAGCCACTCCAGCGTGGATCCCTCATCGAGATAAAAGTGCTGATGCAGGCGAGCCTGCGGGCCGCTGCTACGATAGAACTTGCTGGCGCCGGGCATGGTGATAAGCGCATGGCTTTTGGCGTCCAGACGCACGGTGATATCCAGCGTATCCCCGCCCACAACCCCGCCCGGCGGGTGCAGAAGATAGAGGTGGCAGGTCTCGCCTTCGGGATAAAATGGACGCTGAACGGTAAGCGGCCCGACGTGATGAGCGGAGTGCAGGAGGGTTTTCTCAGGGGTGTGACAAAACTGCAGGGCAAGCGACGCCAGCCAGCCTTTGTACGAATTATCAGTGACCTGAGCTGCTAACATGCTGCATCCATCTGCTCATCATCGGGTCTTTTCAGTATGCCCTGGCAGAAATGAAGGCTGTCATATGAGTCGCTTATGGATAAAAAAGCCGGCTCTTGTGAGCCGGTTTGCGGGACTAGCGGTAATCCTCCGCATCCACATCATACCCGGACGGCTCCCAGCGGATTGCCAGCAGCGATGCCAGGCCGATAAACGGCGCCAGCGCAATTACCCAGAACACGGCGGTATCCAGCGAGGCGACCAGTAGCGGGAACAAGAACAGCGACAGCGTCGAGCTGCTGCGCATCAGCGTCTGGTTAAGGCCCACGCCAACGCCGCGCAGCGAGGTCGGGTAGCTCAGCGAGGCGAACGTCATGGTATGCGCGCCCGGGCCAAAGCCTTGACCGAACAGGAATAGCGCCAGCATCGCCACGGCGAGAACGCCCTCGGTGGCGCCTTCAGGGCGACCAATCAGCGCCAGTCCCAGCAGCGCGACCAGCTGGCAGGCATAACCCGCAAGCGACATCCGCCAGGCGCCGAAGCGCGGTACGTAGCGTACCGCCAGCAGTCCGCCAACGAAGGCAAACAGCAGGTTAAGCGCCAGAGATATCAGGATGGTGGTGAGCATCGACTGGACAAAGAAGCTGGAGATGATCACCGGCAGGCCAAACGCCACGGCGTTATAGGCAAACGAGGAGACGACGGACAGCAGCGTGGCGAGCGTCGTGCGGCGTAAGTAGATGCCGCGGAACAGGTTCAGATAGTTTGACCATTTCGCTTTATTCACGACAGGTGCGGGCTGGCTGAGCGCGTCCTGCGGCACGTGGGCATTGATGTTATACGACTGGCGTAAAATGGACGCCGCCTCTTTCAGGTTGCCCTGATTCGCCGCCCAGACCGGCGATTCGCTCATGTAGCGGCTGCGGATGGCGATAATCACCAGCGCGGGCACCGCGCCAAAGCCGAGAATCAAACGCCACAGCCAGTCGCTGTGGCTTTCCGGCAGCACGGCGTAGAAGAAAAGCACCAGCAGGTAGGAGATGCTGATGGCGGCATACCAGGTGGGGCACCACATCGCGACGCTGGAGGCCTTATTACCGGGCCCTTTCAGCCTGGCGAACTCGCTTAAAAACGCCATCGCTACGGGAAGGTCGATCCCGACCCCGAGCCCCATCACAAAGCGGGCGCCCGCGAGCACATATTCGTTCGGGGCCAGTGCACAGGCGATGGCGGCCACCACGAAGAACACCATATCAGCCATAAACACGCGGTAGCGCCCGATTTTATCCGTGAGATAGCCGCCAAGCAGCGCCCCGACAATGGCGCCAAAGGTAATGGCCGAGGCCACCATACCGGTACCGGCGGGCGTCAGGTTAAATTCGCGGGTGATGTCTTTAATGCCGAATGCCAGCGCGCCCAGATCGTAGGCATCAAGGAAAATTCCGCCCAGCGCGATACCGACTACGATACGGGCGTTTGCCCGGCCCTGAGAACCGTCATTAACGAGACGTGATACATCCGATGCACTGCGCACCCACTGGATGTCGCCATCAGGGGGAATACCTGCCGTTGAAAGGGGAGTAGATTCTGTGATTTCAGCCATTTTCTTCTTATGTGGTTGTGTTGTGTCCCTAACAGTTACCACAGGCAGAAGGTGACCAAAATCACATTTGGCTATAAGGCATAACTAACCCTTCGGAGCGTCTTTTTTCTTCCTCTTGAGCTTCGTCCAGATTTTGGTCTCCTGACGACGCCACAGGCGCTGGATATTGTCGTGATGACGCAGCAGGATAAGACAGGAGAGCATCGACACCGGAAAGGTGAACTGGGGTTTGAACCACCAGACGTAGAACGGGGCGATCAGCGCGCTGACGATAGCGCCCAGCGACGAATAGCCGCTCAGCAGAATGGTCAGAAGCCAGGTCCCGGCCATGACGCCGGTTAAGTCCCAGCCAATGGGGGCAATGGCACCAAAGGCGGTCGCCACACCTTTACCACCTTTGAAGCCGAAGAATACGGGCCAGATGTGGCCGACGCAGGCAGCAATAGCAATGAGCCCCAGCCAGAACGGCGTGACGCCCAGCGCATACGCGCCCCAGACGGGTAGCATCCCTTTCAGAACATCAAAAATCAAAACCGCTACGGCTGCTCCCTTGCCGCCAATTCGTAGTACGTTGGTCGCCCCCGGATTCCCGGAACCATTTTCACGCGGGTCAGGTAACCCGGCAATGCGGCAGACCAGAATGGCGCTGGAGATTGAGCCGCAAAGATAGGCGAGGAGGATCATTCCAGGCGCGATTGCACTCATAACGCTGTTCCGTTTTGAAAATGTATCTGTATTCTCAGCATCTGTGGATAATACGCATAATTCGCCGGAAGTGGTATCCGGTTTAGCCAAAAAGCAGGCAGGTCGTGATGGATATTGTATTTATAGAGCAACTTTCGGTAATCACCACTATTGGTGTTTACGACTGGGAACAGACCATCGAGCAGAAACTGGTGTTCGATATCGAAATGGGCTGGGATAACCGCAAATCGGCAAAAAGCGATGACGTGAACGACTGTCTGAGCTATGCCGACATCAGTGAAACGGTCATCAACCATGTGGAAGGGCAACGTTTTGCGCTGGTCGAACGGGTGGCTGAAGAAGTCGCAGAATTGCTGCTGAAAAAATTCAACTCACCGTGGGTGCGCATCAAGCTGAGCAAACCGGGCGCGGTGGCGCGCGCCGCCAACGTTGGCGTCATCATTGAGCGTGGCACAAATCTGAAAGGCAAGAATTAACGTCATAATTGCTAAACCAATTTAGGTTATACCGGTCTCAGGACTGTATCTTATCGGTTGTCCGTGTGGGACACCGTTTTTTTATATCTTTTTAGGGGTTTATAGATGAGCGATATGCACTCGCTGCTGGTGGCGGCAATACTGGGTGTGGTCGAAGGATTGACGGAGTTTTTGCCGGTGTCCAGTACGGGCCATATGATTATCGTTGGCCATCTGCTGGGCTTTGAAGGGGATACCGCAAAAACGTTTGAAGTGGTGATCCAACTGGGTTCGATTCTGGCGGTGGTCGTGATGTTCTGGCGCCGTCTGTTTGGTCTGATTGGTATCCATTTTGGCCGTCCGCCGCAGCACGAAGGGATGAGTAAAGGTCGCCTGTCGCTGATCCATATTCTGCTCGGGATGGTCCCGGCGGTGGCGCTGGGCCTGGTTTTCCACGACGCCATCAAATCTCTGTTTAACCCGATTAACGTGATGTACGCGCTGGTGGTGGGAGGCTTCCTGCTGATCGCCGCGGAAGTGCTGAAGCCAAAAACGCCGCGCGCGGAAGGGCTGGACGATATGACGTATCGTCAGGCGTTTATCATTGGCTGCTTCCAGTGTCTGGCGCTGTGGCCGGGCTTCTCACGTTCAGGCGCTACCATCTCCGGCGGGATGCTGATGGGCGTAAGCCGTTACGCCGCGTCAGAGTTCTCGTTCCTGCTGGCAGTGCCGATGATGATGGGCGCTACTGTACTCGACGTCTATAAGAGCTATCACTTCCTGACGGCTGGCGACATTCCGATGTTCGCCGTTGGCTTCATCACCGCGTTTATCGTGGCGCTGATTGCCATCAAAACCTTCCTGCAGTTGATTAAGCGTATCTCGTTTATTCCGTTCGCGATCTATCGCTTTATCGTCGCGGCTGCGGTGTACGTGGTCTTCTTCTGACCGATGGCCCTCAGTCTTTTGGCTGAGGGCAATGCTTTTCTTTCCAGTCAGACACCGCCTGAATTCGCCGTTTCGTGAGTTCTTCGCGAATTTCCGGTCCTTTGAATCCCGCCTCGACAACGTCCTTCGTCGGCACCGCTTTCGCCACCTCCCAGGCTTTACGCAGTAAACGTCCCTGCGGGTAGTCGCACGCTTCAAACCCGGTACGCCCGCGCACGTCAGCTTCGCTGGTCAGCGCGATTTGCTCCACGCGCTGGGGTTTGCGCCAGGCGTCGATGTTATCGAAAAGCTTAACGATGGTGGCCGGTTTCAGGATCGGGAAGGTGTGGATCAGATCGTGGAATTCGGCAACCAGTTTCGCCAGATCGCGGATCTCGTTCGGCACGCGCAGACGCTGGCACAGCCCCTCGACCAGCTTCACCCCTGCCGGACCGTGCCCGTGGTGGCGAGGCCAGAATTCTTTTGGCGTTAAGCCTTTGCCGAGATCGTGACACAGGGTGGAAAAGCGCACGTCCACGTCAGGGCTGAGCATGGCCGCCATGCTCAGGGTCATCAGTGTGTGTACGCCGGTATCAATTTCCGGGTGCCATTTTGCCGGGGCAGGTACGCCAAACAGCGCGTCTATTTCCGGGAACAGCACCTTCAGCGCGCCGCAGTCGCGCAGGACCTGGAAAAAGACCTGCGGGTTACGCGTGGTGAGCGCATTTTCCGTCTCTTTCCAGACGCGCTCTGGCGTCAGGTGTTCCAGCTCGCCCGCCTCGGTCATGGCGGTCATCAGCGCCATTGTCTCATCGGCAATACGGAAACTGAGATGGGCGTAACGCGCGGCAAAGCGCGCCACGCGCAGCACGCGGAGCGGATCTTCAGAAAACGCCGGGGAGACGTGACGTAAAAGACGGTTGCGCAGATCGTCCTGACCGCCATAGGCGTCAACGATCTGCCCGTGCTCGTCCTGCGCCAGCGCGTTGATGGTGAGATCGCGGCGCAGGAGATCTTGCTCCAGCGTCACGTCCGGCGCGGCATAGCAGGTGAAGCCCGTATAGCCCGAGCCCGATTTCCGCTCGGTACGCGCCAGGGCATACTCTTCACGGCTTTTCGGGTGCAGGAACACGGGAAAATCGCGGCCTACCTGCTGGTAGCCCGCGTCGAGCATCTCTTCAGGGGTGGCGCCAACCACCACCCAGTCTTTATCTTTGACCGGCAGACCTAACAACGCATCACGTACCGCACCACCGACCAGATAACTCTTCACGCCCAACTCTCCCGTTTTCTCTTTTCCAGAATGATACGTAAGTCTGGCAGAGAAGACGAATTAGTTCATCCAGCGGTCTTTACGCTTACGGCTTGGGATCAGATGCGGCAGGACCAGACCCAGTACCAGACCCACGCCCAGCACGCCACCGCCATACATAAACCACTGCATGATAATGGTGCGCTGTTTGTCGTCGAGCTGCAGGTTGGCGGCATTCACTTTCTTCTGCGCGACAATCAGCTCGTTTTTCAGTTTCTGGTTCTCTTCTTTCAGGCCGTTAATCACACCGTCGCTTTGCGCCACTTTCTGCTGCATTTCAGCGGTGCGCTGGTTCCAGGTGCCGTCGATGTTGTTCAGCTTGTCGGTCAGGGTCTTCACCTGGTTTTCCAGATCCGGCACGCGCGTGCGCAGGCTTGGCACGGTGCTCAACTCTTTCAGCGGGATCCAGGAAGTACGACCGGTACTGTCGCGAACCTGACCGTAGTTGGTGTCCGCATTGGTTTGTAACAGGGTGACTTCCTCGCCGGCATTTACCGTGCCCACGAGGCGATAATTATCTCCGGGGCCACTGCGTACCCAGGTGTTCAGTTCGTCAGAAACGTAACGCTTTTCTTCAGCGTGCACGGCGGTTGCGGCGCTAAAAGCGAGTAAAGTAAGTCCAATCAGGCGTAATTTAAGCATCATTAGTCGTTATTTTCATAAATAGTGGAACGATAGTAGTGGCAACAGTGTCTCTACGCAAAGCATTCGTCAGCAATCAGAATCATCTGTGTCACGACTCTACACATTTACGCCCGACAAATTGCTCATTGCATGGCAATTTGGCGCAAAATACTATGTACTGACAAACAAATGGCGAGGAAGTTCGCCCTCATTGACGCGTCTGTGACGCACGCAAAAGTACAAGGCTATGGCACAAGAAATCGAATTAAAGTTTATCGTCGAAAAAGACAGCGTTGACGCACTCCGCCAGCATCTGCATACGCTTTCCGGCGAACACCATGCACCGGTACAGCTGCTTAATATCTATTACGAAACGCCAGACAACTGGCTGCGCCGCCACGATATGGGGCTGCGTATCCGCGGCGCGGGCGGGCGCTACGAGATGACGATGAAAATTGCCGGCCGCGTGGTCGGCGGTTTACATCAGCGCCCGGAATACAATATCGACATCAGCAAGCCAGAACTTGAGCTGGAACGTTTTCCGGCGGAGGTCTGGCCGGAAGGCGAGCTGCCTTCCACGCTGGCGGAACAGGTGCAGCCGCTGTTCAGCACCGATTTCTGGCGCGAAAAATGGCTGGTGACGGAAGGTAAAAGCCGCATCGAAATTGCCCTCGATCTGGGGGACGTGAAGGCGGGTGAGTTCCAGGAACCGATTTGCGAACTGGAGCTTGAGCTGCTGGAAGGGGACGCCAATGACGTGCTGAAGCTGGCGCGCAGGCTGGTAAACCAGTCCGGATTACGTCAGGGAAGCCTGAGTAAAGCCGCGCGAGGTTACCATCTGGCCGCCGGAAATGCGCCGCGCGTGCTGAAAGAGACGACCATTTTGCACGTTGCGCCGAAAGCCAGCGTTGAACAGGGTCTGGAAGCCGCGCTGGAGCTGGCGCTTTCTCAGTGGCAATACCATGAAGAGCTGTGGGTGCGGAATGTGAAAAACGCCAAATCCCACGTGCTGGCGGCGATTGCTCTGGTGCGCCATACCCTTGCGCTGTTCGGCGGTATTGTTCCTCGCAAAGCGAGCGCTCACTTACGTGACCTGCTGACGCAGACCGAAACGCTGATGCTCTCCGATGTCTCGGCGCAAACGGCGATCTACAGCCCGCAAACCGCCACGGCAAAACTGGCGCTGACCGAGTTTCTGGTGACGCGCGGCTGGCGCGCCTTCCTGGATGCGAAAGCAGAGGCCAAAATCGCGGAAAACTTTAAGCGTTTCGCGGATATTCATCTTTCCCGTCATGCCGCTGAACTGAAGAGCACCTTTGCCTATCCGCTCGGCGATAAGTATGGCGATCAGCTTCCCCGTCTGTCGCGCAACATCGACAGCATGCTGCTCCTTTCCGGTGCCTACGACGGGCCACTGGCGCAGGCGTGGCTGGAAAACTGGCAGGGGCTGAAGCATGCCATCGAAACCCGCCAGCATATTGAGATCGAGCATTTCCGTAACGAGGCCATTTCGCAGGAGCCGTTCTGGCTGCACAGCGGAAAACGTTAACTCTGGCAAGGAACCCCTAAAATGCCGCTTTCTTCACCGTTACAGCAGCAGTGGCAGACCGTGTGCGAACGTCTGCCTGAATCATTACCGGCGTCATCCTTAAGCGAGCAGGCGAAAAGCGTGCTCGCCTTCAGTGATTTTGTGCAGGAAAGCATCACCGTCTTCCCGGACTGGCTGGCTGAGCTTGAGAACGCACCGCCGCAGGCGGACGAGTGGCGGCACTATGCCGGCTGGCTGCATGCCGCACTCGAAGACGTAGCGGATGAGACGACGCTGATGCGCGTCCTGCGTCAGTTCCGCCGTCGGGTGATGGTGCGCATTGCCTGGGCTCAGGCGCTGGAGCTGGTGAGCGAAGAGAGTACGCTGCAGCAGCTAAGCGAGCTGGCGCAAACGCTGATTGTCGCCGCGCGCGACTGGCTCTACGCCGCCTGCTGTAAAGAGTGGGGCACGCCGTGCAGCGAGGAAGGGGTTCCTCAGCCGCTGTTGATTCTGGGGATGGGCAAGCTGGGCGGCTGCGAGCTGAACTTCTCCTCCGATATCGACCTGATTTTTGCCTGGCCTGAGAACGGCTCCACGCGCGGCGGCCGTCGCGAGCTGGACAACGCCCAGTTCTTTACCCGTCTCGGTCAGCGTCTGATTAAGGCGCTGGATCAGCCCACGCAGGACGGTTTTGTTTACCGTGTGGACATGCGCCTGCGTCCGTTTGGCGACAGCGGCCCGCTGGTGCTGAGCTTTGCCGCGCTGGAAGATTATTACCAGGAGCAGGGGCGCGACTGGGAGCGTTATGCGATGGTTAAAGCGCGGATCATGGGCGACAGCGACGACGCCTACGCCAACGAGCTGCGCGCCATGCTGCGCCCGTTCGTGTTCCGTCGCTATATCGACTTCAGCGTCATCCAGTCCCTGCGCAATATGAAAGGGATGATCGCCCGTGAGGTTCGCCGTCGTGGGCTGAAGGACAACATCAAGCTTGGCGCGGGCGGCATTCGCGAAATCGAATTTATCGTCCAGGTCTTCCAGCTGATTCGCGGCGGGCGTGAGCCGTCGTTACAGTCCCGTTCACTGCTGCCGACGCTGAGCGCCATCGAGCAGCTGCACCTGCTGCCGGACGGCGACGCGCAAACCTTGCGCGAGGCCTATCTGTTCCTGCGTCGTCTGGAAAACCTGCTGCAAAGTATCAACGACGAACAGACTCAGACCCTGCCGGGGGATGACCTTAATCGGGCGCGTCTGGCCTGGGGGATGCGCGTGGACGACTGGTCAACGCTGACCGAACGGCTCGATGCCCATATGGCAGGCGTGCGCCGCATCTTTAACGAACTGATCGGTGATGACGAAAGCGAATCGCAGGACGATGCGCTTTCCGAGCACTGGCGCGAGCTGTGGCAGGATGCGCTCCAGGAAGATGACACCACGCCGGTGCTGACGCACTTAACCGACGACGCGCGCCATCGCGTGGTGGCGCTGATCGCCGATTTCCGTCTTGAGCTGAACAAACGCGCCATCGGCCCGCGCGGCCGTCAGGTGCTGGATCACCTGATGCCGCACCTGCTGAGCGAGGTCTGCTCGCGGGCGGATGCGCCGGTGCCGCTGTCGCGCATGATGCCGCTGCTGAGCGGGATCATCACGCGCACCACGTACCTTGAACTTTTGAGCGAGTTTCCGGGGGCGCTGAAGCATCTGATTACGCTCTGCGCCGCCTCGCCGATGGTGGCCAACAAGCTGGCGCGCTATCCGCTGCTGCTGGATGAACTGCTCGACCCGAACACCCTGTATCAACCCACGGCGACGGATGCCTACCGGGACGAGCTGCGTCAGTATCTGCTGCGCGTGCCGGAAGAAGACGAAGAGCAGCAGCTGGAGGCGCTGCGGCAGTTTAAGCAGGCGCAGATGCTGCGCGTGGCGGCTGCGGATATCGCCGGAACGCTGCCGGTGATGAAAGTGAGCGATCACTTAACCTGGCTCGCGGAGGCGATCATCGACGCGGTAGTGCAGCAGGCGTGGGTGCAGATGGTGGCCCGCTACGGCCAGCCGAAGCACCTTGCTGACCGTGAGGGGCGAGGGTTTGCCGTGGTCGGTTACGGCAAGCTTGGCGGCTGGGAGCTGGGATACAGCTCCGATCTGGATTTAATCTTCCTGCACGACTGCCCGGTTGACGTGATGACCGACGGCGAGCGCGAGATTGACGGGCGTCAGTTCTACCTGCGCCTGGCGCAGCGCATCATGCACCTGTTCAGCACCCGCACCTCGTCGGGCATTTTGTATGAAGTCGATGCGCGCCTGCGTCCGTCCGGCGCGGCGGGCATGCTGGTGACCTCAACGGAATCCTTCGCCGATTACCAGAAGAATGAAGCCTGGACGTGGGAGCATCAGGCACTGGTGCGCGCCCGCGTGGTGTATGGCGATCCGCAGCTCAAAACGCAGTTCGATGCCATTCGTAAGGACGTCATGACCACCCCGCGCGAGGGCAGTACGCTGCAGACCGAAGTGCGCGAGATGCGCGAGAAAATGCGCGCGCATCTCGGCAATAAACACCGCGATCGTTTTGATATCAAAGCCGACGAGGGCGGGATCACCGATATTGAGTTCATTACCCAGTATCTGGTGCTGCTCCACGCCCACGACAAGCCGAAGCTGACCCGCTGGTCTGATAACGTGCGCATTCTGGAACTGCTGGCGCAAAACGACATCATGGACGAACAGGAGGCGCAGGCCTTAACCCGCGCCTACACCACGCTGCGCGATGAGCTTCATCACCTGGCGCTGCAGGAGGAACCGGGGCATGTGGCGCTGGACTGTTTTGCTCATGAACGTGCTCAGGTAACGGCCAGCTGGCAGAAGTGGCTGGTGGAACCGTGCGTAACAAATCAAGTGTGATATTATCGCGCGCAAATTGTGAATCTTTCTGGAGTCAGGAATGAAAGTAACACTGCCAGAGTTTGAACGTGCTGGGGTAATGGTTGTTGGGGATGTGATGCTGGATCGCTACTGGTATGGACCGACCAGCCGCATCTCTCCGGAAGCACCGGTACCGGTGGTAAAGGTCGACACCATTGAAGAGCGTCCCGGCGGCGCGGCAAACGTGGCGATGAACATTGCCTCTCTGGGCGCGCACTCGCGTCTGGTGGGCTTGACCGGCATCGACGATGCGGCGCGCGCGCTGAGTAAGTCGCTGGCGGACGTGAACGTGAAGTGCGACTTCGTTTCTGTTCCGACTCACCCGACCATCACCAAGCTGCGCGTGCTGTCTCGCAACCAGCAGCTGATCCGCCTCGACTTTGAAGAAGGGTTCGAAGGCGTTGATCCCGAGCCGCTGCACGAGCGCATTAACCAGGCGCTGGGCAATATCGGCGCGCTGGTGCTGTCCGACTACGCGAAAGGCGCGCTGGCGAGCGTGCAGACGATGATCCAGCTGGCGCGTAAAGCCAGCGTGCCGGTGCTGATCGACCCGAAAGGCACCGACTTTGAGCGCTATCGCGGCGCGACGCTGCTGACGCCAAACCTCTCCGAGTTTGAGGCGGTGGCGGGCAAGTGCAAAACTGAGGAAGAACTGGTTGAGCGCGGCATGAAGATCATTGCTGACTTTGAGCTGTCCGCGCTGCTGGTGACCCGCTCCGAGCAGGGGATGACGCTGCTGCAGCCGGGCAAGGCGCCGCTGCATATGCCAACCCAGGCGCAGGAAGTGTACGACGTGACCGGTGCCGGTGATACGGTGATCGGCGTGCTGGCGGCGACTCTGGCCGCAGGAAACTCCCTGGAAGAGGCGTGCTACTTCGCTAACGCCGCGGCGGGTGTGGTCGTCGGTAAACTCGGTACCTCAACCGTTTCCCCAATCGAGCTGGAAAACGCGGTGCGCGGCCGTGCGGACACCGGTTTTGGCGTCATGACCGAAGACGAGCTTAAAGTGGCCGTCGCCGCCGCGCGCAAGCGCGGTGAGAAAGTGGTGATGACCAACGGTGTGTTTGACATCCTGCACGCGGGCCACGTCTCCTATCTGGCGAATGCGCGCAAGCTGGGCGATCGCCTGATTGTGGCGGTCAACAGCGATGCGTCGACGAAACGCCTGAAGGGTGAAACGCGTCCGGTGAACCCGCTTGAGCAGCGGATGATCGTGCTCGGCGCGCTGGAAGCCGTGGACTGGGTGGTGTCGTTTGAAGAAGACACACCGCAGCGTCTGATTGCCGGTATTCTGCCGGATCTGCTGGTAAAAGGCGGGGATTACAAGCCGGAGCAAATCGCGGGCAGCGAAGAGGTCTGGGCCAATGGCGGTGAAGTGATGGTGCTCAACTTTGAGGACGGGTGTTCCACCACCAACATCATCAAGAAGATCCAGAAAGACAGTCAGTAAGAAAAACGGGCCAGCTGGCCCGTTTATTTTTTCACCCTCTCCCTGTGGGAGAGAGCTGGGGTGAGGGCATCAGGCCGCACTTACTCCTGGTCATCCACCGGTGGAATGGCCGGTGCTGGCTTCACTTCTTCCGGCGCATTGCGGTTTTCCAGCTCGGTCAGACGCTGTTCCAGCAGCGCCAGCTTCTCGCGGGTGCGCAGCAGAACCTGGGTCTGCACGTCAAACTCTTCGCGGCTGACTAAATCAAGGCGAACCAACTGCGCCTGCAGCGTCTGGCGGATTTTCTTCTCAACGTCATCACCAAATTCACGAATGCCTTTTGGCATGGATTCATGAACCTGACGCGCGATCTGCTCAATTTTCTTCGGGTCAATCATTGTCGTTTCCCTTGATGGAAAGGTGTTAGTGTCCATTGTAGCGCGTCATGCCCGGGGTAAACAAAATTGTTTGATGCTTATGCATTGCCCAGGATAATCAATAGCGTTATAGTTATCTCGCTTATTCTCAGGGCGGGGCGAAATTCCCCACCGGCGGTAAATCAGCGTGACGCTGAAAGCCCGCGAGCGCTTTGGGTGAAAACTCAAAGGTCAGCAGATCCGGTGTAATTCCGGGGCCGACGGTTAGAGTCCGGATGGGAGAGAGTAACGATCCAGTCGGGCATGGGCCCGCTCACGTTATCTTTTTGCCGCTTATACGGCGCTCCTAAGACTGCCCTGATTCTGGTAACCATAATGTTAATGAGGTTTTTTTACCATGAATCAGACGCTACTTTCCTCTTTTGGCACTTCAACTCAACGTGTTGAACATGCACTGGATGCACTGCGCGAAGGCCGCGGTGTGATGGTGCTTGACGATGAAAACCGTGAAAACGAAGGCGACATGATTTTCGCCGCCGAAAACATGACCGTTGAACAGATGGCGCTGACCATCCGTCACGGCAGCGGCATCGTATGCCTGTGTATTACCGAAGATCGTCGTAAGCAGCTCGAGCTGCCGATGATGGTCGAAAACAACACCAGCGCCTTTGGTACCGGTTTTACCGTGACTATTGAAGCGGCGCATGGCGTGACCACCGGTGTGTCTGCGGCTGACCGTCTGACCACCGTACGTGCCGCGATTGCTGACGGTGCGAAGCCATCCGATCTGCATCGTCCAGGCCACGTCTTCCCACTGCGCGCGCAGGCGGGCGGCGTCCTGACCCGCGGCGGTCACACCGAAGCGACCATCGACCTGGTGACGCTGGCGGGCTTCAAACCTGCGGGTGTGCTGTGTGAACTGACCAACGATGACGGCACTATGGCGCGCGCGCCGGAGTGCATCACCTTTGCGCGTCTGCACAACATGCCGGTGGTCACGATTGAAGATCTGGTGGAGTATCGCCAGGCGCACGAGCGCAAAGCCAGCTGATAATAAAAACGCCGGGATATCCCGGCGTTTTTTTACCCGATTCCTGCGGTCTGCAGCAGAACCAGGCTTAATCCCATCACCGACATTCCGCACAGCACGCCATAGCTGGGGTTGTTGTTAGGATCTATCTCCTTCGCCAGCGGCATCAGTTCATCCACCGAAAGTGCAACCATGATCCCGGCTACCGCTGCCATAATCGCCGCCATCACTACCGGAGAGACCAGGCTACCAAGGATCAGCCAGGCCAGCACGCCGCCAAGGATTTCGGCCATTCCGGAAATACCTGCCCAGAACACCGCGGTGCGTTTCGAGCCCGTGGCGGCATATACCGGTCCGGCGACGGCCAGTCCTTCAGGAATATTGTGTAAGGCGACCGCCAGCGCAATGCCAAAGCCCATTTCCAGATTGCTGCTGGCCGTCACGTAGGTGGCGACCCCTTCCGGGAAATTATGCAGACTGATACCAAGCGTTAATAGCACGGCTGTACGCTTGATATTGCGCGGCATAGGCGTCACGTTTTTCTGCATTAAATCCTGCGGATGCGCGTGCGGTAGCATACGGTCGAGGGCAAAGTATCCCAGCAGGCCAAAGACAAACATGCCGTAGCCCAGCAGCGGAGACATGCCTTCTGTGCCCAGCGCGGCAGGCAGCATCTCCATCAGGGAGATGAGCAGCATGATCCCGGCAGCAAAGCCCAGCGAGAAGGCCAGTACGCGGTTAGAGGGCTTTTGACCAAGTACGCCGAGGATCGCACCGATAAAGGTCGCAGCGCCCGCGAGTATGGTCAGGATCAAGGGGACTGACATGCATAACTCCTTGTGATAATGATTCTCATTAATATAAATGATTCATTTCTGGCAAAGCGAGGGGCGAACCCCGGCTTTACATATTCCTTACATTCAAATTTCCTGATGATGATCTTCACGCTTATCTGCGTTCATCTTTGCCGGATTGCGCGTAATGTAGCACCATTAAATTGACACCTTCTGTAAGGATATCACCATGACTTCTTCCCGTATGCCAGCCCTGTTTTTAGGTCACGGCAGCCCTATGAACGTTCTGGAAGACAACGTCTATACCCGCGCATGGCGTAGCCTGGGCGAGACGTTGCCGCGTCCAAAAGCGATTGTGGTGGTATCCGCGCACTGGTTCACCCGTGGAACGGGCGTGACCGCCATGGAAGCGCCAAAGACCATTCATGATTTTGGCGGCTTCCCGCAGGCGCTGTATGACACGCACTATCCAGCCCCCGGCTCGCCTGAGCTGGCACAAAGGCTGGTGGATCTGCTGGCGCCTGTCCCTGTAACGCTGGATAAAGAAGCCTGGGGTTTTGACCACGGCTCGTGGGGCGTGCTGATTAAAATGTATCCTGATGCGGATATCCCGATGGTGCAGCTGAGCATCGACAGCACCAAACCGGCCGCCTGGCATCTGGAGATGGGCCGCAAGCTGGCAACGCTTCGTGATGAAGGCATCATGCTGGTGGCAAGCGGCAACGTGGTGCACAACCTTCGTACGGCGCGCTGGCACGGTGAAAACACGCCATATCCATGGGCGACCGCTTTTAACGACTACGTTAAAGCGAACCTGACCTGGCAGGGTTCGGCTGAGGAGCATCCGCTGGTGAACTATCTGGATCATGAGGGCGGTTCGCTCTCTAACCCGACGCCGGAACACTTCCTGCCGCTGCTGTACGTGCTTGGCGCGTGGGATGGTCAGGAGCCGGTTACGATCCCGGTTGACGGTATTGAGATGGGGAGTCTGAGTATGCTGTCGGTGCAGGTGGGGTAATAAAAGCAAAACGGCAACTTCAGGTTGCCGTTTTTAGTGTGTGCACCCTCTCCCTGTGGGAGAGGGCTGGGGTGAGGGCATCAGGCCGCAGTCTTACTCCACAAAAATATGCGGATAGAACCGCGACAGATCCTGCGTGATCAGCGCGCGATCTTCGCGAATGCCAATTCCGGCTGGCAGATCGTTGATGAGCCAGCTGCCAATCAGCGTATAGCTGTCGCCAAATTTCGGCAGTTGATAGAACTCCTGGACGATCATCCCTTCTTCGCCGTACGGCCCTTCAACCGCTTCCAGCGTCTTACCGTTTTCGATAATCGACACGTTCGCGCCTTCGCGGGAGAAGATCGGCTTAACGACGTATTTCTCCATCTGCGGGTAATCATCTTCCGCAAAATACGCCGGCAGCAGGTTCGGGTGATTCGGGAACATCTCCCAGAGCATCGGCAGCAGGGCTTTGTTAGAGATAATGCTCTTCCAGGCCGGTTCCAGCCAGCGCACGCCCGCGTCTTCCAGCTTGGTGGAGAACATCTCGCGCAGCATATACTCCCACGGGTAGAGCTTGAACAGGTTGCTGATCACCTGATCCTGCGTATCCGTAAACTGACCTTTTTCACCCAGGCCGATATCCTCGATATAGAGGAACTCGGTCGCCACCTCCGCTTCGGCAGCGCAGTCCTGCAGATACTGAACCGTGCCACGGTCTTCTTCCGTGTCGCGGCAACAGGCAAGATGCAGCAGGTTGAAGCCAAACTGCTCGCGCAGCTCGGCGAAGCGCTCGATCAGCTTCTCCTGCAGGCTGTTGAACTGGTCGCTGCCTTCCGGCAGGTTTCCGGCATTGGCCTGGTCTTCCAGCCAGATCCACTGGAAGAACGCCGCTTCGTACAGGGACGTTGGGGTATCGGCGTTGTTTTCCAGCAGCTTCGGTTCACCTTTGCCGTCCCACGCCAGATCCAGGCGAGAGTAAAGCGAAGGCTGATTTGTTTTCCACGACTGGCGGACAAAGCTCCAGGTGTGCTTCGGAATGCGGAACTTTGCCATCAGCTCGTCGCTGTCGATGACCTTTTCCACGACCTTCAGGCACATCTGATGCAGCTCGGCCGTCACCTCTTCCAGCTTCTCAACCTGGGCCAGCGTGAGCTTGTAGTAAGCGTCTTCACACCAGTACGGCTCGCCGTACATGGTATGGAAGTTAAAACCGTACTCGGTGGCTTTTTCACGCCAGTCCGGGCGCTCGGTGATACTGACTCGTTCCATGATCAGCCGCCCATTGAGCGAGTAGAGGAGGTGCCTGTCGCGCTGCGCTGCATGCTGGTCTGCTTCGCCACCGATTCACCAAACCCGCCGCGGGTGATGGTGCTGGTCGTCGCAGGCTTCGGCGCCATTGCCGTTTTCGGTACCGTCACGGTGCGGCCAGGCGTCGCTGCGCCGTAGCCTTTACCGCTGGCATCGGTATATTGACCGTAAGCCGGGCTGGCCGGGTTTTTCGAGCTAAACAGCGGCTGCTGCTGGTAGCCTGCACCGCCGCCCATCAGGCGACCCATCATGTAGCCTGCCATCAGCGGCATCCAGAAGCTGCCGCTGGACTGCGCCTGCGCCTGATTTTCAGGTGCGGTGCTGGCCTGGGCCGGTGCCTGCTGGCACTGACCTTCACCGAATTCCGCCACGCAGTCTTCGCGTGAGGCATATTTCGGCGCGGTACGTTCTGCTTCTTTCAGCGCGCTCGTATAAGCCGTTTTACACTCGGCGGCTTTGCCGGTTGCGGCAGAGCAGTCGTCTGCGTTTTGATACAGCGAAACCGTTTCGTCATTTTTCTCACAGCCTGCCAGCATAAAGACAGCCGTGACCGCCAGCGCAACAGGGGTGAGGTGACGCGCGTTCCAGCTCTTGCGGAACGAAGCGTGATTTATAGATTTTGTCCGTTTCATCTTTGTCTTCCAGGACCCAGTGGTAATAACGCTCAGGATAGAGGATGAGTGGTTGAAAATGAAGCGAAGAGGGGCGGAATCAGGGGGATCTTTACGTTGGCTTACGTTCGGATGTGATTCAGATGCGCCCTCTCCCTGTGGGAGAGGGGCGGGGTGAGGGCATCAGGCCGCAGCAGGCCTGATGGCACTCTTAGTTACGGAACGGATTATTGCCCTTGCTGGCAGGCGCTGTGGTGCGTGCGGCAGCGGGCTGTGCAGCAGGGGTGTTGCTGTTAGCGTTGAAGTTATCAACCGCGGCAACCTGGTCAGGATTCTCAGGTGCAACGCTCTCCGGAGAGGTGGAGACCGGTTTGCCCAGTGCGCTGTTCAGCATCTGCAGGTCTTGCTCGTTCAGCGTACCCAGAGCCTGCTTAATGTTCAGCTGGTTAATCAGGTACTGATAACGCGCGCTGGAGAGCTGCTGCTTCGCGTTGTACAGCGTAGTGGTCGCGTCGAGCACGTCAACGATAGTACGTGTACCGACCGAGTAACCCGCTTCCATCGCGTCCAGGGAGCTCTGTGCAGACACAACGGCCTGTTTATAGGCGTTGATGCTGCTGATCGAGGCGTTCACGTTGTTGAAGGAGGAACGCACGGTCTGCACCACGTTACGGTGGGCGCTTTCCAGCTGCTCGCTCGCGCCAACAAAGTTGTACTGCGCCTGTTTCACCTGGGAGTTGACCTGACCGCCCTGGTACAGCGGCAGGGAGAAGCTCAGACCCACCTTGTTCTGGCCCATATTGCTGTCATTATAACCCTGCGAATTGGCACCATTCGTTTTAGAGCCACTGTAGGTGGTGTCAGAGATGCCGGTAGAGGCGCTCAGGCTCAGGGTTGGCAGATGACCGTCCTGCGCCTGACGAATTTGCTCGCGGGCCAGGTCCTGGCTCAGACGCGCCTGCAGCAACGTCAGGTTGCGGTTTTCCGCCTCTTTCAGCAGGGCGTTAACGGCCTGTGGTTTATCCGTTTTAAAGCTGTCGACGTTCAGAGACGCCAGCTCAGGATAATAATTCCCGGTGACCTGACGCAGGGATTCCAGCGCGTTATCGAGGTTGTTACGCGCGGTCACTTCGTTGGCCAGCACGGTGTCGTACTGTGAACGGGCGTTCTGCACGTCGGTGATCGCCACCAGACCCACATTGAAGCGCTGGGTAGTTTGATCTAACTGGCGGTAAATCGCCTGTTTCTGCGCTTCGGTGTAGGAGAGTGCGTCAATCGCGCTCAGCACGTTGAAGTACGCCGTGGCCGTGTTCAGGATCAGCGTCTGCTGGTCGGTCTGATAGGTCACATCCTGGATGCCTGCGCTCTTTTCCTGCAGGGTCAGGGCACGCCATTTGGACATATCAAACAGCGTCTGTGTCAATTGCAGTGAGGCGCTGGTAGCATTGGAGTTTACGCCGTTAGCGTCGCGGAAACCGTTGCTGTAGGTATAATCTGCACCTAACCCTAACTGTGGCAGCAAGGGGCTACGCGCTTCGTTAATCTTTTCAAACGCAGCATCACGATCGGCCGCTGATTTACGTAAATCAGGGTTGCCCAGACGTGCCTGCTGGTAGACCTGTAACAGGTTTTCCGCCTGGCTCATTGCACTGAAGCCCGTCAGGCTCAGGCCGATAAGGATGGGGAGCAATTTCTTCATTTGCATTCCTTGTTGTGAAGCAGTATTAGCGCTGATCTAATTAAAAAATAATTGCCGATTCTAACAGAATCTTCCATACCAAAAGGTTGGCGTTACGTGCCATCTGGCGGTAATTTGCACCAATCTACCATATAGCCTTACAAACGGCAGCCAAACAGCCTTGAAATTCACAATTTCATCACCATTGCTACCAGGACTCGACTCATGCAAAAACCAGATAAGTTGCCCGTGACTTTCGCCAAAAACGATGTAGAAATTATTGCACGAGAAACGCTTTATAGCGGTTTTTTTTCAATGGATCTTTACCGTTTCAGGCATCGCCTGTTTAACGGGGAAATGAGCGGCGAAATCAGACGCGAAATTTTTGAGCGCGGGCATGCGGCAGTCTTGCTACCCTTTGACCCAGTGCGTGACGAAGTTGTGCTGGTGGAGCAGATCCGCATCGCCGCTTATGACGTCAGCGAGAGCCCGTGGCTGCTGGAGATGGTGGCCGGGATGATCGAAGAAGGCGAGTCGGTCGAGGACGTCGCCCGGCGCGAGGCGCTGGAAGAGGCGGGGCTGGTGGTCGGCCGTACCAAACCGGTGCTGAGCTATCTGGCAAGCCCGGGAGGCACCAGCGAACGCTTATCCATAATGGTGGGCGAAGTGGACGCCACGACCGCAGAAGGCATTCACGGTCTGGCTGATGAAAACGAAGATATTCGGGTTCATGTGGTAAGCCGGGAGCAGGCTTATCAGTGGGTAGAAGAGGGGAAAATCGACAACGCAGCATCTGTCATCGCCCTGCAATGGCTACAGCTGCATTATCAGACATTACGAAACGAGTGGAAAAAATGAAGCGCTATACGCCTGACTTCCCAGAAATGATGCGCCTGTGCGAAACCAATTTCGCACAATTGCGCCGCCTGCTGCCGAAAAACGACGCACCCGGCGAAACGGTAAGCTATCAGGTGAGCAACGCGCAGTATCGATTAACGATAACAGAATCAACGCGCTACACTACGCTGGTGGAGATTGAGCAAACGGCACCCAGCATTAGCTACTGGAGCCTGCCGTCGATGACGGTACGTCTCTATCACGACGCGATGGTCGCTGAAGTGTGTTCAAGCCAGCAGATCTTTCGCTTCAAGGCGCGGTATGATTACCCGAATAAAAAGTTGCATCAACGCGACGAAAAGCATCAAATTAACCAGTTTTTAGCCGACTGGCTAAGATATTGTTTAGCACATGGAGCAATGGCGATTCCGGTTTGTTAGCGTCATAAACCTACCTAAGGACACCATTTGGAAAGCCTGTTGAACCTGACTGTTGCTGGTGGGGCGCCAGTCAGGATATTACAAATCACCGATACCCACCTTTTTGCCGAAAAGCATGAAACGCTGCTGGGGGTGAATACCTGGGAGAGTTATCAGGCGGTACTGAGCGCCATTCACGCTGAAAACCGTGCATGCGATCTGATTGTCGCAACGGGCGATCTGGCGCAGGACCAATCTTCCGCGGCCTACCAGCATTTTGCTGAAGGCATCGCGAGCTTTAGCGTGCCTTGCGTCTGGCTGCCGGGAAACCATGACTTCCAACCTGCCATGTACAGTTCTCTTCAGGATGCGGGTATTTCTCCGGCGAAATGTGTTTTTGCGGGTGAACAGTGGCAGATCCTGCTGCTGGACAGTCAGGTGTTTGGCGTCCCGCACGGTGAACTAAGCGAGTTTCAGCTCGACTGGCTTGAGACCAAACTGGTTGCTGAACCTGAACGTCATACGCTGCTGTTGCTTCATCATCACCCTCTGCCGGCGGGCTGCAGCTGGCTCGATCAGCACAGTCTGCGCAACTCCGCGGCGCTGGATCGCGTGCTGGCGAAGTTCCCGCGGGTGAAAAATCTGCTGTGTGGGCATATTCACCAGGAACAGGATCTCGACTGGAACGGGCGCCGCATGCTGGCGACGCCGTCGACCTGCGTTCAGTTTAAGCCGCACTGCGCCAACTTTACGCTGGATACCATCGCGCCAGGCTGGCGCTGGCTGGAACTGCATGCCGACGGCACGCTGACCACGGAAGTCTGCCGTTTGACCGGTGCAAAATTCCGCCCGGATACCGCTTCAGAAGGCTATTGATGTCTACGCTCCTTTATCTGCACGGATTCAACAGCTCGCCACGCTCCGCAAAAGCGACACAGTTTCGCCAGTGGCTGAGCGAGCATCACCCCGACGTTGAGATGATTATCCCTCAGCTGCCGCCTTACCCGGCAGAAGCCGCGGAGATGCTGGAATCCATTGTGCTTGCGCACGGCGGCGAAACCTTCGGTGTGGTCGGTTCATCCCTGGGCGGGTATTACGCCACCTGGCTCTCGCAATGCTTTATGCTGCCCGCCGTTGTGGTTAATCCGGCGGTTCGGCCATTTGAGCTGCTGCGGGACTTTCTTGGCGAAAACGAGAACCCCTACACGGGCCAGCAATATGTGCTAGAGTCACGCCATATTTACGATCTCAAAGTTATGCAGGTCGACCCGCTCGAGGCGCCGGATCTCATCTGGCTGCTGCAGCAGACGGGAGATGAAGTGCTGGATTACCGCCAGGCAGTGGCGTATTACGCCTCCTGCCGCCAGACAATAGAAGAGGGCGGAAACCATGCTTTCACGGGCTTTGAGAATCATTTCACCCAGATTGTCGATTTTCTTGGACTGCACAGCCACTGACAATCAATGCGAATTGCTAGTTTAAATCATGACGCAAACCTATAACGCTGATGCCATTGAGGTCCTCACCGGGCTTGAGCCGGTTCGCCGCCGCCCGGGGATGTACACCGATACGACGCGCCCAAACCATCTGGGCCAGGAAGTTATTGATAACAGTGTGGACGAAGCGCTGGCGGGCCATGCCAAACGCGTTGACGTCATCCTGCACGCCGATCAGTCGCTGGAAGTCATTGACGACGGGCGCGGCATGCCGGTGGATATCCACCCGGAAGAGGGCGTCCCGGCCGTTGAGCTGATCCTCTGTCGTCTGCATGCGGGCGGCAAGTTCTCCAACAAAAACTACCAGTTCTCCGGCGGCCTGCACGGCGTGGGGATTTCCGTCGTCAACGCCCTGTCAAAACGCGTGGAAGTGAACGTCCGTCGCGACGGTCAGGTGTACAACATCGCGTTTGAGAACGGCGAGAAGGTGCAGGATCTGCAGATTGTCGGCACGTGCGGCAAACGCAACACCGGCACCAGCGTTCACTTCTGGCCTGACGAAAGCTTCTTCGACAGTCCGCGCTTTTCCGTTTCCCGCCTGACGCACCTGCTGAAAGCCAAAGCGGTGCTGTGCCCGGGCGTGGAAATTACCTTTAAGGATAACGTCAACAACACCGAGCAGACCTGGCGCTACGAAGATGGCCTTAATGACTATCTGTGCGAAGCGGTAAACGGCCTGCCGACGCTGCCGGAAAAACCGTTCGTCGGCAATTTCACCGGCGACACCGAAGCGGTGGACTGGGCGCTGCTGTGGCTACCGGAAGGCGGCGAGCTGCTGACCGAAAGCTACGTTAACCTGATCCCAACCATGCTGGGCGGTACGCACGTCAACGGCCTGCGTCAGGGCCTGCTGGATGCGATGCGTGAGTTCTGCGAATACCGTAACATCCTGCCGCGCGGCGTGAAGCTGTCGGCGGAAGATATCTGGGATCGCTGTGCCTACGTGCTCTCCGTGAAGATGCAGGATCCGCAGTTTGCCGGTCAGACCAAAGAGCGCCTGTCGTCACGCCAGTGCGCGGCGTTCGTTTCCGGCGTGGTGAAAGATGCGTTTACCCTGTGGCTGAACCAGAACGTGCAGGCGGCAGAAATGCTGGCGGAAATGGCCATTTCCAGCGCCCAGCGTCGTCTGCGCGCCGCCAAGAAAGTGGTGCGTAAAAAGCTGACCAGCGGCCCTGCACTGCCGGGCAAGCTGGCGGACTGTACCGCGCAGGATCTCAACCGTACCGAACTGTTCCTTGTGGAAGGGGACTCGGCGGGCGGGTCGGCCAAGCAGGCGCGCGATCGTGAATATCAGGCGATCATGCCCCTCAAGGGTAAGATCCTGAACACCTGGGAGGTCTCGTCTGATGAAGTGCTGGCCTCGCAGGAAGTCCACGATATCTCGGTGGCGATCGGCATCGATCCGGACAGCGACGATCTGAGCCAGCTGCGCTACGGCAAGATCTGTATCCTCGCGGATGCGGACTCCGATGGTCTGCACATCGCCACGCTGCTGTGCGCACTGTTTGTGAAGCACTTCCGCACGCTGGTGAAAAACGGTCACGTCCACGTGGCGCTGCCGCCGCTGTACCGGATCGACCTCGGCAAAGAGGTTTACTACGCGCTGACGGAAGAAGAGAAAGCGGGCGTGCTGGAACAGCTGAAGCGTAAGAAGGGCAAGCCTAACGTGCAGCGCTTTAAAGGGCTGGGCGAGATGAACCCGATGCAGCTGCGCGAAACGACGCTGGATCCGAACACGCGCCGCCTGGTGCAGCTGACGATCAGCGACGAAGACGAACAGCAGACCAACGCCATGATGGATATGCTCCTTGCCAAGAAACGTTCGGAAGACCGACGTAACTGGCTACAGGAGAAAGGCGATATGGCGGATATTGAGGCCTGATGCCCTCACCCTAACCCTCTCCCACAGGGAGAGGGAATGGATCGTAGGCCCGGTAAGCGTTAGCGCCACCGGGCTTTTTTACGTCAAAACTCCATCTTCACCGTCAGCTGCACTTCGCGCGGGTCGCCAATCTGGTTACCCAGATTGTTGGTGGCGATAGATGAGGTGTAGTAAGTCTTATCAAACAGGTTCTTCACGTTCACCTGCAGCGTCACCGGATACTGCAGCTTCATCTTATACGCCGCAAACGCATCCGCCACGAAATAGCCCGGCAGATAGTAATCCGCACCGTTGGTTGCGGAACGACGGCTTACGCCGTGCCCGCCGCCGCCCAGCGTCAGGGTATTCCCGGCAAACGCATTGTGAATATCGTAGGTCAGGAACAGGGAGCCGGTATGGCGCGGCACGTTCGGCAGCGGTTTGCCCGCATAGTCCGGGTCTTCCAGCACCTTAGCGTCGGTATAGCCATAGCTGGCGATGATATTGGTGTTCTCGGTCAGCGATCCGGCCAGATCCACCTCCACGCCCTGGGAGCGCACGCGGCCCGCCGTTTTGGCGATGGTTTCACCCCCCACGCTTTCGTTATACAGCACGTTGCGCTTGTGGATGTCAAACAGCGCGATGTTGGCGGTAATGCCGTCGAACAGGTCGAACTTTGCGCCCACTTCGTAAGCATTCGACGTTTCCGGCGGCAGGTCGCCGATGTAGCTCGCAATGGACGACTGCGGCATAAACGTCTGCGAGTAGTTGGCAAACAGCGAGACCGCTGGCGTGAGCTTGTAAACCAGCCCCAGCTTCGGCGTCCACTGTTCGTCGCGGCTGTCGGTGTTGACGTTGAACGGGCGGCCTTTGCCCGCGTACTGGGTGTAATACTGATAGCGCATCCCGGCGACGGCGATCCACTTATCGGTCAGGTACAGGGCATCCTGCGCGTACGCAGAGTAGCTTTCCTGCTTGAGCGTCTGGTCGCTGTCGGACGCCGACACGGTGGTGCATTTGCCGAGATTGCCATACGTCGGGTGATAGATATTGAAATCCTTCACGTTTTTACAGCGCATCATGTCCGTGCGCAGCAGATCGTAATTCTCATACGACACGCCGGTCAGGATCTCGTTGTAAAAGCCTGCGATATCCACGTTCCCCTGCAGATCCGCACGGGTGCTGTGCATGCGCTGGGTCGAGCCCTGGGTCGCATCCACGCGGCGGGTCAGGTTGCCGGTTTTTGAATCGTAGGCCATGACCCGGGCCTGGTTATCGCTGTATTTGTCCTGGCTGTAGCTGTAGTCAAACTTCGCGGTCCACTGGCTGTTGAGGCGATATTCCGCGTTGAGCTGAGCGAGGTCGGACTGGCCGTCGGTGATGTTAAACGGCTCGTCAAAGCGGGTTTTGCGATCGACATCGACGGCCTTTTTAGTGTTGAGATCGAAGATCGTTCCGCGATCGAACGGCGTCTTATAGTCACGATGCGAATAGAGCACGGTCACGGTGGCATCATCGCCGAACCAGGTGAGCGACGGGGCGATAAAGGTGCTGCGTTCGTTGCCAAAATTACGCCAGTAATCCTCGTCCTGATACTCACCCGTGAGGCGATACGCCAGGCGCGTGCCGTCGATCGGGCCGGTCACATCGACCTGTCCGGTGCCGCCGCCAAAGCTGGAAGAGGTGGCAGAAATCGAGCCGCCGAAGGTTTTCTCCGGGCGTTTGGTGACGACGTTAATCAGGCCGCCCGGATCGAGAATGCCGTACAGGGTCGAGGCCGGACCTTTCAGCACCTCCACGCGCTCGGTGGCGGCGTTAAAGCTGCGAGGCAGGACGGTGCGCAGACCGTTGGTCATGATTGACCCGTCGCGGTTCGCGCCAAACCCGCGGCGCACAAAGGCATCCTGCGTGCCGCCCAGGGTGTTGGTCTGCACCACGTTGCTGACGTTATAGAGCGCTTCGTCCAGCGTGGTGGCGTGCTGATCCTCCAGCACTTTATCGCTGACGGTATTCACCACCTGCGGGATATCCAGCATCGGCATGTTGGTTAACGTCGCGGTGGAGGTATTCAGCGGCTGATAGCCGTTGGTGGCTTCCGCCGCAGTATTTGGATCGGCGGTGACGGTAAGCGTTTCGCCGTCTTTAGCCGCGGTGGTGTCTGCTGCCTGCGCCAGCGGCGCCATAAACAGCAGTGAAAAGAGCGCGCGCCCTTTTACCCCAGAGAGTGAAGGTGTGAACGTAGCCATTACATCTGTTATCCCGAAATATACCGCGAATGCGTTCGCGGCAAACTGTGTGAGTCATTGCCCTTTACGGTCTGTCCGTTAGCCGGAAGTGGCATCGGACATGTAATTGAGAATCATTCAACCATGCGGGAATGTAGTAGTAAATGGAAAAAAGAAAAAATCGACTACAGCGTTTAAGCGTGCGGATAAGCGCAGAGGGATGTTAATTAACTTATTGAAATTAATGTTTTTATAAACCTTAATGCGTTCATCTTTACTCTGGGTTACCCCTGATTTATTCAGGGTGTTTCTTCGCTTGACTACTACATGGCGCAGCGTCAAACTCTCAAAAGAGAATGAGTTTTATTTTTATTTGTTGGTTTTTCATTACGTTGGCGTTCACGTGGCTCACAACACACACAAACCGGGTCTGGTTCTGGAGAACCTCTCTGCGGGCTATCAGAAAAAAATCATCGTTGATGATATCTCCCTTGCCATCCCTTCGCAGAAAATGACGGTGCTGGTAGGGGCGAACGGCTGTGGGAAATCCACGCTGTTGAGCACTGTCGCGCGGCTGCTGCAGCCGCTGGGGGGAACCGCGCTGCTGGACGGTAAAGCCATTCATGAGCAGCCCACCAAAGCGGTCGCCCGTCAGCTTGGCATTCTCCCGCAGTCTCCGCTGCTGCCGGAAGGGTTGACCGTTTTTGAACTGGTCTCGCGCGGGCGTTTTCCCTGGCAGAACGTTATGCGCCAGTGGAGCGACGAGGACGAGCGGGCGGTGGAAGAGGCCCTGCGCCTGACCGGCACGGCAGAGTTTGCCCCTATGCCGGTGGAAAGCTTGTCCGGCGGCCAGCGTCAGCGCTGCTGGATCGCCATGGCGCTGGCGCAGCAAACGCCGTATATCCTGCTTGACGAGCCGACGACGTATCTCGATCTCCGCTACCAGGTGGAGATCCTGGAGCTGCTGCACACCCTGACCCGCCAGCACGGGCGTACGGTGGTGGTGGTGCTGCACGATCTCAACTTCGCCGTGAACTACGGCGATTCGCTGGTCTTTTTACGTCAGGGAAAAGTTGAGGGCGTATTGCATGAGGGCGATGCCTGCACGCCGGAGCTGATCAAAGCGGTGTTTGATGTGGACGTGCATATGTCCCTAAACCCGTTGACCGGCAAGCCGTTCTTTATGCCGTTTCGGCAGGGCGCTGTTCAACCATGATGCGCTCCTCTCTGGCCTTCCTGATTTTTACATTGCTGCTGGCGCTGGGCGCGATTATGCATCTTGGCATCGGGGCGCGGTTTATTCCTCCCCGAACGGTGGTGGAGGCATTCTTCCATTTCGAACCGCGCAATTTCGACCATAACGTCATCATCAGACTACGACTGCTGCGCCTCTGCGCCGCGATGGTGACGGGCGCCGCGCTCGGCGTGGCGGGCGTGCTGCTGCAGTCCGTGATCCGCAACCCGCTCGGCGAGCCGCATATTCTGGGACTCAACGCCGGGGCCGCGCTGGCGGTAGTGATTACCAGCGCGCTTGGGCTGTCGCTGCCGTTTGGTCGCCCGCTGATTGCCGCCGCCGGTGCCGCCGCGCTGTTTCTGCTGGTGCTGATGTTCTCCTCGTCCGGTCGCACCGGGCTCACGCCGATGAAGGTCACCCTGTGCGGCGTGGCGATGTCGGCGTTTGCCTCGTCGATTACCGCCGCGGTGTTAATTCTGGATGAACAGACGCTGCTCGCCCTGCGCACCTGGCTGGCGGGTGATATCGCCGGGGTCAATGCGCAGATGCTTCAGAGCGCCCTGTGGGCGGCAGCAGCCGGTTTTGTTCTCGCTATCGGGCTGTCGCCCTCGCTCAACATGCTGGCGCTGGGCGACAGAATGGCCCAGGGGCTCGGCGTGTCGCTGCTGAAAACTCGCCTGCTCGCCCTGCTGGCCATCGCGCTCCTCTGCGGTGCGGCCGTCTCCATCGCCGGGCCGATTGGCTTTATCGGCCTGGTCGTGCCGCAGCTCATCCGCCGTCTGGTGTCGGTCGATTTACGCGTGATGGTGCCGCTGTCGGCCCTGTGCGGCGCGCTGGTACTGCTGCTGGCGGACATCGCTGCCCGCACGCTGTTTACCCCCTGGGAGCTGGCAACCGGCATCATGACGGCCCTGGTCGGCGCGCCCGTGTTCATCTTTATGGCGTCGAGGATGTTCAAATGAACCGGGCCGGACTCCGCGCGATCCGCGTTGGCTACCTGTCGGCGCTGGTTCGTCCGAAGGCGCTGGCGTACCTGTCGCTTTTCGCGCTGGCGGCGCTAAGCCTGCTGGGCTTTGGCCTGACGCACGGTTCTCTACCCATTCCCGCCTCTGCCATCGGGCGCGCGCTCTTTTATCCAGAAAGCCTGGCGGCCGAGACGCGCTACGTCGTGATGGACATCCGCCTGCCGCGCCTGCTGATGGCGATACTGTGCGGCGCCATGCTCGGCATGGCAGGGGCGACAATGCAGTCCATCACCCGCAACGGTCTGGCTGACCCCGGGCTTATCGGCGTGAAGGAGGGCTGTAGCGCGGCGGTACTGCTGCTGATTTTTCAGTTCCCGGCGCTGGGCCTGGCCTGGCGTCCTCTGGTCGGCATGGCCGGCGGGCTGCTCACCGCGCTGCTGGTCATCGCCCTGGCGCGCGATATCTCGCGTCCGCGGTTCATCCTGATCGGTATCGGCGTGTCATGGGCGTTTGCCGCGGCGATGGGCGTCTTTATGACCACCGCCGACGTGCGCGACGTGCAGACGGCGATGCTGTGGCTGGCGGGAAGCCTGCACGCGGCCAACTGGACGCTGGTAGGGCTGGCCGCGCTCTGGACGGCTCCCGCGTTTGCGCTGCTGCTGTTTACCGCGCGGGCCGCGGACGTGGCGTTGCTTGGCAATCAGGCCGCCGCAGGTCTTGGCGTGCGCACAACCCGGCTGGCGCTGCTGCGGGTTCTCGCCCCGGTGGTGCTGACGGCGGCCTGCGTCTCCTGCGTGGGCAGCATTGGCTTCGTGGGGCTGATTGCCCCGCACATGGCGCGCCTGCTGCTGCGCGGTGGGCAAACCGCGCTCCTGACGGGAAGCGCCGTGCTGGGGGCGCTGCTGGTGCTGCTGGCGGATAACGTCGGACGTCTGGCATTCCTCCCGCTGCAGCTGCCGGCGGGGATTGTAATTTCATTGATTGGCGGACCGTTTTTCCTGCTGCTGCTCTGGCAGCGTCGGGACAGATTTTAGGGGACTATGATGCGCGTACTGTTTTCGATGCTGTTGCTGGTGGGGTTCGCGGTGAGCGCGGCGGAGCCGACGCAGGTATTTACCGACGATTTGGGACGCGAAGTCGTTGTGCCGGTTCATCCGAAGCGGATTGTTTCATTACACGATCTGGATATCACCATTCCGCTGATTGAGCTTGGCGTGCCGCCTGTGGCGAGCCATGGCCGCACGCGGCCGGACGGCAGCCACTTTCTGCGCTCCAGCGGCATGTTAACCGGCGTCGACTTCGATAATTCCGATATTAAATTTATCGGCACGGCCGATATCGACATAGAGGCCATCGCCGCCGCAAAGCCTGACCTGATTATCACCGAGCCGACGCGCAACACCCCGGTGGAACAGCTGGAAAAAATTGCCCCGACGGTAAGCATCGATCATCTCGACGGCGGCGCGCCGGAGATCTACCGCAAGCTGGCTCAGCTGACGGGAACGCAGGCGAGGCTCAAGGTTCTGGAGCGGCGCTATCAGGAGCAGATTAAGGCGCTGAAGGCGACAATTGATACCAGCAAGGTGACCGTGTCCGTGATCCAGGCTAATCAGGGGAAAATCAACGCCATGCATAGCTACCACTCGCTGGGCCGCGTGCTGCGTGACGCCGGATTCAAATTCCCGCCGCTGATTGAGTCCATCCCGGAAGGGGGGCGGATTGACGTCAGCGCCGAGCGCCTGCCGGAGCTGGATGCCGATTTCGTCTTCGCCACCTGGCGCGGGGATACGGGCGGTAAACCGCAGGACGAGCTGGCGGCGATGGATGCGGTCATGCCGGGCTGGTGTCAGTTCCTGAATGCCTGCCGAACCGGGCGCTACGTGCTGATCTCGCGTGAAGAGGCGATCTCGAATTCGTTCGCGTCATTAGGGCTGATGGCCGCGCAGGTGCAGTCGCAGATTGCCGGGCGTCCGCTGCCGGAGGCGTCACGGTGATCCGAAGAGTCGATGTTTACGGTGAGCGATTCCGCTCGCGGGCGCATCAGTTGACGCCGCGTCTGCTGCAGGTCGCACGCTATATTCATGACAACCGCGAGGTGGTAATGGAGCAGACCGCCATGGAGATTGCCGCCGTATTGAAAACCTCGGACGCCACGGTAGTCCGCGCCATTCAGGCGCTGGGTTTCGCCGGGCTGCGCGATCTCAAGCAGACGCTGGAGCAGTGGTTTGGCCCAGTGGTCACCTCCAGCGAAAAGATGTCCACCACGGTGAACACGCTCGCCAGCGACGTCAACGCGAGCATTGATTTCGTGCTGGAGGGGCATCAGCACACCTGCGAGGTGTTATCCGAGCCCCACAACCGCTACGCGATGG
Organism: Enterobacter sp. NFIX59; assembly: GCF_900113755.1. Classification (NCBI taxonomy): domain Bacteria; kingdom Pseudomonadati; phylum Pseudomonadota; class Gammaproteobacteria; order Enterobacterales; family Enterobacteriaceae; genus Enterobacter; species Enterobacter sp. NFIX59. The sequence continues at coordinate 421,883 of NZ_FOQN01000002.1, read as the reverse complement.
CGCAGGCGGTCTCTCTTCTGGCGCAGGCAAGGCAGGTCGCCATATTTGGCATTGGTGCATCCGGCATTCTGGCCGAGTACACCGCCAGGCTTTTCAGCCGTATGGGGTTACCCGCCACGCCGCTCAACCGTACCGGGATCGGGCTTGCCGAACAGCTGATTGCGCTTCAGCGCGGCGACGTGCTGGTAATGATGGCGCAGAAATCCGCGCACCGGGAGGGGCAAACCACCCTGCGTGAAGCAAAACGTCTGGGCATTCCCACCATCCTGCTGACCAACGCCCTTGATTCGCGTTTCAGTAAGGAGGCCAGCGTGGTGATCCACGTTCCGCGCGGCGGCGAAAAGGGCAAAATCCCGCTCCACGGCACGGTGCTGCTGTGTCTGGAGATGATCATTTTGTCCGTCGCCTCCACCGAGCCGCAGCGCACCATTAAGTCAATGAAGCGCATCAACGAGCTCCATCGCGGGTTAAAACCGGGGAAGAAAAGCAGCTAAAAACAACAAAGCCCGGTGGCGCTAGCGCTTACCGGGCCTACGGTTCAGGTTTTGTAGGCCGGGTAAACGCAGTGCCACCCGGCAAATTCCACGAACTTAAACCCCTTGCTCCAGAATGCGGATGTGGGTTTCCAGCACGTCACCCTTCACCGCGTCGCTCCACGCTTTCATGTGCGCGGTCTGCAGGTGCGCTTCAAGATGCGCGACGGTTTCCCACTGCTCAACCATGATGATCGAGTCTGGCGCGGTCGCCTGGAAGCTGGCATCAGTGGCGGCATCCACCATCGGCGCGTAGCCGTGGCAGCCTTCTTCTTTCAGTACGGTCGGGATGATTTTCGCGAACTGATCCAGCACCGCCTGGCGGTGATGTTGACCTGGACGAGTACGGATTTCTGCGATAACGGTAAGCATGTTTACTACTCCTTTAATTCCAGGCTACCAGTTAAGCAAAAATTTCCGCGAGATGCTTGCGATATTCTGCGATATAGCTCGGGACATCAGGCATTTTAATTACGTCGTTGACGATAAACGTCGGCAGCGGATCCATGCCCAGGAACTGATTCGCCTTGTGGAACGGCAGGTACGCACCGTCCACGCCCACGCCTTCGAAGAACTGATCTTTCTCGGTGAAGGCTTCCAGCGGCGCGTTCCAGGTCAGTGACAGCATATATTTTTTGCCCTGAATCAGACCGCCTGAACCGTATTTTTTGGACGCGTCAGAGCGGGTGCGACCGTCGCTGGCATACAGTGAGCCGTGACCTTCGGTGAACACGTCGTCCATGTATTTTTTTACGGTCCACGGCGCGCCCATCCACCAGCCTGGCATCTGCCAGATCACCACGTCAGCCCACAGGAAGTTCTGCACTTCGGCTTTCACGTCGTAGTTGCTGTCTGCACGCACGACCTTAACATCATGCCCGGCGTCGCGCAGGAAACCGTCCGCGACCTCGGTCAGGGTGTCATTCAGCTGGCCTTTAGAGTGCGCAAATTCTTTTGCACCGTTAATAATCAGAATGTTGCTCATTATTTGTCCTCGACGATGAGAGTATGCCGGGTATTCTACGCGCGAGGACGGAGTGGAAAAATGAGCAAAATGTGCAAAGTCTTTTGCTGGAGATGCAATAATCCGTTACCAGCTGACCTTCACCTCAAAGCCGCCTTCCACCGCATTGCTCAGCGAGACGCGCATTCTGTGCAGCGCGGCAATGCGCCTGACGATAGAGAGTCCCAGTCCGCTGCCCGTGGCATCCTGCCCCGGCGGACGATAAAAGCGCTCGCCGATGCGCGCCAGCGCGTCCGTTGAAATGCCGGGACCGTTGTCGCGCACGCTAAAGCTACGCGCGTCCAGCGTCACGTCCACCACGCTGCCGCGCGGACTGTAGCGGATGGCATTGTCCAGCAGGTTGCGCACCAGCAGGCTGAGCAGCAGGGGCTGTCCCTGTCGCTTGACCTGCGGGGCATGGTTGTTGAGGCGAACATCAATGCCCGCCTGCTGCGCCGGATGCCAGATATCCAGCACCGCCGACTGCAGTAGATCGGCAAGCGTTATCGGTTCGACATCGTCCAGGTTGTCCAGCGAGTCCAGACGCGACAGCGTGAGGAGCTGATCCACCAGCCGGGAAGCGCGGTCGATTCCCGCATGCAGCTGCATCAGCGCCTTTTCCCGCGCCTGCGGATCGTCATGAGAGAGCTGCGCCACGTCAGTTTGCACCTTCAGGGCCGCCAGCGGGCTGCGCAGCTCGTGGGCTGCATCGGACGTGAAGCGGCGCTCGCGGGTCATCATTTCCTGGGTACGCGCGAAGAGGTGATTCAGCGCGTCGAGCAGGGGACGTACTTCTGTTGGTACGCCCTCCGTCGGCAGGTTATCTGTGGCATCCGGCGAGCGGGATCGCAAGGTCAGCGCCAGCTTTTTCAGTGGCTTCAGCTCCCGACTGAGGAGGAGAACCAGCAGCAGCAACATCACGGGCAGCGCCACCAGCCAGGGGGTCAGTTGTGAGCTGACCACGTCCAGCGCCATATCCTGGCGGTACTCCCACTCCTGACCGACCACCACGCGGTACTTCCCGTCGGGTGAGGTCAGCCACAGGAAACGCCATTCGTCGTTGTCGTCCTGGAGCTGCCCGTTATCAAACCCGTCGCGGCGATAGTGGTACGGAATATCGCGCCCGTTCTCGCCGTCGTTCAGCAGCATTTTGCCCTCGACGCTGTAAATGGCGAAAGCCAGCGCGTCGTCATCGAGACGGCCATGCTTCACTTTTTTGGGGATCTCGCGCATCCGTTCGGGGGCGCGGATCTCGTCAAGATCCATCGTCAGCAGCCGTTTGGCAAACAGCATCTGCTGCGTATCGAAGAGCTTATCCAGCTTGTGGGTGGTCTGCTGCCAGGCCACCAGGCTGGCGGCAAACCATGCCGTCAGGGAAAGCGCTAAAAAAAGGAGCGTCAGGCGCAGCTTCAGGCTCAGGCGTTGCGTCAGCTTCATGCGTCACCCAGGATATAGCCGATGCCGTGCACGGTGCGGATAAACTCGCTGCCAAGCTTGCGGCGCAGATGATGAACGTGAACTTCGATGGCGTTGCTGGAGACGTCGTCGTCCCAGGTATACAGTTTTTCCTCGATAAGCTTTCGCGGCAGCACCCGACCCGCGTTACGCATTAACAGCTCCAGCAGCGCGAACTCTTTCGGCTTCAGCGTCAGCGGCTCACCGTCCAGCGTGGCGACGAGTCGGGTCGGATCGAGCGTGACCTTGCCGTGGCGTAGCTCGCTATGCGTCTGGCCGTGGCTGCGGCGGACCAGCGCCTCAAGGCGGGCACCCACTTCAATCAGCGCGAACGGCTTGCAGAGATAATCATCCGCGCCAAGACGCAATCCTTCGACGCGCTGGTTAAGCGCATCCCGTGCGGTCAGGATCAATACCGGCTCGCTGCGCCCGCTTTCGCGCCACGCGCGCAGGATCTCCAGACCGTCGATTTCCGGCAGCGTCAGATCCAGCACCACGGCATCATAGGGCGCAGAAGCGAGCGCGGCCTGACCGGTTTTACCGTCGGTAAACCAGTCCACGCTAAAGCCCATTTTGCTTAACCCCGCCTTGATACCGTCACCGATTAACCTGTCGTCTTCTACCAGTAAAATGCGCATGTTCCCTCCTTGATGCCGTCAGTAAACCCTCTGTAAGCGCCTGCTGTACAGCAATAATAAATAAATTTTTCCCTTAAGAAGTTGTTAAGGATTACCCTGTTTAATGGACTGCGAAACCAGATTAAAGGGAGAGTTAATATGAAAAAATTCGCTGCTATTGCCGCCATCATGATGATGACCACTGCCCCCGTTTTTGCCGCGCAGGGCGGATTTAACGGCCCGTCTGCCGCACAGACCCAGACCCAAACGCAGGCAGGCGGTTTTGTCGATAACGACGCTAACCTCACCAGCGCGGTGAAGGTGAAAGAGATGAAGGACGACAGCTGGGTGAAGCTGCGCGGGAACATCACCCAGCGCCTGTCCGATGACCGCTACACCTTCCGCGATGAGACCGGCACGGTGAACGTGGAAATTGACCACAAGCGCTGGAACGGCGTGACCGTCACTCCTCAGGATAAAGTGGAAATCCAGGGCAAGGTCGATAAAGAGTGGAACGATTTTGAAATCGACGTGAAGCAGGTCATTAAGCTGAACAAATAACCCGGAAAGGGCCGCATAAGCGGCCCTTTTTCTTTGTGACTCAACTCGCCAGATAAGGTAGTATCTGCGGCAATATTGCCTGAAACCCTTCGGTTTCTGAGTTGAGGAATCACACGTAATGAGCGATATGGCAGAGCGCCTCGCGCTACATGAATTCACGGAAAACGCCTACCTGAACTACTCCATGTACGTCATCATGGACAGGGCGTTGCCGTTTATCGGGGATGGCCTGAAGCCCGTTCAGCGCCGCATCGTCTATGCGATGTCCGAGCTGGGGCTGAACGCCACCGCCAAGTTCAAGAAATCCGCCCGTACCGTCGGTGACGTGCTGGGTAAATACCATCCGCACGGCGACAGCGCCTGTTATGAAGCGATGGTGCTGATGGCCCAGCCGTTCTCTTACCGCTACCCGCTGGTGGATGGCCAGGGGAACTGGGGGGCGCCGGACGATCCGAAATCCTTCGCGGCGATGCGTTATACCGAATCCCGTCTGTCTAAATATGCCGAAGTGCTGCTGGGCGAACTGGGTCAGGGAACCGTTGACTGGGTACCGAACTTCGACGGTACGCTGCAGGAGCCGAAGATGCTGCCTGCGCGTCTGCCGAATATCCTGCTGAACGGCACCACCGGTATTGCGGTCGGTATGGCGACGGACATTCCGCCGCACAACCTGCGTGAAGTGGCGAAAGCCGCCATCACCCTGATAGAGCAGCCGAAAGCCTCGCTCGACGATCTGCTGGATATCGTGCAGGGTCCGGATTTCCCGACCGAAGCCGAAATCATTACCTCGCGTGCGGAAATCCGCAAAATCTACCAGAACGGTCGCGGCTCCGTGCGCATGCGCGCGGTGTGGAATAAAGAAGACGGCGCCGTGGTGATCACCGCGCTGCCGCATCAGGTTTCCGGTGCCAAAGTGCTGGAGCAGATCGCCTCCCAGATGCGCAATAAAAAGCTGCCGATGGTGGACGATCTGCGCGACGAATCTGACCACGAGAATCCGACCCGTCTGGTGATTGTGCCGCGCTCCAACCGCGTGGACATGGAGCAGGTGATGAACCACCTGTTTGCCACCACCGATCTGGAAAAAAGCTACCGTATCAACCTGAACATGATCGGCCTCGACGGGCGCCCGGCGGTGAAAAACCTGCTGGAGATCCTCACCGAATGGCTGACGTTCCGCCGCGATACGGTACGCCGTCGTCTGAACCATCGTCTGGAGAAAGTGCTTAAGCGCCTGCATATCCTTGAAGGTTTGCTGGTGGCGTTCCTCAATATCGACGAGGTGATTGAGATCATCCGTACCGAGGACGAGCCGAAGCCCGCCCTGATGTCGCGCTTTGGCATCAGCGAAACCCAGGCCGAAGCGATCCTCGAGCTGAAGCTGCGCCATCTCGCCAAACTGGAAGAGATGAAGATCCGCGGCGAGCAGAACGAGCTGGAAAAAGAGCGCGATCAGCTGCAGGCAATCCTCGCGTCCGAACGCAAGATGAACACCCTGCTGAAGAAAGAGCTGCAGGCCGATGCCGACGCGTTTGGCGACGACCGTCGTTCTCCGCTGCACGAGCGCGAAGAAGCGAAGGCGATGAACGAGCACGACATGCAGCCGTCCGAGCCGGTGACCATTGTCCTGTCGCAGAGCGGCTGGGTGCGCAGCGCCAAAGGCCACGATATCGACGCGCCGGGGCTGAGCTACAAAGCGGGCGACAGCTTCAAAGCGGCGGTGAAAGGGAAGAGCAACCAGCCGGTGGCGTTTATCGACTCCACCGGCCGCAGCTACGCCATCGACCCGATCACGCTGCCTTCCGCGCGCGGGCAGGGCGAGCCGCTCACCGGCAAGCTGACGCTGCCGCCGGGCGCGACGGTTGACCATATGCTGATGGAAGCCGATGACCAGAAGCTGCTGCTGGCGTCCGATGCGGGCTACGGCTTTATCTGTACCTTTAACGATCTGGTTTCCCGCAACCGTGCCGGTAAGGCGCTGATTAGCCTGCCGGACAACGCTCACGTGATGGCGCCGCTGGTGATTGAGAACGAAAGCGACATGCTGCTGGCGATCACCACCGCCGGACGTATGCTGATGTTCCCGGTCAGCGATCTGCCGGAGCTGTCGAAAGGCAAGGGCAACAAGATCATCAACATCCCGTCGGCGGAGGCCGCGAAAGGCGAAGATGGCCTGGCGCACCTCTTCCTCCTGCCGCCGCAGAGCACGCTGACCATTCACGTCGGCAAGCGCAAAATCAAGCTTCGTCCGGAAGAGCTGCAGAAGGTGGTGGGTGAGCGCGGTCGCCGCGGCTCGCTGATGCGCGGTCTGCAGCGCATCGACCGCGTGGAGATTGACTCTCCTGCACGCAGCACCGCGGGTGACAGCGAAGAGTAATGTCGTGATACCCCCCTCTGTCCGGAGGGGGAATTTCAATAAAATTTCCCGTAAAATCGTTGTTAATTCGTGCGTTGCGATTAACAATACGCGCTCGTAATAAAGTCCTTACCTGGCCACAGGTGAAGTATAATTGTCAGCTGTTGGGGCTTCAGAGGTCGCTATGCTATATATTGTTCGTCTTATTCTTACCGTTATCTACTGTATTCTGGTCTGTATTTTCGGCTCTATTTACTGCCTGTTCAGCCCGCGTAATCCGAAGCATGTCGCCACCTTTGGCCATATGTTCGGGCGCCTTGCACCGCTGTTTGGTCTGAAAGTTGAAAAACGTCTGCCGGAAGGGGCGGAGAATTTCGGTAACGCCATCTATATCGCCAACCATCAGAACAACTACGATATGGTGACGGCCTCTAATATCGTGCTTCCACCGACCGTGACGGTGGGCAAAAAAAGCCTGCTGTGGATCCCGTTTTTTGGTCAGCTGTACTGGCTTACCGGTAACCTGCTGATCGACCGTAACAACCGTGCAAAAGCGCATAGCACCATTGCGGAAGTGGTGAATCATTTTAAAAAGCGCAAAATTTCAATCTGGATGTTCCCGGAAGGGACGCGTAGCCGCGGCCGCGGCCTGCTGCCGTTTAAAACCGGTGCGTTTCATGCCGCAATTGCGGCAGGTGTTCCAATTATTCCTGTGTGCGTTTCCAATACTTCGAATAAGATTAATCTTAACCGCCTGAATAACGGGCTGGTGATTGTCGAAATGCTGCCACCCGTCGATACCAGCAAATACGGTAAAGATCAGGTGCGCGAGCTGGCCGCGCACTGCCGTGATCTGATGGCTGAGCATATTGCGCTGCTCGACAAAGAAGTCGCAGAGAGAGAAGCCGCCGGTAAGATTTAATCCGGCGTTGAAGGGAAAACGAATTCCCGCGTTGTTAGTCGTTTCAGATGGAGCTTATATGTCACTCAGTCGGCGTCAGTTTATTCAGGCTTCGGGGATCGCCCTTTGTGCGGGTGCGATGCCGCTGACAGCCAGCGCCGCCGGGCAGCAACAGCCGCTGCCTATTCCGCCACTCATTGAATCCCGTCGCGGTCAGCCGCTTTTTCTGACGCTGCAGCGCAGCCACTGGTCCTTTACCCAGGGGACGCGTGCACCCGTCTGGGGCATTAACGGACGTTACCTTGGGCCGACCATTCGCGTGTGGAATGGCGATGACGTAAAGCTCATCTACAGTAACCGCACCCCTGAAAATGTCGCCATGACCATCAGCGGCCTGCAGGTGCCTGGCCCGCTGATTGGCGGCGCGGCGCGAATGATGTCCCCCAGCGCCGACTGGGCGCCCGTTCTGCCGATTCGCCAGAGCGCGGCAACCCTGTGGTATCACGCCAACACGCCTAACCGCACGGCGCAGCAGGTCTATAACGGCCTGGCCGGAATGTGGCTGGTGGAAGATGAGGTCAGCAAATCCCTGCCGATCCCGAACCACTACGGCGTGGATGACTTCCCGATTATCATACAGGACAAACGTCTGGATAATTTCGGTACCCCGGAATACAGCGAACCGGGCAGCGGCGGCTTCGTTGGCGATACGCTGCTGGTAAACGGCGCGCAGAGCCCGTTTGTCGAAGTGTCCCGTGGCTGGGTGCGCCTGCGTCTGCTCAACGCGTCTAACTCGCGCCGCTATCAGCTGAAAATGAGTGATGGCCGTCCACTGCACGTAATTTCCGGCGATCAGGGCTTTTTACCGGCGCCGGTTTCCGTCAAACAGCTGGCGCTCTCGCCGGGTGAACGTCGCGAAGTGCTCATTGATATGACCAATGGGGATGAAGTGTCTGTCACCTGCGGTGAAGCGGCCAGCATTGTTGACCGTATTCGCGGGTTCTTTGAACCGTCGAGCATACTTGTCTCGACCCTGGTGCTGACCCTGCGTCCAACCGGTCTGCTGCCGCTGGTGACCGACAGCCTGCCAATGCGTCTGCTGCCGCAGGAGATCATGAGCGGCTCGCCGGCGCGCAGCCGTGATATCAGCCTGGGCGACGATCCGGGGATCAACGGCGCGCTGTGGGATGTTAACCGCATCGACATCACCGCGCAGCAGGGCACCTGGGAGCGCTGGACGGTTCGCTCGGATATGCCGCAGTCGTTCCATATTGAAGGGGTGTCATTCCTGATCCGCAACGTTAACGGCGCGATGCCGTTCCCGGAAGATCGCGGCTGGAAAGATACCGTCTGGGTGGACGGCCAGGTGGAACTGCTTGTCTACTACGGTCAGCCTTCGTGGCCGCACTTCCCGTTCCTGTTCCACAGCCAGACGCTGGAGATGATGGACAGGGGCTCCGTGGGGCAGATGCTGATCAATCCGGCACCGTAAATTGCATTTCTCCCTCTCCCTGTGGGAGAGGGCTGGGGTGAGGGCAACAGCCTGCATAATACCCCTTCATTTCCCACATTGATCCAGCGTATAATCCCGCTCCTTTTGTCTATTTTTTCTTCGGAAGCATTATGAGCGCAATTTCCCTGATCCAGCCGGATCGTGACCTCTTCTCCTGGCCCCAGTACTGGGCGGCCTGCTTTGGACCGGCGCCGTTCCTGCCGATGTCCCGGGAAGAGATGGACCAACTGGGCTGGGACAGCTGCGACATTATTCTGGTCACGGGCGATGCCTATGTTGACCATCCGAGCTTCGGCATGGCCATCTGTGGCCGTATGCTTGAGGCGCAGGGCTTCCGCGTGGGGATCATCTCCCAGCCTGACTGGAACAGCAAAGACGACTTTATGCGTCTGGGTAAACCCAACCTGTTCTTCGGCGTGACCGCGGGCAACATGGACTCGATGATCAACCGCTATACCGCCGACCGTAAGCTGCGTCATGACGACGCCTACACGCCGGATAACGTGGCGGGTAAACGTCCGGACCGCGCGACCCTCGTCTATACCCAGCGCTGCAAAGAAGCCTGGAAAGACGTGCCGGTGATCCTGGGCGGCATCGAGGCGAGCCTGCGCCGCACCGCGCACTACGACTACTGGTCAGATACCGTTCGCCGCTCGGTGCTGGTGGACTCCAAAGCCGACATGCTGATTTACGGTAACGGCGAGCGTCCGCTGGTAGAAGTGGCGCACCGTCTGTCGCAGGGCGAGCCGGTGAGCAGCATCCGTGACGTGCGCAATACCGCCATCATGGTGAAAGAGGCGCTGCCGGGCTGGCGCGGTGTGGATTCCCGCATCATTGATATGCCGGGCAAAATCGACCCGATCCCACACCCGTACGGTGAAGATCTTCCGTGTGCCGATAACAAGCCGGTTGAGCCGAAAAAAGCGGAAGCGAAGGCTATCGTCGTGCAGCCGCCGCGCCCGAAACCGTGGGAAAAGACCTACGTGTTGCTGCCGTCCTACGAGAAGGTGAAAGCCGACAAGGTGCTCTACGCGCACGCGTCCCGTATTCTGCACCATGAAACCAACCCGGGCTGCGCCCGCGCGCTGATGCAGAAGCACGGCGAGCGCTTTATCTGGATCAACCCGCCGGCCATCCCGCTCTCCACCGAAGAGATGGACAGCGTCTTTGCGCTTCCGTACAAGCGCGTGCCGCACCCGGCGTACGCCAACGCCCGCATCCCGGCGTATGAGATGATCCGCTTCTCGATCAACATCATGCGCGGCTGCTTCGGCGGATGCTCCTTCTGCTCCATTACCGAGCACGAAGGGCGTATTATTCAGAGCCGTTCGGAAGAGTCGATTATCAATGAGATCGAAGCGATTCGCGACACGGTGCCGGGCTTTACCGGCGTGATTTCTGACCTCGGTGGCCCAACCGCCAACATGTACATGCTGCGCTGCAAGTCGCCGCGCGCGGAGCAAACCTGTCGTCGCCTCTCCTGCGTCTATCCGAGCATTTGCGAGCACATGGACACCAACCACGAGCCGACGATCAACCTCTACCGCCGCGCGCGCGATCTGAAGGGCATCAAGAAGATCCTCATCGCTTCCGGGGTACGTTACGACATCGCCGTGGAAGATCCGCGCTACATCAAAGAGCTGGCGACGCACCACGTCGGCGGCTATCTGAAGATTGCGCCGGAGCATACCGAAGAAGGCCCGCTGTCGAAGATGATGAAGCCGGGCATGGGCAGCTATGACCGCTTTAAAGAGCTGTTCGACACCTACTCGAAGCAGGCGGGCAAAGAGCAGTATCTGATCCCGTACTTCATCTCCGCCCACCCGGGCACGCGCGATGAGGACATGGTGAACCTGGCCCTGTGGCTGAAGCAGCGTCGCTTCCGTCTGGATCAGGTGCAGAACTTCTATCCATCACCGCTCGCCAACTCGACGACCATGTATTACACCGGCAAGAACCCGCTGAGTAAGATTGGCTATAAGAGTGAAGAGGTGGTGGTGCCGAAAGGGGATAAACAGCGTCGTCTGCACAAGGCGCTGCTGCGTTACCACGATCCGAAAAACTGGCCGCTGATCCGCCAGGCGCTGGAAGAGATGGGTAAAAAACATCTGATCGGCTCGCGCCGCGACTGCCTGGTACCGGCCCCGACGCTGGAGGAGATGCGCGAAGCGCGTCGCCAGAACCGCAATACGCGCCCGGCGCTGACCAAGCACACGCCAATTGTGCATCAGCGTTCGAACGGTGGGGCGGGAACGAAGAAGAACGTAAAACGTAAGATCGGTTAAACCTGTAACAATGCCCGGTAGCGCTGCGCTTACCGGGCCTACAGGTCAGCGCGTAGGCCGGGTAAGTCCCGCCACCCGGCTTTTTTCTGCATAAGGGTAGGAGGCCCAAAATGAAAATAAGGAAGTTAACAGGAACGATGCTGATTGGCCTGACGTTATGCGGTTGTGTAATGCACCGCCAGACACAGCCAGAAGTGGAAGGACGTCTAATCGACAGCGCAGGTAAGCCAGTCTCTGGCGCTAAAATAACATTAGAGAGGGAGCAAACGCTTTCTGACGACAACGGTCGTTTTGCTTTTCAGAGCCAGCATGAGTGGATCTTTTTTCTGCCAATAGGTCCGATGGACTGGATTTATCACACCCCGCTCCAGATAAGCGTCAACGGAAAGGAATATGATGCAGAAGCAGGCGGCGGTCTCGGTGGGCCACATAAACTTGAAGGGAAAGCGTATAACGTTATTTGCACATTGCCTGACCTTCCCGGAGAAGCGAGATGTCAGTCCGGTTTATAGATTAAAACGAGCCCGGCGGAAGACCGGGCTCGTTTTAGGTATTACCCGCCAAACTGATCCGGGTCCGGCCCAAGCCGCTTACCCTTATCCAGCTTCGCAATCTCACCCAGCTCGTCTTTGTCCAGACGGAAATCCCAGACGTCGAAGTTCTCGGCGATGCGCGACGGCGTGACTGATTTCGGTATCACCACCAGGCCGTTGTCCAGATGCCAGCGAATGACGATCTGCGCCGGGCTTTTGCCGTATTTATCCGCCAGTTCGCGGATAATTTTTTGATCGAACACGCCCTGGCCACCCTGCGCCAGCGGGCTCCAGGACTCGGTCTGGATTTTATGCGTGGCGTTCCAGGCGTGAAGCTGACGCTGCTGCAGCAGCGGGTGCAGCTCGATCTGGTTAATGACAGGCGCGACGCCCGTCTCGTCAATCAGCCGCTGCAGGTGATGAACCTGGAAATTACAGACGCCGATGCTTTTCACCAGCCCCTCTTTCTGCAGTTCAATCATCCCTTTCCAGGCATCAACGTAATGATCGATAGCCGGAACCGGCCAGTGCATCAGCCAGAGATCGACGAAGTCGAGCTGGAGTTTTTCCAGGCTCTCTTCCAGGGCCTCGCGGGGACGTTTTTGGTCGTCGTTCCAGAGTTTAGTGGTGATGAACAACTCATCGCGAGGGACACCGGCGCTGGCCAGTGCGGTACCCACGCCGTCCTCGTTTTTGTACGCGGCGGCAGTGTCAATCGACCGGTAGCCGACTTCCAGGGCTTTATGAATGGCGGAGACGACCTCGTCGTTACCGGCTTTCCATACACCTAGCCCCAGCTGGGGCATCACGTTGCCGTCCTGCAGCTTGATTACGGTTTGGTTTGCCATTTTTCCTCCTTCAGGTGCGCATCGCCGGAGGGTTCCTCCGGCGATGGGGTGTGCATTAAGTCTGGACGAAATGTCAAAAAACGAAAGTCGGGGGGACAAAAACGCTTAGCGTGCCGCCTCGTAAATACGACGGCTGACGTCCAGCGTGATGTCGCCGTGCTCGCCCAGATGGGTCATACCGTGCTCTTCGAGTTTCGCCAGCAGGGCAGGGATAGAGCTGCCGTCCAGGCCGTAGCCAGACAGACGCGTTGGCACGCCCAGACCTTCAAAGAAGCTGCGGGTCGCTTCGATGGCGGCATCAATACGCGCATCGTCAGAACCCTCGGTGATGTTCCACACGCGTTCAGCGTACTGCAGCAGTTTGGCGCGTTTGGTGTCGCGTTTTTCGTTCCACAGGGCAGGCAGCACAACGGCCAGCGTCTGAGCGTGGTCCAGACCGTGCATTGCCGTCAGCTCGTGGCCCAGCATGTGGGTTGCCCAGTCCTGCGGCACGCCAGCCCCGATCAGGCCGTTCAGCGCCTGTGTGGCGGCCCACATCACGTTGGCGCGAACGTCATAGTTTTCCGGCTCTTTCAGCGCTTTCGGACCTTCTTCGACGAGCGTCAGCAGAATGCCTTCCGCGAAGCGATCCTGAATTTTGGCATTTACCGGATACGTGACGTACTGCTCAACGGTATGAACAAATGCGTCGACCACGCCGTTCGCCACCTGACGCGCAGGCAGGGTGTAGGTATAAACCGGGTCCAGAATGGCGAACACAGGCTGAACGTGTTCGTTCATGAATGCTTGTTTGTCGCCGGTGGTTTTACGGGAGATCACCGCGCCCTTGTTGGATTCAGAACCGGTGGCCGGCAGGGTCAGCACGGAGCCCATCGGGATAGCGCTTTTGATGTCGCTGCCGCGGGTTTCCAGAATGTGCCATGGATCGATGCCGTCAGCGTAGTGCGCTGCCGCCGCGATGAATTTGGTACCGTCCAGCACGGAGCCGCCGCCGACCGCCAGCAGGAAGGTGATGTTTTCTTCGCGGGCGATTTTCACCGCGTTCATCAGCGTTTCGTAAGACGGGTTTGGCTCGATGCCGCCGAACTCACGAACGTCCAGACCGTCCAGCGCGCTGTAAACCTGATCCAGCACGCCGGTTTTTTTCACGCTGCCGCCACCGTAGGTGATCAGCACGCGGGCGTCAGCAGGGATCTGCGCGCGCAGATCGGCGATAGCGTCTTTACCAAACAGAATGCGGGTTGGGGTGTGAAGATTAAAGTTGTTCATTGCTCGTTCCCTTTAGTGGGTGAAAAACCGTGGTGGCGCAGAGGGCGACCTGATGCTGCTCATTGTGGCCGCCCGGGGCTACGCCCTCAATGCACATTCCTGCCGATGTCTTGCCCATTTCTACAGAGCGCTGGAGAAAGCGCGGAAAACGACGCACACTGTCAACGTCGAAAACCGCACCCGGAGTAACGCAAGATGAACCGTGAGGCTATCTGCCAGCAGCTCACTTCGCAGATTAAAAGACTGATAGATAACGAAAATGGCGTCAGTGGCCTGCTTCCTGACATTCGCCTGCTTTATGGCACGCAGCCAGGGACGCGCACGCCGGTCATGTACCAGCCGGGCATCGTTTTTCTCTTCTCGGGCCATAAAATTGGCTATATCAACGAGCGCGTGTTCCGCTACGACACCAATGAATATCTGCTTCTGACGGTACCTTTACCCTTCGAATGTGAAACCTTCGCGACAGAGGCCGTTCCGCTGGCCGGTATTCGCGTCAACGTCGATATTCTGCAGCTGCAGGAGCTGCTGATGGAGATAGGCGAAGATGAACTCTTCCAGCCTTCTATGGCGTCGAGCGGGATTAACTCGGCGACGCTGTCGGAAGAGATCCTCTGCGCCATTGAGCGTCTGCTGGACGTGATGGAGAGGCCGCTGGACGCGCGCATTCTGGGCAAGCAGATTATCCGCGAAATTCTCTACCACGTGCTGCTGGGGCCGGGAGGCGGGGCGTTACTGGCCCTGGTGAGCCGACAGACCCACTTCAGCCTGATAAGCCGCGTGCTCAAGCGTATCGAGAGCCAGTACACGGAAAACCTCAGCGTCGACCAGCTGGCGGCGGAAGCGAACATGAGCGTCTCGGCGTTTCACCATAATTTTAAATCGGTGACCAGCACCTCGCCGCTGCAGTACCTCAAAACCTACCGGCTGCATAAGGCGCGGATGCTGATGATCCACGACGGCATGAAGGCCAGCGCGGCGGCGATGCGGGTGGGCTACGAAAGTGCGTCGCAGTTCAGTCGGGAGTTTAAGCGCTATTTCGGCGTTACGCCGGGAGAGGATGCGTCACGTATAAGAACGATGCAGGGAGTCTGACGAAAAACGTAGGCCGGGTAAGCGATAGCGCCACCCGGCTTTGTTGAATTATGCGCTGCAGTACTTCTTCTTAATCACCACCGCGATAGTCCCCACCAGACCCGCCACCAGCAGGAACATCGGCAGCACCATCAGGAAGGTCATCACCTGATCTTCGTGGTGTTTCACGAAGGGGATCATATTCAGCGCGTAGCCGAGCGTCGTCACCACGCCAACCCACAGCAGGGCGCTCAGCCAGTTGAAGAACTGGAAGCGGCGGTTCGACAGGCCGGAAATTCCCGCCATCGTCGGCAGAAGGGTGCGAACGAACGCCAGGAAACGCCCCGCCAGCAGCGCCAGCAGGCCGTGCCGGTCAAACATGCAGGTCGCACGCTGATGATATTTATGCGGCAGCTGCGCCAGCCAGCTTTTGACGACGCGCGTGTTCCCCAGCCAGCGGCCCTGCAGATAGCTCAGCCAGCAGCCCAGGCTGGCTGCGGAGGTAAGGATAACCATCGTTGGCGTGAAGTCCATGACGCCTTTACCGATTAACGCCCCGGCAAGTAAAAGCAGGCTGTCACCGGGTAAAAACGAGGCTGGCAGTAATCCATTTTCCAGAAACAGAGTTGCGAACATCACGAAATAGACGATACCGACGACGTGAGGATCCGCCAGCGCGGCAAAATCGTGGTGCCAGAGCGCCGCGATAATATCTTGAATAACAGCCATGGACTTTCCTGTGGAACAGCAGATATAGCGCTATTGTACTCCCTTATTCATCCGTCGGGTTTGATCCCGGGCGCAACTCATGCAGACTTTTCCGCTTGCGGTGTCCACAAAAGCGTCCAGGGAGTACATTTTCAGCCTGCACTCTACACGATACGCTCGAACCCTGCTGCTAAATCCGCAATCAGATCGTCAACATTTTCTAAACCGATATGCAGTCGAATCAGGGTACCGATGAAGTCCACGTCGCCACCGGGGCGCAGGGCCGCAATCTGTTCCGGCTGGTTAGCCAGGATGAGGGATTCAAAACCGCCCCACGAGTAGGCCATGCTGAAGAGGGTAAAATTATCCAGATAGCTTGCCAGCTCGTCATTATTCAGCCGTTTTTTCAGCACAAACGAGAACAACCCGCTGCTGCCCGTAAAGTCACGTTGCCAGAACTCATGGCCTTTACTGCCGGGTAGCGCGGGGTGATTCACGCGCTCAACCTGCGGATGCTGCGCCAGCCATTCGGCCACCTTCAGGCTGCTTTCATGGTGCTGACGCAGGCGAACGCCCAGCGTGCGGAGTCCGCGGCTGGTCATGTAGGCCGTGTCGGCATCCACCATCTGGCCCATCAGGTAGGCGTTTTCACGCAGCTGATCCCAGCAGCGCGCGTTGGAGACCGCAGTACCGATCATGCCGTCAGAGTGGCCAATCAGGTACTTCGTCGCCGCCTGAATCGAGATATCAATGTCGAAGTCCAGCGCTTTGAACAGCACGCCTGCCGCCCAGGTGTTGTCGATCATAACGATCGCCTCTGGCGCTTTGCTGCGCACGGCCTTCACGATAGCCGGCACGTCGTGAATTTCCATGGTGAGCGACCCCGGCGATTCCAGGAACACAATGCGCGTGTTTGGCTGAATAAGTTCGGCAATACCTTCACCAATCAGCGGGTCGAACCAGCCGGTGGTCACGCCGAGCTTGCTGAGAATTTTGGTACAGAAGTCCTGGCTGGGTTCGTAGGCGGTGTTGGTCATCAGGATGTGATCGCCCTGTTCCACGAACGCCAGAATGGTGTTGGCGACTGCAGCCGCTCCGCACGGGAACAGCGCGCAGCCTGCGCCGCCTTCCAGCTCGCACATCGCCTCCTGCAGAGAAAAATGGGTTAGCGTGCCGCGACGGCCATAAAACAGGCCGCCTTTCGCGCGGTTGCGCGTGGCGATTTTTTTCTCCTCAACGGTATCAAACACCAGCGAGGAGGCGCGTTGAATCACGCTGTTGACCGATCCCTGAGTATATTTTTTGCTGCGTCCTGCCTGTACCAGCGTGGTATCAAGATGCTTCTTTGTCATGTTCGCTAACCCTGTTTTTATACGTCTGGACGTCCAGACTACCACGATTGGAAAAAACTGCACCCGCAGGCTTATCGAATAAGCAGAAAATATTAGCAAAAAACCGCATAAGAAATTTTTACTGCGTAAGCGCAAGGAAAGTGAACGAAAATTGCGGCACTATGCAAATACTAATGAGAACTACTATCAATTCGACGACGTTTTGATATTATTACGTTCAGATTTTGTGATTTGCGTCCTGGAGATACAGAGTGGGTAATAATTTGATGCAGGCGGATCTCTCCGTTTGGGGCATGTATCAGCATGCTGACATCGTGGTTAAGATTGTGATGATCGGCCTGATTCTGGCGTCCGTTGTCACCTGGGCTATCTTCTTCAGCAAGAGCGCCGAGCTGCTTTCGCAGAAGCGTCGCCTCAAGCGGGAACAGCAGCAGCTGGCTGAAGCCCGCTCTCTGGATCAGGCTTCAGACATGACCTCATCCTTCCACGCGAAAAGCCTGACCACCCTGCTCGTGAATGAAGCACAGAACGAGCTGGAACTCTCCGCGGGCAGTGAAGATAACGAAGGCATCAAAGAACGTACCGGTTTCCGCCTGGAGCGTCGCGTGGCGGCCGTTGGCCGACACATGGGGCGCGGCAATGGTTATCTGGCGACCATCGGGGCGATCTCACCGTTTATCGGCCTTTTCGGTACGGTCTGGGGCATCATGAACAGCTTTATCGGTATCGCGCAGACCCAAACCACCAACCTGGCGGTTGTGGCCCCGGGTATTGCAGAAGCGCTGCTGGCGACGGCGATTGGTCTGGTCGCGGCGATTCCAGCGGTGGTTATCTATAACATCTTCGCGCGTATGATTGGCAGCTACAAAGCCACGCTGGGTGACGTTGCCGCGCAGGTTCTGCTGCTGCAAAGTCGCGATCTCGACCTGAATGCCAGCTCGGTTAAGCCGGTGCACGCGGCGTCCAAACTGCGCGTGGGTTGATAGTATGGCGATGCGTCTAAACGAAAATCTGGACGATAACGGTGAAATGCATGAGATCAACGTGACGCCGTTTATCGACGTTATGCTGGTTCTGCTGATTATCTTCATGGTGGCTGCGCCGCTGGCGACGGTGGATGTGAAGGTAAATCTGCCTGCCTCATCCAGCCAGCCCCAGCCGCGCCCGGAGAAGCCTATCTACCTGTCGGTGAAGGCGGATAAATCCATGTTCCTCGGCAATGACCCGGTGACGGCCGACTCTGTCATCCCGGCCCTGGATCAGCTTACGGGCGGTAAGAAAGACACCACGGTCTTCTTCCGTGCGGATAAAACCGTTGATTATGAAACCATGATGAAGGTAATGGACACGCTGCATCAGGCGGGTTACCTGAAGATTGGGCTGGTCGGCGAAGAAAAAGCGGCCAAAAAATAGAACGAAAGCTGGCGAAAGCCAGCTTTTTTGTTTTCTGCCACGCAACATCGTTATTATTTTCTGCTGTATATCCCCATTCTTCATATTTCCTTATCAATAAAGCAATAATTAATAATCCATTGATAGTTAAGTAAATATCAGTATTCGGCTGAGCCATTAAAATATATCGTTGGCTGAAATGGCGTCGGGGAATATCCCCACTACGCTTAAAAAAGATAATAAAAACAAACCTTCTTCGAAGGCTCTTTTCACCTGCACAGCAAGAGACTCCCTATGGCTACGATGACATGGCTGTATCCGCACGCGCCTCAAAACGATCTGTTTTCGCTTTCTGCCATTCGACGACGCGCCGACAGGCTAATACTGGTGCTCATCTGGTCGCTGTGGGCCATCTCGCTGGGGGTGGGCTATATCAACGAGAATATCGTGCAGGGGGCGATTATTGGCACCTCTCTGGCCTGTTTATCGACGCTGCTGACGCTGTTGTTTCCCGGCGCGCTGTTGCTCCGCCTGAGCTCTGCGTTTGTGCTAATGGCATTTTCCGCGCTGCTGATTCATCTGGGCGAAGGCGAAACTGAATACCATTTTTCGGTTTTTGTCCTGCTCTCCGCGCTCCTTGCCTGGCGAGACTGGCGCCCGCTGGTGATGGGGGCGGCGGTCATCGCGTTACATCATCTGGTGTTTAACTATCTGCAGGAGAATGACCTTTACGGCGTCGTGGTGTTCATGCACACCGGCTTTCATATGGTGGTTTTCCACGGGCTGTTTGTGGTGGTCCAGACCGCAATTCTGGTTCTGCTGGCGATACGAATGGAGCAGGACGCCCGCTCGGCGAGCGAGGTGGCAAGGCTGGCGGGGGTGATCAACCGTGAACCGGGGTACCTCACGCTGGCCGTCGATGCGGTCCCCGCAGAGTCTTCCTTTGCCCGCACGTTCAGCCTGACGCTGGGCACCATGCGCGCCACGCTTGAGCAGGTTAGCGCCAATATTGGGCAACTGCTGGAGGCATCCCGCGCGTTAGGACAGCGCAACAGCGCGCTGTCGGAACGTACCGATCACCAGGCAAGTTCGCTGGCGACGGCGGCCAGTGCGATGGAACAGTTAAGGGCTGTCGCCACCCTGACCAGTGAAAAAGCAAGCCAGGTCAGGGAGGTGGCGTTCAGCACCAGTAACGTGGCGGAGCAGGGGGGCCATAACGTACGGCAGGCGATTGCGGCGATGGAGCACATTCGCGAGGAGTCGCAGCGCATTTACGCCATTCTGGAGTTGATCGACGGGATTGCGTTCCAGACCAATATTCTGTCGCTCAACGCCTCGGTCGAGGCTGCCAGAGCGGGCGAACATGGCAAAGGCTTCGCGGTGGTTGCCTCGGAAGTGCGCGTGTTGGCCCAGCGCAGCGAGGGGGCTGCAAAAGATATCCGCCAGCTTCTGACCGCATCGCAGGCAACCACGCTGCAGGGCGTCGAGCAGGTTGAGCAGGCGGGTATGACAATGAAGTCGATCATTGAGAGTATCGAAGGGCTTCGCTCTCTGCTGGAGGAGCTGTCGCAGATGAGCGAGCAGCAGCGGGCGAGCATTGCGCAGATGAACGACAGCATTGCCAGCATCGATGCCAGCGTGCAGGAGAACGTGCGTCACGTAGCGCAAACAGTGCAGGTGGCTGAAGCGCAGCGCCAGCAGACGGGTCAGTTAAAAGAGGCGATTGCCGTATTCAGATTTAATTAGCGTTGCGGTTCGGAAGGGGCGCTGGCACCAGACGCCAGCGCGTCTTCATCAAGCGCCACGCAGGTGACGTTTGAGGTACGGAACTCACCGTCTGACAGCTTGCGCGTCAGGCGCAGGGTGGCGATTTCTCTGGCAAGCAGATACTGGTAATTGGCCTCGAGGCGACCCAGAAGCTTCTCTTTCAGCTCTGGCCGCTGTTCCATGATGGTGTTCATCACGGCACCGTAAATTTCTTCTTTGACCTGTAGCGGATAAATTTCGCGGCGATTCTGCCATTTCAGCCGCACCAGCGTTGCCGGGATCGATACCAGGTCCTGGGTAATACGCGTCATCTCGTCATTTTTTGTGTTTCGCAGCGCATCGAGATTTTGCTTTAAGATAAATTCATCACTTTTCTTATCATCTAAAGTCAAATAAACGTCGTTGTTTTTAACTTCCTTCACGTTAATCCTCCCCAAGGCTATAAAAAATTGGGTTGTTTTTTTCGCGCGTAATTAAGTTAAGCCAAATTTCATTGCCCGCTTTGTTAATTTCTTCGGTTTTCTCGGCCAATATTTGACTTAGTTTCTGGGCATCTATTTCACCCTCGGCCTGCAGGTCATTCAGCAGGTGGACAAAGGCTTCAATTTTTATGGCGCGAAATAAGCGGTCTTTTATATGGCGATCGTGCTCTTCCAGCAACATATTTCGGGATTTGCCAGTTCGGGAAACACCAATTAATATATCGGGCTCGAAATCAGAGAGCTTTCTTTTCCCCTGAGTGAAACTGGCCTCTTTTTCTGCTTCCGTCGGTTGCTGTTCCACAGGCGTGATGTGGTACTTAGCCGGGACGAGATAGTCGGGCAGCATTTTCAATTTCCTTTAATTTCAACAGGGTGGGGTTGGTAAAGGCGTGAGATTCGTTGACAATATCATGAGGCAAATTTAAAATCAAAAAAAATGGAGCCTACCCATGAACAGCATCTTTTTTACGGTCATCACATTACTATTACTGACCGCTGGTGTTCTTTTATTGATGCAGGAATTCAATAAAACGAAAGTGTCGAAAGACACCAGTGAACCCCCGCAACCTGAACTGATGACAAAAGAGGAAGGTGAAGACCATTTCTCTGTATTGATGAACTCCGTTACGCCGGTCTGGTACTGGCGGGTGAACCACGAATATATCGACTTTTTACACGCGACAATTAAGCGCATGAAAATGTCGGAAATTAATGATACGCCCGGACTGTTTGAGGCGCAGCGTCGCTGTAGCGACCTGAATTCAGCCGTGTATAAATATTATGACAATATCAAAAAACGCTGCCTTAACGGCGAGAAGGTCTCTTATTCCGATCTGGACGTATTAAATTTGCGGCAGTGTTTTCGCGAGTTCAGTCTGGAAGCCTATCCTGAGCTGGTGGCGCTTGTCTGGCCGGAGTACGCCCGTCCCGAGGTTAACCCGGACAACGTCTGAGTGGCGTACTGTTGAGTTATTGCAAACAGTCAGCGCCGTTGAGATATACTGGGCGCTGGTTTCTTTTGCAAACAGGACTTTATGGAACGCTTTTTTGAAAATGCCATGTACGCCTCTCGCTGGATACTGGCCCCCGTCTATTTTGGCCTTTCGCTGGCGCTTGTCGCGCTGACGATTAAGTTCTTTCAGGAAATCCTGCATGTTCTGCCGAACATTTTTTCCATTGTCGAAGCGGATTTGATTCTGGTTCTGCTGTCGCTGGTGGATATGACCCTGGTGGGCGGGCTGCTGGTGATGGTGATGTTCTCCGGCTACGAGAATTTTGTCTCCCAGCTTGATATCGACGAGCGTAAAGAGAAGCTCAACTGGCTGGGCAAAATGGATGCGTCATCGCTGAAGAATAAAGTGGCCGCGTCGATTGTGGCGATCTCCTCTATCCACCTGCTACGCGTCTTTATGGACGCGAAGAACGTGCCGGATAACAAACTGATGTGGTACGTCATTATCCACCTGACGTTTGTGCTCTCTGCGTTTGTGATGGGGTATCTGGATAAGATCAGTAAGAAGTAAAGTACACTTTACCCCTCACCCTAACCCTCTCCCCAAAGGGGAGAGGGGACTGCTCGGTGCGGCCTTTCTCCCTCTCCCCTTTGGGGAGAGGGCGGGGTGAGGGGCAAGGGCATCAGCCCGCACTATTTCTCAGACGACGCCTGCCACAGATTCAACTCCCCATCCGCAACATGCTGGTCAATCCGTTTGAGTTCGTCCTCCGTAAAGCGCAGGTTTTCCAGCGCCTGAACATTCTCTTCCAGCTGTTCCGGGCGGCTTGCGCCAATCAGCACGGACGTCACGCGCGCATCTTTCAGCAGCCAGCTTAGCGCCATCTGCGCCATGGTCTGACCGCGCGCCTGCGCCATTTCACTCAGTAAACGCAGGCTGTTCAGGTTGGCTTCGGTCAGCATCTTTTCGTTCAGACCACGGACTTTCTTGCCTTCACGCTGCATGCGTGAATCTTCAGGAATACCGTTCAGGTATTTTCCGGTCAGCAAACCCTGTGCCAGCGGGGTAAAGGCAATACACCCCGTCCCGTTTGCTTCCAGCGCATCCAGCAAACCGGTCTTATCGACCCAGCGGTTGAGCAGGTTATAGGACGGCTGGTGGATCAGCAGAGGGATCTTCCACTCGCGCAGCAGCTCGGCCATTTTTTGTGTGCGCCCGGTTGAGTAGGAGGAAATGCCCACATACAGCGCTTTCCCACTCTGCACGGCGTGGGCCAGCGCGGCGGCCGTCTCTTCCATCGGCGTGTTTTCATCCACGCGGTGGGAATAGAAAATATCCACATACTCGACGCCCAGGCGCTTCAGGCTCTGATCGAGGCTGGCGAGCAGATATTTGCGTGAACCGCCCGAGCCGTACGGCCCTGGCCACATGTCGTAACCCGCCTTGGTGGAGATAATCAGCTCGTCGCGGTACGCGGCGAAGTCCTCCCGCAGCAGGCGGCCGAAATTCTCTTCCGCGCTACCCGCCGGAGGTCCGTAGTTATTGGCGAGATCGAAATGGGTGATGCCGAGGTCGAAGGCTTTGCGCAGCAGCGCGCGCTGGGCATCAAGAGGCTGGACGTGGCCGAAGCTGTGCCACAGTCCCAGCGACAGCGCAGGAAGGCGCAGACCGCTCTTTCCACAGTAGCGGTACTGCATATGTTCATAGCGGGTAGCGTCAGGGTACCAGGACATGATGTCTCCTTTTCTTATCGATAATTTTTTGAAACGTCGTTTTCATTCTGAACTTATCACATCACTAAGCGCGAAGATAATGGTTAACGGCGGCTGTGCGACCAGTGAAGCCACGCTAATTAAAAATGATCACAAAACGTTATAATTTCCCTCGTTCCTGCCGATAACGAGAGTAGTACTCGCCTCTGGGCGAACTCACCCTCACGGCAAGGAAGACTTATGAATATGCTCCGTAATTTCACGATCCGCTTCGTCATGCTGGCGATTCTCGGGATCTTTTGTTTAATGTGGGCGGGTGTTGGACTGTACAGCACCTGGTCCCTGTCTCGCGTGACTGATGGCAACGAGGTGGACCGCCAGTTGGTCAAACAGATGACGGTGCTCAGTCAGGGCAACGATCAGTATTTCCGCTTTGTGACCCGTCTGAGCCGAGCGATGGAAGTCAAAGCTGCAGGCGGCACGCCGGATCTGGCCTCTGCCCAGCAGGCGCTGGATAACATGGGCAAGAAGCTGGCTGAAATGAAAGCCATTTCCCCTGGCCCGATGGATGAGCAGATCTCTTCCCGGGTGATCGGCACCTGGCAGGCGCTGCTTGAACAGGGCGTGACGCCGCAAATGCAGCAGGCGAAGCTGGGCGCGCTGGACGGCTACCGTCAGCAGGCCAACAACGTCACCCCACCGCTGAGCCGCGCGTTCGGTGCGGCGGCTGAAGAGTTCAACAATGCCGCCGCGAAGTCGCTCGACAGCACCCGCGTGGTGGTGGACGGCCTGACCAGCATGACCCGCACGGTGATTATCGTTGCCACGATAATCGGCCTGCTGATCCTGCTCTTCACCGACCGTTACCTGGTGGCGATGCTGGTCAAACCGCTGGACCGCATTCGCCAGCAGTTCCGCCAGATTGCCCAGGGCGATCTCAGCCAGCCCATTGAGCCGTTCGGCCGCAACTGCGTGGGCCAGCTGGTGCCGCTGCTAAGCGCCATGCAGGACAGCCTGCGTGAAGCGGTCAGCACGATCCGCTCCGGCAGTGAGAATATCTGGCGCGGCGCAACGGAGATCTCCAGCGGTAACAACGATCTCTCGTCCCGTACCGAAGAGCAGGCGGCCGCGCTGGAAGAGACGGCAGCCAGCATGGAACAGCTGACCGCCACGGTGAAGCTGAACGCGGAAAGCGCGCGTCAGGCAAGCCAGCTGGCCGATGTGGCCTCTACCACTGCCAGCCGCGGCGGCTCGCTGGTGGAAGAGGTGGTGACCACCATGAGCGGAATTTCGGAAAGCTCGAAGAAAATTGCTGAAATCACCAACGTAATCAACAGCATTGCCTTCCAGACCAATATTCTGGCACTCAATGCGGCGGTTGAAGCGGCGCGCGCGGGCGAACAGGGGCGTGGTTTCGCGGTAGTGGCAGGTGAGGTCCGCAACCTGGCAAGCCGCAGCGCCAACGCGGCCAAAGAGATTGAGGGGCTGATTACCGACTCCGTTTCCCGCGTCGAGCAGGGGGCGAAGCTGGTGGGCGACACCGGCACCACTATGGATGCGATTTTGCGTGACGTGACGGAAGTGACGACCATTATGAAGCAAATAGCCTCTGCCTCTGAGGAGCAAAGCAAGGGCATTTCGCAGGTCGGGGTTGCCATTACCCAGATGGACGGCGTTACCCAGCAAAACGCCTCGCTGGTTGAAGAGGTTTCCGCGGCGGCGGCGGCGCTGGAGCGCCAGACCGAAGATCTTCAGCGCTCGGTGCAGAAGTTCCGCCTGACGGCATAACGCAGCGCTGCAAGGCCGCCTTGTGCGGCCTTACATTATTAACGTCTTCCCCTCCAGCTCGCGCTGAAACTGCTATTCTTTTGCTAACCCCCCTGACGTTCTGGGCTCTCTTCTATGAGGTGTTGCTATGAACAGATCGTTATCTGTCATCCCTGTTCTCTCTTTCATTTTTCTGATGCTGTTTTCGGTTTTTGCCAGTGCGACCCAGCAGGCGCAGGAACGGCGCGTGGCGCGTGATGTCAGGCAGGAAACCCGCGATACGTCACGGCAGGTGAAGCAGACCTGCGTGGCAAACAATAACCAGAGTAATCACGACTGCCGCCAGGACAAGCGCCAGATGAAACAGTCCGGACGGCAAAAAGCGCGGGATATTAAGTATTAACATAACAGGTGAGGCGGCATGCAAGCGTATTTCTTGCCGCCTTTTAAAAAAACGTAAGTCAATATTTTTTAAATATTAAAGTATTTGCTTGTAACAATATATTTGGCATTTTCTGCACATTCCAGAACATGAAAATTAATATTGTCTTAAGATTCAGCCGACATAATGAATTATCTTCTTGATACCGGAAATAATTCAATTTATGAAAAACCGTATTATTTTATTTGCTGCCCTGGCAGGTTTTGCCGTGGTCAATACAGCGATGGCCCAGAGCGTCACGGTCGATGTCCCTGCCGGGTATAAGGTCGTGATTGTTCCGCAGTCAGCCACGGTTCCTGAGGCGGTAAGCGTTGCGCCTGCACCTGCACCTGCACCTGCACAAACAACGTATGCCGCCCCTGCACCGGTCTATCATCCGCGTGCACGCCATGTGGCGAGCGTGGCGGAAGGGATGGTGATTGAGCATCAGTATGACGATCACCATTGATGTATTCCGGGTGACATTTCTGGCCATAAGTTGAGGGCAAATAGTCGTGATTGGGTGCAGGGAGTTATTACTGAACAGTCATGAGGCCGGGCACGCGCTGCGACGCCCGGCGAAGTTTATCAGTGCGTCGCTTCACCAATCAGCGCGCCCGTTCCCGCGCCAACGGCTGCACCTTTCAGCACGCTCTTGCCGGTAACCGCTGCGGCACCTGCGCCCACGGCAGCACCTACCGCACCACCTTTACGCGCGGCTTTACCTTTGTCGCCGTTTTTGAACATGGCACCGGTGCCTGCGCCAACAACGGCACCGCCAACGGTCGATTTCAGATCTTTACCCGTCGCCGCGCCAATGGCTGCGCCTGCTACCGCGCCAGCGGCGGTTTTGTCGATGGCCATTCCCGAGGTGGAAAAAATGAGGGCGCTGATAACCAGCGTTGTTTTAATAAGTTTCATAACAGATCCTTTGTGACTGCTGTCGGTTGATACGTTGCTTCTCACTCTGAGGTGAGAAAAACGCACAGATAGTGCCAGCAATGCCGGCTCAACCTTTAGGCCAATCATGCCCTGAGCAAGGATCTCTGTGGCCGGGCGGCGAACCGCCCGGCTAGTCGTCACGCCTGACGTTTGTCTTCTGTATTGGTCTCGAAGTCGCTCGCCGCGTGGCGTTCGTGGAGCTGCTCGTTCAGCTCGCCGCTGGTGCGGTTAACGATACGTCCGCGCTTAACGGCATGGCGGTTCGCCACGTCTTTCGCCCAGCGCTGCACGTTGGTGTACTTTTCTGCGTCGAGGAACTCAGCGGCGTTATACACGCTGCCCAGCGCTACGCAGCCGAACCATGGCCAGATAGCGATATCCGCGATGGTGTACTCCTCACCCGCCACGTAGCGGCCGCGCGCCAGCTGTTTATCCAGCACGTCGAACAGGCGTTTGGCTTCCATTGTGAAGCGGTCAATCGCGTACTCGATTTTCACCGGAGCATAGTTGTAGAAGTGGCCAAAACCGCCGCCGAGGAACGGCGCCGCGCCCTGCAGCCAGAACAGCCAGTTCAGCGTCTCGGTGCGTCCCGCCGGATCTTTCGGCAGGAAGTGGCCGAACTTCTCCGCCAGATAGAGCAGAATATTGCCGGATTCAAATACGCGCGTTGGCGGGTTCGTGGAGTGGTCACGAAGCGCCGGTATTTTCGAGTTCGGGTTCACCTCAACGAAGCCGCTGGAGAACTGATCGCCCTCGCCGATGCGGATCAACCACGCGTCGTACTCCGCGCCCGTCACGCCCAGCGCCAGCAGCTCTTCGAGCATGATCGTTACTTTCTGGCCGTTCGGTGTTCCCAGCGAGTAGAGCTGCAGCGGGTGCGAACCGACAGGAAGATCTTTCTCATGGGTCGCGCCGGAAATGGGGCGGTTGATGTTGGCGAACGCGCCGCCGTTGTTCTTTTTCCATTCCCACACTTTTGGTGGCTGATACGTGTTGTCTGACATGTTGGCCTGCCTTTTGAGTGATGTGTTGAGGCAGTGTAGCAGGAGATTTGTGAAGCGTTTAACGAACTGAGCGTAATCGATCTGCCGCTATTCCTTCCGGCGCTTATATATATCAAATCCGGCATTAGCTTAATCGAAAATCGCATTTTCATAATTAATGCGTAAACGGATAAAGCTGCATATGATGCTTCAACATAAATAAAAGATGCAGTAATAAACACTTTATAAGGCAAGGAGTTAGTGAGATGCGCAAGCTTCTGTTATCGGCAGTGGTGGTTTCGCTCGCGTTAGGCCTGGCGGGCTGTGATGATGCGAAAAATAAAGAGACCAATACGCCCTCAGCGGCAAAAAGCGACGCACCAAAAGAGGGCGGTTCGCTGATTATCGGTATTACCTCCGGCGATCCGTTAGCCGTGAATCCGCTCTATGCCAGCGACCGTACCACGTTAACGATCATGCAGGCGCTCTATGCCCCGCTCTATAGCTTCAACAACGGTAAGATCGAGTGGGGCCTGGCGGAAAGCCTGACGCCCTCCGCCGACAACCTGAGCTATACCCTGACGTTAAAACCCAACCTCAAATGGCAGGACGGACAGCCGCTGACGGCGGACGACGTGGTCTTTACGTTCAATAAGCTGCTGGATGCCAAACAGCACAGCTTCTTCCGCAGCATGTTCACCTACGGCGATAAGCCGGTACAGGTAAGCAAGGTTGACGACCGCACCGTTAAGTTCACCTTACCGCAGGTTAGCGCCGCCTTTACCGGCACGCTGGTACAGATCTACCCGATTCCGCAGCACGTGTTCGCAGGTGAAGGTGACCTGGAAAAGAGCAGCAAAAACGATGCGCCGGTCGGCTCCGGGCCGTTCAAATTCAAAGAGTACCGCGCCGGACAATACTACGCCCTGACCCGTTTTGACGATTACTGGAACGGCAAAGCGAAGCTTGATTCGGTTACCTACCGTTTCGCCAAAGACAGCAACGCCGCCAACCTGGCGCTGCAAAACGGAGAAATCAACCTCAAGATGGTTGACCCGCAGGATGTAAACCGCCTGAAAAATACCGGTAAGTTTGACTTCGTGGTCTATCCGGAAGGCCGCCTGGCCTATATGACGTTCAACCAGAACGTGCCGGTGATGAAGAGCAAAGCGCTGCGTCAGGCCATCGCGTATGCCATCAACAAAGACGAGTTCACCCAGACCGCGTTTACCTCGCTGGACTACGCTAAACCGGCGACCTCGTTCCTGACGCCCGATACGCTTTACAAGACGGATGACGTTGAACAGTACAAATTCGATCTGCAAAAAGCCAAAGAGCTGCTTAAAGCGTCCGGCGCGCCGGACAACCTCAAGCTGCGCCTGGCGTATGTGAACACCAACAAAACCCAGGAGAGCATGGCGCTCTATATTCAGCAGGCGCTGAAGGCGATTGGGGTGAACGTGGAGCTGATGCCGCTGGATTCCAACGCCATGTCCCAGCGCAGCCTCGATATGAACAACACCGCGTGGGAGCTGAACCTGGGCGGCTACATCATGGGCTCCGAGCCGGACGGTTACAAATCGCTGTTCATGAGCAACGAAGCCTATAACTACGCGCACTACAAAAATCCGCAGTTTGATGCTCTGTGGGATAAAGGCGCCGTGGAAACCGACGCCGCGAAACGTGCCGATATCTACAAGCACATTCAGCAGACCGTGGCGAACGACATGACGTACTACCCGATTGCCTACACCAATGCGACCGTCGCGGTGGACAAGCGCTTCGGCGGCACCCAGGAGGCAGAGCCGAAACCGGTCTATCTGTTCCAGGATCTGTCAAAAATCTATCAGAAATAAGTGATTGCCCCGGCCGTCAGGTCGGGGATTTTGTAAGGGCATGTCGTGAACACACTCCTCACCCGTCGGCTGCTGCAACTGCTGCCGATGCTGTTCTTTATTTCACTGGTGGCGTTTTTGCTGGTCAAGCTCGCGCCCGGCGATCCGGTGGCGGCGTACATTACACCGCGCATGGCCCCGGAAGATATCGAACGTATTCGCCAGAGCCTGGGGCTGGATAAGCCGCTGGTCACGCAGTACGTCCTGTGGCTGAAAAACGTCCTGCAGGGCGATCTCGGCTATTCGCTGATTTATCACCGCCCGGTGCTGGAGATGATCGGCGAACGCATTCCGGCCACGCTGGGGCTGATGGGCGCGTCGCTGCTGATGGCGATCGTGCTGGCGATCCCGCTGGGCCTGCTGGCGGGGGCATTTAAGCACCGCTGGCTGGATCACGTGCTTAACTTGTTCGCCTATATCGGCATCTCGGTGCCGATTTTTTGGTTCGGCATCTTGCTCATTACGGTCTTTGCCGTGCAGCTTAACTGGTTCCCCAGCATGGGTATGCGCACCATCGGCATGGAAGATAACGCGCTGGACGTGCTGCGTCACGGCGTGCTGCCGTGTATTGCCCTCACGTTCTACAACCTTTCCAGCTACGTGCGCTACATCCGCTCCAACACCATCTCGCAGCTCTCGGCCGACTACGTGCAGACCCAGCTGGCCTACGGCGCCACGCGTTCCGGCATTCTGTTCCGCCACGTGCTGAAAAATGTGCTGCTGCCGGTGATTACCCTGTTCGGCCTGTCGTTCGGTGAGCTGATTGTGGGGGCCTATGTGACGGAAAGCGTCTTCTCGTGGCCGGGGATGGGGCTGCTCGGGATCCAGTCGATCGCCTCGCTGGACTACCCGCTGATCATGGCGATCATCATGCTCTCGTCGATGATGCTGATCGTCGGTAACCTGATCGCCGATCTGCTTTATCGCTTCGCCGATCCCCGCATTCGTACGCTGAGGTAACCCGGATGAGCAGACGCTGGCAGCAGGTTCGTCACCAGCTGCGCCGCAACCGTCCGGCGCAGTTCTCCCTGTTTGTGCTTTTTATTTTCGTTGTCGCCGCGCTCTGTGCGGGCCTAAGTCCGTACGATCCGGATCGGATGGCGCTCGGCGCACGCACGCTACCGCCGGATGCCGCGCACTGGTTCGGCACCGACGAGTATGGCCGCGACTACTTCACCCGCGCGCTGTATGGCGGCCAGATCTCCCTGATGGTCGGTTTTCTGGCGATGCTCTTTTCCACGCTTATCGGCACGGTGGTAGGAACGGTGAGCGGCTATTTTGGCGGCTGGCTGGATAACCTGATGATGCGCGCCGTGGATATCCTGATGGCCATTCCGGCCTTCTTCCTGCTGCTGGTGGTGAATGCTTACCTCAAGCCGGGCGTGGATAACATCATTCTGATCATCAGCCTGCTGACGTGGATGAACATGTCGCGGCTGGTGCGCGCAGAAACCTTATCGGTGAAAGAGCGCGAGTATGTGCTTTATGCCCGCGCGTCGGGGGAAAACCCGCTGCGCATTATCGTGCGCCACATTATTCCCGGCGTGCTGCCGACCATTATCGTGGCCGCCACGCTCAATATCGCCTCGGCCATTCTGATGGAGTCGACGCTCAGCTTCTTAGGGCTGGGCGTGCAGGCGCCGGCGGCATCGTGGGGAAGCATGCTCAACAACGCCCAGTCGTATATTGGCGAAGCGTCGTGGCTGGCGATGTTCCCCGGCATTTTGATCCTGCTGACGGTGTTCAGCTTTAACGTGCTGGGCGATGTCTTCCGTACCGCCTTTGAGCCAGGAGCGAATCGCGATGAGTAACCTGTTAGCGCTTGAGAACCTGCAAACCACCTTCCGCACCCGCGAGGGCGAGGTTCACGCGGTGCGCGGCGTGAGCTTTCAGGTGCAGCCGGGAGAACTTGTCGGCATCGTCGGCGAGTCGGGCTGCGGGAAAAGCGTCACCTGTAAGTCGATCATTCAGCTTCTGGGGAACAACGGACGGATAACCGGCGGCAGCATCCGCTTCCAGAATGACGATCTGGCGCAGAAAACCCCTGAGCAGATGCGCGCCATTCGCGGCAACGAGATCGCGATGATTTTCCAGGATCCGATGACCGCCCTGAACCCGGTGCTGACCATCGGCAAACAGATGGCGGAGATCCTGATGCGCAATAAAGGACTGACCAAAAAAGCGGCCAAAGCGGCGGCGATCGCCATGCTGGAACAGGTGGGGATTGCCGAAGCGGAACGCCGATACGACCAGTATCCCCACGAGTTTAGCGGCGGGATGCGCCAGCGGGTGATGATCGCGATTGCGCTCTCCTGCAACCCTAAGCTTCTTATTGCCGATGAGCCAACCACCGCGCTGGACGTGACCATTCAGGCGCAGATCCTGCGTCTGCTGAAAAGCCTGCAACAGCAGACCCAAACCGCGATTCTGCTGATCACCCACGATCTCGGCGTGGTGGCGCAGGTCTGCAGCCGCGTGGTGGTGATGTACGGCGGGCTGGTGATGGAGGAGGGGAGCGTGGAGGACATTTTTTATCGCCCTGCGCATCCTTACACTCAGGGTCTGCTGGCCTCGCTGCCGCGCCCGGATGAGGTTAACCAACGCTTATCGCCCATCGAAGGCGCGCCGCCTGGCCTGCTTAACCCGCCGCCGGGCTGTCCGTTCGCCGAACGCTGCCCGAAACGCATGCCCCAGTGTGAACGGCAGCCCGCATTTTACACCGCCGGAGAGGGCCATCGCGCCGCCTGCTGGCTATGGGCCGATAAGGAGATTCAGGCATGAGTGAACAACAGGCGCCATTAGTGAGCGTTCGCGATCTGCGCAAACACTATCCGCTCAACGGCGGTCTGCTGCATAAAGGCGTGGCCGTGAAGGCGGTTGATGGCGTGAGCTTTGATATTCAGCCCGGCGAGACGTTTGGCCTGGTGGGAGAGTCCGGCTGTGGGAAATCCACCCTCGGGCGCGCCATCCTGCGCCTTTTCGATATTACCTCTGGCGAGATCCACTTTGCCGGGCAGGCGATCGCTCACGCCCGCGAAAAAGAGCTCAAGCCGCTGCGTAAGCGGATGCAGGCGATTTTTCAGGATCCTTACTCCTCGCTCAACCCCGGCATGACGGTACGACAGCTGGTGGCCGAGCCGATGCAGATCCACGGCTACAGCCGCGAAGAACAGCGGGAACGTACGGAAACGCTGCTCTACAAAGTGGGGCTGAAGCACGAACACCTTGAACGATTCCCGCATGAGTTCAGCGGGGGGCAGCGTCAGCGCATCAGTATTGCCCGCGCGTTGTCCGTGCGTCCTGAATTTGTGCTGTGCGATGAACCGCTTTCGGCGCTGGACGTCTCGGTGCAGGCGCAGGTGGTGAATATTTTGCAGGATCTGCAGCAGGAGCTGGGGCTGACCTATCTGTTCATCGCCCACGATCTCTCCATGGTGCGCCATATCTCCAGCCGCATTGGGGTGATGTATCTCGGTAAGCTGGTGGAGGTGGCCCCGGCGAATGAACTGTATCAGCGTCCGGCGCACCCCTACACCCGCGCGCTGCTGGCGGCGGTTCCCCGGCCCGATCCGCGCATCCGCAATCTCGAAGACGCCACCCTGCGCGGCGACATTCCAGGCCCCACGTCCGCGCTGCCGGGCTGTAAGTTCTGCAGCCGCTGCCCGCACGCCATGCCGGTTTGCCAGACGCAGGAGCCTGCCATGCGGGAGATTGCGCCAGGGCATTTCGCGGCGTGCTGGTTGTTTAACGTGTAATTAATGCCCCACGCAGGTGTATGATAAATGCCCCTCTGTCAGGTTAATTACAACGTGCAGACGACGACAACCCTTAAAAAAATTGCCGCCTGCCTGTTTTAGGTTGGATACATGCGTAAAGGAAAGTTAAGCAGTGATGCGCCATTCGGGACATTGTTAGGCTATGCGCCCGGTGGCGTGGCGATTTACTCTTCAAATTACGGCAGTCTGGACCCGCGCAACTACCCGCAAGACGCGGATTTTCGCAGCTATATTGGCAACGAATACATGGGCCACAAGTGGCAGTGCGTTGAGTTTGCCCGCCGTTTCCTGTTTCTCAACTATGGCTTCGTGTTTACCGACGTCGGCATGGCGTGGGAGATCTTCTCCCTGCGCTTTTTGCGTCAGGTGGTGAACGATAACATCCTGCCCCTTCAGGCTTTTGCTAATGGCTCAAAACGCGCGCCGCGCGCCGGGGCGCTGCTGATCTGGCAAAAGGGCGGCGAGTTTCACGAGACCGGCCACGTGGCGGTGATCACCCAGCTTCTGGACGATAAGGTGCGTATCGCCGAGCAGAACGTGATTCACTCTCCGCTGCCGCTCGGGCAGCAATGGACGCGCGAGCTGCGTCTGAGCGTGGAGAACGGGTGTTATACGATCCATGACACTTTCAACGACACGGAGATCCTCGGCTGGATGATCCAGACCGACGACACGGAACACAGCATTCCCCAGCCGGAAATCGACGGCGAACTGCTGAAAATCAGCGGCGCGCGGCTGAAAAACAGGCGTCAGTTCGACGGAAAATGGCTTAACGAAAATGACGCATTGCAGCAGGCGTATATCCGCGCCAACGGCCATGTGATCAACAAAGATCCCTGCCAGTACTTCACCATTACCAAAAGCGCCGAGCAGGAGCTGATCAAGGCCACCAACGAACTGCACCTGATGTACCTGCACGCGACGGACAAGGTGCTGAAAGACGACAGTCTGCTGGCGCTTTTCGACATCCCGAAAATCCTCTGGCCGCGCCTGCGCCTCTCCTGGCAGTGGCGTCGTCACCATATGATCACCGGTCGTATGGATTTCTGCATGGATGAGCGCGGGATCAAGGTCTACGAGTACAACGCGGATTCCGCCTCCTGCCATACCGAGGGCGGGCTGATTCTCGAAGAGTGGGTGAAAAACGGCTATCGCGGCAACGGGCATAACCCGGCGGAAGGGCTGCTGGAAGAGCTGACCGGCGCCTGGAAGCACAGCCACGCGCGGCCGTTTGTCCACATCATGCAGGACAACGATGTCGAAGAGGACTATCACGCGCTCTTTATCCAGCGTTCGCTGATGCAGGCCGGGTTTGAAACCAAAATCCTGCACGGGCTGGGGGCGCTGAGCTGGGATGCCGCCGGACAGCTGATTGACGACGAAGGTCGCCACGTCAACTGCGTGTGGAAAACCTGGGCGTGGGAGACGGCGATAGAGCAGATCCGCGAGGTCAGCGAAACCGAATACGCCGCCGTGCCGATCCGGACCGGACATCCTGAAGGCGAGGTGCGCCTGATTGACGTCCTGCTGCGCCCGGAGGTGCTGGTCTTTGAACCGCTGTGGACCGTCATTCCCGGCAACAAGGCGATTCTCCCGGTACTGTGGCAGCTGTTCCCGAACCACCGTTACCTGCTCGACACCGATTTTGAG
Source organism: Enterobacter sp. NFIX59 (assembly GCF_900113755.1). Taxonomy (NCBI): domain Bacteria; kingdom Pseudomonadati; phylum Pseudomonadota; class Gammaproteobacteria; order Enterobacterales; family Enterobacteriaceae; genus Enterobacter; species Enterobacter sp. NFIX59. The sequence continues at coordinate 387,135 of NZ_FOQN01000002.1, read as the reverse complement.
GTTAACGATCTGCTGAAGCAGACCGGCTATGCCGTCAAGCCGATTGCCGGACGCTGCGGCAGCAATATCGACCTGATTAGCGCCCAGGACGAACTGCTGGATAAATCCAGCGGCAAGTTTGTCGACCGTAAAAACATCTACCAGCAGCTGTGGTGCCTGCCGAAGGTCGACGGCAAGTACATTCAGGTCTGCACCTTCACCGTGGGCGGGAACTACGGGGGTACCTGCCTGCGCGGCGATGACTCGCTGGTGGTGAAGAAAGAGAGCGATATCGAGCCGCTGATTGTGGTGAAAGATAAGTAGTTGACTCCCGCGAGAAAAAAGCCCCCGCTGGGTATCCTGCGGGGGCTTTTCGTTACTGTTCTTCCTCTTCCTGTCCGTTGATCTTCAGATCGATGATGCGGCCAATCTGGTCATGATAGACCGTCAGCAGGTTGTACTGGCTCATCTCGGAGATGATCTGCGGTGAGACATTAAAGCTGCGGGCCAGCTCCTCCTGGTGAAAATAGCCCGGCTGACGCCGCCTCACGTGGGCGCGGCGGCGGTTGTACTGATACCACAAAATCAGCAGCCAGCCGTTGAGCGCGGCGAACAGTAAATAGATCAACACCGTATTAAAGGACGCAATAATGACGCCCCAGCGGTGGTCGCTCTCATCGGTGAGCTGCATCCAGAGCCGGGCATACAGGAAAAACAGAAAGCCTCCCCACGCCACCAGCGTTAACGCGGCATCGAAAACACGTGGCAATAGCCGATGTTCGGTCAAAATTAAGGTATTTTCGTTCATTGAATGCTTCCTTTTCCCCGGTCCGGACTGATCCAGCGCGCGCGGGCACGCTGGCGTTTAAGCATGACTTTTGGAAATGCGACGAGGGTGGTGAACAGGCCAATCATCCAGTACACCATCGGGAACCAGATCACCCAGAAAAGCGAGCTGGCTACCTTCCGTTCATAGCGCCTCTCGATGTACAAACTGACCAGGAACTGCAACAGGCACATCACCCCCAGCAGCAGCCCGGTAAACTCCGGTGGAAAGAGGCTCTCCACGGTCAGCCTGGCAGGAACAGGGGCGATATGGCTGAGGATAAATAACAGCACCGTCATCGCGTACGCGAAGGCCCACAGCGTTGACAGGGCATACTCAAGAAACAGGGGCCACATGCGGTGATGCTCCCAGCGCACAATCCTGCGCAGGTTGACCAGAAACACCTCCGCGCCGCCCTGGGCCCAGCGCAGACGCTGTTTCCACAGGCCCTTGAGCGTCTCCGGCATCAGGATCCAGCACAGCGCCCGCGGCTCGAAAAAAATATCCCAGTGGCGCAGCTGGAGCTTCCAGCTGATGTCGATGTCTTCGGTGATCATGTCCGGGCTCCAGTACCCGACGTCCGCCAGCGCCTGTCGGCGAAAGGCGGCGATAACGCCCGAGACGGTAAAGACCCGGCCATAGATCCGCTGCGTCCGCTTGATGAGCCCAATAATCGATGAGAACTCGCCCACCTGGATGCGACCAATCAGCGTGGAGCGCGTGCGAATACGCGGATTGCCGGTGACCGCCCCGACGTGGGGATACTGAATCAGCGGTGCCACCAGATACGCTGCCGTATCGCGATCGAGCAGGGCGTCACCGTCAATGCAGACCAGCAGATCGCCCCGGGCCGCCGCTGCCCCGGCTTTGAGCGCCAGCGCCTTCCCCTGGTTCTCCGCGAGGTTAATCACCCGCAGGCGCGGATGTTCCTGCGCCAGAGCCTGCAATACCTCCGCCGTGTTGTCAGAGGAGCCGTCGTTGATGGCGATAACTTCTATATTTTCATACCGCTGATCCAGCGCGGCGCTGATGGTCTCCCGGGCATTTCGTCCCTCGTTAAAGCAGGGGATCAGAATGGAGATGAGCGGCTTACCGGCGAGCGTCGGGGCGGGCGTGTCTTTATCCCACGACCAGTGGCGTTCAAGCTGAAACCAGAAATAGAGCCCGCCGGTTATCCAGAGCACGGACATGAACAGCGGCCAGAAGAACACAAAATCCAGAATCAGCTCGCCGGTAAAGAGGGCGGCCACGCCTAACGGCAACCCGAATACCAGACATAGAATAGAAAAGGCGATAATGCGATCAGTCATTGTCAGGGTACCAGTACGAAGAAAATACAGGCCTGATACGTGAGATATCAGGTTGGTTGTTGATGAAATCATCGGGGTAGTAGCCGTAGTTTTTGACGCCGTTCAGCTGGAGCACGCGCATCCACTGTGCCAGCTGGCTGTCGGAAACGGCGCGCGGCGGTTGCTTATCCCAGTCTCTGGCCTGCAGCTCGAAAATGGTTTTATCGAGCGCGCCGGGACGCGTGGCGACCGCTTTAACCAGACGCGTCAGCCAGGCATCGCTTTCGTCTACCGGGACGGACTCCATCAACGGCATGGCCATCGGCACCGTCCAGTCATACTCCGCCAGAAAATCGTCAAGATTCTGCGCGAACCACGCCTCGCTTTCGGGCTGCAGAATGGGTAAGGCGAACATATTGCGCGCGGTTTTTATCTGCGGGCCACGGATATGCTTCACCGCCAGGCTCAGGGCGTGGGTAAACCCGATAAGCAGTTGGCTCTTCTGGCGAGTCGTGTCCTGCCCGGCATCGTCCACGTCCGTCAGCACCGCATCGTCATGAAACAAAATCCCATTGAAGCTGGCATAGCGGGACAGATCTTCATAGATGTCCGTCACCTGCTGGCGCACCTGCGGGTCCCACGGGGAGAGCCGGATATAGGGCTCGGTGGCCTCGCTCAGTTGGCCTGTCTGGCGATCCCGGCGCTGCACGCGCGGCAGAGCAGGATCGAGATCGAACGAGAGCACCGGCATCCACGCGAAGACTTTCACGCCCGCGCGGGTTTGCAGCTGCCAGGAGACAAAATTAAAGAGATCGGCCCGGACCGGCAGCTGGCGGTTGGGAAAATAGAGTGCCTTGATCCTGCCGTCGCCCTGCGGGTCGGCAAACGCCTGCAGGAAAACATGGCTGATTTTCATGTCGTAGACCCGCTGGATCAGCCTGTTGATATTTTGGGTCTGCTGGGCCGGATCGGGATCGTAAACGTAGTCGAGATCGACGTGCATGACGCGCACGGGCTCTCGCTCCTGAACCTGGCTTACCGTACTGGCAAACGCCTTGAGGGAGGGATTACCGGCGATCAGCAGACGAGGGATGTTCCCCAGCTCCTGCACGTTCCCCAGCCCGTCTTCAAGGGTAAAGGCCAGCTGATAACCCTGCTGTCTGGCGATCGCAAGCGACGTACCGTTAGCAGCGCCGTAGGGCCAGACCCAGGCGCGCGGTGCCTTGCCCGTCACCTGCGCGATTTTTTCGGTCACTTTACGAACGTCATCGCCGATCCGCTGGTTGAACTGTTGGTCGGTTTCATAGCGGCCCGTTGCTTTATCATAAAAACGATTGGCGATCGCCGGTTCGCGGCTGCCCTGCGGGTTGGCCGGAATGCCGTAATGCGAGGCCCAGGTATGCGATCCAATCTCAATCAGCGGGGACTGGCTGAGCTCGCGCACCATGTCCCACGTCGCGAAGCGATCGCGGGGCGTCATCAGACCGCCGAAGTTAACTTTTTGATTTTCCGGCGTATCCACCCAGCTGCCCACCGGCGCCCACAGCGCAGGAACGTTCCACGCCTGAAGCAGTGGCCAGACGCGGGTGTAAAAACTGCTATAGCCGTCATCAAAGCTGAGCAGAACGGCTTTGGGCGGCAGCGTTTTTTTCCCGTCATGGGCATCGAGAATGTCCTGCACGCTGATGACGTGATACCCGTTGTGTAGCAGCCAGCTTATCTGCTCGTTTAGCGCGCTGGTTCGCACGGAGAGGTAGCGCTGATCGGCGGCATCGTCTTCGACGTCGTGGTAGGCCAGTACCAGAAACTGGTTCTGCGGCCAGGGTTTGCTCGCCTCCAGCTGTGGCCGCGCGTTGGGCGCAATAAACGAAAATGCCTGCGCGCAGACGCTCGCGCTGAGGCAGAGCCAGCCGATGAGTATCAGGCTCACGGAAAAACGTGTGTTCATCATCATCATCCTTAAAAGCGTAAAGTCGCATCAAACGTGACGGAGAGGTTGCTCTCGCGTTTGCCGTCGTAAGGGCGCTTGTCCCAGTTCAACATCACGCCGGTGTCCATGACGTTGTTCCACTGAACGCGTTGTCCGTAACCCAGCAGGGTGATGGCGCCAGCGGACTGATTTTTCTGCCAGTAGCCGCCTCCACCCGCCACGAACTGCTGGCTCCAGAGGGTGTCGTAATGGCGATACATTTCATGGTCGACGGACAGGGCGGCCGTCACAGACAGGTCCCGTGCCGGGTTGTAATAGAGCGTGTCGTGCAGGCTGTTTTTACTGGCGGCGATCCCTGGTTCGAGATCCAGCGTCAGGGACGGGGTCTGCCAGAGACGCTCCTTACCCGTGAGGGTGTATTCCTGTCGGCGGTTATGGTCCGAAAAGCGGCTGAGGGCGGCGTTGAACTGGTACTCACGGCGCTCGTTTTGATACCAGCGCACCCCGCCTTCCCCCCGGTTGGCGCTGATCCCGTTGCGTAACGCCCGCAGGGGCGTGGTGCGCGACAGGCGTTCAAGGCTGCCGCTGACCTGCCAGTTATCCGTCAGAACGTACGAGGTTGAGAGGCGAGCGCCCGGCTTGTTTGCCCCGTGATAGCGGTTGCTGGAGAGCTCGGCTTCGAGCTGGAGGTCGCGTGGTCGCCATTCGACGCCGCCCAACAGGTGACGGCTGGTGCCTTCGCCTTCTTCGAAATTACTCTGCGCATAGCGGGTGCCGGCAAACAGCCGCCAGTTATCCGCTACGGGCGGGCCATAGAGCGTGGCGTCCCAGTTGAGGTCGTGCGTCCCGCTGACGGGGTTATCGGAGTGCAAGCCCTTGCTCGCGTTGAGGCGCAGTTCGGACATGTGGTGGACGGTGCGTAGCCTGTCCAGACGCCTGGCGCTGCGATCGACGGGCGTGCGGGTGATGACGTCATCGGCCAGTAAATCCATCTGCCGCCACTCCTGCAGATCCATGGCGACGTAAGCCTGCTGCTGCTCAAGTTCCAGATTCGAGGGCTCCAGCGCCTCCGCCATTTTCAGCGTTTGCTCGGCCGCGCGCGGCAGACCCCGCGCCTGAAGCAGCGTGGCGTAGTCAATCTGTAAACCCTGATTGCCCGGTGCCGTTGTCGCCAGATGGTGCGCCAGCTTTTCGGCTTCCGGCAGGGCATTCGTCGCCAGCAAATAGTTAAAACGGAGCGACTGCCCGGTAAGCCACAGATCGTTAGGCTGAGGGGTAGGGGAGCCGAAATCGTAACGGGTCCAGGGGACGTTGCGGGTCTGGCGTTCTGCATACCGGCGGGCGGACGGATACTCTCCCGTATCCAGCCAGGCGTAGAAAAGCGCGTGCTCCTCGTCCTGCGGGTCGGAAGCGTATTGCGGATAGCGTTGCAGAAGCGCGAAGGCGGCAGCCGCGTTTTTCTCCTGCAGATACGCGGAGATCACCCAGCCGATTGCCCAGCCCGGCACCGGATGCTGGGCTGCCGTCAGATCCTGATATTCGCTGATGACCCGCGGGTAATCACCATGGGCGTACAGCGCGCCGAGCCGGTCGATACGCGCAAGGATGATGTCTTCCGCCGCCTGCGGCTCGCGTTGCCAGCGAGCAAGCAGCGCGCCGTAACGATTCAGCGCAGATTGCGCAAGCTGCAGGCGCTCCTTTTCTGTTCGGCCAGGCACATCGGCAAGGCGAACGCTTTCGGCTGCGGCATTCAGCTCAAGGCGACGACGCTCCGCGGGGGACAGCGCCACCTTTTGTGAAAGAAGGAGCGCGGGGGTATTGACCCGGTTATCCGTTAGCGCATCGATCAGCTCCCTGAGGAGCGTTTTATTCTCAGGTGAGATATTCAGCGCGCGCGTGTCTGCTAATAGCCGATCCCAGCTTTTTCCCTGGCGTAACCAGACATACGCCAGCGTCTGAAGATGCGCCTGAGAGGGATTTTCCGCCACCAGCCGCCGGGCTTCCTGCAGGGCAAGCGTATCTTTGCGGGCATCGGCCAGGGTTTTGATATAGCCGATACGATAATCATCGTTATCCGGCGCAAGGCTGCGCGCCTTTTCCCAGAGCGCCAGGGCGGGCTGCGACGCCTTTTGATTTCGCCTGGATTGCGCGACAGCCGCAACGCCACGGGCGGGCAGCGGCATATAAATGCTGTAGCGCTGCCAGACCTGAATAACCTCGTCATCATGACCTGCCCAGGCCGCCACCTGTAACCAGTCCGCGACGTGTTCAGGCGTCAGGGCATGCTGCTGCTGATAACGCTGAAGATAATCGAGAAACGACGTGTAATTACCGTTACGCGCCTGTTGAATCTGTTGCTCATAAACGGATTCCGTAGCCTGAACCAGAACAGGAAAGAGTAATAACAGAAACAATAATGTTGGGGTGCGATAAAAGAATAATGTACTGAAGCTAAGTGATCTTTCCATATCTATTTGCCATTTGTTTATCATGAATCCATTGCATAACACGGCCGCCTTTAAGCTCAGCGTAAAAGGCCATAAATGAGAACATTAAATCTGAATGCAGTGATGTTACGGGGTACTTACTTAAAGGTAATTATGGATCCTCATCTCAGTAGACTGGATGGGAGGTAATGTACACCTGATATGTTGCCGGATAAATATGCTGAAAAGCGGCTGAGTAGTTTTGAGATAATTCTGGAATGAGCAGGTTTTAATGATTATTTTGAATTGGAGGGTTAATCGTAACTGACTGAAATAAAATGATTTTATTTTTATTGTGACAATTTTGTATATATTTTTAATGACGTTTATCCGCCTCAATTAAAGTACTTTCTGGTGCATGTTTGGGAAGTTTCATGACAAAAATTCTTAATGTTTAGAGAAGTGACTTTTCTGCGATTGTTTTTTATTTATAATTAATGGCAGACATTGAATGATAGTCTACAGGAAGTCTTACTCATCAATGTCTGTATTGAGGGATGTCCAAAGCCAGAATACATTTATCGTTAATATAACAGCGCTATAAAACGAAGGCGGCCTTCTTTCTGAAGGATCGTTCTTGCTTTAATCTAAAAGGGATGGTTAGTGGCAACTTCAATAGTGTTAGTGACTCAGGATCGCTACCTTGTCAGAGGAATGCGGATATTTTTTCCGGATATTATCCTGCTCGACTCGATTGACAGAAACATATTTGATAACGGTGCAGATGAATATTCTGTATTGATTGATAGTCGTTGTCCGCTCCGTTTATATGATTACCTGATACGCCATCCGGCCAGAACGAAAAAAACAATCTGCTGCGTTATGCTTGATATGCGTCACCGCGAGGAGAATCTGCTCAGTATGAAGCTGTTTATGAACACGTCGCTCACTGCGCCGGATATGGCCTCGCTGTTTAATCTGGTGCTCAATATGAAAGGCAGGCGCCTGACCACGAAGTGGCTGCTGAATTTACGGCTGAGCACGCACGAAGCGATCATGCTGCGCTTGCTGAGGGCAGGGATGTCGATGGAAGCCATCGCCGATGAGCTGAATACGTCGGTGAAAAGCCTCTACCGCAAACGAACGGCGCTCTCGGAACGCCTGGGGGCGGAGAACTTTAATGAGGCGTGTTTGTTTATCTTTAAAAACAAACTGCTGGACGCAGGTGGGAACGATCCCTAGGTTGGGGAGAGATCAAAAGCAAAATTGCGGGCGGTATTCTGAGCTTTGAGAATGCTGGATGAGGACAACTTCCTGGCCTTGGGTTTGGATTTACTCTGGCTCAAAACGACACAAGGACGTTGTCATGGACACGATTGAAGAGTCTGGTCACCGCTACTGTGTAGCATATCTTCAAATATTTGATTTAAATAAAAATTTTACAAATATCGTCAAGGAGCGATTTATCCGTCAAATTAAGTTAAACTTCGTCACAGGTTTCAGTGAGTTATGGGACGGATGGCAGAATGACGAGCGAAGAAGCACTTTTAAAATCAGGTTTTAGTAAACGAGATCTTCAAAAGCTAAAAAACAATATCGAGAATTACGGTGGTTCGTTTGATAGCGTAACTCATGATCTGGCCAATCGTTTTAAGGCAATGAAGTGGATAACTATTATTGCCTTTATCATACTGGCTTTAACTCTTTTACTTGCATCCAGGGATACAAGTCTGACACTTGCGCTCACGTTATTGATTGTACTCCCTTTTATCTGGTATATAACGCCAGCAAAACTTGGCTACAAATCCTGGCGTTATCGTAAAATGCTGACTAATTCTGGGACGGATCGCTGACGGACAACAGATCAAAAATAATCTTAGCTTTGACCCCATAACCAGCAATTTTCATTGTAAGCTGCGGGCGGCTCAGTGTGCTCACCTTTCGGTAATAGTCTGTGGGCATATAACGAAACAGTCGCCAGGTACCTGGTCGCCGCAACAAGCCAAAAATGGTATAAGCGTTAGCGGCCAGTGAAATAGATTTGTAGACACCTAACCCGTTCTCACGACTAAAGCCCATAAACTCAGCTGTAGACATCGCGGCATCCGCGACCAGCCCTTCACTGGTAGTGTTGTTCGTTGCGTAGCGAGCCACTTCTTTACTGATGCTGTTTGCCCCGTCAGTAACCAGAACCGCACCAGCAAGGACCCCGAGAGGGGTCATAGTGCCAATAAGGGTAAATCCTGCGGCTATTTCAGCACCGGCCAGGACAACACTAACTGCCGAGATAACATACCCAACAATTTTGTTATTCTCTCGGATGAACTCGACTTTAGCGTAAAGCTTCGCTGCCTTAGTTCGTAATAAACGAGCTTGTTCCAGAAGGTTATAGTTTTCTTCTCTAAGTTTTTTAATGCATTCCATGCATTCTTCATCTGATTTAGCCCGACGAGCTAACGTAAACTGTTGTTCTATGAGGTCCCGAATTTCCTGAATAAACTTCATTCGAGTCAGACCATCGCTGAGATGAAAAGCCGACAGAGTGTTGGCTGTATTTACCAGTTTTCTGGCTTCCATATTCACCATCGTTTCCGCCCAGGCTTTATTTCTTCCACCTGATTGCATCATGTTAAGCAATGCTGCATCCATTGTAATTCCTCTCAATTGCTTTACCGGCATTTGTTTAGACTGATAAACGGCTCCCTCTGACAGCCATGCGTGCCAACGCATGGACAATATAGTAGCAATGTAGTTACGGGGTCTGAAGCAGAAGTCGCTTTTTACAGCTTCGCTCCTCGGCCTGATTTGTTGCTGGTGCTCACATATGTTGTGCCACTCCTGCTCCAGTGAATAGCTGTCCTACATATCTGAAAGCAATCTTTGCACTTTCGATAAAGCCGGATGACGGGGAGAGCCCCTATCCTGTTGAGTAATTTACTCATTTCGCTGAGTGGTTGGCGGGGTCAGTCCATGTTGAGGGCAGGGATGTTAATGGAGGAGGTTGCAGGCGAGCTGAATACGTCGGTGAAAAGTCTCTATCGTAAACGGACGGCGCTCTCGGAACGGCTGGGGGCGGAGAATTTTAATGAGGCGTGTTTGTTTATCTTCAAAAACAAACTGCTGGGCGCAGGTAGGAACGATCCCTGGGTTGGGGAGAGACCAAAAGCATAAAACTGTCTTGCGGGCGCTATTCTGAGTTTTAAGAAAAATGGACGGTGACAGCATCCTTGTTTCAGATATGGATTTACTCTGGCTCAAAACGAGAGAAAGGACGCTGTAATGGACACGGTTGAAGAGTCTGGTGGAACATATTTCTATCACGGTAATGCTAACGTAACAGCGCAGGAGCTATTTTTGCTCATATTTGCTGAAGGTCTTGCAAATCATATAGGGGTGACGGTTGAGACTGCTGCAACCATTTTGGCTGGGCAACCCCTTCTGCCTAAGCGAAAGGTCCTGGGTGCATCCGGATCACGGACAAGTATTGCCTCGAAAGTGGCGCGGCGTATTTTAAAGGGAGCACGTTTCCCCGATGGCATAAGGGTCGAAACCACCATTGGTATGGGTAAGACACGTCTAACAAACAAGGTCGGGGCAGCAGTAGGGCGGGCGGTTCCGTATGTTGGCTATACTCAGGCGGTGATTATTTTTATTACGGTTGCCAGAGAAACGAGAAGCAAGTACAACCTCATCGCGCGACCTAAAGATCGTATTGCCTGGACATACTTCTGATGTTGCTTCCTGATGAGCAAGAATTACTAGATTACATCACTGAGAATTATAGTGACCGTAAAACTCCGGCAAGGAAAGAATGGACCTTCCAGGAGCATTTCAATCTCGTACCAGAAGATCTTGAGGACATGCTGCTTGACCTTTTCACCCGGTATGGAATTGAATATAGCAACTTTGTGATGGACCATTATTTTGAACCGGAGCTGTATTGGTTTCAGTTTCGGCTCAGAAAAAAATTCCGCGATCGGCAGTACAAGCCGCTAAATCTCGAAATGATTATTGAGTCGGCAAAAGCGGGGCGCTGGCTATATGACTAAGGGGCTGAAAGCCCCTTATGATGTTTACGCCGATTGACGCTCGTTCCATGCATCACTAAAGATGATGTTCCCATCGTTATGCTTCCAGGTGATTTCTCATACTTGAGTTCGAAGGTTTCCATAGGGTTTTCGTTAGGGTTATCGCCTGTAGTCATCGCAGGGAAATCGATACTATCCTGACGTCTTCAGACAACATGTTGAAATACTCTTCTCCAAGGCCAGAGTAATTTATCCGATACTACTTTATCTCAGCTGATGACAGGTTTTGACCTGTCGCAACGGCTTTGTAGAGGTATGGGCTTGAACAATCGAATTCCTTAATGATCAACATAGGTGAGTGCATTCGCGTACCGGTTATTTTACCGGTTGCGTTATCTGTTGGGATAACAAGGTTATGATGAAAACCTTTCACTTCAATGCTGCATTCTCTGTGTTGAACATCAACTCCGCCTTTAATCAACGCGCCACCATCGTCCTTCAGCCATAGATAAGCCGGTATAGCCATTCGAATATTCCTTCCTTTTTGCGTGTGGATCTCCATCCTGCTTTCGCAGACCATTCGGGCAAGCGTATACGCGTAGCTGGTATAGAAGTTCAAAACAGATCATGTTTACGGCCTGTCTTTGTTTTTTTAAGACAATGACTTGTTATTTTTTAATCAAAAATTAAAAGGAAGTCTGACGCTGGAAGCGTAATACTATGTCAGTGATTGGCTGTATGAGCTGCTGGACTAGCGCAAAAGCAAAAACCCGCCACGAGGGCGGGTTCTTTAAATAGTGGTGCCCGGACTCGGAATCGAACCAAGGACACGGGGATTTTCAATCCCCTGCTCTACCGACTGAGCTATCCGGGCAACGGGGCGCATTAAACCCGATCTGCCCCCTGCCGTCAACGAAAAATGTTGTTTTCGTTACAGACTGCGCAATCTCTCACCATTTCGCCGCATCCTTAAGCGAAAAAGTGCGTCCAGAGCGCGGAGAGCGGCATGGCGAGCAGCAATGCGGGCAGCATGTTCACCACGGCAAACATCTTAATCCCACAGATACGCAGCCCGGTAGCCAGCAGCAGCAGGCCGCCGACGGCGGTAAAGTCTGCCATCATCGCCGGCGTAGTGAGCGGGAGAATTAACGTGGCGCAGGTAGCCAGTGCCAGCTGGATAAGCAGCATCGGGACGCAAATCGCCGCCACGGCGACGCCAAGAGTAGTGGCGAAAATGGTGGCGGTGAAGAAATCAAGAAACGCCTTCGCAATCAATATGCTCGGGTCGCCCGTCATCCCTTCCTGCATCGAACCGAAAATCCCGGTGCCGCTGGCGCAAAACAGAATGATGATGGCGACATAGTTTTGAATAAACGACTCGTGCGTGCCGTGTTTCGCCTTGCCGCCGGGTCGGGCAATCAGGTTTTTGGCTTTACTCACCGCGCTGTTAATGCCTTTTTCCAGATAGCAGAACTCGCCAATCAGCGCGCCGAGCAGGGTGGCCAGCACCATCACCGGCAGGTTGGCGCATTTGACCACCAACAGAATACCGATCCCTAACGATGCCAGGCCGAATATCGAGGGCATGGAGGTGCGAATCCGCTCCGGCAACCGCTGGCTCAGCACGGCGCCGAGTACGCCGCCCAGCAATACGGCTCCTGCGTTGATAAATGGCCCGATAACCAAAGTTAACTCCTGTTATTTAATCATTGATATTGCATTATTATGGCACGTCAGGCCTGCGCGAGCCTTAGCTTTGGGTGGTTTCGTGCATACTGATTCCTTCTTGCACCTCAAAATAAAAGGTGACATTATTGCGCGAATTTTCTCCTCCCTGTCTCACCGCTCGGTGAGGGTAACTGCGCCTATGAAAACCATGAAAATTGCCGTCAGCCGCGAGCTGGTCTCCACCGTGTCTACGCACCGCGAAAAGGTGACGCTGGACAGCACTGATTTTACCGATGTGGCGGCCGTCGTCATCACAACAGCTGAAAGTCGCAGCGGCATTCTTGCACTGCTGAAACGTACGGGCTTTCAGCTACCGGTGTTTATTTTCTCTCAGGAGCCAACGGACGTACCTGACGGTGCCACCGCGGTCATCTCGGGTAAAGCTCAGGAGTTTCTGGAACTGGAGACTGCTGCTAGCCGTTACGAAGAGAACCTGCTGCCGCCGTTTTTCGACACCCTGAGCCAGTATGTGGAGATGGGCAACAGCACTTTCGCCTGCCCGGGACACCAGCACGGCGCCTTTTTCAAAAAACACCCGGCAGGGCGGCAGTTCTATGATTTCTTCGGTGAGAACGTATTCCGCGCCGATATGTGCAATGCCGACGTGAAGCTGGGCGATCTGCTGATCCACGAAGGGTCCGCTAAGCATGCGCAAAAGTTCGCGGCGAAAGTGTTCAACGCGGATAAAACCTACTTCGTGCTGAACGGAACGTCGGCGGCCAACAAGGTAGTGACCAACGCGCTGCTCACCCGCGGCGACCTGGTGCTGTTCGACCGCAACAACCATAAATCTAACCACCACGGGGCGCTGATCCAGGCGGGTGCCACGCCGGTTTATCTGGAGGCTGCACGTAACCCGTTTGGCTTTATTGGCGGGATTGACGAGCACTGCTTTGACGACGTGTATCTGCGGGACCTGATCCGCGAGGCGGCGCCGGAGAAAGCCGACGAGGCGCGTCCGTTCCGCCTGGCGATCATTCAGCTCGGCACCTACGATGGGACGATCTACAACGCCCGTCAGGTGATCGACAAGATCGGCCATCTCTGCGACTACATCCTCTTTGACTCCGCCTGGGTGGGCTACGAGCAATTTATTCCGATGATGGCGGAAACGTCCCCGCTGTTGCTGGAGCTGAACGAGAACGATCCTGGGATTTTCGTGACCCAGTCGGTGCACAAACAGCAGGCCGGGTTCTCACAAACGTCGCAGATCCATAAAAAGGATAACCACATCCGCGGTCAGGCGCGTTTCTGCCCGCACAAGCGGCTGAACAACGCCTTTATGCTGCATGCCTCCACCAGCCCGTTTTACCCGCTGTTCGCCGCGCTGGATGTGAATGCCAAGATCCACGAAGGGGAAAGCGGGCGCAGGCTGTGGGCCGAGTGCGTTGAGCTGGGGATTGAGGCGCGTAAGGCAATCATTGCCAACTGTCATATGATCAAACCGTTTATCCCACCGGTGGTGGCGGGGCGACCGTGGCAGGATCATCCGACGCACGCCATTGCCAGCGAGCTGCGCTTCTTCAGCTTTGAGCCGGGGGCCAAATGGCACGGGTTTGAGGGCTATGCTCACGAGCAGTACTTTGTCGACCCGTGCAAGCTGCTGCTGACCACGCCGGGTATCGATGCCGAAACCGGGGAGTACACCGATTTCGGGATCCCGGCGACGATTCTGGCGCACTACCTGCGCGAAAACGGCATCGTGCCGGAGAAATGCGACCTCAACTCGATCCTGTTCCTGCTGACGCCTGCCGAAAGCAGCGAGAAGCTGGCGCAGCTGGTGGCGATGCTGGGCCAGTTTGAACAGCATATTGAAGACGACACGCCGCTGGCGGACGTGCTGCCGACGATCTTTCAGAAATACCCGGTGCGCTACCGGGATTACACCCTTCGCCAGCTGTGCCAGGAGATGCACGATCTCTACGTCAGCTTTGACGTCAAGGATCTGCAGAAGGCGATGTTCCGCAAGGAGAGCCTGCCGGAGGTGGTGATGAACCCGCAGGATGCCAATCAGGCGTATATTCGCGGAGAGGTGGAGCTGGTTCGCATACGGGATGCCGAAGGACGGATTGCTGCCGAAGGGGCGCTGCCCTATCCGCCGGGCGTGCTGTGCGTGGTGCCTGGTGAAGTCTGGGGCGGGGCGGTACAGCGTTACTTCCTGGCGCTGGAGGAGGGGATCAACCTGCTGCCGGGCTTCTCGCCGGAGCTGCAGGGGGTTTACAGCGAGAAGGATGCCGACGGGATCAAGCGGCTGTATGGGTATGTGTTGAGATAGTGCGGGCTGCAGCCCTCACCCTAACCCTCTCCCACAGGGAGAGGGAACCTTTCATCAAACCGCACTACGCTTGTACATCCTCCTCGGATGCCCAATCTTGCCGTACAGCATCTCCACCGTCAGAAAACCCGCCTCCACGCAGTGTTCCAGATAGCGCCGGGTGGTGGTTTTGCTTAATCCCGTTTCGCTCACCACCTCATCCACGGTAAAGCAGTGCGTTGCCTTGTCGTTAAACAGCGACTGCACCCGCGCCAGCGTATTTTCCTCAATGCCCTTGCTGCCGTTGTCCAGGCGGTAGTTTTTCGCCTGTAGCTGATACAGCGAATCCACGTTCTGCTGGTCGACAATCTTCCAGACCCGCTGCTGTTCGGCAAACTGCACAAACCGCTCCAGCGACTGGCTGAGCCGCTTCCAGGAGACGGGTTTGAGGATGTAGTCGAACGCGCCGTTGCGAATCGCCTGGCTGCAGGTGTCCATATCGCTGGCGGCGGTAATAAAAATCACCGAGCAGTTGGCGCGGGCCAGCATGGGGTTATTGATCAACGAGATCCCTTTGCCGTCCGGCAGATAGTTATCCAGCAGCACCAGCTGCGGCTGTTTGTTTGCAAGTTCTGCCTGAGCCGCAGCCAGCGACGAGGCAATGCCCACCAGCCTCAGTCGCGGATGTTTGCTTATCAGCTCCGCGTGCAGTTGCGCCAGCTCGTTCTCGTCTTCAACAATCAGTACGTCGATAAGTTCATGTTGCATAGTCGGTGTCTTCCAGTTGCCGGGCGGTTCCCGTGGCCGGGATAAACAAGGAGAAAATGGCGCCGCGCGGGGTATTATCGGCAACTTCTATCGTGCCGCCAGCCTGTGTGACATAGCTTTCGATCAGATACAGGCCAATCCCATGATCGCCGCGTGTTTTGGTGGTGATGCCGCGTTCAAAGATCCGGTCACGGATCTCCGGTGTAATGCCAACGCCCTGGTCGGCGACTTCAATAATCAGCTCCTGGTCGCTGAGTTTTATCAGCACTTCTACCGGCGCATGGGGAAGCGGCGATCGCTGCGTCGCTTCGATGGCGTTATCCAGCAGGTTGCCAATAATTGAAATCAGCTCTTGTTCCCCTAACGGCAGGAACGGCCTGTCCAGCCGACATGCCGGGTCGAAACTCAGTTCGACGCCTTTCTCCCGCGCGCGGGCGGCTTTCCCCAGCAGCAGGCCACACAGGGTCGGGGAGCTGAAGCGCGAAGAGATAAAGTCCAGCAGCTCCTGGGCATGCTCCGACTGCGCCTGAATGTAGCCAATGGCTTCCTCATAGCGGCCCATATGCAGCAGGCCGGAGAGCGTGGTCATTCGGTTTAACTGCTCATGGCGCATAATACGCAGGTTATCGACATAGCGTTTTACCTGGCTGAGCTGGGCGCTCAGCGAGTCGATTTCATTGCGATCGCGGAAGGTGATCACCCACCCCTGCAGCGACCCCTCAAGCATGATGTGCACCCGGCTGGCAATTACCGTGAGATCGTTAAAACGGCAAATCTCGTCATGGGTATCTTTCGCCAGCATCGTCTGCGTGTCGAAGAACGGGACCGGATCGATAACCTGGCTTATCAGCTGCCCGCGCAGCTCCCGGGCCGGCTGGCTCAGACCCAGCAGCTTGCGCGCCGCCTGGTTGATCACTTCAATCCGTCGCCGATCGTCAATGGCAATCACCCCTTCATAAATAGACTCCATTAGCGCCTTCTGCTGGCGCACCAGCAACCCGATTTCTCGCGGCTCAAGAGAGAAGATCTGCTTCTTGATGCTGCGGGTAAAGAACCAGGAGAAGATAAAGAGAGCGATCAGCAGCAGCACGGCGGCAATCAGGATATTGACCACCTTACTGACGGTAATGGTGTCCAGGTAGCTGGTGAGATAGCCGACAGAAACAATGCCGACCACCTGTCCGGCAGCGTTGAAGATGGGGGCCTTACTGCGCAGCGAAATACCCAACCCGCCTTTGCGAATGGTGGTGGTGCTTTTACCCTGCAATACGGCTTCGTTGTCTCCGCCAACCAGGGTTGTGCCCACTCTGTCGGCAAAGACGGAGTGAAAAAGATGCTGACCCTTATTATCACCAATCACAATAAAGCTGGCGTCACTGTGCGCAGAAATCTTCTGCATAAAATCATGGATGGCGCTGATATTTTTTTGTTCAACTTCATTACGCAATGTCGGAATAAGTGCAATTTCTTCAGCCTGTATTTTGGCTCGCGTACTCATTTCCTGATATAGCTGTTTCCCGACGTCGGCATAATAATATCCGCCCAGTAACGCAAAAAGTACTGAGAAAAAGGCAACCAGCGAAATAAACAACTTGATCTGGAAAGAGACTTTCATAACTATCACGCAAGGTAGCAGCAAAGATCGCCAATATATCATCTTTTTTCACGCGGACGCCCGCTTTGCCGAAAACTTGTGATCCCTTGCACAGCGGGCGCTGTAAAAGCGTTATCCTAAAGTCTGCCGTGCCTCTGGCTGCATGAACAAATGTTATTTGTTTGTTCGATTCGGAAAAGAAACCATAAAAACCACGCTAATAAATAAGGTATAAATCACATTAAATAAAAGAAACCATTAAAACCATAGCTGCCATTAAAACTTCGCTTTTAATATGCCATTCCTCACATAAAGTAAGCCTTTGTGACTCTAAGCTGAACGCACAAAATAACCAAGGGGCTTATTATGAGCACAACTGACGATTCTTTCTCTGTTACCCACGACCCGATTGAAATTCAGCGACCTTCGCTCAAAGAGCGTTGGTGGCATATTATGGATACCTGGAAAATTGGGATTATTCCTCTGCCGCTGTTCGTTCTGGCGGGTGCACTGATCGCGATTGATTGCCTGGGCGGAAAACTGCCGAGCGATATCGTGGTGATGGTGGCAACGCTGGCCTTCTTCGGCTTTGCCTGCGGCGAGTTTGGCAAACGCCTGCCGATTGTCGGCAAGCTCGGCGCGGCGGCGATTTGCGCCACCTTTATTCCTTCCGCGCTGGTCTATTACGGCCTGCTGCCGGACGTGGTGGTCGAGTCCACCACCAAGTTCTACAAATCCACCAACATTCTCTATCTCTATATCTGCTGCATTATTGTCGGCAGCATCATGAGCATGAACCGCACGGTGCTGATTCAGGGCTTCCTGCGCATCTTCTTCCCGATGCTGTGCGGCGAAATCGTCGGCATGCTGGTGGGGATGGGCGTCGGCCTGGCGCTGGGTCTTGAGCCGTTCCAGATCTTCTTCTTTATCATTCTGCCTATTATGGCGGGCGGCGTCGGGGAAGGGGCGATCCCGCTTTCCATCGGCTATGCCACCTTACTGCACATGGACCAGGGCGTGGCGCTCGGCCGCGTGTTGCCGATGGTGATGCTCGGTGGTCTGACGGCGATCATCATCTCCGGCTGCCTGAACCAGCTCGGTAAACGTTTCCCGCACCTGACCGGTGAAGGCCAGCTGATGCCTAACCGCGCCAATGCCGATACCACCGTCTCTCAGCCTGCGTTCTCCGGCAAAGCGGATGTGACCACTATCGCCTCCGGCGCGCTGCTGGCGGTGCTGCTCTACATGCTGGGCATGCTCGGCCACAAGCTGATTGGTCTGCCTGCTCCGGTCGGCATGCTGTTTATGGCGGTGCTGGTGAAGCTCTGCAACGGAGCCTCTCCACGCCTGCTGGAAGGTTCTCAGGTGGTGTACAAATTCTTCCAGACTTCTGTGACCTACCCGATCCTCTTCGCCGTTGGCGTGGCCATCACCCCGTGGCATGAACTGGTGGCGGCGTTCACCGTCAGCAACCTGCTGGTGATTGTCAGCACCGTTTCCGCACTGGTCGCCACCGGCTTCTTCGTCGGCAAAAAGATTGGTATGCACCCGATTGATGTCGCCATCGTCTCCTGCTGCCAGAGCGGCCAGGGCGGTACCGGCGACGTGGCGATCCTGACCGCAGGCAACCGCATGAGCCTGATGCCGTTCGCCCAGATTGCTACCCGTATCGGCGGGGCGATTAACGTCTCTGTCTCACTGCTGATTCTGGGCAACTTCCTCGTTTAAGTTTTCAGGAAAGAACAATGAAACTCGCAAGCTTTTTATACCAGGGAAAACGCAGCTACGGCATCGTCCAGGCCGACGGCGTGATTGATTTAGGCCGCCGTCTGGGCGACCGCTACAGCGACCTCAAGGCGCTGCTGCAGGGCAACGGGCTGGCGCAGGCCACCCGCTACCTGAACGATGCCGTGGACGTGCCGATGAGCGCCATCACCTTCTTACCGGTGATTGAGCAGCCGGAAAAAATCCTCTGCGTGGGCATGAACTACGCCGACAAGCGCAAAGAGTTTGACCAGCACAACCCGGCCCCAACGCTGTTTGTCCGCTTCCCTGATTCACAGACCGGCCACAACGAGCCGGTGCTGAAGCCGCGCCACTCCAGCGAATTCGACTACGAAGGCGAGCTGGCGGTGATCATCGGTAAAGGCGGGGAGAACATCAGCCGTGATGACGCCCTGCGCCACGTGGCGGGCTACAGCTGCTACATGGACGGCTCCGCCCGCGACTGGCAGCACACCTGGTTTACAGCCGGTAAAAACTGGCGTCAGACCGGCGCGTTCGGCCCGTGGATGGCAACGGCCGATGAGATCCCGGATCCGCACAGGCTTGCAATCCGCACCTGGCTGAACGGCCGCATGGTGCAGGAAGACAACACCAGCAGCATGATCCACAAGGTTGCGGAGCTGATTGAGTACATCAGCACCTTTACCCGCTTAAGCCCGGGCGATGTGATCATCACCGGATCCCCGGGCGGCGTGGGTAAAAAGCGTAACCCGCCGCTGTTTATGAAAGAGGGCGACCGCATTGAGGTGGAGATCGAGCATATCGGTCATCTGAGCAACGTGATCGTGGAAGCGCCAGCCGTCGGGCTTGCGGCGGCACACTGAGTAAGGCGGCATGAACAGTCAACCCATCGATTTTCGCCACACCCTCGTGGCGAAGCATCCGGAACGCTTAAGCCAGATCCGTTACCTGCTGGCAGACAGCGGCCTTGGCCTGGACAACGACATCACGCTGTTTGTCGAAGCCTGGTCAGGCCCGCAGCTGGTGGGTTGCGCAGGGCTTGCCGCCAACGTCATCAAGTGCGTGGCGGTCAACGAGCAGCTTCGCGGCGAGAACCTCAGCGCGCGGCTGCTGGCAGAGGTGGAACATGCGGCGCTGGAGCGCGGCCATTTTCACCTCTTCCTCTGCACCCGTCCGTGCAACCGGGAGCGCTTTGCCCGCAGCGGCTTCTGGCCGATTGCCCAGAGCGGGAACAACGCCGTGCTGATGGAGAACACCCCGCAGGGGATCGAGCGCTACTGCCGCTCTCTGCGCGCGAACCGCAGGTGCGGGGAGAAGATTGGCGCCATCGTGATGAACGCCAATCCGTTCACCCTCGGCCACCGCCATCTGGTGGAGCAGGCGGCGGCGCAGTGCGACGCCCTGCACCTGTTCGTGGTGCGCGAAGACGCGTCGTTCTTCCCGTTCAGCGCGCGCCTCGAGATGGTGCGCGCGGGCGTGGCGCATCTGCCCAGCGTCGTGGTGCATGAAGGCTCACAGTACATCATATCTCGTGCCACGTTTCCGGCCTACTTCCTGAAGGAGACCGGCAAAGTGCAGCAGGCGTGGAGCGAGATCGACGTGCTGATCTTCCGGGACTTTATCGCCCCGGCGCTCGGCATCACGCACCGCTTCATCGGCTCGGAGCCGTTCTGCGATATCACCCGCCAGTACAACCAGACGCTGCACGACCTGCTGGCCTCGCATATCGAGGTGGTGGAGATGCCGCGCATCAAGGCCACCGGCAACGCCATATCGGCGTCCGAAGTGCGCCGATTACTGAAGACACAGCAGTTTTCCCGGATCCGGGAGATTGTCCCGGACTCCACCTTCGCGCATCTCGAAACGCATTACCGTGCGAGTGCGGAAGTCGCTTAACTACCAGGAATTTATCATGAAAATTGTAAGGGAGGCGCTGGCCGGAACGCAGGAGTCCAGCGACCTGATGGTGAAAATCGCTCCCGCTCACGGCGAGCTGGAGATCGTCATCCACAGCGAAGTGATTAAGCAGTTTGGCGAGCAGATTCGCCAGGTGGTCAACGACACGTTGCGCGCCATGAACGTGCACCAGGGATTAATCATTATTGAAGACAAAGGGGCGCTGGACTGTGTGATCCGCGCCCGCCTGCAAAGCGCGCTGATGCGTGCCGCCGACGAACAGACCATCAACTGGGGGGCGCTGAAATGAGCAAACTCCGCCGCAGTATGCTGTTCCTGCCGGGCGCCAACGCCGCCATGCTCTCCACCGCCTTTATCTACCGTCCCGACTCCATCATGTTTGACCTTGAGGACGCCGTTGCCCTGCGCGAGAAGGATACCGCGCGCATGCTGGTGTTTCACGCGCTGCAGCACCCGATGTATCAGGATATCGAAACCGTGGTGCGCATTAACCCGCTCAGCACGCCGTTTGGCCTGTTGGATCTGGAGGCCGCCGTGCGGGCCGGCGTGGACGTGATCCGCCTGCCGAAAACCGACACGCCGGACGACATCTACGAGCTGGAGGGCCACCTTGAGCGTATCGAGCGCGAGTGCGGCCGCGAGGTCGGCTCCACCCGCGTGATGGCGGCGATTGAGTCGGCCATTGGCGTCATCAACGCCGTGGCGATTGCCCGCAGCTCTCCGCGCCTCATCGGCATCGCGCTGGCCGCCTTTGACTACGTGATGGACATGCAGACCGAGCGCGGCGACGGCACCGAGCTGTTCTACGCCCGCTGCGCCGTGCTGCACGCCGCCCGCGCGGCGGGTATCGACGCCTTCGACGTGGTGTGGTCAGACGTTAACGACGAGGCCGGGTTCCTGCGTGAGGTCGATCTGATCCGCAAGATGGGCTTCAACGGCAAATCGCTGATCAACCCGCGCCAGATTGATCTGCTGCACAACGCCTACGCCCCGACGCAGGAAGAGGTGGATCACGCCAGAAGGGTGATTGAGGCGGCGGAAGAGGGAGAGCGTAACGGCCTGGGCGTGGTGTCGCTCAACGGCAAAATGGTGGATGCACCGATTATTAACCACGCGCAGGTGGTGCTGGAGCGCGCGGCAGCCTCCGGCGTGCGTCGGTAAGGATAAGACAATGAATCAGACAGAACTTCTTCACGTGAATTTCCCCCATCTGCGGGACTTAAAACCCTTCGATACCGCCCACAGCGCCACGCCGTGGCTGGCGGACAGCGACGCGAAGCACAGCCGTAAGCTCTGCGCCTCTATTGAAGAGGCGGTTAAGCGCTGCGGCCTGCAGGACGGGATGACCATCTCCTTCCACCATGCGTTTCGCGAAGGCGACCGGGTGATCAACACCGTCGTGGCGCTGCTGGCGCGGATGGGTTTTAAAAACCTGACGCTGGCCTCCAGCTCGCTGATGACCTGCAACGACGCGCTGATCGAGCATATCGAAAGCGGCGTCATCACCCGGATTTACACCTCTGGGATGCGCGGCAGGCTGGCGGATGCCATTTCCCACGGGCTGATGGACGAACCGGTGCAAATTCACTCCCACGGCGGGCGCGTGAAGCTGCTCCAGGACGGCGAGCTGAATATCGACGTGGCGTTTCTCGGCGTGCCGTGCAGCGATGAGTTTGGCAACGCCAACGGGACGCACGGAAAATCGTGCTGCGGTTCGCTCGGCTACGCGATGGTGGACGCGCACTTTGCCCGCAAGGTGGTGCTGCTGACTGAAGAGCTGGTGCCGTTCCCCAATATGCCCGCCAGCCTGGTGCAGGACCAGGTGGACTACATCGTGCAGGTTGAAAGCGTGGGCGACCCGGCGAAAATCAGCGTCGGCGCGGCCCGTGTCACCAGCAACCCGCGCGAGCTGATGATCGCCCGCTATGCGGCGGACGTCATTGAACACTCCGGCTACTTCAAACCGGGCTTCTCGATGCAGACCGGCTCCGGCGCGGCGGCCACGGCCTGCACCCGCTTTATGGAAGAGAAGATGGAGCGCAGCGGCGTGAAGGCGCGCTTTGCGCTCGGCGGCATCACCGGCAGCCTAGTGGATCTGCACGAGAAGGGGCTCATCGAAAAGCTGCTCGATACCCAGTGCTTTGACGGCCAGGCGGCGGCCTCGCTGGCGCGTAACCCGAACCACGTGGAGATCTCCACCAACGTTTACGCTAACCCAGGCAGCAAGGCGGCAAGCTGCGACCAGCTCGACGTGGTGATCCTCAGCGCGCTGGAAATCGACGTCGAGTTCAACGTCAACGTCATCACCGGCTCCGACGGAGTGATGCGCGGCGCGTCCGGCGGGCACTGCGACGTGGCCGCCGCGGCGAACCTGACCATCGTCGTTGCCCCTCTGCTGCGCAGCCGCATTCCGACGGTGGTGAAGCGGGTTACCACGCGCCTCACGCCGGGCGAAAGCATCGACGTGCTGGTTACCGATCACGGCATCGCGGTCAACCCGGCGCGCCCGGAAATCCGCGAGCGGCTGCTGGAGGCCGGGCTGAAGGTTGTGGATATCAACGCGCTGTATGAGCGGGCGATCTCCCTGACCGGCGTCCCGAAACCGATTGAATTTACCGACAAAATCGTCGGGGTGATCCGCTACCGCGACGGCAGCGTGATCGACACCGTGCGACAGGTGAAGGAGGAAGTATGACTTTAGCGACACCCGTGCGGGCGGGTGTCAGCCTTGACGAACTGCTGGCGGCGAAAGAGCGCCGCGCAGCGCGCCAGGCTGACATGCTCGAGCACTATCAACAACCGGTGATTTCCCTCACGCTGGTCACGCCCGGGGAAATCAAGGACAGCCTGCGCTATCGCAATACCATGGGCGTGGCGCTGCAGATGTGCGACCAGCTGCTGTGGGAGAACCGCTGGCAGGTGCTGGACCGTCAGGTGCTGTGGCTCCCGACCGGGCCAGAAGCCCTCTGGTGCGTGGCCCATCCGGCGGTGGAAATCAAAGCGCACTGTACGGATCTGGAGCAGACGCACCCGCTCGGCAGGCTGTGGGATCTGGACGTGATCTGCCCTCAGCATGGCCACGTCGGGCGTCAGTCGCTGGGGGCGAATCTCAGGCGCTGCCTGATCTGCGACGCGCCCGCTCATGCCTGTTCCCGTTCGCGCAATCACCCCGTTGAGCAGGTGGTTTCCCGCGTGGAGAAGACGATCGATGACTGGTTTGCTCGCGACTAAACCGCGCCCGGCTGACGTGCCCGCGCTTGCCGAGGCGGCGCTGTGGCAGGAGCTGGAGCTGACGCCCAAGCCGGGACTGGTGGACACGCTCAACAACGGTTCCCATCGCGATATGGACCACGCGCTGTTTGTCCGCAGCATCGCGGCGATTACGCCGTGGTTTTCGCGCTTTGCCGAGCTGGGCAGCGCGCATGCGGATAAACCCGCTGGCGAACAGCTACGCGTTCTCCGCCCGATGGGGCTGGCCTGCGAGCAGGCGATGTATGCCGCGACGAACGGGGTGAACACCCACAAAGGCGGGGTTTTTGCCCTGGGTTTACTGTGCTTCGCCGCCGGTCGTGTGAAAAATATCTCCGCAGAGAGCCTCTGCTGTGAGGTGAGTAACATCTGCCGCGGGCTGGTGTCGCGGGAGCTGGCCGCACGCAGCGGACAGACGACGGCTGGCGAGCGACAGTTCCAGCAGTACGGCTTAACCGGTGCGCGCGGTGAGGCGGAGAGCGGCTTTGCGACGGTGCGTAAGGCGCTGGCGCAGTGGAACGGACATTCACTTCACGGCCTGCTGTTACGCCTGATGGCCGTCAATCAGGACAGTAATCTGGTATCTCGCGGCGGCATGGAAGGGCTGCGCTACGTTCAGGGCTACGCGCGGGAACTGCTGGCTAACGGCTGGGACCGCGAGGCGTTGCTTAGGATGGATAACGCATTGATTGAACGCAATCTGAGTCCGGGCGGCAGTGCGGATTTGCTGTCGGTGGGATGGGTGCTGTCTGCAATAAAATAGCCGGGTGGCGGCTTCGCCTTACCCGGCCTATGGTCTGGTTTTGTAGGCCCGGTAAGCGCTAGCGCCACCGGGCACAACAATCAATGCGCGATCGGCTGCGCACCGTGTGGTTCACGTACGTGCTTGTACTTGAACAGCGCGATGAACGCGAAGAACAGCACCAGCGAGTACGCCGCGAAGATCAGCCATACAGGCTGCCAGTTGGTGATACCGTTGGTGGTGTACATCTCCACCACTTTACCGCTCACCACGCCGCCAAGAATACAGCCGAAGCCGTTGGTCATCATCAGGAACATACCCTGCGCGCTGGCGCGGATTTCAGGCTTCACCTCTTTTTCCACAAACACCGAACCGGAGATGTTGAAGAAGTCGAAGGCGCAGCCGTAAACGATCATCGACAGCACCAGCAGCACGGTGCCGAACGGGCTTGGGTCGCCGTAGGCGAACAGACCGAAGCGCAACATCCATGCCGCGATACTGATCAGCATGACGTTCTTGATGCCATAGCGGCTCAGGAAGAACGGGATGGTCAGGATAAACAGCGTCTCAGAGATCTGAGAGATGGACATCATCACCGACGCATGTTCAACGATAAAGCTGCCGGAGAACAGCGGATTGTTATCGAAGCTGTGCAGGAAGGTGTTGCCGAACATGTTGGTGATCTGCAGCTCCGCGCCCAGCAGCATGGAGAAGATGAAGAAGATCGCCATGCGTTTGTTTTTAAACAGCGCGAAGGCGTCCAGGCCGAGCATGGTGCTCCAGCTCTGGTTTTTCTGCTGGTTAGACACCGGGATGGTTGGCAGCGTCAGGGTGAAGATCGCCAGCAGCACGGAGAGCGCTGCACCGATATAGAGCTGCATATGGCTCAGTTCGAAGCCCGCGAAGCTCACGCCCCACATCGCCATGATAAAGCCGATGGTGCCCCAGATACGGATTGGCGGGAAATCGGTCACGATATCCATATCCGCGGATTTCAGGCGGTAGTAGGAGATGGTGTTGATCAGCCCAAGCGTTGGCATATAGGCCAGCGAGTTAAGCAGGATCACCATGAACATTGCCCCCGGCGTGGTCACCTGGGCTGCCATAAACAGCGTCCCCGCGCCCACCAGATGGCAAAGCATGTACAGCCATTTGGCGCTTAGCCATTTATCCGCCACGATCCCCAGCAGCGTTGGCATGAAGACCGCCGCAATACCGAGCGAGCTGTATACGGCACCGATTGACGCACCATCGAACTTGAGCGTCACAAACATATAGGAGCCGAGTGTAGTCAGCCAGCTACCCCACAGGCAGAACTGCAGAAACGACAATATTTTAAGCTGCAGCTTAAGGTTCATGTTACTTTCCTCACAAGTGAGCGGGAGATATGTTGTTATAGGAACATTCAGGGTTGTTATTTGATGCAATTCTATCAGTTGGCAACGATATGTTTTGTTACCTCCCGCAAAAAAATGCAATCCACATTAATTTGCAGTTTGGATTGTGATGCAAATAACATTTTCGTATGGGTGGGGGGAAGGAGAACACCTTCTCCTTGCAGGAGAAGGTGTGCCGATCACCGACGACGATAGTTTTTCTGCGCCGTATTCACCTTATACAGGTACCGGCGGGATTCCGCAGAAGGGTGGCGGGTGGTGAGGGTGGAGTAAACATCCCCCGGCGCCATGCTGTTGATGATGTTCGCGGCCTGCACTTTGTCATTCGAGAAGACGCGCAGCACGCTGCCCGCGCCGCCGTTATAGGCGGTGATCACCGCATAGCGGCGCGACGTTGGGTTATCAATTCCGCCCAGATACACATTGTTCAGCATCGCCAGATAGGCGGTACCGGTATCAATGTTGCTCTGCGGGTCGAACAGATAGCTGCGGCTCGGCGTGCCGGATTTCCCCTGCGCGCGGAAGACGTCTTTCCCGGCGCTGTGCTGCACCACCTGCATCAGCCCCAGGGCGTCGGAACGGCTTACCGCATACGGGTTAAACGAGGATTCGGTCTGCATAATCGCCAGGATCAGCGACTCATCCACGCCGTACTTACGTGAGGCCTGACGCACCATCCCAATGTACTTATGCGCACGCTTGTCGAGGTGGTTCGGGACGAGGTTTATGGTGACGCTGTAGATGATCTTCAGACCGTTAGAGCGGCTTTTCAGGCGCGTCTGCAGCAGGTAGTCGGCAAATTTCGTGGCGCGACCTTCCCAGCGGATCGGCTGGCCGGTCTGATCGACAACCTGACCGTACAGGAACGGCTCTTTCGAGATCGTAATATCGTCGGCATCGGAGTAGAGATCGATAGATCCCGGATCGTCACCCATCAGCAGGGTTTTGATAATGGCCTGACGTAAGCGCGCTGCAGGGTCAGTGCCTGCAATGGTCTCAATCGTGATCGTACCCTCATCAAAGTTGATGTGGCTACGGGTCAAATAGGCGTCGGTGTACTTAACGTAGTCCTTGGGTCCGGCAATAAGAACTTCGTTAAATCCCCATATGTTCTCGATGTTGTGGGCAAACTGCCCCATCAAAATGTCAAAACCGTTGGTGTCCTTGATCCAGGCTTCGTTGTAATCTTCGCCTTTTTTTGACGAACACGAGACAAGCAACGGCGCAACAAGGGCTAGCGCTAAAAGTTTTTTCATCATTCCGGGAGTGCGTGTTGTGTTTGCTTTAACGGCGGGGTTTCCCCCGCACGCTGTTATTTTTCCGGTGGCGTATAGCCTTCGATGTGCACGTCTTTACCTTCGAACAGGAAGCTTACCATCTCCTGCTCCAGCAGCTTGCGGTGTTCCGGGTTCATCATGCTGAGTTTCTTCTCGTTGATCAGCATGGTCTGCTTTTTCTGCCACTGTCCCCAGGCTTCTTTGGAGATTTCATTGTAGATGCGTTTACCCAGGTCGCCCGGATAAAGCTGGAAATCCTGGCCCTCAGCGTCACGCTGCAGGAAAGTACAAAAAATCGTTCTGGCCATACACATTCCTCTTTTTCTTGTCGATGCTAAACCATTGCACCGGCACGTAATTGCTGTAACAGGCGCTCCACGGGAGCCGCCAGTCCGACTGATGGCGGTTGCGCTAAGTTATACCAGAGAGCGGTGCCTTCATCCATGCACGAGGCAAATGACGACACGGGAAGCCACATGGGTACAATATCCAGGTGGAAATGGCTGAAGGTATGGCGAAACGCGGTCAACTGCGTCAGGTTATCGGCAGCAATCCCGCGCTTTTTAAGCCATTCACGCAGCAAGTCTTCATCTTCAAACTGTGGGAAGCAGTATAGACCACCCCACAGGCCGCTCGGCGGACGCTGGGCCAGGAAGACCTCGTCGCCGTGCTGCATCAGCAGCATATAGCCTGTGCGCTCCGGCAGCGTCTGTTTGGGTTTCTTACCCGGATACTGCGCCCAGGAATGGTTGGCATACGCCACGCAGAGAGTATTCACCGGGCAGAGTTCGCATTTTGGTTTTGAGCGCGTGCAGACCATGGCGCCGAGATCCATCATCGCCTGGTTGAAACGCTCGACGCCGTTGGCCGGGGTGACCGCTTCACTAATTTCCCAAAGACGTTTTTCAACGTCCTTCTTCCCCGGCCAGCCGTCGACGGCATAGCAGCGTGCCAGCACGCGCTTTACGTTGCCGTCGAGGATCGGGAAATGCTTGCCTAACGACAGGGAAAGAATCGCACCTGCGGTTGAGCGTCCGACGCCGGGGAGATCGGCCACCTCGTCGAAGGTTTCCGGGAATTTCCCGTTGTGGCGCGTCGCGACCTGCTGTGCGGCCTTGTGAAGGTTACGCGCGCGGGCGTAATAGCCAAGACCGGTCCACAGGTGCAGGACCTCGTCCAGCGGGGCGTTGGCCAGATCGGTCACCGTCGGGAAGCGCGCCATAAAACGCTCGAAGTAAGGGATCACCGTGGCGACCTGCGTTTGTTGCAACATCACCTCGGAGAGCCATACTTTGTAAGGCGTTTTTTCAATTTGCCAGGGCAGGGTTTTACGCCCGTATTTGTCGTACCAGTCCAGCACCTGGGCTGAAAATTGAGAGGCTTGCATGGTCATCGATTCGCATAATCAGGGACGCAGATTGCAGCACAGCGTCAATCTGCTGTAAACCGGATCTTTCCCATGCTTGCATAGAAGCCTTAACTTTGGATAATGCCCGTTTCCCGAACATTCTCACAAGCAGACAACTCTTTTATGAAAAACGACGTCATTTCACCGGAATTTGATGAAAACGGTCGCCCGCTGCGCCGTATTCGCAGCTTTGTCCGTCGTCAGGGCCGCCTGACAAAAGGTCAGCAACACGCGCTGGACAACTACTGGCCGGTGATGGGCGTTGAGTTCAGCGAGCAGCCTCTGGACTTTACTGAACTGTTCGGCCGCGAAGCACCCGTCACGCTGGAGATCGGTTTTGGTATGGGCACCTCGCTGGTGACCATGGCGAAAGCCCGCCCGGAGCAGAACTTCCTCGGTATTGAAGTCCACTCCCCGGGCGTGGGTGCATGCCTGGCAACGGCCCATGAAGAGGGCGTTGAGAACCTGCGCGTGATGTGTCACGACGCGGTGGAAGTGCTGCACAAAATGATTCCTGACAATTCTTTAACCATGGTTCAGCTCTTTTTCCCTGACCCGTGGCACAAAGCACGTCATAATAAACGCCGTATCGTTCAGGCACCGTTTGCCGAGCTGGTGAAAAGCAAGCTGAAGCTGGGCGGTGTCTTCCATATGGCGACCGACTGGGAACCGTATGCGGAACATATGCTGGAAGTGATGTCGTCGCTGGACGGTTACAAAAACCAGTCTGCGAGCAACGACTATGTACCGCGTCCGGAATCGCGTCCGGTAACGAAATTTGAACAGCGTGGCCATCGTCTTGGTCACGGTGTATGGGACTTAATGTTCGAGAGGGTGAAATAATGGCAAAGAATCGTAGCCGTCGTCTGCGTAAAAAGATGCACATCGAAGAATTCCAGGAAGTGGGCTTCTCCGTTGCGTGGCGTTTCCCGGAAGGCACCAGTGTAGAACAGATCGATCAGGACGTGGATGCGTTCATCAACGACGTGATTGAGCCAAACAAGCTGGCCTTCGACGGTAGCGGCTACCTGGCATGGGAAGGTCTGATCTGCACCCAGGAAGTGGGTAAATGCACCGAAGAACATCAGGCGCTGGTGCGTAAATGGCTTGAGGACCACAAGCTGGAAGATGTCCGCGTCAGCGAACTTTTCGACGTTTGGTGGGACTAATAAAGAAGTCAGGGGCCAGCATTAGCTGGCCCATTTTGTCTGAGGGAGTGTTTAAGATGCGCAAAACGTTGCTGGCTGTTGCTTTGATGGCAACTGGATTCACCGCCCATGCGGATTATCAGTGTAGCGTCACCCCGCGTGATGACGTGGTGTTAAGCCCGCAAACCGTGCAGGTCAAAGGCGAGAACGGCAATCTGGTGATTACGCCGCAGGGGAACGTCACCTTTAACGGCAAGCAGTACAACCTGACTGCCGCACAGCGTGAGCAGGCGAAAGACTATCAGGCCGATTTGCGTACCGCGCTGCCGTGGATTAATGAAGGTGCCCTGACGCGCGTCGAAAAGAGCCGCGTGGCGCTGGATAAGATCATCACTAAAGAGGTGGGGGAGAGCAGCAATATGCGCACCCGCCTGACGAAGCTTGATAAGCAGCTTAAAGAACAGATGAACCGGATTATCGAGACGCGTTCCGACGGCCTGACTTTCCACTACAAGGCGATTGATCAGGTCCGTGCCGACGGGCAGCAGCTGGTGAACCAGGCGATGGGCGGCATCCTGCAGGACAGCATCAACGAGATGGGCGCCAAAGCGGTGCTGAAAGGCGGCGGTAACCCGCTGCAGGGCGTGCTGGGCAGTCTGGGCGGCCTGCAAACCTCTATTCAGAACGAGTGGAAGAACCAGGAAGATGATTTCCAGCAGTTCGGCAAAGACGTGTGTAAACGCGTGGTGTCGCTGGAAGATAGTAGGAAGGCGCTGGTGGGGACGCTGAAGTAAGTTCCCCTCACCCTAACCCTCTCCCCAAAGGGGCGAGGGGATGGTTTGCTCCCTCTCCCTTTCAGGGAGAGGGCCGGGGTGAGGGTTGCAGCATTTGCAGTGTCTCAAGGATCTTTTCCAACACAGCCTCTTCATTATTCCAGAGTTCGTTGTTCCAGAATCGAATAACGTGCCAGCCCTTTTGGTTTAACCACAACGTCCTTTGACGATCGTATTCCTGATTTTCATCATGCTGTCCGCCATCCAGCTCAACTGCCAGACGTGCTTCGCAGCAGGCGAAATCGAGTATGTAATTTCCTACCGGATGCTGTCGGCGAAATTTATAATTTTCGAAACGGCGGCTGCGCAGTAGATACCAAAGTCGCCTTTCTTCCGTTGTCAGCTCGCGTCTGAGCTGTTTTGCATATGAACGAGTAATTTCCATCCCCTACACTCTGCCAGCCTTTCCCTCAGCCGGCAGAACGGGATGCAAAATCCTGAATCAGCCTTCAGGATTCTTCGGCGAGGAACAGCTCAAGAAGGGAGTTTAAGAACAGTTTGCCGTGCTCGGTGATCTGCCAGTATTCATCACACTCGGTGAGATACCCCTGGGCCAGCGCCTCGTCGATCTGCGGGCGAATCACCGACTCCGGCAGCCCGGTGTAACGTGTAAATTCCGCGCGCGGCGCGGCCTCCAGCAGGCGGAAGCGGTTCATAAAGAACTCAAACGGCTTATCCGCCGCCTCGACGTCGTGCTGACGCTCCAGGTAGCGGCCTTCCATATATCCGCGCGGGTGGCGGGTTTTGGCGGTGCGCAGAATGCGCCCGTCCGGGAAGGTCACCTTGCCGTGCGCGCCGCAGCCAATACCGAGATAGTCGCCAAAGCGCCAGTAGTTCAGGTTGTGCTGACACTGGTAGCCCGGCTTCGCGTACGCGGACGTTTCATACTGCTGATAGCCCGCAGCGGTTAACAAC
Organism: Enterobacter sp. NFIX59; assembly: GCF_900113755.1. Taxonomy (NCBI): domain Bacteria; kingdom Pseudomonadati; phylum Pseudomonadota; class Gammaproteobacteria; order Enterobacterales; family Enterobacteriaceae; genus Enterobacter; species Enterobacter sp. NFIX59. The sequence goes on along the minus strand of NZ_FOQN01000002.1, from coordinate 355,681 downwards.
TGGTGACCCTGCTCGAAGATATCCCACAGCGCGTCGTCGTCCGGCAGCACCGGCGGGCGGGAACCGAACAGCGTGTTTGGCTCGATGGTGAGCTGGTACCACGACAGGTGCGGCGGGTTCAGTGCAATGGCCTGGCGCAGGTCGTCCAGCGCCTCGTCCAGCGACTGATCCGGCAGGCCGTGCATCAAATCGAGGTTGAAGCTGCGAAGATTAAGCCCGGTCGCCAGGTTTGCCGCGCGCTTCGCCTCTTCCGGGCCGTGAATGCGCCCCAGACGTTTTAGCTTCGGTTCGCTAAAGCTCTGCACGCCGATTGAGATGCGGTTTACGCCCGCGCGCTGATAGTCGACAAAACGGTCGGCCTCAACGGTGCCGGGGTTGGCTTCCATCGTAATTTCAGCATCCGCTGCCAGGTTCAGGCGCGCACGCACGCCGTCCAGCAGGGTCTGCATAGCCGGACCGGACAGCAGGCTCGGCGTACCGCCACCAATGAAAATGGTCTTAACTTCACGTCCCTGTGCGTAAGGTACATCGGCGTCCAGGTCGGCCAGCAGATGCGCAACGTAATCATCGTGCGGCACTTCGCCCTTCAGCGCGTGCGAGTTGAAATCGCAGTACGGGCATTTCTGCACGCACCACGGGATGTGAATATAAAGACTCAGAGGCGGCAAATTAGCCATTACGCAGTGCTTCCAGTAACAGTTTCAGCGCGCGTCCACGGTGGGAAATCGCGCTTTTCTCTTCGCGGGTCAGTTCCGCAGCGGTTTTGCCCTCGGTCGGGACAAAGAAAATCGGGTCGTAGCCAAAGCCGCCGTTACCAGCCGCTTCACGGGTGATCACGCCCGGCCAGCTGCCGTGGCAGACGATAGGCGTAGGGTCTTCCGCGTGACGCATATAAACCAGTACGCAGTGGAACTGCGCGGTACGCTGTTCGTCCGGTACGTCTTTCAGGGCGACAAGCAGCTTTTCCAGATTCTGCTGGTCGGTAGCGTCAGCGCCGGAATAGCGCGCGGAGTAAATCCCCGGCGCGCCGCCGAGAAAATCCACGGCCAGGCCGGAGTCGTCGGCAATCGCGGGCAGGCCCGTAATCTGCGCGGCGTGGCGCGCTTTCAGGATCGCGTTTTCGATAAACGTCAGCCCCGTCTCTTCGGCGGAATCCACGCCAAGATCGGTCTGGGCGACCACGTCCAGCCCAAAATCATTTAATAGCGAGGCCAGCTCGCGCACTTTACCAGCGTTGCCGGTCGCGAGAACAACTTTCTGCATGGTTTAGTCCTGTTCTTTCAGTGCCGCGACTTCCGTCGGGATAGATTGCGGATTAAGGATTTTTACCTGTTTATGTCGCCCAAGTTCACCTTTTTCAATGATGACCTGGCTTTTGGCGACGCGAAACTGTTTTGCCAGATATTTAGTCAGATGCGCGTTCGCCTGGCCGTCAACCGGCGGGGCGGTGATGGCGACTTTTAACTCGTCGCCATGCAGCCCAACAATAACGTCACGGCTGGCTTTTGGCTGAATATACAGCCGCAAAACCAGCCCGTCAGCGCAGGTGCTTACGGCACTCATGGCGCCATCCACAGCCCCGGCAGCAGCATATTGCCCGTGGACTGTAACAGCTCAGCGATCCCCATGTTGACCACATAGAGCAGCAGAACCAGGATCATCGGGGAAAAATCGATGCCGCCCATAGACGGAAGCAGGTTACGGATTGGACGCAGCAGCGGCTCTGCCAGCTGAATCAAAGCATACTCCACCGGGCTACGCCCCTGGCTGACCCAGCTCATGATGGCCATCACCAGCAGCACCCAGAAAATAAGCAGACCGATGGTTTTGACCAGAATCAGGACCGCAGCAATCCATATAATCGGCTGGAAGGTGATGACCATAAACAGCACGATCGCTTTGATAACGCTCAGAATAAACGCCACCAGCAGAGACGAACTGTCGATGGGGCCCATGGCCGGGATAATACGGCGCAATGGTCCGACAACAGGCTGCGTGATTTTCACGACAAACTGCGAGAACGGATTGTAAAAATCACAGCGGGCCCACTGCATCCAGACGCGCAGCAAAAGCGCCATCGTATACAGCTCAAGCACAGTTGAGAGCAGGAAAGTCAACGTCTTCATGGCGTTCCTCAGGTTTCCTTATTATTTTGAGTAGTCGCGCGCACCGAAAATTGCCGTGCCGATGCGCACCATAGTGCTGCCTGCCGCGATGGCGGCTTCCATATCATCCGACATGCCCAGAGAAAGCGTGTCTACCGTGTTATAGCGCGCTTTAAGCGCCTCAAATGCTACAGCCATTTGCTGTGCCACGGCAAACTGCCTTTCATAACTTGACTCAGGCGCCGGAATGGCCATCAGCCCGCGCAGGGTTAAGCGCGGCAGTTCGGCCACCTCTGCGGCCAGCGCGTCCAGCTCGCTCAGCGCAATGCCGGACTTGCTGTTTTCGTCGCTGATGTTGACCTGAATCAGCACGTTAAGCGCTGGCATCTCTGCCGGACGCTGGTCGTTCAGACGTGTCGCAATACGCAGACGGTCGATGGTGTGACACCAGTCGAAGTGCTCTGCCACCAGACGGCTTTTGTTCGACTGCAGCGGGCCAATAAAGTGCCACTGCAGATCCGTCTTCCCCTGTTCCTGGAAGTAGCGAATTTTATCCACGCCTTCCTGCACGTAGTTTTCACCAAACGCCCGGTGGCCTGCCGCTATCGCTTCTGCGATGGCGCTCGCAGGCTTGGTTTTGCTGACTGCAAGCAGGGTAATTTCTTCTGAAGCCCGGCCGCAACGCGTTGCTGCGGCTGAGATTTTGTCCCGGACCTGTGCCAGGTTATGCGCAATGTCGTTCATTTTCCGAGGAGTAGTCTATGGATGTGGAAGAAATTGTGGCCCTTAGTGTAAAGCATAACGTCTCCGATCTACACCTGTGCAGTGATTCGCCACCCCGCTGGCGCAGAACAGGCCGCCTTGAGCCGGCACCGTTTCCTCCTCCCGACGTCGGGGCGTTGTTAAAAGCGTGGCTCAACGACGAGCAGCAGGGGATATGGTGGGCCAGCGGGCAGGTGGATTTTGCCGTGACGGTGGCGGGAGGCCAGCGTCTGCGCGGCAGTGCCTTTAAGCAGATGAGCGGTATCTCTGTAACGCTCCGGCTGTTGCCGCGTACCTGCCCGCAGCTCGCTTCGCTGGGCGCGCCGCGGGCAATCCCGGAACTGTTGTCCAATGACGCCGGACTGATTCTGGTGACAGGAGCAACCGGCAGCGGTAAATCAACTACGCTGGCGGCGATGGTCGATTTTCTTAACCGCCATGCTGATGGCCATATCCTCACGCTTGAAGATCCGGTGGAGTTTATCTACCGGAGCGAACGTTGTCTGATCCAGCAGCGGGAGATAGGTCAGCACAGCCCGTCATTTGCAGAAGCGCTGCGCAGTGCCTTACGCCAGGATCCGGACGTGATTCTGCTTGGAGAGTTGCGCGACAGCGAAACGATCCGCCTTGCGCTAACTGCGGCGGAAACCGGGCATCTGGTGCTGGCGACCCTGCATACGCGCGGAGCATCGCAGGCGATTGAACGGCTGGTCGATACGTTCCCGGCGCAGGAGAAAGATCCGGTGCGTAACCAGCTGGCCGGCAGCCTGCGGGCGGTGCTGGCGCAAAAGCTGCTTCCCGATCTCCAGGGCGGGCGCGTCGCGCTGTATGAGCTGCTGGTGAATACCGCCGCGGCGGCGAATCTCATTCGTGAAGGGAAAACGTGGCAACTGCCCGGCATCATTCAAACCGGTCAGCAGGCAGGTATGCAGAACTTTGACCAGAGCCTGGCGGAGAGACGGGCGCAGGGGCGGCTGTAGGCCCCTGTGCTTAAAAGCCCTGCTCGAAATAGCTTTCGAGGATGATGACGGCAGAAGCGGAGTCGACGCTGCCTTTGTTCAGCGCCCGGAAGCCACCGTGCTCAAACAGACCCGCGCGCGCTTCGACGGTGCTCAGACGCTCGTCGTGCAGCTTCACGGAGACGCCAAAGCGGCCATGGATTTTGTTGGCGAACTTACGCGCCCGGGCGGTCAGCGGCTGTTCGGTACCGTCCATGTTCAGCGGCAGCCCAACAATCACGTCATCCGGTTGCCACTCCTTGAGCAGGCGCTCAATGAGGTTCCAGTCCGGCGTGCCGTCGTTGGCCTTCAGGGCCGTAAGCGGACGCGCGGTACCGGTGATGCGCTGCCCCACGGCGACGCCAATGCTTTTAGTACCAAAATCGAAGGCAAGAAGCGTTCCGCTCATCAGGCGTGCCCCGCTACGCCAGGCATGGTCAGGATATCAATGCCAATCAGCTTTGCCGCGTCGCGCCAGCGATCGGCGATAGGGGTTTTAAACAGGATATTCATGTCCGCAGGGGCGGTGAGCCAGGCGTTATCGAGGATCTCTTGCTCAAGCTGGCCTTTCTCCCACGACGAATAGCCCAGCGCCACCAGCACTTCAGAAGGCTGCTCTGCGGTGCCCAGCGTTTCGAGTACGTCACGCGAGGTCGTGATAACGGTCTTGTCGGAGATGCGAATGCTGGAAGAGAATACCGGCGGCGTATGCAGGATAAAACCGCGATCTTCTGCAAGAGGTCCACCCAGCATCACGGGCTTATCAAGCCGGATTTCCGGCAGTCGCGCTTCAGCCGGGATTTTCAGCTTGTCCAGAATCCCTTCAACCTGAAGATTTTCCAGCGGTTTATTGATGATAATGCCCATCGCGCCGTCTTCATTGTATTCACAAATATAAACCACGGCGCGGCGAAAAATCGGGTCCTGGAGAGCAGGCATGGCAATAAGAAAGTGATGCTGTAAATTCATTGTCAGAGGTACTGTTTCCTGGTTTAAAAAGCGACAGCGCCCAGTATGGGGACAAACTCAGGCGCTGTCACTAATAGTATTGTTAGGTTATTTTTGTAAACGCTTTTCGATAGCGTCCATCAGCATACCGGTGATTGAGACAGGGAATTCCGCTTCAATTTCACGAATGCAGGTCGGGCTGGTGACGTTCACTTCGGTAAGACGATCGCCGATGATATCCAGTCCGACGAAGATCAGACCTTTGGCTTTCAGCGTCGGGCCAACGCGGCGGGCAATTTCCCAGTCGCTTTCGGTTAGCGGACGCGGTTCGCCGCGGCCACCGGCGGCCAGATTACCGCGGGTTTCGCCACCCTGCGGGATTCGTGCCAGGCAGTAAGGAACCGGTTCGCCATCCACCACCAGAACGCGTTTGTCGCCGTCTTTGATCGCCGGAATATAGTTCTGCGCCATGCAGTAACGCGTGCCCAGTTCGGTCAGCGTTTCGGCAATCACGCCAATGTTCGGATCGCTCTCTTTCACGCGGAAAATCGATGCGCCGCCCATGCCGTCCAGCGGCTTCATGATGATATCGCCGTGCTTCTGCCAGAATTCTTTCAGCTGCGCTTTGCTGCGGGTCACCAGGGTTTCCGGCGTCAGGTCAGAGAACCAGGCGGTGTAGAGCTTCTCGTTGCAGTCGCGCAGGCTCTGGGGCTTGTTGACGATCAGCGTGCCTTTCTCTTCAGCGCGTTCGAGAATATAGGTGCAGTAGATGTATTCGGTGTCGAACGGCGGATCTTTACGCATCAGGATGACGTTGAGATCGGCCAGGGCAATGTCCTGCTCGGTGCCGAATTCGTACCATTTGTCGTAGTTCTGCTCGACGTTAACGATGCGGGTGCGGGCGCGGGCTTCACCGTTAATCAGGTAAAGATCGTTCATCTCCATATAGTGGAGTTCATAGCCGCGACGCTGCGCTTCCAGCAGCATGGCGAAGCTGGAATCTTTCTTGATGTTAATGTTTGCGATGGGGTCCATCACGATGCCGAGCTTGATCATGTTCTTCTCCGTTAATGCTTCAACCCAGATCGCCAAACCGTACCTGTAGCGCGGTAATGGCCGTGAGTGCCGTTGTCTCAGTGCGCAGAACGCGAGGTCCCAACAGAATATCAGTAAACTGGTAACGTGCCGTCATCGCAATTTCGTCCGCCGACAGGCCGCCTTCGGGGCCAATCAGCAGGCGTACGCGCTCAACGGGCAGGGGCAGCGTATTGATGCTGGCGCTGGCGCGCGGATGAAGATTGAGCTTCAGCCCACTGTCCTCTTCTGCACACCACTCCTCCAGATCCATCGCCGGGCGGATCTCCGGAATACGGTTGCGGCCACTCTGTTCGCAAGCCGCAATGGCAATTTTCTGCCACTGCTGGATCTTTTTGTTCAGACGTTCCGCATCCAGTTTAACGCCACAGCGCTCAGAAAAAAGTGGCGTAATGAGGCTTACACCCAGTTCAATGGATTTCTGAATGGTGAACTCCATTTTCTCGCCGCGCGACATCACCTGGCCCAGATGAATGTGCAGCGGTGATTCCCGGTCGTCCACTTCGCCACGCAGGACGTTAACATGTACGCTTTTTTTATCAGACCGCGTGATTTCCGCGTCGAAAACCTGGTTCGAGCCGTCGAACAGCTGTATTGCCTGACCTGCGCCCATGCGCAGCACGCGGCCAACGTGGTTGGCAGCGTCATCAGACAGGGCGATTTCGCGGCCTGCGGTAATCAGTTCAGGATGGTAAATGCGGGGAATGCGCATAGTCAGAAATTCCATGTGTCATGCGATATAAGCGAATTGCCGTAGTGTAGGTTAGCTCTTTTGCGCCTGGCAAGCCCGCTGGACGTAAGGGTTGTGATTCCCCTGGACTCTGGCGATACGTTCGTCGCGCTGGCATTCCCACTCCGTCACCGGGTACTGCTTGTCCCAGGCGTTGAACAGCTGCGTCTGCTGGCGGGAAAGGTTGAGGTCGTAACGGTCACGCATATAGAAGTAGGTGCGGGCAATGCTGCCGCGCGCGCGGGCAGGGGGCTCGGCGACTTTCTCTTTAAAATCAACCTTCATACCGCACTGGCCGTACTGGCCTTCACCACCGTTCCACTGGCTGTACATGAAATTACCCCGGTCGCCGTTCACTTCACCCACGGCAGGCTGCAGGTTATGCATATCGCTTTCCATCTGGCGATACACCGGATCTTTGGCGCAGTTTTTACGTCCGCCATCCTGCCAGCACTGGCGTTGGTGGCCAAACTGCCAGGCCGGAACGACATGCTCCCATTCAATACGGCTGGCGCGGTTTTCGTTTTTACGCACCTTGTAGCCGCAGGACTCAAGGTCAACGACCCCTTTTTTACCCTGCCAGTTAATTTTACAGCCGCAGTAGAAATCGCCCGGCACATCGGCGTTCACCTTCACGCCTGCGGCCTTGGCCTGGGAAAAACTGTTGATACCGTCGGCCAGAGCATGGCCTGAGAGCGCCGTCGTCAGAAAGGCGACCGCGAAAGAAAAATTACGGGACATCTTACACTCCGTGTCAAAACGAGCCCGCAACGTAACGAATGTTGTTCCTGTATGCAATCAGTCAGATCAGGAAAGTTCCTGAAAGTTCAGATGATTATTCCGCAACCAGCGGCTCGCCGCATTTGACGCAGCGGTAGGTCGCCTCACCGCGCACCACGCGATTATGGCGACGGACGGTAAGCTGGTGCTGCTGACACTGGCAGCGGTAGGGGAAGGTATTGCGGCGCACCGATTCCAGCTCGAACTGATGGGTACGGCGTGCCGGAACGCCGAGCACCGCCTCCATCATCCACTTCCACTCTTTTCCATGCGGCGCGACGCGGCCAAAGTGTTTCCACACCAGCAGATGCGCCAGCTCGTGCGGCACCACTTCATCGATAAACGCCTGCTGGTTTTCCATCATCAGCACCGGGTTAAGGCGGATCTCATACGACTCAAGCCAGGCTGTACCGGCCGAGGTGCCACGCTGCTGGTATACGAGTTTGGGTTCAGGGTAGTTGCGACCGAGCTTCAGGTTCGCCTGGGCGAGTTTTTCCCGCAGGCTGCGCATAACGGCCTGCTGAATGGCGATGGGGAGACGGGGTGCTTTCATAGGGGCAGAGCATAAAGCGCGAAGCGGGGAGGCGCAAGAGGCGCCTCCCGTAAGAGGATCAGTCGTGGGCGCCGATTTCGCGCAGAGGACGACCTTTCATCAGGTTACGTTCAATATGTTCCAGCGAAACGTGTTTGGTTTCTGGAACCAGCCAGATGGTCAGCACAATAAAGAAGATGTTCAGACCGGCGTAGACCCAAAAGGTGTTCGCGTTGCCCAGGGTATTGAGCATGGTCAGGAACGTTGCGCCGACGATCATGTTGGCAACCCAGTTTGTTGCGGTAGAGCAGGTGATACCAAAATCACGCCCTTTCAGCGGCTGGATCTCAGAGCACAGCACCCAGATCAGCGGACCGGCGCTCATCGCAAACCCGACGATAAACATCAGCAGCATGCCTACCGCAAAGTACTGGGCTGTTGGGGAGTGAATGCCCACATGCATCATGGTACCGAGGACGCCCATACCGGCCGCCATCACCAGGAAGCCCAGCGTCAGGGTTGGCTTACGTCCCCAGCGGTCCACCAGACCGATGGCGATAAAGGTCGCCAGCACGTTGGTCAGACCCACGATGACGGTCCCCCACATCTGCTCGGTGGTGTTGGTATAACCCGCCAGCTCAAAGATTTTGGGCGCGTAGTACATGATGACGTTCATCCCCGTGAACTGCTGCATGACCTGCAGCAGCACACCAAGGAACACCGCACGGCGGAAGTTGCTGTTCTCTTTAAACAGCGCCCAACCGGACTGTTTGACCTTCAGGCTTTCGCGGATCTCTTCCAGCTCGTTTTTTGCCTCCGCGCTGGTATCGCGCAGGCGAAGCAGCACGCGTTCAGCATCGTGGAATCGACGTTTTGCAGCGAACCAGCGCGGGCTGTCCGGCAGGAAGAAGACGCCAATCAGCAGCAGGATGGCCGGGATGATGATCACGCCGAGCATCCAGCGCCATGCGCCGCTGTAGCTAAACGCGGTATCGGAAAGGTACGCGCCCAGGATACCGATGGTGATCATGAGCTGGTACATCGAAATCATACTGCCGCGGATTTTCTCCGGCGCGATTTCAGACAGGTAGAGCGGGGCGGTATAGGACGCCACGCCCACGGCAAGGCCGAGCAGCACGCGTGAAACCAGCAGAACCTCAACGTTAGGCGCAGCGGCAGAGAAGAGTGAACCGGCAACGAACAGGATCGCGCCGATCATCAGGCTCTTTTTACGCCCGAGCTTGAAGGAGAGCCAGCCGCTGCCGACGGCCCCGACGGCAGCGCCAAACATCATGGAGCTGACCACCCATTCCTGGGTGTGAGCGCTGATCTGGAACTCGTCAGTGATGAAAGGTAATGCACCGGCAATCACGCCGATATCCAGGCCAAAAAGTAATCCTGCCAGGGCGGCGAGGAAACAGACGAAGAATGTCATCGCCTTGTTGGACGTACGCCCCTGTTTTTTATTGTCAGGCATTATGCCCTCCAGTTGGGTTATCAGTTTTATTGAAGTAAAGGGTAGGTGAGTGACTAGTAAAAATATGTGAGATTAATCACATAGGTGTAATCGGTTACACTAACGTGGAACCGTAAAAATAATTAAAGCTTTGAAAATATAGAGGTAAACGAGGTGATGCGCATCGCGTTTGTTAGAATTTCGGACTTAACTGAAATGAAATGTAACAGCAGAAGAAAGGCGATCAGGCAAAGAGATTATTCTGAAAGCGGGATATATTTGGCATGGTGTAATCGGTTTCAAACATAAAAAAAGGCCAGCCCGAAGGCTGGCCTTTTAAAAGCGATGTCAGTCGATTACTTCAGACCGGCAGCTTCACGCAGCAGGGCGGCTTTGTCGGTTTTTTCCCATGGGAAATGTTCACGACCAAAGTGACCGTATGCCGCGGTTTCTTTGTAGATCGGGTGCAGCAGATCCAGCATCTGAATCAGGCCGTATGGACGCAGGTCGAAGAACTCGCGCACCAGCAGCGTCAGCTGTTCTGAAGGCACTTTCTCGGTACCGAAGGTTTCAACCATGATGGAGGTTGGTTCAGCCACGCCGATAGCGTAGGAAACCTGGATCTCACAGCGGTCAGCCAGGCCGGCGGCAACGATGTTTTTTGCCACATAACGTGCCGCGTACGCCGCAGAACGGTCAACTTTAGACGGATCTTTACCGGAGAACGCACCACCACCGTGACGCGCCATGCCGCCGTAGGTATCAACGATGATTTTACGACCGGTCAGACCGCAGTCACCCATTGGGCCGCCGATAACGAAGCGTCCGGTTGGGTTGATGAAGAATTTGGTTGCAGAGCTCAGCCATTCGGTCGGCAGAACCGGCTTGATGATCTCTTCCATCACCGCTTCCTGCAGGGATTTCTGATCGATATCTTCGGAGTGCTGGGTAGACAGCACTACCGCGTCAATACCGACGATTTTACCGTCGTCGTACTGGAAAGTGACCTGGCTTTTCGCATCCGGGCGCAGCCACGGCAGGGTGCCGTTTTTACGCACTTCAGCCTGACGCTGCACCAGACGGTGTGCGTAGGTGACCGGTGCTGGCATCAGCACGTCAGTTTCGTTGGTTGCATAGCCGAACATCAGACCCTGGTCGCCCGCGCCCTGTTCCAGCGGATCGGCACGGTCAACGCCCTGGTTGATGTCTGGAGACTGTTTGCCAATCGCGCTCAGTACCGCGCAGGAGTTGGCATCAAAGCCCATATCAGAATGCACATAGCCGATCTCACGCACCGTGTTACGGGTGATCTCTTCGATATCAACCCATGCGCTGGTGGTAATCTCACCGCCAACCAGAACCATGCCGGTTTTGACATAGGTTTCACACGCTACGCGCGCTTTTGGATCCTGCGCCAGGATCGCATCCAGCACCGCATCGGAGATTTGGTCAGCAATTTTATCAGGATGTCCTTCTGATACGGACTCGGACGTAAACAGGTGTTTTGCCATGTTTTATTTCACCTAAGAGGAATTTGGTTAGCTCAAGCTGCTGTGTGGAATAGCCAAAGGAGATAATTCTACCAAGGCCTGCAGGTTTTTGACACTGGCAGTATGAGTGTTAATCAGTATAGATGGATTAACATCTGGATGGCTATTTTAGGTCACTTCTTCGCCCGATTTCCAGTTTTTTTTGACTAACCTCTCACTCAGTTGAAATTGCTGCTGGCAATAATTCCTGACGGCCCCGGCAACACGCGCATTTTTGTTTTGCTTTTTAGCCCCCTTCTCGGTATAAAACGCGGCGCGCGGCTCATATAAAATAAGCGCTCGATGAACTCATCGTGTCGCCACTTCCAGCCGGGTTAAGCAGTGAACTTTTAGCTTTGGCTTGGGGTCCGTTTCAGCAGAGGCGGCCGTGGAGGTGATACGAGATAATGAACCATCGTTTTCCGCTAATTCAGCGCAGCCGTTCTGGCGCGTATTTGATTCCCGCAACCCGCATTTCTAGTCTGCAAACCTGCCGATGTTATACCCATCTCGGCGCTTCTCAGGATTCCAGGGCCGGTCACGCTTTGTGAAAACTGAACAAGGGCGCTCTTGTTAATACAAGAGTTTTCTCGTGGTTTCGCCGAACCTTGTCATACAGAGTTCGGATACGTGTTTTACAATGATATGAATAAGAAACCGGTCGCACGGTCTGGATTTCAGCATACTCTGCTGGGAAACGGAGCCGTTTATGGGTTGTTATCGCCGTATAACGCTGCGATAGTAGTCAACTGTTTTACACTTAATACAAAGAGTTGAGGTTCGCTATGTCTGACGACATGTCTTCTTTTTCGCCTTCGTCAGCGGGCGAACAGGGTGTACTACGTTCTATGCAGGAGGTTGCGATGAGCTCCGAGGAAGCCAGCAAGATGCTGCGCACTTACAATATTGCCTGGTGGGGCAATAACTACTACGACGTCAACGAACTGGGCCACATCAGCGTCTGCCCGGATCCGGACGTCCCTGAAGCGCGCGTGGACCTTGCTAAACTGGTGAAAGCCCGTGAAGCTCAGGGCCAGCGTTTGCCTGCACTGTTCTGCTTCCCGCAGATCCTGCAACATCGCCTGCGTTCTATTAACGCCGCCTTCAAGCGTGCGCGTGAGTCCTACGGCTATAAAGGCGACTACTTCCTGGTTTACCCGATCAAGGTGAACCAGCACCGCCGCGTGATTGAATCCCTGATCCACTCCGGCGAGCCGCTGGGGCTGGAAGCTGGCTCCAAAGCGGAGCTGATGGCGGTTCTGGCGCATGCGGGCATGACCCGTTCGGTGATCGTCTGTAACGGCTATAAAGACCGTGAATACATTCGTCTGGCGCTGATTGGCGAGAAGATGGGCCACAAGGTCTATCTGGTTATCGAAAAGATGACCGAAATCGCCATTGTGCTGGAAGAGGCCGAGCGTCTGAACGTGGTGCCGCGCCTTGGCGTGCGTGCGCGTCTGGCGTCACAGGGTTCCGGTAAATGGCAGTCCTCCGGCGGCGAAAAATCCAAGTTCGGCCTGGCGGCGAACCAGGTGCTGCAGCTGGTGGAAATCCTGCGCGAGCGCGGTCGTCTCGACAGCATTCAGCTGCTGCACTTCCACCTCGGCTCGCAGATGGCCAACATTCGCGACATCGCCACCGGCGTGCGTGAATCCGCGCGGTTCTACGTTGAGCTGCACAAGCTTGGCGTGAACATTCAGTGCTTCGACGTGGGCGGCGGCCTGGGCGTGGACTACGAAGGGACCCGCTCGCAGTCGGACTGCTCCGTGAACTACGGCCTGAACGAATACGCGAACAATATCATCTGGGCGATCGGCGATGCCTGTGAAGAGAACGGCCTGCCGCACCCGACGGTAATCACCGAATCCGGCCGCGCGGTCACCGCGCACCATACGGTGCTGGTCTCTAACATCATCGGCGTTGAGCGTAGCGAAATCACCGAAGCGACGCCTCCGGCAGACGATGCCCCGCGCTCCCTGCAAAGCATGTGGGAAACCTGGCAGGAAATGCACGAGCCGGGCACGCGTCGTTCCCTGCGCGAATGGCTGCACGACAGCCAGATGGACCTGCATGACATCCACGTGGGGTATTCCTCAGGCACCTTCAGCCTGCAGGAGCGCGCGTGGGCGGAGCAGCTCTATCTGAACATGTGCCATGAAGTGCAGAAACAGCTCGACCCGAGCAACCGTGCGCACCGTCCGATTATCGACGAGCTGCAGGAGCGTATGGCGGATAAGATTTACGTCAACTTCTCGCTGTTCCAGTCAATGCCGGATGCCTGGGGTATCGACCAGCTGTTCCCGGTTCTGCCGCTGGAAGGGCTGAACCACGCCCCGGAACGTCGCGCGGTGCTGCTGGACATCACCTGTGACTCCGACGGTGCTATCGACCACTACGTTGACGGCGACGGTATCGCAACGACGATGCCAATGCCGGAGTACGACCCGGAGAACCCGCCGATGCTGGGCTTCTTTATGGTCGGCGCGTATCAGGAGATCCTCGGCAACATGCACAACCTGTTCGGTGATACCGAGGCGGTTGACGTGTTTGTCTTCCCTGACGGCAGCGTGGAAGTTGAGCTGTCTGACGAAGGGGATACCGTGGCGGACATGCTGGAATACGTTCAGCTGGATCCGAAAACCCTGCTGACGCAGTTCCGCGACCAGGTGAAAAACACCGGGCTGGACGATGCGCTGCAGCAGCAATTCCTGGAAGAGTTTGAAGCGGGTCTGTACGGGTACACCTACCTGGAAGACGAGTAGGAAAACCTCCCTCTCCCTGTGGGAGAGGGGCGGGGTGAGGGCATCAGCCCGCACAATGCCCTATACTCACTTGAACCCGTATGCATTACCGGCGATAATTCGCCCCAATAAGCGATTTACGAATCAATCCCTTCCTCGTCGGGTTTAACGACGCGGAGGGGATTTTTTTTCATCTGTTTTTAATGTATCGACTTTAAAAGAGGTCAGGACATGAGCACTTTAGGTCATCAGTACGATAACTCTCTGGTATCTAACGCGTTTGGTTTTTTACGCCTTCCGATGAACTTCCAGCCGTACGACAGCGACGCGGACTGGGTGATCACTGGCGTGCCGTTCGATATGGCAACATCTGGCCGTGCGGGTGGTCGTCACGGACCGGCGGCGATTCGTCAGGTTTCCACTAACCTGGCCTGGGAGCATAACCGCTTCCCGTGGAACTTCGACATGCGCGAGCGCCTGAACGTGGTGGACTGCGGTGACCTGGTGTATGCCTTTGGTGACGCGCGTGAGATGAGCGAAAAGCTGCAGGCGCACGCCGAGAAGCTGCTGGCTGCCGGTAAGCGCATGCTCTCCTTCGGCGGCGACCATTTCGTGACCCTGCCGCTGCTGCGCGCCCACGCGAAGCACTTCGGTAAAATGGCGCTGGTACACTTTGATGCGCATACCGACACCTACGCGAACGGCTGTGAGTTTGACCACGGTACCATGTTCTTCACCGCGCCGAACGAAGGTCTGATCGACCCGAACCACTCCGTGCAGATCGGTATTCGCACCGAGTTCGACAAAGATAACGGCTTCACCGTGCTGGATGCGGGTCAGGTTAACGATCGCGGCGTAGATGACATCCTCGCGCAGGTGAAGCAGATCGTGGGTGATATGCCTGTGTATCTGACCTTCGACATCGACTGCCTGGATCCGGCATTTGCACCGGGTACCGGTACGCCGGTGATCGGCGGCCTGACCTCAGACCGCGCTATCAAGCTGGTGCGCGGCCTGAAGGACCTGAACATTGTCGGGATGGACGTGGTGGAAGTGGCACCTGCGTATGACCAGTCCGAAATCACTGCGCTTGCCGCAGCGACCCTGGCACTGGAAATGCTCTACATCCAGGCTGCCAAAAAAGGCGAATAAGCCTCGCCTGACGTGAAAAAAACCTCTCCATGGAGAGGTTTTTTATTGCCTTTAGAACACGTTAAACGGGTATTCCACGTAAGCGCGGATCTCGTCCCCGCCCACGTTATAGTCGCTGGCGTTGCTGGAGACGCGCAGCACGGAATAGCGCAGTTTCAGTTTCAGATCCTTTGCCGGACCATCCTGCACCTGGTACTGGATCTGGTTAAACCACTCGTGCTCTTTACCGTTGCTGGTTTCAGCGGTTTTGATGTTATCGCCGCGCACGTAGGCGGTGGTCCAGCTCAGGCCCGGTAAGCCAAGGCCGCCAAAGTCCAGACCGTAGGATGCCTGCCAGGAACGTTCATCTTCGCCGTTAAAATCAGACCAGTAGGAGTTCGCCAGCCAGATGGTGTTACCGCCGTCACCCACGCCGCCCTGGTCGCGATAGCCGCCATAGTTGTAGCCGGTGCTGCCGCTGCTCTGCTGGTAGGCCACTTTGAACGTGTGAATATCCCAGATGTAGCTCGCCGCCAGGCTCCAGATAGCGTTGCTGCGGCCCGTGTCGAGGCTGTCAGCGTAACCATGGTCCAGACGGGAGTTATAGCCGTTGAAGTCGAGCACCAGCTGCTGCCCGGTGCTGAACGGCTGTTTGAAGTTCAGACCCAGATACTGCTTGTTCATCACCTCTTCATTATGAGAGGCGTAAAGCGCGCCGCTGAACTGGTCGTTGAACTGGTAGCTTGCGCCGCCGAAGGAGAGGCTCTTCAGCCCGCTGTCGTGGCGGTCATCGCTTTTACGCTGCTCGTCGGTGAAGTAACCGGCGTTGATTTCCAGACCGTCGATCTCTTTTGAGGTCAACATAGTGCCGGTATAGCTTTCAAACAGCAGACGGGAGCTGTCGGCATTGATGATAGGCAGCTCAGGACGCTGATTCCCGTAGCTCAGCACGGTGTTCGATATGCGCATTTTGGCGGTTGCGCCAAACTTTGCCAGATCGGATTTTGCCCGGCCATCATCTTCCTGTTTAAAGAAGTCGATGCCGCCTGCACCGCTTTTGCCCCGCCCGCCGTCCAGGCGCACGCCGTATTGAGCAATACCGTCCACACCAAAGCCCACAGGCCCTTCGGTATAGCCGGATGCAAACGTGGCGATGATCCCCTGACCCCATTCGGCTTTGTCCTGCTGGCCCTGATGGTAGTCGCGGCTGATATAGGCATTGCGTAGAAACAGATCCAGATGGCTGTCGTCAATAAAACCCTTGCTGTCGGATTGCTGGCTTGCAGCGGCAGGTAATGCGGCAAATAAACTTAAAGCAATTAATGATAATTCTTTTTTCACGGAGGGAACGTCTCTGTCTGGATATATTAATTTGAATAACTGCGGAAGTGATAATTACCGGAAAAAGGGACCTTTGCAATAATTATGTGACCAGGTGTTTCAATGTGGCAGGGTAGATTTGGCGGGGCTTGCAGGGGTGTTATCGATATGTGCTGTTAAGTTAACAATTCATGCGAAATAAAAAGGAGGCAAAACTGCCTCCTTCTGAAATTATTTAATTCCGTCTGCGGCCATACGGTCGCGAATATGCTGTGCGCGCTCTTCTGAGGCTGGGTGATCGTCAAACATGGAGCTTTGACGTCCCGCTTCCAGTTTGGCCAGTTTTTCAAAGCTGGTGGCTAAACCTGATGGATTAATGCCGCGTTTGCGCAACAGATCGTAGGAGTAATCATCCGCTTCGGACTCCTGGCGCTGGGAGAACTGGGAGTTAACCAGCTTTTCACCTACGTCGCCAAGCTGCGACTGCGACAGGCTGCCAACGATACCGCCCGCTGAGGCCGCCGCAGCGCGGATGGCGTTGGTGCCTAAAGCAACCTGCATCCCTTTCTTCACGTGGCCCAGGGCAACGTGGCCCATTTCATGGCCGATGACCGCTTCCACTTCGTTGTCGGTCATCATGTCCATCAGCCCGCTATAGACGCGGATGCAGCCGTTCGCCATCGCGAAGGCGTTCACGTCTTTCGCCATGTACACCTTGTAGTTCACCGGCTGGCCGTTGATGTTATCGCCCAGCGCAGAAGCAATCTTATTCAGACGCTGCGTGTAGGTACTGTTAGCCGGCGCAAGCGTGGCTTTTCCGTCCATATCTTTACAGGCCTGGTCGCTCAGCGCTTTCACCTGCGCATCGCTCAGGGAATAGGCCTGGAAGGCCTCTGCGCCTGACGTCATCAGACCGTTAGAATCCATATTCTGACAGCCGCTCAGCAGGAGCGTTGTACCCAGGGCCAGCACTATTGCACGCATTTTCATGAGGTTGCTTCCGTACTCGTTAATCTGAATAAAATCCGAAAAGTGCACCGTCAGCGAAGCCGGTGTCGGGCTAAGTATAAGGAATATCGACAGAGCCGGGCGAGTAGATTGCGCAACATGCGAGCATGATCCAGAGATTTCTTAACAAGCAAAAGAATGCTCCATGTACATGACTTGCGGCTTGGGTTACATTGTTGGCACTTTTTTCCGGCGTAGCCCAAAACGCGCTGTCGTCAAGGGCATGGCCTTTAACAGTCCGATCTGGAGTTAAAATGTCCTCACGTAAAGAGCTTGCTAATGCTATTCGTGCGCTGAGCATGGACGCAGTACAGAAAGCCAAATCCGGCCACCCAGGGGCCCCTATGGGTATGGCTGATATCGCCGAAGTCCTGTGGCGCGATTTCCTGAACCACAACCCACAGAACCCGTCATGGGCTGACCGCGACCGTTTCGTACTGTCTAACGGCCACGGCTCTATGCTGATCTATAGCCTGCTGCACCTCACCGGCTACGATCTGCCAATTGAAGAGCTGAAAAACTTCCGTCAGCTGCACTCTAAAACTCCAGGTCACCCGGAAGTGGGCTACACCGCTGGCGTAGAAACCACCACCGGCCCGCTGGGTCAGGGTATTGCTAACGCTGTGGGTATGGCGATTGCTGAGAAGACGCTGGCGGCGCAGTTCAACCGTCCTGGTCACGACATCGTTGACCACTTCACCTACGCGTTCATGGGCGACGGCTGCATGATGGAAGGCATTTCTCACGAAGTGTGCTCCCTGGCAGGTACCCTGAAGCTGGGCAAACTGGTTGCGTTCTATGACGACAACGGTATCTCCATCGACGGTCACGTTGAAGGCTGGTTCACCGACGACACCGCTAAACGTTTCGAAGCCTACGGCTGGCACGTTGTGCGTGGTGTTGATGGCCACGATGCTGACTCGATTAAACGTGCAGTAGAAGAAGCGCGCGCGGTGACGGACAAGCCGTCCCTGCTGATGTGCAAAACCATCATCGGCTTCGGTTCGCCGAACAAAGCGGGTACGCACGACTCCCACGGCGCGCCGCTGGGCGACGCGGAAATCGCACTGACCCGCGAAGCGCTGGGCTGGAAACACCCTGCATTCGAAATCCCATCTGAGATCTACGCTCAGTGGGATGCAAAAGAAGTGGGCCAGGCGAAAGAAGCGGCCTGGAACGAGAAGTTCGCTGCTTACGCGAAAGCGTTCCCGCAGGAAGCGGCTGAATTCACCCGTCGTATGAAAGGCGACATGCCGTCTGACTTCGACGCGAAAGCGAACGAGTTCATCGCTAAGCTGCAGGCGAACCCGTCTAAAATCGCGAGCCGTAAAGCGTCTCAGAATGCGATTGAAGCGTTTGGTCCTCTGCTGCCTGAATTCCTCGGCGGCTCCGCTGACCTGGCGCCATCTAACCTGACCCTGTGGTCCGGTTCTAAGCCAATCAACGAAGACACTGCCGGTAACTACATCCATTACGGTGTACGTGAATTCGGTATGACTGCGATTGCCAACGGTATCTCCCTGCACGGTGGTTTCCTGCCGTACACCTCTACCTTCCTGATGTTCGTTGAATATGCACGTAACGCCGTGCGTATGGCCGCGCTGATGAAACAGCGTCAGGTGATGGTCTACACTCACGACTCCATCGGTCTGGGCGAAGACGGTCCAACTCACCAGCCGGTAGAGCAGGTGGCTTCCCTGCGCGTGACCCCAAACATGAGCACATGGCGTCCGTGTGACCAGGTTGAATCCGCGGTAGCGTGGAAATACGGCGTTGAGCGTCAGGACGGTCCAACCGCGCTGATCCTCTCCCGTCAGAACCTGGCGCAGCAGGAGCGTACCCCTGAGCAGCTGGCGAACATCGCTCGCGGTGGTTACGTGCTGAAAGATAGCGCGGGCCAGCCAGAGCTGATCTTCATTGCCACCGGTTCTGAAGTTGAACTGGCTGTGGCAGCGTGGGAAAAACTGACTGCCGAAGGCGTGAAGGCGCGCGTGGTCTCCATGCCGTCTACCGACGCGTTCGACAAGCAGGATGCCGCTTACCGTGAATCCGTGCTGCCTAAAGCGGTTTCCGCTCGCGTGGCAGTGGAAGCGGGTATCGCTGACTACTGGTTCAAATACGTGGGCCTGAACGGCGCTATCGTCGGTATGACCACCTTCGGTGAGTCTGCTCCGGCAGAGCAGCTGTTCGAAGAATTCGGCTTCACCGTTGAGAACGTTGTCGCGAAAGCGAAAGAACTGCTGTAATCGTTTGTACGGTGCGGGCTGATGCCCTCACCCCAGCCCTCTCCCACCGGGAGAGGGTGCAAACACTAAAAACGGTAACCTCTCGGTTACCGTTTTGCTTTTACCTCGCCGTAAATTATTCCACCTAAAATGTGACGCAAGTCATATAGCTCGCTTATTCATCTGGACAGACATTCCTTTTATTCCCCGATTCGCTTATTCTTGCTGAAGCGTTTCAGTCGATTAAATGTTCGACAATTGACCAATCAATCGCAGTTTGTGACAGCAAGGATTCCCCTTCGGGCGTAGCTGGATTACTCTTTCAGCCACCTCAAACTCAGGGATTGCTTTGCAGGAGATCTATGACCGTACGCGTAGCGATTAATGGCTTCGGTCGCATCGGACGTAATGTGGTTCGTGCTTTGTATGAATCCGGACGTCGGGCGGAAATAACCGTGGTGGCAATCAATGAACTGGCGGATGCTACGGGCATGGCGCATTTGTTGAAATACGACACCAGCCACGGACGATTTGCCTGGGATGTGCGCCAGGAAAGAGATCAGCTCTTTGTGGGTGACGACGCTATTCGTGTGCTGCATGAGAACAGCATCTCCGGGCTACCCTGGCGTGAACTGGGTGTGGATGTGGTGCTTGACTGTACCGGTGTCTACGGCAACCGCGAACATGGCGAAGCGCATCTGGCTGCCGGCGCGAAAAAAGTCCTGTTTTCTCATCCCGGCAGTAACGACCTCGACGCGACCGTCGTGTTTGGCGTCAACCAGCATGAGCTGCAGGCCGAACACCGCATTGTTTCCAACGCCTCCTGTACCACCAACTGCATTATTCCGGTCATCAAACTGTTAGACGATGCGTATGGCATTGAATCCGGCACCGTGACCACGATTCACTCCGCCATGCACGATCAGCAGGTTATCGACGCCTACCATCCGGATTTACGACGCACTCGCGCGGCGAGCCAGTCAATCATTCCGGTGGATACGAAACTGGCGGCAGGGATCACCCGAATTTTTCCGCAGTTTAATGACCGGTTTGAAGCGATTGCCGTGCGTGTTCCAACGATCAACGTCACCGCGATCGACCTTAGTGTGACGGTGAAAAAACCGGTAAAAGCCTGTGAAGTCAACCTGTTGCTGCAAAAAGCGGCACAGGGGGCATTTCATGGTATAGTTGACTATACGGAATTACCGTTGGTCTCAGTAGATTTTAACCACGACCCGCACAGCGCCATCGTTGATGGCACGCAAACGAGGGTTAGTGGTGCACACCTTATCAAGACGCTGGTCTGGTGTGATAACGAATGGGGCTTTGCTAACCGAATGCTCGACACCACGTTAGCAATGGCCGCTCAAGGTTTCAGGTAAGGCGCATCGTGCGTCTGCAAAACTTTAAGAATCAACGAGAGGATTCACCATGTCTGTAATTAAGATGACCGATCTGGATCTGGCTGGTAAACGCGTTTTCATCCGTGCCGATCTGAACGTACCGGTTAAAGATGGCAAAGTGACCAGCGACGCGCGTATCCGTGCATCTCTGCCAACCATCGAACTGGCTCTGAAGCAGGGCGCGAAAGTGATGGTCACCTCCCACCTGGGTCGTCCAACTGAAGGCGAGTACAACGAAGAGTTCTCTCTGCTGCCAGTGGTTAATTACCTGAAAGACAAACTGTCCAACCCGGTTCGCCTGGTGAAAGATTACCTGGACGGCGTTGACGTTGCAGCCGGTGAACTGGTTGTTCTGGAAAACGTTCGCTTCAACAAAGGCGAAAAGAAAGACGACGAAACCCTGTCCAAAAAATATGCTGCACTGTGCGACGTATTCGTGATGGATGCCTTCGGTACGGCTCACCGCGCGCAGGCGTCAACCCACGGTATCGGTAAATTCGCAGACGTAGCGTGTGCCGGTCCTCTGCTGGCTGACGAACTGGAAGCGCTGGGTAAAGCACTGAAAGAACCTGCTCGTCCAATGGTGGCTATCGTTGGTGGTTCTAAAGTTTCTACCAAACTGACCGTTCTGGATTCTCTGTCTAAAATCGCTGACCAGCTGATCGTTGGCGGTGGTATCGCGAACACCTTCGTTGCCGCTCAGGGCCACAACGTGGGTAAATCCCTGTACGAAGCAGACCTGGTTGACGAAGCCAAACGCCTGCTGAGCACCTGCGATATCCCGGTTCCAACTGACGTTCGCGTCGCGACCGAGTTCTCCGAAACCGCAACCGCGACTCTGAAGTCTGTAAACGACATCAAAGATGAAGAGCAGATTCTGGACCTGGGCGACGTTTCTGCACAGAAACTGGCTGAAATCCTCAAAAATGCAAAAACTATCCTGTGGAACGGTCCGGTAGGCGTGTTCGAATTCCCGAACTTCCGCAAAGGGACTGAAATCGTTGCTAACGCTATCGCAGACAGCGAAGCGTTCTCTATCGCAGGCGGTGGTGACACCCTGGCAGCAATCGACCTGTTCGGTATCGCTGACAAGATCTCCTACATCTCCACTGGTGGCGGCGCATTCCTCGAATTCGTGGAAGGCAAAGTACTGCCAGCAGTAGCAATGCTCGAAGAGCGCGCTAAGAAGTAAGCCATTCAAGGGCAGGGAAACCTGCCCAATTTTCAGCGCGCTTTTAAGAGCTCGCACCTTTTCTAACGGCCGAAGATACAGGACTAAGCAACATGTCTAAAATTTTTGATTTCGTAAAACCTGGCGTTATCACTGGTGATGACGTACAGAAAGTGTTCCAGGTAGCTAAAGAAAACAACTTCGCTCTGCCAGCAGTTAACTGCGTGGGTACCGACTCCATCAACGCCGTACTGGAAACTGCTGCTAAAGTTAAAGCTCCAGTTATCGTTCAGTTCTCTAACGGCGGCGCTGCGTTCATCGCAGGTAAAGGCGTGAAAACTGACATTCCTCAGGGGGCTGCAATCCTGGGTGCTATCTCTGGTGCGCACCACGTACACCAGATGGCCGAACACTACGGTGTTCCAGTTATCCTGCACACTGACCACTGCGCGAAGAAACTGCTGCCGTGGATCGACGGTCTGCTGGACGCGGGTGAAAAACACTTCGCGGCAACCGGTAAGCCACTGTTCTCTTCTCACATGATCGACCTGTCTGAAGAGTCACTGCACGAAAACATCGAAATCTGCTCCAAATACCTGGCGCGCATGGCCAAAATGGACATGACCCTGGAAATCGAACTGGGTTGCACCGGCGGTGAAGAAGACGGCGTGGACAACAGCCACATGGACGCTTCTGCACTGTACACCCAGCCAGAAGACGTTGATTACGCTTACACCGAGCTGAGCAAAATCAGCCCACGCTTCACCATTGCAGCGTCCTTCGGTAACGTACACGGCGTTTACAAACCAGGTAACGTGGTTCTGACCCCGACCATCCTGCGTGATTCTCAGGAATATGTTTCCAAGAAACACAACCTGCCGCACAACAGCCTGAACTTCGTCTTCCACGGCGGTTCCGGTTCTTCTGCTCAGGAAATCAAAGACTCCGTAAGCTACGGCGTAGTGAAAATGAACATCGATACCGACACCCAGTGGGCAACATGGGACGGTATCCTGCAGTACTACAAAGCGAACGAAGCTTACCTGCAGGGCCAGCTGGGTAACCCGAAAGGCGAAGACCAGCCGAACAAGAAATACTACGATCCACGCGTATGGCTGCGCGCTGCCCAGACGTCCATGGTGACCCGTCTGGAGCAGGCTTTCAAAGAACTGAACGCGATCGACGTTCTGTAATTTGAGCTGCTAACAGCATCAGAAGGCCCGCAAATGCGGGCCTTTTTTTATGCTTTTTCAATACCCTGCCGGACCGGTTTTTGTGATCTGTTTGGCAATACTTGCGCTTTTTGTTTACCCTTTACGGACCTGCCTGTCTCCATGGGGGATGGATTTTGTGTTTTGGTTTAACAAAAGGAAGAATAAATGGAACAACTCGATGTTGTAGACAGCATCAATAACGCCGGTAACTGGCTGGTGCGTAACCAGGCGCTGCTGCTGAGCTATGCCGTGAACATCGTCGCGGCGATTGCCATCATCATCGTCGGGATGATCGTGGCGCGTATCGTATCGAATGCGGTTAACCGCGTAATGCTGGCCCGTCACATTGACGCCACGATAGCTGACTTCCTCTCCGCACTGGTGCGCTACGGCATTATCGCCTTTACGCTGATTGCGGCGCTGGGCCGTGTGGGCGTGCAGACCGCCTCCGTCATTGCCGTTCTCGGTGCCGCCGGTCTGGCCATTGGTCTGGCGCTGCAGGGCTCGCTTTCAAACCTGGCGGCAGGCGTTTTGCTGGTCACCTTCCGTCCGTTCCGCTCCGGCGAATATGTTGACCTTGGTGGCATTGCCGGGACCGTGCTGCAGGTGCAGATTTTCTCAACGACCATGCGTACCGTCGATGGCCGCATCGTGGTCGTGCCGAACGGGAAAATCATCGCGGGCAACATCATTAACTTCTCCCGTGAACCGGTGCGTCGTAATGAGCTGATTATCAGCGTGGCATACGACTCCGACATCGATCAGGTGAAGTCGCTGATTACCAACATCATTGCTTCAGACGATCGTATCCTGAAAGACAAAGAGCAGACAGTTCGCCTGAATGAACTCGGCGCTTCCTCCATTAACTTTGTGGTGCGTATCTGGAGCAAAAGCAGCGATCTGCAAAACGTGTACTGGGACGTGCTGGAACGCATTAAGCGCGACTTCGACGCCAACGGCATCAGCTTCCCGTATCCGCAGATGGACGTAAACGTCAAAAAAGTCAAAGAAGCAGAATAACGTCACCCGTAGGCCCGGTAAGCGCTAGCGCCACCGGGCTTTACTTTCATAAGCCCCGCTAATACCCAATTAATATTATCCATTTCCTCTTATGTAATTCGCGCAGTATAGTCGGCTTCCAGAACAACACTGCGAGAAAATCGTCATGCTATCTTATTATTTTCAAGGGCTTGCATTAGGCGCGGCCATGATCCTTCCGCTCGGCCCGCAAAATGCGTTCGTGATGAACCAGGGCATCCGCCGCCAGTATCATCTGATGATTGCCCTGCTGTGCGCGGTAAGCGATTTACTGCTGATCTGTGCCGGGATTTTTGGCGGCAGTGCATTGCTGATGCAGTCTCCCTGGCTGCTGGCGCTGGTCACCTGGGGCGGCGTGGCGTTTCTGCTATGGTATGGTTTTGGTGCCCTGAAAACGGCGATGAGCAGCAACCTCGAGCTGGCGAGCGCGGAGGTCATGAAGCAGGGCCGCTGGAAGTTTATCGTCACCATGCTGGCGGTCACCTGGCTTAATCCGCATGTTTATCTGGACACCTTTGTGGTGCTGGGTAGCCTGGGCGGTCAACTGGACGTAGAGCCGAAACGCTGGTTTGCTCTCGGTACGGTCAGCGCCTCGTTCCTCTGGTTCTTCGGTCTCGCCATTCTGGCGGCATGGCTGGCACCCCGTCTGCGTACGGCCAAAGCCCAGCGCATCATTAATACCCTGGTGGGGCTGGTGATGTGGTTTATTGCCTTTCAGCTGGCAAAAGAGGGGATTCACCACGTTCAGGAATTGTTCAACTAATCCTTGTCTTATGGACAACTGAACAAGACCCGCTAAGCTTGCTGGCATGCGCCCTGTTAATGGGCACTCTTCGCAACATGGAGGAATAACAGTGAAGTTTAAGGTGATGGCCCTGGCGGCATTAGTAAGTTTTGGTGCGGTGTCGGCGCAGGCAAGTGAACTGCCGGATGGCCCGCACATCGTCACTTCTGGCACCGCAAGCGTGGACGCGGTACCCGATGTTGCAACCCTGGCAATTGAGGTGAATGTGGCGGCGAAAGATGCGGCAACGGCCAAGAAGCAGGCTGACGATCGTGTTGCGCAATATCTCTCTTTCCTCGAGCAGAACGGCGTCGGTAAAAAAGATATCAACTCTGCGAACCTGCGTACTCAACCCGATTACGACTACCAGAATGGCAAAAGCATCCTGAAAGGCTACCGTGCCGTGCGTACCGTTGAAGTGACCGTGCGTCAGCTGGATAAGCTTAACTCGCTGCTGGACGGTGCGCTGAAGGCAGGCCTGAACGAGATCCGTTCCGTGTCGCTGGGCGTTGCGCAACCGGAGAAATACAAAGACGAAGCGCGTAAGGCGGCGATTGATGATGCCATTCACCAGGCGGAACAGCTGGCTTCTGGCTTTAAGAGCAAGCTCGGCCCGGTTTACAGCGTGCGTTACCACGTCTCTAACTACCAGCCAAGCCCGATGGTACGGATGATGAAGGCTGATGCAGCCCCGGTGTCCGCTCAGGAAACTTACGAGCAGCCAACCATTCAGTTCGACGATCAGGTGGATGTGGTCTTCCAGCTGGAACCCGTTGCAGCACAGCCGAAACCTGCACAATAAGCAACAGGCCGGGTAAGGCGTAGCCGCCACCCGGCTTATTTTTTAATCCTGCCTCAACACCTTGTGCCCGTACGCCAGCAGCGCGTCGGTGACGTTGCGCATCATCCGGCTTTCCGGCGCAAAACGGTGCCAGTAGAGCATCCGACGCTGATACAGCCCCGGCGTTAAGTCAATCAGCTCACCGCTTTTCAACTCTTTCTCAATCTGCAGATGCGGAATCATGCAGCAGGTGGTGCCCTGGCGCGCAAGCTGCACGAAGGCTTCAGACGAGTTGACGATATGGCAAGGCACGCTGCCCGGCGGAAGATCGAAGTTTTGCTGCAGGAACGCCTGATGCATATCATCCAGATGGTCGAACGCCACGGCAGGGGCTTTCAGCAGCGCCGCGCGGGTCACCCCGTTGGGGAAGTAGCGCTCGGCAAAGGCTTTTGAACCCACAAACAGGTAATCCAGTGCGCCTAACTGATCGACAAGGCAACTCGGCAACGCCTGAGGCTGGATACTGACCGCCCCAACTACCTCACCGCGACGCAGGCGCTCCTGGGTACGGGTTTCATCTTCAACCTGTAAATTCAGGCGGATAGGGGAGTCAGCTAATACCGGCGCCAGGGCTGGCAGCAGCCAGGTCGCCAGACTGTCGGCGTTGACCGCCAGAGAGAGCAGCAGCGGCGTAGAGCCCGTTTGTTCGTCACCCAGCCACTCGTCTTCCAGCAGTTCAACCTGTCGCAGCAGGGCGAGGAGCTTTTGTCCCTGCTCGGTTGGCCGTGGCGGCACGGTACGCACCAGCAGCGGCTGGCCGAACATGTTTTCAAGCTGTTTGATACGCTGTGATACGGCGGACTGCGTGATGCAAAGCTTTTGCGCCGCGCGCTCAAAACCTCGTTCACGAATAACTGCATCAAGTGCCTGTAGTGTTCTGTAGTCCGGACGTTTCATTGCTCTGGCTGGCTCCTTAATTTTGCTTATTCTGCACTATGACACAATTTTCCCTTTGTGGCAGACGAATTCCATTCGACGTGTTCTATAATGCGCCCTGAGTTTTCACACCACAGGCAAAACGATCATGACGCAGGATGAACTGAAAAAAGCAGTAGGATGGGCCGCTCTCCAGTACGTACAGCCGGGTACCATTGTCGGTGTCGGTACGGGATCAACCGCGGCACACTTTATCGATGCGCTGGGCACGATGAAGGGGCAGATCGAGGGCGCGGTTTCCAGCTCTGATGCTTCCACGGAAAAGCTGAAAAGCCTCGGCATTACCGTTTTCGATCTCAACGAAGTGGATCGTCTGGGGATTTACGTTGATGGCGCGGATGAAATCAACGGCCACATGCAGATGATCAAAGGCGGCGGCGCGGCGCTGACGCGCGAAAAAATCATCGCCTCCGTTGCGGACAAGTTTATCTGCATCGCAGACGCCTCCAAGCAGGTTGACATTCTGGGCAATTTCCCGCTGCCGGTCGAAGTGATCCCGATGGCGCGCAGCGCGGTTGCCCGTCAGCTGGTGAAGCTGGGCGGTCGTCCGGAATATCGTCAGGGCGTAGTCACCGACAACGGTAACGTGATCCTCGACGTTCACGGTCTGGAAATTCTCGACGCGATTGCGCTGGAAAATGCCATCAACGCTATCCCAGGCGTAGTGACCGTAGGGCTATTCGCCAACCGTGGCGCGGATGTGGCGCTGATCGGCACCGCTGACGGCGTGAAAACCATCGTAAAATGATCTGACGGGGGGAGTCCTCCCCCCGCTAAAAAATTTTTGAAAAGCTAAATTCGGTGACTTGTGTCACGTTTTTGAGCCTCTTTTGCCGATCCTGCCGCGTTTGTAAATTTCCATAGCATTTTCCTCTGACATTTTGCTCTGTATGACTTTTCTTCAGAGTGCCGACGCAAACGTTCATATTGCTGCAATAGTTTTTTTTGATATGTTGGCTACAGCGGATTCATATCCAGCACAACATCAGTTCAGACAAAAACAGGGTCGGGTAAATGGCAAAGGTATCACTGGAGAAAGACAAGATTAAATTCCTGCTGGTCGAGGGCGTGCATCAAAAAGCAATCGATAGCCTTCGTGCGGCAGGTTACACCAACATCGAATTTCACAAAGGGGCGCTCGATACCGAAGAGCTGAAAGCGTCCATCCGTGATGCCCACTTCATTGGCCTGCGATCCCGTACTCACCTGACTGAAGACGTTATTGCTGCGGCGGAAAAGCTGGTGGCTATCGGCTGCTTCTGCATCGGTACCAACCAGGTTGACCTGAATGCTGCCGCCAGACGCGGTATTCCCGTCTTCAACGCCCCGTTCTCCAACACCCGTTCCGTGGCGGAGCTGGTGATTGGCGAACTGCTGCTGCTGCTGCGCGGCATTCCTGAAGCGAACGCCAAGGCGCACCGCGGCGTGTGGAACAAGCTGGCGTCTGGCTCCTATGAAGCGCGTGGTAAAAAGCTGGGGATTATCGGCTACGGCCACATCGGTACGCAGCTCGGTATTCTGGCTGAATCCCTGGGCATGCACGTGTTTTTCTACGATATCGAAAGCAAGCTGCCGCTGGGTAACGCCACCCAGGTTCAACACCTCTCTGATCTGCTGAACATGAGCGACGTGGTGAGCCTCCACGTGCCGGAAAATGCGTCCACCAAAAACATGATGGGCGCGGAAGAGCTGGCGCTGATGAAGCCGGGCTCACTGCTGATTAACGCCGCGCGCGGCACGGTTGTCGATATCCCGGCACTGGCGGATGCGCTGAAGCGTAAGCACCTGGCGGGCGCGGCCATCGACGTGTTCCCGACGGAGCCTGCCACCAACAGCGATCCGTTTACCTCTCCGCTGTGCGAGTTCGACAACGTGATCCTGACGCCACACATTGGCGGTTCTACCCAGGAAGCGCAGGAGAATATCGGTCTGGAAGTAGCGGGTAAACTGAGCAAATACTCCGACAACGGTTCTACGCTCTCTGCGGTGAACTTCCCGGAAGTGTCGCTGCCGCTGCACGGTGGCCGTCGTCTGCTGCACATCCACGAAAACCGTCCGGGCGTGCTGACCGCCATCAACCAGATCTTTGCCGAGCAGGGCGTCAACATCGCCGCGCAGTATCTGCAAACGAACTCGCAGATGGGTTACGTGGTCATTGATATCGAAGCGGATGACGATGTTGCCGAGAAAGCGTTGCTGAGCATGAAGTCTATTGCGGGGACGATTCGCGCGCGTCTGCTGTACTGATGGTGCGAGGTAAATGCAAAACGGTAACGATAGTTACCGTTTTTTATGTTTTCACCCTCTCCCTTTGGGGGAGGGCTGGGGTGAGGGCCTCAGGCTGCCTGTTTCACCACTCCCACAACTTCGATGGCGTCACTACCGCCGGCAACGGCACATCCCACTTCTCTACCGGCAACGCCTCCACGCCCTGACAATCATGCGCGTAACCCACCGGCTGCACCCCGTACTGCTGCCAGTTTTGCAGCGTCCTGTCATAAAAACCGCCGCCCATCCCTAAACGCTGGCCCTGTTCATCAAACGCCACCAGCGGCGCGATCAGCACGTCCAGTTCAGAGAGCGGCAGCACGTCGCGGACGTCGAGTTTCGGCTCCGTGATTTTCAGGCGATTCACCACCAGCTCGCTGTGCGGGTGGTAGTGCAGAAACAGCAGATTACCGTCGCTAAACGGATGCAGCACCGGCAGATACACCTTCTTCCCGGCGCGCCAGAGCTGTTCTATCAGCGGCTGGGTATCCAGCTCTCCGTCAAATGACAGAAACAGCGCAACGGTGTGCGCCATTACGACAGGGGGATACGCCATCATACGGGCGGCGGCCTGCTGGGCAAAATGCGCTTGCTGAACGGCGGTTAACGCACGGCGGCGCTGACGAATGAGCTGACGAATGTCCTGGCGTGAAGCCGAAACTTCAGGGAATTGAGTCATGGTAGTCGGTAGAAGAAAAGAGAGGGAATCTCCGAGATGCCGCCGCAGGCTGTAACCCTTGAACCCTTGGTTCAAGGTGAATGTGTCGTCATAGTTTTAAGGCTTCTCGGACGGACCGAGCATGCTCACCAACCATGGAGCGCCACATTCTTGTGGTATGAAATATCGGCTCAGGGGACTGGCCCGCTTGCGAACATCTCAGAGAAATTTTGTCTTCACAGTTACTCTACCATAGTCAACTGAGAAGTGTTATTCAAACTTTGGTCCCGGTCTTTCGGGATTGCGACCTTGATCAAGCAATGCCTGTTCTATGGTCTGCTGGAGCATTTTAATGCGCTGCTCCATGCTTGCCGCGTAGTCGCGGGTCTTCGCTTTTTCCTGAGTCAGTTCATAGCTGATGTTCAACGCGGCGATGAAAACCAGCTGCTCAGTATTTGTGACTCTAGTGCGTTCTTTTAGATCTTGCAACCGCTGATTCAAATCGTCCGCTGCCTGATTCAAAGCATCCCTTTGTTCAGGCGGACAATTCACTCGCAGTGAACGGCCAAAAATCTGGAGATCGACGGGTTGTGCAGACATGCCACCTTCCTGCTGATTGACTGCGCTGCCTTCGCTTACTGCCCCGGGGGCTGCGAAGGGGCGACACTATAGCTACCCTGATGTGAAGATACAAGCCCTTTTCTGGTATCACCAGGGTCCAAAGTGGTAGCATATCATGAAACTTCCCCCCTTTGACGACGAATGCTCATGTCTATACAGAACGAAATGCCTGGTTACAAGGATTTAAACCAGTTACTGAACCAGCAGGGAGTCGGTTTAACCCCTGCCGAAATGCACGGTCTGATCAGTGGCATGCTGTGCGGCGGAAACAGCGACAGCTCATGGCAGCCGCTGATCCACGACCTCACGAATGAAGGGCTGGCGTTTGGTCACGAGCTGGCGGAAGCGCTGCGTAAAATGCATGCCGCCATCAGTGATTCGCTGGAAGACGATGGCTTCCTTTTTCAGCTTTATCTGCCTGAAGGCGATGACGTCAGCGTGTTCGATCGCGCCGATGCGCTGGCCGGCTGGGTAAACCACTATCTGCTGGGGCTGGGCGTGACGCAGCCTAAACTGGATAAAGTCACCGGCGAAGCGGGTGAAGCGATCGACGACCTGCGTAACATCGCCCAGCTTGGCTACGATGAAGACGAAGACCAGGAAGAGCTGGAAATGTCGCTTGAAGAGATCATCGAGTACGTGCGCGTGGCGGCGCTGCTGTGCCACGACAACTTCACGCGCTCACAGCCGACCGCGCCGGAAGTCCGCAAGCCAACCTTACATTAAGAAAAATAACGCACAGGAGGGTGTCATGGTTATCTCAAGTCAAGAGTATTCGCGCCGCCGTCAGGCGCTGCTGGCAACAATGCAGCCGGGCAGCGCCGCGCTGATTTTTGCTGCGCCCGAAGTGACGCGCAGCGCCGACAGCGAATATCCCTATCGCCAGAGCAGCGATTTCTGGTACTTCACCGGCTTTAACGAGCCGGAAGCGGTACTGGTGCTGATTAAGAGCAATGACACCCACAACCACAGCGTGATTTTCAACCGCGTGCGCGATCTGACGGCCGAAATCTGGTTTGGCCGCCGCTTAGGGCAAGAGGCCGCACCGGAAAAGCTGGGCGTTGACCGCGCGCTGGCGTTTAGCGAAATCAACCAGCAGCTCTATCAGTTGCTTAACGGCCTCGACGTGCTCTATCACGCGCAGGGCGAATATGCGTACGCCGATGAGATTGTCTTCACCGCGCTGGATAAGCTGCGCAAAGGCTCGCGGCAGAACCTGTCCGCACCGGCCACGCTGACGGACTGGCGTCCGGTGGTGCATGAGATGCGCCTGTTCAAGTCTGAAGAAGAGCTGAATTTGATGCGTCGTGCGGGCGAAATCAGCGCGCTGGCGCACACCCGCGCGATGGAGAAATGCCGTCCCGGGATGTTCGAATACCAGCTGGAAGGCGAAATTCACCACGAATTTAACCGTCACGGCGCACGTTATCCTTCCTACAACACCATCGTTGGCGGCGGGGAAAACGGCTGCATTCTGCACTACACCGAAAACGAAAGCGCGCTGCGCGACGGCGATCTGGTGCTGATTGACGCCGGTTGCGAATATCAGGGCTACGCGGGGGATATCACCCGAACCTTCCCGGTGAACGGTAAATTCTCGCCGGCACAGCGCGCGATTTACGACATCGTTCTCGAATCCCTTGAGACGGCGCTCAGGCTGTATCGTCCCGGAACCTCCATGCAGGAAGTGACCGGTGAAGTGGTGCGCATCATGATTACCGGTCTGGTCAGGCTCGGGATCCTGAAAGGGGATGTCGACACCCTGATTGCTGAAAATGCGCATCGACCGTATTTCATGCACGGCCTAAGCCACTGGCTGGGGCTGGACGTGCATGACGTTGGCGCATACGGCACCGACCGTTCGCGCGTGCTGGAGCCGGGCATGGTGTTAACCGTGGAGCCGGGTCTGTATATCGCGCCGGATGCCGACGTGCCTGAAGAGTACCGCGGGATTGGCATTCGTATTGAAGACGACATCGTGATTACCGAAACCGGTAACGAAAATCTGACCGCGAGTGTCGTGAAAAACGCTGACGATATTGAGGCGCTGATGGCAGCGGCACGCGCATGAGCGTGATTATCGTTGGCGGCGGCATGACCGGGGCCACGCTGGCGCTGGCCATTTCACATTTGACGAAAGGCCAGCTTGCGGTGCACCTGGTGGAAGCCGTTGCGCCAGAGGCGTCCAACCACCCCGGTTTTGATGCCCGCGCCATTGCGCTCGCGCAGGGCACCTGCCAGCAGCTTTCCCGCATTGGCATCTGGCAGGCCATTGCCGACTGCGCCACGGCAATTAAAACCGTTCACGTCAGCGATCGCGGCCATGCTGGCTTTGTCACCCTGGACGCGCAGGATTATCGTATTGATGCTCTTGGGCAGGTTGTTGAGCTGCATGACGTCGGATTGCGTCTGTTCCGCCTGCTTCAGGACGCGCCGGGCGTTACGCTGCATTGTCCGGCGCGTGTGGCCAGCGTGAGCCGTAGTGAGGCGTCGGTTAGCGTGACGCTGGAAAACGGCACCGTCCTTGAAGGCCAGCTTCTGGTCGCCGCGGACGGTTCGCGCTCGTCGCTCGGCGCCCAGTGTGGCGTGAAGTGGCGCCAGCAGCCTTACGGCCAGGTGGCGGTCATTGCGAACGTCGCTACCGCAGCTGACCACGACGGCAGGGCGTTTGAGCGCTTTACGCAGCATGGTCCGCTGGCGATGCTGCCGATGTCGGACGGGCGCTGTTCCCTGGTGTGGTGTCATTCGCAGGATAAGGCTGAAGAGGTGAAGGCCTGGTCAGACGAACGTTTTTGTACCGAGCTGCAAAAAGCCTTTGGCTGGCGGCTGGGGCGTATCACCCATGCCGGCCAGCGGGCGGTCTATCCGCTTGCGCTGACTACGGCGTCTCAGTCCATCTCTCATCGTCTGGCGCTTGTCGGTAACGCCGCGCAGACGCTGCATCCCATCGCGGGGCAAGGCTTTAACCTGGGCTTACGCGACGTCATGAGCCTGGCCGAATCACTGGCGCAGGCATGGGGTGAGCAAAAAGACTGTGGGGCGTATTCAGTGCTTAGCCATTACCAGAAGCGCCGCAAGGCGGATAAAGAGGCCACCATCGGTGTGACCGATGGTCTGGTCCATCTTTTTGCCAATCGCTGGGCACCGCTGGTTGTGGGCCGCAACCTCGGGCTTATGGCGATGGAACTATTCATTCCGGCACGTGACGTGCTGGCGCAGCGGACCCTGGGTTGGGTCGCGCGTTAAGGAGTTATCACCGTGCAAAATGTTGATGTCGCCATCGTTGGCGGCGGAATGGTCGGACTGGCATTGGCCTGTGGTTTACAGGGCAGCGGCCTGCGCGTGGCTGTGCTGGAGCAAAAGCAACCTCAGCCCGTTGCCCCGGATGCCCCGCCGGAACTCCGCGTCTCGGCGATCAATGCCGCCAGCGAGAAATTGCTGACGCACCTTGGCGTCTGGTCAGATATTGTGGCGCAGCGCGCCAGCTGCTATCACGGCATGGAAGTGTGGGATAAAGACAGCTTTGGTCATATTGCTTTTGATGATGAAAGCATGGGCTATAGCCATCTGGGTCACATTGTTGAAAACGCGGTGATCCACCACGCGCTGTGGCAGAAAGCACAGCAGTGCAGCGACGTGACCCTGATTGCGCCTGCGCAGATCCAGCAGGTGGCGTGGGGCGAAAACGAGGCGTTTGTCACCCTGCAGAGCGGCGACATGCTGACCGCGCGTCTGGTGGTCGGTGCTGACGGTGCCAACTCCTGGCTGCGTAATAAAGCCGATATCCCGCTGACCTTCTGGGACTATCGTCATCACGCGCTGGTGGCGACGATCCGCACCGAAGAGCCGCACGGCGGCGTGGCGCGCCAGATTTTCCACAACGACGGCATACTGGCGTTCCTGCCGCTTGCCGATCCGCACCTGTGCTCGATTGTCTGGTCCCTGGTGCCGGAGAAAGCCCAGCAGATGCAGGAGGCAACGCCGGAGGCCTTTAACCAGGCGCTGTGCGTGGCCTTTG
The DNA here is from genome assembly GCF_900113755.1 of Enterobacter sp. NFIX59. NCBI lineage: Bacteria > Pseudomonadati > Pseudomonadota > Gammaproteobacteria > Enterobacterales > Enterobacteriaceae > Enterobacter > Enterobacter sp. NFIX59. Next base: position 321,369 of record NZ_FOQN01000002.1, on the reverse strand, counting down.
ATAACCGCCTTGGCCTGTGCACGCTTGAAAGCGAGCGTCAGGTGTTCCCGTTAACCGGCCGCTACGCGCGTCAGTTTGCCGCGCACCGTCTGGCGCTGGTGGGGGATGCGGCGCATACCATTCATCCGCTGGCCGGGCAGGGCGTTAACCTTGGCTTTATGGACGCGGCGGAGCTGGTCGAGGAGCTGCGTCGCCTGCATCGCGAAGGGAAGGACATCGGGCAGCATCTCTATCTGCGCCGCTACGAGCGCAGCCGCAAGCACAGTGCGGCGATGATGCTGGCGGGCATGCAGGGCTTCCGCGAGCTGTTTGCCGGGGCGAATCCGGCGAAAAAACTGCTGCGCGACATCGGCCTCAAGCTAGCTGACACCCTTCCGGGCGTTAAACCCCAACTCCTCCGTCAGGCGATGGGTCTTAACGACCTGCCGGACTGGCTACGTTAATTTAGACCCCTGTCACACTTTCTTTTCCCGGCCTCTGCGCCGGGGAAATTCCCTCGTTTGAAATATTCTAATTTCACGTCATTTTTCGCATTAGATAATCTAATGTCGCGTTTTTCTCGTTACGGAAATTCGGCCCGATTTTCCGCACGAAATATCACCATGTGCTAAATCCTGTTAGATCATTGTTAATTTTGTGCGGGGTTAATCGCATTTTTCCAGTGAATAACTCTGTAGGCTTTTTAGCGTTTTTTGGTCATAAGCTAATGTGATGACCCATTTTGCCTTATGGTTAACCACCGGTTTCGGTGGTAAGTTCAGGTAAAAGAGAACGTTTGCGTCGGTGCCCGAACGCGGTGCCGATACCGGGTTTCACGGTGAATTTTTCAACGAGGACAAGATGGCTCAACAGACTCCTTTGTACGAACAACACGTGTTATGCGGCGCCCGCATGGTGGACTTCCATGGCTGGATGATGCCGCTGCACTACGGCTCGCAGATTGATGAGCACCACGCGGTGCGCACCGATGCCGGTATGTTCGACGTGTCCCACATGACGATTGTCGATCTGCACGGTAGCCGCACCCGGGAGTTTTTGCGTTATCTGCTGGCAAACGACGTCGCCAAACTGAAGACGCCGGGTAAAGCGCTCTATACCGGCATGCTGAATGCCTCGGGCGGCGTGATTGATGACCTTATCGTCTATTACTTCACTGAAGATTTCTTCCGCCTCGTTGTAAACTCCGCCACCCGCGAAAAAGACCTCTCCTGGATCACCCAACACGCCGAACCTTATGCCATCGACATCACCGTCCGTGACGATCTGTCGCTGATCGCCGTGCAGGGGCCGAACGCGCAGGCGAAAGCCGCCTCTCTGTTTAACGACGAGCAGCGCAACGCCACCGCTGGCATGAAGCCGTTCTTCGGCGTGCAGGCGGGCGATCTGTTTATCGCCACCACCGGCTACACCGGTGAAGCGGGCTACGAAATTGCGATGCCAAACGAGAAGGCCGCTGATTTCTGGCGTGCGCTGGTGGAAGCGGGCGTGAAGCCTGCGGGTCTGGGCGCGCGCGATACGCTGCGTCTGGAAGCGGGGATGAACCTCTACGGTCAGGAGATGGATGAAGGTGTTTCTCCGCTCGCCGCCAACATGGGCTGGACCATCGCATGGGAACCGGCTGACCGTGACTTTATTGGTCGTGAAGCGCTGGAGATGCAGCGCGAGAAAGGCACCGAACAGCTGGTGGGCCTGGTGATGACCGAGAAGGGCGTGCTGCGCGGCGAACTGCCGGTGCGCTTTACCGATGCTGACGGCAATCCTCGTGAAGGCGTGATCACCAGCGGAACCTTCTCACCGACGCTGGGCTACAGTATTGCACTGGCACGCGTGCCGGCGGGGATTGGCGAAACGGCGGTGGTGCAAATCCGCAACCGTGAAATGCCGGTCAACGTAACCAAACCGATTTTTGTTCGCGCCGGTAAGCCGGTCGCCTAATCATTTTTATCAGGAGAACTTCAATGAGCAATGTGCCAGCAGAACTGAAATACAGCAAAGAACACGAGTGGCTGCGCAAAGAGGCGGACGGCACTTACACCGTAGGGATCACCGAGCACGCGCAAGAGCTGCTGGGCGACATGGTGTTTGTTGACCTGCCTGACGTGGGCACGACCGTTAGCGCGGGCGACGACTGCGCCGTGGCGGAGTCCGTAAAAGCGGCCTCTGACATCTACGCCCCTGTGAGCGGCGAAATCGTTGCCGTCAACGACGCGCTGAGCGATTCGCCAGAGCTGGTGAACAGCGAGCCTTATGAAGGCGGCTGGATCTTCAAGATCAAAGCCAGCGACGAATCCCAGGTTGCCGCGCTGCTGGATGCGACCGCGTACGAAGCACTGTTAGAAGACGAGTAAGTCATTAACCCTCTCCCCTTTGGGGAGAGGGAGAAAACACATTCACTGCACGTTTCAGGAACCATCGCTCATGACACAGACTTTAAGCCAGCTTGAAAACCGTGGCGCCTTCATTGAACGTCACATTGGGCCGGATGCTCAGCAACAGCAGGAGATGCTGAAGACGGTTGGCGCGGATTCATTAAACGCACTGATCGGCCAGATAGTGCCAAAAGACATCCAGCTTGCCACGCCGCCTCAGGTGGGGGAAGCCACTACGGAATTCGCCGCGCTGGCGGAGCTGAAGGCTATCGCAGGCCTGAATAAGCGCTATAAGTCTTACATTGGCATGGGCTACACTAACGTGCAGCTTCCGCCGGTTATCCTGCGCAACATGCTGGAAAACCCGGGCTGGTACACCGCTTACACCCCGTATCAGCCAGAAGTTTCCCAGGGCCGTCTGGAAGCTTTGCTGAACTTCCAGCAGGTGACGCTGGACCTGACAGGCATGGATATCGCCTCTGCTTCTCTGCTGGATGAAGCCACCGCCGCCGCCGAAGCGATGGCGATGGCAAAACGCGTGAGCAAGCTGAAAAATGCCAACCGCTTCTTCGTCGCGGCGGACGTGCATCCGCAGACGCTGGACGTGGTGCGTACTCGCGCAGAGACCTTCGGCTTTGACGTGATCGTCGACGACGCTGACAAAGTGCTGGATCATCAGGACGTCTTCGGCGTGCTGCTGCAGCAGGTAGGTACGACGGGTGAAGTACACGACTACGGCACGCTGATTGCCGAGCTGAAATCCCGCAAAGTGGTTGTCAGCGTTGCCGCCGATTTTATGGCGCTGGTGCTGCTGACGGCGCCGGGTAAACAGGGCGCAGATATCGTATTCGGCTCCGCACAACGCTTCGGCGTGCCGATGGGCTACGGCGGCCCGCACGCGGCGTTCTTCGGCGCGAAAGATGAATTCAAACGCTCCATGCCTGGCCGTATTATCGGCGTCTCAAAAGATGCTGCCGGTAACACCGCGCTGCGCATGGCGATGCAGACCCGCGAGCAGCATATCCGCCGCGAGAAAGCGAACTCCAACATCTGTACCTCACAGGTGCTGCTGGCAAACATCGCCAGCCTGTACGCCGTGTTCCACGGCCCGGCTGGCCTGAAACGCATTGCCAGCCGCATTCACCGCCTGGCCGATATTCTGGCCTGCGGTCTGCAGCAGAAAGGCCTTAAGCTGCGCCACGCCCACTACTTCGACACCCTGTGCGTGGACGTGGCGGACAAAGCGGCCGTGCTGGCGCGCGCGAATGCGGCAGAGATTAACCTGCGCAGCGACATTCACAACGCCGTCGGCATTACGCTGGATGAAAGCACCACCCGCGACGATATCCTGAACCTGTTCAGCGTGCTGCTGGGTGATGCGCACGGTCTGGACATTGATGCGCTCGACAAAGAGGTCGCGCTCGACAGCCGCTCCATTCAGGAAAGCATGCTGCGTAACGATGCCATCCTGATGCACCCGGTCTTTAATCGCTATCACAGCGAAACCGAGATGATGCGCTATATGCACTCCCTGGAGCGCAAGGATCTGGCGCTGAACCAGGCGATGATCCCGCTGGGCTCCTGCACCATGAAGCTGAACGCCGCGGCAGAGATGATCCCGATCACCTGGCCTGAATTCTCCGAGCTGCACCCGTTCTGCCCGCCAGAGCAGGCGGAAGGTTATCACATGATGATCAACCAGCTTTCTGACTGGCTGGTGAAATTGACCGGTTACGACGCGCTCTGCATGCAGCCGAACTCCGGCGCGCAGGGCGAGTACGCGGGCCTGCTGGCGATTCGTCACTATCACGAAAGCCGCAACGAAGGTCACCGCGATATCTGCCTGATCCCAAGCTCCGCCCACGGTACCAACCCGGCTTCTGCCCAGATGGCGGGCATGGAAGTGGTGGTGGTGGCGTGCGATAAGAACGGCAACATCGATCTGGCCGACCTGCGTGCGAAAGCCGAGCAGGCGGGCGACAAGCTCTCCTGCATCATGGTGACCTACCCGTCCACCCACGGTGTGTACGAAGAGACCATCCGTGAAGTGTGCGAAGTCGTGCACCAGTTCGGCGGTCAGGTTTACCTCGACGGTGCAAACATGAACGCTCAGGTGGGCATTACCTCGCCGGGCTTTATCGGCGCGGACGTGTCGCATCTGAACCTGCACAAAACCTTCTGCATCCCGCACGGCGGTGGCGGCCCGGGCATGGGGCCAATCGGCGTGAAAGCGCATCTGGCGCCGTTTGTGCCGGGCCACAGCGTGGTGCAGATTGAAGGCATGCTGACCCGTCAGGGCGCGGTCTCAGCGGCACCATTCGGTAGCGCCTCTATCCTGCCAATCAGCTGGATGTACATCCGCATGATGGGCGCGGAAGGGCTGAAGCAGGCGAGCCAGGTGGCGATCCTGAACGCCAACTATATTGCGACTCGCCTGAAGTCCGCCTTCCCGGTGCTCTATACCGGCCGCGACGGTCGCGTGGCGCACGAGTGCATCCTCGATATTCGTCCGCTGAAAGAGCAGACCGGCATCAGCGAGCTGGATATCGCCAAGCGTCTGATCGACTACGGCTTCCACGCGCCAACCATGTCGTTCCCGGTTGCGGGCACGCTGATGGTGGAGCCAACGGAGTCCGAAAGCAAAGCCGAGCTGGACCGCTTTATCGACGCGATGCTGGCCATCCGCATGGAGATCGACCGCGTGCAGGACGGCGAGTGGACGCTGGAAGATAACCCGCTGGTTAACGCCCCGCACACCCAGCACGAAATGGTGGCAGAGTGGAACCACGGCTATTCCCGCGAGCTGGCGGTCTTCCCGGCAGGCGTGGCGAACAAATACTGGCCGACCGTGAAGCGTCTTGATGACGTCTACGGCGACCGTAACCTGTTCTGCTCCTGCGTGCCGATGAGCGAATACCAGTAACATTGCTGCTGTAGTAACGTAGGCCGGGTAAGGCGAAGCCGCCACCCGGCTTTTTTATTGGGAGAAGATAATGGCAATTGCACTGGTCACCGGCGCCAGCCGCGGCATCGGGAAAGCCACCGCGCTGCAGCTGGCTCGCGAAGGCTACACCGTGGCGGTGAACTATCATCACAACATTAACGCCGCGACGGACGTCATCAGGCAGATTGTGGATGCAGGCGGTAAAGCCTTTGCCGTCCGTGCAGACATCAGCGATGAAGCTCAGGTGCTGGCGATGTTTAATAGCCTCGATCGTGAAGGTGAGCCGCTGACCGCGCTGGTCAATAATGCGGGAATTCTGTTTCAGCAATCCACTATCGAGAATCTCTCCGCTGAGCGCATTAACCGCGTCCTGGCGACCAACGTCACGGGCTACTTCCTCTGCTGCCGGGAAGCGGTAAAGCGCATGTCCTTCAAACACGGCGGCAAGGGTGGGGCGATAGTGAATGTCTCTTCCGCGGCGTCACGTCTGGGCGCGCCGGGTGAATATGTGGATTATGCCGCGTCGAAGGGGGCGGTGGATTCGCTGACAACGGGTTTATCGCTTGAGGTCGCGGCGCAGGGCATTCGCGTTAACTGCGTCCGTCCGGGTCTGATCTATACCGATATCCATGCCTCAGGCGGAGAGCCGGGGCGGGTGGATCGCGTGAAATCATTGCTGCCGATGCAGCGCGGCGGCCAGCCGGAAGAGGTCGCCCAGGCGATTGTCTGGCTGCTGAGCGAAAAGGCGTCGTACGTCACGGGCAGTTTTATAGAGTTGGCTGGCGGGAAATAAAAGCCGGGTGGCGGCTTCGCCTTACCGGGCCTACACGAGTAGTAGGCCCGGTAAGCGCAGCGCCACCGGGCAAAAAATCACAGCGCCTCGCCGTTGCTGGCAATCACGCCTTTATACCACTCGAAGCTCTTCTTACGGGAACGCGACATGTCGCCCGTGCCGTCGTCGTGCTTGTTCACATAGATAAAGCCGTAGCGCTTGCTGTACTGGCCGGTGGTGAACGATACGCAGTCGATACAGCCCCATGGCGTATAGCCCATCAGATCCACGCCATCGTGCGTCACGGCTTTGATCATCTCTTCCACGTGGGCACGCAGGTAGTCGATACGATAGTCATCGTTGATGCTGCCGTCCTCTTCGACTTTATCGTAGGCGCCGAACCCGTTTTCCACGATAAACAGCGGCTTCTGATAACGTTCGTACAGTTCGCACAGGGCATAACGCAGGCCCACCGGGTCAATCTGCCAGCCCCAGTCGGACGCCTTCACGTGCGGATTCGGCACGCTGCCTTCGAAACCGGAAATGGCATCGCCGGTACCGCCTTCCGCTTTCACCGCGTTGGTCATGTAGTAGCTGAAGCCCAGGTAGTCGCAGGTACCTTCACGCAGGATCTGCTCGTCGCCTGCCTCCATTTTGATGGAGAACCCGCGGCGCTCCCACTCGTTCAGCACGTAGGACGGGTAGTAACCACGCAACTGGACGTCGGTAAAGACATAGCGCTCGCGCATCGATTCCTGGGCAAACATCACGTCTTCCGGTTTGCAGGAGAACGGATAGAGTGCCACCATCGCCAGCATGCAGCCGACTTTCATCTCCGGGTTAATACGGCGCGCGGCTTTCACCGCCAGGGCGCTGGCCACAAACTGATGGTGCAGGACCTGGTACATGGTCTCTTCCGGATTGTCATGTTCGGTATAGACCACGCCCGAGCAGCAGTAACCGAACAGCGGCGCGCGCCAGTTGCGCTGGTTGTTGATTTCGTTGAAGGTCATCCAGTATTTGACCTTGTTTTTGTAGCGCTCGAAGACCACTTCCGCGAAGCGCACAAAGAAATCGACCACTTTACGGTTGGTCCAGCTACCGTACTCCTTCACCAGGTGCAGCGGCATTTCGAAGTGGGAGAGGGTGATTACCGGTTCAATGTTGTACTTCAGCAGCTCATCGAACATGTCGTCGTAAAATTTCAGACCCTCTTCGTTTGGCTGCGTTTCGTCACCGTTCGGGAAGATACGCGTCCAGGCAATAGAGGTGCGGAAACACTTGAAGCCCATCTCGGCAAACAGCTTGATGTCTTCTTTATAATGGCCGTGGAAATCGATAGCTTCATGATTGGGGTAGTATTTACCCGGCACCACCTCTTGCGTGATTTCACGCGGCACGCCGTGTGCGCCGCCGGTCAATACATCGCAAATGCTTGGCCCTTTACCGCCTTTGTTCCAGCCGCCTTCTACCTGGTGAGCCGCAACCGCGCCGCCCCATAAAAAATCATTTGGTAAGGTCAATTTTTTCATCGCTGCTATTCTCAGTAATTGGCTTATTGGCATCGAGTCTAGCAAAGCGAAATTAAATGTCACGATATAACAAGGTGTGCATAATGTGATTTGTCACATCAAAAAAACAGGGTGTTTTATTCTGTGAGTTTCTTCGCCAGTTTACGTCCCAGAGACTCCAGAATATAAATGACGGGAATTTGCGTGGTGATGTCGTAGACGCCTGCAATACGCGTCTGAGGAACATGCCAGGAGAGATTAAAGTCCGCCAGCTTTGCGAGACGCGAGTGCTCATGGCTGGTAATGGAGAGCACTTTGCAGTGATGCAGGCTGAACTGGCTGGCGAAGCGCAGGATCTCCTCGGTCTCACCCGAGACGGAGAGCACAATCGCCAGCGCATTTTTCGCCATGTCATTGGTGACCGGGAAATAAGGGTCATCAATATGGTTACTGAATTTCCCGATATTAGAAAAGAAACGTGCACCATATTTTGCAAGCGAGCCTGACGTGCCTGCGCCGACAAATATAATACGTTCCGACGATAAAATAATATCGACCGCACTATCTAATAACGCGTCGAACTCTTCATTATTCACGCTTTTAAAAAAGCTGATAATTTCGCTGGCACCGAAGTTCGCCTGCTGGGGCTCGTTCTGTTCAAGATAAAGCTTAAAGCGCACGCGGAATTCAGAATAGCCTTCGCAGTTAAGCTTGCGGCAAAAGCGCAGGATAGTGGTGGTTGAGACATCTGCCGCATCCGCCAGCTCGCGGATGGTCATGTACATGACTTTGTCACGATTTTTTATGACATAGTTGTAGACCATCATCTCCAGGTTATTGAGACTGGCAATGGCGGAGTGGGTGAACATACTCACAATGGCATAACTCTTATTCTGACCTCATCGTCACATCATAACATGCACTCGGACGGCAGGATCCATTTTTATGCTCTTGATTCATAATGATTAAATTTTTATGTGAACAATTGTTAGGTGAAAGGTTTCTTTATATCTATGATTTTTAGGTATAAATTTTGAAATGAAATTATTTTAGCTAACAGGTGTTCACTGGAATCATTCTCAGTTAGCATAGTTATGCGATGAATAATCATCTTTTGTTTTCCCGGAGTTTTGTATGGTGAGCAGACCATTAATCGCACAGGGATATTCGCTGGCTGAGGAAGTAGCCAACAGCATCAGCCACGGCATTGGCCTGGTGTTTGGGATTGTCGGTTTAGTGTTATTGCTGGTGCAGGCGGTGGACACCAATGCCAGCGCGATGGCCATTACCAGCTACAGCCTGTATGGCGGGAGTATGATCCTGCTGTTCCTGGCGTCGACGCTGTATCACGCGATCCCGCATCAGCGGGCCAAGACGTGGCTCAAGAAATTTGACCACTGCGCTATCTATCTTCTGATTGCAGGCACCTACACACCGTTTTTGCTGGTGGGGCTTAACTCGCCGCTGTCGCGTGGCCTGATGATTGTTATCTGGAGCCTGGCACTGCTGGGGATCCTGTTTAAGCTGACCATAGCGCACCGGTTTAAGGTGCTGTCACTGGTCACCTATCTGACGATGGGCTGGCTGTCGCTGATTGTGGTGTATCAACTGGCAGTCAAACTGTCGGTAGGGGGCGTGACGCTTCTGGCCTTAGGCGGTGTGGTGTACTCGCTCGGCGTGATTTTCTACGTCTGCAAGCGCATCCCGTACAACCATGCCATCTGGCACGGCTTTGTGCTGGGCGGCAGCGTGTGCCACTTTTTGGCTATTTATCTGTATGTGGGGCAGGCGTAGTTTTTTCCACCGTGCCTCACCCCGGCCCTCTCCCACTGGGAGAGGGAGGACACCAAAACCGTAGGCCCGGTAAGCGCAGCGCCACCGGGCGATACAGCATCACTCTTCCAGAGAATACGGCAGCGGCTCGATGCTCAGTGTGTTCGCATCGTCACGCACGCGGAACACGCTGTCAGCCTCCATGTCGTTGTTCATGACGGCTTGAACCAAAATACGTCCATCATCCAGCTGTACAGCGGCTAATACGGTGCCGGTGCGGCGCCAGTTATCACCCATCTTCAGCTCTAAGTCTTCACCCGCTTCAGGTACACGGCTGGCATGGCCCGCCAGCGTCCACAGTGCACGTTTGTTTGCCCCGCGGAATTTCGCACGGGCGACCATCTCCTGGCCGGTGTAACAGCCCTTTTTAAAGCTGATGCCTCCCAGCGCCTGCAGGTTGGTTGCCTGAGGAATAAACTGCGCGCTGTTTGCGGCGTCAATGATCGGCAGACCCGCTTCGATGTTCAGCGCCAGCCACTGCTGACTGTTGTTGAGCTGCGCTTCGCCGCGCAGCGCCTCGGTGACGCGTTCGGCAGTTGCCGCATCCGTGACTAACAGGAAACGCTCCGCCGGGTGTTCAAACCACAGGATGGATGTCGCGCCTTCGCTGACCACCTGCTTTTCCGCATCCGGCAGTTCGCTGAACAGATTTTTCAGCGCCGCACGCGCCTGGAAACCGGCCACACCCAGCAGGACATGTTCGTCGTCCGGGGTGATAGTGACTTTGGAAAAGACCGCGTACTTTTTCAGCTCCTTGAGCTGGGCCTCTTGCAGGCTGCGGCGCTCAATGAAGGCAAAGCCGTCCTGGCGGCGGAAGAGGCGCAGGTTGCTCCACATTTTGCCTTTTGGATCGCAATGCGCGGCCAGCAGGTGCTGGTGTTCAGTCATCTGGCTGACGTCGGCGGTCACCTGGCCCTGCAGGTATTTTTCGGCGTCGGCACCGGTGAGCGTTGCCAGCGCCCAGTCATCAAGAGAAATAAGCGTCAGCGGCAGACGCGCAGAGGCGGCGGGCTGGCGAGGAGAAAATGGTGTAAAGGCCATAACGATATCCTGAATTGCTTAACGCTTTGATAATGCCTAATGGTAAAAGAGCCTGCAGGCAATGCAAGCGCTTTCAGCAGACCATTTGTGCCTTAAACCGGTTATGCGTAGCGCTACGCAAAATAATGTAATCCGCTGTCTTTGTGGGGATTATTCTGGAAGCTTGCTCGGCGAACGCAATATTCCAGTAATGAAACGGTCAAAAACACGTTACACTAGGTGGTGTCCCCGTAGAGAAATAAAGAACACTGAAGGGGGTACCGACTGTGCCAAACGTAATGCAGGAAACTGAACATGGATATTAACAACAAGGCCCGTATTCACTGGGCGTGCCGCCGCGGCATGCGTGAACTTGATATTTCCATTATGCCTTTCTTCGAATATGAGTATGACACCTTAAGCGACGATGATAAGCGTCTGTTTGTTCGACTGCTTGAGTCTGACGATCCGGATTTATTCAACTGGCTGATGAACCACGGCAAACCCGCCGACACCGAGTTGCAACGGATGGTGCAATTAATTCAAACACGGAATCGGGAACGTGGTCCTGTGGCAATCTGATCTTCGCGTCTCGTGGCGCTCGCAGTGGATGTCTTTATTGCTCCACGGCCTGGTTGCGGCCATTGTGTTACTGATGCCGTGGCCGCTGAGCTATACGCCGCTGTGGCTGCTGTTACTGTCGTTTGTCGTTTTTGACAGCGTACGCAGCCAGCGTCGCATTAATGCCCGCCAGGGAGAGATTAAATTACTGATGGATTCCCGCCTGCGCTGGCAGGGTAAAGAGTGGGATATCCTCGGTATGCCCTGGATGCTCAACTGCGGCATGATGTTACGGTTACGCAAGGTGGACGGCGGGCGTTGCCAGCATCTGTGGCTGGCGGCTGACAGTATGGATGCTGCCGAGTGGCGAGACCTGCGCCGGATGTTGCTACAACAGACGACGCAGGGGTAACGCGCATTAGCTAAACTTTTCTGCCATTTCGCTCAGGATCTGCTCGCACCAGCTTTGCAGGCGCTCATCGCTGAGATCGTACTGGTTGGTTTCATCCAGCGCGAGCCCAACAAACAGCTCGCCGTCGGCAATAATCGGTTTTTTACTGGTGAACTCGTAACCTTCGGTTGGCCAGTAGCCGATGAACGACACCCCTTTCGGCGCCAGCTTGTCATGCAGCATGCCGAGCGCGTCCAGGAACCACTCCCCGTAACCCAGCTGATCCCCCATGCCGTACATGGCAATGATTTTGCCTTCGAGGTTGAGCGTATCAAGCTGGTCCCAGATAGCTTCCCAGTCTTCCTGTATCTCGCCGAAATCCCATGTCGGGATGCCGAGGATCAGCACGTCATACTGCTCCATCAGCGTAAGCGCGTCATCTTTCAGGTTATGCAACGTCACCAGTTCCGGGCCAATGATGTCGCGAATTTTCTCTGCCGCCATTTCGGTGTAGCAGGTGCTGGAACCATAGAACAGACCAATATTCATCGCGTAACTATCTCAATTCTTGCTTTGACTTTGCGCGTAGTGTACCAGAAACCGGTCGCAATCAGGCATAATGGCCTGACTGCAGAATCAAAGGGGCTGATGTGGAAAAGGATCTCGCACTCGTTGAACAGTTTCTCGACGCGCTGTGGCTGGAAAAAAATCTGGCCGAGAATACGCTCAGCGCCTATCGGCGCGATCTTACCATGCTGGTGGAGTGGCTGGCCCGTCGGCAGCTCTCGCTGGCGAGCGCGCAAAGCGACGACCTGCAGGCGCTGCTCGGTGAACGTGTCGAAGGGGGCTACAAAGCGACCAGTTCTGCGCGCTTGCTCAGCGCCATGCGTCGGCTGTTCCAGCATCTCTACCGTGAGAAGATCCGCGAGGACGATCCCAGCGCGCTGCTGGCATCCCCTAAGCTCCCGCAGCGGCTGCCGAAAGATCTCAGCGAAGCACAAGTTGAGAGATTATTACAGTCACCGGCAGTTGACCTGCCGCTGGAGTTACGCGATAAAGCCATGCTTGAGCTATTGTATGCTACCGGCCTGCGCGTTTCGGAACTGGTTGGCCTGACGATGAGCGACATCAGCCTGCGTCAGGGCGTGGTGCGCGTCATCGGTAAAGGAAACAAGGAAAGGCTGGTTCCGCTGGGCGAAGAGGCGGTTTACTGGCTGGAAACGTATCTGGAGCACGGTCGCCCGTGGCTGCTCAACGGCGCGTCTATCGACGTTCTGTTTCCGAGCCAGCGCGCACAGCAGATGACGCGGCAAACGTTCTGGCATCGCATCAAGCATTACGCCACACTGGCCGGTATCGACAGTGAAAAGCTTTCGCCGCACGTATTGCGTCATGCCTTCGCGACGCATCTGCTCAACCACGGCGCTGATTTACGCGTAGTGCAGATGCTGCTGGGGCACAGCGATCTTTCCACGACGCAAATTTACACCCATGTCGCGACGGAACGCCTGCGGCAGCTACACCAACAGCACCACCCTCGTGCGTGAGTGCCGACGAATTGTAACAGGATCACTTATGAAAAAGTCTTTCGCGCTGTTCACCCTGCTGGCAGCCTCATTTACCGGTTTCGCCCATGCGGACGACGCCGCCATCAAACAGTCGCTGGCTAAGCTTGGCGTCACCGGCAGCGATATTCAGCCTGCACCGGTTGCCGGCATGAAAACGGTGCTGACGAGCAGCGGCGTGTTGTACGTCACCGAAGACGGCAAACACATTATTCAGGGGCCAATGTACGACGTGAGCGGCGCGCAGCCGGTGAACGTCACCAACCAGCTGCTGATGAAAAACCTGAACGCGCTCGAAAAAGAGATGATCGTCTATAAGGCGGCGCAGGAAAAACACGTCATTACCGTCTTCACCGACATCACCTGCGGCTACTGCCACAAGCTGCATGAAGAGATGAAAGATTACAACGCGCTGGGTATTACCGTGCGTTACCTGGCCTTCCCGCGCGCGGGCGTGCAGAGCCAGCCAGAGCAGGACATGAAGGCCATCTGGTGTGCGAAAGACCGCAACAAAGCGTTTGACGACGCGATGAGCGGCAAAGGCGTTAAGCCGGCCTCCTGCGACATTGATATTGCTAACCACTACGCGCTTGGCGTGCAGTTTGGCGTTAACGGTACGCCAGCGATTGTCCTGAGCAACGGCTATGTCGTTCCAGGCTATCAGGGACCGAAAGAGATGAAAGAGTTCCTCGACGCGCACCAGAAACAGTTTGGTGGTAAATAATCCGCGTGAAAGCCCCAATAAAATTGCGCCGCCGCGAGGCGGTTGAACCGGTTGATTTGCCAGACGAACTCCCGGCGCTGCTTAAGCGCCTCTACGCCAGCCGCGGCGTGCGTAGCGCTGAGGATCTTGAACGCAGCGTGAAAGGGATGCTGCCCTGGCAGCAGCTGAGCGGTATCGAAAAAGCCACTGAAATGCTCTACAACGCGCTTCGTGAGGAAACGCGGATTGTGGTGGTAGGGGATTTCGATGCCGACGGCGCAACCAGCACCGCGCTGAGCGTGCTCAGCCTGCGCGCGCTGGGCTGCGATAACGTCACGTATCTGGTGCCGAACCGTTTTGAAGATGGCTATGGCCTCAGCCCGGAAGTGGTCGATCAGGCCCACGCCCGTGGTGCACAGATGATCATGACCGTCGATAACGGGATCTCTTCCCATGCGGGCGTCGATCATGCTCACGCTTTGGGGATCCCGGTGCTGGTCACCGATCACCACCTGCCGGGCGAAACGCTGCCGGATGCGGAAGCGATTATTAATCCCAACCTGCGCGACTGCGATTTCCCGTCGAAATCCCTCGCAGGCGTGGGCGTGGCGTTTTATCTGATGCTGGCGTTACGTACCCTGTTACGCGACAAGGGCTGGTTCGACTCCCGCGGTATTGCCGTACCGAACCTGGCCGAATATCTCGATCTGGTGGCGCTGGGTACCGTCGCGGACGTGGTGCCGCTTGATACTAATAACCGCATTTTGACCTGGCAGGGCTTAAGCCGCATCCGGGCAGGCAAGTGCCGTCCGGGGATCAAGGCGCTGCTGGAAATCGCCAACCGCGACCCGCTCAAGCTGGCGGCAAGCGATTTGGGCTTTGCCCTCGGGCCGCGTCTTAACGCCGCCGGAAGGCTGGACGATATGTCCGTCGGCGTGGCGCTGCTGCTGTGCGACAACATCGGTGAAGCGCGCGTGCTGGCCAACGAGCTGGACGCGCTGAACCAGACCCGTAAAGAGATTGAGCAGGGGATGCAGGCCGAGGCGCTGACCCTGTGCGAAAAACTTGAGCGCAGCGGAGATACGCTGCCGGGCGGTCTGGCGATGTACCATCCAGAGTGGCATCAGGGCGTCGTCGGCATTCTGGCGTCGCGCATTAAAGAGCGCTTCCACCGCCCGGTGATCGCGTTCGCCCCCGCGGGCGACGGCACGCTCAAAGGCTCTGGCCGCTCAATCCAGGGTCTGCACATGCGTGATGCCCTGGAGCGTCTTGATACGCTATATCCGGGCCTGATGCTCAAGTTTGGCGGCCATGCGATGGCGGCGGGCCTGTCGCTGGAAGAGGCGAAATTCGACGAGTTCCAGCGGCTGTTTGGTGAACTGGTCACCGACTGGATCGACCCGGCCCTGTTGCAGGGGGAAGTTGTGTCCGATGGCGAGCTTTCACCGCTTGAGATGACGATGGACGTGGCGCAAATGCTCCGCGATGCCGGTCCATGGGGGCAGATGTTCCCGGAACCGCTGTTCGACGGCCGTTTCCGCCTGCTGCAACAGCGTATCGTCGGTGAACGTCATCTGAAGGTGATGGTTGAACCGGTCGGCGGCGGCCCGCTGCTGGACGGTATTGCCTTTAACGTTGACACGGCGGTATGGCCGGACAACGGCGTGCGCGAGGTCGAGCTGGCGTACAAACTGGACATCAACGAGTTTCGCGGTAACCGCACCCTTCAGATCATCATCGACAATATCTGGCCAATTTAGCGGCAGTAATCTCTATAAAAAAGGGCGTGGATTCGGTACAATCCCGCTCTTATCACCGCATTTTGACAAGTCCATAAAAGAAAACAGACCATGTTTGAAATTAATCCGGTAAAAAACCGTATTCAGGACCTCACGGAGCGCTCTGACGTTCTTAGGGGGTATCTTTGACTACGATGCCAAGAAAGAGCGTCTTGAAGAAGTAAACGCCGAGCTGGAACAGCCGGACGTCTGGAACGAGCCTGAACGCGCACAGGCGCTGGGTAAAGAGCGTTCCTCTCTCGAAGCTATCGTAGATACGCTGGATCAAATGGCCCAGGGGCTGGAAGATGTTTCCGGTTTGCTGGAGCTGGCCGTCGAAGCCGACGACGAAGAAACCTTTAACGAAGCCGTGGCAGAACTCGACGTGCTGGAAGAGAAGCTGGCGCAGCTTGAATTCCGTCGCATGTTCTCCGGCGAATACGACAGTGCTGACTGCTATCTTGATATTCAGGCAGGTTCTGGCGGTACTGAAGCGCAGGACTGGGCCAGCATGCTGACGCGCATGTACCTGCGTTGGGCAGAAGCGCGCGGCTTCAAAACTGAAATTATCGAAGAGTCTGAAGGTGAAGTGGCCGGTATTAAATCCGTCACCATCAAGATCATCGGTGACTACGCCTACGGCTGGCTGCGTACTGAAACCGGCGTTCACCGCCTGGTGCGTAAGAGCCCGTTCGACTCCGGCGGCCGTCGTCATACCTCCTTCAGCTCCGCGTTCGTTTACCCGGAAGTTGACGAAGATATCGATATCGAAATTAACCCGGCGGACCTGCGTATCGACGTTTATCGCGCATCCGGCGCGGGCGGCCAGCACGTTAACCGTACGGAATCGGCGGTGCGTATTACCCACATTCCAACCGGGCTGGTCACGCAATGCCAGAACGACCGTTCCCAGCATAAGAACAAAGACCAGGCCATGAAGCAGATGAAAGCGAAGCTTTATGAGCTGGAGATGCAGAAGAAAAATGCTGAGAAACAGGCGATGGAAGACAACAAGTCCGACATCGGCTGGGGCAGCCAGATCCGTTCTTACGTCCTAGATGACTCCCGCATCAAAGACCTGCGTACCGGGGTTGAAACCCGCAACACGCAGGCGGTGCTGGACGGCAGCCTGGACCAATTTATCGAAGCAAGTTTGAAAGCAGGGTTATGAGGAACCAACATGTCTGAACAACAAGCACAGGGCGCTGACGCGGTAGTCGATCTTAACAACGAACTGAAAACCCGCCGCGAGAAGCTGGCAGCGCTGCGCGAGCAGGGCGTGCCGTTCCCGAACGATTTTCGTCGTGACCATACCTCAGACCAACTGCACGCTGACTTCGACGGCAAAGAAAACGAAGAGCTGGAAGCGCTGAACGTTGAAGTGTCCGTTGCTGGCCGTATGATGACCCGCCGCATTATGGGTAAAGCCTCTTTCGTGACGCTGCAGGACGTGGGTGGCCGCATTCAGCTGTACGTTTCTCGTGACGACCTGCCGGAAGGCATCTACAACGAGCAGTTCAAGAAATGGGACCTGGGCGATATCCTGGGCGCGAAAGGTAAGCTGTTCAAAACCAAGACCGGTGAGCTGTCCATTCACTGCACCGAACTGCGTCTGCTGACCAAAGCTCTGCGCCCGCTGCCGGACAAATTCCACGGCCTGCAGGATCAGGAAGCGCGCTATCGTCAGCGTTACCTGGATCTCATCTCTAACGATGAATCCCGCAAGACCTTCAAAATTCGCTCCCAGATCATGGCCGGTATCCGCCAGTTCATGGTGAACCGCGACTTTATGGAAGTGGAAACCCCGATGATGCAGGTGATCCCTGGCGGCGCGTCTGCGCGTCCGTTCATCACCCATCACAACGCCCTGGACCTGGACATGTACCTGCGTATCGCGCCGGAACTGTACCTGAAGCGTCTGGTGGTTGGTGGTTTTGACCGCGTGTTCGAAATCAACCGTAACTTCCGTAACGAAGGTATCTCCGTTCGTCATAACCCAGAGTTCACCATGATGGAACTCTATATGGCGTATGCGGATTACAAAGATCTGATCGAGCTGACCGAATCCCTGTTCCGCACCCTGGCGCAGGACATTCTGGGCACCACCGAAGTGCCTTACGGTGAAGAAGTCTTCGACTTCGGTAAGCCTTTCGAAAAACTGACCATGCGCGAAGCGATCAAGAAATACCGTCCTGAAACCAACATGGCGGATCTGGATAACTTCGATTCTGCGAAAGCGATCGCCGACAGCATCGGTATCAAGGTTGAGAAGAGCTGGGGTCTGGGCCGTATCGTGACCGAGATCTTCGAAGAAGTGGCCGAAGCGCACCTGATTCAGCCGACCTTCATCACCGAATACCCGGCTGAAGTCTCTCCGCTGGCACGTCGTAATGACCAGAACCCGGAGATCACTGACCGCTTCGAATTCTTCATCGGCGGCCGTGAGATCGGCAACGGCTTTAGCGAGCTGAACGATGCGGAAGACCAGGCTCAGCGCTTCCAGGATCAGGTTGACGCGAAAGCGGCAGGCGACGACGAAGCGATGTTCTTCGACGAAGACTACGTGACCGCGCTGGAGCACGGTCTGCCACCAACGGCGGGTCTGGGGATTGGTATCGACCGTATGGTAATGCTGTTCACTAACAGCCACACCATCCGCGACGTGATCCTGTTCCCGGCGATGCGCCCGGTGAAATAAGACATTAAGATGTAAAAAAAGCCCCGAAAGGGGCTTTTTTATTGCGCCGCGAAGGCTTTGAGTTTTTCGCGGGCGGTCGTCGCTTCCATGACCATCCACGGGCTAAAGGCCCAGGGCGTCGCGTCCAGCGCGCGGAATAGCGCGTCCAGCTCAACCCACTGATAGTCCATCACTTCATCTTCGTTTATCGTCACGTCATTGGTGATGCGGGCGGCGAATACCGGGCAAATTTCGTTTTCCACGATCCCGGACGGGTCGGTTTCCCGATAGCGAAATTCAGGGGCGACGGCGGTGATATCGGTCAGTTCCGCGCCCACTTCAAAGCGGCAGCGGCGGATTATCGCCTGTATCGTCTCTTCGCCGGACTGTGGGTGGCCGCAGACGGAGTTGGTCCAGACGCCGGGCCAGGCTTTTTTGCTTAAGGCGCGCCGGGTGATCAGACATTCGCCTTTTGCGTTAAAAAGCCAGGAAGAGAAAGCCAGATGCAGCGGGGTATGTAACGTGTGCGCGGCATATTTTTCCTGAGTGCCAATCACCATTCCCTGGTCGTTTACCAAAATAACGTGTTCTTGAATACTCATTGATGCTCCAGTGCCAAAATGCCGAGTGGTTCAGCACCATCAGCCGAAGCATTATACTGCATTCTTATACGAACGGTTTGGCTCGTAGAGCGGAAAAGGGCATGACCCCTGTTCGTTTTGGCTGTTATCATAGGGCGCCATTCACGCTGACCGAGGATCTGTTTTGTTTGCAGGAAGCCTGACGAAAAATCCCATTACCGCTGTTTTTTGCCTGACGTTGACGCTATTCCTGGCGGGCTGTTCAGGGAGCAAATCTTCGGATACGGGAAGCTATTCCGGTTCGGTCTACACCGTCAAACGCGGGGACACCCTGTACCGGATTTCGCGCGCAACGGGGAGCAGCGTGAAGGATCTGGCGCGGCTGAATAACCTCTCGCCGCCCTACACCATCGAGGTGGGGCAGCAGCTGAAGGTGAGCGGCGGAACGTCCTCGGGTAAAAAGTCCTCTTCGAAAGGCAAAACCGCCAAAGTGACGCCGTCCTATCAGGTGCCGCAATCGTCATGGCCGCCGGTTGGACAGCGCTGCTGGATTTGGCCTGCCAGCGGTAAAGTGGTTGCCCCTTACTCACTCTCTGAAGGTGGTAACAAGGGTATTGATATCGCCGCTGCGCGCGGTACGCCGGTTTATGCCTCCGGAGCCGGGAAGGTGGTTTATGTCGGTAACCAGCTGCGCGGCTACGGTAACCTGATCATGATTAAGCATGGGGAAGACTACATCACGGCCTATGCGCACAACGACACGATGCTGGTCAATAACGGGCAGAACGTCAAAGCCGGGCAGAAGATTGCCACCATGGGCAGTACCGGTACGGATTCGGTGAAGCTGCATTTCCAGATTCGCTATAAGGCGACGGCCATCGATCCGCAGCGTTATCTTCCTGCGCCCGGCAGCAAACCGAAGTGCTAAGTGATTATTTTATCGCCGGTTAGTTGTGAAGAGGCTTGTATGAAGGTGCGTAAGGTCTATAATGCCTTACGCACCTCAAAGCGGGCGTAGTTCAATGGTAGAACGAGAGCTTCCCAAGCTCTATACGAGGGTTCGATTCCCTTCGCCCGCTCCAATCTCCTGATAAATCAATAAGTTATGATTTAGCAGTTAGTTACGTTGCCCCGCTTTAGCAGGTACAACTTAAACTACCCATTGTTCTACACCCGCACCTGTCGCGTGATTGGTCTGTGGTACAAGGGAGCATATCATCACGCTGGCGGTGGTTCCAAGTTCTTACCGCGACAGCAAAACAACGAACAAAAAGCCGCATACCTGGCATAACTCCCGAACAGATTGATCATACGCATTTAAGCCCGATGTGCGGCCTTGTGGCTGCGTAAACAGGTGTATAGTGGTAAACGTACCTGCACACGATATGCAGGCCCTGCCAGCGCTTCGCTCACTCTCCGAAAGGTACACGAGCACCCTGATAAGGTGTGATCCCTCTGACAATCTGATTTGGTCACTGGTGACTTTCGCAAAGCGAAACCAACCAGGTTGGCCTGATGCAGTCGCTATGCTCCGCTTGTTGCTTGTACCACTAACGGGGCTTTATGGCTTCTATTGTCTGAAATCTGATACATTGCACAAACATCATGTGGATTACTGTAAAGTTCATCACTATGATTATGTGTGCCATTGCCAGTTAAGAAATGCGGAGAGGACAATATGGATGTTACTGATGAGGCTTTGTTGGGTTCTGGCTTTACACCGTCGGATTTGAAGAAGATAAAGAACAACGTTGAAAGCTATGGTGGAACGTTGGGGAATGCAATCAGGGACCTGGCCAGGCGATTTATTCTTGCCGTGTGGGTTGTATCCGGTTGCCTTGCTGTATTCATTTTTCTTGTGATGTTCGCATCTGAGCAGAGTGTTTTCTCTGGTGCTATTGGCCTTTCTTGTGGCGCAGCGGTTGCAATTTTTATACAACCGCCTGTACTTGCTTATAAATCTTGGCGATTCTGTAGAGCGAACAAATCTTAATTAGTACTGTTATCAGTAGCCAGAAGATCAAAAATGACTTTCGCTTTGACACCATATCCAGCGATTTTCATGGTTAGCTTAGGCTTGCTCATTGTGTCAACTTTTCGGTAGTAATCACGCGGCAGCCAACGGAATAATCGCCAAGCTCCGGGTTTCCTTGCTAAGCCGAAGATACTATATACACTCGCCCCTAGAGTCACCGTATTATAAAGAGCTAATCCACTTTTTGGGCTAAACCCCATAAATTGTGCGGTCTCCATTGCGCCATCAGCAAAAATTCCTTCCGATTTGGATTGTTCACCATAGCGAAGATGGCTTGCTTCTTTTGTTATACCGTTAATACCATCAACAAATAAAACTGCTCCTGCAAGAACTCCAATAGGGGTCATAGTGGACATCATAACCATCCCACCAAATAATGCTGCTCCAGATACCACTATATGGATTGCCGAAATCACGTATCCGACGATTTTATTGTTTTCCCTGACAAACTCGACCTTTGCATAAAGTTGGGCGGCTCTGGTTCTTAACAAGCGTTCTTGTTCTTGCAGATTATCTGTTTCGGCACGCAGATTTTTGATGCATGCAATGCATTCTTCATCGGTTTTGGCCCGTCGTGCAGTTTCAAATTCTTTCTCTACAACCTGCCTTATCTCTTCGACAAACTTGATACGTGTTATCCCATCTTGCAAATAGAATGCTGATAGCCGATTGGCAGTTTCGACGAGTTTCCGGGCTTCCAGATTTACCATGGTATCTGACCATGTTCTGTTCCAGCCCCTGTTGAGCAGCGCAATATCCATTAAAGACTCCTTCCCAAAATGTGTCTGGTCATTTTACGTGCAATAAGGTCGAAGACAACAGGAAACACTTTCACAACCCGCCCCCGTGGGTGTCCCGTTGCTTTATCCTTCCAGTTTACATTCTCCTGTTCAAAATATCCCCGGCTCTATTGGTGATCTGCTAGACCGTCAGCCCAGGCCCTCGGTGAAAAGCGCTTTTCTTCGACAAATATCGCTACGTGATGCCTTCAGCGACACGCCTCACTGCAACAAGCAGGGCAGTTACACAATGCTGCTTTGGGCTGACGCAAGGGAGATAACTTGATGTTTTGAAGTGCGTCTGTTCACTAATTGTTCGGTTATTTAACATATTCTTTGTTATGCGAACTGATAATGTGGTAGCTAAATTGAGATGTCCGCATCTGACCATATACATGTCCGTGCTATAGCCTCACTCCAGCGATCATTGCTTTCAAAGGATAAGACGCGGAATGGAGTTTTTCTCGATGAACGATGTGAACCGACTCGGGATCCTTCAGGACGTGATTGACCGTTGTCTTACTACACGTCCCGCGGCCAGCCGGCTCGGTACATTTACTTATGCTTGGGCAATGATAGATGCTTACAAAAAATAGCAATAATAAATTTTCCTGCAGAATGTGATGTTGGGCCATGTACATGAATTCTGTTTTGATGTGGCTCAAACTTACCATGCCATTCACAATAATGCGTGGTTTTGTTAATAACTATCTCTCTTTCTTTTCGACATTTTTCATTTTTTCTAACATCTGGTTTTTCAGGCGCTACACATAATCCTAAGGCTTGGAATCGTTCTTCAATTAGTTCATTGGTTGGCTTCTGACCTATTGTTGAATTAATTGTATCGGTAATATGTATCGCAGGAGGTGGAGCGGAATAAATCCAATTACCATAATCGTTGAATACTTCTAAATATTTTTTTAGTTTTTGATAAACAGAAGAATAGCCGCCCTCAAACGAGTCTATTCCGTCCCATACACCTTTGAAGAAATATAAATCAGGATAAAGATGGCTTGAAAGAATATGTAAGTTTTCCTGGGTATCCCTTACTGTCGATAATGCACACTCTCTCCAGAATGTTAAATTGCTTTTTTCAGAATTAACAAAGTAAATTTCTAATTGTCCATATGTTGACGAAACCGGAAGCTTTGATTTATCCCTGAGTGATATACAGGCGAAAGGGGTATTGTTAATCAAGTTATGATAAGCATAAGCATAATCAAGTCCGACAATTGCACCAGAACTATCAGTGACATCACTTTTTAGAAAGGTAGGGGGCCATAAATTTTCCATATCCTCATAAAAACATCCACGATTTATATATGACGCTAATTCATCTTTGATTCCCTTGTCGATTTCAGCAGATTCTGGAGAGCAAAGGAATGTCCAAAGATCCATTCCCCTACATACATTTTTGCTCTGAAATTCATTACCGAAAAAGAATTCTTCTCCACGTTCCTTAGCGATATATAGCCTATCTAGGAAGTTTTCTAAAATATTAGCAATTTCTGGACATGAGAGATTTATAAAATCCCAGTCAGATGAATCAATAACGAATGACATTTTATATTCTGCTCCGTCTAAATTTACCGAGAGTAGCTGTATCTAGTTGGTATTGATCGAAGAAAGAGTTTGGCCATCCAGATAAACCGCCATATTCAGTAAAATGTAACTCAGTAATTGATGGTTCTTTTTCGTTATTATCAAAAAATAAAACATTTGCATCTTTATGTGAAATGTTATTTTTAGCTGCTATAGATTTTCTTATACCATTAAGGACATGATCTGAGTGAGTCTCCACTAAAACCTGAACCCCTTTCGCAGATAACCAACCAATATACTCTCCAATTTTTGATTGGCCAGCAGGATGCAAATGAGCTTCTGGGTTTTCAATTATAAGCAGACCATTCTCTTTAATTACTAAACCTGCAAGAATTATTGGTAAAACATATGTTACCCCAAACCCCATGTTTGAAGCTTTAACCCACTCTCCATTTTCAACTTTGAATTGTAGTGAGGAAGATGTATTTGATCCATATTTTTCTGAGCGTACTTTAATAGGTCTAAAAATTTCAGAAAGCCATCTTTCCAATTGGTAGTTCAAAAAAACAGCTTCATTTTCTGGAGTGTCAGGATGAGTTCTGGAGGCGTGATTAATAGGCATTAAACCAATGCTATCTATAAGCTGTGCACAATATTCCCCTCTAATTCCAAGCTCTAGTTCTTGATGATGCTTTGACGTGAATTTATATTCCGCTTTTGGGCCAAATCGTTCCGCTGACAAATATATAAACGATCTGTTTTCTGTATTAAAATACTCTCCAGAGTAAAAATACTTCACATCCAAATATAAAGAAAATAAATTTGAAGATGTAAATTTGAACTCACCATGCACTCCATTATTAAATTCAAGGGAGATATCAATCTCTTCCTTTCCATTACGCCAGTTCATTATATCTTGTACTGTCCCAAGATCAACGCCATAAGCGGTGTCTAATGGTACTGTATTGTGACCTTTAGAGGCTTCATGAGATAACAAAATTGCTTGAATAAGTGATGATTTACCTGCACCATTTACTCCAGCTAAAATTGTTAGATTTTTTAGTGGAAAGGTTTCACAAATGAATCGCTTGAAACCTTCAATCTTAACTGTTTTAATCATTAAGTATACTCTTTAATTCATTTATTGGTTTGGTTAATCTTGCTATTACCGCGCTAGGTGAACCGGTGCTCACAGTTACAGACTTCAGATAGTTCTCATCTTTGAATAGCTCAAGTAAGGATTGTTTTACTTCCTCTTTCTTATCTATAAGTTTGTTATAAGGAAATAAAGACAAAGCGATACTTTGAGATTCAAAAATAGCTCTATTTATAGGCCCTCGTTTTTTACCTTCTTCTATTCTTCGAAATGCGTTATCGCCAAGAATATCATATGCACTTCTCATCGACGATATGAAGCTTTGATAAAGTAAATCTAACTCATCGTCACTAATAGGGGCTAGATCCGACTCCTCAGATTTTCTTCCATCAAGCCGACGTGTAAAATCGATCAAAAAACGGTCTAAGCTTGCATAATTTCTATACTCATCAATAGAAGTCATTTTGAATGCGCAATACCGTAAGACCAACTCCTGATTAGTCATACGTCCGCTATCGCGTACTTTTATACCATCAACTGAATTCCAAAAATTCCAGCCGGTAGCATTATCAAAAAAGTCATTCTCTGAAAGTAATTTCAAATATTCTCTTGCACGTGATGTGCTCATAGCATGTCTTATTTCTTGCGGCTTGAGCGGGCTACCTAAAGTATTTACCCTGCTAAATATATCGTATTTAATACCATTGGGTGTTGATGGCTCGATTACATGAACTACAATTTGAGTAGCCCTGAAACGCCTCAATTCTAGAGAAGGGAGGTTTTCAAAATTAATTCCATCTAAATGCTTAAGATACTCTAAATGTTGGGATTGCAATGAATATAAATTATTCATGAAAGAAGATATAGTACTTAATCTTTGCACTCCATCGACTATCTGAAATGATCCGTCAGATTCCTGATTGAAATAGAAAGCTGGCAAAGGAATGCCTAATAATACTGATTCAATCAATCTAATCTTTTGTTGAGTGCTCCAGACGTAATCACGCTGGAAGTCGGGTGAGAGATCAATATCCTTATCGTTTATTTGGTCCACTACTTCACGTAGGGAAAAATGCTTTGTTGTAATTCTTATTTTTTCAGGATCCCAAGGATGTGCAGATGGAGAATCATCAAATTTCTCCATTTCGACTTTCAGTTCCTTGTCTATGGTTACTACAACATTAGCGTTCGCTTCGTCAAATTCTTCATCAGCAATCATTTTTCATCTCACATAACTAAGCTTGTATTTTACATTATATCTTTAAAAATTTGCTCTGGAAAACCCGTGTATGATTTTGTTCTAAAACATCTAAAATTTTGTTTTCTACTTACTAAAATGTACCTTTGAAAAGTAGACTCTCTGCGGTACGCTTTTCGGAATCATTCACCTCGATTTTTCACGCAGCGCGCCGGAGGACTTCCGCCCCGGACGGGCCCTGAATGTCCTGATACCCGATGATGATCCTGAGCTTAACCTGTCGCTGGCTGTCATTCTGCCCAATGAGAATTTCATGCCGATGCTGCCCGGAGGTAAAGACCCGGTTAATCCTGCCCAGTCCTACCTGCTTTCCCTCAACTTTGCCCGCAGTTGGCTGACCAGGGCCTCGTTCCTTGGCATTGTTGCCGGCATGCTCGGGGCCGCTTCCCTGAGTCCTACAGCTGGGGCAGCCTGCGGCGCCATTACGTAATGGCCGTCACGAAACTTCTGCGCGATACCGGCCGTGCCACTGCCACCATCTGCGGCAGTCCAGGGCATTCCGCAATTTCAGTAAGTCGGGCAAGTGCAGACGTTGTTGACATCGGAAAAGTAACATTTGAGAGGTAGATTGCATGCTCTCACCTGTCAAAGCAAAAAGGCTGCATCCCGCAGCCTTTTCTTTTCAAATTACCCTTTCGGGAACACCCAAACATGCTTCTCAGGCAGCGAAAGATGGCAGTGCTGCGGATCCCGAACCTCATGCCCATACGCGCGGATCACAAAATCATCCCCCACCGTGCGGAACAGGTACTCCCAGCGGTCGCCAAGGTACATGCTGGTGAGCAGCGGTAGCTCAAGCTGATTTTCCCCTGGTCCCTCGACCACCGCCACGCGCTCGACGCGGATCACCGCCGTGGCGTCATTACCGCTCTGCACCCCTTCGCCCGCCTGGCCCCACAGCACCCAGCCTTTCCCTTCAATACGCGCTTTGCCGTCGCGTACTTCGGTGACCTTGCCGTGCAGGCGGTTGTTGCTGCCCATAAACTCGGCGGTAAACAGCGTCTTCGGCGAGCCGTACATCTCCTGCGGCGTGCCTTGCTGTTCGATCTTGCCGTTGTTCAGCAGCAGGATGCGGTCGGAAATGGACATCGCTTCGTTCTGGTCGTGCGTCACCATCAACGCGGACAGCCCGAGCTTGATAATCAGCTCGCGCAGGAACACGCGGGCTTCTTCGCGCAGCTTGGCGTCGAGGTTGGAAAGCGGCTCGTCCAGCAAAATCACCGGCGGGTTGTACACCAGCGCGCGGCCAATCGCCACGCGCTGCTGCTGCCCACCGGAGAGCTGGTGCGGGTGACGTTTGCCAAGATGGCCCAGACCAAGCTGGTCCAGCACGTCCTGCACGCGCTGCTGGATCTCTTTGGCCGGGACTTTGCGCAGCTTGAGCGGATAGGCCACGTTCTCAAACACGGTTTTGTGCGGCCACAGGGCATAGGACTGAAATACCAGCCCCAGGTTACGCTCTTCCGCCGGGACCTCACTGCGCGGCGTGCCGTCGTAAACTTTATTGTTGCCAATCACAATCGAGCCCTGGGTCGGTTTTTCCAGACCCGCGACGGCGCGGAGCAGGGTGGTTTTGCCGCTGCCGGAGGGGCCTAACAGGGAGACCACTTCGCCGCGCTTCAGGTTCATGGAGACACCTTTTAAAACAGGATTGTCGCCGTAGGTTAAGTGCAGATCGTCAACCGCTAATTCAATCATGTATTTTCACTCCGAAACGAAGGGCAATGCCCAGACCTACCACGACCAGCAGGATATTAATGAAAGAGAGCGCCGCCACGATATCAATGGCACCCGCGGCCCAGAGGGAAACCAGCATCGAGCCGATGGTCTCCGTGCCGGGCGAAAGCAGATACACACCCGTTGAGTATTCGCGCTCAAAGATCAGGAACATCAGCAGCCACGAACCGATAAGGCCGTAGCGGGAGAGCGGAATGGTGACGTGGCGGGTGATCTGCCCGCGCGTCGCCCCGGTGCTGCGCGCCGCCTCTTCAAGCTCCGGCCCTACCTGCAGCAGCGTGGAAGAGATGAGCCTCAGCCCGTAAGCCATCCACACCACGGTATAGGCCAGCCAGACGCTGAAAATAGTGCTGCGCAGCGAGCGTAGCCAGACGATGACGTTTTCACGCATCCAGTCGGTCCAGGCGAACCCGGAAAGCCAGCCGGATTTCAGCGAGTTATCCAGCCACATCGGCAGGAACAGGAACACCCATAGGAAGGCCAGACCCGCCAGCAGGCCAGGCACGGCGCGCGGCACCAGCACGCTGTAGTCCAGGAAACGCGTGGTGTTATCAGGCTTGCGGTGCATGGCAATGCCGACAAACAGGTAGCACACCACGGCCAGCGCGCCGCCAATGACGCCAATCGCCATGGAGTTGACGATGGCGCGCAGCAGGTTGGGCTGCGCCCAGATGGTGCGGAAGGTGTTCAGAGAAAGCTCGTCCCACAGCGAAACGCCCACGCCCCAGTTGGAGATAAACGCGCGCAGCACCACGCCGAGCAATGGAACGCCAATGGTGACGGTGAGCCAGAAGGCAATCACCGCGCCAGCCACCCAGCGCCATTTACCCAGCGGCAGCGCGCGTGCCTGCGAGGCCTTGCCCTTCATGGTGACGAAGCGGTTGGCGGTACGCATCAGTCGACGCTGGAGCATCACCAGCGGGATGGTGATGCAGATCAGCACCACGGCAACCGCTGCCATCAGGTTATAAGATGGGGTGCCCATCTTGTTCGTAAGCTTATAGAGATAGGTCGCCAGCACCATGTTGCCTTCCGGGTCGCCGAGGACCAGCATCAGGCCGAACACCTCCAGCCCCAGGAAGAACAGCAGCACGGTGGCGTACAGAATAGATGGGCGCACCATCGGCAGGCTGACGGAGGTCATCACCTGCCAGGGCGACGCGCCCGCGGTGCGCGCGGCTTCTTCCACATCGGACCCCACGCTGCGCAGTGCAGACGAGATATACAGATAGGCGTGCGGGACGTGCGTCAGGCCGGCGATGACCACAATGCTCGACATGTCGTAGATGTTCCACGGCACAAAGCCAATCAGCGCCTCTGCCCACTGGGAGAGAAAGCCCACCGGACCGGCGGCCACCACGTAGCCGAAGCCCAGCACCATCGGTGAAACGAAAATCGGCACCAGGATCAGCGGCTCAATCAACCGGCGGCCGGGCAGGTCGGTACGCACCATCAGAAACGCCAGCACGCCGCCCAGCGGAATAGAGATAAAGACCAGCCCGAAAGCCAGAATAAAGCCGCTTTTCAGGGCCTTATAAAAATCAGGGTCGGTGAAAATAAAATCAAATGATTCAAAGCTCCACTCTTTTGACGGCGAAAAGAACGGCGCGGACAGGAAGCTCTGTATCACGATAAACGACAGCGGCGTGTAGATAACCAGGGCGGTTATCAGCACGACGATGCCTCGCGGCAGGCTTTGCCACTTTCTGCGTAATGTATTCATGGGGTATCCCTGGTGTTGCAGCCCAGAAAAACGAACTCAGTCGATAAGGAAGCGCGGCGACCAGCGCCGCGCTCAGACGCTTATTTACCGGCGGCGGTACGCCACTCTTTGATGTACTCGAGGCGTTTTTTCGGCTGCAGGTATTCCAGCAGGGTTTCATCAACCGGGATCGGCTTCAGCGCGTTGCCGAGGATTTTTGTCAGGCCGTCGATATCATTCTTGCCTTCGATATCGTTACGAATGGAGGGGATGTCCGCCTGATTGGCCAGAATGTTTTGCCCTTGTTCAGAGAGCACGTAGTCCAGCCACAGTTTTGCGGCATTGCCGTTTTGCGCCTGCTGGCTGATGAACGAAACGCGCGACAGCACCAGGGTGTAATCCTTCGGATAGGAGATGCCGAGTGACGGATCGTTCTTCGCACGCGCTTCCGCATAAGAACCGAGGATGTTGAAGCCGATCAGGTTTTCACCGGAGGAGACGCGCTCCATCATGGTGCCGGTAGACGACTGCACCGACAGGCCCCCTTTGGCGACGTCGGCCAGGGTCTTAAAGTAGTTTGGATCGGCGTTGTGATCCTGCACCGAGAGCATAAAGCCCAGACCCGATTTTTCGATATCGTAGGTAGTGACTTTGTTCTTGAATTTGTCCGTCTGGCTGGCAATCAGCTTCGCCAGCGCGGCGTGAGAATCCGGCACGTCACCGGCCGGGATCAGACGCTTGTTGTAGATAAAGACCACCGGCTCATAGGTGGTGCCGTAGGCCTTATCTTTCCAGACCGCCCATTTCGGCAGCTGGCTTTGCTCCGGAGATTTATACTCCATGGCGTAGTCGGTGGCGAGCTTCAGGCCGGTGTCCATCGAGGAGCTCCAGACCACGTCGCCGCTCACGCCGCCGGAAGCCTGTTCGCTGATGAAACGGTTGTACAGCTCGGTGCTGTTCATGTCGTTGTATTCAACTTTAATGCCCGGGTAGGTTTTTTCGAAGCCCTGGATCAGCGGTCCGGCAGCTTTGATGTCGGTGGTGGAATAGATGACAACCTTGCCCTCTTTCGTGGCGGCATCAACCACTTTTTGATACTCAGCAGGATAGCCCTGCGGCAGGGCAGAGAGTGCAGAAGCAGAGAACAGTACAGTAGCGGTAAGCAGAGAAATTCGGAACGTGTTCGACATTATAGTTAACCTTTTAGTTACATTTGAGGAACTAATTGTCAACATAGCGTATCGGGCTCCACCCACAATAGGGGGGAGCGGATAATGATACCGAAGTGTGATTGTCGCCGTCGTTTCAGCAATTAACACCATAAAATCCGCGAACGTTAGCTTACGAACGGTTCTGGATTACGGTTTATCGGGGGCTTTGCGGTATAACCGGCGTGGATGACCAATATTGCCATACAGCATTTCGACGCTGATTAATCCGCTCTCCACGCAATATTCAAGATAGCGACGCCCCGTGGTTTTGCTGATCCCCACGTTTTCCACCACCTCCTCAACCGACATCGCATTGTCGGGATGTTCGGCGAACAGGCGTTTAATGCGTTCCAGCGTCTGGGGCTCAATACCCTTCGTGGACGGCGTAGCTGAGGATTCCGCGGCAGGCAGATTAAACAGGCGATCCAGCGCATGCTGGTCGACAACCTTCACCTGCTGCACGGTATGGATGAAGCGCATAAACCGCTCCAGCGAGGCGTGCAGGCGCTGGAAAAAGACGGGCTTGATGAGGTAGTCAAACGCGCCGCTGCGCATGGCGTGGCTGCAGGTTTGCATATCGCTGGCGGCGGTGATGAAGATCACCGAGCATTCGTAGCTTTTCAGCAGCGGGTTATCGATGAGCTCCACGCCTTTACCGTCCGGAAGATAGTTGTCTAGCAGGATAAGCCGCGGCTGATGCTGACGAATCAGGCTGCATGCCTGCTCAATCGACGCGGCGATGCCCACCACGCGCAAATGAAAATTCTGCTCGATATACTCGCGATGCAGCTCCGCCAGGTGCGGCTCATCTTCAACGATCACAACATCAAGTGCTCGGGTCATGCTTTTGCCCATTCGGAATAAACACAGAAAAAATAGTACCCTGCGGCGTGTTGTCGGCAATCTCAATACTGCCGCCAGCCTTGTCGATATATCCTGCCACCAGAAACAGGCCAATACCGTGCTCGGTGCCCACAATGTCGTTTTCGCTGTCCGGTTTGCTGCTGAACCCCTGGCGGAAGATATGCGGCTTCATCGCATCCTCCACCCCGCAGCCCCGGTCGGCCACCTCGATCAGCAGATCCTGGTTACGGTCAGAAATGTAAAGCTCCACCGGCGCGGGTACCGGTGCCTTAAGGGTCGCGTCCACCGCGTTATCCAGCAGATTACCAATAACCGACATCAGCTCCGTTTCGTTGAGCGTGGCAGGCATGCGGGTGAGCTGGCAGGCGGGATCAAACAGCAGCTCGATCCCTTTCTCGCGCGCGCTGACGTATTTCCCGAGCAGCAGCCCACACAGTGCAGGAGAGGAAAAGCGAGCGGAGACAAAATCCAGCACCCGCTGCGCGCCTTCAGACTGTACCTGGATGTAACGGAGCGCCTCGTCATAGTGTTTCATCTGCAGTAATCCTACCAGCGTGGCGGTCCAGTTCAGCTGCTCGTGGCGCATAATGCGCAGGTTATCCGCATAGCGCTTGATCTGACTGAGCTGGCTGCTGAGGGTGTTGATGTCATTTTTGTCGCGAAAGCTGTAGACCCAGCCGCTTTCAACGCCGGGGTCGACCTCAATCGCCACGCGGTTGACGATCACCTCGCGCTGGTTAAGAACGGCAATCTGGTCGTGGCGGCCAGCGCTCACCGAGGCGTAGCGCTGAGATAAAAAGCCCGGTGACGTCTGCAGAACGTCTTCCAGCGGTTTGCCGATAAGTTCTTTCTCACTTTGCCGAATATCCAGCATTTCTCGTGCGGCGCGGTTAATTAAAATCAGCTGCTTCTCTTCATTGACGGCAAATACCCCCTCATACATGGCTTCTAATAGCGCGCGCTGCTGTAAAACCAGCTGAGCGATATCTTTCGGCTCCAGTCGGAACATCTGTTTTTTAAGATTGCGGGTAAACAGCCAGGAGAACATAAACAGCAGCAGAAGAAGACCCGCGCCGTAAAGCCCGGACTGCCAGAGAATGCGGGCATTAATATTGGCAATATAGGATGTCAGATAGCCGACCGAGACAATGCCAATCACCTGGTGCTGCGCGTTAAAGATCGGCGCTTTGCTGCGTAGCGACACGCCAATCCCACCCTGACGCACGGAAATAATGGTTTTGCCCTTTAACACCTCCGCATTGTCCCCGCCGATCATCGGTAAATTAATACGCTCCGGGGATTCCGAATGATAAAGGTGCTGTTCCTCGGTATCGCCAATCACAATGTAGCTGGCATCGCTTTCGGCGCGCAGGGGCTGAATTAACCGGGCGATGCCGGGGATATCTCTGGCCGCAACCATTGCCGCCAGACCCGGCATCAGCGCGATCTGGCTGGCCTGAACCCGGGCGCGCTGGCCGAGATCGTGATGGAGCTGTCGGTCAATAAAATGAAACAGGATTGTTCCCAGCAGAACTAACAGCAGGCAGGAGAAGCACACCAGCGCTAAAAACAGCTTTACCTGAAAAGAGAGTCTGCGTTTCATTCAACCTGCGGAAGTTATGTAAAAGTGACATTTGCCGAGCCTGACATGCGCCAGTAGTGGACGCAATCTGGCGAGAAAAGAGTTGTGACCTGGCTTTTCGTTTTCGGCGTTATACCCTAAATAATTCGAGTTGCAGGACAAAACGGCTTGCCGTTTTGAACAGCGCTTGCGCTGGCCCCGAAGGGGCGAGGCCACAGGCCGAGTAACGCGGCAAGGGAACGAATCCCCGGGAGCGTACATAAGTACGTGACTGGGGTGAGTGAGTGCAGCCAACGCACCTGCAGCTTGAAGTATGACGGGTATATAGCCATCAGGATCCCGTAAGGCTATGCTTCATTCAGCACGATAATAATTACAGAGGCAATGTCATGGATAAAGAACTACTGGATGCGGGTTACCGGGCCTATACCGGCGAGAAAATTGACGTTTACTTCAATACCGGGATCTGCAAACACTCCGGTAACTGCGTGCGTGGGAGCGCAAAGCTGTTTAATCTGAAACGTAAACCGTGGATTATTCCCGATGAAGTGGACGTTGAAACGGTTGTCCGCGTGATTGATACCTGCCCGAGCGGTGCGCTGAAGTATCGCCAAAAATAAGCGAGGAACCATGGATATTCTGGAAGGCCATAACAAGTTTTACGTGAATGATGCGAACGGTAATCAGGTCGCGGAGATTGTCTTCGTGCCGACCGGCGAGCACCTGAGCATCATTGAGCATACCGATGTGGATGAGAGCCTGAAAGGGCAGGGGGTCGGTAAACAGTTGGTGGCAAAAGTGGTGGAGAAGATGCGCGGTGAGAACCGCAAAATTATTCCGCTGTGCCCGTTCGCGAAGCATGAGTTTGATAAAACGCGGGAATATGACGATATTCGCGCGTAAATAACACCGGCGATGGCCGGTGTTTTTTTATCTCACCTGCTCATACAGCAATACCAGCGCTATCAGCACCATCAACCCTCCCGATGCCCTGCTCACCAGACGCGCCGCCTGTGGTCGGGTCGCCAGCACCGCTTTCGAACCATACCCCACCAGCAGATAGACCAGCGTACAGGTGATAAGGTGCATCATCCCAAGCGCAGACATCTGCATCGCTATCGACCAGCTTCCGGTCGGGTCTGTAAACTGCGGAAGCAGGGCCAGGAACAGCAAAAAAACCTTCGGGTTTAGGCCGCTAATGCAGAGCCCTTTCACCGCCCACTGCGTCCAGTTTCCCGCGTGTTGGGTGGTCTTTTCCGGTGCGGCCGGGTGACGCAGCAACGTTATGCCAAGCCACAGGAGATACAGCGCTCCCGCCACGGTCAGCCCGGCTAACGCCAGCGGATGTTGGGCAATCAGTACCCCCACGCCTGCCACCACAATCAACGTGGCTAACAGATGCCCTGACATCAGCCCCAGCACCGCCGGTACCACGCGTCGCCCGTTAATCCCGGCGCTAATGGCGTAGGCCCAGTCGGCGCCTGGCGTCATGATGAGCAGAAACGAAACCACCCAAAAGCCGGCCACAATACTCATTTCCATCGTTCTGAAAACTCCCGCAGTGCGTTAAACGTTGCGAAAAAGAATATCGTTAACCCTGCGAAATAGGCTTTCAATGTTATGCTGATAACACGGTGAAATTGAGAAAATCTTCCAAATGGACAGCATCGATCGAAAAATTCTTGCGGCGCTCCAGTCTGATGGACGCCTGTCGCTTACCGAGCTGGCTGAGCGGGTTAATCTGAGCCTCTCACCCTGCCATCGTCGCGTGCGGGCGCTGGAGCAAAGCGGGGCCATAACGGGATACCGTGCCAGCCTGGATCCGGCTAAAATGGGGTTTAACTTCCTGGCGATCGTCTTTGCGACGCTGAAAGAGGGGGACCGAAAGGCGGTTAGCGCGTTTGAAGCGGCTGTGGAGGAAATTCCGCAGATCGTGCTGGCGCAGCGTCTGTTTGGCGATCCCGATTATCTGATGCACGTCGTGACCCGCGACCTCTCCGCTTTCCAGAAGCTCTATGACGAGAAGCTTTCCGCCATGCCTGGCGTGCAGCATCTTCGCTCTACGCTGGTGATGAAAACGGTGGTGCAGGACAGACCTTTTCCGCTGGACGTCACGGGACGAGACTGAATGACATGCCCGGCAGAGCGCCGGGCATCAAAGGAGATTAGCCGACAAACATCACCGACACGCACAGCACCCCGACGATCAGCGTCAGCAGGTTGCCAATGGAACGGTACTGTTTCAGGGAAGGGATCAGATACGTCGACAGCGTCGGCATGATAAACAGGATCATGGCGATAAGCGGGCCGCTGATGGCGTAAATCATCGAAATGGCGTTCGGGTTAATGCAGCAGACGGCAAAGGTGATTAACGACACCCCCATAATGGATATCGCGCGGTTAAAGGCGCGGCTCTTTTTCACGCCCACCTGATTGAGCGACGACTTCACGATTTCCGTTGCCCCTTCAATCACCCCAAAATAGGTGCCGAGGAACGATTTCGACATCGCAATAATCGCCACGATAATCCCGGAAATCCCCAACCACGCCGGTGAAGAAGGCATCATCGACAGCGCGGACAGGATCGTCACCCCTTGCTCTTTGGCGGTCACAATGTACGACGGTGGAATAGAGAGCAGGCAGCTGAAGACAAAGAACAGCACGCTCAGGCAGATAATCAGGTACGCCACCTTCATGATTTTCTTGCATTTATCCATTGCGCCGTCGGCAAATTTCTCGCGACGGTCAACGGCAAATGTGGAGATAATCGGGGTATGGCTGAACGCAAACACCATCACCGGAATCGAAATCCAGACCTGGTGCAGCGTATGGCGATCGACGGCCATCTGGCTGGTCAGCAGCGAAGGTTGCCAGCTGCCGATCAGATAGAGCGAGACAAAAAGGAAGTAGGCAATCAGCGGAAACACCAGGAAGCCCATCACTTTTATCGTGATATGCCGTCCCATCAGGAAGATCAGATTCAGGACCAGCACCACCCCCAGGCTGACCAGCACGCGAACGGCGGTATCCACCGTCAGGTGTTTTGCCAGCTGTTCCGTGAGTGAGTTGGTGATGGCCACCGCATAAATCTGCACCACCACAAAGAAGGCGATGAAATAGAGCGTGGTGATCAGATTGCCAATCTTCCTGCCGTAGTAGTGCGACACGGCGCCGGTGATCCCTTCGTTGCCTTTTGTTTTGGACGACAGGATAAATTGCGCCAGCGCCCGGTGCGGCCAGTAGGTTAAGGGATAGGCCACGAGGGCAGTAATAAACAGGACGATAGCGCCTGCTGAGCCCAGCTGAATGGGCAAAAACAGCGTTCCTGCGCCCACGGCCGTGCCGTAGAGAGCGAAACTCCAGAGAGTCTCATCTTTTGACCAAATTTTCGACATTAGAGCAACGTATCAACTATCAAACCATCGGAATGGAGTGCAATTTACCATAGTTATGCACGGAGAGCGCAGTTGCTTCGAAGGAGTTTGGCCGGAACGGGCGTCCGGCCAGAGGCGGTTTAGCCTGCCAGGGCGCGCCGTTGCTGGCGACGCTTAAGAAATTTATCGCGAAGGCAATCGTATGCCCAGTTGTAGAACATGGTGTACGGCAGGAAGAACAGGAAGAAACCTATTTCCAGCGTGAATGCCTGAAGCAGGGTGACGCCCAGCACGGCGGCGACAATCGACACGCCAATCACAATAAACCCGCATTCAAACCCCAGCGCATGCAGCGCACGCACTTTTGCCGTACGTTTGACGCGCTGAACCGGCCAGAAACGGTCGAAGCCGAAGTTATAAATAATGTTCCACAGCATGGCGATGGTGGCCAGAATAATGGTCAACCCCCCCATCTCCACCACGGAACGTTGCATGAGCCACGCCGCCGTAGGGGCGAGGATCGCCGTCGCAATCCCTTCAAAACAGACAGCATGAAAGATCCGCTCCGGCAGTTTACGTTGGAGTGCATCCTGATGTTGCATAATCACAGACCTCATTAATTCGCCGGTATAGGCGTTGATGTGGCCTATTTTCATCGCTAAAGCTGATATATTAAAGATAGTATCCATCGCTAAAACAGATAGGTTATGCGCTATTCACCCGAAGCCCTTAATGCATTTGTCGAGACCGTTGCGGCGGGCTCTTTTTCTGCGGCCGCCCGCCGGCTGCGTAAAAGCCAGTCGACGATCAGCACGTCCATTGCCAATCTTGAAGCCGATCTCGGTTTCGAGCTGTTTGACCGCTCGGCGCGCCAGCCGGTGTTAACGGTCCAGGGAGAACAGGTGTTGGGCTACGTGCAGGCTATCCTGGCCGCCAGCACGCGGCTGGACGAGCTGGCGGTGTCGTTAACGGCGCAAACGGAGGCGCGTCTGACGTTTGTCCTTTCCGATACCCTTAACCCGGACGTGCTGGAAGAGATGATGAAACAGTTTGACGCGCGCTTTCCCCATACGGAATTCGAATGTCTGATTGGCGAGGAGGAGGACGTGATCGATCTGCTGCAAAAGGAGCGCGCGCAGGTTGGCCTCACCGAAGCGCGAGACGGTTATCCTACGGATATCGGCGCTATACGGCTGCCGATGCAGACCCGCATGGCGATCTATGTCGCAACCACGCATCCGCTGGCCGGACAACATGACGTTCAGCGTGACGAGCTCCACGGCTGGCGAGAGCTGCGGCTGAGCACCTATCTGGAGCGCGAGGCGGAGATCGCGCGCGGGCCCGTCTGGTCAGCCCCGAATTACCTGTTACTCTTGAGTATGGCGGTTCAGGGATTTGGCTGGTGCGTCTTGCCGTGCGCGCTGGTAGATGAGTTTGCCGCCGCGAAATCCCTGGTACAGCTCAATGTTCCCGGCTGGCCGCGGGCGATCGGCATCGATCTGCTGTGGAATAAGCGATCCCCTCCCGGCGTTGCCGGAAGCTGGCTGCGGCAGTATCTGCAGGATGCACGCTGATCCTTGTGATTAAACTCACTATTTTTAAACAATTAAGATAATTGCCAGTAACAATCCTCTACTATCGTCATGTCATTTAACACAGAGGTCGTGATGAAAGATGTCGTAATAGTGGGTGCGTTGCGTACAGCTATCGGCTGTTTTCAGGGAGCGCTTGCGCGTCACTCGGCGGTTGACCTGGGGAGCGTGGTGGTGAAAGCGCTGGTGGAACGTAGCGGGATCGCAGCACATGAAGTTGATGAGGTGATCCTGGGACAGGTCCTCACGGCCGGTGCCGGGCAAAACCCTGCGCGTCAGGCGGCGCTGAAGGGCGGGCTGCCCAATACCGTCTCCGCCATCACCATTAACGACGTCTGTGGCTCAGGATTAAAAGCGCTGCATCTCGCGACGCAGGCCATTCAGTGTGGTGAAGCGGACGTGATCATTGCGGGCGGGCAGGAGAATATGAGCCGCGCGCCGCACGTGTTGACCGACAGCCGTACCGGCGCACAGCTGGGCAACAGTCAGCTGCTCGACAGCCTGGTGCATGACGGGCTGTGGGATGCGTTCAATGACTATCATATGGGCGTGACGGCGGAAAACCTGGCGCGCGAGTACGGCATCAGCCGTGAAGTGCAGGATGCCTACGCGCTGAGCTCGCAGCAAAAAGCGCGTGCGGCGATTGATTCCGGTCGTTTTCGCGACGAAATTGTCCCTGTCAGCACGCAGCGTCAGAGCGGTGAGTTTATTGTCGTGGATACCGATGAACAGCCGCGCACCGACGCCAGTGCTGAAGGGCTGGCGAGGCTGAATCCTGCGTTTGAAATGCAGGGATCGGTGACGGCGGGAAATGCCTCTTCCATTAACGACGGCGCTGCCGCCGTCATGATGATGAGCGAAAGCAAAGCCCTCGAACTCGATCTTCCCGTGCTGGCCCGCATTAAGGCGTTCGCCAGCGTGGGGGTTGATCCTGCGTTAATGGGGATCGCACCGGTCTACGCGACCCGCCGCTGTCTGGAGCGTGCCGGGTGGCAGCTTTCGGATGTGGATCTGATCGAAGTGAACGAAGCCTACGCCGCGCAGGCGATCTCCGTCGGAAAAATGCTGGAGTGGGATCCCCTTCGGGTCAACGTTAACGGCGGCGCGATCGCGCTGGGGCACCCGATCGGGGCGTCCGGCTGCCGGATCCTGGTTTCGCTGGTCCACGAAATGAAAAAGCGCAATGCCCGCAAAGGGATTGCCACACTATGTATAGGCGGCGGGCAAGGGGTGGCACTGGCCATCGAACGCTAACTTCTCCTTATTGAAAATGACCTCCTCCGGGAGGTTTTTTTTCGCGCCCTTTTTCTCCCGACGGTTTAATTGTGATCCGAATATCATTTTCGTCATAAACAAAAATAAAAATGAAACGTTGTTTTAAATATAATTGAAAAGCCCGCTTTATGCCGATAGTATGTGTTCAATATGAAAAACGGAACGCTGTTTCGTTTATTTCCGCCTTCGGGCATGACCACATCTGGAGGTTACCGTGGACGTCAGAGAAAGCATCCACAGCGCGCACGCCAAAACGCTGGATACTCAGGGGCTGCGCAAGGCATTTTTAGTCGAGCAGATATTCGAGGCCGACAGGTACACCATGGTTTACAGCCATATCGACCGTATTATTGTGGGCGGCATTATGCCCGTCACGAAAACCGTCTCCGTGGGCGGCGAGGTCGGTAAACAGCTGGGCGTGAGCTATTTCCTCGAGCGTCGCGAGCTGGGGGTGATCAACATCGGCGGGCCGGGCACCATCACCGTAGACGGACACTGCTATGAGATTGGCCATCGCGAGGCACTGTACGTGGGTAAAGGGGCGAAAGACGTGGTCTTTGCCAGCATCGACGCCAGCAAGCCTGCGAAGTTTTACTACAACTGCGCGCCGGCTCACACCACCTGTCCAACCAAAAAAGTGACCCCGGCAGACGTCGCACCCGTGACGCTGGGCGACAACCTCACCAGCAACCGCCGCACCATCAATAAATACTTCGTGCCGGACGTGCTGGAGACCTGCCAGCTCAGCATGGGATTGACCGAGCTTGCGCCAGGTAACCTGTGGAACACCATGCCGTGCCATACCCACGAGCGCCGAATGGAGGTCTACTTCTACTTCAACATGGAGGAAGACGCCTGCGTGTTCCACATGATGGGACAGCCGCAGGAAACGCGCCATATCGTGATGCACAACGAGCAGGCGGTGATTTCACCGAGCTGGTCTATTCACTCCGGCGTAGGGACGAAAGCCTACACCTTTATCTGGGGAATGGTGGGCGAAAATCAGGTCTTCGATGATATGGACCATGTTGCGGTCAGCGATTTGCGCTAGTCGCGGGCAGTGAAGCATAAACCTGCCTGTGAGTGACAGGCTCTGAAAGAGTAAGGAATAAACATGATTCTGGATGCATTCTCTCTGCAGGGGAAAGTGGCTGTGGTTTCCGGCTGTGACACCGGGCTGGGGCAGGGGATGGCGCTAGGCCTGGCGGAAGCGGGCTGCGATATCGTCGGAATTAATATCGTTGAACCGACTGAAACCCTCGAACGCGTGACGGCGCTGGGGCGCCGTTTCCTGAGCCTGACCGCCGACCTGCGTAAAATCGATGCCATTCCTGAACTGCTGGATCGCGCGGTGGCGGAATTCGGTCATATCGACATTCTGGTCAACAATGCCGGGCTGATTCGCCGCGAAGATGCGATCAGCTTCAGCGAGCGCGACTGGGACGACGTGATGGATTTGAACATCAAGAGCGTATTTTTTATGTCCCAGGCGGCGGCAAAGCACTTTATCGCGCAGGGGAACGGCGGCAAGATCGTGAATATTGCCTCCATGCTCTCGTTCCAGGGCGGTATCCGCGTGCCGTCTTACACCGCGTCCAAAAGCGCCGTGATGGGCGTGACCCGCCTTCTGGCAAACGAGTGGGCGAAACACAACATCAATGTGAATGCGATTGCGCCGGGCTACATGGCGACCAACAATACGCAGCAGCTGCGTGCTGACGAGCAGCGTAGCGCGGAAATCCTCGACCGCATTCCGGCGGGGCGCTGGGGGCTTCCGCGCGATCTGATGGGGCCGGTGGTCTTTCTGGCCTCGTCGGCATCGGATTACATCAACGGCTACACCGTGGCGGTCGATGGCGGATGGCTGGCGCGCTAATTCCACCTGCATGACGAACCTCTGCCCTCGGGTGGAGGTTTTTTTGGCTAAAAATTACCATTATCCATATGACATAAGATGAAAAATCCATACTGAGAATTCACAAATGACGCGTATCACATTTTTATTGCTTAAATATTAGGTAATTAATAAAAAACGTGGCTATTTCAGCATTAGTTGAAATTGTAATGTCCATCACAGATCGCGATGCCATAGCGAAATAATCCATATCTTCACGAATTCCCGCCTGACACTTTTCCTCGCTTTCTCGTAATTTCAGTTAACGAATTTTGCTGTTGAGGCAGGAAAAATATGACATCTATCAATGACTCTACCCTAATGCCCGCTGCGCTGCGTGATACCCGGCGCATGAACCAGTTTGTCTCCATTGCCGCTGCCGTGGCGGGCCTGTTATTTGGACTGGATATCGGCGTCATTGCCGGAGCGCTGCCGTTTATTACCGATCACTTTACCCTCAGTAACCGTCTGCAGGAGTGGGTGGTGAGCAGCATGATGCTCGGCGCGGCCATCGGGGCGCTGTTTAACGGCTGGCTGTCGTTCCGCCTGGGGCGCAAATACAGCCTGATGGTCGGGGCGATCCTGTTCGTCGCGGGTTCGATCGGCTCCGCGTTTGCGACAAACGTAGAAGTGCTGCTGCTTTCCCGCGTGCTGCTGGGCGTGGCGGTAGGGATTGCCTCCTACACCGCGCCGCTTTATCTCTCCGAAATGGCGAGTGAGAACGTGCGCGGCAAGATGATCAGCATGTATCAACTGATGGTCACGCTGGGTATTGTGCTGGCGTTCCTGTCTGACACCTACTTCAGCTACAGCGGCAACTGGCGCGCAATGCTCGGCGTGCTGGCGCTGCCAGCGGTGGTGCTGATTGTCTTAGTGATTTTCCTGCCGAACAGTCCGCGCTGGCTGGCGCAAAAAGGGCGCCACGTGGAGGCAGAAGAGGTCCTGCGCATGCTGCGCGATACCTCGGAGAAAGCGCGCGAAGAGCTGAATGAGATCCGCGAAAGCCTGAAGCTGAAGCAGGGTGGCTGGGCGCTATTTAAGATCAACCGCAACGTGCGCCGGGCGGTCTTCCTCGGCATGTTGCTGCAGGCGATGCAGCAGTTCACCGGCATGAACATCATCATGTACTACGCGCCGCGTATTTTTAAAATGGCCGGGTTCACCACCACGGAACAGCAGATGATCGCCACCCTGGTGGTCGGGCTGACCTTCATGTTCGCCACCTTTATTGCCGTATTCACCGTGGACAAAGCCGGCCGTAAACCTGCGCTGAAGATTGGCTTTAGCGTGATGGCGCTCGGCACGCTGATCCTCGGTTACTGCCTGATGCAATTTGATAACGGCACGGCGTCAAGCGGACTTTCCTGGCTTTCTGTCGGGATGACCATGATGTGCATCGCTGGCTACGCGATGAGCGCCGCGCCCGTGGTGTGGATCCTGTGCTCCGAAATTCAGCCGCTCAAATGCCGTGACTTTGGCATCACCTGTTCCACGACAACCAACTGGGTGTCGAACATGATCATCGGCGCGACGTTCCTGACGCTGCTGGACGCGATTGGCGCAGCGGGGACGTTCTGGCTCTATACGGTACTGAATGTGGCATTTATTGGCGTCACGTTCTGGCTGATCCCGGAAACCAAAGGCGTGACGCTGGAACACATCGAGCGCAAGCTGATGGCTGGAGAGAAACTGCGGAACATCGGCGGATGATTTTTTGCCCCTCCGAAGGTTTTAATACGTGCCGCAACTGGAAAGGGAAAGGTGGCTTAATCACAATAAAAATGTGACTAAGATCACCACTAACTCTGGTAGGGAGTAGACACAGAGAGGGAACAGGCATTAGGATTTTTCTTATGTTGATGTATTATCGGACCACCGCCATCAATGTTAAGAGATGCGTTGCATCCGGAAAAAGAAGAATCACTATGTCAGAAATGGATTTCAAAAAAAGCACGGACCTCGACTTTCCCCGTTATGCCGGCCCGGCTGTAAGCGCAAAAGAGATCGATCTTCTGGGACTTTTTGAGGTCCTTCTGGCGGCGAAAAAACGTATCGTCGCCATCGTCTTTGCTTTCGCGCTGGTGGGGCTGGCCGTTTCATTTTTACTGCCGCAGAAATGGACCAGTAAAGCGGTGATCACCCCGGCAGAACAGTCGCAGTGGAATCCGCTGCGCCAGATGCTGGTTGCGCT
Organism: Enterobacter sp. NFIX59; assembly: GCF_900113755.1. Classification (NCBI taxonomy): domain Bacteria; kingdom Pseudomonadati; phylum Pseudomonadota; class Gammaproteobacteria; order Enterobacterales; family Enterobacteriaceae; genus Enterobacter; species Enterobacter sp. NFIX59. The sequence goes on along the minus strand of NZ_FOQN01000002.1, from coordinate 278,532 downwards.
GCAGGTGCTTGACGTGGACGTGAAAATTACCCGTCCAGAAATTTTTGATCTCTTTATTAAAAAGTTTCAGTCGCAGTCATTGCTCGAAGAGTACATGAAATCCTCTCCTTATGTGATATCGCAGCTTAAAGGTGTTGAGGTGGATCCGCTCGATCTGCATCGTGCGATAGTCAACATCTCAGACAGAATGAAAGCGGTGAATGACGATCAGGGAAAAGGCGCGGATAAAGTGCCCTTTGTCTCCTGGACATTGAGCTTCACTGCGCCAACAGCAGGCGATGCGCAAACCGTTTTGGAGGGGTATATCAATTATATCGTGGCTATCGTCGAAAAAGAGACGGTGCAGAATATCCGCAACCAGATCGCCCTGAAAACGAACGTTGTTGAGCAGCAGCTGGAACTGGATCGTGTTCGTCTGACCAATGTTCACAATACCAACCTGCAGCGACTGAATTATTCCCTGGAAGTGGCGAATGCCGCCGGTATCAAGAAGCCGGTCTACAGCAACGGGCAGGCCGTAAAGGATGACCCGGATTATTCCGTTGCGCTCGGTGCTGACGGTATCGCGCAAAAACTGAAGATTGAAAAAAATCTGAAGGACGTGACTGAACTGAATGCGGACTTTCAGAACCGGGAATACTACCTGGCACAGCTGAAAAATCTCTCCTTTGCCGATGTTAAACTTGAGCCATTCAGGTACCAGCTTTCACCCTCCATGCCGGTGAAAAAGGATGGCCCGGGTAAGGCTCTGATTGTCGTTCTGGCGGCGCTTCTTGGGGGCCTGTTTGCCTGCGGTAGCGTGTTACTGCGCGAGGCGATGCACACCCGTACTTCGCCGCCAGAGCCGGTGGCGAAATAAAATCTGCAGTTTAAAAAGGCGCTCAATAGAGCGCCTTTTTTTATGTGCATCGGTTGTGTTAAAAAAAGAGACCAAAGATAAGGAGGGATGATGAAAACGATCGGCCTGTTAGGTGGTATGAGCTGGGAATCGACAATCCCTTATTACCGCCTGATTAATGAAGGGGTAAAGCAGCGTCTGGGTGGTCTGCACTCCGCAAGTCTGCTGCTGCACAGCATTGATTTCCATGAAATCGAAGCCTGCCAGTCGAGCGGTGAGTGGGATAAAGCCGGAGAGATCCTGGCCCAGGCGGCGCTGGGACTGGAGCGTGCCGGCGCCAGGGGGATAGTCCTGTGTACCAATACCATGCACAAAGTGGCGTCGCATATTGAAGACCGCTGCTCGCTGCCGTTTCTGCATATCGCGGACGCGACCGGGCGTGCGATTGCGGCATCCGGAATGCGCCGCGTAGCGCTTTTGGGTACACGCTACACCATGGAACAGGATTTTTATCGCGGACGTTTACACAGTGAATTTGGGATAGAAAGCCTGATCCCGGATGAAGAAGATCGGGCGCGCATCAATCAGATTATCTTTGACGAGCTCTGCCTCGGTACCTTCAGCGAAGCTTCCCGCGCGTATTACGTCAGCGTTATCGATAAACTTAGGCAGCAGGGGGCCGAAGGGGTGATCTTCGGCTGCACTGAGATTGGTTTGCTGGTACCCGTCGAGCGAAGCCCTCTCCCGGTATTTGATACCACTGCAATTCATGCCGCCGATGCCGTGGCGTTTATGTTGTCCTGAGCACCCGGTTTAGGTTTACGTGTTGGCGGCGTCATAAGCGGATTGCGCCGCCACAATGGCATCAATATTATTTTCCACCCAGTGCGCAAGCACAGTCACCGTTTCGGTTAACGTCTGGCCAAGCGGCGTCAGGCTGTACTCGACGGTTACAGGTACCGTGGCGAATATCTTTCGCGACACCAGCCCATCACGTTCCAGTTTGCGTAAAGACTGGGTCAGCACCTTTTTGGTGATTCGCTGAATATCACGTTGAAGATGACTAAAGCGCATCGGCCCATTCTCAAGGCGCGCAAGAATTAACAGTGCCCACTTATCGGCGATACGCGTCAGCACGCCGCGGGTCGGGCAGCGTTCATCGAACACGTTGTAAGGAGGCATCTCCTTTTTCAGAACTGCTGTTTGGGTCATGGTGGTTCCCTCGAGGTAACCAGGTGAGATAAAGGTGCCTTCTTACGCCCGTGAATGTTTGCGTGTATAAAACGACGTAAGGTTTCTATTTGATACCAGGGAACCGAAAATGGCAACGGGCTCGCAGAGCAATTTTAAAGTCGTCTTAATCGTTTGACTCACAAGGCAATATTGCATCAGGAGATCTATCATGAGCGTTGTAGTTATCTATTATTCTGGCTACGGCCACACCAAACGCGTTGCTGAAACAGTCGCCGAGGGCGCGCAGGCTGAGCTGATCGCCATTGACAGCAATGGCGATATTCAGGAAAGCGACTGGCAAAAACTTAACGATGCCAGAGCGATTATTTTTGGCGCGCCAACCTACATGGGAAGCGTACCGTGGCAGTTTAAGAAATTCGCTGATGCGACCTCAAAAGCCTGGTTCGTGCGTAGCTGGCAGGACAAAGTTTTCGCGGGCTTCAGCAACAGCGCCAGCCTGAACGGTGATAAGCAGGTGTCGTTGCAATACCTGCAAACGCTGGCCTCTCAGCACGGTGGGATATGGGTGAGCCTGGGGCTGCCGCCGTCAAATACTCTCGCGGCAACCCGTCAGGACATTAATAATCTGGGCGGTTCAGTCGGTTTGCTGGTGCAGTCTCCATCAGATGCTGATGCTGGCGCCATTGCCAGCGGCGATCTGCAAACCGCTGTGAAATTCGGCGAGCGTGTTGCGGCCATCGCGAAACGTTTTAACTGAGTTTTCAGACGCCCTCTGTTCAGTGGGGCGTCTGATTCAACATCTTATTTAGCTGGCCAGCCAATAGACTTAACCCTCCTTGCAGATGCTCACTGAACGCCTCCACCAGCGCCGATGCCGGACGATGCAGTGGGCGGATTAGGCTAACGGTGAAAGGAACTGAGACACTAAACCGACGTACAACAATCCCACTTTCCGCATAATCCAACGCCGTGAGCGGATTCACCACCGCGACGCCGACGCCTGCGCGTACCATCGCACAAATCGAGGCCGCGCTGTGCGTTTCTACCACCATTCGGCGTTTGACCTGGTGCTCGGAAAACAGCGTATCCAGCAGCTGTCGATAACTGTCGGTCTGCGACAGGCTGATGTAGTTTTCCCCGTGGAAATCCTCCGGTGTAAGCACCGCCTTACCGGCAAGCCGATGCCCGGCGGGCAGAACGCACACTTCATCTAACGAGAGCAACTCCGTGCGCGCCGTTCCCGCTGGCGTGGAGAGGGTTTCGGTCAGGCCTAAATCATGGCGCTGAGCCGAAAGCCACTCTTCAAGCAGAGGTGATTCCTGAGGCACGATGGTGAGGCTGACCTCCGGGTATCGGGCCAGAAAGGGTTGCAGCAGCATCGGCAAAAAGGATTGCGAAAAGACGGGCAGGCAGACGATCGACAGCTCGCCCTGACGAAACTCGCGCAGGCTTTCCGCGGCACTCACTATTCTATCCAGCCCGTACCAGGAGCGCTGAACTTCCTCGAACAGGCGTAACCCTTGTACCGTCGGGTGAAGCCTGCCCCGGGTGCGTTCGAACAGCTTCAACCCCAGCACTTTCTCGAAGCGCGCCAGCTCGCGGCTCACCGTCGGCTGCGAGGTATGCAGCATCTGTGCGGCTTCGGTGAGATTACCGGTGGTCATCACGGCGTGAAAAATCTCGATATGGCGCAAATTGACGGCGGGCATAGGGCACCTGAAAGCAGAGAACTGACCATATCATTTTTGCATAGACTCGCGATAAAACGATATTTTTTATTCTCTTTGTGCTGTGGCGTAATCATGAAAACGCATTTACCCGGAGAAGACCATGCCACGCCCGCTGAACCAGACTGATACCGATTTGAACGCCGACAACCTGCTGCGCCTGCCCGCCGAGTTTGGCTGCCCGGTGTGGGTCTACGACGCGCAGATCGTTCGCGAGAAGATCGCCGCTCTGCATCAGTTTGACGTCGTGCGTTTTGCCCAGAAGGCCTGCTCCAATATCCACATTCTGCGCCTGATGCGTGAGCAGGGCGTGAAGGTGGACTCCGTTTCACTCGGCGAAATCGAGCGCGCGCTGGCGGCCGGATACGATCCGAAAGCCGACGGTGACGCGATCGTCTTTACCGCCGATGTGATCGACGATGCGACGCTGGCGCGCGTCCACGAGCTGCAGATCCCGGTGAATGCCGGCTCTGTGGATATGCTGGAGCAGCTGGGCGAGGTTTCACCCGGCCATCGCGTCTGGCTGCGCGTGAACCCGGGCTTTGGTCATGGCCACAGCCAAAAAACTAATACCGGCGGCGAAAACAGCAAGCACGGGATCTGGTATGCCGATATGCCTGCCGCGCTGGCGGTATTACAGCGCTACGGCCTGAAGCTGGTGGGGATTCATATGCACATTGGCTCTGGCGTCGATTACGGCCACCTGGAGCAGGTGTGCGGCGCGATGGTGCGCCAGGTTGTCGACTTCGGTCAGAATCTGGAGGCGATCTCTGCCGGCGGCGGTCTCTCCATTCCTTATCGCGAGGGCGAAGAGGCGATCGATACCGATCACTATTACGGTCTGTGGAGCGCCGCGCGCGATCAAATCGCCGCGCATTTGGGCCATGCGGTAAAACTGGAAATTGAGCCGGGCCGTTTCCTGGTGGCGGAAGCCGGCGTGCTGGTTTCGCAGGTGCGCAGCGTGAAAGAGATGGGGTCTCGCCACTTTGTATTGATTGACGCAGGCTTTAACGATCTGATGCGTCCGTCCATGTACGGTAGCTATCACCACATTACCGCCCTGGCTGCCGACGGCCGCGATTTATCGCAGGCACCACGCGTTGAGACGGTCGTTGCGGGGCCGCTGTGCGAATCGGGTGACGTGTTTACCCAGCAGGAGGGCGGCAAAGTGGAGACCCGCGCGCTGCCAGAGGTCAAACCGGGTGATTATCTTGTGCTGCACGACACCGGTGCTTACGGGGCGTCTATGTCATCTAACTACAATAGCCGCCCGCTGCTGCCGGAAGTGCTGTTTGATAACGGCAAGGCGCGGCTGATCCGCCGCCGCCAGACCATTCAGGAACTGATGGCGTTAGAGCTCATCTGATGAAAGTACGGCCCCGTCGTGACCGAATCGCGTAAGACCAGCGTGCCGGTAAACGGTGGGATGGCATCGACCGGCTGGTTTTTTGCCAGCCGGATCGCCTGATCGATGGCCGTGACAATCATATTGTCGATGGGCAGATAAACCGATGAGAGCGCAGGCTCCAGCCATTTTGCGCTTGGGGCGTCGTCAAAGCCGAACAGTGAAATATCCTGCGGGATTTTACGCCCCGCCTGGTGTAACGCTTTGGACGCGCCCAGCGCCATATCGTCGTTACAGGCAAACAGGGCGCTAAACGATACACCGTCGGCAATCAATTCCTTGCACAGCTCATATCCCCCGGTCATTCCCGCATCGCCGTACTTTATCCGACGCTCGTCCAGACGGATGCCGTGCTTTTCCAGCGCCTTACGATAGCCCATCAGCCTCGCTTTTCCGGTTGGGGTATGGATCGGGACGGTGATACAGGCGATCTCCCGATGGCCCTGTTCGATCAGATAATCCACGGCCTTAAACGCGGCATCCTGCTGTTCGAAGAACACGCAGCGATCCGGCGCCTGGCTCACTTCACGGTTAATGACCACCAGAGGTGTTTTTACGGTGTTCATCAGTTTGATGATCGCTTTTTCGCTCATGTAGCGCGTATAAAGCACGATGGCATCGCACTGGCGATCGGCGAGCATCTGCACCGCCTGTTCTTCCTGTTCCGGCGCGTCGTGACCGTCGGTGACGATAAGCTGTTTTCCGTGGGTTTCGGTCTGCCGCGACGCCTGCTGGAGAAGGCGGCCAAAGTAAAAGCCGTCGAAGGTCGAGACGACCAGACCAATGCTGTTGCTGGTCTGGTTAGCCAGCGAGCGCGCGAGAAAGTTCGGCCGATAGCCCAGCTCTTCCATCGCCGCAAACACCTGCTGACGCGTACTCTCTTTAACCTGACCCGTGCCGTTCAGCACGCGCGATACCGTGGCCTTAGACACGCCCGCGCGCAGTGAGACATCCAGCATTGTTACCATTCTACATTCCTGCTTTCACGTAATGATCTGCAGTTTAACACAGAGCTTACGCCGTATAAGCGATGCGGGAAGCGCAAAAATTCCGCCACGATCACGCTTTTCGGTAACGATTTGTCTGGCCTGCCTGAAGTAAAACTAAATAGTCTGACTCTGGTAAAATAATCGCCAAAACGAGCTGGAGGCGTCAGGCCAGCCCATTAATGAGAATACGCAGGTGAAACGTGAAAAAGACTGTTATCCTCCCGCTTTACGATGCACCGCAGTATGCTGAGCAGGTAACCGACTGGATCTGGCAGGCGTTTGGCGAAGGGCTTCCCCGGGAATTTTTCCACAGCATCGTTGAGCACAGCCAGACGCCGGGAAAATTACCGCTGACGTTTATTGCTGTTGAGGACGAAAAGCTTCTTGGTACGGTGGGGCTCTGGCGCTGCGATTTGATCACCCGTCAGGATCTCTTTCCGTGGCTGGCGGCGCTGTACGTTGACGACGCGGCGCGAGGCAAGGGGCTGGCAGGAAAGTTACAGCAGCATGTTATTACCTGGGCCGCGCAAGCGAGATATGAAGAACTGTACCTCTGGTCTGCCTGCCGCGACTTCTACGAACGTTACGGCTGGCAGTATATCGGCGATGGGCTGGAATACCCCAACACGCGGGTTCACCTCTACCGTTATTCGCTCTGCGTTTCCGCAGGCGACGCAACGGAGTGACGACGAACCAGCGTCGGGCTAAACAGATGCGTAATATCCGGCGGCTGGCGCTGTTCCGCCAGCGCTAACGCCAGCTCGGCGGCCTGTGTGGCCATGGTGATAATCGGGTAGCGCACGGTGGTCAGGCGCGGGCGAACGTAGCGGGAGACCAGCACGTCGTCGAAGCCAATCAGCGAAATTTCTGCCGGTACCTCAATCCCGTTGTCGTTCAACACCCCCATTGCCCCTGCGGCCATCGAGTCGTTATAGCTGGCAACCGCCGTGAAATTCCGTCCGCGACCCAGCAGCTCGGTCATGGCCTGTTCACCGCCGCTCTCATCCGGTTCGCCATAGGCCACCAGGCGGTCATTGCACGGCAGTCCGTTTTCGCGCAGGGCATCGTAGTAGCCCTGCAGACGGTCTTCTGCATCAGAAATCGGGTGGTTTGAACAGAGATAGCCAATCCGGGTGTGGCCCTGCTGAATCAGATGACGGGTCGCAAGCCACGCGCCGTAGCGGTCGTCGAGCGCCACGCAGCGTTTCTCAAAGCCGGGAATAATGCGGTTGATGATGACCATCCCGGGGATCTGCTTCATCAGATGAATCAGTTCGGCATCCGGGATCATTTTGGCGTGTACTACCAGCGCCGCGCAGCGGTGGCGGATCAGCTGCTCGATGGCCTGGCGTTCTTTTTGTTCATTATGATAGCCATTGCCGATCAGCAAAAAATTGCCTGTCTGATAAGAAACCTGCTCAACGGCTTTCACCATCGCGCCGAAAAAGGGATCGGAGACATCTCCTACCACCAGACCAATGGTTTCTGTGGACTGCTGGGCGAGCGCGCGGGCATTGGCATTGGGATGATAGTTCAGGGATTCCATGGCGCTTTGTACCGCCTGGCGTGATGCGTCACTGGCTTTTGGGGAGTCGTTAATCACGCGGGAGACGGTTGCCACCGACACACCTGCCAGACGGGCCACATCCTTTATTGTCGCCATTCATTACCTTCTTATTGGGGGTAAGCGTTTACACACCAAATAGTGTTGCGGAAAAGCGGCGCGCATTCAAGGGGAGCGGATTTCCGCTCTCCACAAACGTGACGCAGAACAACCCTGGCGGTGTAATCGTTACACGCGCAGTCATGTCTGAAGAATGTCAATCTGAACCTTTGGTTACACTTTGCCTCAGGCTGTTGCGATTGTCCGATGGCGAGGATGTTAATGAGATTGATACAGTTGAGATCCCAGAGGTATTGATTGGTGAGAATTCTTAGTACGGTTTCGTACTCATCTCTTGCACCAACCTGCGCGGATGCGCAGGTTTTTTTTCGCCTCCACTTTTGCTGTCGCTCCCGTATCACTTCTCGTGTAATCTGCCACCATTTACTATCAACCCTCCACACTGGCTGGCAAAGGGAGTTGAGATGCTATTTGGGTTCTTCCGTACACTGTTCCGTATTCTCTTTCGCATCCGCGTCACTGGCGATGCCCAGGCGCTTCGTGGCGAACGCGTTCTTATCACACCAAATCATGTTTCCTTTATAGACGGCATCCTGCTGGCGCTGTTTCTGCCCGTGCGCCCGGTATTTGCGGTCTATACCTCCATCAGCCAGCAGTGGTACATGCGCTGGCTCACGCCGCTGATTGATTTTGTGCCGCTTGACCCGACAAAGCCGATGATGATTAAGCATCTGGTGCGTCTGGTCGAGCAGGGGCGTCCGGTGGTCATTTTCCCGGAAGGGCGTATCTCCGTGACCGGTTCGCTGATGAAAATCTACGACGGTGCGGGGTTTGTCGCGGCGAAGTCAAAAGCGACCGTGGTGCCGCTGCGAATTGAAGGCGCAGAGCTGAGCCATTTCAGCCGTCTGAAGGGACTGGTGAAGCAGCGTCTGTTCCCCAAAATCACGCTGCATATTCTGCCGCCAACGTCGTTACCGATGCCCGACGCGCCGCGTGCCCGCGATCGCCGTAAAATCGCCGGGGAAATGCTGCACCAGATTATGATGGAAGCGCGCATGGCCGTGCGTCCGCGCGAAACGCTGTACGAATCTCTACTTTCCGCGCAGCACCGCTATGGCGCGAAGAAAAACTGCATCGAAGACATCAACTTTACCCCGGATACCTATCGCAAACTGCTGACCAAGACCCTGTTTGTGGGGCGCATTCTTGAGAAGTACAGCAAAAAGGGCGAAAAGATTGGCCTGATGCTGCCTAATGCGGGCATCAGCGCGGCGGTGATTTTCGGCGCGGTTTCCCGGGGCCGGATCCCGGCGATGATGAACTACACGGCGGGTGTGAAAGGGCTGACCAGCGCCATCACCGCTGCCCAGATTAATACCGTCTTTACCTCTCGTCAGTTCCTGGACAAAGGCAAGCTCTGGCATCTTCCCGAGCAGCTCACCCAGGTGCGCTGGGTCTTCCTGGAGGATCTGAAAGCCGACGTGACCACCGGCGACAAGCTGTGGATTTTTGCTCACCTGCTGATGCCGCGTCTGGCACAGGTCAAACAGCAGCCGGAAGATGACGCCATTATCCTCTTCACGTCGGGATCGGAGGGCAACCCGAAAGGCGTCGTCCACAGCCACAAGAGCATTCTGGCGAACGTTGAGCAGATCAAAAGCATTGCTGACTTTACCGCGGATGACCGTTTTATGTCGGCGCTGCCGCTGTTCCACTCCTTTGGCCTGACGGTGGGGCTGTTTACGCCGCTGCTGACCGGCGCAGAAGTGTTCCTTTATCCAAGCCCGCTGCATTACCGGATTGTGCCGGAGCTGGTGTATGACCGTAACTGCACCGTCCTGTTCGGCACCTCAACCTTCCTCGGCAACTATGCGCGTTTCGCCAATCCGTATGACTTCTATCGCGTGCGGTATGTGGTGGCCGGTGCGGAAAAACTGCAGGAGAGCACGCGTCAGATCTGGCAGGACAAGTTTGGCCTGCGCATTCTCGAAGGCTATGGCGTGACCGAGTGTGCGCCCGTGGTCTCGATTAACGTGCCGATGGCGGCGAAACCGGGTACGGTTGGCCGAATTCTGCCGGGAATGGATGCGCGTCTGCTGGCCGTGCCGGGCATTGAGGACGGTGGCCGTCTGCAGCTGAAAGGGCCAAACGTGATGAACGGGTATCTGCGCGTGGAAAACCCGGGCGTGCTGGAGGTGCCCACAGCGGAAAACGTCAACGGCGAGGTTGAAACCGGCTGGTACGACACCGGGGATATCGTCCGTTTCGATGAACAGGGCTTTGTACAGATTCAGGGACGCGCGAAACGCTTCGCCAAAATCGCCGGTGAAATGGTCTCTCTGGAAATGGTTGAGCAGCTGGCGACGGCCGTGTCCACGGATAAGATGCATGCGACGGTGGTGAAGAGTGACGCCAGCAAAGGCGAGGCGCTGGTGCTGTTTACGACCGACGGTGAGCTTAAGCGCGACAGGTTACTGAGCTATGCGCGTGAACACGGTATTCCTGAACTGGCCGTGCCGCGCGATATTCGCTACCTGAAACAGCTCCCTGTGCTGGGTAGCGGGAAGCCCGATTTCGTGACCCTGAAAGGCATGGTTGAAGAGGCGGAACAGCAAAATGCGTGAGTCAGTACACACTAACACATCGCTCAGATCGAAAGGCATGATGGCCGTCATCGCCGCACAGTTTCTCTCTGCGTTCGGTGATAACGCGCTGCTGTTTGCCACGCTGGCGCTGCTGAAAGCCGAGTTTTACCCCGACTGGAGTCAGCCGATCCTGCAGATGGTGTTTGTGGGCGCTTACATTATCTTTGCTCCGTTCGTCGGGCAGGTGGCGGACAGCTTCCCGAAAGGTCGGGTGATGATGTTTGCCAATGGCCTCAAGCTGCTGGGTGCGGCCAGCATTTGTTTTGGCTTTAATCCGTTTATTGGCTATACGCTGGTGGGCATTGGCGCCGCCGCCTACTCCCCGGCGAAGTATGGCATTCTCGGCGAGCTGACCACCGGAGATAAGCTGGTGAAAGCCAATGGTCTGATGGAGTCGTCAACCATTGCCGCTATCCTGCTCGGATCCGTTGCGGGCGGCGTGCTGGCCGACTGGCATGTCCTGGCGGCACTGGGCGTATGCGCGGCGGTGTATGGTGGGGCGGTCGTGGCGAACCTGTTTATTCCTAAACTGCCGGTGGCTCGCCCGGGACAATCCTGGCGCTTTAAACCGATGACCGGCAGTTTCTTTACCGCCTGCCGCGTGCTGTGGCGTAACGGTGAAACGCGTTTTTCCCTCATGGGGACCAGTATGTTCTGGGGGGCGGGCGTCACGCTGCGCTTCCTGCTGGTCCTGTGGGTGCCGGTGGCGCTGGGGATTACTGACAACGCGACGCCGACCTATCTGAATGCGATGGTGGCCATCGGCATTGTGGTGGGGGCTGGCGCGGCGGCGAAGCTGGTAACGCTCGAGACGGTAGCACGCTGCATGCCCGCAGGGATCCTGATTGGCGTCGTGGTGCTGATCTTCTCGCTGCAGCATGCGTTATTGCCCGCGTATGTCCTCCTCATCCTGATTGGTATTCTGGGGGGCTTCTTCGTGGTGCCACTGAACGCGTTACTGCAGGAGCGGGGCAAGCAGACCGTCGGGGCAGGCAATGCCATCGCGGTACAAAACCTGGGGGAAAACCTGGCAATGCTGTTAATGCTGGGGCTCTACTCGCTGGCGGTAAAAGTGGGCGTGCCGGTGGTGGGGATTGGCGTCGGGTTTGGTGGGCTGTTTGCGCTGGCGATTGCGGGCTTGTGGATGTGGCAACGTCGCCGCTGATAAGTGCGGCCTGATGCCCTCACCCCGGCCCTCTCCCACAGGGAGAGGGAGCAAACCCTAAAAACGGCAACGTGCGTTGCCGTTTTGCTTTTATTACGGTGCAGGATAAGTATAAACCTGATGCACCGCTTCAATCTCCGCTAACACCTCTTCACTCAGGTTCAGATTGAAACTCGCAATATTGGTTTTCAACTGCTCCATCGTGGTCGCGCCCAGCAGGGTGCTGGCAACAAACGGCTGACGATGCACGAAGGCCAGCGCCATCTGCGCAGGGTCAAGACCGTGACGCTTCGCGATATCCACATAGGCGGCAACGGCTTTCTGCGTCTGCTCGCCGCTGTAACGGGTAAAGCGGCTAAAGAGGGTGTTACGCGCCCCGGCCGGTTTCGCGCCGTTCAGGTATTTCCCCGTCAGCGTGCCGAAGCCGAGACAGGAGTAGGCGAGCAGTTCCACTTCTTCATACTGCGTCACTTCGGCCAGACCCACTTCATAGCTGCGGTTAAGCAGGCTGTACGGGTTCTGAATAGTCACGATACGCGGCAGATCGTGTTTATCCGCCAGGTGCAGATAGCGCATGACCCCAAAGGCTGTTTCGTTAGAGACGCCAATATAGCGGATTTTTCCCGCGCGCTGGCATTCGGTCAGCGCTTCCAGCGTTTCCAGCAGCGTCACGGCGGGGGCGCTCTCATTCCAGCTGTAGCCGAGCTTACCAAAGCAGTTGGTTGGGCGCTGAGGCCAGTGCACCTGATACAGATCGAGATAGTCGGTTTGCAGGCGCTTCAGGCTGGCGTCCAGTGCGGCGCGGATATTCTTGCGATCGAGGATCTGATTCGGGCGGATCCCGGTATCGTTGTTGCGCGCGGGGCCGCTGACTTTGGAGGCAATCACCAGCTTTTCACGGTTGCCGTGTTTTGCCAGCCAGTTACCGACGTAGGTTTCGGTAAGTCCCTGCGTTTCCGGACGTGGCGGAACAGGGTACATCTCCGCGACATCAATCAGGTTAATCCCCTGGCTGACGGCGTAATCGAGTTGTGCATGGGCATCGGCTTCGCTGTTTTGTTCACCAAATGTCATCGTGCCCAACCCCAGTTGGCTTATTTCCAGAGCGCTGTGGGGGATACGGTGATAATGCATAGCCGGCTTCCTCAGTAGACTTATAGACCGCGTCAGGGCGTGCCCGACAAAGGAATATAAACATGGCAGAGGGGAAGCAAAAGGGGAAGAAAAAAATCAAAAAGGTCAGCAAGCGACTGACCTCTCTCTGTTTATCGCTCGATAATTTGCGATACTTCGTCGCGATTGATCTGCATTTTATTGCCTTCCTGGTCGCGGTAGCTGACCAGCCCGGTATCATCGTCAACTTCGGGTTTGCCGTCGGTCAGGATCATTCGACCGTCTTTTGTCGCCATGACGTAATCGCTGCTACAGCCCGATACGGCAAACGCTAAACCGACTGCTGAAACTAACACTGCCCATTTTTTCATCGTTATCGTCCTCATCTGGCACGTATCAAATCATAATCTAGTATTAACTCGATATGGCGACTTGAGGAAGCAGTAAAATCTTAAAAAGCAGTCGATTATGTTTGAGAGCTCGCAAAATAAGTAAAAAACTATGTTTTTAACAGGAAATGACGTGCCAGGAGCGCGCCGGTGAAATTCTTTTTGAGATAAAAACCGCGCGGCAACGTCAGTATCGGCTCACCCTGTGCGCCGATGGCCTCGGTAAGCGCTTTACTGTTGGCCGCTTTCGGACGCAGTTGTAACACTTCTCCGTGTCGGGCGGTGATGCGCTCTACCTGCCCAAGAACGATCATGTCCATCAGCTCCTCCCAGTCCAGCCGAAGCTGATGCTCTTCATCCTCGTTCGGGCTCCAGAGCAGCGGCGCGCCAACGCGACGGTCAGCCAGGGGGATCTGTCGCTCGCCTTCAACCGGTACCCACAACACGCGCTTCAGCTTGTGGCGAACGTGGCTGGTTTCCCACGTCACGCCGGTGTTGCCGGTTAATGGCGCAACGCAGACAAAGGTGGTCTCAAGCGGCTTGCCCTGGCTATCTATTGGGATGGTTTTTAACTCCACGCCAAGTGCTGCAAAATCCTGCTCGGGTTTGCTCCCAGCGCTCGCACCCAGCCACAGCTCAAGCAGCATGCCGATCCAGCCTTTATCCCGCTTAAGATCCTTCGGGATCGGAAGCCCTGCCATTGCCGCCAGCTCGCCAAGCGAAAAGCCCGCAAGACGCTGTGCCTGCTGGAGCAACTGGCCCTCGCTGGACGGCGGTGAGAGCAAGGGTGTAAGCGGATGCATGACGGTAACCTTTTGATTAAAAAATAAACGAAGAAATTGTCCCCTGTGGATAGAGTTTAACTATTTCTGTACCAATATTCCATGTATATGATTTATAGGTTTTTTTATCGGTTTGAAATCGTTTCACCCGAGTCAGAAAACCGGTTGTTCAAATCTGGTCACTGACAATGAACAGGATCTTACACCATGTTATCCACAGAAAAATGGGATAACTGGGCATAACCCTGACTACTGTTTCAATTTACAGCCTTGACGTGCGATGAAAATCGAATTTTCAAACAAATTGTGACTAACTTATTGGCACAATCTGTGGATAAAACCGACGCTGTTCGATCTTTCATCAGCACGACGATCCCTGATGTGACGATCGTCACGCTATTCTGTTTTGTGTTCATGGAAATACATTTAACTCTATGAAAATAATTGCATTATTGAATTCAGGTGAAAGAGGGGATATGGCAGCGTTTAAGGTTGTTCATCGGTAATCAGACACTTCTTCACAACTATATCCACAGAAAAGGTGAATAAAATTCCCTTCACTGCCACTCATCTGTTTATAACTCAGCACTTATTTGTGAGTTATTCAAATGTTATTAGGTTGCAGCCCTGTAAGAGAGTGGTTTACCGCCTCCCTGTAGTGTGAAACAATCATTCATATATAAGGTTTAGTTTGGGGTAGTCCGGTGATTGATGACGATGGCTACCGCCCGAACGTAGGAATAGTAATTTGTAATCGTCAGGGCCAGGTGATGTGGGCCCGGCGATATGGTCAGCACTCCTGGCAGTTCCCGCAAGGCGGGATCAATCCGGGAGAGTCCCCAGAACAAGCGATGTACCGGGAGCTTTTTGAAGAGGTCGGTTTAAGCCGAAAAGATGTTCGCATCCTGGCTTCGACCCGCAACTGGTTGCGTTACAAGTTACCGAAACGTTTGGTGCGTTGGGACACAAAGCCGGTTTGTATCGGCCAGAAACAAAAGTGGTTTCTGTTGCAGTTGGTGGGCAACGATTCAGACATCAATATGCAAACCAGCAGTACGCCGGAGTTCGATGGCTGGCGCTGGGTGAGCTATTGGTATCCTGTTCGTCAGGTCGTGTCATTTAAACGCGATGTTTACCGTAGGGTGATGAAAGAGTTTGCAAGTGTGGTAATGCAGCTTCAGGAGATCCCGCCTAAGCCGCAGAGCGCACCTGCCTGGCGACGTAAAAGAGGTTAAGCTACGCAAATCATGCTCACCCGCTTGCGAGAAATAGTCGAGAAGGTGGCCAGCGCGCCGCGTCTGAACGAGGCGCTGAATATTCTGGTCACCGACATCTGCCTTGCGATGGAGACCGAGGTCTGTTCGGTGTATCTGGCCGACCACGATCGGCGCTGCTATTACCTGATGGCAACCCGTGGTTTGAAAAAACCACGCGGACGCACCGTAACGCTCGCATTTGATGAAGGTATCGTGGGTCTGGTCGGGCGGCTGGCTGAACCCATCAACCTTGCTGACGCACAAAAACACCCCAGCTTTAAGTACATCCCTTCCGTAAAAGAAGAGCGCTTCCGCGCTTTCCTTGGCGTGCCGATTATCCAGCGTCGCCAGCTGCTCGGCGTGCTGGTCGTCCAGCAGCGTGAGCTACGTCAGTACGACGAAAGCGAGGAGTCTTTCCTCGTCACGCTGGCCACGCAGATGGCGGCGATCCTCTCCCAGTCCCAGCTTGCCGCGCTTTTTGGTCAGTATCGCCATACGCGCATTCGTGCCCTTCCGGCATCACCAGGCGTGGCGATAGCTGAAGGCTGGATGGACGCTACGCTGCCGCTGATGGAGCAGGTTTACGAAGCCTCAACGCTTGATGAAGCGCTGGAGCGCGAGCGTCTCACCGCCGCGCTGGAAGAGGCGGCGAATGAATTTCGTCGTTACAGCAAACGTTTTGCCGCAGGCGCGCAAAAAGAGACGGCGGCGATCTTTGACCTCTATTCGCACCTGCTCTCCGATGCGCGCCTGCGTCGTGAGCTTTTTGCGGAAGTGGATAAAGGCTCGGTCGCGGAGTGGGCGGTTAAGAAGGTTATCGAAAAATTTGCCGACCAGTTTGCGGCACTGACCGACGGTTACCTGAAAGAGCGGGCAGGGGATCTGCGCGCGCTGGGGCAGCGCCTGCTTTTCCATCTTGATGACACCATTCAGGGCCCGAATGCATGGCCAAAACGGTTTGTTCTGGTTGCCGACGAACTTTCGGCAACGACGCTGGCTGAACTGCCCCAGGACAGGCTGGCCGGCGTGGTGGTGCGCGATGGTGCCGCCAACTCACACGCCGCCATTATGGTGCGCGCGCTGGGTATCCCTACCGTTATGGGGGCGGACATTCAGCCGTCGGTACTGCACCGACGTACGCTGGTGGTCGACGGCTATCGCGGTGAGCTGCTGGTCGATCCTGAGCCGGTTCTGCTCCAGGAGTACCAGCGTCTTATCAGCGAAGAGAATGAATTAAGCAAGCTGGCTGAAGATGACGTTAACCTGCCCGCACAGCTGAAGAGCGGTGAGCGGATCAAAGTCATGCTCAACGCCGGTTTAAGCCCTGAACATGAAGAAAAGCTTGGCAGCCGCATCGACGGTATTGGCCTATATCGTACTGAAATCCCGTTCATGCTGCAGAGCGGTTTCCCCTCCGAAGAGGAGCAGGTGGCACAGTATCAGGGGATGCTGCAGATGTTTAACGACAAACCTGTCACCCTGCGTACCCTGGATGTCGGGGCGGATAAACAGCTGCCCTATATGCCGATCAGCGAAGAAAACCCGTGCCTGGGCTGGCGTGGGATCCGCATTACGCTCGATCAGCCGGAGATCTTCCTGATCCAGGTACGTGCGATGCTGCGCGCCAACGCGGCGACGGGCAATCTCAGCATCCTGCTGCCGATGGTCACCAGCATCGATGAGATCGACGAGTCCCGGCGGCTGATCGAACGTGCTGGCCGCGAAGTGGAAGAGATGATCGGCTATGCGATCCCGAAACCGCGGATTGGGGTGATGCTTGAAGTGCCGTCTATGGTCTTTATGCTGCCGCAACTGGCAAACCGTGTTGATTTTATCTCTGTCGGCACGAACGACCTGACGCAATATATCCTGGCCGTCGACCGTAACAATACTCGCGTCGCCAGTATCTACGACAGCCTGCATCCGGCGATCATTCGCGCGTTAGCGATGATCGCCCGTGAAGCGGAGCAGTACGGTATTGATTTACGCCTGTGCGGTGAAATGGCCGGTGATTCCATGTGCGTTGCGATCCTGATTGGTCTGGGATTCCGCCATCTGTCGATGAACGGTCGCGCCGTCGCCCGCGTGAAATACCTGCTGCGGCATATCGACATCAATGATGCCCGCGAGCTGGCTGAACGCAGCCTTGAGGCGCAGCTGGCAACGGAAGTCCGCCACCAGGTCGCGGCGTTTATGGAACGACGCGGTATGGGCGGTCTGATCCGCGGCGGCCGCTAATCGTTTTTCGCCCTCTCCCTGTGGGTGAGGGCGCCAGCGCGCATAAAACCCTATACACATCTTTTACATCTCTGGCGCATCCTCCGCGCCCGCCTTGTGCTATGATTCGCAACTTTGGAGCCTCTGCTTACAGCAGAATCGCATTTCTACCGCTGTCCACTTTCAGCGGAATAACAACATCTTGTGGTGACAGATGAACAGTGGTTATCTGCATTTTCCGGAATTTGATCCGGTCATTTTCTCAGTAGGACCTGTTTCGCTTCACTGGTACGGTCTGATGTACCTGGTGGGCTTCATTTTTGCCATGTGGCTCGCTGGCCGTCGCGCCAGCCGTCCTGGCAGCGGCTGGACCAAAAACGAAGTTGAAAACCTGCTGTATGCGGGCTTCCTCGGCGTGTTCCTCGGTGGCCGTATCGGGTATGTGCTGTTCTATAACTTCCCGGTATTCCTGAACGATCCGCTCTATCTGTTCCGCGTCTGGGACGGAGGCATGTCCTTCCACGGCGGCCTGATTGGTGTGATTCTGGTGATGGTGATTTTTGCCAAACGCACCAAACGCAACTTCTTCCAGGTTTCAGATTTTATCGCACCGCTGATCCCGTTTGGTCTCGGCGCTGGTCGTCTGGGCAACTTTATCAACGGTGAACTGTGGGGCCGCGTCGACCCGAGCGTGCCGTACACGATGCTCTTCCCGGGCTCCCGCGCAGAAGACATCGCGCTGCTGCCATCGCATCCGGAGTGGCAGTCCATTTTCGATACCTACGGCGTTCTGCCGCGCCATATGTCTCAGCTGTATGAGCTGGCGCTGGAAGGCGTGGTGCTGTTTATCATCCTCAACCTGTTTATTCGCAAGCCGCGCCCGATGGGGGCTGTTTCCGGGCTGTTCCTGATTGGCTATGGCGCGTTCCGCATCATCGTCGAATTCTTCCGCCAGCCTGACGCACAGTTTACCGGCGAGTGGGTACAGTACATCAGCATGGGGCAGATCCTCTCCATTCCGATGATTGTCGCGGGTGCCATTATGATGATTTGGGCGTATCGTCGTCGTCCACAGCAACAAATTTCCTGAGGAACCATGAAACAGTATCTTGAATTGATGAAAAAAGTGCTCGATGAGGGCACGCCGAAAAACGACCGCACCGGTACCGGTACGCTCTCCATTTTTGGCCACCAGATGCGCTTCAATCTGCAAGAAGGCTTCCCGCTGGTGACGACAAAGCGCTGCCACCTGCGCTCGATCATTCATGAACTGCTCTGGTTCCTGCAAGGTGATACCAACGTTGCGTATCTGCACGAAAATAACGTCTCAATCTGGGACGAGTGGGCAGATGAAAACGGCAACCTGGGCCCGGTTTACGGTAAGCAGTGGCGCGCATGGCCAACGCCTGATGGCCGCCATATTGACCAGATCACCACCGTGATGAACCAGCTGAAAAACGATCCGGACTCGCGCCGAATCATTGTTTCCGCCTGGAACGTCGGCGAGCTGGATAAAATGGCGCTGGCACCGTGCCACGCGTTCTTCCAGTTCTATGTGGCGGATGGAAAGCTTTCCTGCCAGCTCTACCAGCGCTCCTGTGACGTGTTCCTCGGCCTGCCGTTTAACATTGCCAGCTATGCGCTGTTAGTTCACATGATGGCGCAGCAGTGCGACCTGGAAGTGGGTGATTTTGTCTGGACCGGTGGGGATACCCATCTTTACAGCAACCATATGGAACAGACGCATCTCCAGCTGACCCGCGAACCGCGTGCGCTGCCGAAGCTGATTATCAAACGCAAACCGGCATCAATATTTGATTACCGCTTTGATGATTTCGAGATTGAGGGTTACGACCCGCATCCGGGCATCAAAGCGCCCGTCGCTATCTGATGCGATAAAGCGTGACACAACCGGTGCTATTTAGCGCCGGTTTTTTTCGCCTTTATCCCGTTTCCCGAGGCGCTATCCAGAAAGCGTGCAACGCGCTGCAACTCTCCCAATTCTCCGGACAACACCTCGTAAAACGAGGATCCGTCGCTCGTCATCTTCACGGCGCTTCGCCACACTCCCGGTATGAAAAAAGAGAACGGTTTTACGCTTATCGAAACGCTTGTCGCCGTTTCGCTTGTCGTTATCCTCAGCGCCTCAGGTCTGTACGGCTGGGACAGCTGGCAACGACAGCAGCGGCTGTGGCAAACCGCCAGTCAGGTGCGAGATTACCTGCTTTTTCTGCGCAACCATGCCAACCGGCACAACAGCGACCATCTTATTACCCTTCAGCGGGCGGGAGGCGGGGACTGTCTGGTGAGCTCTGCCGTGCAGGGCTGTAAGAAGGAGAGTCCCTTTGTGCTGATTCCGCCCTGGCCTGAGGTCGAGGTCAGTGAGGTCACGCCGTCGCTGGGGTTTTATGGATTAAGGGATACAGCGTGGGCAGGGCGGATACGCGTTCAAAGCCGTGCCGGAGCATGGCTGATTATTGTCTCAAATGGAGGACGCATCAGGATGTGTCAGGTCTCTGAGGGAGGTTCATGTTGATGAGGCAGCGCGGTTTCTCACTGACTGAAGTGCTGATTGCCACGGCGATTAGCAGCCTTTTGCTGATAAGCGCGTCGCGTTTTTTACCCGGCTTGCAGCGGGCAGTCTTACTACAATCCGGCCAGAGAGAGCTGGAGGAAGAGGTCTGGCAACACCTGTTTGCCCTGGGCAAACAGCTTCAGCGTGCGGGGTACTGTGCGGGAAACTGTCAGGGACAGGCGCTGGTGACCGCGAGGCTTGGAGGCTGCGTCATTGTACGCTGGGATGCCAACAGTAACGGCAACTGGGATAGCAGCGCATCAGAAAATGACAGCACCGGTTTTCGTCTGGAATCCGGCGCGCTGGAAACCCAGCGTGGGGCGACGTCGTGTGAAGGAAAAGGGTGGGAAAAGCTCACGGACCCGGACAGGCTGGTAATCACGCGCTTTGTGGTGAGCAAAGTTGAACATGCCGGTTTTGCGCCAGAGGTAAATATCGAACTGGCCGCGATGCGTAAAGGCGGGCAGGGAGAGCCCTGGGAGGCGTTGTATACGGTCACGGGGTACAACCTGTGAATCGTCAACGCGGAATGTCTTCACTGGCCCTGGTTCTGCTTTTACTGGTGCTCGGTACCCTGATCCTGTCGGGTCTCAATCAGCAGCTGACAACATTTAGCGCGCTCGTTGGCGGCGAGAGCCGCTCGCTTCAGCAGCAGGCGAAGGTACAGTCCGCGCTTGAGTGGGGACGGGTTCAGGGCTGGTCATCAGAGCTGCAGGTTCAGTGCAAAAAGACATCGGCGTGGCGAGTCTGTTTGCGCCAGCTGAGTGAGGCGCGTGTGCTGCTGATTGCCGGAGACAGTGACCTGCTGCTCTGGCGCGCAGGAGAGATTGTCGACGGGAAAATTCGCTTTTCGCCTCACGGCTGGAGTGATTTTTGTCCACTAAAGGAGAGCGCGTTATGTCAGCTGCCGTGAGCAGAGAAAAAGGGTTTAGCATGGTTGAGGTCCTGCTGGCGATGATGCTGCTGGTAATCGTCGTGACGGCTCTGTCGGGTTATCACCGGGCGCTGGCGGCGCGGTTTAGCGTGTTTAACCAGTATCGCCAGCTCTGGCACCATGCCTGGAATCAGTCTCAGCTCTCAACAAATGTTCTCCCCGCAGGCTGGCAGGCCAGTCGGGGGCAGACAACGCTCGCAGGATGTGTCAGCATCACGGTTACACTAATTTCTCCTCTGGGGCGGCGCGGTGAGATAACGCGTCTGCATTGCCCGGTTAGCCAGTAGTCGGGAGCGTCTATGTTAAGGGTCTACCACTCAAATCGTCTGGATGTGCTGGAAGCACTGATGGAGTTTATCGTTGAGCGCGAGCGGCTTGACGATCCTTTTGAGCCTGAAATGGTGCTGGTGCAGAGCACCGGTATGGCACAGTGGCTGCAAATGTCGCTTTCCCGTAAATTTGGCATAGCCGCGAATATTGATTTCCCGCTGCCCGCGAGCTTTATCTGGGAGATGTTTGTTCGCGTGTTGCCGGACATCCCCGAGCAGAGCGCCTTCAACAAGCAGGCCATGAGCTGGAAGCTGATGGCGCTGCTGCCGGACATGCTGCAGCGTGATGAATTCGCCATGCTGCGCCACTACCTCAATGACGATACCGACAAGCGCAAGCTGTTCCAGCTGGCATCGCGCACCGCCGATCTTTATGACCAATACCTTGTTTACCGTTCTGACTGGTTAATTCGTTGGGAAGCGGGCGAGTTGGTTGAAGGCCTGCCGGAGGCGCAAATATGGCAGGCCCCGCTGTGGAAAGCGCTGGTAGAGCATACGGAGAAACTGGGCCAGCCTAAGTGGCACCGTGCCAATCTCTACGAGCGGTTTATCTCGATACTTGAAAATGCGTCGGAGCGCCCGGCCCGACTGCCGTCACGCGTTTTTATCTGCGGAATATCCGCATTACCCCCTGTCTATCTAAAGGCGTTGAATGCGCTGGGTAAGCATATTGATATCCATATTTTGTTCACCAACCCCTGCCGACAATACTGGGGGGATATCCTCGACGAACGCTGGCTTGCGCGGCTGGTGAGCCGCCAAAGAAAGCGCCTTTTTGAAGAGCGTGCCGTCCCGCTGTTTAAAAACGGCTCGACTGCCGGGCAGCTTTTCGATAAAGACGGTATCCAGAACCTGCCCAATCCGCTGCTTGCCTCATGGGGGAAGCTGGGGCGTGACTACATTCATATGCTTTCAGACATCACTTCCTCAGGGGAAGGTGACGTGGATGCCTTTGTTGAGATCGCCCCGGACAGCCTGCTGCATAATATTCAGTTAGATATTCTGGATCTGGAAAACCGTGCCGTCATGGGCGTGACGGCGAACGAGTTCGAACGCAGCGATAATAAGCGAAAACTGGATCCTGACGATCGCAGCGTCACGATCCACGTTTGCCACAGCCCGCAGCGTGAGGTCGAAGTGCTTCACGACCAACTGCTGGCGATGCTGCAGGAGGACCCCGATCTGACGCCACGCGATATCGTGGTGATGGTGGCGGATATCGACAGCTACAGTCCCTTTATTCAGGCCGTCTTTGGCAGCGCGACGGGCGAGCGATACCTGCCTTACGCTATCTCTGACCGTCGTGCCCGTCAGTCGCATCCGGTATTGCAGGCGTTTATCACTCTTCTGTCACTGCCGGATAGCCGGTTTATCTCCGAAGATGTCCTGGCATTGCTGGATGTTCCCGTGCTGGCTGCACGCTTCAACATCAATGAAGAGGGCCTGCGCTATCTTCGTCAGTGGGTGAATGAGTCTGGCGTTCGCTGGGGGATCGATGACGATAACGTTCAGGAGTTCGAGCTTCCCCCAACCGGGCAGCACACCTGGCGATTTGGCCTGACGCGTATGCTGCTGGGCTACGCCATGGAGAGCAGCCAGGGCGAGTGGAATGAGGTGCTGCCTTACGATGAGTCCAGCGGGTTAATTGCTGAACTGGTGGGGCATTTAGCGTCGCTATTAATGCAGCTTAACCGCTGGCGATATGCGCTGTTGCAGCCGCGTCCACTTGAAGAATGGCTCCCGGTTTGCAGGGCGTTGCTTAATGATTTCTTCCTGCCAGACAGTGACACCGAAGCGGCCATGGCGCTCATTGAAACCCAGTGGCAGGCAATCATCGACGAAGGCGTGAATTCCCACTATCAGGAGGCCATCCCGCTGTCGCTGTTGCGGGATGAGCTGACGCAGCGGCTTGACCAGGAGCGAATCAGCCAGCGTTTCCTGGCGGGTCCTGTCAATATCTGTACCCTGATGCCCATGCGCTCTATCCCGTTCAGGGTGGTCTGCCTGCTTGGTATGAACGACGGTGTGTATCCGCGGGCGCTGCCGCCGCTGGGGTTCGACTTGATGAGCGCAAACCCAAAACGGGGGGATCGTAGCCGCCGTGATGATGACCGCTACCTCTTCCTTGAAGCGCTCATTTCCGCTCAGAGTAAGCTCTATATCAGCTATATCGGTCGTTCCATTCAGGACAACAGTGAGCGTTTCCCCTCTGTACTGGTGCAGGAGCTGGTGGACTATATCGGCCAGAGCCACTACCTGCCGGGAGATGAAGCGCGCAACTGCGATGAAAGCGAGCAGAGGGTGAAAGCCCATATCACCTGTTTCCACAGCCGCATGCCGTTTGACCCGGTGAACTACACAGCCAGCGAGCGCCAGAGCTATGCACAGGAGTGGCTACCGGCGGCGAAAAAGGAGGGGAATGCGCATACCGATTTCATTCAGGAACTTGATCCGCGCCCAATCGACACTCTGACCTTCGAACAGCTTCAGCGGTTTTGGGCGCATCCAGTGCGCGCCTTCTTCCAGCAACGACTGCAGGTCAACTTCCGCTCTGAAGAGAGCGAAATTCCTGAGGCAGAGCCGTTTACGCTGGAAGGTCTGGAACGCTACCAGTTAAACCTGCAGCTGCTGAATGCGCTGGTTGAAGAGGAAGATGCGGACAAGCTTTACCGTCGCTACCGCGCTGCGGGTCAGCTGCCTTACGGCGCGTTCGGGGAAATTGTCTGGGAGGCGCAGTGCCAGGAGATGACCGCTCTGGCGGAGCGCGTGAGAGCGTGCCGACAGCCGGGGAAAAGTATTGAAATCGATCTCAACTGCAACGGGGTACAGCTCACGGGCTGGTTAACCCAGGTTCAGCCGGACGGGCTGCTGCGCTGGCGGCCCTCAATGCTGAGCGTTTCGCAGGGATTGCAACTCTGGCTGGAACATCTTGTCTACAGTGCGGGTGGGCATAAAGGCGAAAGCCGGATTTTCGTGCGCAAAGAGGGCGAATGGCGCTTCCCACCGATGGAGTCTGAACAGGCGTTACGGTACCTGTCTTTGTACATTGAGGGCTACCGTCAGGGAATGAACAAACCGCTCCTGTTACTGCCGGAAAGTGGCGGAGCGTGGATAAAAGCCTGTTATGACGCGCAGAATGATGCGATGTTAACGGATGAGGCTTCGCTGCAGAAAGCACGCAGTAAATTTATGCAGGCCTATGAAGGTAACATGATGGTGCGTGGCGAAGGTGAAGATGTCTGGTATCAGCGCTTATGGCGAACCCTTGAGCCAGAGTACTTCGAGGCTATCACGGAAGAGGCGCAGCGCTACCTGCTGCCGTTGTTTAAATTTAATCAGTCCTGAGTGCTGTATAAAAATTGCGCAGCACGGGGTGTTCATTTATGATGCACTTCTTATCACGGACTGATGTACCCAATAAAGAGATGTTGGCGTGTCCAGCACGCAATGTGTTAATGATGTAGCCGTGATAAAGAGGTAGCACCTTGTTTAAAGCGTTTGTTTTGTTTTTCGCCCTCTGGGTACCCGTCACTCAGGCAGACTCCGGTTGGCAACCCGTTCAGGAAACTATTCGTAAAAGCGAAAAAGATACCCGTCAATATCAGGCTATTCGTCTTGATAACGGCATGACCGTACTGCTGGTTTCCGATCCGCAGGCGGTGAAATCCCTTTCGGCATTAGTGGTGCCGGTTGGATCGCTGGAAGATCCTGACGCTCATCCTGGGCTTGCACACTATCTGGAACATATGACGCTGATGGGGTCAAAAAAATACCCGCAGCCAGATAGCCTGTCCGAATTTCTGAAAATGCATGGCGGCAGCCACAATGCCAGCACGGCACCGTACCGCACGGCCTTTTATCTTGAAGTCGAAAATGATGCGCTGGAAGGGGCGGTCGATCGCCTTGCTGATTCCATCGCCGCGCCGTTGCTGGATAAAAAATATGCCGATCGTGAACGCAATGCGGTGAATGCCGAGCTGACCATGGCCCGCACGCGAGACGGTATGCGCATGGCCCAGGTCAGTGCCGAAACCATCAACCCTGCACACCCGGGTTCGCGTTTCTCCGGCGGTAACCTTGAGACGTTAAGCGACAAACCGAACAGCCCGGTGCTGGATGCCCTGCACACGTTTCGCGATAAATACTACTCCGCCAACCTGATGAAAGCGGTCATCTACAGCAATAAACCGTTGCCGGAGCTGGCAGACATGGCGGCTAAAACGTTTGGCCGGGTGCCGAATAAAAATATCGACCTGCCGCAAATAAACGTCCCGGTGGTTACGGACGCGCAAAAAGGCATCGTTATCCACTACGTGCCGGCGCTGCCGCGCAAAGTGCTGCGCGTGGAATTCCGCATCGATAACAACACCGCACAGTTCCGCAGTAAAACCGATGAGCTGGTCACCTACCTGATAGGTAACCGTAGCCCGGGTACGCTGTCTGACTGGCTGCAAAAACAGGGGCTGGTGGAAGGCATTCGCGCCGACTCCGATCCGGTTGTGAACGGCAATAGCGGCGTGCTGGCGATCTCCGCCACCCTGACCGACAAAGGACAGGCCAACCGTGATGAAGTCGTGGCGGCTATCTTCAGCTACCTCGCTTTACTGCGCGAGAAAGGCGTCGATAAGCGCTATTTTGATGAACTTGCCCACGTGCTGGATCTCGATTTCCGCTACCCGTCCATCACCCGCGACATGGATTACGTTGAGTGGCTGGCGGATACCATGATCCGCGTGCCGGTGGAACATACCCTCGATGCGGTCAATATTGCCGACCGGTATGATGCCGGGGCGGTAAAAGCTCGCCTGGCGATGATGACGCCGGAGAATGCCCGCATCTGGTACATCAGCCCGAACGAACCGCATAACAAGACGGCGTACTTTGTCGATGCCCCTTATCAGGTAGATAAAATCAGCGCACAGACCTTCGCCGACTGGCAGAAAAAGGCCGGGGAGATTGCGTTGAAGCTGCCGGAGCTGAACCCCTATATTCCGGATGACTTCTCGCTGACCAAAACGACTAAAGATTACCCGCACCCGGCGCTGATCATTGATGAGCCAACGCTGCGCGTCGTGTATACCCCAAGCCGCTATTTCGCCAGCGAGCCAAAGGCCGATGTCAGCGTGGTGCTGCGTAACCCGAAAGCGATGAACAGCGCCAAAAATCAGGTGATGTTCGCGCTCAATGACTATCTCGCCGGGATTGCGCTCGATCAGCTCAGCAACCAGGCGGCCGTGGGCGGCATCAGCTTTTCCACCAACGCCAACAACGGTTTGATGCTCAATGCAAACGGCTATACCCAGCGTTTGCCTCAGTTGTTCCAGGCACTGCTGGAAGGGTATTTCAGCTACACGCCGACGGAAGAGCAGCTTGAGCAGGCCAAATCGTGGTACGCCCAGATGATGGATTCTGCCGAGAAGGGCAAAGCTTACGATCTGGCGCTTATGCCGGCGCAAATGCTGTCGCAGGTTCCTTATTTCCAGCGAGAAGACCGCCGCGCGCTGCTGCCTTCGATCTCCTTAAAAGACGTGCTGGCGTACCGTGACGCGCTGAAAACCAACACGCGCCCGGAGTTCCTGATCGTCGGCAACATGAGTGAGGATCAGGCCAAAACCCTGGCGGAGAATGTGCGCACTCAGCTCGGTTCGAAAGGCGACGAGTGGTGCCGCAACCAGGACGTGCTGGTTGAGAAAAAGCAGAATGTGATTTTTGAAAAGACGGGTAACAGCACGGATTCCGCGCTGGCCGCGGTCTTTGTGCCAACGGGGTATGATGAATTCGCCAGCTCAGCGCAGAGCGCCGTGCTGGGACAAATTATTCAGCCGTGGTTCTATAACCAGTTACGCACAGAAGAGCAGCTTGGCTACGCGGTATTTGCCTTCTCCATGAACGTCGGCCGACAGTGGGGGCTGGGCTTCCTGCTGCAAAGCAGCGACAAACAGCCGGCGTATCTCTGGCAGCGTTACCAGGCCTTCTTCCCTCAGGTGGAAGCAAAGCTGCGCACGATGAAGCCGGAAGAGTTTGCTCAGATCCAGCAGGCCGTCATCGCGCAGGTGATGCAGCCGCCGCAGACGCTGGGTGAAGAAGCCTCGCAGCTGAGCAAAGATTTCGATCGCGGTAATCTGAATTTTGATTCGCGTGATAAAGTAGTGGCCGAGATAAAACAGCTGACGCCGCAGAAGGTTGCCGACTTCTTCCATCAGGCGGTCATTAAGCCGCAGGGTATCACCATCCTGTCCCAGGTTTCCGGTAGCCAGAACGGGAAAACGGAGTACGTGAACCCGAAAGGCTGGAAAGTCTGGAAAAGCGTCAGCGCGCTGCAGCAATCTATGCCCTGGAGTAAGAAAGAATGACCGATACCGCTGAGACCCTTGATCCCTTACGTTTACCTCTGCAGGGTGAACGATTGATTGAAGCCTCAGCGGGAACGGGAAAAACCTTCACCATCGCCGCCCTCTATCTGCGTCTGCTGCTGGGGCTTGGCGGCAACGCCGCTTTTCCACGCCCTTTGAGCGTGGAAGAGCTGCTGGTGGTGACCTTCACCGAGGCTGCTACCGCTGAGCTGCGGGGCCGTATTCGTACCAATATCCACGAGCTACGCATCGCCTGTCTGCGTCAGAGCACGGATAACCCTCTCTACGCGAGCCTTCTGGAAGAGATTGCCGATAAGCAACAGGCAGCACAGTGGCTGCTCCTCGCCGAACGGCAGATGGATGAAGCGTCCGTCTTCACCATTCACGGTTTTTGCCAGCGCATGCTGAGCCTGAATGCGTTTGAATCCGGCATGCTGTTCGAACAGCAGCTTATTGAAGATGAATCCGTGCTTCGCTATCAGGCCTGCGCGGATTTCTGGCGTCGCCATTGCTACCCGTTACCGCGCGATATCGCCGAAGCCGTACACGCGTTGTGGAAGGGCCCGGAGGCGCTGCTGCGCGCTATCGATCGTTATCTGCAGGGGGAAGCGCCAGTCATCAAATCCCCGCCGCCGGCAGATGAAACGCTGGCCTCACGGCATGAAAAAATCATCGCGCAGATTGCCGACATCAAGCAAAAATGGCTTGAGTCCGTTGGCGAGATTGACGCAATCATCGAAAATTCCGGGATTGACCGACGCAAGTTTAACCGTGGCAATCAGGGGAAATGGATCGACAAGATCGGCGCCTGGGCGCAGGAAGAGACGCGAGGCTACCAGCTCCCGGACGCGCTGGAGAAATTCTCCCAACGTTTCCTGGTTGAGCGGACCAAAGCCGACGGCATTGTCCCTGAGCATCCCCTGTTTGTGGCGATTGAATCCCTGCTGGCGGAGCCCTTAACGCTCAACGATCTGATGATTACCCGCGCCATGACGGAAATTCGCGAAGCCGTCGCGCGTGAGAAACGCCGCCGGGGTGAACTGGGTTTCGACGATATGCTGAGCCGCCTTGATGCGGCGCTGTGCAGTGAAAACGGTGAAGCGCTTGCCGCCGCGATCCGCACCCGTTTCCCGGTGGCGATGATCGACGAATTTCAGGATACCGACCCGCAGCAGTACCGCATTTTCCGCCGTATCTGGCGCCAGCAGCCCGACACCGCGCTGCTGTTAATCGGCGATCCGAAACAGGCTATCTACGCCTTCCGCGGTGCGGATATTTTCACCTACATGAAAGCCCGCAGTGAGGTTGACGCGCACTACACGCTCGATACCAACTGGCGCTCCTCTCCCGGCATGGTGGAAAGCGTCAACGGGCTCTTCAGCCGCATGGATACGGCGTTTATGTTCCGGGAGATCCAGTTTCAGCCGGTAAAGTTTGCTGAGAAAAATGCCTCGTTGCGCTTCGAGTTCAACGGCGAGACGCAGCCTGCCATGAACTTCTGGCTGCTGGATGGGGAAGGCTGCGGCGTTGCCGACTATCAAAATGCCATGGCCCAGCACTGTGCCGCGCAAATCCGTGACTGGCTCAGTGCGGGCGCGCGCGGTGACGCGCTGCTGTGGAAGGGGGATAACCCCACCCCGGTAAAGGCATCGGATATTACGGTACTGGTGCGTAGCCGTCAGGAGGCCGCACTCATCCGCGACGCCCTGACGTTACTGAATATCCCCTCCGTCTATCTCTCAAACCGCGACAGCGTCTTTGAAACGCTGGAAGCGCAGGAGATGCTATGGCTGCTGCAGGCCGTGCTGGCCCCGGAGCGGGAAAGCACGCTGCGCAGCGCACTGGCGAGCGCGATGCTCGGGCTGAACGCGCGGGATATTGATGCGCTCAACAATGACGAAGCCGCATGGGATGCCGTGGTCGAAGAGTTTGTTCGCTACCGCGAAAAATGGCAGAAGCGCGGGGTAATGGCGATGGTGCGCGAGCTCATGGCGCAGCGCCACATTGCGGAGAATATGCTGGCGACAGCAGGCGGCGAGCGCCGTTTAACCGATATTTTACATATCAGCGAACTGTTGCAGGAAGCGGGTACGCAGCTGGAGAGCGAGCACGCTCTGGTGCGCTGGCTGGCGCAGCAGATTGCCGATCCGAACAGCAATTCGTCCAGCCAGCAGATGCGCCTCGAGAGTGATAAACATCTGGTGCAGATCGTCACCATTCACAAATCGAAAGGCCTGGAATATCCGCTGGTCTGGCTGCCGTTTATCGCCAATTACCGCGTGCAGGATCAGGCTTTTTACCACGATCGCGAATCGTTTGAGGCGGTGCTCGATCTCAGCAACGCGGAGTCCAGCGTTGAGCTGGCAGAGGCTGAACGTCTGGCGGAAGATTTGCGCCTGCTCTACGTGGCGCTGACCCGTTCGATCTGGCACTGCAGCCTGGGCGTTGCGCCTCTGTTCCGGCGTCGGGGCGAAAAGAGCGGGGAGAGCGATTTTCATCTGAGCGCGCTGGGGCGGCTTATTCAGCAGGGTGAACCCAAAGACGCGGCTGGCCTGCGCCAGTGCATCGAATCCCTTTGCTCTGAGCATGTTGCCCTGCATATTCCTTCGCTGCCCGACAACAGCCGCTGGCAGATGCCGGAGCTGCGTGATTCTGCGCTCCATGCCCGCCAGGTTGTGCGTACGATAGCCGACGACTGGCGCGTCACCAGCTACTCCGGTTTACAACAGCACGGGCAGAGTATCGCTCAGGATCTGATGCCAAAACTGGACGTGGATGCCGCGGGGGCCGGTAGCGTACCCGCTGAGCCGGTGCTCACGCCGCACCAGTTCCCGCGCGGCGCTTCTCCAGGCACGTTTTTGCACAGCCTGTTTGAAGAGCTGGATTTTACCCAGCCGGTTTCCGAAGAGTGGGTGCTGAAGATGTTACAGAGCGGTGGTTACGACGCGCATTGGCAGCCGGTTCTCACCGACTGGATCCGCGCGGTTCTGCATGCTCCGCTCACCGCGCAGGGGATCTCGCTTAGCCAGTTGACTACCAAAGATAAGCAGGTGGAGATGGAGTTTTATCTCCCCATCGCCAGCCCGCTCAGGGCTGAGGCGCTTGATGCGGTGATCCGCGAGTACGATCCGTTATCCGCCGGGTGCCCGCCGCTGAACTTCCGCCAGGTGCAGGGGATGCTCAAAGGTTTTATCGACCTGGTTTTCCGCCACGAAGGGCGCTACTACCTGCTGGATTACAAATCGAACTGGCTGGGTGAAAGCAGCGAAGCCTACACGCAAGACGCGATGGCCGCGGCCATGCAGATGCATCGCTACGATCTGCAGTACCAGCTTTATACCCTGGCGCTGCACCGTTACCTGCGCCATCGCATGGCTGATTACCGCTACGAAGCGCATTTTGGCGGCGTAATTTACCTGTTCCTGCGCGGAGTGGATGCTAACGACCCGCGTTCCGGCGTCTTTAGCACGCGTCCGGCTGCGGAACTGATTGAAAAAATGGATAACCTGTTTGCTGCAGGCACGGAGGAGGTGGCATGACGATGCAGGCACTACTGCTGGACGCGGTAGAACAACGATTACTGCGCCACCTGGATGTGCAGTTCGCCATGATGGTGGCAGGTGAGGAGCCTGCCGTCATGCTTGCCGCCGCCATTATGAGCAAAGACGCGGGGGAGGGGCACGTGTGTCTGCCGCTGTCGCGTCTGGCGGTGGATGAGAAGATGCCTCCGGTTTTACAGGCGTGCTTCGCGCTGCTGGGTGACGCAGTGGACTGGCAGGCGATATTACTCGGCTCGCCTGCCGTGAGCGGAGCCGATACCGGGACGCCGATGATCCTGGTCGGCGAGCGTTTGTATCTTAACCGGCTCTGGCGTAACGAACTGACGGTAGCGCGCTTTTTCAGCGAGACCAACGCCCCGCTTCCCTGCGATGAAGCACAGCTCCGGCAAACGCTGGATGCGCTGTTTACCTCTGACGACGAGACAGACTGGCAGAAAGTGGCGGCTGCCGTAGCCTTAACGCGACGGATCTCAGTGATTTCTGGCGGCCCGGGTACCGGGAAAACGACCACCGTGGCAAAACTGCTTGCCGCGTTGATTCAGTTATCGGGTGAGCAAAAGTGCCGTATTCGCCTGGCGGCCCCCACCGGTAAAGCGGCGGCACGTCTGACGGAGTCGTTAGGCGGCGCGCTGCAAAAGCTGCCGCTAACCGGGGAGCAGCTTGCGCTTTTCCCTAATGAAGCCAGCACGCTGCACCGTTTGCTTGGCGCACAGCCGGGTAGCCAGCGTCTGCGCTATCATGCCGGTAATCCGCTGCACCTTGACGTGCTGGTGGTGGATGAAGCCTCAATGATTGACCTGACGATGATGTCGCGTTTGATCGATGCGCTCCCGCCGCACGCGCGCGTCATTTTCCTCGGCGATCGTGACCAGCTTGCCTCCGTTGAGGCGGGGGCGGTACTGGGTGATATCTGTACCTATGCCAGCCTGGGATATACCGCTGAACGCGCTCAGGAGTTAGCCCGTCTCACCGGATGCTCGCTCACCTCTGAAAATCATTCGCTAGCAGGGGCGCTGCGCGACAGCCTGTGTCTGCTGCAAAAAAGCTACCGTTTCGGCAGCGACTCCGGCATCGGCCAGCTTGCGGCAGCGGTGAACCGGGGCGACCGGCGCGCCACCACGGCGGTATTTGACGGAACCTTTACGGATATTGAGAAAAAATCGCTGCAAAGCGCGGAAGAGTATCAGGCGATGCTTGACGACGCCCTGCAGGGGTACCAGCGCTTTCTGACGGACGTACAACAGCAAAGTACGCCGGAGCAGGTCATTGCCGCGTTTGGCGAATATCAGTTGCTCTGTGCGCTGAGGGAAGGCCCCTTTGGTGTCCGGGGTCTTAACGACAGGCTGGAACAGCTGCTGGCGCAAAAACGCAAAATTAACCGTACCCCGCACTCGCGCTGGTATGAAGGGCGACCGGTGATGATCTCCCGTAACGACAGCGCGCTGGGATTGTTTAACGGGGATATCGGGATTGCGCTCGACTGCGGTCAGGGACTGCGCGTCTGGTTCCAGATGCCGGACGGGAGCGTGAAGTCTTTCCAGCCCAGCCGTTTGCCCGAGCATGAAACCGCCTGGGCGATGACGGTGCATAAATCCCAGGGCTCCGAATTTAACCACGCGGCGCTGATCCTGCCCACGCAGCTTTCCCCCGTCATTACCCGAGAGCTGATCTATACCGCCATAACGCGTGCGCGTCAGCGCCTGTCGCTCTATACCGATGAACGCGTGCTGGTGCAGGCGATTGCCACCCGTACGGAACGTCGAAGCGGGCTGGGCGCGATATTTGAGTCCCTCTGAACGAAGCCCTCGCCGGACGGTGAGGGCGTCGTATTATCCCAGGTCAGCCATCAGCACTTTTGAGCGGCGCTGATAGTTGTACATCTCTTTCTTCGTTTCCGGCAGAGAATCGATATCCACCGGCGTGAACCCGCGCTCCTGGAACCAGTGAATGCTGCGCGTCGTCAGGACGAACAGCTTGCTCAGCCCCATCTGGCGCGCCTGTGCCGCCACGCGCTCAAGCAGCATTTCACCGCGAGAAGAGCTGCGGTAATCAGGATGCACCGCCACGCAGGCCATTTCACCGATCTTCTCTTCCGGGAACGGATAGAGCGCGGCGCAGGCAATAGTCAGGTTATCGCGCTGAATAATGGTGAATTTG
The DNA here is from genome assembly GCF_900113755.1 of Enterobacter sp. NFIX59. NCBI lineage: Bacteria > Pseudomonadati > Pseudomonadota > Gammaproteobacteria > Enterobacterales > Enterobacteriaceae > Enterobacter > Enterobacter sp. NFIX59. Next base: position 245,280 of record NZ_FOQN01000002.1, on the reverse strand, counting down.
TCGATCTCCATCTCCAGCTGTTCGCGTGAGCGACGCACCAGAATACCCTGCTGTTCCAGCGGGCGGATCAGTTCCAGAATGCCGCCGATATCGTTGATGGTGGCGCGGCGGATCTGCTCCGCACTCTCCATCACAATCTGCGTACCAATACCGTCGCGGGAGAACAGCTCCTGCAGCAATGCCCCGTCTTCCTGATAGCTGATCAGGTGGCTGCGGCGCACACCGCTGCGGCAGGCCTTCACGGCGCCACGCAGGAAGCGGACGGTGCCGGAGTGGTAATCGCCTTCGGCTTCCAGCGCCTCCACGCGGGCCTGGGCTTCGTTCGGGAAGAGTTCCGGCACGATTGTTCCTTCATCGTTCACCACGCCCTGGGAGGAGCAGAACCCAATCATTTTTTCCGCCTTCAGCTTGATCGCCAGCTGCGTGGCAATCTCTTCAGACGTCAGGTTAAAGCTTTCGCCGGTCACGGAAACGGCGACCGGGCCCATCAGCACGATGGCACCGCTGTCCAGCTGGCGATGAATGGCTTCTTCATCAATACGACGAATACGGCCGCTGTGACAGTAATCCACGCCATCGTCCACGCCAAGCGGCTGGGCAATGATAAAGTTGCCGCTCACGACGTTGATATGCGCCCCCTGCAGCGGCGTGTTGTTCAGGCTCATGGACAGGCGAGCGGTAATATCCAGCTGCAGCAGACCCGCCGCCTGTTTCACCAGCTCCAGGGTTTTGGCATCGGTGACGCGGGTATGTTTGTGGTAAATCGGCTCGTGGTGGTGAGCGGCCAGGTTGGCGTCGATCTGCGGACGCGCGCCATACACCACCACCAGGCGGATCCCCAGGCTGTGCAGCAGGCCAATGTCATTGACGATGCTGGAAAAATTTTCATGCTCAATGGCTTCGCCGCCAAGCATGATGACAAACGTTTTTCCCCGATGGGCGTTGATATAGGGAACAGAATGGCGGAATCCCTGGACCAGTTCGGTTCTACGTTCCTTCACCATGGCACAACCCTTAATGAATGTTTATTCGTAATTTCTGTATTTTTATTCGATTGTGGTCGCGTGTGCAAGCGCAAATTTTCCGCGACCCACAGAAATTGGTAAGTAATCCGTGCGTTAGCGTATGATTGTTTACCCTTTTATAGATGACAGTTTATGCGTCATTCGTTAAAGTTTTCGGTCAATCTGGACATTTTGTATATCAGTCAGTGTTCTTGCTCGGGAGAAGCATGTCGGGATCCAATTCAGCAATAAGCCGCCGCCGTTTGTTAAAAGGGGCCGGGGCAATGTGGTTGCTTAGCGTCAGTCAGGTCGGTCTTGCCGCCACCAGCCAGGTCGTGGCGGTGCGCGTCTGGCCATCGTCGACCTATACGCGCGTGACGGTCGAATCCAATCGCGTGCTGAAATATAAGCAATTTGCCCTCAGCAACCCGGAGCGTGTGGTGGTGGATCTCGAAGGCGTTAACCTCAACTCCGTGCTGAAAGGAATGGCGGCGCAGATCCGCGGTGACGATCCGTTTATTAAATCGGCGCGCGTCGGGCAGTTTGATCCGCAAACCGTGCGCATGGTGTTTGAACTGAAGCAGAACGTTAAGCCGCAGCTATTTGCCCTGGCGCCTGTTGCGACCTTCAAAGAGCGCCTGGTGATGGATCTCTACCCGGCCAATGCGACGGATATTCAGGATCCGCTTCTTGCCCTGCTGGAGGATTACAACAAGGGCGATTTGGAGCGTCAGGTGCCCCCTGCGCAAAGCGGTCCGCAGCCGGGGAAAGCAGGGCGCGATCGTCCGATTGTGATCATGCTCGATCCAGGCCACGGTGGCGAAGACTCTGGCGCGGTGGGGAAATACCGTACGCGTGAAAAAGACGTGGTGCTGCAAATTGCGCGCCGCCTGAAAGCGTTGATTGATAAAGAAGGCAATATGCGCGCCTATATGACGCGTAATGAGGACGTCTTCATTCCGCTGAAGGTCCGGGTGGCGAAAGCGCAGAAGCAGCGTGCCGATTTGTTCGTGTCGATCCATGCGGATGCGTTTACCAGCCGTCAGCCAAGCGGCTCGTCGGTGTTTGCGCTCTCGACCAAAGGCGCGACCAGTACCGCCGCGAGATACCTTGCGGACACCCAGAACGCCTCTGACCTGATTGGTGGCGTGGGTAAAAGCGGCGATCGCTACGTCGACCACACCATGTTTGATATGGTGCAGTCGCTGACCATTAACGACAGCCTGAAGTTTGGTAAAGCGGTGCTGGGCAAGCTGGGCAACATCAATAAGCTGCATAAAAACAGCGTTGAACAGGCCGGGTTTGCGGTACTCAAGGCGCCGGATATCCCGTCCATTCTGGTAGAAACCGCGTTTATCAGTAACGTGGAAGAGGAGCGTAAGCTCAAGACGGCAAAATTCCAGCAGGAGGTTGCGGAGTCGATTCTTGCAGGGATTCGTGCGTATTTCTCTGACGGGGCGACGCTGGCGCGGCGCGGGTAGATCTTTTGGCCGGGTTCACACCCGGCAAATTCACAAACGACAGATACAAAAAAACACCCTTAAGGGTGTTTATTGTTTTAGAAGTGTTGGTTGCGGGGGCCGGATTTGAACCGACGACCTTCGGGTTATGAGCCCGACGAGCTACCAGGCTGCTCCACCCCGCGTCCGTCTTTCTAC
>NZ_FOQN01000002.1:128742-242608 GCF_900113755.1 Enterobacter sp. NFIX59 | reverse complement strand
ATTGGTTGCGGGGGCCGGATTTGAACCGACGACCTTCGGGTTATGAGCCCGACGAGCTACCAGGCTGCTCCACCCCGCGTCCGTGGATGCGCACTATACTCGGATAGGTTTGTGATGCAACCCCTTTTTCACATTTATCATGATTTTGTATGCAAATTGAACGACATGGCGTTGTTTGGACTACTTTTTGCGCAAAATTTGCCAAAGGGCATGCGATCGCATTTCATTAGCCCTGGCGGTTTGTTATCTTCATCACGCGGAAATGGGCAACTTAAAGACGAGATATAATGAAAGGACGTTGGGCGAAGTATCTGATGGCGGGCGCAATGGTAGCGATTCTTGCGGCCTGTTCTTCCAAACCGACCGATCGCGGTCAACAGTATAAAGACGGGAAGTTATCCCAGCCTTTCTCTTTAGTTAATCAGCCTGATGCGGTCGGCGCACCGATTAATGCCGGTGATTTCTCCGAGCAGGTCTACCAGATCCGCAACGCGTCGCCGCGTCTGTATGGCACCCAGAGTAGCGTGTATAACGCGGTCCAGGACTGGCTGAAAGCAGGCGGCGATACGCGCAACATGCGCCAGTTTGGTATCGACGCCTGGCAGATGGAAGGGGCCGATAACTACGGCAACGTTCAGTTTACCGGCTATTACACCCCGGTTATCCAGGCACGACACTCGCGTCAGGGCGAGTTCCAGTATCCTATCTACCGTATGCCGCCAAAACGCGGTCGTCTGCCGTCTCGCGCTGAGATCTACGCCGGTGCGCTGAGCGAAAACTACGTTCTGGCCTACAGCAACTCCCTGATGGATAACTTCATCATGGACGTTCAGGGCAGCGGCTACATTGATTTTGGCGACGGTTCACCGCTTAACTTCTTTAGCTATTCCGGTAAAAACGGCCACGCCTATCGCAGTATTGGCAAGGTGCTGATCGACCGTGGCGAAGTGAAGAAAGAAGACATGTCGATGCAGGCGATCCGCGAGTGGGGCGAGAAACACAGCGAAGCCGAGGTGCGTGAGCTGCTGGAGCAGAACCCGTCGTTCGTCTTCTTCAAACCGCAAAACTTCGCCCCGGTGAAAGGGGCGAGTGCCGTTCCGCTGATTGGCCGCGCGTCGGTAGCATCGGATCGCTCGATTATTCCTGCAGGTACCACGCTGCTGGCTGAAGTTCCTCTGCTGGACAACAACGGCAAGTTCAACGGCCAGTATGAGCTGCGTCTGATGGTGGCGCTGGACGTCGGCGGGGCGATCAAAGGCCAGCACTTCGATATCTATCAGGGCATTGGCCCTGACGCTGGCCACCGCGCGGGCTGGTATAACCACTACGGACGCGTGTGGGTACTGAAGGCGGCGCCGGGCGCTGGAAACGTATTCAGCGGCTGATTGTGGTATTCTGAGCGCAATACGGATTACTGTTCAGGGTGAGGAAAACCTCACCCTTTTTACATCTGAGGTTTTATGTCTGTGGTAATCAGCGACGCCTGGCGCCAGCGTTTTGGCGGGACGGCACGTTTATATGGTGAAAAAGCCCTGCAGCTGTTTGCGGATGCGCATGTCTGCGTCGTGGGCATTGGTGGTGTGGGATCGTGGGCGGCAGAAGCGCTGGCGAGAACCGGTATTGGCGCAATCACGCTGATTGATATGGATGACGTGTGCGTCACCAACACCAACCGTCAAATCCACGCTCTGCGTGATAACGTCGGCCTGGCGAAGTCTGAGGTCATGGCGGAGCGCATCCGTTTGATCAACCCGGAGTGCCGCGTGACGGTGATCGACGACTTTGTGACGGCAGATAACGTCGCGGAGTATATGAGTAAAGGCTACAGCTATGTGATTGACGCCATCGACAGCGTGCGGCCAAAAGCCGCGCTGATCGCATACTGCCGCCGCTACAAGGTGCCGCTGGTCACGACGGGCGGCGCGGGCGGGCAAATCGATCCGACGCAGATCCAGGTGGCCGATCTGGCGAAAACGATCCAAGATCCGCTGGCTGCCAAGCTGCGTGAGCGCCTGAAGAGCGACTTTAACGTGGTGAAGAACAGCAAAGGCAAGCTGGGCGTCGACTGCGTGTTCTCGACCGAAGCGCTGGTCTACCCGCAGGCGGACGGTTCCGTGTGTGCGATGAAAAGCACGGCGGAAGGGCCAAAGAGAATGGATTGTGCCTCAGGCTTTGGCGCGGCCACCATGGTGACCGCCTCCTTCGGCTTTGTGGCGGTGTCTCACGCCCTTAAGAAAATGATGGCGAAGGCGGAACGTCAGGCCTGAGCCTGACGTGCGGCATCCAGTACCGCGTCGCTGAGCGCGATCAACCCCTGACCGCGCGAGGCGCTGAGCTGCGCGCGCAGCCCAAGCTCATCAAATAACGCCAGCGGCGAATGTGCCAGCAGTTCCGCCGCGCTTTTCCCTTCCACAGCGGTCAACAATACGGCCAACAGGCCCCGGACAATGCGGCCTTCGCTGTCGCCGAAGAAGTGCAGCTTCTCGCCGGAGACGGTCACGCCCAGCCAGACGCGGTTTTCACAGCCTGCGATCTCTTTCGCCTGCGCTTTGAGATCGTCTGAAAGCGCAGGAAGCTGTTTACCCAGCAGGATCAGCTGACGATATTTATCTTCCCACTGTTGGAGCGGGGCGAAGGTCTGTTTTAAGGTCTCTTCTGTGATGACCGTGCCAAACGGATGTCCGGCTAAAGCAGCGCTAGTCATTAATCCACCAGTATTTCAAGGGCGCGGTCAACGGCGGCAACCAGCGCGTCGACATCGCTTTGGGTATTATACGGCGCAAACGAGGCGCGCAGCGTACCGTTAACGCCGAGCGCCGCCAGCAGCGGCTGGGCGCAGTGCTGTCCGGCACGCAGGGCAATGCCATATCCGGCCAGCAGCGTCACCATGTCGCTATGATGAACGCCCGCAAAATCAAAGGCGAGCAGGCTGGAGTCCTGAACGCGGAACGAGCGGAAACCCGGGCGCTTTTTGAGTTCTTCCTCTGCCAGCGTCGCCAGTCCCCGGCTCCAGCTTTCAGCCTGGACAATGTCGGTTTCTGCCAGCCACTCTAGCGCCGCGCTTAAGCCAATCACCCCCGCCACGTTCGGCGTACCGGCTTCCAGACGATAGGGAACATCCTGAGTTTTGAAGCCATCGAACGACACTTCGGTAATCATTTTGCCGCCACCGAGCCACGGCGTCATTTTTGCCAGCAGATCTGGCTTGCCATATAACGCCCCTATACCGGTTGGCCCGTAGAGCTTATGTCCTGAGAAGGCATAGAAGTCGATATCAAGCGCCTGCACATCAGCGGGGAAGTGCACCACGCCCTGCGCGCCGTCGACCATTACCACCATCCCGCTGGCATGGGCTATGCGAATGGCCTGAGCCAGGTCCGGGCAGCCTCCCGTGACGTTCGACATCTGTCCGAGCGCCAGAATACGGCTGCGGGAGGTAATCAGCTCGGGGAGACGGGTCACATCGGGCAGAAGGTCTGCACCCAGTGGAAGCTTCACCACGCGTGCACCCGTTTGCTCGGCCACCATCAGCCACGGCACCAGGTTGGCGTGATGTTCCGCCTCGCTAACGACGATCTCATCGCCCGGCTGAAGCAGCGGGCGCGCGTAGCACTGGGCCACCATGTTGATGGCCTCGGTCGTACCGCGCGTCCAGACGATGTTTTTCCCGCTTTCGGCATTGATCAGGTGTGCGACCTGATCGCGTGCCGCTTCATAGCGCGCGGTTAAATGCTGCGCTTCGGCAAACTGGCTGCGATGCACGTTCCCGGCGCTCAGGCTGTAGAACTGCTGCGTGGCCTCAATCACCGCCTGTGGCTTAAGGGCGGTGGCGGCGCTGTCCAGATAAATACCGGCATCGGCCAGGGCCGGAAACTGTGCGCGGAACTGCGCAGGGCTGAAAGCGTTCATGGGATTCCTCATTTCAATATAGCGATCGTCGCGCAATTTCAGCGGCAGGGCAAGGAGGTTGATATCTATCAGAATTGTCTGCTTATCCTGATGACCCTAAAAAAGCAGGTTATGCTAAATAGTGTTAGGCGGATGTTTTAGCCTGTTATAAATCGAGGTTTGAATAGCATTAATTGCTAAAGGAGAATAATCATGAATAAGACAGCTGCAATCATTTCTGCCTGTGCGTTTACTTTTGCCCTGAGCGCGTGTTCCGGTAACAACTACGTGATGCACACCAACGATGGTCGTTCTATCGTATCGGAAGGGAAACCGACTACTGATAACGATACCGGGATGATTTCATACAAAGATGCTAACGGGAACAAGCAGCAGATCAACCGCACGGACGTGAAAGAGATGAAAGAGATCGAGCATTAACAGATCGCAGGCGAAAAAAAAGCACCGCAAATTGGCGGTGCTACATTAATCACTATGGACAGACAGGGTAAATGTACAGGAAGTGAAAAATTGGTAGCGTTGCTACCGTGGTCTGAATCGCAGACCAATTGCAAACACAACAACACAACATCACAACCGTAAGCCAAAAGCCCTTCAGAACACGCATTCCGAAAAAAGCTCTTCGTTCCGGCTCAGGAAGTGCCGCCACTATAGGTATTTGCTGGTAGTTCCTCAACGGACAAATTATAATGGCTCAGATAAAAAAAACTAATAGGTTAAACGTTGTTTCCTGTTTGTTAAAATCCGTTAACATCTAAGCCAGATAACCATGTCAAAGCGATTGCCACCCCTCAATGCATTACGTGTTTTTGATGCAGCAGCACGTCACCTGAGCTTCACCCGCGCAGCCGATGAGCTTTTTGTGACACAGGCCGCAGTAAGTCATCAAATCAAGTCTCTGGAGGATTTTCTGGGCCTTAAGCTGTTTCGTCGACGCAACCGTTCGTTGCTGTTGACCGAAGAGGGGCAGAGCTATTTTCAGGATATTAAAGAGATTTTTTCACAGCTTACGGAAGCCACGCGTAAGCTGCAGGCTCGCAGTGCAAAAGGTGCCCTGACCGTTAGTTTATTGCCCAGTTTTGCCATTCAATGGCTGGTGCCAAGACTTTCAAGCTTTAACTCAGCTTATCCGGGGATCGACGTTCGAATCCAGGCCGTAGATCGTCAGGAAGATAAGCTGGCGGATGACGTGGACGTTGCCATTTTTTATGGTCGCGGTAACTGGCCGGGCTTGCGTGTTGAGAAATTATACGCAGAATATCTCCTGCCGGTCTGCTCTCCCCTGCTGTTAACAGGTGAAAAGGCGCTGAAGTCACCCGCTGACCTGGCTCAGCATACGCTTTTGCATGATGCCTCTCGACGCGACTGGCAAACTTATACCCGTCAATTAGGTCTTACTCATATAAACGTGCAGCAGGGACCCATCTTTAGCCACAGTGCGATGGTGTTACAGGCTGCCATTCACGGGCAGGGCGTGGCCTTGGCGAACAACGTCATGGCGCAGTCCGAAATTGAGGCAGGCCGCCTGGTTTGCCCTTTTAATGATGTACTGGTCAGCAAGAATGCGTTTTATCTGGTTTGTCATGACAGTCAGGCAGAACTGGGTAAAATAGCCGCCTTCCGGCAGTGGATACTGGCGAAAGCGGCAACCGAGCAAGAAAAATTCCGCTTCAGGTATGAACAATAACGTTTGTGTGCCGGGCACGCATCAATTCAGGACTTAAACATGACCAGCCGATTCATGCTGATTTTTGCCGCGGTGAGTGGCTTTATTTTTGTTGCACTGGGCGCCTTTGGCGCACATGTCTTAAGCAAATCTTTAGGCGCAGTAGAGATGGGCTGGATCCAGACCGGCCTTGAATATCAGGCGTTCCATACGCTGGCTATTTTTGGGCTGGCAGTGGCGATGCAGCGCCGTATCAGTATCTGGTTTTACTGGAGCAGCGTGTTCATGGCGCTGGGTACCGTGTTGTTCAGCGGTAGCCTGTACTGCCTTGCGCTCTCACATCTGCGCCTGTGGGCGTTCGTTACACCTGTCGGCGGCTTCAGCTTCCTGGCGGGTTGGGTATTAATGTTTATCGGAGCTATCCGTCTGAAACGCAAGGGCGTTGTTCATGAATAAGGTTGTTTTATATTGTCGCCCGGGGTTTGAGAAAGAGTGCGCCGCGGAAATTACCGATAAAGCGGCGAAGCGCGAAGTCTTCGGCTTTGCCCGCGTAAAAGAGAACGCGGGCTATGTGGTATTTGAATGCTATCAGCCTGAAGACGCAGACAAGCTGGCACGCGAGCTGCCGTTCAGCTCGCTGATCTTTGCTCGCCAGATGTTTGTTGCGGGTGAGCTGCTGAAGGATCTTCCGCCGGAAGACCGCATCACGCCAATTGTCGGCATGCTGCAGGGCGTGGTGGAGAAGGGCGGCGATCTGCGCGTTGAAGTGGCGGATACCAACGAAAGTAAAGAGCTGATGAAGTTCTGCCGTAAGTTCACCGTGCCGCTGCGTGCGGCGCTGCGTGATGCGGGCGTGCTGACGAACTACGAAACGCCGAAGCGTCCGGTGGTGCATATCTTCTTTATCGCACCGGGCTGCTGCTATACAGGCTATTCATACACTACCAACAACTCTCCCTTCTTTATGGGCATCCCGCGTTTGCGCTTCCCGTCTGATGCGCCAAGTCGTTCCACGCTCAAGCTGGAAGAGGCGTTCCACGTCTTTATTCCGGCGGATGAGTGGGATGAGCGTCTGGCAAACGGCATGTACGCCGTTGACCTTGGCGCGTGCCCGGGCGGCTGGACCTATCAGCTGGTGAAACGCAATATGTGGGTATCGTCCGTTGATAACGGTCCAATGGCGCAAAGCCTGATGGACACCGGGCAGGTCACGTGGCTGCGTGAAGATGGTTTCCGCTATCGCCCGAACCGTAACAACATCTCGTGGATGGTGTGCGATATGGTTGAGAAGCCGGCAAAAGTCGCCGCGCTGATGGCCTCCTGGCTGGTGAACGGCTGGTGTCGTGAGACCATTTTCAACCTCAAGCTGCCGATGAAAAAGCGCTATGAGGAAGTGTCGCAGAACCTGGCGTACATTCAGGAGCAGATGGACGAACACGGTATTAACGTGGAGATCCAGGCGCGTCAGCTGTATCACGACCGCGAAGAGGTGACGGTGCATATTCGTCGCTGGTGGGCCGCGGTCGGCGGACGTCGCGACGAGCGATAGTGCGTGCTTTGTTTTGCCCGGTGGCGCTGCGCTTACCGGGCCTACAAACCCGTGTCGTCGTTTTAACGTTCTAACCGCAACTGCTGTAAATTCCCGTCCAGCTGTAAATCCGTCTGGAGCGTTGCGATTTCCCGGCAGATAAACGCCATCTCTTTATGCGCCTCCAGCTTTTTGCGCCACTTTTCTGGCACCTCATCCAGACGGGCGTAAATTCCTTCCAGACTCTGAAAATCGGTCAGCAGCTGTGCGGCGCTCTTCGGCCCAATCCCGGCCACACCCGGAACTTTAGAACTGCTGATGCCTGCCAGCCCCCAGTAGTCCGGCAGTTGCTCAGGCGATACGCCAAACTCGCTGGCAATAAACGGCGCGTCCAGCCAGCGTTTTTGAAAATAGTCGCGAATGCGGATAGTGGGGGAGAGCAGCTGGCAGTAGCCTTTGTCCGTTGAAACGATCGTGGCCTGATGCCCGGCACTCGCCACCTTTACGGCCAGGGTGGCCGCGAGATCGTCGGCTTCATTTCCCTGTGCCCCCCAGCAGGGGACGCCCCGCTGTTCAAATGCGGCGCGCAGCATGGGCAATTCGGCGTGAAGATCGTCCGGCATCGGTGCGCGTCCGGCTTTGTAGTCGGGCAGACGCTGGTGCCGCCAGCCCGTATTGCGGGCTTCGTCATCAAATACCGCGACCGCATGGGTGGGTTCACTGTGGCGGATAAGCTGTTCCAGCGCGTGCAGACAGGTGTCTTTACAAGGCGTCCCCTGCACCGCATGGATACGGCGAATCAGGTTAAGTGCATCGACGATAAGTAAATGAACGGCCACAGATAATCTCCCTTCTATCTAATGCAGGAAGGGTAACACTGTCAGCAGCATGAAACTATGAATGGTGGGGAAAACAGGAAGAAGCCTCGCAAAACGAGGCTTCCTGAGAGGCTTAATCGCAGGTCACGATCTTCATCGCCAGGCCGCCGCGAGAGGTTTCGCGGTATTTGGCGTTCATATCTTTACCCGTTTCGTACATGGTTTCGATAACCTTATCGAGACAGACGCGCGGCTCGCTGGTGCGGCGCAGCGCCATACGTGCCGCGTTCACCGCCTTCACGGAGGCAATCGCGTTACGTTCGATGCACGGCACCTGTACCTGCCCGGCAACCGGGTCACAGGTCAGTCCCAGGTTATGTTCCATGCCGATTTCTGCAGCAATGCACACCTGGGTCGGGCTTGCACCCAACAGTTCGGCCAGACCCGCCGCCGCCATGGAGCACGCCACGCCGACTTCACCCTGACAGCCCACTTCCGCACCGGAAATGGACGCGTTCATCTTATACAGCGAACCAATCGCACTGGCGACCAGCAGGTAGCGTGCCAGTGAGTTGGCGTTTACTTCACGGATAAACTTGTCGTAGTACGCCAGCACCGCCGGAACGATACCGCAGGCACCGTTAGTCGGCGCGGTGACCACACGGCCCCCTGCGGCGTTCTCTTCGTTCACCGCCAGGGCGAACATGTTGATCCAGTCAACGACGGCCATTGGGTCCGTTGTCGTTTTGTCAGTGCTCACCAGCATACGGCGCAGCGCTGCAGCACGACGCGGCACGCGAAGCTTGCCAGGCAGAACGCCTTCGGTGGTGATCCCGCGCTCAATACCGCCGCGCATCACGTCCCAGACGTTGGTGAAGTGCTGTTCGAGTTCTTCTTTGCTGTGAAGTGCCAGCTCGTTTTTCATCATCAGGCCGGAGAGGGAAAGGCCCGTCTCCTGGCAGTGACGCTGAAGATCCGCCGCCGTTTTGTACGGATACGGCACCTCGACAGAAGCGTTATCGGTTTGACCAAAGTGGTCTTCGTCGACGATAAAACCTCCGCCGATAGAGTAATACGTCTGGCTGTATACCGCTTTGTCGCCGGCCAGTGCGGTAATGCGCATGCCGTTTTCGTGCAGCGACAGGTTGTCCGCATGGAAATTCATGCAGTGGTCAACCGGGAATTCAACCTCATGCTCACCGTTCGCCAGCAGCAGGCGACCGTGGGTATTCACATCCTGGATGAAGCCAGGGATCGCATCAATATCAACGGTATCCGGCAGGTTTCCCGCCAGGCCCATGATAATGGCGATATCGGTATGGTGGCCTTTCCCGGTCAGGGAAAGCGAGCCGTATACATCGACAACCACGCGTGTAACGTCATGCAAGATGCCGCGTGCAATCAAGTCATCCGTGAACTGCTTACCGGCTTTCATTGGTCCGACGGTGTGAGAGCTGGAAGGACCAATACCGATTTTGAAAATATCGAATACGCTAATCATGATGCGTCCATTGCTTTCAGTCAGAGAGGGAGGAGTGCGCCGTCCGAAGACGGCGCGGGTGATAATCAGAACATGGTGTACAGGGAGTAGAAGATCGCAGAGATTGCGATAAGACCCATGATAACCACAAAGACGTTGCTCACATGACCGCTGTACTTGCGCATAGCAGGGACTTTCTGAATCGCGTACATCGGCATCAGGAACAGAATCATCGCGATGACCGGGCCGCCCAGGGTTTCAATCATGCCCAGGATGCTTGGGTTCAGCGTTGCTACCGCCCAGGTGGTGAGCAGCATGAACAGTGCAGTGATTTTGTTCAGCTTGTTGATTTCAATGCTCTTGCCTTTACCGCGCAGAGATTTAATCACCATACCGTTGAAGCCTTCACGTGCGCCGAGGTAGTGGCCCAGGAAGGATTTGGTGATGGCGATAATCGCGATGATAGGTGCCATCCACGCAATGACAGGTGCGTTAAAGTGGTTTGCCAGGTAAGACAGAATAGAGATGTTCTGCTCTTTCGCTGCCGCCAGGTCCGCCGGGGAGAGGCTCAGTACGCAGCTGAAGACGAAGAACATAACGGTCAGTACCATCATGATGTGAGCGCGTGCCAGGATGCTGGAGCACTTCTTCTCTGCACCATTACCGTACTCTTCACGTTTCGCAACAGCGAAAGAGGAGATGATTGGGGAGTGGTTGAAAGAGAACACCATTACCGGAATCGCCAGCCAGAGTGTCATCAGCAGGCCGTTACCGGTTGCCGATGCGCTGCTCAGGGACAGGGTTTCCAGCGCTGCACCGTTCCACTGTGGGATCAGGTAGCAAGCCAGCACCATCAGAGCAATAACGAACGGGAAGACCAGTACGCTCATTGCTTTCACAATCATCTGCTCACCGAAGCGCACGATGGTCATCATGCCCACAATCAGGATCAGAGACAGAATCGCACGCGGCGGCGGCGTCATGTGCAGCTGGTGCATCATGAAGCTTTCAACGGTGTTAGTGATCGCCACGCTGTAGACCAGCAGAATAGGGTAAATCGCGAAGAAGTAGAGCAGGGTAATCAATTTACCTGCGCCAACGCCGAAATGCTCTTCAACCACTTCAGTGATGTCTTCGCCCGGGTTTTTACCGGACAGCACGAAGCGGGTCAGACCGCGGTGTGCAAAGAAGGTCATCGGGAAAGCAATGATAGCCATAATGATCAGCGGGATCAGACCGCCGACGCCTGCGTTGATAGGAAGGAACAGTACACCAGCGCCGATTGCTGTGCCGTAAAGGCCAAGCATCCACATGGTATCCGTTTTGCGCCAACCACTTCGGGATTCAATCGAAGCAACGGTGCTGGTTTGAGTGGTTTCCATCTGTATCTCCTGGAGGAAGCGAATTGTCAGGTTTTTAGTCAAATCCGATGAAAAAGTGCCTGACGGTAATATGAAATTCGTTCAGTGACGGTTTTTTAATAATTTTTGCCCGTAACTATTGGCGGGCGGAAAGATACATTCTAGTTATGAATCTATCAGTGATCGTGATCCCAAATGCAATAATCCACTTATGATGTGGGCATCTTTAGACCATTTATCTGTTAAAAAAACATCAAAGAGAATTTACGGGCGCGAAGGCTACCACCAACGACATGTGCGCTGAAAGACCGCCCCGTGATATAGGTGTCTTTCGCTGTAAAGAAATGGGTTTTTAGTATTTTCTGGCAGGTAATTTGGATTAAGGCTGATAATTTACGGTTGCAAAATGCAGGTAATCGTTTGCGTATGTGACAACTTTGTAAAAGATATAAGTGATGCCTATGAATTACATCAGGAATAAAAAAAGCCGGGACGCGCAACAGGGCGACCCGGCTTTGATGAGATATCGCTAAGCGTCAGGTGCAGATTTCGTAGCAAGGAATATAGGCAGAGCCCGGCAGCTTCATGCGGTGCTGGGCGACAAAGCCCTGCAGCATGTCATCCATGCGGCGCATCATCTCCGGATCGCCGTGGATCTTGTACGGACCGTACTGTTCAATGGCGCGGATGCCCACCTCTTTGACGTTGCCCGCCACAATACCGGAGAAGGCGCGACGCAGATCGGCGGCCAGAACTTCCACCGGCTGATCCGGGTAGAGTTTCAGGTTCGCCATGTTCTCGTGTGAAGGCTCGAACGGGATCTGCAGGTCCGGCGCAATTCGGATTGACCAGTTAAAGCTGTACGCATCACCGGTATCGCGACGGTTTTCTTTCACCAATGGCATTGCTTTCTTCATCTGGCGGGCCACTTCTGCGGCATCGTCGATGATGATGCGATAGTGACGACGCGCGGCTTCACCCAGCGTGTGCACGATAAACTCGTCCAGCACGCGGAAGTAGTCGGCGCTCTCTTTTGGCCCGGTCAGGATCAGCGGCAGAACCTGATCTTTGTTGGCCGGGTTCATCAGAATACCCAGCAGGTAGAGCAGCTCCTCCGCTGTCCCGACGCCGCCCGGGAAGATGATAATGCCGTGGGCGATACGGACAAACGCCTCAAGACGTTTCTCGATATCCGGCATGATAATCAGCTCATTAACCAGCGGGTTAGGTGGCTCAGCGGCGATAATTGACGGCTCGGTCATGCCGATGAAACGTCCCTCTTTATAACGCTGCTGCGCGTGCCCAACCGCCGCACCTTTCATTGGCGCTTCCATCGCACCCGGACCGCAGCCGGTACAGATGTTCAGCTCGCGCAGGCCAAGCTGGGTGCCCACCCGACGGGCATAAAGGTATTCGGTTTCGTTAATGGAGTGACCGCCCCAGCACACGACCATGTTCGGCGCTTCGCCAACGTGCAGGGCACGGGCGTTACGCAAAATGGAGAACACCAGGTTGGTAATATGGACCGAGCTTTCCAGGTCGAGATGCTGGAAACGGCCTGCGTTGTGGATCTGCCCGTTAACAAACAGGATGTCACGCAGCACGGCAAACAGGTTAGCCTGAAGTGAACGAATGATGCGCCCGTCGACAAAGGCCTCTTCCGGCGGGTTGATGACTTCAAGCTTCACGCCACGCTCGCGGCGCAGCACGTTGATATCAAAGCTTTCGAAGCGGGACAGCAGTTCTTTACTGTTATCTGTCAGGCTTCCGGAGTTCAGTACGGCAAGTGAACAGTTACGAAACAGTTGATAAAGATCGCTGCTGGCCGTGCGCTTAAGCATGTCCACTTCCAGCTGCGACAACATATCCATTGAGCCAAGCGGGCTAATATGTGTAATCAAGTGAGCTCCTTACGGGACGATTATCGTCTTTCCCTGTTGATTACAATAGCCCTGGCGCGTGACGTTTCACAACCTAAAGCGCGGAAGATACCGCGCATATTGTGAAAATATTTATATTACTGACGCACCAGCCGTCCCGTCGCCGGCACAAAATCGGTGTTGGTGCGCCACGGGTTAATGTCCAGACCGCCGCGGCGGGTGTAGCGCGCGTAAACGCTCAGCTTCTCCGGCTGACAAAAACGCTGAATATCGCTAAAGATGCGCTCCACGCACTGCTCGTGGAATTCGTTGTGATGGCGGAACGACACCAGGTAGCGCAGCAATTTTTCCCGGTCGATTTTTGGGCCGCGGTACTGGATCTGCACCGAGCCCCAGTCCGGCTGGTGGGTGATCAGGCAGTTGGATTTCAGCAGATGGCTGACCAGCGTCTCTTCGACCACTTTTCCGCTCGCCGCGTTTTCGAGGTAATCGGCGCTGAATTCATAATTCTCCACCTCAATATCCTGATCGTCGATGCAGGTCCCGTTGAAGTGGGCGACAGGCTGCCCTTCCAGCTCGTGCAGGCGATACAGTGAAACGCTTACCTTACCCTGCGCGCAGGCGCTTAAGTCACGTTCCAGGGTGTGCTGAACGTCGTCCCAGCTGTTGAATTTTGTCTGGTTAAAACTGTTGAGATACAGCTTAAAGCTTTTGGACTCGACGAGATTAACGCTGGCGTAATCCAGCTCGACGTGGCCCACCGCCACCTGCGGCAGACCGCGTGCGTTGAGCCAGGAGAGTTCGTACAGCGTCCAGATATCACCGCCGACAAACGGCAATGCGTCCGCATGCAGACCCAAAGGATCGCGATTCAGGCTGCGCGGTACGCCCTGCAGCAGGCTTGCATCGTAGGTATCGCGGTAATCGGTCGATTTACCCAGCGTTAAGCCGGTTAACGCCTGATGATTTTCGTAAGACATGTTTCATAGCCACTTTACAGGTACACTTATGGGCTGAGTTTATCCTGTCTGACAAGAAGAGAGAAATCGGTGGACATCGAAACTGCAAATGCCCTCACTACCTTCACGACCCGCTATTGCGACGCATGGCATGAAAAGCAGGGCTCGTGGCCGCAAAGTGCTGATTTATATGGCGTACCCTCGCCGTGCATTATCTCTTCGCTTGAGGATTACGTTATCTGGCAGCCGAAGCCCAATACCGGCGAGCAAAATGTAAATGCGGTTGAACGGGCAATGGACATTGTGGTACAACCAGCGGTTCATGCGTTTTATACCACGCAGTTCGCAGGGGATATGCCCGCGCGCTTTGCTGATATCACGCTGATGCTGTTGCAGACCTGGAGCGGAGACGATCTGCAGCGTGTTCAGGAAAACCTGATTGGTCATCTGGTCACGCAAAAGCGCCTTAAGCTTTCTCCGACGCTCTTTATTGCTACGCTGGACAGTGAACTGGATGTGTTATCCGTCTGTAACCTGTCAGGTGAAGTGGTTAAAGAGACTATCGGTACCCGCAATCGCGAGACTCTCGCCCCCTCTCTTGCGGATTTCCTCACCCGACTTGAGCCACTTCTGTAATCCATGATGCTATAGCGCGTGTGAGAGATCTCTTACAAGGTTTGTGAGAGATCGCTGGAACATTCAGTATTACCTCATTTAGTTCAGATTAATATTACTCTGTTTTTCAATAGATTACGGGTTTATTGCACCTTTTTTAGGGATTTCTTACGGCTTACACACCCGAAAGGGTGGGTTGTAAGACGAAGCGGAATAGCGGATTCTATCTCCGTCGACAGGATGCCGACACGAGAAACGAACATCAGGATGATGGCGTATCTCACTCAGGACTCGTCAGGATGGCGCTGCAGGAAGGCTTCAGGATGAAGCGAAGTGGATTACGCAGGATGCGTAAGGGACACCTCCAGGAAGGAGAACGAGAGCCGGTCAGGATGGTCGGTGGGTCTGGAAGGCCAGGACGTTTCAGGATGAAACAAACACGTCAGGAAGATGTGTGCAGGATGCATCGGTTTACGGATGACCAGGCCTTCGGGCTTCAGGAAAAGTTGTCACGGATGAGCAGGGAGCACGAATTGTAGCTGGAATGCTGCGGAACGAACCGGGAGCACTGTTTTTACAGTGCTCCCTTTTTTTATTTCTGTCTTCCGCAATGCTATGCTGCGCGCCGTTCACTTTTTCAGTTGAGGTTACTATGACGCAACACGATAGCGTTCGTGCTCAGTTGCACGCCATCGAAGCCCTTTTGCGCCAACATCAGCTGTGGCAGGAGACCGCGCCGCAGCCAGAAGCGTTCGCGAGCACCCAGCCCTTCTGCCTGGATACGCTGGCCCCGTTTGAGTGGCTGCAGTGGGTGTTAATTCCGCGCATGCACGCCCTGCTTGAGGGCGGTCACCCGCTGCCGCAGGCGTTTGCTGTCTCTCCCTACTATGAAATGGCGCTCGAGGCGACGCACCCTGCGCGTGACGTGATGCTGGTCGAACTGGAAAAACTGGATGCCCTGTTTGCCGGTGAAGATGCATGACGCTTGAGATCCTCTATCAGGACGAGTGGCTGGTGGCGGTGAATAAACCGTCAGGCTGGCTGGTGCACCGCAGCTGGCTGGATCGCGACGAGAAAGTGGTGGTGATGCAGACCGTTCGCGACCAGATTGGTCAGCATGTTTTTACCGCCCATCGTCTCGACAGACCGACCTCCGGCGTGCTGCTGATGGGGCTGTCCAGCGAAGCTGGCCGTCTGCTGGCGCAGCAGTTTGAACAGCACCAGATCCAGAAGCGCTACCACGCGATCGTGCGTGGCTGGCTGACCGAGTCCGCCACCCTGGACTACCCGCTGGTGGAGGAGCTGGACAAAATTGCCGATAAATTTGCCCGCGATGACAAAGGTCCGCAGCCTGCGGTGACGGATTATCGCAGCATGGCGACGACGGAAATGCCGGTGGCCACCAGCAAATTTCCGACCACGCGCTACAGCCTGGTTGAGCTTCTGCCCAAAACCGGGCGTAAGCACCAGCTGCGACGCCATCTTGCACATCTGCGCCACCCGATTATTGGCGACAGCAAACACGGTGATTTGCGCCAGAACCGCAGCGCGGCCGAACACTTTGGCTGCCATCGTCTGATGCTGCACGCGAGCGAGCTCAGCATGACGCACCCGTTTACCGGCGAACCGCTGACTATCCGCGCGGGGCTGGACGATGTCTGGATGCAGGCGCTGTCACAG
Organism: Enterobacter sp. NFIX59; assembly: GCF_900113755.1. Lineage (NCBI taxonomy): Bacteria > Pseudomonadati > Pseudomonadota > Gammaproteobacteria > Enterobacterales > Enterobacteriaceae > Enterobacter > Enterobacter sp. NFIX59. Next base: position 226,712 of record NZ_FOQN01000002.1, on the reverse strand, counting down.
TTTGGCTGGCTGGGACAACTCCCCGAAAATGAAAGGGTTGAGTTTGTATCGGGCAACGTTCAGGATGAACAGTAAACGCATTCATTATGGGAAAATATCATGGCTGAAGTAGGCATTTTTGTCGGCACAATGTACGGCAATTCGCTGCTGGTCGCGGAAGAGGCTGAGGCGATTCTGGTAAGCCTGGGCCATAAAGCCACGGTCTATGAAGACCCGGAGCTGGCAGACTGGGAAAAGTATAAAGACAAATACATTCTGGTGGTGACCTCCACCACCGGGCAGGGCGATCTGCCGGACAGCATCGTGCCGCTGTTCCAGGGCATTAAAGACCAGCTTGGCTATCAGCCGGACGTGCACTACGGCATCATTGCCCTGGGCGACAGCTCTTACGCCAACTTCTGCGGCGGTGGCAAGCAGTTCGATGCGCTCCTGCAGGAGCAGAGTGCCCAGCGCGTCGGCGAGATGCTGCTGATTGATGCGGGTGAGCACCCGGAGCCAGAAAGCGAATCAAACCCATGGGTCGAGCACTGGGCAACGCTGCTTAAATAACCCTGCGCTATACCAATGGTAGGCCGGGTCAGGCGCAGCCGCCACCCGGCAGTACACCCCGCACCAAACGTCATTTCCGTGAACCACCTTCCACTATCCTGGGCTTATGCCATAAACAAGCTCTCATACACCCTTAAATACTGTGTTTCTGCACGGTGAGGTGAAGAGGCACTCCTTCATATACTTTCCTGGTCACGATAAAACGGCTTCAGGCCGTACCAAAACGACAAAACAAATCTCATTCTGATTACCCTACCGGTGCTGTACAGAATGAACCTGGCGAAAGCTATGTTTCAGGAGTGCAACAATGAGTACATTAAGCCACGCGGCGAGCAGCGCTGAAAAGCGCACCAACGCCCGCTACTGGATAGTGGTGATGCTGTTTATCGTCACGTCCTTTAACTATGGTGACCGCGCCACGCTGTCGATTGCCGGTTCGGAAATGGCAAAAGATATCGGCCTTGATCCCGTGGGTATGGGTTACGTTTTCTCCGCATTCTCATGGGCCTACGTCATCGGGCAAATTCCTGGCGGCTGGCTGCTGGACCGTTTTGGATCTAAACGCGTCTATTTCTGGTCCATCTTTATCTGGTCTGCCTTTACCCTGCTGCAGGGCTTCGTCGATATCTTCAGCGGCTTCGGCATTATCGTGGCACTCTTCACGCTGCGCTTCCTGGTGGGCTTAGCGGAAGCGCCTTCCTTCCCGGGCAACAGCCGCATTGTCGCTGCCTGGTTCCCGGCGCAGGAGAGGGGGACGGCGGTGGCGATTTTCAACTCCGCACAGTACTTCGCAACGGTGATCTTCGCGCCAATCATGGGCTGGCTGACCCATGAGGTGGGCTGGTCGCACGTCTTCTTCTTTATGGGTGGGCTTGGGATCGTCATCAGCTTTATCTGGCTGAAAGTGATCCACGAACCCAACCAGCATCCTGGCGTAAACAAAAAGGAGCTGGAGTACATCGCGGAAGGCGGCGCGCTGATCAACATGGATCAGAAATCCTCGACGGCGAAAGTCCCGTTCAGCCAGAAATGGGCGCAGATCAGGCAGCTCGTCGGTTCGCGCATGATGATCGGCATCTATCTGGGCCAGTATTGTATCAACGCCTTAACCTACTTTTTCATCACCTGGTTCCCGGTATATCTGGTTCAGGCCCGTGGTATGTCGATTCTGAAAGCGGGATTCGTCGCCTCGGTCCCGGCAATCTGCGGTTTCGTGGGGGGCGTGCTCGGCGGGGTGATTTCCGACTGGCTGATGCGCCGCACGGGGTCACTGAACATCGCGCGTAAAACGCCTATCGTGCTCGGCATGCTGCTCTCCATGACCATGGTGTTCTGTAACTACGTCAATGCCGAGTGGATGATCATCGGCTTTATGGCGATGGCCTTCTTCGGCAAAGGCATTGGCGCGCTGGGCTGGGCGGTGATGGCGGATACTGCCCCGAAAGAGATCAGCGGCCTGAGCGGCGGTCTGTTCAACATGTTCGGCAACATCTCCGGGATTGTTACGCCCATCGCGATCGGTTACATCGTCGGCACCACCGGATCGTTCAACGGTGCGCTGATCTACGTGGGTGTGCATGCGCTGGTGGCGGTATTGAGTTACCTGGTGCTGGTGGGGGATATCAAACGCGTCGAACTTAAACCTGTTGCGGAGCGTGGCTGATGACAACGCAATCGAGTCCAATCGTCACGGAGATGAAGGTCATCCCGGTGGCCGGGCAGGACAGCATGCTGCTCAATATTGGCGGTGCGCATAACGCCTGGTTTACCCGTAATATCGTCGTACTGAAAGACAGCGCAGGAAATACCGGCGTGGGCGAGGCCCCTGGCGGAGAGGTGATTTACCAGACGCTGGTCAATGCCATTCCGCAGGTCGTGGGCCAGGAAGTGGCCCGTCTGAACAAGGTGGTTCAGCGAGTGCATAAGGGCAATCAGTCGGCAGACTTTGAGACGTTCGGTAAAGGTGCCTGGACGTTTGAACTGCGCGTCAACGCGGTCGCCGCCCTGGAGGCCGCCCTGCTCGATTTACTGGGTAAGGCGCTCAATGTCCCGGTCTGCGAGCTGCTGGGGCCCGGTAAACAGCGCGATGCGGTCACCGTGCTGGGCTATCTGTTCTACGTTGGCGATCGCAATAAAACCGATCTCCCCTATCTGGCCCGAACCGCGGGCGACCACGACTGGTATCAGCTGCGCCATCAGGAAGCGCTCTCCAGCGACGCGGTGGTGCGGCTGGCCGAGGCGGCGCAGGATCGCTACGGCTTTAAGGATTTCAAGCTGAAGGGCGGCGTGCTGCCCGGCGAGCAGGAGATTGACACGGCCCGGGCGCTGAAAAAGCGCTTTCCGGATGCACGGATCACCGTCGATCCCAACGGCGCATGGCTGCTGGATGAAGCGATTAGCCTGTGCAAAGGGCTAGGGGATGTCCTGACCTATGCGGAAGATCCCTGCGGCGCGGAGCAGGGTTTTTCGGGCCGTGAAGTCATGGCTGAGTTCCGTCGCGCCACCGGGCTGCCTGTCGCGACCAATATGATTGCTACCAACTGGCGCGAAATGGGTCACGCGGTGATGCTAAACGCCGTCGACATACCGCTGGCGGATCCGCACTTCTGGACGCTTTCAGGCGCAGTGCGCGTGGCGCAGCTGTGCGACGACTGGGGGCTGACTTGGGGCTGTCACTCGAACAATCACTTTGATATTTCGCTGGCGATGTTTACCCACGTTGGCGCGGCGGCGCCGGGTAACCCGACCGCCATCGACACCCACTGGATTTGGCAGGAAGGGGAAGCCCGCCTGACGAAAAATCCGCTGGAAATCATAGAGGGCAAAATTGCCGTACCGGATGCGCCGGGCCTGGGCGTGGAGATTGACTGGGATCAGATCCATAAAGCCCATGAGGCGTATAAAAAATTGCCGGGCGGCGCGCGTAACGACGCGGGCCCGATGCAGTACCTTATTCCCGGCTGGACATTTGACCGTAAGCGCCCTGTTTTCGGACGTCACTGATAAAAGGATTGAACGATGAGTACTTTTTCTACCCCTGTAGTTACCGCCATGCAGATCGTTCCGGTTGCGGGCCATGACAGCATGTTGATGAACCTGAGCGGCGCGCATGCGCCATTCTTTACCCGCAACATTGTCATTATCAAAGACAATTCCGGCCATACGGGCGTGGGCGAAATTCCGGGCGGGGAGAAGATCCGCCAGACGCTGGAAGATGCCATTCCGCTGGTGGTGGGCAAAACGCTGGGTGAGTACAAAAATGTCCTCAACACTGTGCGCAACACCTTTGCCGATCGCGATGCCGGTGGGCGTGGCCTGCAGACCTTCGATCTGCGCACCACCATTCACGTGGTGACCGGGATTGAATCCGCCCTGTTGGATCTGCTGGGTCAGCATCTGGGCGTCAACGTTGCGTCGCTGCTGGGCGAGGGTCAGCAGCGCAGCGAAGTGGAAATGCTGGGCTATCTGTTCTTTGTTGGCGACCGCAAGCTGACGCCTTTGCCGTACCAGGGCCAGCCGGACGAACAATGCGACTGGTACCGGCTCCGCCACGACGAGGCGATGACTCCGGATGCGGTGGTGCGCCTGGCGGAAGCCGCTTATGAAAAATATGGCTTCAATGATTTCAAACTGAAGGGCGGCGTGCTGGCCGGTGAGGAAGAGGCGGAAGCCGTGACCGCGCTGGCAAAACGCTTCCCGCAGGCGCGCGTGACGCTGGATCCGAACGGCGCATGGTCGCTTAATGAGGCCATTGCGATCGGTAAACAGCTGAAAGGTGTGCTGGCGTATGCGGAAGATCCGTGTGGGGCAGAGCAAGGCTTCTCAGGACGTGAAGTGATGGCGGAATTCCGTCGCGCTACGGGACTGCCGACCGCGACCAATATGATTGCGACCGACTGGCGTCAGATGGGACACACCCTGTCATTGCAGTCTGTTGATATTCCGCTGGCGGACCCGCACTTCTGGACGATGCAGGGGTCGGTGCGCGTGGCGCAGATGTGCCATGAGTTTGGCCTGACCTGGGGCTCGCACTCTAACAACCACTTCGATATCTCTCTGGCGATGTTCACTCACGTCGCCGCCGCCGCGCCGGGGACGATTACCGCTATCGACACCCACTGGATCTGGCAGGAAGGTAACCAGCGTCTGACTAAGCAGCCGTTTGAGATCAAAGGTGGCATGGTGCAGGTGCCTTCCACCCCGGGGCTGGGGGTTGAGCTGGATATGGATCAGGTCATGAAGGCCCATGAGCTGTATCAGAAACACGGTCTGGGCGCGCGCGACGACGCGATGGCGATGCAGTATCTGATCCCGGACTGGACATTCGACAATAAACGCCCGTGCATGGTACGATAAACGCATTGGGACCGCTCCCATGAGCGGTCTTTTACGTGGTGTATGCTTAACGTAACGACTATGCGTAAGGATGGCTTATGAAAATTGTTATCGCACCGGACTCGTATAAGGAAAGTTTGAGTGCGCTTGAGGTTGCGACAGCGATAGAACGTGGTTTTCGCGAGATCTTTCCCGAGGCGGTTTACGTCAAACTGCCGGTCGCGGACGGTGGCGAAGGGACGGTTGAGGCGATGATCGCGGCAACGCAGGGACGCATTGTACATGTTCCGGTAACCGGCCCGCTGGGTGAGCGCGTGGACGGGTTTTATGGCTTATCCGGTGACGAGCAGAGTGCCTTTATTGAAATGGCGGCGGCAAGCGGCCTGGAGCTGGTTGCGCCTTCGCAGCGTAATCCGCTGAAAACCACCTCCTGGGGCACGGGCGAACTGATTCGTCACGCGCTGAATGCGGGCGTTAAGCATATCATCATTGGCATTGGCGGCAGCGCCACCAATGACGGCGGCGCAGGGATGGTGCAGGCGCTGGGCGCTAGATTGCTCGACGCCAGCGAACAGCCTCTTGGGCAAGGCGGGGGCGAGCTGGGAAAACTCGCGCGTATCGACCTGAGCGGGCTGGACAGACGTCTGGCAGAATGCCGGATAGAAGTCGCCTGTGATGTGACGAATCCGCTTACCGGAAAGGATGGCGCGTCAGCCGTATTTGGCCCGCAAAAGGGGGCCACTCCCGAGATGATCGTTACCCTAGACAACGCGCTGGCGCACTATGCGAGCGTGATTGCCCGGGATCTGGATATCGATGTGCTAAACCTTGCTGGAGGAGGCGCGGCGGGTGGCATGGGGGCCGCGCTGTACGCCTTTTGCGGCGCGCAGCTGCGCCAGGGCATCGAGATCGTGACCGATGCGCTACACCTGGCCGATCAGGTAGCCGATGCGGATCTGGTGATCACGGGAGAAGGTCGCATCGACAGCCAGACGATCCACGGCAAAGTCCCGGTGGGCGTGGCGAAAGTGGCAAAACGCTTTAACAAACCCGTCATCGGCATTGCAGGCAGCCTGACGGCGGACGTTGGTGTGGTTCACGATCACGGCATTGATGCGGTGTTTAGCGTGATCTACACCATCTGCTCGCTGGAAGATGCGCTGGAAAATGCCGGCGAGAACGTCAGGATGGCCGCAAGGAATATCGCGGCGGTGCTGAAAGTCGGGCAGGGGATGTAGTTCTCCCTCTCCCCGTGGGAGAGGGGCGGGGTGAGGGCATCAGGCCGCACCCGCACCCGCAATCGTAGGTCCGGTAAGGCGAAGCCGCCACCGGGCTTCTACCTCAGCTCCCCAACACCTTCATCGCTTCCCGCGTCACGTTATCCATTTCATCCAGCAGCTCCAGGAACTCCGGTTCAAGCTCCGATTCCGGCGTACCGGCACGCAGCTGCTGCTCCAGCAGCTGGCAGAGGTTTTTCAGCCGCGGTACGCCGCTGTACCCGCAGCTACCGTGCAGCTTGTGGATTGCTTCCAGCAGATCTTCCGGGTTTTCACCCACCAGCTGCTCTTCCACCTTATTGCGAATTTCCGGCAGAAACGCGACCAGCATTTGCAGCATTTCGCGGGCCAGATCGGGTTTACCTGCCGCCTGGCGCAGAGCAAGCTGCCAGTCAAGGGTCGCGTTCTGGTTGACGGTTATTTCAACCGGCTCGCTGGATACCGTATACGTCCCGCCAATATGACCCGGCTTATAGCGTAACAGCAGGTTATGAAGTTTCTCTTCATCGATTGGCTTCGCCAGATAGTCATTCATTCCGGCGCTCAGCAGCTTCTCTTTTTGACCGGCCATTGCGTGTGCGGTGACTGCAATGACTGGCGTTTGTTGCTGATGCGGCAGCTGGTGGATCAGCTCGCAGGCCCGAATGCCATCCATGCCCGGCATCTGAATATCCATCAGGATTAAATCGAACTGCATCTGCTTAGCCTGTTCAACCGCCTGCGCGCCGCTGGTGCACAGCTCAACGTGCTGAACCTGGTCTTCAAGCAATGCGCCAATGAGCTTCAGGTTGGCCGGATTATCATCCACCGCCATGACGCTCATCGGCAATTTTTGCTCATCGTCAATCATCGGGAGGGCATGCTGGCTGAGACGGCAATACTCCGTGAGCGCGGGCAGCAGGCGGGTCGCGGTGAGCGGTTTCAGCAGACACGCGGCGGCCCCGTCATTTTTCAACTCTTCTGCATTGAGCTGCGCGTGGCAAGGCAGCGCCAGCAGCAGGTAGTCGGTCATCGACGCGGCTTTCGCCAGTCGCTCCTGCTGCATGGTCAGCTCGCCGGTGAAGGTGACCGGGATCCCCATCAGCAGGATGTCGTAATGCTCAACGGCCAGAGCGGAGAAGGTTGGGCTGTAGACCACCTCCAGCGGCGTGGTGCTTAAAATGTCGAGCGCGCACTGTGCTGCCGCCGCGTTAGGTTCGACGTAGGCCAGACGCTTGCCTTTCAGGCAGTCCGTCACCGGGCCATCGGTCAATACGTTTGGATTGAGGTCCAGATTAATGTGGAACCAGAAGGTTGAACCGCGATTTGGCTGGCTGTGGAAAGAGATATCGCCGCCCATCTCGTTCACCAGACGCTGGGTGATCACCAGCCCCAGACCGGTGCCGCCATGACGGCGGGAGATACTGGCATCCGCCTGACGGAACGCCTGGAACAGACGCGACTGGTCGCGCTCCGGAATCCCGATGCCGGTATCGCGGATCTGGACTTCAATCTGCACCTTATTGCTGCTGATCGAGCGTTTTTCTACCAGAATGTCGATGTTACCGCTTTCGGTGAATTTAATGGCATTCCCGACAAGGTTAGTAATGACCTGCTGCAGACGCAGCGGATCGCCAATGACGTTATCCGGCACGTCGTTTTTAATGTTGAGCGTCAGCTCAAGGCCTTTGTCGTGCGACGAGTGCGCGAGCAGCGTCACCACCTCATCGAGCGTACTGCGCAGCGGGAACGGAATACTTTCCAGGATAAGTTTGCCCGCTTCCAGCTTGGAGAAGTCCAGCACGTCGTTGATGATCGCCAGCAGGTTGTTGGCCGAGCGCTCAATGGTGTGCAGGTGATCGCGCTGAGTCGGGTTGAGCTCGCTTTTCAGGGTCAGGCGGGTGAAGCCGATCACGCCATTGAGCGGCGTACGCAGCTCGTGCGACATATTGGCCAGGAATTCCGACTTAATACGTGCCGCTTCCTGAGCGCGCTTTTTCGCCAGATCCAGCTCAACGTTCTGGATCTCCATCTGCTCCAGCGTTTCGCGCAGGTCGGACGTCGCCTGGTCAACGTTGTGCTGCATCTCTTCGTGGTACGCCGCCAGCGACATCGCCATCGAGTTGATGCCGTTCTTCAGCATATCCAGCTCGCCCAGCATAAACCCTTCCACCCGGCTGTCGAGCTGCCCCCGGCGGATGCGGTCAACCGTGTTAACCATGTTACGGATGGGGCCCGTCACGTCGCGCATCAGGCGCCAGCCGAAGATCAGCGCAATGCCGATGCAGAACAGCATCATCACGCCAGAGATGAAGATTTCTTTGTACTGCTGTAGCCGGACCGACTTGAGATCCAGCTCCAGCGCCACATATCCCAGCATATTATTGCTGGATTTGGCGTCAGATTGCGCAGACTCATCGGGTGAATAGCTTTCCGACATGATCGGCGTGCGCAGGATCATGATATCGCCGCGCCGCAATACGGTGAGGTGGCGCGGGAACGGCGTACCGTCCGGGATCTTCAGGGCCGCCGGATCGAGATGAAAATTCGAGGTGACAAACAGGCGGTTATGTTCGTCGTAAACGGAAATGGCGCGTACGATGTCCGAGTGGCGCCGGTGGAGTACGCTGATTAACTGCCCAATGGATTCGCGGTTTTGCAGGTTCATGCCGTACTCGCTGGAAACGGCAAGCGGTTCGATAATGCTGGCGCCTGCATCCTCCAGCTGTCGCTGCAAATCGTTATAGCGGTGCACCACAAAGAAGATACTCAGCAGCAAACCGATGAGAACGGTGGGGGCGAGGATCAAAATCATCATGCGCGCGCGCAGGCTGTAGTTGGTCATGGCGTTCCGTTATGGGACAATTAAGATAATTATGTTTATGTGAGAAAAATCTCGGCGATGGCGCAATTCTACTCTGCAAAGCGACGCGTGACGACGCGTCAAATCATCACTGTTGAAGCCACGGACCTCGATCCGTTTGGTCAGGGAGTGGCACGTCACAATGGTAAGGCTCTGTTTATAACAGGTTTACTGCCAACAGAACGAGCAGAAATTACGCTGACGGAAGATAAACGCCAGTTCGCGCGCGGGCAGGTTAAGCGTCGCCTCAACGATAGCCCGGAGCGCGTGAATCCCCGCTGCCCACATTTTGGCGTTTGTGGGGGCTGCCAGCAACAGCACGCGAGCACAGAATTACAGCAAAAAAGCAAAAGCCGCGCGCTGGCGCGTCTGCTTAAACATGACGTTAATGAAATTCTCGCCGATGAGCCCTGGGGCTATCGTCGGCGCGCACGCCTGAGCCTCAGCTATCAGCCAAAAACGGATCGGCTGGAGATGGGGTTTCGCAAGGCCGGCTCCAGCGACATCGTTGATGTGAAGCAGTGCCCCATTTTGGTGCCCCATCTTGAGGCATTGCTTCCGGATGTGCGCACCTGCCTCTCCGGGCTGGACGGCATTCGCCATCTCGGGCATGTCGAACTGGTCATGGCCAACAATGGGCCGCTGATGGTCCTGCGCCATACCGCGCCGTTGTCGAAAAAAGATCGCGAAAAACTGGAACGCTTTTCGCATTCACACGACCTGGCGCTTTTCCTTGCACCACAAAGCGAGATACTTGAGCAGGTTACCGGTGAGGTGCCCTGGTATGCGTCAAACGGACTACGCTTAACGTTCAGCCCGCGGGATTTCATTCAGGTGAATGACGGTGTTAACCAGCAGATGGTTGAGAAAGCGCTGGCGTGGCTGGATGTTCAGAAAAGCGATCGGGTGCTCGATCTGTTCTGCGGAATGGGCAACTTCACGCTGCCGCTGGCGCGAAAAGCGGCCAGCGTCGTCGGCGTGGAAGGCGTTGAGGCGCTGGTGGCGAAAGGGCAGGAGAACGCACAGCAGAACGGCTTGCAAAATGTGACATTCTTTCATCAAAATCTTGAGGAAGATGTCACCCAACAGCCGTGGGCAAAACAGGGCTTTGATAAAATCCTGCTTGACCCGGCGCGTGCCGGTGCCCCTGGTGTGATGGCACATATTATTAAACTCGCGCCAAAGCGTGTGGTCTATGTTTCCTGTAACCCGGCAACGCTTGCCCGGGACAGTGAGGCATTAATTAGCGCGGGTTACCAGATTCAGCGTCTGGCAATGCTGGACATGTTCCCGCACACTGGTCATCTGGAATCGATGGTGTTGTTCGAGCACATCTAATTTGTTTGGCTTGTCGACTTCGACAGGCCCTGGTCCCTAAAGGAGAGGACAATGGTTGCGGTAAGAAGTGCACATCTCAATAAAGCTGGGGAGTTTGACCCACAAAAATGGATCGCAAGTCTGGGAATTTCCAGCCAGCAGTCGTGTGAACGCTTAACCGAAACCTGGGCCTATTGTCTGCGCACCACGCAGGGGCATCCCGACGCCGATCTTCTCCTGTGGCGCGGTGTGGAGATGGTTGAAATCCTGTCCATGCTGAACATGGATATCGAAACGCTGCAGGCCGCGCTGCTGTTCCCTCTCGCGGATGCGGACGTGGTCAGCGAGGACGTGCTGCGCGACAGCGTCGGGAAATCCGTCGTCGCGCTGATCCACGGCGTGCGCGATATGGCGGCTATCCGCCAGCTCAAAGCCGCGCACACCGATTCCGTCTCCTCGGAACAGGTTGATAACGTTCGCCGGATGCTGCTGGCCATGGTGGATGATTTCCGCTGCGTGGTCATCAAGCTGGCCGAGCGTATTGCCCACCTGCGCGAGGTGAAGGATGCGCCGGAAGACGAGCGCGTGCTCGCCGCCAAAGAGTGTACAAACATCTATGCGCCGCTGGCGAACCGCTTAGGGATTGGTCAGCTGAAATGGGAGCTGGAAGATTACTGCTTCCGCTATCTGCACCCGGCGGAATATAAACGTATTGCCAAACTCCTGCACGAGCGCCGCATCGACCGCGAGCACTATATCGAGGAATTTGTCGGTGGCTTGCGCCAGTCGATGAAAGAAGAGAACGTGCGCGCCGAAGTCTACGGGCGGCCTAAGCATATCTACAGCATCTGGCGCAAAATGCAGAAGAAACACCTCGCCTTTGACGAGCTGTTTGACGTGCGCGCCGTGCGTATCGTGGCGGAGCGTCTGCAGGACTGCTACGCCGCGCTGGGGATAGTGCACACTCACTTCCGTCATCTGCCCGATGAGTTCGATGACTATGTCGCCAACCCCAAACCGAACGGCTATCAGTCTATCCATACCGTGGTGCTTGGCCCAGGCGGCAAAACGGTCGAGATTCAGATCCGCACCAAACAGATGCACGAGGACGCCGAGCTGGGCGTCGCCGCGCACTGGAAATACAAAGAAGGCACGTCCGGCGGGGCGCGTTCAGGCCACGAAGACCGCATTGCCTGGCTGCGCAAGCTGATTGCGTGGCAGGAAGAGATGGCCGACTCCGGCGAGATGCTCGACGAAGTGCGCAGCCAGGTCTTTGATGACCGGGTCTATGTCTTTACCCCGAAAGGGGACGTTGTCGACCTGCCTGCGGGCTCTACGCCGCTCGATTTTGCCTACCACATCCACAGCGATGTGGGGCACCGCTGCATCGGGGCGAAAATCGGCGGACGAATCGTACCGTTCACCTATCAGCTGCAGATGGGTGACCAGATTGAAATCATTACCCAGAAGCAGCCCAACCCGAGCCGGGACTGGCTTAACCCGAACCTGGGATATGTCACCACCAGCCGCGGACGCTCGAAAATTCACGCCTGGTTCCGTAAACAGGATCGTGACAAGAACATCCTTGCCGGTCGTCAGATCCTCGACGACGAGCTGGAGCATATCGGGATAAGCCTGAAAGAGGCGGAGAAATTCCTGCTGCCGCGCTACAACTTCAACGAGCTTGACGAGCTGTTAGCGGCGATCGGCGGCGGTGATATCCGTCTGAATCAGATGGTGAACTTCCTGCAGGCGCAGTTCAATAAGCCAAGTGCGGCAGAGCAGGACGCGGCGGCGCTGAAGCAGCTGCAGCAGAAAACCTACGCGCCGCAGCAGCGCAGCAAAGACAATGGCCGCGTGGTGGTCGAGGGCGTGGGCAATCTGATGCACCACATTGCCCGCTGCTGCCAGCCTATTCCGGGCGACGATATCGTCGGCTTTATCACCCAGGGGCGCGGGATTTCGATTCACCGTTCCGACTGCGACCAGCTTGCCGAGCTTCAGTCGCATGCGCCGGAGCGCATCGTGGAAGCGGTCTGGGGTGAGAGCTATTCCGCCGGCTACTCGCTGGTGGTGCGCGTTACCGCCAACGACCGCAGCGGCCTGCTGCGCGACATCACGACCATTCTCGCCAACGAGAAGGTCAACGTGCTGGGTGTTGCCAGCCGCAGCGATACCCGCGAGCAGCTTGCCACCATCGATATGACCATCGAAATCTACAACCTGCAGGTGCTGGGCCGCGTGCTCGGCAAGCTGAACCAGGTGCCGGATGTGATTGACGCGCGTCGTCTGCACGGCGGTTAAACATCCTCTTACGTAGGCCGGGTAAGGCAACGCCGCCACCCGGCATTTTTTCATCAGGACAGTACTATGACTCAAATCGACCGCCTGCTCGGCATCATGAAACGCCTGCGCGACCCGGAAAACGGCTGCCCGTGGGACAAAGAGCAGACTTTCGCCACCATCGCCCCGTACACCCTTGAAGAGACCTACGAGGTGCTGGACGCCATTTCCCGTGAAGATTTTGACGACCTGCGCGGCGAGCTGGGCGATCTGCTGTTCCAGGTGGTGTTTTACGCGCAGATGGCGCAGGAAGAAGGGCGCTTTAACTTTGACGATATCTGCACTGCCATCAGCGACAAGCTTGAGCGCCGTCATCCCCATATTTTTGGCGATGCCACCGCAGGGAACAGCGCCGAGGTGCTGGCCCGCTGGGAGCAGATCAAAAGCGCCGAGCGGGCGGAAAAATCTCAGCACTCGGCGCTGGATGATATTCCGCTGAGCCTGCCCGCGCTGATGCGCGCGCATAAAATCCAGAAACGCTGCTCCGCCGTCGGTTTTGACTGGACCTCCCTCGGCCCGGTGCTGGATAAAGTGCACGAAGAGATTGATGAAGTCATGCACGAAGCGCAGCAGGCGGTGGTGGATGAAGCAAAGCTTGAGGAAGAGATGGGCGACCTGCTGTTTGCGACCGTCAATCTTTCTCGCCACCTGGGTGTAAAAGCGGAAACCGCCCTGCAAAAAGCCAACCTGAAATTCGAACGCCGCTTTCGCGAAGTTGAGCGGATTGTCGCTTTGCGAGGCCTGGAAATGAGCGGTATTGACCTCGAAGCGATGGAAGAAGTCTGGCAGGAAGTAAAGCGCCAGGAATCTGATCTCTAACGAAATTTTGCGATCAAGCGCAATTTGTGTGATTTTTTAAATGACAAGCGCTTGATTTGCGTCAAAAACATTTACCCAAAAGGGGCTATTTTCTCACTCCTTATGTTTGTCATGGCCTGGAATGGAGACGGAGAATGAAAGTTTGTGGCGCTCGCCGTGTTCGGGTATACTACTTTCCCGTCCTGGTTATTCCATCGTTTCACCCTAACTTCTCAGGTTCAGCATGACAACGAACTATATTTTTGTGACCGGCGGGGTCGTATCCTCTCTGGGTAAAGGCATTGCCGCAGCCTCCCTCGCAGCCATTCTTGAAGCCCGTGGCCTCAATGTGACCATGATGAAACTGGATCCGTACATCAACGTCGATCCGGGCACCATGAGCCCAATCCAACACGGGGAAGTGTTCGTTACTGAAGACGGCGCTGAAACCGATCTGGATCTTGGCCACTACGAGCGTTTCATCCGCACCAAAATGACCCGTCGTAACAACTTCACGACTGGCCGTATCTACTCCGACGTTCTGCGTAAAGAGCGTCGTGGTGATTATCTGGGTGCCACCGTTCAGGTTATCCCGCACATCACTAACGCCATCAAAGAACGCATTGTTGCGGGTGGCGAAGGCCACGACGTGGTGCTGGTTGAAATCGGCGGTACCGTGGGTGATATCGAATCTCTGCCATTCCTGGAAGCGATTCGTCAGCTGGCGGTAGATATTGGCCGTGAAAACGCGCTGTTCATGCACCTGACCCTGGTGCCATACATGGCCGCTGCAGGTGAAGTGAAAACCAAACCGACCCAGCACTCTGTTAAAGAGCTGCTCTCCATTGGTATTCAGCCAGACATCCTGGTTTGCCGTTCCGATCGTGCGGTGCCGGCGAACGAACGTGCGAAAATTGCATTGTTCTGTAACGTGCCTGAAAAAGCCGTTATTTCAATGAAAGATGTCGATTCCATTTATAAAATCCCGGGCCTGTTGAAATCGCAGGGCCTGGACGATTATATTTGTAAACGATTCAGCTTGAACTGTCCGGAAGCTAACCTGTCTGAATGGGAACAGGTTATTTATGAAGAAGCCAACCCGGCAGGCGAAGTGACTATCGGTATGGTCGGCAAGTACATTGAACTGCCGGATGCCTATAAGTCAGTGATCGAAGCGCTGAAACACGGTGGTCTGAAGAACCGTGTCTCTGTGAACATCAAGCTGATTGATTCGCAGGATGTTGAAACGCGTGGCGTTGAAATCCTGAAAGATCTGGATGCTATCCTTATCCCTGGCGGCTTCGGCTACCGCGGTGTAGAAGGCAAGATCGCTACCGCGCGCTATGCGCGTGAAAACAATATTCCCTACCTCGGCATCTGCCTGGGTATGCAGGTTGCGCTGATCGAATTTGCGCGCAACGTAGCGGGAATGGAAAACGCGAACTCTACGGAATTTGTGCCAGACTGTAAGTACCCTGTGGTGGCGCTTATCACTGAATGGCGTGACGAAGAAGGTAATGTCGAAGTCCGTACCGAGAAGAGCGATCTGGGTGGCACCATGCGTCTTGGCGCACAGGCCTGCCAGCTGACTGACGATAGCGTGGTTCGCAAGCTGTATGGCGAGCCGGTCATCACCGAGCGCCATCGTCACCGCTATGAAGTCAACAACATGTTGTTGAAACCTATTGAAGCCGCGGGCCTGCGTGTTGCGGGACGCTCCGGGGATGATCAGTTAGTCGAGATCATTGAAGTGCCAAACCATCCGTGGTTTGTCGCCTGCCAGTTCCACCCGGAATTTACTTCAACGCCACGCGACGGGCATCCGCTGTTTGCAGGCTTCGTGAAGGCCGCCAGCGACTACCAGAAGCGTCAGGCGAAGTAAAAAAAGTTAGAACGGCAACGCGTACCTTTGGTACGCGTTGTTTGTCTGGAGTTTTAGTTTAACTTGTACTGAGGAAAATCTAATGTCCAAAATCGTTAAAGTCATCGGTCGTGAAATCATCGACTCCCGTGGTAACCCGACCGTTGAAGCCGAAGTTCACCTGGAAGGTGGTTTCGTTGGTATGGCTGCTGCTCCATCAGGTGCTTCTACCGGTTCCCGCGAAGCGCTGGAACTGCGCGATGGCGACAAATCTCGCTTCCTGGGTAAAGGCGTACTGAAAGCGGTTGGCGCTGTAAACGGTCCTATTGCTCAGGCAATCATTGGCAAAGACGCCAAAGACCAGGCTGGCATCGACAAGATCATGATCGATCTGGACGGTACTGAAAACAAATCTAACTTCGGTGCGAACGCAATCCTGGCAGTTTCCCTGGCGAACGCCAAAGCGGCTGCGGCTGCTAAAGGTATGCCACTGTTCGAGCACATCGCTGAACTGAACGGCACCCCAGGCAAATACTCCATGCCTGTACCAATGATGAACATCATCAACGGTGGTGAGCACGCAGACAACAACGTTGATATTCAGGAATTCATGATTCAGCCAGTTGGCGCGAAATCCCTGAAAGAAGCGGTACGTATGGGTTCTGAAGTGTTCCACAACCTGGCTAAAGTTCTGAAAGCCAAAGGTATGAACACGGCTGTTGGTGACGAAGGTGGCTATGCGCCAAACCTGGGTTCTAACGCAGAAGCACTGGCTGTTATCGCAGAAGCAGTAAAAGCTGCAGGCTACGAGCTGGGCAAAGACATCACCCTGGCGATGGACTGTGCAGCATCTGAATTCTACAAAGACGGTAAATACGTTCTGGCTGGCGAAGGCAACAAAGCGTTCACCTCCGAAGAGTTCACTCACTTCCTGGAAGACCTGACCAAACAGTACCCAATCGTGTCTATCGAAGACGGTCTGGACGAGTCTGACTGGGCTGGCTTCGCATACCAGACTAAAGTACTGGGCGACAAAATCCAGCTGGTTGGTGACGACCTGTTCGTAACCAACACCAAGATCCTGAAAGAAGGCATCGAGAAAGGCATCGTTAACTCCATCCTGATCAAATTCAACCAGATCGGTTCCCTGACCGAAACTCTGGCTGCGATCAAAATGGCGAAAGACGCTGGCTACACCGCTGTTATCTCTCACCGTTCTGGCGAAACTGAAGACGCTACCATTGCCGACCTGGCTGTGGGTACCGCTGCAGGCCAGATCAAAACTGGTTCTATGAGCCGTTCTGACCGTGTTGCTAAATACAACCAGCTGATTCGTATCGAAGAAGCGCTGGGCGAAAAAGCACCATACAACGGTCGTAAAGAGATCAAAGGCCAGGCATAATAGCCTAAGCCTTAAAACGAAAATGCCAGTCGAATGACTGGCATTTTTTTTTGGCTATTTAAAATCAACCGCCATCTGCTCCGGAATGGTCAGCCCCTGAGTGGTTTGCACGCAGCGGGCGATATAATCCGTAAACCGGGGTGGCTTCGGCATCCCCATGCTCAGCAGCTTATCGTTGCTGAAGCGAACGTTAAGCGTGGCAAACGCACCGTATAACCGCATGGCTTTCAGCATCAGACGTTCGTTGCACGGCCCAAAAATATGTTTCAGCTCGCGACGCATTCTGACCAGCGTTTCGTAGCTGACCTGCGCATACTTATCACCGACGGGGGCTTTCTCCAGCGCCTGCGCCATTGCCTGATCGATATCCGCAAAGCGAACGCTGTTCTCTTCTCCCGCAGAAATGTGTACCACTTCTCCCGGACGAGCATTGCTGTTGAGCAGCATTAACATCGCGTCGGCGCAATAATCCACCGGAACAACGTCGATCCGGTCTTCCATTGAGCACATAAACTTCTGCAGCATCAGGCCCATGCTAAAGACCCAGAAAATGCTGCTCGACGGTGTGCAGCCGTGACGGGTATGGCCGACGACGATGGACGGACGGGCGATGAGCAGCGGCAGGTTCGGACACTCCTGGCGCATCAGCTGTTCGATGGTTGACTTCGAAAACGTGTATTCCACCAGGTGTTCCGCATTCTCTCTGAATTCGGCGCTTTCGGCGACCAGGGAATCCTGCTCCGGCGTGCATGACATCGCGGTGCCGACGTGGAGGAAACGCTGCAGTCCTGTGACCTGCTCCATACGGCGCGCCAGCGCGAGCGTACCTTCAACGTTGACCTTCCAGATCAGCGGGTTGTTACCAAATGAGGCGACGGCTGCACAGTTCACGACATGCGTGACCCGATCCAGACGGGGATCGTTCAGGAAGGCTTCAGGCTGGCTGAGGTCGCCAATCAGGATATTATCCACCGTCAGGGAGGCCAGTTTGTCCTCAGGAACGTTGAACTTGCGCATATTCTCCAGCACGCGCTCCAGCCCGCTCTGCGGATCGCCGGCACGCGCGAGCAAAAGGAGTTCTACGGATTGATCGTTGGTCAGGATTTTTTCAAGAACTGCACCGCCCAGAAATCCGGTCACGCCTGTAATCAATAACATCTTCATTAATACCGTCTCATTATGATTGATGAGGCGGATTGTAGGCGCGCAAAAGTAAACGGCATTTAAATAATAAATCGCCGAAACCGACAGCATCTTAAGCTTATTTTAAGGAAAGGAAATCGGGCGGATATTTTGGACATTAGCGGAAGGGTAAAAATTCACTCTATTAAAATTTAAATTTTAACTTATTGAATTTAATGTTTTTTATAGAGGCTTTCCCGAACGGTAAACTTAATTCAAAATGTAATAAATATAATAATTTGTTACACCAAACATTTATCAAATAAATGATTTAAACGCCACTTAACTAAAATCAGACGGCATAAATCGCAGGCTATTTTATTTAGCCTGCGAAGGATTTTTAGAGTAACAGAGGAAGCGTAGCGCTGGCTGTTTGTTGGCTAACGTCGCCGTAATGACCATCCAGCGCAATCATGGACGTGGTCAGCAGCTCGACCAGCAGCATCACCCCAACCTTAGCATTGAGTGCACCTGCGCTAAGGGGGCCCTCTGGTTTGGCAGCCACCAGCTGCATGTCGCTCAGAGACGCCAGCGGGCTGCGGGGCGTATTGCTGAGTGCCAGAACCTTAATGCCGCGCTTGCGGGCAAGCTTCACCACGTGGAGTAAATCCCGCGTTGAACCCGAACTGGAGATGGCCACAACCAGCGTCTCTTTCGAAAGCGTTGTCGCATTCATGGCCGCGCGGTGCATATCGCTAAACAGCTGTGCGGGTTTGCCCAGACGCAACAGCTTGTAGTGTAGATACTCCCCAAGGATCGCGCTGGCCGCGACGCCATAAATTTGCACGGATTGTGCCTGGTGCAGCGCCAGCGCCGCCTTTTCAAGCAGCGTGCGGTCGAGGAGTCTGGCGGTATCCTGCAAAGCCTGCACCGACTCATCCACGACGTTATCAATCTCATCTCCCGCCTGACGCGCGGGCTGGCCCTGCTGAATATCCAGCGCAAGCGCCATTTTAAATTCGTTATAGCCTTTGCAGCCCAGCGTGCGGCAAAGACGCGTGACGCTGGCCTCGCTGGTGTGGCTCTCGCGCGCCAGCTCGGTGATCGTCAGGTAGAGCACCCGGGCAGGATCGCTGAGGACAAATTCACCGAGTTTTTGTTGTGTTGGGCTGTACCCGGAAGCCTCCTGGCGTAGCTTCAGCAGCAGGTTTTCATGGTCTGACATGCTCGATCCTTAATGCGTTTCTCTGCGACTAGTGTGGCGGAAAGCGGGGGAAAGATGCCAGTCATTTTGAAAAAGTATGATCGTCGCCCTGGTTTTTGATGATAATTTTCACTATTAAATATTTATATGGTAAAAATTTTCATCGTTTAATGGGGGGATGAAAAAATGATGCAAATATTCAGTGGGGCTTCTTCAGGGGGATGGTTTGAAAAAGCGCAGCGCTTTGGCAAATCCTTTATGTTGCCGATTGCCGTGTTGCCTGCGGCGGGTCTGCTGCTGGGGATAGGCGGCGCGTTATCGAATCCCAATACGCTGGCGGCTTATCCGTTTTTAGACGTGGGCTGGCTTCAGGCCATTTTCACCATCATGAGCAGCGCAGGATCCATTGTGTTTGCGAACCTCTCGGTGCTGTTTGCCGTTGGGGTGGCCGTAGGGCTGGCAAAAAGCGATAAGGGTACGGCCGGACTGGCGGCATTACTCGCGTTTCTGGTGATGAATGCCACCATTAACGCGCTGCTGATCCTCACTGGCAAACTGGCGCACGACAACCCGGGCGCCGTGGGGCAGGGCATGACGCTGGGCATTCAGACGCTGGAAACCGGCGTGTTTGGCGGCGTGGTGATTGGTCTGGTGACCTGCACGCTCCATCATCGGTTTAATAAAATAGCGCTTCCGCAGTTCCTCGGATTCTTTGGCGGCTCGCGCTTTGTTCCTATTATCAGCTCGCTGGCGGCGATCCTCGTCGGTGCGCTCATGACCGTGGTCTGGCCGCATTTCCAGAAGCTGATTTTTGGTCTGGGCGGGCTGGTGGATGCCACCGGCTATCTGGGCACCCTGCTGTACGGCTTTATTCTCCGCATGCTGGGCCCGTTTGGTTTGCACCACATCTTCTATCTGCCGTTCTGGACCACCGCGCTTGGCGGCAGTGAAATCGTCAACGGTCATCTGGTGGAAGGCACGCAGCGGATCTTCTTCGCCCAACTGGCCGATCCTACCACGCGTCAGTTTTACGAAGGCACGTCACGCTTCATGTCCGGGCGCTTTATTACGATGATGTTTGGCCTGCTCGGCGCGTGCCTGGCGATGTACCACACGGCAAAACCCGAGAACAAAAAGCGCGTTGCCGGACTGCTGCTTTCTGCCGCGTTAACCTCGTTCCTGACCGGGATTACCGAGCCTATCGAATTCTCGTTCCTGTTTATTGCACCGGTGCTTTACGTCATTCATGCGCTGTTTGATGGGCTGGCATTCATGCTTGCACACATGCTGCATATCACCATCGGGCAAACCTTCTCCGGCGGTTTTATCGACTTCGTGCTGTTCGGCATTTTGCAGGGGGAGGCCAAAACCAACTGGATGTTCGTTCCGCTGGTCGGCGTGCCGTGGTTCTTCCTTTACTACTTCACCTTCCGCTACCTGATTAACCGCTTTGATTTTGCTACGCCGGGTCGGGAAAAGGAGGCGATGACCAATGAAGTGACCTTCTCGCAGAGCGAGCGCGCCGTTGCGGTAATCGCCGGATTGGGCGGAAAAGACAATCTGGACGAGGTGGACTGCTGCGCCACGCGTCTTCGCGTCACGGTGAAGGACGGCAGCAAGGTGAATGACGCGGCGCTGAAAGCCACCGGGGCGCGCGGCGTTATCGTGCGCGGTAACGGTGTTCAGGTCATTTATGGCCCGCACGTCACGATTATCAAAAACGAAGTGGAAGAGATCTTATCGTAATGAAAACTGTACTGGATAACCTGAAGGGAAAACTGGTCGTCTCCTGTCAGGCGCTGGAGAATGAACCGCTGCATAGCCCGTTTATTATGTCGCGGATGGCGCTGGCGGCGGCGCAGGGCGGGGCCGCTGCAATTCGTGCCAACAGCGTGGTAGATATCGAGGCCATTAAGCAGCAGGTCTCTTTGCCGGTCATCGGCATCATCAAACGGGATTACCCGGAAAGCGAGGTGTTTATCACCGCCACGATGAAAGAGGTGGATGAGCTCATGAGCGTCTCTCCGGAAATCATTGCGCTTGATGCGACGGCGCGGGAGCGTCCCGGCGGAGAATCCCTGGAAACGCTGGTCTCGCGCATCCGCTCACGCTATCCCGCGGTGCTGCTGATGGCGGATATCTCCTCCGTGGACGAAGCCGTGACGGCGCAGGCGCTGGGCTTTGACTGCGTCGGCACCACGCTTTACGGCTACACGGCGGAAACCGAGGGTCATACATTGCCTGACAACGACTGCACGTTCCTGAAAGCGGTGCTGGCGGCCGTGACGGTTCCCGTGGTTGCCGAAGGCAACGTGGATACGCCTGAACGCGCGGCCAGATGCCTGGCGCTGGGCGCGCATACGGTCGTCGTCGGCGGTGCGATCACCCGCCCACAGCAAATCACGGAACGGTTTATGGCGGCGATTGGCGCGCAAAGCACCGATGGAGCATGACCATCCGGCGGGGATCTGCGATACTTATCGTTTATCCCCTTTACTGAGATGACTATGCAGTACCCGATTAACGAGATGTTCCAGACCCTGCAAGGCGAGGGTTACTTTACCGGCGTTCCCGCTATTTTCATTCGTTTACAGGGATGCCCGGTTGGCTGTGCCTGGTGTGATACCAAACATACGTGGGATAAGCTCGCAGATCGGGAAGTGTCGCTGTTTAGCATTCTGGCGAAAACCAAAGAGAGCGATAAGTGGGGCGCGGGCAGTTCCGAAGATCTGCTGGCCATTATTGGTCGTCAGGGCTGGATGGCGCGCCACGTTGTGATCACCGGCGGTGAACCCTGCATCCATGATCTGACTCCGCTGACCGAGCTGCTCGAAAAGAACGGCTACAGCTGCCAGATTGAAACCAGCGGCACCCATGAAGTGCGCTGTTCACACACGACCTGGGTGACGGTATCGCCAAAAGTGAATATGCGCGGCGGGTATGACGTGCTGTCTCAGGCGCTGGAACGCGCGGATGAGATTAAGCACCCGGTAGGGCGCGTGCGTGATATCGAAGCGCTGGATGAACTGCTGGCCACGCTGACGGATGAAAAGCAGCGCGTCATTGCGCTTCAGCCGATCAGCCAGAAAGATGACGCGACGCGCCTGTGCATTGAAACCTGTATTGCGCGCAACTGGCGCCTGTCGATGCAGACGCACAAGTATCTGAATATTGCATAAAAAAAGCCCGGTGGCGCGAGCGCTTACCGGGCCTATGGTTCGATGCTCTTGTAGGCCGGGCAAGCGTCAGCGCCACCCGGCAAGCATCACTCTCCGCGATACACGCAGCCTGCCGTGCAGGTCTCTTTGATCATCACCGCGCTCAGCAGCGGTACCAGCGGCTTCATCTGATCCCAAATCCATTTTGCCAGCACTTCACTGGTCGGGTTTTCAAGGCCCGGGATCTCATTCAGGTAGTAGTGATCCAGACGATCGTAGGTCGGCTTAAACGCCGCCTTCAGCTCGGCAAAATCCATGATCCAACCGGTATGCGGATCAACTTCACCGGTGATCTCAAGACGCACCATGAACGAATGCCCGTGCAGACGGCCGCATTTATGTCCTTCTGGGACATGCGGAAGGTGGTGGGCGGCTTCGAAGGTGAAATCTTTAAACAGTGTGGTGGACATGATCGCTCTCAGTAATGCGGAAAAAACCGCCGCATAGTACCGGAAAGCACAATTTTTAGCATTAACTAAAACGGCTCTGAGCGGCAACCGCCTCGTATTCAGGGTGTTTATCGCTATTTGTTCTTTTATTTCATAATGTTATTTAATCGGTTTTATCGCTAAGCATGACAACCAAAACAGGTTAGTCCATTTGGTTATTTATTATTTCCATCCCTTCTTTAATTGTTATTATCCTCGCCGTTAACCTTATCTTCAGTTTGGATTTATTCGCTTAAAGTCCGCTTGGCTACTGGAACATAACGACGCATGACAACACAGGCCCCACCTTCAAATTTGCTTCCCCTGAACCCGGAGCAACTGGCGCGCCTTCAGGCTGCCACCTCTGATTTTTCTCCCACTCAGCTTGCCTGGGTCTCCGGTTATTTCTGGGGAATGCTCAATCAGCAGCCTGGCGCTGTGGCGGGTGCACCGGTAACGGCCGTTGAAATTCCGGCCATTACCCTGATTTCCGCCTCGCAGACGGGCAATGCCCGCCGCGTGGCCGAGGCGCTGCGTGACGACCTGCTGGCCGCCAAACTGAACGTGAACCTGGTCAACGCTGGGGATTATAAATTCAAACAAATCGCGTCAGAAAAACTGCTGGTGGTGGTTGCCTCTACGCAGGGTGAAGGTGAACCCGCTGAAGAAGCGGTGGCCCTGCACAAGTTCCTGTTCTCGAAAAAAGCGCCGAAGCTGGATGGCACGGCGTTTGCCGTGTTTGGCCTGGGCGATACCTCCTATCAATTCTTCTGCCAGTCCGGTAAAGACTTCGACAGCAAGCTGGCGGAGCTGGGCGCGGAGCGCCTGCTGGACCGCGTTGACGCGGATGTCGAATACCAGGCCGCCGCCGCCGAATGGCGTGCACGCATCGTTGAGGTGTTAAAAGCGCGTGTGCCGAAAGAGACGTCGGCGCAGGCCGCGTTCACCGCGACGGGTGCTGTTAACGACATCCACACCAGCCCGTACACCAAAGAGGCGCCGCTGACGGCGAGCCTGTCGGTGAACCAGAAAATTACCGGCCGCGACTCGGAAAAAGATGTCCGCCATATCGAAATCGATCTGGGCGACTCGGGCCTGCGCTATCAGCCGGGCGATGCGCTGGGTATCTGGTATCAGAACGATCCGGCGCTGGTGAAAGAACTGGTTGAGCTGCTGTGGCTGAAAGGCGACGAGCCTGTCACCGTTGACGGCAAAACCCAGCCGCTTTCAGAGGCGCTGCAGTGGCATTTCGAACTGACGGTGAACACCCCGAATATCGTCGAAAACTATGCCACCTTGACGCGCAGCGAATCCCTGCTGCCGCTGGTGGGCGATAAAGCGAAGCTTCAGCATTACGCCGCGACGACGCCGATTGTCGATATGGTGCGCTTCTCTCCGGCTCAGCTGGATGCCGATGCGCTGATCGGTCTGCTGCGCCCGCTCACCCCGCGCCTGTACTCTATCGCCTCTTCGCAAGCCGAAGTGGAGAGTGAAGTGCATGTTACCGTCGGCGTGGTGCGCTACGATATCGAAGGCCGCGCCCGCACGGGTGGGGCCTCAGGCTTCCTGGCGGACCGCGTGGAAGAAGAGGGCGAAGTGCGCGTCTTTATCGAGCACAACGACAACTTCCGCCTGCCGGCAAACCCGGAAACCCCGGTCATCATGATTGGCCCGGGCACCGGCATTGCGCCGTTCCGCGCCTTTATGCAGCAGCGCGCGGCAGATGAAGCGCCGGGTAAAAACTGGCTCTTCTTCGGCAACCCGCACTTTACCGAAGATTTCCTCTACCAGGTTGAGTGGCAGCGCTATGTGAAAGAAGGCGTACTGACCCGCATCGACCTGGCCTGGTCCCGCGACCAGAAAGAAAAAGTATACGTACAAGACAAACTGCGCGAACAGGGCGCAGAGCTGTGGCGCTGGATCAATGACGGTGCCCACATTTATGTCTGCGGCGACGCCAATCGTATGGCGAAAGACGTTGAGCAGGCACTGCTGGAAGTGATTGCCGAATTCGGCGGTATGGATGCCGAAACGGCGGATGAATTTTTAAGTGAGCTGCGCGTTGAGCGCCGTTATCAGCGAGATGTCTACTAATGAGCGAAAAACATCCAGGGCCACTGGTGGTCGAAGGTAAACTGACAGACGCCGAGCGCATGAAGCTGGAAAGCAACTATCTGCGCGGCACCATTGCTGAAGATCTGAATGACGGTCTCACCGGCGGTTTCAAAGGCGACAACTTCCTGCTGATCCGTTTTCACGGCATGTACCAGCAGGACGACCGCGACATCCGCGCCGAGCGTGCAGAACAGAAGCTGGAGCCGCGTCACGCGATGCTGCTGCGCTGCCGTCTGCCGGGCGGGGTGATTACCACCAAACAGTGGCAGGCGATCGACAAGTTTGCCGGTGAAAACACGATCTATGGCAGCATCCGTCTGACTAACCGTCAGACCTTCCAGTTCCACGGAATTCTGAAGAAGAACGTCAAGCCGGTGCACCAGATGCTGCACTCCGTTGGGCTGGACGCGCTGGCGACCGCCAACGACATGAACCGTAACGTGCTTTGCACCTCGAATCCGTATGAATCCGAGCTGCATGCCGAAGCGTACGAGTGGGCGAAGAAGATCTCCGAGCACCTGCTGCCGCGCACGCGCGCCTACGCAGAGATTTGGCTCGATCAGGAAAAAGTCGCCACCACCGACGAAGAGCCGATCCTTGGCCAGACCTACCTGCCGCGTAAGTTTAAAACCACGGTCGTTATTCCACCGCAGAACGATATCGACCTGCACGCCAACGACATGAACTTCGTGGCGATTGCCGAAAACGGCAAGCTGATTGGCTTTAACCTGCTGGTGGGCGGCGGCCTGTCCATTGAGCACGGTAACAAGAAAACCTACGCCCGCACCGCAAGCGAGTTCGGCTTCCTGCCGCTGGAGCACACGCTGGCCGTGGCGGAAGCGGTAGTGACCACCCAGCGCGACTGGGGCAACCGTACAGACCGTAAAAACGCGAAAACCAAATACACCCTGGAGCGCGTGGGCGTTGAGACGTTCAAAGCGGAAGTGGAGCGTCGTGCGGGCATCAAATTCGAGCCGATCCGCCCTTACGAATTCACCGGTCGCGGCGATCGCATCGGCTGGGTGAAAGGCATCGATAATAAATGGCACCTGACGCTGTTTATCGAAAACGGCCGTATTCTGGATTATCCGGGCCGTCCGCTGAAAACCGGTCTGCTGGAAATTGCTAAGATCCATAAAGGCGAGTTCCGCATTACCGCTAACCAGAATCTCATTATTGCCGGCGTGCCGGAGAGCCAGAAGGCGAAGATCGAGAAGCTGGCGCGCGATCACGGGTTAATGGATGCGGTGAAGCCGCAGCGTGAAAACTCAATGGCCTGCGTGTCGTTCCCGACCTGTCCGCTGGCGATGGCCGAAGCGGAGCGTTTCCTGCCGTCATTTACTGACAAGGTAGAAGCGATTCTGGAAAAACACGGTATTCCGGACGAGCATATTGTTATGCGCGTCACCGGCTGCCCGAACGGCTGCGGCCGCGCGATGCTGGCCGAGCTGGGTCTGGTGGGGAAAGCGCCGGGGCGTTATAACCTGCACCTGGGCGGTAACCGAATCGGTACGCGCATACCGCGTATGTTCCGCGAGAACATCACCGAGCCGGAAATTCTTGATTCCATCGACGAGCTTGTCGGGCGCTGGGCGAAAGAGCGCGAAGCGGGTGAAGGCTTCGGCGACTTTACGGTGCGTGCGGGCATCATTCGCCCGGTGCTCGATCCCGCAAGGGATTTCTGGGAGTAACCACGAGAGGTAATTATGTCCGTACTCGATCTAAACGCGCTTAACGCATTGCCAAAAGTCGAACGCATTCTGGCACTCGCAGAAACCAATGCCCACCTTGAAAAGCTGGACGCCGAAGGGCGCGTGGCGTGGGCGCTGGAAAACCTGCCGGGAGACTATGTGCTGTCGTCGAGCTTTGGTATTCAGGCGGCGGTCAGCCTGCATCTGGTGAATCAGATCCGTCCGGACATTCCGGTGATCCTCACCGATACCGGCTACCTGTTCCCGGAAACCTACCAGTTTATTGACGAGCTGACGGACAAGCTCAAGCTGAACCTCAAAGTTTACCGCGCGACGGAAAGCGCGGCCTGGCAGGAGGCGCGCTACGGTAAGCTGTGGGAACTGGGCGTTGAGGGCATTGAGAAATACAATGAGATCAACAAAGTTGAGCCGATGAACCGGGCGCTGAAAGAGCTCAATGCGCAGACATGGTTTGCTGGCCTGCGCCGCGAGCAGTCCGGCAGCCGGGCAACCTTGCCGGTGCTGGCGGTCCAGCGCGGGGTGTTTAAAGTGCTGCCGATTATCGACTGGGATAACCGGACGGTGTATCAGTATCTGCAAAAGCACGGGCTGAAGTACCATCCGCTGTGGGACCAGGGCTATCTGTCGGTGGGTGACACCCACACCACGCGCAAATGGGAACCGGGAATGGCGGAAGAAGAGACGCGATTCTTTGGGCTGAAGCGCGAGTGCGGGCTGCACGAAGGGTGATCCTTTATCCTCCCCCTCACCCTAACCCTCTCCCCAAAGGGGAGAGGGGATTGCCCGGAGCCGTCTTTTCTCCCTCGCCCCTTTGGTGAGAGGGCAGGGGTGAGGGGAAAATAAGCACTAGGCTTTCCCCGCTTTCGCCAGCTCCTTCACCAGCGGCAGCATCACCTTCACCACATCACGACTGCGGTGTTCAATCCGCTGCGGCAGCGCGCGATCGATGTGCTGCTGATTATCCAGCATCACGTTGTGCCAGCTTGTCCCGTCCGGGAAGGCTTTCGATTTAGCCCGCTGCTGATAGCCATCTTTCTTGCCCAATGCCCAGTTTGTCGCTTCGACATACAGCACCGGAATGCCCGCCTTATCGAACACTTCCCCGTCGTTGCAGCAGCCCGTTCCTCGCGGGTAATCCGGGTTACCGCCGGGGTTGCTGGTGGCATAAACCCCGTGGCTGCGGGCAATCGCCAGCGCACGATCTCGCGTCAGTTTCCGCACGGTACCCGGCGTACTTTGCCCGCTGTTGAAATAGAGCTTGTCGCCGACGATCAGGTTATCGAGGTTGATCACCAGCAGCGTATTTTTCTTCTCCTCAGCGCTCATGCGTTTAAGGAGATTCTCAGCGCCGAGTTTGCCCTCTTCTTCACCGCTGGTGGCCACGAAACGGATACCATACTGGGTTGGAATATCCTTCATCCGCTCGGCCAGTTCGAGCATCACGCCCAGGCCTGCCGCGTTGTCGTCCATGCCCTGCAGCGTCAGCCCGCCGAGGTTGTTATCCGTATCGGCGTCACTCATCGGGGCGTAGGTATCAAGGTGCGCCATAATAATAATTTGCTCTTTTGCGGTACCTTCATGCGCCGCGATAACCGTACTGCCGGTCACGTTATGCCAGTTTTTCGTTTTGTTTCGTGAGGTATAGACGTAGCGGCTGTGAAACGACCGGATGTCGCTCTGGTAGCCCATCCCGGCAAACTGCTGGCGAAGATAGTCCGCGGAGAGCATTTCCGCAGGCGAACCGGTCATACGGCCAGGAAAGACGGTGGCAATATGCCGCGCCTGCATAGTGGCGATTTCACCATAAGGTTGGTTTTTTGCCTGGGCAGGAAGAATAAAGCAAACGCCGAGCGCCAGGGCAGCAATACGGTGGCGCGTTGCGGAGAACATAGTGAGTCCTTAAAAACTGAGCAAAATAATAACCCGCTTAGTATGAAACTGTGATCGTCCATACACAATTTGAATTGCTCTTAAATGCCCGAAATTTCGCGTGTTAAGCACTTTTTGGTATTAGCTTTTTCACGGCGTTATTCCATTGAGTAACTACTCATTCCAATTCGTAATTTCATTCGGTCTAAACCGCCCCCTATAGTCCCTCTATTCCTCGTTGTTAGTGAGTTGTTGCTTGTGGACTATCTGCCCTTATTTGCCGCGATAAAAGAGAAGCCGGTGCTGGTTGTTGGCACGGGTGAAATTGCCGATCGCAAAATTGCGTTTCTGCAGCGCGCAGGGGCGCAGGTGCGGGTAGTAGCAGAAGCGGATTTCGACGAATCCCAAATCGACAGCGTCGTGCTGGTGATTGCGGCGACCGAAGATCGCGACCTGAACCGGCGGATTTCCGAGGCCGCTCAGGCCCGCTACCGCCTGGTGAACGTGGTGGACGACCAGCCTTTATGCTCGTTTATCTTCCCGTCGATCGTTGACCGTTCGCCGCTGCTGGTGGCGATCTCCTCCGGCGGTACCGCACCGGTGCTGGCGCGCGTGCTGCGGGAAAAAATCGAAGCGCTGCTGCCGACCAGCCTCGGGCGCATGGCGGAAAAAGCCAGCTACTGGCGCAACCATCTGAAAACCCGCCTGACCAGCGTGACGGAACGCCGTCGCTTCTGGGAACGCGTGTTTCGCGGCCGCTTTGCCAGCCTGATGCATGCCGGCAATGAGACGGCGGCGCAGAAAATTCTTGAAGACGAACTGGATAACCCCGGCAGCACCGGCGGGGAGATCATTCTGGTAGGCGCAGGACCGGGCGATGCCGGGCTCCTGACGCTGCGCGGACTGCAGGTGCTGCAGGACGCGGACGTGGTGTTTTACGACCATCTGGTTACCGACGGCGTGCGCGAGCTGATCCGTCGCGACGCGGAGCAAATCTGCGTCGGCAAACGGGCTGGCGAGCACTCGGTGCCGCAGCACGACACCAACCAGATGCTGATTGACGCCGCCAAAGCGGGTAAAACCGTGGTGCGCCTGAAAGGGGGCGATCCGTTTATCTTTGGTCGCGGCGGCGAAGAGCTGCAGGCGGCAGCCGAAGCGGGTGTACCGTTCCAGGTGGTGCCGGGCATTACGGCGGCCTCTGCGGTAACGGCCTACGCCGGTATCCCGCTGACCCACCGCGATTACGCCCAGAGCGTGACCTTTGTGACCGGCCACTACAAGGCCGACAGCACACCGTTCGACTGGTCGCATCTCGCCCAGAGCCGCCAGACGCTGGCGATTTACATGGGCACGATGAAGGCGGCAGATATCAGCGAACAGCTTATTCAGCACGGTCGCGAGGCGACGACGCCCGTTGCCGTCATTTCTCGCGGCACGCGCGTCGATCAGCACGTTGCGACGGGCACCCTGGAACATCTTGCAACCCTGGCGAAAGACGCCCCGATGCCCGCCCTGATCGTGGTGGGAGAAGTGGTGCAGCTGCACAGCACGCTCGCCTGGTTCCAACACACAACCGATACAGAAGGCTTTGGTTCTTCTGTCGTAAATTTGGCTTAAGGAACGGTTATGGACCAAAAACGTCTTACACACCTGCGGCAGCTCGAAGCGGAGAGTATCCATATCATCCGCGAAGTGGCCGCCGAGTTTTCTAACCCGGTGATGATGTACTCCATCGGTAAAGATTCCAGCGTCATGCTGCATCTGGCGCGTAAAGCGTTTTATCCGGGCACGCTGCCGTTCCCGCTGTTGCACGTGGATACCGGCTGGAAATTCCGCGAGATGTATGAGTTTCGCGACCGTACCGCGAAAGCCTACGGCTGCGAGCTGCTGGTGCATAAAAACCCGGAAGGGGTGGCGATGGGCATTAACCCATTCGTGCACGGCAGCGCCAAGCATACCGATATCATGAAAACCGAAGGGCTGAAGCAGGCGCTGAATAAATACGGTTTTGACGCTGCTTTTGGCGGCGCGCGCCGTGACGAAGAGAAATCCCGCGCCAAAGAGCGTATCTACTCCTTCCGCGACCGCTTCCACCGCTGGGACCCCAAAAACCAGCGCCCGGAGCTGTGGCACAACTACAATGGTCAGATCAACAAAGGCGAAAGCATTCGCGTCTTCCCGCTCTCTAACTGGACCGAGCTGGATATCTGGCAGTACATCTATCTGGAAAACATCGAGATCGTTCCGCTGTATCTGGCCGCCGAGCGCCCGGTGCTGGAGCGCGACGGCATGCTGATGATGATCGACGACGATCGCATCGACCTGCAGCCGGGTGAAGTGATCAAGAAACAGATGGTCCGTTTCCGCACCCTCGGCTGCTGGCCGCTGACCGGCGCGGTGGAATCCAGCGCGCAGACGCTGCCGGAGATCATTGAAGAGATGCTGGTGTCCACCACCAGTGAGCGACAGGGGCGCGTGATTGACCGCGACCAGGCAGGCTCCATGGAGCTGAAGAAACGTCAGGGTTATTTCTAAGGAGCCGCCATGAACACCACTATTGCTCAACAAATTGCCAACGAAGGCGGCGTGGAAGCCTATCTGCACGCGCAGCAACATAAAAGCCTGCTGCGTTTTCTGACCTGCGGCAGCGTGGATGACGGGAAAAGTACCCTGATTGGCCGTCTGCTGCACGATACGCGCCAGATTTACGAAGATCAGCTCTCTTCCCTGCATAACGACAGTAAACGTCACGGCACCCAGGGTGAAAAACTCGACCTGGCCCTGCTGGTGGACGGCCTGCAGGCGGAGCGCGAGCAGGGCATCACCATCGACGTGGCCTACCGCTACTTCTCTACCGAGAAGCGCAAGTTTATTATTGCCGACACCCCAGGACACGAGCAGTACACCCGTAACATGGCAACCGGCGCCTCTACCTGCGACCTGGCCATCCTGCTGATGGACGCGCGTAAAGGCGTGCTGGATCAGACCCGTCGTCACAGCTTTATCTCCACGCTGCTGGGGATCAAACACCTGGTGGTGGCGGTCAACAAGATGGATCTGGTGAACTTCAGCGAAGAGAAGTTCGAGGAGATCCGCCAGAGCTACCTGACCTTTGCCGAGCAGCTGCCGGGCAACCTGGATATCCGCTTTGTGCCGCTCTCGGCGCTGGAAGGGGATAACGTCGCCTCCCAGAGCGCGAACATGCCGTGGTACAGCGGCCCGACGCTGCTGGAGGTGCTGGAAACCGTTGAAATTCAGCGCGTGGTCGACACCCAGCCGATGCGCTTCCCGGTGCAGTACGTTAACCGTCCTAACCTCGATTTCCGCGGTTTCTCAGGTACCCTCGCGTCAGGCTCCGTGAAGGTCGGCCAGCGCGTTAAGGTGCTGCCATCCGGCGTGGAATCGACCATCGCCCGTATCGTCACCTTCGACGGTGACCTGCAGGAAGCGGGCGCCGGTGAAGCCGTAACGCTGGTGCTGAAAGACGAAATTGATATCAGCCGGGGCGACCTGCTGGTCGACGCACAGGAAACGCTGGCCGCCGTACAGGGGGCTTCCGTGGACGTGGTGTGGATGGCGGAGCAACCGCTGACGTCGGGCCAGAGCTACGACATCAAAATTGCCGGCAAGAAAACCCGCGCCCGCGTGGACGGTATTCAGTTCCAGGTGGACATCAACAACCTGACCCAGCGTGAGGTTACCGAACTGCCGCTGAACGGCATCGGTCTGGTCGATCTGACCTTCGACGAACCGCTGGTGCTGGATCCGTATCAGCAGAACCCGGTGACGGGGGGGCTTATCTTTATCGACAGGCTGACCAACGTTACCGTCGGGGCCGGTATGGTCCGCGAACCGATTAAACAGTCTGCCGCGACGTCTGAATTCAGTGCCTTCGAGCTGGAACTGAACGCGCTGGTGCGTAAACACTTCCCGCACTGGGGCGCGCGCGATCTGCTGGGAGGCAAGTAATGGCCGCCCATGATGAGAACGTCGTCTGGCATCCTCATCCGGTCACCGTCGCCCAGCGCGAACAGCTCCACGGTCACCGTGGGGTTGTGCTGTGGTTTACCGGGCTGTCCGGCTCGGGTAAATCAACGGTGGCGGGCGCGCTGGAAGAGGCGCTGTATCAGCAGGGCGTAAGCACGTACCTGCTGGATGGTGACAACGTGCGTCACGGCCTGTGCAGCGATTTAGGGTTTAGTGACGACGACCGTAAAGAGAACATCCGCCGGGTAGGCGAAGTGGCCAGCCTGATGGCGGACGCCGGGCTGGTGGTACTGACCGCGTTTATCTCTCCGCACCGCGCCGAGCGCCAGATGGTGCGTGAACGCGTGGGCCAGGATCGCTTTATCGAGGTGTTTGTTGATACGCCGCTGGAGATTTGCGAAGCGCGCGACCCGAAAGGGCTGTACAAAAAAGCGCGTGCCGGAGAACTGCAAAACTTCACCGGAATTGACGCGGTATACGAAGCGCCTGAATCGCCTGAAATTCACCTGGAGGGTCAACAATTGGTAACAAATTTAGTAAGCCAATTATTAGACCTGCTCAGACGGGACGATATTATCAGATCCTGAGACGGTATCGTTCGGGAGCTGTCTTCCCGAACGATGAGTCACGGTCACAGGATTAGCTATGCGCAACAGTGAACATTACATCACCACCACCGGGTCGGAGCCGCTCGCGACCGACGACGAAACGACCTGGTCATTTCCTGGGGCCATCATCGGCTTCGTCTCATGGTTGCTGGCGCTGGGTATCCCGTTTCTCATCTACGGCGGTAACACGCTGTTCTTCTTTCTCTACACCTGGCCTTTCTTTCTGGCGCTGATGCCCGTGGCGGTTGTCGTCGGCATTGCGCTGCACTCGTTGCTCAACGGTAAGCTCCTGTACAGCACCGTGGTCACGATTGTGACGGTGGTTCTGATGTTTGGTCTGTTATTTTTGTGGCTCATGGGCTAACTTCAGCCATAATTCAAACCGTAACCAACTGTGTAACGATATTGTGCAGGACGATTCTGCGGAAAAAATGTGGTACATTTGCCCGCGATGTTGCGGCATCTCTGTTACCCCGGCGTAGTGCTCTGGGGAAGTCTTGGGATGATGATGCCGTTTTTCAGGGGGCAGGATGGGTAAACTAACGCTGCTGTTGCTGGCTTTGCTAATCTGGCTGCAATATTCGCTGTGGTTCGGTAAGAACGGACTGCACGACTATAGCCGGGTGAGCGATGACGTCGCGGCTCAGCAGGCAACAAACGCCAAACTTAAGGCGCGAAACGATCAACTCTTTGCTGAAATTGATGACCTCAATGGCGGGCAAGAGGCGATTGAGGAACGCGCACGCAATGAACTCAGTATGACTAAGCCGGGCGAAACCTTTTATCGTCTGGTTCCGGATGCGTCTAAACGCAATCAGGGCTCAGCACAAAACAATCGATAATCAGGCCCAGGATTACGACATGGCAGTAACTTTTTCGGACGTATGCGCCGTGGTGCCGGCCGCAGGTTTTGGCCGGCGCATGCAGACAGAATGTCCCAAGCAGTACCTCTCTATTGGCGATAAAACGATCCTCGAGCACGCCGTGGCGGCGCTGCTGGCGCACCCACGGGTGACGCGGGTGATCATCGCTATCAGCCCTGGCGATGCGCGCTTTGCGCAGCTGCCGCTGGCAAATCATCCACAGATTACCGTCGTTGACGGTGGCGCCGAGCGCGCCGATTCCGTGCTGGCGGGCATTCAGGCCGCCGGAAACGCGCCGTGGGTGCTGGTGCATGACGCGGCGCGTCCGTGTCTGCATCAGGACGACCTAGCGCGTCTGCTGGCCCTGAGCGAAACAAGCAAGGTTGGCGGGATTCTGGCCGCGCCGGTGCGCGACACCATGAAGCGCGCCGAGCCGGGCAAACAGGCTATCGCCCACACCGTCGATCGCGTCGATTTATGGCACGCGCTGACGCCACAATTTTTCCCCCGCGAATTACTCCACGACTGCTTAACGCGTGCGCTTAAAGAAGGTGCGACCATCACGGACGAAGCCTCTGCGCTGGAATATTGCGGTTTCCACCCTGAGCTTGTTGAAGGACGCGCTGATAATATTAAAGTGACGCGTCCGGAAGATTTACAGCTTGCGGAATTCTATCTTACCCGTTCGACCCATCAGGAGAAGGCATAATGCGAATTGGACACGGTTTTGATGTACACGCCTTTGGCGGAGAAGGCCCAATTATCATTGGCGGCGTGCGCATTCCTTATGAAAAAGGACTGCTGGCACATTCTGATGGCGACGTGGCACTGCATGCGCTGACCGACGCGCTGCTGGGCGCTGCCGCGCTGGGTGATATCGGCAAGCTGTTCCCGGACACCGACCCGGCATTTAAAGGCGCGGACAGCCGCGAACTGCTGCGCGAAGCGTGGCGTCGCATTCAGGCGAAAGGCTACACCCTCGGCAACGTCGACGTGACGATTATTGCCCAGGCCCCGAAAATGCTGCCGCACATTCCGCAGATGCGCGTGTTTATTGCAGAAGATCTGGGCTGCCACATGGACGACGTGAACGTCAAAGCGACGACGACCGAGAAGCTGGGCTTTACCGGGCGCGGCGAAGGGATTGCCTGTGAAGCCGTGGCGCTGCTGGTGAAGGCGAGCAAATGACAGACTTCGACAACCTGACATACCTGCACGGTAAACCGCAGGGGAACGGGGTGCTGAAAGCCAGCCCTGAAGACTTCCTCGTGGTAGAGGATCTGGGCTTTGAGCCGGATGGCGAAGGCGAACATATCCTGGTGCGTATTCTGAAAAATGGCTGCAATACCCGCTTTGTGGCCGACGCGCTGGCAAAATTCCTTAAAATTCATGCCCGCGAAGTGAGCTTTGCCGGGCAGAAAGATAAACACGCCGTCACTGAACAGTGGCTCTGCGCGCGCGTTCCCGGTAATACGATGCCTGATTTAAGCAAATTTGAGCTTGAGGGCTGTAAGGTACTGGAATTCGCCCGCCACAAGCGCAAACTGCGTCTGGGGGCGTTGAAGGGTAACGACTTTACGCTGGTGCTGCGGGAAGTGACCCACCGCGAAGACGTTGAAAAACGTCTGAACGCTATCAGTGAACGCGGCGTGCCGAACTACTTTGGCGCGCAGCGCTTTGGTATTGGCGGCAGCAACCTGCAGGGCGCGCTGCGCTGGGCGCAAAGCGATGCACCGGTGCGGGACAGGAATAAACGCAGTTTTTGGTTGTCGGCGGCCCGCAGTGCGTTGTTTAATCAGATTGTGAGCGAAAGGCTGAAAAAACCGGACGCGAATCAAGTTGTTGTTGGCGATGCGCTACAATTAGCGGGACGCGGAAGCTGGTTTGTGGCAACGGCCGAAGAAATGGCCGATTTGCAGTCGCGCGTGGACGCAAAAGCGCTGATGATTACCGCCGCGCTGCCCGGTACGGGCGACTGGGGAACACAGGGCGACGCGCTGGCCGCCGAGCAAGCAGCCGTAGCGGATGCGCCAGAACTGCAATCCTTGCTGGTGCGGGAAAAAGTCGACGCGGCACGCCGCGCAATGCTGCTCTATCCGCAGCAGTTAAGCTGGAACTGGTGGGATGACGTAACCGTCGAGTTACGCTTCTGGCTGCCGGCAGGTAGCTTTGCCACCAGTGTTGTCAGGGAACTTATCAACACCTCGGGTGATTATGCGAATATTGCTGAGTAACGATGACGGGATCCACGCGCCGGGCATTCAGACCCTGGCGAAACACCTCCGTGAATTTGCGGATGTGCAGGTCGTGGCACCCGATCGTAACCGCAGTGGAGCGTCTAACTCGCTGACGCTGGAGTCGTCGCTTCGCACCTTTACCTTTGAAAATGGCGATATTGCCGTGCAGATGGGCACGCCAACCGACTGCGTTTTTCTGGGCGTGAACGCGCTGATGCGTCCGCGTCCGGATATCGTCGTCTCCGGCATTAACGCCGGGCCTAACCTCGGCGATGACGTGATTTACTCCGGTACCGTGGCGGCCGCAATGGAAGGGCGCCATCTGGGGTTCCCGGCGCTGGCGGTCTCGTTGAACGGCTACACGCACTACGACACCGCCGCTGCGGTGACCTGTTCGATCCTGCGGGCACTCGGCCGCGAGCCGTTGCGTACCGGGCGCATCCTCAACATCAACGTGCCGGATCTTCCTCTCGATGAAATTAAAGGCATTCGCGTCACCCGTTGCGGAAGCCGACATCCTGCCGATCAGGTGATCCCGCAGCAGGATCCGCGCGGCAACACGCTTTACTGGATTGGCCCTCCTGGCGATAAGTGCGATGCGGGTCCTGATACCGACTTTGCCGCCGTAGAAGAAGGCTATGTTTCGGTTACCCCGCTGCACGTAGATTTAACCGCGTATAGCGCGCATGATGTGGTGTCGGGCTGGCTGGATCGCGCAGGAGTGAACGCGCAATGGTAAACAAACGTGTACAAACTCTTCTGGAACAACTCCGCGCGCAGGGGATCCGCGACGAGCACGTGCTTGAAGCACTTGCTCAGGTTCCGCGTGAGAAATTTGTAGACGAGGCGTTTGAACACAAAGCGTGGGAAAACGTGGCGCTGCCCATCGGGCAGGGCCAGACGATTTCGCAGCCTTATATGGTAGCGCGGATGACGGAGCTGCTGGAGCTGACGCCCGACTCCCGCGTGCTGGAGATTGGCACCGGGTCGGGGTATCAGACTGCGATCCTGGCGCATCTGGTGCACCATGTATGCTCCGTTGAGCGGATTAAAGGTTTACAGTGGCAGGCGCGTCGTCGCCTGAAACAACTTGATTTACATAATGTTTCGACACGACACGGTGATGGATGGCAGGGTTGGAAAGCTCGCGCCCCGTTTGACGCCATCATCGTGACGGCGGCCCCGCCTGAAATTCCTGCTGCCCTGTTATCGCAGCTGGATGAGGGGGGCATTCTGGTTCTGCCTGTCGGGGACGAGCAGCAGCTGTTGAAGCGCGTTCGCCGGCGCGGCGACGAGTTTATTATCGACACCGTGGAAGCCGTGCGCTTTGTGCCTCTGGTGAAGGGGGAGTTGGCCTGAGACTCGGAATTATCCAGGGTTATTAAGGCAAATTCAGAGTATGGTGTGGCGCGAAAGATTCGTGCCATCACGGTAAATTTTAAGTCACTGGTAGTTAAAACATTCCTGGGGGATAAATGAGCGCGGGAAGCCCTAAATTCACCATCAGCCGTGTTGCGGCATTATCACTGGTTTCGCTCTGGCTGGCAGGTTGTACAAGTTCTAACAACGCGCCTGCGCCCGTCAGTTCCGTCGGCGGAAACAGCGGCTCCGGTAACACGTCCAGCGGAATGTTAATCACGCCGCCACCTAAAATGGGGACGGCTGTGCCGCAGAAAACACCACAAATTCAGCCTGTGCAACATCCTGTTACACAGCCAATGCAGGTTCAGCCAGTTGAACAACCTGTTCAGACCCAAAATGGCCGCATAGTCTATAACCGCCAGTATGGGAACATTCCGAAAGGCAGCTACACCGGTGGCAGCACCTATACCGTGAAACGCGGCGATACGCTGTTCTACATTGCGTGGATCACCGGGAACGATTTCCGTGACCTCGCGCAGCGCAATAACGTCCAGGCCCCATACGGTCTGGAAGTCGGGCAAACGCTCCAGGTCGGTAACGCGACGGGCACGCCGCTGACCCCTGGCAACACCGTTTCCGCGGCCGATGTGACGGCGCAGAATAACAGCGTTAAGCCTGCACAAAAATCCACCACGGTGGTTGCTTCACAACCTGTAATTACGTATTCTGAGGATTCAGGTGATCAGACTGCTAACAAAATGTTGCCGAATAATAAAGGGACTGCGACTGCTGTCACAGCACCGGTTACGGCACCTGTGGTTAGCTCTACTGAACCGACTGCCAGCAGTATGACCTCCAGTTCGCCGATTTCTGCATGGCGCTGGCCGACTGACGGCAAGGTTATCGAAAACTTCTCTTCCTCCGAAGGGGGAAATAAAGGGATCGATATCGCAGGGAGTAAAGGACAGGCTATCATCGCGACCGCAGACGGACGCGTTGTGTATGCCGGTAACGCTCTGCGCGGTTACGGTAATCTTATTATCATCAAACATAACGATGATTACCTGAGTGCCTACGCCCATAACGACACAATGCTGGTCCGGGAACAACAAGAAGTTAAGGCGGGGCAAAAAATCGCTACCATGGGTAGCACCGGAACCAGTTCTACACGCTTGCATTTTGAAATTCGTTACAAGGGGAAATCCGTAAACCCGCTGCAGTACTTGCCGCAGCGATAATTTGACGGGGCATGCCAGCCAGGGTGTCTCGTTCAGGGATCACGGGTAGGAGCCACCTTATGAGTCAGAATACGCTGAAAGTTCATGATTTAAATGAAGACGCGGAATTTGATGAGAACGGAGTAGAGGCTTTTGACGAAAAAGCCTTAGTAGAAGAGGAACCCAGTGATAACGATTTGGCTGAAGAAGAGCTGTTATCGCAGGGTGCCACACAGCGTGTACTGGACGCGACTCAGCTTTACCTTGGGGAGATTGGTTACTCCCCACTGCTAACGGCCGAAGAAGAAGTCTATTTCGCACGTCGTGCTTTGCGTGGTGATGTGGCCTCGCGTCGTCGCATGATTGAAAGTAACCTGCGACTGGTCGTGAAAATTGCCCGCCGTTACGGCAATCGTGGTCTGGCTCTGCTGGATCTGATTGAAGAGGGCAACCTGGGTCTCATCCGCGCAGTTGAGAAGTTTGACCCGGAACGCGGGTTCCGTTTCTCAACCTACGCGACCTGGTGGATTCGTCAGACCATCGAACGGGCTATTATGAACCAGACCCGTACGATCCGCCTGCCGATTCACATCGTCAAAGAGTTGAACGTTTATCTGCGCACCGCGCGCGAGTTGTCCCATAAGCTGGACCACGAGCCAAGCGCAGAAGAAATTGCCGAACAACTCGATAAACCGGTTGATGACGTAAGCCGTATGCTGCGTCTCAACGAGCGCATTACCTCCGTTGACACCCCGCTGGGTGGCGACTCCGAAAAAGCGCTGCTGGACATCCTGGCCGATGAAAAAGACAACGGCCCGGAAGACACCACGCAGGACGATGACATGAAACAGAGCATCGTCAAATGGCTGTTCGAACTGAACGCCAAACAGCGTGAAGTGCTGGCACGTCGTTTCGGTTTACTGGGGTATGAAGCTGCGACACTGGAAGACGTCGGCCGCGAAATTGGCCTGACCCGTGAACGTGTTCGTCAGATTCAGGTTGAAGGTCTGCGCCGCCTGCGTGAAATCCTGCAGGGGCAAGGTCTGAATATCGAAGCGCTGTTCCGCGAATAAGCAACCTTTCGTCAAAAAAGGCCCGTCGTGAGACGGGCCTTTTTCTTTTGTGTTACGGTTGCGTCGCCGTCTCGTGCAGCAGACGCCACACTATCCGATCGCCTTCCTGATTGAGCACCGCGGTTGACCAGCGCACGTTAACGGGCTGGTCCGGCCGGGTTTGCGTCTCCCGGTAATGGAGTACCGCGCCGTGAGGCCACGCCTGGCGCGTAGTTAATTCATCAATGACGATCTTCAGTCCGGGACGGCTTCCGCGCTGTTTTTCCAGAAAGCTGACAAGGCCGTCATAGTCGATATGAACGCCGCCCGGCGGGATCATCAGAAAATCGGGACGAAAACGGGCGTGCAGGGCGTCGGAATCACCTTCACCTTTGCCTAACCAGTCTTCAAGCGCAATGTGGAGGTCGATAATGTCGTGTTCGAAAGGCGTCATGAATTCTCCTGTCGCAGCTGGGTGAGCACCTGCGAATTGTTAAGACGAAAAACATACAGTACAGGCAGCAAGGTCATGCCTGCTGCAAAAATAAACATCCCGTGCCAGGCGGCGAGCGGTGGCAGCCACGCCTGAGCCAGGTTCAGCACTTGGGCAAGCAGCAGGGCACCGGCAAAAAAGCTCAGCTGACGATTGAGATTCCACAGCGCGCTGGCATCCGGCATCTCATCCCGTCGCGTTGTCAGAAACGCGCTGCTCTGAGCCGTACTGCTGCACAGGCTTCCTCCCGCGCCCATCAGGGTAAACGCAACGGCAGGCAGCAGCGTAGCCGAACTGATGTTAATCAATAGCAGGATACCCGTGGCCTGCAACAGGCAGCCGATGACGATCAGCGGCCGGGGACCGATACGGTTAAAATAACGTCCCGTTGCCGTGATGGCGATAAACGATGCCACGGACCACGGCAGCATGAGCATCCCCGTTGCGGCTGGGCTCATGTTCGCCACGTGCTGAAGATAAAACATGCCCGTGACGCTCACCCCAATAAATACGCCAGGAACGCATAAATAGACAAGCATGGAAAAACGTAAAAGCGGGTCCGCGAGCAAGGGCAGGTTTAGCAGTCTGGCCGCTTTCATCGTGGGTTTTTCGTGTTTAAGCCACAGGCACGCCAGAGCAAAGGTCGCGATAGCGACCGGTAGCGTAGCGAAAAAGATCCATCGCCAGCCCAGCGTCTGCACCAGCACGCCGCCGACAGCCGGGGAGCAGGCCGGGGCAAGCAGCGCGACCAGCATCACCGCCGAGGAGAGTCTGGCACGCTCGTGAGGCTTATACTGTTGCCAGGTCAGCGCCTGTCCGACGGGGATCAGTAAGCCTCCTCCCACGCCCTGAAGCACTCGCCAGGCGATCAGACTTTCAAGCGTTGCAGACAGGCCCGCCGCTGCGGAGGCTGCGCTAAACAGAAAAAGCGAGAGCAGGATGACGCGCTTGGGCCCGATGCGGCGCGTGAGCACGCTGCTAAACGGGATCACCAGCGTCAGGCCGGCAATGTACCCGTTACTAACCCAGGTAAGGGCCGAAGGCGTGGCGTTAAAGGCGTGAGCCATTGCCGGGAACGCGACGCTGGCAATGAACATGTTGATCAAATCAAGAAAAAAGCCCAGCAGATAAACAACGGCGACTTTGCTGCGATACGTCATGGTGGATCCTCCGGTGAGGTGGCGTATCGTATCGGCTCGGTAATCACGGATAAACCTGACAAAGCGCGATATACTGTCAAAAATATTTTGACAGTAAAGGGCGTGATGATGATTAACCTGCAGCGGACGCAGATGTTTGTCGCGGTGGCCGACACCGGCAGTTTTACGGCGGCCGCCGAGGCGATGGGGCTGACAAAAGCGGTCGTCAGCTTCAATATTCGCCAGCTTGAAGATGAGCTGGGCGTTACGCTGCTGCTGCGCTCCACCCGTCGACTGACGTTAACCGAGGCGGGCGCGCTTTTTCATCAGCGCAGCGTGGCGCTTCTGAAGGACGCCGAACGGCTGCAGGATGATGTCCGTGCGAATCATGCGGGGCTTACTGGCGAACTGCGGATCACCACTACGCCCGAGTATGGCTCACAGGTGGTGGTGCCGCTGCTGGCCAGATTTAGCCAGCAGCACCCGGATCTTCGCGTACGACATGCTTCGTCGTCCCTGCACGCCGACCTTATCTCGGAGCGCTTTGACGTGGCCATCCGGCTGGGAACGCTTGCCGATTCGCGCAACCACGCCGCGCTGATTTCCCACTTTTCTATTATCCCTGTGGCGACGCCCGGGTGGCTCGTTAACCATCCGATAGAAACGCTTGCGCAGCTGGCCCACGCGGACTGGATTATTCACGAGCGCCTGGCCTCGCCGCTGCGCTGGCAGGTGAGAGATGCCAGCGGTGCGCCTGAAATACTGGAGATAAAACAAGCGCCGCGCCTGTTTGCCGACAGCGCTCAGGCCCTTATGGCTTTTGCGCTCGCAGGCGGTGGGGTGGCGTTACTGCCGGAATGGCTGGTACGCGGTGCGCTTGATGCTGGAAAACTGGCCCCGGTATTACCGGAATATACCTTTGCGCGGCAGGGTATCTATGCGGTGTATCCTGATGCCCGGCATGTGTCAGCGAAAGTACGCACCTTTATCGATTTTATGCGCACCAGCGTGAATTAATCGTGCATCATCTTTTTGATGAGCGCCGAGAACTGCTCCCGTTCGGCCTTGCTTAGACGGCCTAAAAAGGCCTCATCAACTTCATTGCCTACCGGCTTGCAGTCTGCAAGCAGGGCTTCCCCTTCTGGCGTCAGGAAGACAAAGCGACGGCGCTTATCCGCAGGGTCGTGCTCGCGTTTGACCAGACCGCGCGCCTCCATGCGGCTGAGCATCTCCGCCAGGGTCGCTTTCGTGCTGACCGCGACTTCAGTCAATGCCACCTGTTCAATGCCCGGATGCTCGGCAATGGAGCGCATCACCGCATACTGTGGCTTGGTCAGTTCCGGCAAGGCATGTTGCCACTGCGCGGTATGCTGTTGAAAAAGCTGACGTAACAGGTGGAACGCCTCTTGTCTTAGTTCCATGAACACTCCGACGGAAAAAATCTCTCCCTATGATAGCCGCTATTGCTCTCAATTTTAACGCGGCATTTTTTAGCCATTCGTGTGATCGTATGCGAACGATCTTGTCAGAAAAACAATCCTGGAGTAGCTTATTTATAATGTTCGTGTACGAACAAATTATTGAGGTGATGAATGAGATTGATAGTAGGAATGACGGGAGCAACGGGCGCGCCGCTGGGTGTGGCTTTATTGCAGGCACTGCGTGACATGCCGGAGGTGGAAACCCATCTGGTGATGTCTAAGTGGGCAAAAACCACCATTGAGCTGGAAACGCCTTACACCGCGCAGGACGTCGCTGCGCTGGCTGACGTTGTCCACAGCCCGGCTGACCAGGCCGCCACTATCTCTTCCGGCTCGTTTCGCACCGACGGCATGATCGTCATTCCCTGCAGCATGAAAACGCTGGCGGGTATCCGCGCGGGTTACGCCGAAGGGCTGGTGGGACGTGCGGCGGATGTGGTGTTGAAAGAGGGGCGCAAGCTGGTGCTGGTTCCCCGTGAAACGCCGCTCAGCACCATTCATCTTGAGAACATGCTTGCGCTCTCCCGCATGGGCGTGGCGATGGTGCCGCCTATGCCTGCGTATTACAACCACCCTCAGACCGCAGATGACATTACCCAGCATATTGTGACACGCGTGCTCGACCAGTTCGGTCTGGAGCATAAAAAGGCGCGACGCTGGAACGGGCTGCGGGAGGCGAAACATTTTTCACAGGAGAATAAAGATGGCATTTGATGATTTGAGAAGCTTCCTCCAGGCGCTCGATGAGCAAGGGCAACTGCTGAAAATTGAGGAAGAGGTAAACGCTGAGCCCGATCTGGCAGCGGCAGCCAACGCGACCGGCCGCATTGGCGACGGTGCGCCCGCGCTGTGGTTCGACAACATTCGTGGCTTTACCGATGCCCGCGTGGTGATGAACACCATCGGCTCCTGGCAGAACCACGCCATTTCGATGGGGCTGCCGGCGAACACTCCGGTAAAAAAACAGATCGACGAGTTTATCCGCCGCTGGGATAAATTCCCCGTCACACCGGAGCGCCGCGCTAACCCGGCCTGGGTGCAGAAT
Organism: Enterobacter sp. NFIX59; assembly: GCF_900113755.1. Taxonomy (NCBI): domain Bacteria; kingdom Pseudomonadati; phylum Pseudomonadota; class Gammaproteobacteria; order Enterobacterales; family Enterobacteriaceae; genus Enterobacter; species Enterobacter sp. NFIX59. The sequence goes on along the minus strand of NZ_FOQN01000002.1, from coordinate 182,836 downwards.
ACGGTGGACGGTGAAGACATCAACCTGTTCGATATTCTGCCGCTGTTCCGTCTGAACGACGGTGACGGGGGCTTTTATCTCGATAAAGCGTGTGTCGTCTCGCGCGATCCGCTTGACCCGGATCACTTCGGCAAGCAAAACGTCGGGATCTACCGCATGGAAGTGAAGGGCAAGCGCAAGCTCGGCCTGCAGCCGGTACCGATGCACGATATCGCTCTGCATCTGCACAAAGCGGAAGAGCGCGGCGAAGACCTGCCGATTGCGATTACCCTCGGCAACGACCCGATCATCACCCTGATGGGCGCCACGCCGCTGAAATACGATCAGTCCGAGTATGAAATGGCCGGCGCGCTGCGTGAAAGCCCGTACCCTATTGCCACCGCGCCGCTGACCGGCTTCGACGTGCCGTGGGGTTCTGAAGTGATCCTGGAAGGGGTGATTGAAGGCCGCAAGCGTGAAATCGAAGGGCCTTTCGGCGAGTTTACCGGGCACTACTCCGGTGGCCGTAACATGACGGTTGTCCGTATCGACAAAGTCTCTTACCGCACCAAACCGATTTTCGAATCCCTTTACCTTGGCATGCCGTGGACCGAGATCGACTATCTGATGGGACCGGCTACCTGCGTGCCGCTCTACCAGCAGCTGAAAGCAGAATTCCCGGAAGTGCAGGCGGTTAACGCGATGTACACCCACGGTCTGCTGGCGATTATCTCCACCAAAAAACGTTACGGCGGTTTTGCCCGCGCGGTCGGTTTACGTGCAATGACCACGCCGCACGGTCTGGGCTACGTGAAGATGGTGATCGTGGTGGATGAGGATGTCGATCCGTTCAACCTCCCGCAGGTGATGTGGGCGCTGTCATCGAAGGTCAACCCGGCAGGCGATCTGGTGCAGCTGCCGAACATGTCGGTGCTGGAACTCGATCCAGGATCCAGCCCGGCGGGCATTACCGACAAACTGATTATCGATGCCACTACGCCTGTCGCACCGGACACCCGGGGCCACTATAGCCAGCCGGTACAGGATCTGCCTGAAACTAAAGCCTGGGCTGAAAAACTGACCGCGATGCTGGCTGCACGCCAATAAGGAGGAAAAGATGATTTGTCCACGTTGTGCCGATGAGCATATTGAAGTGATGGCGACGTCACCGGTGAAAGGGGTCTGGACCGTTTACCAGTGCCAGCATTGTCTTTATACCTGGCGCGATACCGAACCGTTGCGTCGTACCAGCCGCGAACATTACCCGGAAGCGTTCCGCATGACGCAGAAGGATATCGATGAGGCGCCGCAGGTGCCGACAATCCCGCCGCTGTTGTAAAAAAAGCCCGGTGGCGCTGCGCTTACCGGGCGATAACATCGTGCGGTCTGTTTTGCCGGGTGGCGGCTTCGCCTTACCCGGCCTACAAAACCCGTAGGCCCGGTAAGCGCAGCGCCACCGGGCAAAAGACCGCAGAGAACTAAACCAGACTCTTCAAACGATAAATCCACTCCAGCGCCTGACGTGGCGTCAGTGAATCCGGATCGAGGTTTTCCAGCGCTTCCACGGCAGGCGATGTCTCTTCCGCCGGTACCAGCAGCGACATCTGCGTACCATCAATCTGCGTCGCCGCCGCATTCGGTGACAGGCTTTCCAGTTCACGCAGTTTCTGACGCGCGCGCTTGATCACCTCTTTCGGTACACCTGCCAGCGCCGCGACGGCCAGGCCATAGCTCTTGCTTGCCGCGCCATCCTGCACCGTGTGCATGAAGGCTATGGTATCACCGTGCTCCAGTGCATCCAGATGAACGTTCGCAACCCCTTCCATTTTCTCCGGCAGTTGCGTCAGCTCGAAGTAGTGGGTGGCGAACAGCGTCATGGCCTTGATTTTGTTCGCGAGGCTTTCCGCACAGGCCCATGCCAGTGACAAACCGTCATAGGTTGACGTTCCGCGTCCGACTTCGTCCATCAGCACCAGGCTGTGCTCCGTCGCGTTATGCAGAATGTTTGCCGTTTCGGTCATCTCGACCATGAAGGTAGAGCGACCGCTCGCCAGATCGTCCGCAGCCCCGACGCGGGTAAAGATACGGTCGATGGGGCCAATCTCCACGTTTTGCGCCGGAACGTAGCTGCCGATATAGGCAAGCAGGGCAATCAGCGCCGTCTGACGCATATAGGTACTCTTACCGCCCATGTTCGGACCGGTAATGATCAGCATTCTTCTCTGCGGTGACAGGCTCAGCGGGTTGGCGATGAACGGTTCATTCAGCACCTGCTCTACTACCGGATGACGACCTTCAGTGATACGAATGCCAGGCTTGTCGGTAAAGGTCGGGCAGGTGTAGTTCAGCGTTTCCGCGCGTTCTGCCAGGTTCACCAGCACGTCCAGTTCCGCCAGCGCGCTGGCGCTCAGCTGCAGGTCGGCCAGGTGCGGCATCAGCATGTCGAACAGCTCGTCATAAAGCTGTTTTTCCAGCGCCAGCGCTTTACCCTTCGAGGTAAGGACTTTATCTTCGTACTCTTTCAGTTCAGGAATGATGTAGCGTTCGGCGTTTTTCAACGTCTGGCGACGCACGTAGTGAATCGGCGCCAAATGGCTCTGCCCGCGGCTGATCTGAATATAGTAGCCGTGTACCGCGTTATAACCCACTTTCAGGGTGTCGAGCCCGAGACGTTCGCGTTCGCGGATTTCCAGCTTGTCGAGGTAGTCCGTCGCACCGTCGGCCAGCGCGCGCCATTCGTCCAGTTCCTCGTTGTAGCCAGGGGCAATCACGCCGCCATCACGCACCAGAACCGGAGGCGCATCGATAATGGCGCGCTCCAGCAGTTCGCGTAGCTCGGTAAATTCGCCCATGGTTTCGCGGAGTTTCTGTACCGGCGCGCTGTCAACGTCGCTCAGCTGTGCACGGAGTTCCGGTAACTGCTGGAAAGCATGACGCATCCGCGCGAGGTCGCGCGGTCGTGCCGTGCGCAGCGCCAGACGAGCCAGGATACGCTCCAGATCGCCCACCTGGCGCAGGACAGGCTGCAGCTCGGTATAGCGATCCTGCAGGGCGGCAATCGTCTGCTGACGGCAAACCAGCGTAGCGGTATCGCGAATCGGCATATGCAGCCAGCGTTTCAGCATGCGGCTGCCCATTGGCGTTACCGTACTGTCGAGGACCGACGCGAGCGTGTTTTCTACGCCACCCGCCAGGTTCTGCGTGATCTCCAGATTACGGCGCGTGGCGGCATCCATGATGATGCTGTCCTGCTGGCGCTCCATGGTGATAGAGCGGATATGCGGCAGGGAGGTGCGCTGGGTATCTTTCACGTACTGCAGGAGACACCCTGCCGCACACAGCCCGCGCGGGGCATTTTCAACGCCAAAGCCAATCAGGTCGCGGGTGCCAAACTGCAGATTCAGCTGCTGGCGGGCGGTATCAATTTCGAATTCCCACAGCGGACGACGACGCAACCCACGACGGCCTTCAATCAGCGCCATTTCGGCGAAATCTTCGGCATAGAGCAATTCTGCCGGGTTGGTACGCTGCAGTTCGGCTGCCATCGTTTCACGGTCAGCCGGTTCACTCAGACGAAAACGTCCGGAGCTGATATCCAGCGTCGCGTAGCCATACCCTTTACCGTCCTGCCACAGCGCTGCCAGCAGGTTATCCTGGCGCTCCTGTAACAGGGCTTCATCACTGATGGTGCCAGGCGTGACGATGCGCACGACTTTGCGTTCCACCGGGCCTTTTGAGGTCGCCGGATCGCCGATCTGTTCGCAGATGGCGACGGACTCACCCTGATTCACCAGTTTCGCCAGGTAGTTTTCTACCGCGTGGTGCGGGATACCTGCCATCGGGATGGGTTCACCTGCCGATGCGCCACGTTTGGTCAACGAGATGTCGAGCAGCTGCGATGCACGCTTAGCATCGTCATAAAACAGCTCGTAAAAATCACCCATACGGTAAAACAGCAGGATTTCCGGATGCTGTGCCTTCAGCTTCAGATACTGCTGCATCATCGGCGTATGTGCGTCGAAATTGTCGATTGTGCTCATGGAGTTATGATGTCCATTTCTTTGAATATAAACCGTTTTGATCGACTCAGTGGCCGTTTGTTCCTTCTATTGTCGCATGAAAAAAAGGTCCGGCGCAGAAAAATGTCGTGGCTTTACGAGCCGTCTTCCGACATTAATTCAATGATAATTTTTCCATGCTCCACGCCCACTCTGACTCTGGAATGGGTCGTAAACCCCGCCTTTTCAAGCCAGTCACCTTTTAAGCTCAGCGCCGCATGTACGCTGTAACGCTTTGGTATCTTGGTATTGCGGTCTTCATGGCGCTTTCTAAAATATCCCACTTTTAAATGGCGATAGGGTTTGCCGATCGCGAGCTCTTGCATAGGGTCTCCAGACAACACGGACAAAGGTCATTTCTGATGCCTGTATAAAATACCAGTAATTATCGGTCGGTGCAGGGTGAAAACTGGAATCAGGCTTCAGGAAACGAAATGCAACCGCTGAAATACAGTGCTTAAAAGTGTATTATTAATGCACTTTATTATTCGGTAGGCCGTTATGTCCGGTAAACGCATCTCACGAGAAAAAGAGACCATCGCGAAAATGATCGCGTTGTATGAAAAGCAGTGTCCGCAGGCATCTCAGGAGGAAGGGCATTATCAGGCGCTCAACGCGTATGCCGATAAGCGCCTGGATAAGTGCGTTTTCGGTGAGGACAAGCCTGCCTGCAAGCAGTGTCCGGTACACTGCTACCAGCCTGCCAGACGTGAAGAGATGAAGCAGGTTATGCGCTGGGCAGGTCCGCGTATGTTATGGCGTCATCCTATCCTGACCGTTCGTCATCTGATTGATGATCGTCGTCCCGTACCGGAACTGCCGGAGAAGTACCGTCCGAAAAAGTGATCGGTTCAGCGTCTCAGCGGGCGGCAAATCACGTTCAGGGCCAGCGCGCTGCAGAGTGGGAAAAGGGCCAGCAGCAGCCAGGGATACATTGCCTGCGTTGAGGGCACCAGCGCGCGATCCAGCAGGCTGCCAAACAACAGATTTCCTGCCAGTACCGCAATGCCTCCTGCGGTGGCGAGAGCGCCGTAGTGCGCGCCAAGCGTGGACTCCTCCGCAAACCGAGGGATCAGATCTTTAGCCGATGGCACCAGCAGCATCTGTCCCAGCGTCAACAGCGTCACAAAGCAGACTGAGGGCAGTAAGCGCAGCCAGCCTTCCGGCGGCGTCATCGGGGCAAATATCGCCACGCTCGCAAAGGCGGAGGAGAGCAGCAAAAAACCTACCGGCAGGAGCCTCACCGCGCCCACGCGCCGGGCGAAACGCGCCAGCGGCAGCTGTAATGCAACGATCAGCAACGAGGCCAGCATAAAAAGCGGGCCGAGATCTTTCTCGTTACCGCCAGAGCGTTGGATCTCCACCGGCAGCGCCAGATAGAGCTGGTTATAGCTTAACAGCCACGAGCTGTAGGCAATGATAAAGGCGACAAAGCGCGGCTGGCGGAACGTCGTCCACAAGGGAACGAGCTTCAGCGTCCGGGGGGCGTGGCGTGACGCGGGCAGGCAAAAGTAGAGAACCACCAGCGCAACGATAAAGACCCCTGCGCCCGCCAGCGCCACCTGGCGAAAGCCCAGGCCGGTGAGCAGGGCGCCGGCAACCGGGCCCAGTACCGCACCGAGTTCCCCGCAGACCGCAAATAGCGCGAACCACTCCGCCCGACTTCGTTTTCCTTTCGCCTCGCTGTGCGTGCCCGCTTTCGCCAGCAATGCCTCAATAGACGGAGAAAACAGCGCGCCGCCCACGCCTGTCAGACACGCGCCCAGAATAATCGGCCACAGCGAGCCTCCAAACGCCAGCAGCAGATAGCCCGCAACGCGAATCATGCACCCGCTCAGGATAACGACTTTCGCGCCAAACCTGTCCGAGAGCGCACCACCGACGATAAACATCCCCTGCTGAGAGAACGTGCGCAGGCCGAGGATCAGCCCGATCAGTCCGCCGGAGAGCAGCATACCATCGCGCAGGAATATCGCCAGGAAGGGGACAACGGCGTAAAAGCCAATGTTAAAAACAAACTGGCTACCCAGTAAGACGGGCGGCCAGAGCGTGGTGGCGGGGCGAAGGGGCATCGTTTTTCACTCGCCCCTAAACGATAAAGTGGATGTGCTTTTTGCCATGGAACGGCGAGATCTCGATTTTGGTTTTGACCCGGAAGACGTCCCAGAGCAACGACTCGGATAAGATATCCTGCGGTGTCCCCGTCGCCACAATTTGCCCTTTCTGCATCACAATCAGCGAGTCGCAGAACATCGAGGCGTGGTTGAGATCGTGGATAGCGACGATGCTGGTGACCGGTAATTCGCTGATCAACTGCATCAGCTGCATCTGATGATGAATGTCCAGGTGGTTGGTCGGTTCATCCAGCAGGATTTCCGTCGGGGTCTGGGCCAGCGCGCGGGCAATGTGGACGCGCTGGCGCTCGCCGCCGGAGAGGCTCAGCCAGCCCTGGTCACTTTTATCCAGCATATCCACGCGCTGTAGAGCGGCGCTGACGGTCTCGTCATCGTGGTTGCTCCAGTTGGAAAAGGCGGAGTGGTGTGGAATACGCCCAAGTTTCACCACGTCGCGCACGCGCATATTGGCGTCCGTCATGCCGTGCTGCTCCACGAAGGCGACCCGGCGGGCAAGCTGCTTTTTGGCGATGCGGGAGATGTCCTGCCCGTCCAGGGTAACGCAGCCAGCATCCGGGCGACGCAGCCCCGCGAGGATCCGTAAAAGAGACGATTTCCCGCAGCCGTTAGGGCCAAGCAGTCCTACCGTTTCGCCCCGTGACACCTTCAGCGAGACGTCATTAACGATGACCTTTTTGCCGACCTTCCAGGTAATATTTTCCGCACAGATGCTCATCACTTATTCCTTGAACGGTAGATAATCACGGCAAAGAAGGGGACGCCCACCAGCGCGGTGACCACCCCGACGGGCAGGCTTTGCGGTGCAATCAGCATGCGCGAGGCAATGTCTGCCAGCACCATCAGGATCGCCCCTGCCAGCGCGCTGGCAATCAGCAGCGTGCGGTGCAGCGGCCCGAACAGGAAGCGCATCACGTGCGGCACCACCAGCCCGACAAAGCCGATTGACCCCGCCATGCTGACGATGGTCGCGGTAATCAGCGCGGTAGTGGTAAAGAGCGTCAGGCGCACCCACGGGACGGCAATACCTAAAGAGGCGGCGGCGTCATCACCGAACGTGAAGGCATCCAGCGCCCGGGAATAGTAGAGGCAAACGGCTAATCCAATCAGTACCACGACCAGCGCCAGCTGGAATTCAGGCCAGCGTACGCCGCTGAAGCTGCCCAGCAGCCAGAACATTACGTCGCGCGCCTGCTGGGCGCTGGCGGAGGTGCTGATGGTGTAGGCGGTAATGGCGTTGAAAAGCTGCGAGGCGGCGACCCCTGCCAGAATGGTCCGTTCATTCCCGCCGCGCGCGCCGTTCGTCAGAAACGCGACAAACGCAAACGCGGCGAACGCCCCGGCAAAGGCACCGGCGGAGAGAGACACCGCACCGGTGCCGATCCCCAATACGACGACAGAAACCGCCCCGGTCGACGCGCCCGCGGACACACCGAGCACGTAGGGTTCCGCCAGCGCGTTCTTCAGCAGGCTCTGCAATACGGCACCGCAGATGGCCAGCCCCGCGCCGCAGCAGGCCGCCACCAGCGCGCGGCTCAGGCGAAAGTCCCAGATGACGCTCTCATAGATGCGAGTGAGCGGAACCTCGGTAAGCCCCATTTTATTACTGATGGCGTAAAACACGTTATCCAGCGGGATGGACAGCTCGCCTACGCTGACGCTCAGGGCGATCACCAGAAATAACAGTACCAGGGCGAGCAAAGCCGAGGTCGTCAGAACCAGGCTCTGCCGGGCCTGAAGAACGGCGGATGTCATCAGTTCAGCCCCAGTTTTCTGAGCTGTTCGCCGACCTGCTCAGCCCCGTAAATCGTGCGAATCGTCGGGTTCATGGCCTGGCCGTCCATCACCACGATATGGCCTTTTTTCACGGCGTCCAGCTGGCTGACCGCCGGATCGCTTTTCAGGAATTTGATTTTCTCTTGTGCGTTATCCAGCGCCCAGCGGTTGCGATCCAGGCTGGAGACCACAATCACATCCGGATTGGCGGCAATAATGCTCTCCCAACCCACGGTCGGCCATTCGGTCTCGGAGGTGATGGCGTTATGCCCGCCCAGCACGTCAGCGATGAACCCTGAGGCGCTGTTTTTACCGCCGACGTAGGCGTCCGCAGAAGGGGATGAGCTGGAGAACCAGAAGACAAACGAGAGGTCTTTTTTATTCTTGCTGAATTCCTTACGCAGGTCGGCCTCGCGTTTTTTGAAATCCGCAATGACGGCCTGGCCGCGATCTTCAACGTTGAAAATTTTAGCGAAATCCTCAATCTCTTTATAGAGATAGGTCATATCCCACAGCTTCTGGCGGCTGCCGTACATATCGCCGGCGGCCTTTTTGGTCGCGCACATGCCCGGTGATAAATAGCTGTTCACGCCGACAGTGGCCAGATCTTCACGCTTTGCGACCTTACTCTCCGGCCCAAGCAGCAGAGGAAGCTGGGCAGGAACAAAATCAGGGTTTTGCGAAAGGATGGATTCCAGCGTCGGGATTTCTACCGTCAGGGTTTTGATTTTTGCATTCTGTTCCGCCAGCTGCGGCAGCACTTTGGTCGGCCAGAAGGCGCTGGCCTTCACCTTATCTTCCAGGCCCAGCAGGAGCAAAATTTCGACGGTGTTCTGTCCCAGGGCCACGACGCGTTCCGGCGCTTTGGTGAATGTTTCTTTATAGCCACAGTTTTCAATGGTCAGAGGATATGTGGTTGCCAGAGCAGAACTGACCGACGCAACCGCCAGGCCTAACGCGCAGATGACCTTTTTCATGAAACGCTACCCTTGATTAATATTATTATTGATGCAAATGAAACTCATTATTAAGGCGGAATTTTATACAGAGGAAACGATTTTGTGTCAATGAGGGACAATTGCGCGGGGTAACGAAAGGCGGTGCCAGAAAACACCGCCAGAGTAGGGGCTTAAACCAGGCTCTCTTTCTCAATCCCGAGTCGCTTCATGCGCGACAGCAGGGTGGTGCGTTTTAACCCCAGGCGCTGGGCGGCACCTTTTGGCCCGGCGACCACGCCGTTGGTCTCTTTCAGCACGCGCATAATGAGCTGATATTCATCTTCTCCCTCTTTCGCTGTCTCGGCGGCGGGCAGGGTCACGTCAGGCAGCGTCACTTCAGGCAGGGAGAGCTGCAGCACATTCCCCCGCGTCAGCAGCACCGCACGTTCGATGACGTTTTCCAGCTCGCGCACGTTGCCGGGCCACTCCATCGATGAAAGGGTACGCAACGTCTCGGCAGGAATGCTGTCGATATTTCGCCCCATCCTGCGCGCGATCTTGGCGGTAAACGCTTTGACCAGCAGGGGGATATCTTCCGGGCGCTCGCGCAGCGGCGGCAGGAAGATCGGGAACACGTTCAGGCGATAGTAAAGGTCGCTGCGAAACTCGCGGTCTGCGACCATTTTTTTCAGATCGCGGTTGGTGGCGGCAATCAGCCGCACGTCGGTCTGGATAAGCTTGTTGCTTCCCAGGCGCTCAAACTCCTGCTCCTGCAACACGCGCAGCAGTTTCGGCTGTAGCTCCAGCGGCATATCGCCCACTTCGTCGAGAAACAGCGAGCTCTTGTCCGCCAGCTCAAAACGGCCCAGCCGCTGGCTGCTTGCCCCGGTGAATGCACCGCGCTCGTGGCCGAACAGATCGCTTTCCAGCAGCCCTGCGGGCATCGCGGCGCAGTTCATCTTCACCATCCGACGGCTGTTGCGGTTGCTCAGGTTGTGGATGGCGCGGGCAATCAGCTCTTTACCCGTACCGGTTTCGCCCAGGATCAGCACCGTGCTGTCGCTTTGCGCCACCATCTCGACCTGCTTGAGCACGCTGTACATGGCGTCGCTGCGCCCGATGATTTCACCAAACTCGCTGTCCACGTTGTTGAGCTGTTCGGTCAGGGCCAGGTTCTCATCCACCAGACGCTCTTTCAGACGATGAATTTCCTGATAGGCGAGGGCGTTATCCAGGGCGATGGAAATACGTTCGGCGATCTGACGCAGCAGCTTCAGGTTGGCGGTGGTGAACACGCCTTCCTCACACTGCGCCAGCTTAAGCACGCCCAGCATGGTGTTGCCGGACATCAGCGGCAGCAGGCACAGGGTCTGAATTTTGTTGCCCCAGGTGTTAAACAGCATCCGCTCGTACGGCGCGACAGGATCCTGCTCGTTCAGGTTGAGCAGGAGGATCTCTTTGCTTTTGAAGACTCGTTCAGAAAGGGTCCCCGCTTCATCCACTTCGCTCTGCTCGTGTGCCGGGTTGGCTTCATCAAGGTAATGCGTGGAGTAGATGTTCAGCTTGCCCTTGCGATGGCCGCGAAGCGCGATACTGATAGCATCGATTTTGAAATAGTGGTGGATCTCTTTCGAGACTTCGCTCACCAGTTCATCCATGTCGAGCCGTGACAGCACGGCGTTAGTGATGGCGACCAGAATGCGGAAGTTGTCGCGTTCGCGGCTCAGCAGGTCGTAATCCACATTATTGGTGACGCGGCTTTGGATCTGCTCAGCGACGACGGCCACAATCTGGGTAAAGGTGTGCAGGCGTTCGTATTCCGCCTCGCTCCAGGGCTGGTCGGTGGTGCGGATAAACTCGCAGCCGCCAAAAATCTGACCCTCTGCCGCCAGCGGCAACATGCAGTAATGCCCGAAAGGCTGATAGAGGTTACTCTCCGCGAGCCGCGGCCACGCCTGGCGGAACTCCTCAAAGTTGCAGTGCAGCACTTCAGGTCGGGAGAGAATGCGGCGCACCGGGCCATGCGCGAGATACGTTTCGTCTTCGTATTCAAACGTTTTGCCATTGTCACGCGTTGAGTAGTAGCTCGCGCGGTGCGTTCCGCTATGCCACAGTACAATCGCGGCGCTGTCGGCCAGCGCCGACTGCCTGACCAGCCGGGTCAGGGCATCGCTCAGCGCGCCGAGATCGGGCTGCTGTAAAAGTGTGCGCGTGATGTCAAACAGGCCCTGCTGTCCAAGATCGCTCATCGGTGTATACGGCATAGTGCTTTCCAGTAAAAACGAGCAAAAAAATCCATGCTGACCGCTTTTGGCGCGGTTCTAGCAAATACGGGGTAAAGGTTCCGCGTGCGGCAGATCCAGCGTGCGCTTCACGCCATAAAGCCCGGTCAGGCGCACCCCTTTGCGCTCAACCACTTCACCAATCATTGCCGCCTCTTTTCCTGACGGATGAGCCCGCAGCTGTTCAAGAACGGCTTCCGCTGCCGCACGTTCAACGCCAATCACCAGTTTGCCTTCGTTTGCGAAGTTAAGCGGGTCCAGCCCCAACAGTTCGCAGAGACCACGAACGGCGGGCTTAACGGGCAGGCTGCGCTCGGTGAGTTCAATCCCGTACCCGCAGCTTGCTGCAAATTCGTGGACCACGGCATTCACGCCGCCTCGCGTGGCGTCCCGCAGGGCTTTCACGCCGGGCACGGCCCGCAGCGTCTGAATCAGCGGGGTGAGCACCGCGCAGTCGCTGCGCAGTTCCCCGTCCAGCCCCAGGCCTTCGCGTAGATTCAGGATGGTCGCCCCGTGACAGCCCAGCGTTCCGGTCACGATCAGCACGTCGCCCACGCTAAGCTGCTGCGCGCCCCAGTGAATATCGGCGGGGATCGCCCCCATGCCGGCGGTGTTGATAAACAGCTTGTCGGCCGCGCCGCGCTGCACCACTTTGGTATCGCCTGTAACGATAGCTATCCCCGCCTCGCGCGCGGTCTGCGCCATGCTGTTGACCACGGCCGTAAGCGTCTCCATCGGCAAGCCCTCTTCGAGGATAAACCCGCAGGAGAGGTAGCGCGGGATGGCGCCGCTGACGGCGACGTCGTTCGCCGTGCCGCAGACGGCGAGCTTGCCGATATCGCCGCCCGGGAAGAACAGCGGATCAATGACGTAGCTGTCGGTGGAGAAGGCCAGCCTGTCGCCCTGTGCGGTGAGGGGGGCGAGGTCAATGCGCGCCTGGTCTTCCTGCTCGGCAAGCCAGGGGTTGTTAAAGGCCGACATAAATAGCCGGTTAATCAACTGCTGCATCGCCTGTCCGCCGCTGCCGTGCGCCATTTCAACCGTATTCATGCTTCACTCTCCTGGTTGCGATACTGATACCACGCGGCACACGCCCCTTCGGAGGAGACCATCAGCGCGCCAAACGCCGTTTGCGGGTTGCAGGTATTGCCAAATAACGGGCACTGATGCGGTTTGCATTTGCCGGTGAGCACCTCGCCGCAGCGGGCCCGGGGATCGTCGCAAACCTGCTGCGGCTGCGGGCGGAAATGCGCTTCGGCGTCGAATGTGCGATAGGCTGACGTCAGGCGCACGCCGGATTCGGCAATCAGCCCCAGACCACGCCATTCGCTGTCGCCCTCAACGCTAAACACGTCGGCTATCGCCTGCTGTGCCCGTTCATTTCCCGCATCCGGCACCACGCGCCGGTACTGGTTTTCCACTGCACTCAGGGCCGCTATTTTCTGCTCAACCAGCATTGTGACACCTTGCAGTAGATCAAGTGGTTCGAAACCAGCGACCACTAACGGACGATTGTACTGTTCAGCGATAAAACCGTAGGCGTCTGTGCCAATCACCATGCTGACATGCCCCGGTGCCAGAAAGGCGTCAATGCCGTTTCCCGGCTCTTCCAGCAGGCTGCGCAGGGTGGGGATAAGCGTAATGTGCTGGCAGAAGAAGAAAAAGTTATCGACGCCGCGCGCTTTCGCCTGCTGCAGCGTGATGGCGGTGGCGGGCATGGTGGTTTCAAACCCCAGGCCAAAGAACACCACCTTGCGAGCGGGATTATTCTCTGCCAGCGTCAGGGCATCCATCGGCGAATAGACGATCCGGATGTCGGCTCCGCGCGCTTTTGCCTGCAGCAGAGAGCCGTTTTTCCCCGGCACGCGCATCGCGTCGCCAAAGGTGCAGAAAATGACGTCGGGCTGGCAGGCAATTTCGATGCAGCTGTCGATGCGCCCCATCGGCAGCACGCAGACCGGGCAGCCGGGGCCGTGGATAAACTCGATGTTCTCCGGCAGCAGCTGGTCGAGGCCAAATTTGAAGATGGCGTGCGTGTGTCCGCCGCACACCTCCATGATCCGCAGCGGTCTTTCTTTCGTGTAGTCCAGTCGCGCTGCGCGCGTTTTCAGGTAGCCGATAAGCTGCAGCACCTGCTCCGGCGCGCGGTATTCATCAACGTAACGCATGATTACCGCTCCTCGCCGTACAGCAGCGCACCCACGTCAGGCTCCACGTCAAACATGTTCTGTAACGCATCCAGCGTGTCGCGGGCTTCCGCTTCGTTAATCACGCTCATGGCGAACCCCACGTGCACCAGCACCCACTGGCCGAGACGCGATGCGCCCGTTTCATCTGTGTTGCCCACCAGGGTCAGGTCCACGTCGCGCAGGATGCCGCAGACCTCGACTTTGGCCTGATTACCGTCGATGGCGTAAATTTGCCCAGGTACGCCTATGCACATCGTTCACTCTCCAGCCACTGTAGCCAACTGTCCATGCCGTCACCGCGCGTGGCGGAGACCAGCAGGATCTCAATCTCCGGATTCACTTCGCGGGCATAAGCCAGGCACTTATCCACGTCGAAATTCAGGTACGGCAGCAGGTCGACTTTGTTCAGCAGCATGATGGACGCGGCGGCAAACATATGCGGGTACTTCAGCGGTTTGTCTTCACCTTCGGTCACTGAAAGCACCGCCACCTTGTGCCGTTCGCCCAGGTCGAAGCTCGCCGGGCAGACCAGGTTGCCGACGTTCTCAATAAACAGAATGCCGTCATCCGCCAGCGGCAGACGCGGGGCGGCGTCGGCAATCATCTGCGCATCCAGGTGGCAGCCTTTGCCGGTATTAACCTGGATTGCCGGGGTGCCGGTTTCGCGAATACGCGCCGCGTCGTTAACGGTTTGCTGGTCGCCTTCAATCACCGCGCAGGAGACGCGCCCGTTCAGGCGCTTGAGCGTTTCCGTTAACAGCGTGGTTTTGCCGGAGCCGGGGCTGGAGACCAGGTTCAGCACCAGCTGTTTGCGGGTGGCAAAGCGGGCGCGGTTGCGGGCAGCGATCTGGTTATTTTTGTCCAGCACGTTGATTTCCACCTCCAGCATCTGGCGCTGGCTGATGCCCGGCGCGTGGGTGCCCGCCTCCCCGTGGCCGTAGTGCAGATCGCCCGCATCGGAGCGCTGTGGAGCGAAGGTGATACCGGTCAGTGCCGCAGAAGGGCGTGGGGCAGGTGAAAAGGGCGCGGAGCGAAACGCGGAATGGGGATGATGTTCATCCCCTTCTATATACAGGTTGCCTTCGGCGCAACCGCAGGTGCTACACATACTTTACTCCTTCTCGATTTCGAGGCGATGGATCTGCATGCCGTCATCCGCCACGATGCGAAGACCGGTGCTCTGACACTGCGGACAGCGCTGAACCTTTGATGACAGCAGGGTGACGTACTGCTGGCACTGCTCGCACCAGCACTCCGCCTGCTGCTCTTCAATATGCAGTTCGCAGCCTTCCGCCAGCGTGCCGCGGCACACCAGTTCAAAACAGAAATTCAGGGCGCTGGTCTCGACGCAGGAAAACGCCCCGACCTTCAGCCAGACGCCGGTAACGCGTTTCGCGTGGTTTTGCACTGCCTGCTGCTCGATAAGTTCCAGAGCCCGCTGGCAGAGGGTGATTTCGTGCATGACGCCTCCTCAGTGAATTGCGCCATTGAATGCAATAACGGTGCCAGCTTGATTTTTGTTAAGGCGTGACGATGTCAACGCTGTCGAAATGACACGTCGACACCGCGGCGTTGACAGCGGTTTTGCAATTAAATCCATTAAGAATCATATAGATAAAAACTGGCATGGAATCTGCTTAACAGCCGCTATCTCCATTAAACGGATACCTTCTATGACTATTTGGGAAATCAGCGAAAAAGCGGATTACATCGCGCAGCGTCATCAGCAGCTGCAGGACCAGTGGCACCTTTACTGCAACTCGCTGGTTCAGGGCATTACCCTCTCGAAAGCGCGTCTTCACCACGCGATGAGCTGCGCGGCACAGGGGGATATGCGCTTTGTCCTGTTCGGCCATTTCACGATCAACGTGACCCTGGCAGATAACTTCAACAGCCACACCATTGAGTACCACCTCGAGACAAAAGACGGCGAAAAACAGTGTATTGCGAAGGCGCAGTTGATGGCCGACGGCATGGTGGACGGCCACGTCAGCAACCGCGATCGCCAGCAGGTGCTGGAGCACTATCTGGAAAAAATCGCGCCGGTCTATAACGGCCTGTACGCCGCCGTTGAACGCGATCTCCCGGTCAACCTGAAGCAGCTGATGGACGGAAATGCCTCAGCGAACGTGGCCTGACCCTTGCGTGTCGAGAAGTGTCGACAAGACAGTTTTTCGTCAAAAATGACTATCACCAGAGGATGACCCGGTGAACCGTTTTGTAATTGCCGACTCGACGGTCTGTATTGGCTGTCGAACCTGTGAGGCGGCGTGTTCGGAAACGCATCGCCTGCATGGGCTGCAGTCCATGCCGCGCCTGCACGTCATGCGTAATGAAAAAGAGTCTGCCCCGCAGCTCTGCCATCACTGTGAAGATGCTCCCTGCGCGGGTGTCTGCCCAGTGAATGCCATCACCCGTGTTGATGGCGCTGTCCAGCTGAACGAAAGCCTGTGCGTAAGCTGCAAGCTGTGCGGCATCGCCTGCCCGTTTGGCGCGATTGAATTTTCCGGCAGCCGTCCGCTGCACATTCCGGCGAACGCTAACTCGCCAAAAGCCCCGCCTGCGCCACCGGCTCCGGCACGCGTAAGCACGCTGCTGGACTGGGTGCCCGGCATCCGCGCCGTGGCGGTGAAGTGCGACCTGTGCAGCTTCGATGAGCAGGGTCCGGCCTGCGTGCGCACCTGCCCGACTAAGGCATTGATTCTGGTTAACATTCGCGACATCGCCCGTACCAGCAAGCGTAAACGCGAGCTGACCATCAACAGTGATTTTGGCGACCTTTCTCTGCTACAGGCGCTTAACGAGGGGGCGAAATGAACGCGGCAATGATGATTACCAGCGCGGTAGCCTGTTTTACTGCCGCCGCTGTTCTGGCGCTGATCTTCTCATTCCATAAAACCCTGAGCGGCGCGATCGCCGGGATTGGCGGGGCGGTAGCTAGCCTGATGACGCTGGCGGCAGGCGGCGTTGTCCTGCTCGGCGGCCAGTCCGCAGAAACCGTGATGCCGCTGATTCGGCACACCGTTGAGATCACGCCCCTGAACGCCATCTGGCTGGTGACGTTTGGTCTGTGCGGGCTGTTTATCAGCCTGTTCAATATCGACTGGCACCGCCACCCGCACGCTAAAGCCAACGGCCTGCTGGTCAATCTGCTGATGGCGACGGCGGTCTGTACCGTTATCGCCAGCAACCTCGGCGCGCTGGTGGTGATGGCGGAAATCATGGCGCTGTGCGGCGTGTTCCTGACGGGCTGCAGCGCCTCCGGCAAGCTGTGGTTTGCGCTGGGACGCCTGGGGACGCTGCTGCTGGCGCTGGCCTGCTGGCTGGTGTGGCAACGCTTTGGCACGCTGGATTTCTCTGCGCTCAACGGGCATCCGCTGGGGAATGACGTCTGGCTGCTGGGCGTTATCGGCTTTGGCCTGCTCGCTGGCATCATCCCGCTGCACGGCTGGGTGCCGCAGGCGCATGCGAATGCCTCCGCGCCCGCCGCCGCGCTGTTTTCGGTGGTGGTGATGAAAGTGGGTCTGTTCGGAATTTTGGCGATTACACTGACCGGCGGACAACCGCCGCTGTGGTGGGGCGTTGTGCTGCTGATCGCCGGAATGATTACCGCGTTCGTCGGCGGCCTGTACGCGCTGATGGAGCACAATATCCAGCGTCTTCTGGCGTACCACACGCTTGAAAATATCGGCATCATCCTGCTCGGTATTGGCGCGGGCGTGACCGGGCTGGCGCTCAATCATCCGGCGCTAATCGCGGCCGGTTTTATCGGCGGTCTTTATCACCTTGTTAATCATAGCCTGTTTAAAAGCACCCTGTTCCTCGGGGCGGGCAGCGTCTGGTTCCGCACCTGCCATCGGGATATCGAAAAGCTGGGCGGGATTGGCAAAAAGATGCCGGTAATTTCACTGGCGATGCTGGTCGGGCTGATGGCGATGGCCGCGCTGCCGCCGCTGAACGGCTTTGCCGGGGAGTGGGTGATCTATCAGTCCTTCTTCGCGCTCGGTCAGAGCGATCTCTTTATCGCGCGTTTGCTCGGCCCGCTGCTGGCGGTCGGGCTGGCAATTACCGGGGCGCTGGCGGTGATGTGCATGGCGAAAGTCTACGGCGTGACCTTCCTCGGCGCGCCGCGCACCCGCGAAGCTGAAAACGCCTGCTGCGCACCGTTGTTGATGGGCGTGAGCGTGGTCGCGCTGGCGCTGTGCTGCATCGCGGGCGGCGTCGCCGCGCCGTGGCTGTTGCCGCTGCTGGGCAACGCCATTCCGCTGCCGCTGACCGCGGCGAATACCACCGTCTCTCAGCCTATGATCGCGCTGCTGCTGATTGGCGCACCGCTGCTGCCGCTCGTCCTGATGCTGTTCTTCAAACGCGACAGGCTCACCTCCCGCGCGCGCGGTGCGGCGTGGGCCTGCGGCTACGAACATGAACAGTCGATGGTTATCACAGCCCACGGTTTCGCCATGCCGGTGAAGGAGAACTTCGCCGCCGTGCTGAAGCTGCGCCACTGGTTGAATCCGGTGGCCTGGGTACCCGGCTGGCAGAGCGCCGCCGCGCCCGCGCTGTTCCGCCGTCTGGCGGTCATCGAGCTGGCGGTGCTGGTGGTCATTGTGATTTCACGAGGAGCCTGACATGAGTCTGTTACTGGCAATTCTTCAGGCGCTGGTGCTGTTCGCCGCCGCGCCGCTGCTGTCGGGCATCACGCGCGTGGCGCGCGCCCGGATGCACAACCGTCGCGGGCCTGGGGTGCTTCAGGAGTACCGCGATCTCTTCAAACTGCTTTCTCGTCAGAGCGTGGCGCCGGATGCCGCAGGCTGGGTCTTCCGCCTGACGCCGTTCGTGATGGTGGGAGCCATGCTGACCATCGCCACCGCGCTGCCGGTGGTGACGGTGGGATCGCCGCTGCCGGCGCTCGGGGATCTGATTACGCTTATCTACCTCTTTGCCATCGCCCGTTTCTTCTTTGCGATTGCGGGCCTCGACACCGGGAGCCCGTTTACCGGCATCGGTGCCAGCCGCGAGGCGATGCTCGGCGTGCTGGTTGAGCCGATCCTGCTGCTGGGGCTGTGGGTCGCCGCGCAGGTGGCGGGTTCCACCCACATCAGCTTTATCACCCACACCGTTTACCACTGGCCGGTGGCGCGTTCAATCCCGCTGGTGCTGGCGCTGTGCGCCTGCGCGTTCGCCACCTTCATTGAGATGGGTAAACTGCCGTTCGACCTGGCGGAAGCCGAGCAGGAGCTGCAGGAAGGGCCGCTTACCGAGTACAGCGGCTACGGCTTCGCGGTGCTGAAGTGGGGCATCAGCCTCAAACAGCTGGTGGTGCTGCAGATGTTTGTCGGCGTCTTCTTCCCGTGGGGGCAGATGACGCACTTCTCCGCGGGCGGTCTGCTGCTGGCCGTCGTGGTTGCCGTCCTCAAGCTGCTGGTCGGCGTGCTGGTGATTGCCCTGTTTGAAAACAGCATGGCGCGCCTGCGTTTTGTGGAAACGTCACGCATCACCTGGGCCGGTTTTGGTTTTGCATTTTTAGCGTTCGTCTCCTTGCTGGTGGCGTGATTAAAGAGAATTTTTATGTCTGAAGAAAAGAAAGGTCAGCAGTATCTCGCCGCGTTGCATCAGGCTTTCCCCGGCGTGGTGCTGGAGGAATCCTGGCAAACCAAAGACCAGGTAACCGTCACTATTAAGGTGAACTACCTGCCGGAAGTGGTGGAGTTTCTCTACTACCAGCAGGGCGGCTGGCTGTCGGTGCTGTTCGGCAACGACGAGCGTCAGCTGTGTGGTAACTATGCGGTGTACTACGTGATGTCGATGGAGCAGGGCGAAAAGTGCTGGCTCACCGTACGCGTCGAAGTCGACCCGAATAAGCCGGAATACCCGTCCGTCACGCCGCGTGTGCCTGCCGCCGTCTGGGGCGAGCGCGAAGTGCGCGACATGTACGGCCTGGTGCCGGTCGGCCTGCCGGACGAGCGCCGCCTGGTGCTGCCGGACGACTGGCCGGACGAGCTCTATCCGCTGCGCAAAGACAGCATGGACTACCGCCAGCGCCCGGCGCCGACTACCGACAGCGAAACCTACGAATTCATCAACGAGCTGGGCAGCAAGAAGAATAACGTGGTGCCGATCGGCCCGCTGCACGTCACCTCTGACGAGCCGGGCCACTTCCGCCTGTTCGTCGACGGTGAAAACATTATCGACGCCGACTACCGCCTGTTCTACGTCCATCGCGGCATGGAAAAGCTGGCGGAAACCCGCATGGGCTACAACGAAGTGACCTTCCTCTCTGACCGCGTGTGCGGCATCTGCGGCTTTGCCCACAGCACCGCCTACACCACCTCGGTGGAGAACGGCATGGGGATCGTGGTGCCGGAGCGCGCGCAGATGATCCGCGCCATTCTGCTGGAGGTGGAGCGCCTGCACTCGCACCTGCTGAACCTCGGCCTGGCCTGCCACTTTGTCGGCTTTGATTCCGGGTTTATGCAGTTCTTCCGCGTGCGCGAAGCGTCGATGAAGATGGCGGAGATCCTCACCGGGGCGCGTAAAACCTACGGCCTGAACTTGATCGGCGGGATCCGCCGCGACCTGCTGAAGGACGACATGATCCAGACCCGCCAGCTGGCGCAGCAGATGCGCCGCGACGTGCAGGAGCTGGTGGACATGCTGCTCAGCACGCCAAACATTGAGCAGCGCACCGTCGGCATTGGCCGCCTTGACCCGGAAATTGCCCGCGACTTCAGCAACGTCGGCCCGATGGTGCGCGCCAGCGGGCACGCCCGCGACACGCGTGCCGATCATCCGTTCGTCGGCTACGGCCTGCTGCCGATGACCGTGCACAGCGAGCAGGGCTGCGACGTCATCTCGCGGCTCAAGGTGCGCATCAACGAGGTGTTCACCGCCCTGAACATGATCGACTTTGGTCTGGACAACCTGCCGGGCGGCCCGCTGATGGTGGAGGGCTTCACCTACATCCCGAACCGCTTTGCCCTTGGCTTTGCCGAAGCGCCGCGCGGGGACGATATCCACTGGAGCATGACCGGCGACAACCAGAAGCTCTACCGCTGGCGTTGCCGCGCGGCCACCTACGCCAACTGGCCAACCCTGCGCTACATGCTGCGCGGTAACACCGTCTCTGACGCGCCGCTGATCATCGGCAGTCTCGACCCGTGCTACTCCTGCACCGACCGCATGACCGTGGTCGATGTGCGCAAGAAGAAAAGCCAGGTGGTGCCGTACAAAGAGCTTGAGCGCTACAGCATCGAGCGTAAAAACTCGCCGCTGAAATAAGGACTCGCCATGTTTACCTTTATCAAAAAAGTGATCAAAACGGGCACGCAGACCAGCAGCTATCCGCTGGAGCCGATGCCGGTGGATAAAAACTTTCGCGGCAAGCCGGAGCACAATCCGCAGCAGTGCATCGGCTGCGCGGCCTGCGTCAATGCCTGTCCGTCGAACGCCTTAACGGTGGAAACGGATCTCAAAACCGGCGAGCTGGCCTGGCAGTTCAACCTCGGGCGCTGCATCTTCTGCGGCCGCTGCGAGGAGGTGTGCCCGACGGTCGCCATTCGTCTGTCGCAGGAGTACGAGCTGGCGGTATGGAAGAAAGAAGACTTCCTGCAGCAGTCGCGCTTTGACCTGTGCAACTGCCGCGTCTGCAAACGCCCGTTCGCCGTGCAGAAAGAGATCGACTACGCCATCGCGCTGCTGCAGCACAACGGCGACGCCCGCGCGGAGCATCACCGTGAAAGCTTTGAAACCTGCCCGGCGTGCAAGCGTCAGAAGTGCCTGCTGCCGTCCGACCGCATTGATATTACCCGCCATATGAGAGAGGCCAGCTGATGGAAAACCTACTGGGCCCGCGCGACGACAACGGCATTCCGGTGCCGATGACGGTGGACGAATCCATCGCCAGCATGAAGGCGTCGCTGCTGAAAAAAATCAAACGCTCGGCCTACGTCTACCGCGTGGACTGCGGCGGCTGCAACGGCTGCGAGATTGAGATCTTCGCCACCCTGTCGCCGCTGTTTGACGCCGAGCGCTTCGGCATCAAAGTGGTGCCGTCCCCGCGCCACGCGGACATCCTGCTGTTTACCGGGGCCGTCACCCGCGCCATGCGCTCGCCCGCGCTGCGCGCCTGGCAGTCCGCCCCTGACCCGAAAATCTGCATCTCGTACGGCGCCTGCGGCAACAGCGGCGGCATCTTCCATGACCTCTACTGCGTCTGGGGCGGCACCGACAAAATCGTGCCGGTGGACGTCTACATTCCGGGCTGCCCGCCGACGCCTGCCGCAACGCTGTACGGCTTTGCCATGGCGCTTGGCCTGCTGGAGCAGAAAATCCACGCGCGCGAGCCGGGCGAGTTGGACAACCAGCCAGCGGCTATTCTGCACCCGGATATGGTGCAGCCGCTGCGGGTGAAGGTCGATCGCGCGGCGCGCAGGCTGGCGGGCTATCGCTACGGCCGTCAGATTGCCGACGACTATCTGCGCCTGCTGAGCCAGGGCGAGCATCAGGTCGCACGCTGGCTGGAGGCGGAAAACGATCCGCGCCTCAATGAGATTGTGGCGAACCTGAACAGTATCGTCGATGAGGCGCGTATCCGATGAGTGAAACGGTGGTGTTCAGCCAGCTGAGCCGTAAGTTTATTGATGAGAACGATGCCACGCCGGATGCGGCGCAGCAGGTGGTCTATTACAGCCTGGCGATTGGGCATCACCTCGGGGTGATCGACTGCCTGGAGGCGGCGCTGAGCTGTCCGTGGTCCGAGTATCTGGCGTGGATCGCCACGCTGGAGGAGGGCAGTACGGCGCGTCGCAAGATGGAAGGCGTGCCGAAGTACGGCGAGATCGTGATCGATGCCAACCACATTGCGATGCTCGCCAACGCCTTTGACGCGGCGCTCGGCAGGCAAACCCCCGGGCAGCAGGCGTGGAGCAAAACGCTGCTCGGCATGCTGCACGATATTCATCAGGAGAGCGCCATCTACCTGATGGTGAGGAGATTACGTGACTGACGTTTTACTGTGTGTCGGCAACAGCATGATGGGCGATGACGGCGCGGGTCCGCTGCTGGCGGAGATGTGCGCCGCGAACCCGCAGGGCAGCTGGATGGTGATTGACGGCGGCAGCGCGCCGGAAAACGACGTGGTCGCCATTCGCGAACTGCGCCCGGACAGGCTGTTAATCGTCGATGCCACCGATATGGGACTCAACCCTGGCGAGATCCGCCTGATTGACCCGGACGACATCGCCGAGATGTTTATGATGACTACCCACAATATGCCGCTGAACTACCTGGTCGATCAGATTAAAGACGACGTGGGCGAGGTGCTCTTTTTGGGCATTCAGCCGGACATTGTCGGGTTTTATTACCCGATGACGCCGCCGGTGAAGGAGGCGGTGGACGTGGTGTATTCACGGCTTGCGGAGTGGGTTGGGGACGGAGGGTTTGAACCCCTCACCCCGGCCCTCTCCCCAGAGGGGAGAGGGTGAATACCGCACCGAACAATCCCCTCTCCCCTCTGGGGAGAGGGTTAGGGTGAGGGGCTAGGCCAGATCCGCCCCGTTACTCGCAATCACCTTCTTATACCATCCGAACGATTTCTTGCGTTTGCGCTCCAGCGTGCCGTTTCCGGCGTCATCGCGGTCAACGTAGACAAACCCGTAGCGCTTGCTCATCTCCCCGGTTGAGGCCGAGACAAGGTCGATGCAGCCCCAGGTGGTGTAGCCCATCAGCGGCACGCCGTCCTCAATCGCGTCGCCCATCGCGCGGATGTGCTCGCGCAGATAGCTAATGCGGTAGTCGTCGTTGATCTCGCCGTTTTTATCAACGACATCTTTCGCCCCCAGGCCGTTTTCCACCAGGAACAGCGGCTTCTGGTAGCGGTCGTACATCATGTTCATGGTGATGCGCAGGCCGAGCGGGTCGATGCCCCAGCCCCATTCGCTCACCTGAATGTGCGGGTTGCGCAGAGATTTGACGATGTTCGCCGCATTGGTGTTGTTCGCGTTCATATCCGCCGAGGCGCAGCGCGAGGCGTAATAGCTGAACGAGACAAAGTCGACGGTGTTTTTCAGAAGTAGATCATCGCCCGGGGCTTTAACAATCACCACGCCTTTCTCGCGGAACACGCGGGCAGAATAGGCCGGATAGCTGCCGCGCGCCTGCACGTCGATAAAGAACAGGTTCTCGCGGTCTTTCTCCAGCGCCATCCACACGTCTTCCGGCTTGCAGGAGTACGGATAGAAGTTTCCGCCCGCCAGCATGCAGCCGACCTGGTTTTCCGGGTTCACCTCGTGAGCAATTTTAGTCGCCAGCGCGCTCGCCACCAGCTCGTGGTGCGCGGCCTGGTATTTCACCTGATCTTCATTTTCGCCTTCCTCAAACACCAGCCCCGCGCCGGAGAACGGGCTGTGCAGCATGATGTTGATTTCGTTGAAGGTCAGCCAGTATTTCACCAGCCCGTTAAATTCCTCAAAGCAGGTGCGGGCATAGCGGGCAAAGAAATCGACCATCTTACGGTTGCGCCACGAGCCGTACTCCGTCACCAGGTGCATCGGCACGTCGAAGTGGCACAGGGTCACCAGCGGCTCAATGTTGTACTTTTTGCACTCCTCGAACACCGCGCGGTAGAAGGCAATACCCTCTTTGTTCGGCAGCGGTTCGTCGCCGTTCGGGTAGAGGCGGCTCCAGGCAATCGAGGTGCGGAACACAGTAAAGCCCATCTCCGCCATCAGGGCGATGTCCTCTTTATAGCGATGGTAAAAATCAATCGCCTCGTGGCTCGGGTAGAACTCGTCGTCACGCAGCGAGAAACGCTTTTCCTTACCGAGTTTCACCGCCAGGCGATTCGCGCCGTGGGGGATCATATCGACCGTCGTCAGCCCTTTGCCGCTCTCACGGTAAGCGCCTTCACTCTGGTTGGCGGCAAGCGCGCCGCCCCATAAAAATCCTTGTGGAAACACAGACATTCTTACCTCGCTTTCAATTTATGCTTTTGCTGCGTTGTTCTGTACCGGTGCGGTCTGCAGGGCGCGCGCTTTTTCGGCGTCGTCTTCGACCGGAATATCCTCAAAGCCCAGTATCAGGGTCAGAACAAACGACAGCACGACTGCCAGACCCATCACGCCAAACACCCAGACGATGGTCATCGGGTTCGCCGGGTCGAAGAACTGTACGCTGGTAAACAGCCCCGGTGCCGCCATCGAGTGGCTGGCAAGACCGGCCATGCCCGCCACCGCGCCGCAGATAAAGCCGCTGATCAGGCTCGCGATCAGCGGACGTTTCAGACGCACCGCCACGCCGTACAGGGCCGGTTCAGAGATCCCCGCCATGATGGCGGAGGCCGCCGCCGCCAGCGCCGTCTGGCGCAGATCCGGGTTTTTGGTTTTCCACGCCACCGCCAGCGACGAACCGCCGAGCGACAGGTTGGCGCCAATTTCCGACGGCATGACCATCCCTTCTTTGCCCGTTTCGGCAATGGTCTGAATGATGGTTGGCGTAAACACGCGGTGCATCCCGGTCATGACCAG
This sequence comes from Enterobacter sp. NFIX59, assembly GCF_900113755.1. Classification (NCBI taxonomy): domain Bacteria; kingdom Pseudomonadati; phylum Pseudomonadota; class Gammaproteobacteria; order Enterobacterales; family Enterobacteriaceae; genus Enterobacter; species Enterobacter sp. NFIX59. Next base: position 157,960 of record NZ_FOQN01000002.1, on the reverse strand, counting down.
CAGCGGCCACAGCGCGCCCATGATGGCCACGGAGAGCCAGCCCAGATAGCCGTGAATGGTGTAAACCAGCGCGGAGATGGCGCTACCGATCCAGATGCCCAGCGGCCCAATCAGCACGATGGCGAGCGGGGCGGCAATCAGCACGATCAGCATCGGCTTGAGGAAGTTTTTGGTTACCGCCGGGGTGATGCGATCCACCCAGCGCTCGATGTATGACAGGCACCAGGTCATCACCAGAGCCGGGATGACGGTGTAGGTGTATTTCACCGCCGTCACCGGGATAAAGGCGAACTCAACGTGTTCGCCCTGCGCGGCTTTCGCCATCAGCTCGATAAAGCTCGGGTGCACCAGCACGCCCGCAATGGCGATGGCCAGCGACATGTTGGTTTTGAACTTCACCGCCGCCGAGGCCGCCACCATCAGCGGCAGGAAGAAGAACGCGCCGTCGCCGATGACGGTCAGAATAGTGAGCGTCGGCGCGCCTTTTGGCAGCACGCCGGTCATCTCAAGGATCATCGCCAGCAGCTTGACCATTGAGCCGCCGATGATCGCCGGGATCAGCGGGGACATGGTGCCGATCAGCGCGTCGAGGATCCCGGCGCCAATGCGACGCAGCGTCAGCTTTTGCGGGCCTTCCGGTACGGCAGGCTGCAGGCTGGTTGGCAGCAGGCTCACCACTTCGCGGTACGCCTGCGAAACGGTGTTGCCGATGATGACCTGGCACTGGTTGTCGGTGCGCACCACGCCGAGCACGCCGCTGATGCTTTTCAGGCGCGCGGTATCGGTAAGGCTTTCGTCTTTCAGAACGAAACGAAGTCGCGTCATGCAGTGGGTGACGGCGACGATGTTCTCTTTGCCACCCAGCGCGCTGACAACGTCGTTCGCCAGCGCAGCGTAATTTTTGGCCATCGGATGTGATCCTGTTATCGTTTTGAGAAATGTAGGAAACCGGTTCCACATAATCATCATGAGTTTCTTTTGATGAAACAAGATCGCTTTTTGACCATTTTTTTATTTCGTGACACCGATCACCAGCAGGAGCCAAAAGCGTGATTTCACCGCTGCGACAATTTTTCTGCAGTGCAGTACACTGCGCTCCATCAGATGCAGACGGAATAACAACATGACCACGATGCTTGAAGTGGCGAAGCGGGCAGGCGTTTCGAAAGCCACGGTGTCCCGGGTGCTGTCGGGCAATGGCTATGTCAGCCAGGAGACCAAAGATCGGGTGTTTCAGGCCATTGAAGAGAGCGGCTATCGCCCAAATTTGCTGGCGCGCAACCTGGCGACCAAACGTACCCAGACGCTGGGCCTGGTGGTGACGAACACCCTTTATCACGGCGTCTACTTTAGCGAGCTGCTGTTTCACGCCGCGCGCATGACGGAAGAGAAAGGGCGGCAGCTGATCCTCGCGGACGGCAAGCACAGCGCGGATGAAGAGCGCGAGGCGATCCAGTATTTGCTCGATATGCGCTGCGACGCGGTGATCATCTATCCGCGTTTTCTGAGCGTGGAAGAGATGGATGAGATCGTCGAGAAGTGCGAGCAGCCCATTATGGTACTCAACCGCCGCCTGCGGAAAAACAGCAGCCACAGCGTGTGGTCCGATCATAAAGCCTCCAGCCAGGACGCGGTGTCACAGCTGATTGCGAAAGGGCATCGGGAGATCGCCTTTATCACCGGCTCGCTGGATTCTCCCACCGGGGTTGAGCGTCTCTCCGGCTATAAGGACGCGCTGGCGCAGCACGGTATTCCGCTGCGCGAGGGGCTGATTGCGCAGGGGAAGTGGAACCCCGCCAGCGGCGCGGCGGCGGTGTCCGAACTGCTTGCTCGCGGTGAACGCTTTACGGCGCTGGTGGCGAGTAATGACGACATGGCAATTGGCGCCATGAAGCAGCTGCACGACAGCGGCGTAGCCGCACCGGACGCGGTGTCGGTGATCGGTTTTGACGACGTGGCCATCGCGCCTTACATTGTGCCGTCGCTTTCCAGCGTACGTATCCCGGTAACGGAGATGATCAAAGAGACCATCAGCCGCCTGATCTTCATGCTCGACGGCGGCGAGTTTAAATATCAGCAAATTTTCTCCGGCGAGCTTGTCCTGCGCGACTCGGTTATTGACGGCCCGCACCGCTGATGTCGACAGCTGTCATCGTCATAAGTGACGATGACAGCACCGCTTTTATTTTTAAAACCAAATAAAATCAATGATTTAATTATTGGCACGGTTTATGAATATCTCCGGGCATAACTGTAATGCTGGAGAAGCAGATGAACCGTTTTATTATGGCCGATGCCAGTAAGTGTATTGGTTGCCGTACCTGTGAAGTGGCGTGCGTGGTTTCCCATCAGGCGGAGCAGGACTGCGCGTCGCTTACCCCTGACACGTTTTTGCCGCGCATCCACGTCATCAAAGGCGTGAATATTTCCACCGCCGCCATCTGTCGCCAGTGCGAAGACGCACCGTGCGCCAACGTCTGCCCGAACGGGGCGATTAAACGCGAGAAAGGCTTTGTGCACGTGATGCAGGAGCGCTGCATTGGCTGCAAAACCTGCGTGGTCGCCTGCCCGTATGGCGCGATGGAGGTGGTGGTCCGTCCGGTAGTGCGCAACAGCGGTATGGGACTGAGCGTGCGCGCGGACAAAGCCGAAGCCAACAAATGTGACCTGTGCTACCACCGCGACGCCGGCCCGGCCTGTATGGAAGCCTGCCCGACGCACGCGCTGGTCTGCGTTGATCGCGACAAGCTTGAGCAGATGAGCGCCGAAAAGCGCCGTCGCGCGGCGTTCGACACCTCGTCATCGCTGCTGTTCTGAACCGTATGAGCAGCAACGGCGTTCAGCTGCGCGTGCGCGGCAAGGTGCAGGGCGTCGGGTTTCGTCCCTTCGTCTGGCAGCTGGCGCAGGCGCTTCAGTTGACCGGTGACGTCTGCAATGACGGAGAGGGCGTGCTGGTGCGCCTCGTGGGTAATGGGGGGGCCTTTACCGCGAGGCTGCATCAGGACTGCCCGCCGCTGGCACGCATTGACCGCGTGGAAGCGCAGCCGTTTACCTGGGCGCACGTACCGGAGGACTTTACCATCCGCCACAGCGCGGCCGGGACGATGGACACCCAGATTGTGCCGGATGCCGCCACCTGTCCGGCGTGTCTGGCTGAGATGTGCGACCCACTCGAACGCCGTTATCGCTATCCGTTTATCAACTGCACCCACTGCGGGCCGCGGTTTACCATTATCCGCGCCATGCCCTATGACCGTCCGGCCACGGCAATGGCGCCGTTCCCGCTCTGTGGGCCGTGTGAAGCCGAGTACCGCAATCCTGCCGACCGCCGTTTTCACGCCCAGCCGGTCGCCTGCCCGGACTGCGGGCCCGCGCTTATGTGGCGTGCGGGCGACATGACTGCTGAGCGCGAGGCTGCTCTGCGCGCAGCGGTAGCGATGCTGAAAAGCGGCGGTATAGTCGCGGTTAAAGGGTTGGGTGGCTTTCACCTCGTCTGTGACGCGCGTAACCCGCAGGCGGTCGCGACGCTTCGGTCACGCAAGCAGCGGCCCGCGAAGCCGCTGGCGGTGATGATCCCGCATGCGGATGACCTGCCGGAGACGGTTCAGGCGCTGCTATGCTCACCCGCCGCACCCATTGTGCTCACGCCAAAAGCCTGGCTGCCCGCGTTCCCGGAAGGTATCGCGCCCGGTCTGGATTCCGTGGGCATCATGCTTCCTGCGAACCCGCTGCAGCACCTTCTTATGATGGACTGCCAGCGACCGCTGGTGATGACTTCCGGCAACCTCAGCGGCAGGCCGCCTGCCATCAGTAATCAACAGGCGCTGGATGAACTGGGCAACATTGCGGACGGCTTCCTGCTGCACAATCGCGATATTCTTCAGCGGATGGACGATTCGGTGATGGATCGGGATGGCACGATGCTGCGCCGGGCGCGCGGTTTTGTGCCGGATGCCATCACGTTGCCTGCGGGATTCGAGAATATCCCCGCCATGTTGTGCACCGGTGCGGAGATGAAAAACACCTTCTGCCTGGTGCGTGGCAACCAGGCGGTGCTGAGCCAGCATTTTGGCGATCTCGGTGACGAGGGTGTCGAAGCGCAGTGGCACGGCGCGCTCTCGACGATGCAGGACATCTATGCCTTCCGTCCTGAGCGCGTGGTGTGCGACGCCCATCCGGGGTACCGTGCGCGCCAGTGGGCGCAGGCGCAGGGGCTGCCCGTTGAAACCGTGCTGCATCATCACGCCCACGCGGCGGCGTGCCTGGCCGAAAACGGCTGGCCGCGCGATGGCGGAGATGTTATCGCCCTGACGCTGGACGGGATCGGCATGGGGGAAAACGGCGCGCTGTGGGGCGGGGAGTGCCTGCGTGTCAACTATCTCGAGTGCGCGCATTTAGGTGGCTTGCCTGCCGTTGCGCTGCCGGGGGGCGATCTGGCGGCGCGGCAGCCGTGGCGCAACCTGCTCGCCCAGTGTCTGGCGTTTGTCCCTGACTGGCAGCAGTACCCGGAAACGCGCGCGGTACAGCGTCAGAACTGGCCGCTGCTGGCGAAGGCTATCCAGCGCGGCGTCAACGCGCCGCGGGCGTCGTCGTGCGGTCGCCTGTTTGATGCCGTCGCCTGCGCGCTGGGTATCGAAACCCAATCCTGGGAAGGTGAAGCGGCCTGCAGGCTGGAAGCGCTGGCGGCACAGTGCAACGGCGTCGAACACCCGGTTACGCTGTCGGTGGAAGACTTCGCGCTTTTCTGGCAGCAGTGGCTGAGCTGGCAGGCAGAGCCCTGCGAGCGCGCGTGGGCGTTTCACGACGCGCTGGCAAAAGGGCTGGCGGAGCTCGCTGCGTTCCATGCCCGGCGCTTATCGCTGTCGACAATCTGTCTCAGCGGCGGTGTGTTGCACAACCGTCTGCTGCGCGCGCGCCTGCGTCATTACCTTTCTGACTTTACGCTTCTTTTTCCTTCGCGCCTGCCCGCAGGTGACGGAGCGATCTCCTTCGGGCAGGCGGTGGTCGCCGCTGCCCGGTCATGTTTACAAAGGACTAAAAATGTTACGACTGTTACGCAATGAACCTCGCGCCGCGCTCCTGCTGCTGGCTCTGGTAATGGCAAACCTGCTGGCCTGGGGATGGGCATGGCACACCTTTAGCGGCAGCACGGCGCTGATGGCGGCAAGTCTGCTGGCGTGGTGTTACGGGCTGCGTCACGCGGTTGATGCTGACCATATTGCCGCCATTGATACCGTGACGCGTAAGCTGATGCAGCAGGGCTCGCGCCCGTCCGGCGTGGGGGCGTGGTTCTCGCTGGGGCACTCCACCATCGTGGTGCTGGCCTCCATTGCCATCGCCGCTACCGCCACGGCGTTTCAGAAAAACATGGAATGGTTCCACGAAACTGGCAGCCTGATTGGTACCGCCGTTTCCGCGACCTTCCTGCTGGCGATGGCGCTGGTGAATATGGTAATCCTGCGCGGCGTCTGGCGCAGTTTTCAGGCGCTGAAACACGGCAGGCCCGTGCAGGGCGATATCACGCTCCCTGCCCAGGGCGGCGTCATGAACTGGCTGTTTGGCAAGACCTTCCGCCTCGTCAATAAAAGCTGGCAGATGTACCTGGTCGGTTTCCTGTTTGGCCTCGGCTTTGACACGGCCACCGAGATTGGCGTGCTGGGGATCTCTGCCGCCAGTGCTTCCAGCGGGATGTCGGTGTGGTCAATTATGATCTTCCCGGCGCTCTTCGCCAGCGGCATGGCGCTGGTGGATACCCTCGATAACCTGTTGATGGTCGGTGCCTACGGCTGGGCGTTTAACAAGCCGCAGCGCAAGCTCTATTACAACATGACCATCACCGGCACCTCCGTGGTGGTGGCGCTGTTTATCGGCGGGCTGGAAGCGCTGGGTCTGCTGATGGATAAATTTGCCCTCAGCGGCGGCGTCTGGGATCTGATTGACGCGGTAAACGACAATCTGGGCAACGCCGGGTTTGTGGTGGTCGGGCTGTTCGTTGCCTGCTGGCTGATCTCCATGGTCAACTACCGCTGGCGCGGCTACGACGCGCTGGTGGTGCGATCCTGAGCAGGGGGTAGCCAGGCGCGGGTAAAATCAAGCCAGCCGCTGGCGGTCAGCACAATGTCCTGCACGTTTTCCAGGGTGTTAAGACGGTAGCGGTAGTGGAAAAGCGGCGTACAGGCGCCGCTTTCCAGCAAGGAATGAAAGAAGGAGGGCAGGTGATTATTCAGGGTCTCCTCACTTTCACAATAACCCATCAGTTTCTGCTTCTCTTCTTGCCAGGTGTCCTCGCCTAAGGCCGTGGCCCACGCAGGCTCATCAAAAAACCACGCCACCAGGGCAAAGCCTGGCAGTTCACCCGCCAGATAGTCACCCAACAAAAGATCGGCCTGATCCAGCGCGTTATGACCATGCCACTCTTCGCGATCTTTCCATTTCACCGTCACGTTGCAGCTGTGCTTTTTCAGGCGCGCGCGCAGAATATCGGCCAGTTCGCACAGTTCAGGTGTGTGGTAGCAAACCAGCGAAAGCGTGGCGGGAAGCATCGCTTCCGAAGCCTGCGGGTATTGCGGTGGTGTCAGGCCTGGCAGTATTTCCGTTTGGGTTTCTAAATCATCCCGATGGAGAAACTGTTGATGCGTAATGCTCTGAATTTCCTGACGTAGCCAGGCCGCAAGCGGCTCGGGTAACCTGGCGTTTACCATTAGCCAGGCGAATCCGCCGCTGGTGGACGTTACCGCTGCCTGCGCATTTTGTCCTTTCCCGACGGTGATCCACGCCGGCTTTTGCGCCTCCGTACGGGTTCGCCAGAACTCTATCGCATGCAGTAGCGGATGGGCAGCAAAATACCAGGGCTGGCGCTCCAGGCGCAGGTAGTGAGAATGGTGGTGCGCAATGGCAAAGGGCCCGGCACCGATGTCCGGTTGCTGTGGATGTGGCAGGCGGCATACGTGGTGCGCGAGACGATGCGCCAGCATCGCATCGGGGACGGTCAGCTGTATCTCCAGACACCAGGGGGCAATAAGCAACGCCCTGCAGACGTGAGTCAGACCGGCATTGCGTGCCGGATCGGCCAATACCTGTTGCAGCGCAATGAGGATATCTTCATCGCTGATAGCTTGCCCATTGTGCCAGTGCGCACCGCTGCGCAGGTAAAAACGCCAGCGGCGTTTGTCTTCGTTGAATTCCCAGTGATGGGCTAGATCAGGTACTGGATGCGGCTGACCGGGCATGTAGCGCGTTAATCCCGCGTGTACGGCGCAGATAATGTGCTGCTCAGCGCGACGACGCTGAAGCGCCGGATGAAGCGACGTCAGTGGACGATACCAGGGAATACGCAGGGTTGGCTGGTGCTTAAGCCACTTTCCGCCTAAAAAGGGTGTGATGATGTGATGCAGGCTGGCTGGATCGCCATCAGCCAGCTGCAGCGCGCTCTGGTAATCCCCCTTCTCCAGGCAGGCGTGCATCAGAGGGGCGCTGAGTTCGCTGGTGGTTGTCAGGCAGTGCAAGATGGCTCGATGTCCCCGTCCCGGTTGAGCATTCCAGCTTAACCATCCGCTCTGCGCCAGCTGGCGCAACAGGGTACGTGCATGACGTTCACTGCACAGCGCCACCTCGGCGACTTCAGCGATAGTCGTCGGCTTTGGCTCTGCGCCATAGTGTTGATAAAGCCGTTGATACTGACGGATTTTCTGAAGCTGGCGCATGTCGACGTACCCAGGATAAAAGGTGGATGGTGAGAGTGTAGGTTTTTTTGCGGAATAATTAAGGTCTGGATTGATAAAGTGTTCCGGTTTTGTTCCCCCTCCAGGGCGGAGAGGGAACTGGATTATGCAGCGTCAGATTTCAAGCTGTGCCCGAATCTTTAGCGCAATGCTTTCTGCCTGCGGGCCCAGAATAACCTGCGCATTCTGCGTACCCATTTTGAGAATACCTTTCGCGCCCAGCGATTTCAGCACGGGCTCATCCAGCACGCTGTTATCAACGAGCGTCAGGCGCAGGCGGGTAATGCAGGCATCGACAATCCTGAGGTTGTCTTTGCCACCCAGTGCCGCGATGTATTGCGTGATGGCTTCGCTTTGATCGTCAGAGTTACCCGCTACAGCCTCGTCGTCTTCGCGGCCCGGCGTTTTCAGCTTAAAGAAGCGGATCGCGAAGGTGAATACGACAAAGTAGATCGCGAAGAACAGCACGATCAGTGGGATCAGGATCCACGGCTTAGTAGCCAGTCCCCAGTTGAGAACGAAGTCGATAAGCCCGGCAGAGAAACCAAAACCGTGCAGTACGCCGAGGCTGTTGGTGATCACCATGCTCACGCCCGCCAGTACCGCATGCAGCGCATACAGAGCAGGGGCAAGGAACAGGAAGGAGAACTCGATGGGCTCGGTAATGCCGGTCAGGAAAGCGGTCAGAGCCACAGAAAGCAGCATCCCCCCTACGGTAGCGCGACGTGCTTTCGGTGCGGCGAAATACATCGCCAGCGCGGCACCCGGCAGGCCTCCCATAAAGATCGGGTAAGCCCAGGCCATGTAAACGCCTGCATGCGGGTCACCGGCGAAGAAGCGGTTAAGGTCGCCACGGGTCAGGTCGGTTGCAATCTGCGTGATGCTGGAACCGTCAATACCCGGTACAGCACCGCCAACCACCAGCCCTTTCACTACGTCAGGGGCCAGACAGATATTGTGTACCGCGCTGGCGGCATCGTAAGTCACTTTCAGGCAGTCGCCGAGGCTAAACCAGAAGACGGAGTGCAGAATGTAATGCAAACCGAAGGGGATTAGCGCGCGGTTCAGGACACCATAAATAAACCATCCCGGTTCGCCGCTGCGGGAGACAAACAGGCTGAAGGTATCAATACCGTGCTGCACGGAAGGCCAGACATACCCGCAAATCCAGGCGATGAACAGGCAAATAAGCCCGGTTACGATCGGCACCAGGCGTTTGCCCGCAAAGAAGGCGAGAAAGTCCGGAAGTTTGGTGTTTGAGAAACGGTTGTAGCAGTGACCCGCGACGACACCGGCAATGATCCCGGCGAAGAAGGACATGTTAATGGATGAGTTTATGACGGCCGTGGCTTTGGTAAGCACCAGGAAACCCACCGCCCCTGCGAGGGCTGCAGCACCGGCGTTGTCTTTTGCCAGACCAATGGCGATCCCTAAGGCAAACAACAAAGGTAGACTGTCAAAGATACCGCCACCGGCGCTGGCTATAAACGGAATATTAAAAACATCAGGCTGCCCAAGGCGTAATAATATCGCTGCAACGGGCAGGGTGGCGATTGGCAACATCAGGGCTTTACCCAGACGTTGCAGATAACTAAATGCGTTCATGAGAGTGGATTCCAAAAAGGACTTAATTCACGACGAAAAATAACACCTTTTATTTTAATGCGAAAGTCCCTGTAATAAAAATGTGATGCGGAATAAATTAATTTTTATTATATTTTATCAGCGAATTGTTCATGGCATAAACAATGATGAAGTAACTAATTTGTTCCGGTTTTAAACTGGTCGTGCTTCAGTTATCACGTTTACTCACCGGCATCATCAGTTCTCGCAGGCGCTCTATGCGCGCCTCCGGGCTGAGGTAGAGCCAGCGAAACAAAATATGTTCTGATTTTTTAGCCTGTTTAAAATAGGCGGAAAGGTAGTTGAGTTCTTTGCTAAAGGTGGTCATGGGATGTCTCCGGCTAATGGGTCTATTTTTAGGGTAAGCCGAAAACAGGGAATAAAACAGGCTGGTGTTTATCAGGTGTTCCGTATTTAAATATTGATGGATGTAATGGTTAAGGGATTAATGGCGGTGATTTATCTTGTTTGTATTTATGTCCTGAATAGAATTCGCAAAAAAAAGCCCCGGGACATCGGGGCAGCGGATAATATAATCCAATGGTTAAGTGAGCGTGGCAAGAGATTACGGGTTACGCGGGCAGCGATTTCAGCAGAGCGAAAGCCTCCTTCATCCGATCTTCGCTAACCACAAAGGCGCGTACCTGACCTTCGGCGTCAGAGCCGCGTGCAACCATTCCGTGAGGTTCAATGGCAATCTGCCAGCTCAGATCCTTGCGCTGCGTCTCCCCCGCAAGATGCAACGGTAACTCTGGCGTTTTAACCTTCACCAGCATGGCGGGGAGTTTCAGCGGTGCGCTGCCGCCGAGCAGGTTTTTTGCCAGATACATGGCGCTCAGCTGTATCGGCTGCAGGAAAGGCAGCACCTGACCGTTGATTTCAGCGCAGTCGCCTAACGCGTAAATATCGGGCTGCGTGGTTTGAAGGTAGCTATTTACCTTCACGCCACGGCCTGTTTCGGCGCCTGCACGATGCGCCAGCGCAGTTTCCGGGCGCAGGCCCGTCGCCGCGATAACCACATCCACCTCAACGCTGCGGCTGCGGTCGAGCGTGGCACGAATACCGCCTTCGGTTTTGCGCAGGCTTTGCAGCTGCGATTTCAGCAGCAGATGCACCCCCATGTCGGTCAGACGATGCTGTAAGCGACTGCTTACTTCTGCGGGCATCAGCGCCGACAGAATGCTCGCCGCATGGTCGACCAGGGTCACCGATTTGCCCGCCCGGCAGAAATCCATCGCCAGCTCGGTGCCGATCAGCCCCCCGCCGACAATCATTACCCGCTGTGCGTCGCGAAGCGCCGTTTCGCTGGCCTGATACGCCTGCTGGCTGTTGAGGGTGAGCATCAGCTCGCGGCCCTCAATCGGCGGCACGAAAGCAGAGGCACCCGTGGCCAGCACCAGCCTGTCGTACTGCCAGGTTTTCTCCTTCGCTTTCACCACATGTGCGGCGGCGTCGATATCGGTGACCCAGGTGTACGGAAACAGACGCAGGTTGAACTGTTCCGCGAACTCCCCCGCCGTCTGGCGGGTGAGGTCTTCGGCGCGCTGATTCTGGCTGATGACGTGGCTTAGATCAGGCTTGTTGTACTCGTCCATGCTGTCGGCGGCAATCACCGTCAGCGGCACGCTGGCATCCTGCTTGCGGATGTTTTTCACCAGCTGACGGGCGGCAAAGCCCGAGCCGATGATGACGATACCGTTGCTCATTTTGCCTCCGTACCCAGTTCGTCAAAGACGTCCTTACCGAGGGAACATTCCGGGCAGAGGAAATTGTCCGGCACGTCGCGCCACGGCGTGCCCGGGGCAACATCCTGCAGCGGTTCGCCCAGGTCAGGATCGTAAATCCACTGGCAGACGCTGCACTGCATGCGCGGGCCGAGATCGGCGGCTGCCGCGGCGGCACAGGCGCAGGCTTCCTGCTGTTCGGGTGTTTTTGCCGCCACTTCCGGCAGCGGAGCGAGCGCCCACTGACGGGCAATGTCGCGACCGTGCTGGCGACAGATCTCCAGGGCGTCGATATCCGGGCGCCACTTGGCCTTCAGGCTCATGGACATCTCAAAGCCCGCATCCTGTAAGCGGGTGGAGAGACGGTCTACCGCGCCGCCGCTCCAGCCGTGGGAGCCAAAGGCGCTGGCGCGCTTGTTGCGAAAGCGCAGGCCTGTCATCTCTTCTACCAGACCGGCAATTTTCGGCATCATCACGTTGTTCATGGTGGAGGTGCCCACCAGCACGCCCTTAGAGCGGAACACGTTGGTTAACACCTCATTCTTATCGCTGCGCGCCACATTGAAGATTTTCACCGCCACGTTCGGGTCCACTTCGTTGATGCCCTGGGCAATGGCGTCCGCCATCATGCGGGTGTTGTTGGACATGGTGTCGTAGAAAATAGTGATGCGGTCTTCCTGATAGTCCGCCGCCCACTTCAGGTACAGCTCGACGATCTGGGTCGGGTTCTCACGCCATACTACGCCGTGGGAGGTGGCAATCATCTCCACCGGCAGGTTGAAGCCGAGGATTTCGGTGATTTTTGGCGTGACCAGGCGGCTGAACGGCGTCAGGATGTTGGCATAGTACCGCTGGCACTGCTCGAACAGCTCTGTCTGATCCACTTCGTCATTAAACAAACGTTCGTCGCAGTAGTGCTGGCCGAAGGCGTCGTTGCTGAACAGCACCGCGTCACCGGTCATGTAGGTCATCATGCTGTCCGGCCAGTGCAGCATCGGGGTTTCCACGAAGATCAGCTGCTTGCCATTACCGATATCCAGCGCGTCGCCGGTTTTCACGGTGTGGAAGTTCCACTCCGGATGGTGGTGGTGGCCGTTGATCGAGTCGATGGCGTTGGTGGTGCAGTAGATAGGTGTGTTCGGGATGTAAGACATCAGCTCGGTCAGCGCCCCGGCGTGATCTTCTTCCGCGTGGTTGATGATGATGTAATCGATGGCGTCGAGATCGATTTCGCTGCGCAGGTTCTGCACGAACTCGCGGCTGAACTTGTGATCGACGGTATCGATCAGCACGTTTTTTCCTTCGCGGATGAGATAGCTGTTGTAGCTGCTGCCGCGCAGCGTTTTGTATTCCGTCCCGTGGAAATCGCGCACTTCCCAGTCACGTTGACCGACCCAATGAATGTTATTTTTAACCAGAATAGACATAGCAACCTCTACGTGATACAGCATTTTCAAATAAGATGGTTTGCTTTTATCAAGTTGCGTGCCAACTTTTAATTTATTGATTTTACTTAATTAATATTTTTATGATCCGTAATGGGTAGTCATTATGACTATCCAAAGCAGTGTCACTATGACAACATGCATTGTCAAAATGACAGCGAGGCAGACATGAGCTTTTCCGTAGACGTGCTGGCGAAGATCGCCATTGAGCTGCAAACCGGTATTGGCCATCAGGACCGCTTTCAGCGGCTGATCTCCTCGCTGCGCCACGTGCTGGCGTGCGACGCTTCGGCGCTGCTGCGCTACGAAGGACGGCAGTTTATTCCCCTGGCGATCGACGGCCTGGCGAAGGATGTGCTCGGACGGCGCTTTACCCTTGAAGGCCATCCGCGTCTGGAAACTATCGCCCGCGCGGGTGACGTGGTGCGCTTCCCGGCGGACAGCGACTTGCCCGATCCGTACGACGGGCTTATTCCCGGACAGGAGAGCCTGAAGGTACACGCCTGTATCGGCCTGCCGCTGTTTGCTGGGCAGAAACTGATTGGCGCGTTAACCCTCGACGGCCTGTCGCCGGACCAGTTCGACACCTTTAGCGATGAAGAGCTGCGTCTGATTGCGGCACTGGCCGCCGGGGCGCTTAACAACGCGCTGCTGATTGAACAGCTGGAGAGCCAGAATATTCTTCCCGGCAGCCCGGCGGCGTTTGAGCAGATAACGCACACAGAGATGATTGGCCTCTCTCCGGGCATGGCGCAGCTCAAAAAAGAGATTGAGATTGTTGCCGCCTCAGATTTGAACGTGCTGATCTTCGGCGAAACCGGCACCGGTAAGGAGCTGGTGGCGAAGTCCATTCACGAAGCCTCGCCGCGCGCGGTTAACCCGCTGGTGTACCTCAACTGCGCCGCGCTGCCGGAAAGCGTGGCGGAAAGCGAATTGTTTGGTCACGTTAAGGGAGCGTTTACCGGGGCCATCAGCAACCGCAGCGGCAAGTTTGAAATGGCCGATAACGGCACGCTGTTTCTGGATGAAATAGGCGAGCTCTCTCTGTCGCTACAGGCCAAACTTCTGCGCGTATTGCAGTACGGCGACATCCAGCGCGTGGGGGATGACCGCAGCTTAAGAGTGGATGTGCGCGTGCTGGCGGCGACCAACCGCGACCTGCGTGAGGCGGTGCTGGCCGGGCAGTTCCGCGCCGACCTGTTCCACCGCCTGAGCGTGTTCCCGCTTACCGTGCCGCCGCTGCGCGAGCGCGGGGACGACGTGGTGCTGCTGGCGGGCTATTTCTGCGAACAGTGCCGTCTCAGGATGGGTCTTTCCCGCGTGGTGTTAAGCCCGGGGGCGAGGGCGCATCTGCTGAGCTACGGCTGGCCGGGCAACGTGCGCGAGCTGGAGCATGCGATCCACCGTGCGGTGGTGCTGGCGCGAGCGACGCGTTCGGGTGACGAAGTGGTGATCCACGCGCGCCATTTTGCGCTGCAGGATGAAACCACACCGGCTGTCGTGCAGGCGGCGCCAGGGATAGCGAATGAAAATCTGCGTGAAGCCACGGAGGCGTTTCAGCGTCAGAGGATTACCCGCGCGCTGGAGCAGAATAACCGTAACTGGGCGGCGTGCGCCCGGGCGCTGGAGATGGACGTCGCCAACCTGCACCGGCTGGCGAAGCGTCTCGGACTGAAGGGTTAGATAATCCCGGCCTGATAGAAATCCTGCAGGTTGATGGCACCGCACAGTCTGCCGGCGTCATCCACCACCGGCGCGGCGGTGATTTTGCGCTTCATCAGCACCTCTTTGGCTTCAATGGCGCGGCTCTCGGCGTTCAGCGTCAGCCCGCCCTGTGTCATGGCGTCCGACACTTTGGTTTCCAGCTTGCCGCCGCCCACCAGCCAGCGGCGCAGGTCGCCGTCGGTGAACACGCCTTTGACGTACCCGTCGTCATCGCACACCGCTACCAGCCCCAGGCCGGTGCGGCTCAGCTCCAGCATCGCGTCCATGACGCTGGTATCGAGTTTGACCTGCGGAATAGCATCGTCGGTGCGCATCAGGTGGTGAACCTTGTTGAGCAGGCGTGCCCCGAGCGCGCCCGCCGGATGCGAGCGGGCGAAATCTTCTTCGTTAAAGCCGCGCGCCTGCATTACCGCCATCGCCAGCGCGTCGCCCATCATCAGCGTGTTGACGGTGCTGGATGTCGGGGCGAGGTGCATCGGACAGGCTTCACGATCAACGGAAATATCCAGCGTCGCTTTGGCGGCCAGCGCCAGCGGCGAGCGGGATTTCCCGGTCATCGCCAGCAGGGCGACCGATTTTTCCTGCAGGCGCGGAATAATCAGGTCCAGCTCTTTGGCCGAACCGGAGTAGGAGATAAACAGCATTACGTCGCGGCTTTCTATCATCCCCAGATCGCCGTGCAGCGCCTCTGCAGGATGCACGAAGAACGCCGGGGTGCCGGTGCTGGCGAGCGTCGCGGCAATCTTTTTGCCGATATGGCCGGATTTACCGATGCCTGCCACGATCACTTTGCCTTCGCAGTGGATAATAGTGTTGGCGGCACGGACAAAATCCTCGCCCAGACGTTCCGGCAGGCGGCTGGCTTCCTGCAGTTCCAGCATCAGCGTCTGGCGGCCCGTTTCTAACAGAAAATCACTCATATCCTTCTCCGGTTACGATCACGTCGATGCCTTTCTCTTCCAGCGCTTTCCTGAACGCCGGGTCGATACCCGCGTCGGTAATCAGCTTGTCGACGCTTTCCAGGCTACAGACAATGTTGGGGCTTTTGCGGCCAAACTTCGACGAGTCTGCCATCAAAATTACTTCCCGCGCGGCGTTGCACATGGCTTTACTGACGCTGAACACCTCGTTGAACGTCGTAACCCCCGCGTTCAGGTCGATGCCGTCGGTGCCCATGAACAGTTTATCAAAGCTGAAGTGGTCGAAGGCGTTCTCCGCCAGCTGGCCGTGAAATGAGGCGGATTTTTTGCGGAAGGTGCCGCCGGGCATCAGGATGGTCTGCTCGCTGTCGAACTCTGACAGGGCGTTGACGATGTGCAGGCTGTTGGTCATCACCGTGATGTTGTTAAAGCGGCTGAGCAGCGGGATCATCTGCAGGACGGTGCTGCCGGCGTCAAGGATAATGGAGTCGCCATCGTGGATAAATTTTACCGCCGCTTCGGCAATCAGCGCCTTCTGGTGGGTGTTGATCAGCGTTTTGTGATCGATAGGCGGGTCCGCTTCATCCTTATTGAGCACCACGCCGCCGTAGGTTCGAATGACGGCGCCAGAGTTTTCGAGCAATACCAGGTCCTTGCGTATCGTCGTGCCGGTGGTGTCAAAGTAGTGGGCCAGATCCTCTACCGAACATTTTCCCTGCTTTTGCAGATGTTCGAGAATGGCCGCCTGCCGCTGACGAGGTTTCATAGGCGCTTCGTTCCTTAGGTTGCGAAATGATAATTTCGCAAGTCTATAGCTTTCACAACGAAATTATCCATGTTTCAGATTAAGCGCTAATGATAGTGCATTCTGACAGAGTGGATCATGGGGAAAGATCACATCAGGCTGCAATTCCTGCAACGAAATGCCGTTAATTGCCTGTATTTTCACCGGACGGGCAAAGACGGTCATGCCGCGCATGAGCAGTGAATCGCAGACGTTATTGTTTTCATCCAGCGCAATAGCCACGACGACCCGCGGTTTGAAGCGTCCGCCGGAACGTCCGACCCCGACGCGACCTTTCTGACACAGGGCATCAAACGCGCGGTTAAACTGGTGGATTTGCCAGCCGCCGAACGCCATCTGGCAGAGCCAGGCGAGGGCGGCAACGGTGATGAGTGCGGTGACCATATCGGCTCCTTATTGTATTCCCTCTCCCTGTGGGAGAGGGTTAGGGTGAGGGCATCAGGCCGCTCGATCAGAACATCACCTGCCCACCGGTGACATTAATCGACTGTCCGGTGCAGTACGAGGCTTTCGGGCTGGCGTAAAACAGCAGCATGTTCAGCACGTCCTGGTAATCGCACCCGCGCTTGAGCGGCACTTTATCGATGTAGTACTGCTCCACTTCTTCCGCTTTGATGCCGAGCTTGGTGGCGTACTGCGGCAGCAGGGACTGGAACATCGGCGATTTCAGCAGGTTGCCCAGCATCAGCGAATGCACGGTAATGCCGTATTCGGCCAGATCCAGCGCCAGAGACTGCGTCAGCCCCACGCCGCCAAACTTCGCCGCGCTGTAGCCGGAGTTATGCTTGCTGCCCACTTTCCCTGATTTTGAGTTGATCTGAATGATGCGCCCCTGAATGCTGTCGCGGATCATCAGACGGGAAAACTCGCGGGCGCAGAGGAAATAGCCCACCAGATTCACCTGCAGCGAGCGGTCAAAATCCCCCAGTTCGAAATCGCTGATAAAGGCCGCTTTCGCAATCCCCGCGCTGTAGACCAGCAGGTCGGTGCGTCCAAAAATCTCGTCCACGCCGCGGGCCAGCGCCATCACGCTCTGCTCGCTGGTGGCGTCGGCACCAAACCCGTACGCCATCCCTTCGCCAAACTCGGTGTTAATGGTGTCCGCCACGCGGGCGGCTTTTTCACTCTGAATGTCCACTACCGCCACGCGATAGCCCTCAGCGGCAAGCCCACGGCAGAGGAACTCGCCTAAGGTTTGTCCTCCACCAATGACAACGGCAACCTGACTCATGTGTTTCTCCTTAATTACGCAACAAATTTTAACGTGCAGCCTGGGGTGACAGCCTGCGGAACCGGACCATCAACGTGAACCGTGCCGGGATACTCCGCCTGCGGCTGGCCGTCGAAACGCAGGGTGATGTGGCCCAGCTCGCGCAGGTTTTGTTCAGCGACGTCGCCGACGGCGGTGACGGCATAGCGTGCCTCGCCCAGCTCCAGCTGGCTTCCTGCCTTCAGCTCGCCCTTCAGCTCGCCGTGGCAGTGGATAAAGCAAAACTCTTCGATATCCGCAGGCGCCCCTTCGCGGAAGGTGATTAGCATCTGGTCGCTCAGCGCGTCGGCCGCGCTCTGGCCGATGCGGGTAATGGTGGTCTGGTAAATCACGGTCATCGCAGGAACCTCTTATTGATAAATAAAGCCGGAGACAAACCAGGCAATCAGCACAGTCGGCGCGCCCGTCAGGAAGCGGCTGACCAGCACGGACGGCACGCCCACGCGCACGGTGTCCTGGCGCGCTTCCGCCAGCGACAGCCCCACGGGGATGAAATCGCACGCCGCCTGGGCGTTAATGGCAAACAGGGCGGGCAGGGCGAGGTGCGGAGGGATGTTCCCCAGACCAATCTGCACGCCAATCAGCACGCCGATGACCTGGGCAATCACCGCGCCCGGGCCGAGGAACGGCGACAGCAGCGGGAAGGAGCAGATCAGCGCCAGCGTTACCAGCCCGAGCGGGTGGCTGGCGAGCGGGGCGAGGCCGTGGGCAATCCAGTCGCCCAGGCCGGAGGCCATAATGATGCCGATCAGCGCCGAGACGAACGCCATAAACGGCAGAATGGTCTTCAGCACCGTGTCGATGGTGTCGCGCCCGGACTGGAACAGCACCGCCACGGCGGAACCCATGCCCATCCCGACCTTCGCCAGCAGGCCGTCGCTCTGCTCGGTGATTTTCTTGCTGGTGTCGTACTCGCGCGGGGCCGCTTTTTGCGGCGCGGGGTTGCCATTCACCAGCGTGATGTTGTCCTCCTTCACGCCTGAGACATAAATGTCTTCAAGAATGTACTGCGCCAGCGGGCCGGATTTTCCGGTGGAGTGAATGTTCACCGTCGGAATGCGGCGCTTCGGGTAGATGCCGCAGCGCAGCGTGCCGCCGCAGTCGATCACCGCCACGCCGATTTCCGCTTCCGGCGGTTCCCCTTCCTTGAAGCCGTCGACCGCTTCCCAACCGGTTAGCTCGCGCAGCCTGTCGACGATCGCCGGGCGCGTCCCCGCGGTGATGTAAACAATCTTTTTGCCTTCGGTGGCGTCGAACTCCAGCGGGCCGCCCCAGCCGCCCGTGCCTTTCTCAATGCGGATCCGGTTCATGCTGTGGCTCCTGAAAGATGGACTTTCTGTTCAAGCTGGATGCCCATTTTTTTCTCAAAAATGGCGGTGGTGAGGTCCGTCACCCAGCCGCGGAAAAAGTTGGTGACCAGGCCGACCAGCAGGTAGCTCACCGCCAGCGGGCCGAGCGGCAGGCCAAGCGTGGTGAGACCGCTGGCGATCCCGAGATACACAAACAGCTCGCCGGGGTTGATGTGCGGGAACAGGCCGTTCATCGAATGGCAGCTGTAGGAGGCGGCGGCGTAATAGCTCGGCTTGTACTTTTCCGGCATGAAGCGACCGAGGCTTAAGGTCATCGGGTTGCAGAACACGAAGGTGCCGATAAAGGGCAGTATCAGGTAGCGGGACAGCGGATTCCCGGCACAGCGCTGGGCGAAGCGTTCAATACGCTGCTGGCCGATAAAGTTGATCAGCGCGTTCATGATCACCAGCAGGCTGATCAGCAGGGGCAGGATCCCGGTCACCATGCCGGTGAACACTTCTCCGCCTTTCTGAAACAGCCCGATGAACCACTCGGCGCCGTGGGTGATGGTTTCTATCATTCTTCTCTCCTGTGGGGCGTTTGTTTTTGTCTATCTGCGGCTAATAATAATCACTTTGAAAGGTTTTAAAGTGTTAGTTAGATCTCACAATGAAAGAAAAATGTATTATTTTGAAAGTTAATTGACGTGATGAATGATTTTCGGTGTTAAAAAGCGCGGATTTGCGTGGGGGAGGTGCGTACCGCTTCCTTGAGGTGTTGCGGATGCTTTACCATACTGGGTTCTTATCGAACCCGTTAAATGGATGTCTCATGTTCAAGCGTCGTTATGCAGCGCTGTTGCCTGCGCTTATTCTGCTGTCTGCCTGTAGTAGCAAACCTAAGACCGAAGCCGTTCAGCAAACGGCGGGCGCGCCTTCCGGAGGATTCCTGCTGGAGCCGCAGCACAATATGATGCAGATGGGCGGCGACTTCGCGAATAACCCGGCGGCCGAGCAGTTCATCGATAAAATGGTGAGCAAACACGGCTTTGACAGACAGCAGCTGCACGAAATTTTGTCTCAGGCCAAGCGTCTGGACTACGTGCTGCGCCTGATGGACAGGCAGGCGCCGACGGCCCAGGTGCCGAGCGGGCCAAACGGAGCGTGGCTGCGCTATCGCAAACAGTTTATTACCCCGGACAACGTGCAAAACGGCGTGGTGTTCTGGAATCAGTATGAAGATGCGCTCAACCGCGCGTGGCAGGTGTACGGCGTACCGCCTGAAATCATTGTCGGGATTATTGGCGTGGAAACCCGGTGGGGCCGCGTGATGGGTAAAACCCGCATCCTGGATGCGCTGGCGACGCTCTCCTTTAACTACCCGCGCCGCGCGGAGTATTTCTCTTCCGAGCTGGAAACCTTCCTGCTGATGGCGCGCAACGAGCAGGACGATCCGCTCGATCTGAAAGGGTCGTTTGCCGGCGCGATGGGCTACGGCCAGTTTATGCCGTCGTCCTATAAACAGTATGCCGTCGACTTTAACGGAGATGGTCACATCAACCTGTGGGATCCGGTGGATGCCATCGGCAGCGTGGCGAACTACTTCAAAGCGCACGGCTGGGTGCCGGGCGGCCAGGTGGCGGTGCAGGCGAACGGTCAGGCGCCGGGGCTGGAAAATGGCTTCAAAACCAACTACAGCATTTCGCAGCTGACCGCGGCAGGCTTAACGCCAACGCAGTCGCTGGGTAATGCGCAACAGGCGAGCCTGCTGCGTCTGGATGTCGGAACGGGCTATCAGTACTGGTACGGCCTGCCGAACTTCTACGCCATTACCCGCTATAACCACAGCACTCACTATGCGATGGCCGTATGGCAGCTGGGGCTGGCGGTATCGCAGGCCCGCGTGCCGGCGGCGTCACCGTTTAGTCAGTAAGCTGCTCCGACGGGAAGGCCGGGTAAGGCAACGCCGCCACCCGGCATGGCTGCGCGCACGGTGCGGCCTGATGCCCTCACCCTGACCCTCTCCCACGGGAGAGGGAAGTTTTGCAGAAACATTTCGCCACACTCCCTTTTAAACCCTCCATTTACATCTTAACCGTCTTTTATTATTGTTATGTTATAACATTTAATGCGGTGTCGACATGTCAACGTCCCTTTTTTCTCTGTCTGCTCTGGTCCGGCTTTTGCTGGCGCTGGTGCTTGTTGTCTTTATCGGGCTGGCCGTGCGCTGGGCGGTGGCATTGCCATGATCGTGATGAATGAACTGGTCGCGGGTTATGAACGCCTGCCCGTTACGCGACCCCTCTCGGGCACGATTGAGCGCGGAAGCATGACCGCCATTATCGGCGCTAACGGCTGCGGGAAATCCACGCTGCTGAAAACGCTGGCGGGATTTATCCCGCCCGTCAGCGGTGGCTTCCGCTGGCAGGGTAAGCGTCCGGTAATCGGCTGGCTGGCACAGCGTCACGCGCTGGAGGCGCAGTTTCCGCTGACCGTGCAGGACGTCGTAAGCATGGGCTGCTGGCCGGGCATTTCGCTTTTCTCCGGGTTTCGTCGCGAAACGCGGCTGCGCATTACCAGTGCGCTTGAGCGCGTTGGGCTGGCATCCATGGCGTTATCCACCATCGATGAGCTCTCCGGCGGCCAGTTCCAGCGCATGCTGTTTGCCCGCGTCCTGGTGCAGCAGGCGCCGCTGGTGATGCTGGATGAACCCTTTACCGGGGTCGATGAGGCCACCTGCAACGTGCTGATGGATGTGATGCTGGAGATGTATATGCAGGGGCAAACGCTGCTCGCGGTACTGCACGACAGCGAGCGCGTGTCGCGCCATTTCCCGCAGACGTTGCGGCTGGATGCTGACGTTCCCCAGTGGAAAACCGAGCGGGTGAGGGTGGCATGATCTGGCATCTCTTTTTTCAGCCGTTTATTGAGTACGGCTTTATGCGTCGCGCGCTGGTGGTTTGCCTGGCGCTCTCCGTCAGCACTACCGCGCTTGGCGTGTTTCTTCAGCTGCGCCGGATGAGCCTGATGGGCGATGCCCTTTCTCACGCCATTTTACCGGGTGTTGCCGTGGGCTATTTGCTCAGCGGTATGTCGCTGCTGGCGATGAGTATCGGCGGTTTTATCGCGGGCATTACCGTGGCGCTGCTGGCCGGCCTGGTCAGTCGCCGCACGCCGCTGAAAGAAGATGCCAGCTTTGCCGGGTTTTATCTTGGCTCACTGGCGCTGGGGGTCACGCTGGTGTCGCTTCGCGGGTCGAATGTCGATCTGCTGCATCTGCTGTTTGGCTCCATCCTCGCCGTGGACAACGACGCCGCGCTGTTTGTCACGGGCGTGTGCATGTTCACCCTTATCGTACTGGCGATGTTCTATCGCGGACTGGTTACCGAAGCGTTTGACACCGCCTGGCTACAGGTGAACGCCCGCTGGCTGCCTGGCCTGCTGCACGGACTGTTTCTGGCGCTGCTGGTGCTTAACCTGGTGGCCGGTTTTCAGGTGCTTGGCACGCTGATGGCCGTCGGGCTGATGATGCTGCCGGCCGTGGCGGCACGATGCTGGGTACGCACGCTACCGGCGTTACTCCTGATGGCGGGTATCAGCGGTATTTTCTGCGCATGGCTGGGGCTGAGCCTCTCTTGGGCGATGAGTCTACCGGCCGGGCCATCCATTGTGCTCACCGCCAGCGCGCTGTTCTTTATTTCCATTTTATTGGGTACGCGAAGCAGGCTTGCTGGCAGTCTGCGGGCGTATTTTTAACGCAAGGGGAAACGATGAAACGTACAGGATTAGTAGTGGCGCTTGCGCTGGGGATGATGTCGCACGGCGTGATGGCGAAAACACTGAATGTGGTCACCAGCTTTTCGATACTGGGGGACATCACCCAGGAGGTGGGCGGTGATCATGTGAAGGTGACGACGCTGGTCGGGCCGGACGGCGATCCGCATACCTTCGAACCGTCGCCGAAAGACAGCGCGGCGCTGAGCAAGGCCGATGTGGTGGTGGTGAACGGCCTGGGGCTGGAGGGCTGGCTTGACCGTCTGGTGAAAGCCTCCGGGTTCAAAGGACAGCTGGTCGTCGCCTCAACCGGGGTGAAAACCCACACGCTTGAGGAAGATGGAAAGACCGTGACCGATCCGCACGCGTGGAACCGCGCGGCGAACGGGGCGCTGTATGCGCAAAATATTCTGAACGGGCTGGTGAAAGCCGATCCGCAGGACAAAGCCGCGCTGGAAGCCTCCGGTAAACCCTATATCACGCAGCTTAACCAGCTGGATAGCTGGGCTAAAACGCGTTTTAGCGCGATCCCGAAGGATAAGCGCAAGGTCCTGACCAGCCATGATGCGTTCGGCTATTTCAGCCGCGCCTACGGCGTGACGTTTATGGCGCCGCAGGGGCTGTCGTCTGAGAGCGAAGCCAGCGCGGCGCAGGTGGCTGAGATTATCAATCAGATCAAAGCCGACGGCGTAAAAACCTGGTTTATGGAAAATCAGCTCGATCCGCGTCTGGTTAAACAGATTGCGTCGGCGACGGGCGCGCAGCCTGGGGGCGAACTTTATCCGGAAGCGTTGTCGGCAAAAGGTGGGGTGGCAGACACCTACGTTAAGGCGTTTCGCCACAATGTGAACACTCTCGCTGACAGCATGAAATAACCTTTCCACCGCCGGTGCGTCCGTACCGGCTTTTTTCTGAAGCCCCCTCGTAAAACCTGAAGTGCATCCCCACATCTGACGAGAAAGTGCTATCTTGTGCAGCACGTTTTTCTGATGCCTGGAGCGAGAATGACTGACCATGAATTGATGCAGCTTAGCGAGATAGTGGGCCTTGCGCTGAAGCAGCGTGGCGCGACAATCACCACTGCGGAGTCCTGCACCGGCGGCTGGGTGGCGAAAGCGATTACCGATATTGCCGGCAGTTCCGCCTGGTTTGAACGCGGTTTTGTGACCTACAGTAACGAAGCTAAAGCACAGATGACTGGCGTGCGCGAATCCACGCTGGAACAGCATGGCGCGGTCAGCGAACCGGTGGTGATCGAGATGGCCATTGGTGCGCTCAAAGCGGCGCGGGCCGATTACGCGATTTCCATTAGCGGCATTGCGGGCCCGGACGGCGGCAGCGACGTGAAGCCTGTTGGCACCGTCTGGTTTGGGTTCGCCACGTCCAAAGGGGAAGGGATCACCCGCCGGGAGTGCTTCAGCGGCGATCGCGAAAGCGTGCGTCGTCAGGCAACCGTTTATGCGTTAAAAACGCTCTGGCAACAATTTCTACAAAACACTTGATACTGTATGACCATACAGTATAATTGCACCAACAGAACAGAAATCCACGGTGAAGCACAGTCGCTTCTCCCGGCATGACAGGAGTAATAATGGCTATCGACGAAAACAAACAGAAAGCGTTGGCGGCAGCACTGGGCCAGATCGAAAAGCAATTCGGTAAAGGCTCCATCATGCGCCTGGGTGAAGACCGTTCCATGGATGTGGAAACCATCTCCACCGGTTCGCTTTCTCTGGATATCGCGCTGGGCGCTGGCGGTCTGCCTATGGGCCGTATCGTAGAAATCTACGGGCCAGAGTCCTCCGGTAAAACCACCCTGACGCTGCAGGTGATTGCCGCGGCACAGCGCGAAGGTAAAACCTGTGCGTTTATCGATGCCGAGCACGCGCTGGACCCTGTTTATGCCCGTAAGCTGGGTGTAGATATCGACAACCTGCTGTGTTCTCAGCCGGACACCGGTGAGCAGGCGCTGGAAATTTGTGACGCGCTGGCGCGTTCTGGTGCCGTTGACGTTATCGTGGTCGACTCCGTTGCCGCACTGACGCCAAAAGCCGAAATCGAAGGTGAAATCGGCGACTCTCACATGGGCCTCGCGGCACGTATGATGAGCCAGGCGATGCGTAAGCTGGCCGGTAACCTGAAGCAGTCCAACACGCTGCTGATCTTCATCAACCAGATCCGTATGAAAATTGGTGTGATGTTCGGTAACCCGGAAACCACGACCGGTGGTAACGCACTGAAATTCTACGCCTCTGTCCGTCTGGATATCCGCCGTATCGGCGCGGTGAAAGAGGGCGAGAACGTGGTGGGTAGCGAAACCCGCGTGAAGGTTGTGAAGAACAAAATTGCCGCGCCGTTCAAACAGGCCGAGTTCCAGATCCTCTACGGCGAAGGTATTAACTTCTTCGGTGAGCTGGTTGACCTGGGCGTGAAAGAGAAGCTGATTGAAAAAGCGGGCGCCTGGTACAGCTACAACGGTGACAAGATTGGTCAGGGTAAAGCGAATGCCATCTCCTGGCTGAAAGAGAACCCGGCTGCGGCGAAAGAGATCGAGAAGAAGGTACGTGAGCTTCTGCTGAACAACCAGGACTCCACGCCAGATTTCGCGGTTGATAGCGCGGATGCTGAAGAAACTAACGAAGACTTTTAATTCTTTCGTTTAACAATGAAGGGCTGCTGATGCGGCCCTTTTTGCATTTCTGAATCAGCAGGTTTTTTATGAGTGAACCGACAACACGTCGACCCGCGTATGCACGCCTACTTGATCGCGCGGTGCGCATCCTGGCCGTTCGTGACCACAGTGAACAGGAGCTGCGGCGAAAACTGTCGGCACCGGTGATGAGTAAAAACGGCCCGGAAGAGATTGATGCCACCGCGGAAGATTATGACCGCGTCATCGCATGGTGCTATGAGCATCGCTATCTTGATGACGAGCGTTTTGCCTCGCGGTTTCTCGCCAGCCGTGGCCGCAAGGGATACGGGCCCGCGCGCATCCGGCAGGAGCTAAACCAGAAAGGGGTAGCCCGGGAGTCCATCGAAAAAGCGATGCGCGAATGCGACATTGACTGGTGCGAGCTGGCAAAAGATCAGGCCATTCGTAAGTACGGCGAACCGCTGCCACGTGAATTTTCAGAAAAAGTCAAAATCCAGCGCTTTTTGCTCTACCGCGGCTTTCTGATGGAAGATATTCAGGATATCTGGCGTAATTTTGCCGATTGAACGCATGCGGGATTTTACTTCCCACTAAAGAAAACTTATCTTATTCCCACTTTTTCCAGTAGCTGGTCTGTCCAACGGTTTACCGATACAGGCTGGCTACGACATTTCGTTAGCTTGATTTCAGGATAATTATGAGCAAGAGCACCGCTGAGATCCGTCAGGCGTTTCTCGATTTTTTCCATAGTAAGGGACACCAGGTTGTTGCCAGCAGCTCCCTGGTACCGAACAACGATCCGACTCTGCTGTTTACCAACGCCGGGATGAACCAGTTCAAGGATGTGTTCCTTGGTCTCGACAAGCGTAATTATTCCCGCGCCACAACCTCACAGCGTTGCGTGCGTGCGGGCGGTAAACACAACGACCTGGAAAACGTCGGTTACACCGCGCGTCACCACACCTTCTTCGAAATGCTGGGTAACTTCAGCTTCGGCGACTACTTCAAACACGATGCCATTCAATATGCGTGGGAACTGCTGACCGGTGAAAACTGGTTCAACCTGCCGAAAGAGCGTCTGTGGGTTACCGTCTATGAAACCGATGACGAAGCCTACGAAATCTGGGAAAAAGAAGTCGGGATCCCGCGCGAGCGCATTATTCGCATCGGTGATAACAAAGGCGCACCATACGCGTCTGACAACTTCTGGCAGATGGGTGATACCGGTCCTTGCGGCCCGTGCACCGAGATCTTCTACGATCACGGCGACCACATCTGGGGCGGCCCTCCAGGCAGCCCGGAAGAAGACGGCGATCGCTACATTGAGATCTGGAACATCGTCTTCATGCAGTTCAACCGTCAGGCCGACGGTACGATGGAGCCGCTGCCGAAACCTTCCGTTGATACCGGTATGGGTCTGGAGCGTATTGCCGCGGTACTGCAGCACGTTAACTCCAACTATGAGATTGACCTGTTCAGCACTCTGATCAAAGCCGTTGCCGAAGTGACCGGTGCGACCGATCTGAACAACAAATCGCTGCGCGTTATCGCAGACCACATTCGTTCCTGCGCGTTCCTGATTGCCGACGGCGTTATCCCGTCGAATGAAAACCGTGGCTACGTGCTGCGTCGTATCATTCGTCGTGCCATCCGTCACGGTAACATGCTGGGCGCGAAGGACACCTTCTTCTATAAACTCGTTGGGCCACTGATTGGCGTGATGGGTGCGGCCGGTGACGAGCTGAAACGCCAGCAGGCGCAGGTAGAGCAGGTTCTGAAAACCGAAGAAGAGCAGTTTGCGCGTACACTGGAGCGCGGTCTGGCGCTGCTGGACGAAGAGCTGGCGAAACTTAAGGGCGACACGCTGGATGGCGAAACCGCTTTCCGCCTGTACGACACCTACGGCTTCCCGGTTGACCTGACGGCGGACGTTTGCCGCGAGCGCAACATCAAAGTTGACGAAGCGGGCTTCGAAGCCGCGATGGAAGAGCAGCGTCGTCGCGCGCGCGAGTCCAGCGGCTTCGGCGCAGACTACAACGCGATGATCCGCGTTGATAGCGCGTCAGAATTCAAAGGTTATGAGGCGCTGGAACTGACCGGCAAAGTGACCGCCCTGTTTGTTGACGGTAAAGCCGTAGACAGCATCAGCGCGGGTCAGGATGCGGTGGTCATTCTGGACAAAACGCCGTTCTATGCGGAATCCGGCGGTCAGGTTGGCGATAAAGGCGAGCTGAAAGGCAATGGTTTCAGCTTCAGCGTCAGCGACACCCAGAAATACGGTCAGGCGATTGGTCACCAGGGCAAACTGGTTTCCGGTTCTCTGAAAGTGGGCGAGGGCGTACAGGCTAACGTGGATGAAGCTCGCCGCGCGCGCATTCGTCTGAACCACTCAGCAACCCACCTGATGCACGCTGCCCTGCGCGACGTACTCGGTACTCACGTTGCACAGAAAGGTTCTCTGGTTAACGACAAAGTGCTGCGTTTCGACTTCTCGCATTTTGAAGCGATGAAACCGTCTGAAATCCGCGCGGTGGAAGATCTGGTGAACGCGCAGATCCGTCGCAACCTGCCAATCGAGACCCATGTCATGGATCTCGAGGACGCGAAGAAAAAAGGTGCGATGGCGCTGTTTGGCGAGAAATATGACGAGCGCGTTCGCGTGCTGAGCATGGGCGACTTCTCTACCGAGCTGTGCGGCGGTACGCACGCCTCGCGCACCGGTGACATTGGCCTGTTCCGCATTGTTTCCGAGTCGGGTACGGCGGCAGGCGTGCGTCGTATTGAAGCGGTAACCGGTGAAGGTGCGATTGCCAGCCTGCATGCGCAGAGCGATCAGCTGCACGACATCGCGCAGCTGCTGAAGGGCGATAGCCAGAACCTGGGCGAGAAAGTGCGCGTTGCGCTGGATCGCACGCGTCAGCTGGAAAAAGAGTTGCAGCAGCTGAAAGAGCAGGCTGCGGCGCAGGAGAGTGCAAACCTCTCCAGCAAGGCTGTAGACATTAAGGGCGTCAAACTGCTGGTCAGCGATCTGGCGGGCGTTGAGCCTAAGATGCTGCGTACTATGGTCGACGATCTCAAGAACCAGCTTGGTTCTACCGTTATCGTGCTGGCGACAGTGGCAGAAGGTAAGGTTTCTCTGATTGCGGGCGTCTCTAAGGATGTGACTGACCGCGTAAAAGCAGGGGAACTGATTGGTATGGTCGCTCAGCAGGTGGGCGGCAAGGGTGGCGGTCGTCCGGACATGGCGCAAGCCGGTGGTACGGATGCGGCGGCACTCCCGCAAGCTTTGGCCAGCGTTGAAAGCTGGGTAAGCGCGAAACTGTAATAACTACAAAGCACAAACAGACGCCATAGCGGTAACGTTATGGCGTCTTGTTCACTGTGCTATCGATAACGATAAAGTCAGGTTGAGTTTGTGTATATCGGCTAAACTTACGTTTAACAGAATGTGATGCCGTGACTGCTTACACTTTACGTGTTTGTCATCGCTTACTTTTTGGCGTTATATGATGGATAATGCCGGGATACAAGAGACCCGACTCTTTTAATCTTTCAAGGAGCAAAGAATGCTGATTCTGACTCGTCGAGTTGGTGAGACCCTCATGATTGGGGATGAGGTCACCGTGACAGTTTTAGGGGTAAAGGGTAACCAGGTACGTATTGGTGTTAACGCTCCTAAAGAAGTATCTGTCCACCGTGAAGAGATCTACCAGCGTATCCAGGCTGAAAAATCCCAGCAGTCCAGTTACTGATATTGTCGCGTCTCGCTGTCGGGCGAGACGCAACCCTCCTGTCATTTTTCCTGCTCAACGTTACCGTTTAATTTCAAACGCTCTCTTTTTAACCACTCCGTTACCCTAAACTCGCTCTTACGCCGCCATTTCTGCATAGGTTTTCTGTGAAGATGCCTGCAAAATCCGCTTATAAAACACCCTCTTTGCGGCTTTTACATGCGAATTGCGTGTGATTTGTGCAAACGATAAAAGCTTTTGGAAAATTGTTTGACTTATAAGTCCCAGAAAGTAATATATGCGCCACGCAGCGACGAGAAGCTCTTAACGAGTAACTCGAAGCACTCGAAAGAGGCGTTGTGTGGTGAGGTGGCCGAGAGGCTGAAGGCGCTCCCCTGCTAAGGGAGTATGCGGTCAAAAGCTGCATCCGGGGTTCGAATCCCCGCCTCACCGCCATTTTGCATCCGTAGCTCAGCTGGATAGAGTACTCGGCTACGAACCGAGCGGTCGGAGGTTCGAATCCTCCCGGATGCACCAT
>NZ_FOQN01000002.1:0-128567 GCF_900113755.1 Enterobacter sp. NFIX59 | reverse complement strand
GATGCATCCGTAGCTCAGCTGGATAGAGTACTCGGCTACGAACCGAGCGGTCGGAGGTTCGAATCCTCCCGGATGCACCATCTTCTCCTTCTTTGTTTATTCCTTCGACGTTCCGTCAGCAATCACACTCTCTGTCAGCGACAAAAACCACCATTTACGATAAAGTAATGCTTTGTTAATCGGTTAGTGAGAGCACGATGTACGCACAGTATGACGGTTTGATCTTCGATATGGATGGTACTCTTCTGGATACCGAACCCACGCATCGTCAAGCCTGGACCGACGTCCTGGGCCGCTACGGTATGCGTTTCGACCTTCAGGCGATGATCGCCCTCAACGGCTCCCCAACCTGGCGTATTGCACAGGCCGTGATTGAACTGAATCAGGCCGATCTCGACCCGCACCTGCTCGCACGCGAAAAAACCGATGCGGTAAAAGCCATGCTCTTAGATACCGTACGTCCTTTGCCGCTGATTGATGTGGTAAAAGAGTGGCACGGGCGTCGCCCGATGTCGGTGGGGACGGGCAGTGAAAGTGCGATTGCTGAGGCATTACTCAACCATCTTGGCCTGCGCCACTATTTTTCTGCCGTGGTCGCCGCCGATCATGTTAAACATCACAAGCCCGCACCGGACACCTTCCTGCTCTGCGCAGAATTAATGGGCGTCTCTGCGGCAAAATGTGTCGTGTTTGAAGATGCCGATTTTGGTATCCAGGCCGCGCGTGATGCCGGAATGGATGCGGTGGATGTGCGCTTACTGTGAGTGACGCGCTGTCACTTGCCTCATTATTCGCCAGCAGTTTTCTCAGCGCCACGCTGTTACCGGGCAATTCGGAAGTGGTGCTGGTGGCGATGCTGTTGTCCGGCGTGAGTCAGCCCTGGCTGCTTGTAGTAATAGCAACAATGGGTAATAGCCTTGGAGGGCTGACTAACGTTATTCTTGGGCGTTTCTTTCCGCTGCGTGAAAAATCGCGCTGGCAGGAAAAGGCAGTCGGCTGGCTAAAACGCTATGGCGCTGCCACGCTGTTATTAAGCTGGATGCCTGTAATAGGCGATTTACTGTGTCTGCTGGCGGGATGGATGCGCATCTCCTGGGGACCGGTGCTCTTTTTTTTGTGCCTTGGCAAGGCGTTGCGCTATGTTCTCGTGGCGTGGGCAACACTACAGGGTATGACGTGGTGGCACTAATTGGTGGAATGAATACGCGACCTTCAATCGTCAACCATTACAATTATGCTGAGTAACATTACTTTGACAGGCGGGAGGTCAATTTGATCCCGGACGTATCTCAGGCGCTGGCCTGGCTGGAAAACCACCCTCAGGCATTGAAGGGTATTCAGCGTGGTCTTGAGCGTGAAACGCTGCGCGTTAACGCGGACGGTAGTTTAGCGACGACGGGTCACCCGAAGGCGTTAGGCTCGGCGCTGACACATAAATGGATCACAACCGATTTCGCTGAAGCGCTGCTGGAGTTCATCACCCCAGTAGAGGGTGATATTGATCATATGCTGACGATCATGCGCGATATCCATCGCTACACCGCGCGCAACCTGGGCGACGAGCGCATGTGGCCCCTCAGCATGCCGTGCTATATCGAGCAGGGCCAGGAGATTGAGCTGGCACAGTACGGCACGTCAAATATCGGCCGGCTGAAAACGCTTTACCGTGAGGGGCTGAAAAACCGCTACGGCGCGTTGATGCAGACCATCTCTGGGGTGCACTACAACTTCTCGTTGCCAATGGCATTCTGGGAAGCGAAATGCGGTGAAACGGATAAAGACGCTATCTCAGCAGGCTACTTCCGCCTGATCCGCAACTACTACCGTTTCGGCTGGGTGATCCCGTATCTGTTCGGCGCATCGCCTGCTATTTGCTCATCCTTCCTGCAGGGAAAACCGACGACGCTGCCGTTCGAGAAGACTGACTGCGGAATGTACTATCTTCCGTACGCCACCTCTCTGCGCCTGAGCGATCTCGGTTATACCAATAAATCGCAAAGCAATCTCGGTATTACGTTTAACGAATTGCACGAATATGTGGCAGGATTGAAGCGGGCGATCAAAACCCCGTCGGAAGAGTACGAGAAAATCGGCCTCGAAAAAGACGGCAAGCGCCTGCAAATCAACAGCAATGTGCTGCAGATTGAAAACGAGCTGTATGCGCCTATTCGTCCTAAGCGCGTAACGCGCAGCGGTGAAACCCCGTCGGATGCGCTGCAGCGCGGCGGGATTGAATACATTGAAGTGCGCTCGCTGGATATCAACCCGTTCTCACCGATTGGCGTTGATGAACAGCAGATTCGCTTCCTGGATCTGTTTATGGTCTGGTGCGTGCTGGCGGATGCGCCGGAAATGAGTTCAGACGAATTGCTCTGTACCCGTACAAACTGGAACCGCGTGATTCTGGAAGGGCGTAAACCGGGTCTGACGCTGGGTATCGGCTGCGAAACGGCACAGTTCCCGCTGACCACAGTCGGCAAAGATCTGTTCCGCGATCTGAAGCGTGTTGCCCGGACAATGGACAGCATCGACGGCGGAGAGGCGTATCAACTGATCTGCGACCAGCTGGTGGAATGCTTTGATAACCCGGAACTGACGTTCTCAGCACGCATTCTGCGTTCTATGATTGATCAGGGCATCGGTGGTACGGGGCGTTCACTCTCGGCGGAGTACCGTGAGATGCTGATCCAGGAGCCGTTAGAAGTGCTGAGCGAAGCGGATTTTGTAGCGGAACGCGATGCGTCCGTTGTGCGTCAGAAAGAGGTTGAAGCGGCGGATACCGAGTCGTTTGAGGCGTTTCTGGCGAAGCAGGCTTAAGCAGAAAAGAAAAAGGCCACATCGCTGTGGCCAAAATATACATCTCTGAATTCAGGGATGATGATAACAAATGCGCGTCTTTCATATACTCAGACGCGCATTCTGTAGAAGAGTTCAGTTTATTTTAAAAAAAATCACTATCGGAGGTGACGTATGCCGTTATTAGATAGCTTTACTGTCGACCATACCCGTATGGAAGCACCTGCAGTCCGCGTGGCGAAGACCATGCACACCCCGCACGGCGACACGATCACCGTCTTCGATCTGCGTTTCTGCGTGCCAAACAAAGAAGTGATGCCGGAGAAAGGCATTCATACGCTGGAACACCTGTTCGCTGGCTTCATGCGTGACCACCTGAACGGCAACGGCGTTGAGATCATCGATATCTCTCCGATGGGCTGCCGTACCGGTTTCTACATGAGCCTGATTGGCGTGCCTGATGAGAAGCGCGTCGCGGATGCCTGGAAAGCGGCGATGCAGGACGTGCTGAAGGTGAAAGAGCAGAACCAGATCCCTGAGCTGAACGTTTACCAGTGCGGTACTTACCAGATGCACTCTCTGGAAGAAGCGCAGGAGATCGCGCGTCACATCATCGAGCGTGATGTTCGCGTGAACAGCAACGAAGAGCTGGCCCTGCCGAAAGAAAAACTGCAGGAACTGCACATCTAGTGCACCTTTTCCCTCTCCCTCAGGGAGAGGGTAGGGTGAGGGTGGTTTAATTCCATGACCACAACCGCAACCTTCTCCTTTACCCACCGTCCCCTCGTTCCGTTCGCCCATGATTACGCTCATGGTGACAGCGAGCCGTGGCATGAGCACGACTGCGCACAGCTGCTGCACACCCTGAGCGGCGTGGTACGGGTGGATACCGCATCGGGCTGTTGGGTTGTGCCTCCCGGTCGCGGCGTCTGGCTGCCTGCGGGCACGCAGCATTCCCTGCGCATTACCGGCAACGTGGCGGCGCGAACGCTGTTTATCGATCCGCTGGCGCGGGCCGATCTCCCGGCCACCTGCCAGATCGTGCAGATCGCGCCGCTGCTGCGCGAGCTGATCCTCGTCTCCCTTGCTTTACCTGAGTCGTACTCATCCGGAAGCCGGGATGAGCGCGTCTATGAGCTCATTCTCGATGAAATCCGCACTATGCCGGTGCTGCCGTTTCATCTGCCGGAGCCGGAAAGTGAGGCGCTACGTCGCCTGTGCCTGCAAATCCGGCAAAGCCCGGGTGAAAGCTGGAGCAGCGCGCAGGCTGCGAGCATGATGAACATGAGCGAGCGCACCCTGAACCGCCATTTTCAGCAGCAGACGGGATTAAGCTACGGAGAGTGGCTGAGAAGGGCGCGCCTGCTGGAAGCCTTAGTGCGGCTGGCGCAGGGTCAGCCGGTATTGCGCGTGGCGCTGGATCTGGGCTACGGCAGCCACAGCGCCTTTACGGCGATGTTCCGCCGGGTGATGGGCGTCTCCCCCAGCGATTACTTTAAGAACGACTGACGGCGTTAAACAGCGCCTGAAGCGAGGCGCGCGCCACGTCGCTATCAATGCCCACGCCCCAGCGACTGCTGCCGTCCTGGAACAGGCAGCGGATGTAGGCCACCGAGCGGCTGTCGCTGCGCTCGCCTAACGTATGCTCGTGATAATCCTTAATCACGAACGGGGCGGTGACCCAGCGGCTTAAACCCTGAGCGGCGGCGGAGAGCAGACCGTTACCCTGACCTTCCAGCTGGCGCGTTCCCCCCTGCGTGACGACGCTGGCCGTCAAACGCAGCTGGCCGTCCTGCTGGCTGTCGCTGCGGTAGGATTGCAGCGCATAGTGCGGCGTGGCTACCAGGCCGTAGCGGGTGCGGAACAGCTGCCACAGCGCATTCTGCGTCATCTCTTTTCCATGGCGATCGGTTTCCTGCTGCACGTGCTGGCTAAAATCCTGCTGCAGGGCGCGGGGCAACTTCAGACCATGGTTCTGTTCGATCAGCCACGCGCTGCCGCTTTTTCCTGACTGGCTGTTCACGCGGATCACCGCTTCGTAGGTGCAGCCAATATCCTGCGGATCGACGGGCAGGTAGGGCATCTCCCAGCGATCGCCAGGCCTGCGGGCATCAAAGCCTTTTTTGATCGCGTCCTGGTGTGAGCCGGAGAAGGCGGTATAGGCCAGCCGTCCTGCCCACGGATGGCGCGGATGCACCGGCAGCTGATTGCAGGTTTCCACCACTTCCACCACCCGGTTCATATCGCTAAAGTCCAGATTCGGGCTAACCCCCTGGCTGTAGAGGTTCATTGCCAGCGTCACCAGGCAGACGTTGCCCGTACGTTCCCCGTTACCAAACAGACAGCCCTCCACGCGGTCAGCCCCCGCCATTACGGCCAGCTCCGCGCAGGCGACGCCGGTACCGCGGTCGTTATGCGGATGCACGCTGATGCAGACATCGCGGCGGCGGCTAAAGTGGCGACAGAAATACTCGATCTGGTCGGCATAGACGTTCGGCGTGCTCACTTCGACGGTGGCGGGTAAGTTGATCACCATTGGCCGTTCGTCGCACGGCTGCCAGATCTCCGCGACGGCTTCACAAATCTCCAGCGCAAACTCTGGCTCGGTAAAGCAGAAGGTTTCCGGGGAGTATTCATACTGCCAGCGGGTGTTCGGGTTCTCTTCACACAGCTGACGAATAAGCCGCGTGGCGCGCGTCGCCAGCTCGACGACTTGCGCTTTCTCCATGCCGAACACCAGGCGGCGGAACAGCGGGGCGGTGGCGTTGTACAGATGGACGGTGGCCTGCTTCGCGCCGCGCAGGGATTCAAAGGTGCGATGGATGAGATCTTCCCGTGCCTGAGTGAGCACCTGAATCGTCACGTC
Source organism: Enterobacter sp. NFIX59 (assembly GCF_900113755.1). Taxonomy (NCBI): domain Bacteria; kingdom Pseudomonadati; phylum Pseudomonadota; class Gammaproteobacteria; order Enterobacterales; family Enterobacteriaceae; genus Enterobacter; species Enterobacter sp. NFIX59. The sequence goes on along the minus strand of NZ_FOQN01000002.1, from coordinate 122,905 downwards.
ATCCGGGATGCGGTTTTCTTCAATCAGCTGACGAACAAAGTTAAAATCCGTCTGCGAGGCGGAAGGAAAAGCGACCTCGATCTCTTTGAATCCGCAGCCCAGCAGCAGGTCCCAGAACTGCAGCTTGCGCGCGCTGTCCATCGGCTCGGCAAGGGCCTGGTTGCCGTCGCGCAGGTCGGTTGAGAGCCAGCGCGGCGCGCGGGTGATGCGTTGCTCCGGCCAGCGGCGGTCGGGCAGGGAAAGGGTCGGATAGGGTTGGTACTTGTCGGCGGGTGTGTTCAGCATGATGCGCTCCTGTTGTCTTTTCACTATCGTGAATCGATTTCAGGCGCGCTGCTTTATCGGAACTGACAATGGCTGTCGCGTTCTGGACACGGTGGCGATTGTTGCCCGGTGGCGCTACGCTTACTGGGCCTACGAATGGTGGCCCGGTAAGCGTAGGCCGGGTAAGGCGTAGCCGCCACCCGGCAACTCGTGCACAGAACTAGTGTGCGCCACCGCCGCCGCTACCGGCGCCAAACGGTGGTTTAGCAAACCACACCAGCCCCAGCAGGACGATAAAGATCCCTGCCGATATCCAGAAAATCTCGTTGGCCGAGATAATCAGCCCCTGGTTGGTGATCTGCTGGGCAATCCACCCTGACGCCTGCTGCTCCGTCATACCCATTCCCTGAAGCTGGTTGTACATTTCGCGGGAGTTCGGGTTGAACGGGTTCACCGCTTCGGTCAGCTGCGCATGGTGCATCGATTCACGGTTAGTCCACAGGGTGGTGGTGATCGACGTACCGATGGAGCCCGCCAGCGTTCGAGTAAAGTTCGACAGGCTCGATGCCGCCGCCATGCGCTCAGGCGGTAAACCGGAAAGCGTGATGGTGGTCAGTGGCATAAAGAAACACGCCACGGCAAAGCCCTGAATAAACTGCGGCCACGCGGACGCGCCAAAGTCCATTCCCGGTTCGAACGTATACGCGCGCCAGTAGAAGCACACGGCGTACATGATAAAGCTGAACGTCACCAGCCTGCGCATGTCGAGCTTGTGGGCGAAGCGGCCAATAATCGGCGACAGCAGAACCGGAATCAATCCAACCGGTGCCGAGGCTAAACCTGCCCAGGTTGCGGTGTAGCCGTATACCTCCTGCAACAGCTGCGGCAGCAGTACAATCGCGCCGAAGTAGAGCATGTAGGCGAGGCTGATACACAGACAGCCAATGGTGAAGTTTCGCGACTTAAACAGCGACAGGTCGACTATCGGGTTATCGTCCGTCAGCTCCCAGACAATCAGGAAGCTCAGCGACACCACCGCGACAATCGTCAGGATGATGATCTCCCGGGAGTTGAACCAGTCCAGCTCTTTGCCCTGGTCGAGCATGACCTGCAGGCTACCGATGCCGATAACCAGCAATGCCAGACCAATGGCGTCGATACGCCGCTGTTCCGTCCTGGTTTCTCTGCCGCGCAGCGTCTGGAGCGTCAGCATTACCACGATGGCGCCAATCGGTACGTTGATGAAGAAGATCCAGCCCCAGTGATAGTTGTCGCTGATATAGCCGCCTAAGATAGGCCCGCAAATCGGGGCGACAATCACGGTCATTGACCATAGCGCCAGCGCAATTGAGCGTTTGGCGGGCGGGTAGTTGTTCAGCAGTAAACTCTGCGACAGCGGAATCAACGGCCCGGCGACAATCCCCTGAATAACGCGGAAGAAGATCAGCATCGTCAGGCTGCTGGACATGCCGCACGCCCAGGAGGCAAGAACGAACAATACCGTCGACCAGAGGAACAGCTTCACTTCACCGACGCGCTTTGCCAGCCAGCCGGTAATCGGAATGGAGATGGCGTTTGCCACCCCAAACGAGGTAATGACCCAGGTCCCCTGGCTCAGCGACGAGCCAAGGTTACCGGCGATGGTCGGGATCGCCACGTTCGCGATGGTGGAGTCCAGCACCTGCATGAATGTCGCAAGAGAGAGCGCAATGGTCATGATGACCAGCTGCGCCCCTTCCAGCGGTTTTTGCGGCTTTTGCTGTTGCATAACGCTCACCTTCGGATTAACCGGCGTTTGCCTTCACGATGTCATCGATCAGCTTGTTGACCGGATCGAGGCTAATTTCACGGGCGTTACTTTCATAAGCCGGGCTGCTGCGAACCTGGCTTGCCAGGATCTGACCGTCGCGGTTGGCGGTGTCGACCGTCACCAGCGTAGAGAGGCCGATACGCAGCGGGTGATCCGCCAGCTGTTTGGCATCCAGCTCAATACGCACAGGCAGACGTTGAACCACTTTGATCCAGTTGCCGGTGGCGTTTTGCGCAGGCAGCAGGGAGAAGGCGCTGCCGGTCCCCATATCCAGGCCAACCACTTTCCCGGTGTACTTCACGTCATCGCCGTAGATGTCGCTGACAACCGTCGCGGTCTGGCCGATACGCATATGGGCAAGCTGCGTCTCTTTAAAGTTGGCATCTACCCACAGATTGTCTGCCGGCACGACCGCCATCAGCGGCGTGGTTGGGCTAATCTGGGCCCCTGGCTGGACGGAGCGACGGGAGACATAGCCGGTCATCGGGCTGACGATTTTAGTACGCTGCAGGGCAAGCCACGCGTTGCGCACTTCAGTCGCCGCCTGCTGAACGGCGGGCTGGTTTTCCAGGCTGGTGCCTAGCACCATCGCCTGGTTGGCGTTGTACTGTTGAATGGCCACATCCAGCTGTGCCTGAGCGCTGGCCACGGCATCGCGGGCGTGCTGCAGTTCTTCACGGCCAATCAGGTTAGCCGTGCCGAGCGGCACGCGGCGGTTCAGGTCGCTCTGCGCCTGCGCCAGTGCCGTTTTCTGCACGTCGATGTTGGCCTGCAGCTGTTTGCTGTTGATCATCAGCTGGCGGGTCTGACGGACGCTGGAGGCCAGCGCGGTCTGTGCTTTTTCAAACGCCTGCTGGGCGTCGGTTGGATCGAGGGTCACCAACACATCGCCTTTTTGCACAAAGTCGGTATTGTCAGCCCAGACTTTCGTCACGCTGCCCGACACCTGCGCCATAATTTGTACCTGGTTCCCTGCCACGTACGCGTCGTCAGTCTCTTCAGCATGACGCAGTACTAAAAACCAATAGATCCCATATGCCACGGCAATAATGATAAAGAGCAAGGTCAACAGAAGAAGGGCGCTCTTACGTTTGCCTTTCTTGTTGCCCGGCTGCTGCGGGGTAGTGCTCTCCGCATTTGCGCTCATTGTTGTTCTCCACGATCTTCTTATTTTCACATCGGCTGAGCCGACCTGTTGTCAGAAAGGCCAGCAGTGTGACGTGCTGGCCTGTCGGTTTTCTTATGAATCTGGAATGGTGAGCGTGTCGTCGCGTTAGCGCAGCGCCTCAAGAACGGCGCCGTCTTCATCCATCTGGTCCAGACGGGTGAGCAGCTTGCGAGTGATGTGCTCAAGCTGGTCGCGCTCGGCGGTGCTGAGGACAGACCAGAGTTTGTGCAGGCAATTGTGCTGAGGTGGCAGCACCTCGCGCAGGAACTGGTGACCTTTATCGGTCAGTTGCAGATGCAGGCAGCGGCGATCGTTGTCGCTTTCACGGCGCTCAATCCAGCCACGCTTTTCGAGTTCATCGGCAATACGGGTCGCATTGGTACGGGAAGAGCCCAGCGCGCAGCTCAGTTCGGAAGGCTGAATGCTGTGATTTTCCTGAGACTCCAGCGTAATCAACGCCATAAACAACGTCTCGTTAATCCCTTGAGCTTTCAGCATTTTATTACGGTTTTCCAGTAGCTTACCCTGCATGTGCATGCACAGGCGAGTCAGCAGGATTTCCTGGTACGGGAAGTCCTCATGGCGACTGGCGCGGAATTTAAGCATTTGTTCAATGGGCGTAAACGAACTATCCATTTGGGCATAACCTCATTAATTACAGCCGATATAGTAACGATAGTGACAAATAATGTAAATGAATTATTTGTGCGGTTATATCCGCCAAATTAATGTCACCATCAGAAAGCGCCGGGTAAGTCCGTGACCCGGTGAGCACAGAAAGCGTAGGGTGTGAACCCGCTGGAGAAAGGATGTGAGGACGGGGGTCTGAACTATTCATGCCGATTGTAAATATGTCACCCACATTAAAATTTCTGGGATAAATGATTACGTTTACATTAACAGAGCGAAAGGCCTCTTAACACCCTAAGAGGCCAACGCAATGTAAAACTTAGTGAATTGCATCCTGGCGATGGTAACCACGCCACCATACTAGCAGGTTAAGAGTGGCGACGATGGCCCCGATCGCACATACCCCCGACCAGCCTGCATGCTGCCACGCAGACGCTGAAATGAGCGAACCCGCCGCGCCGCCAATGAAGTAGCTGGTCATGTAACCGGCCGTCAGGCGGTTACGCGCCTCTGGCTTCACGCGATAGATGACGGTCTGATTGGTGATGTGAACGCCCTGAACGGTGAGATCGAGCACCAGGATGCCGACGATCAGCGCCAGCACCGAGACGTGCCCGTACCAGATTGCCGCCCAGGAGAGCAGAAGTAAAATCAGCCCTGCGGAGGTGGTCAGGTGGGATTTACCCTTGTCGGCCAGCCCTCCTGCGGGACGCGCGCCCAGTGCCCCTGCGGCACCGGCCAGACCGAACAGGCCAATCACCCCTTCGGAATAATTGAACGGCGGCGCTGCAAGCAGAAACGCCATCGACGTCCACAGAATGCTGAAGTTGGCGAAGGTGAAACAGCCCAGCAGTGCGCGGGTGCGCAGAAGCTTATCCTGGGTGAACAGACTGAAAACGGAGGCCAGCAGCTGAGGATAGTTCAGGTGGTTTTCCTGCTTCACTTTTGGCAGCCCGCGCCACAGCGCTAGCGCCATGATGACCATCAGCACGCTCGCTACCCAGTATACGGTGCGCCAGCCGCCGAGGCTTGCCAGCAGCCCGGCAACGGTACGCGCCAGCAAAATCCCCAGCAGCAGGCCGCTCATGATGGTGCCCACCACCTTGCCGCGTTTTTCCGGGGAGGCGAGGGTCGCGGCGAGCGGGACCAGGATTTGCGCCACCACGGAGAACAGCCCCGTCAGCGCGGTACCGATAATCATCATCGTCAGCGACTGGCTGCTGGCGGTGATCAACATCCCACCGGCGGCCAGCAGGGTCATGGACACGATCAGCATTCGGCGTTCAAACATATCGCCGAGCGGCACCAGGAACAGCAGCCCGGCGGCATAGCCCAGCTGTGCTGCGGTAACGATAAAGCCTGCGGAGCTGGCGGAGAGATTGAACGCGCGGGCGATGGTGTCGAGAAGAGGCTGCGCGTAATAGTTGCTGGCGACCGCCAGACCCGTTGCCACGGACATTAAAAGGATGAGTGCGGGGCTAAGCCCTTGAGTGGTTTTTGTCATTAGTTTCAGGAATCGTTAGTTGAGTGATTATTTTTCCGGAAACCATAATAGCTAATGATTGTGAATGTTGGGGGATTGTTGGGTGATGGATTGTGCGGTTTAGGGGGATGGTGCGGTCTGGTGCCCCCTCATCCCAGCCCTCTCCCCAAAGGGGAGAGGGTTAGGGGGGGGTTTTTACTTCTGCGCCGCAAGCGCCTCTTTCACCCAGCCGTCAAACTGCTGCTGGTGGGCTTTGATCCAGCCGTCCACGTGGCCTTTCACATCCGCTTCGGAGGATTTACCCGCGTGCATCATCGCGTTCTGGGCGTTGATGTCCGCCAGCGGCAGCTTCATCACCGAGAACAGCTTCGCCGCTGCCGGGTTTTTCTCGGCCCAGGCTTTGTTCGCCACGATATGCATGGTGTTCACCGGGAAGCCGTAGTTCATGCCGTTCGGCAGCCTGGTGTCGATGTCTTTCTGCTCGCCCGGCAGGGAGGAGAACGGCACCTGCAGCCACACCACGTCTTTACCCGGCTTCAGCACGTCGCTCACCCAGTACGGCGTCCAGGTGTAGTAGATCACCGGTTTACCCTCTTTGAAGCGGGCAATGGTGTCGGCCATCATCGCAGAATAGTTGCCGTGGCTCACGTCGACCGTTTTTGCCAGATCGAAGGCTTTGTTCTGGTGGTTAATCACCGCTTCACAGCCCCAGCCCGGCGAGCAGCCCATCATGTCGGCCTTGCCGTCACCGTTGGTGTCGAACAGTTTGGCGATCTTAGGATCTTTCAGCTGTTCAATATTGGTGATGTGATACTTATCGGCGGTTTTCTTGTCGATCAGATAACCCTGCGCCGCGCCGGTCACGAAGGTGCCTTCGCGGTAGAATTTCTTGTCGCCACCGGCGGCGGCATACATATCGTCGTGCAGCGGCTGCCAGTTCACCGCGGTGAAGGTGGCGTCACCGGAAGCAATCGAGGTATAGCCTACGTTGTAATCCACTTCGCTCGGCGTGTTGACCGTGTAGCCGAGTTTTTCCAGCGCGCGGCTGACGATCAGCGTCTGGAAGCTCTCTTCCGAAATGGTGCTCTGCACCGGCTGCACGGTAATGCCTTTGCCCGGCAGGTCAGCCGCGAAGGTGCTGGTGGAGACAAGGGTGGCAAACGCTGTGGCAAAAAGTACGTTATGTCGCATCGTTGTTCCTTATTTTGACTTCGTGAAAGGGCGGGTGAGTAACCCGACAGGGCCGGTGGTATACCAGCGACGGTTGCCGCGACTGCGTGAATCAAGACCGACGGCCTGAGTCAGGCGGTCAAGAATAATGGCGAGGATCACGATGCCGACGCCGCCGACGGTGGCCAGCCCCATGTCGAGGCGGCCAATGCCGCGCAGCACCATCTGACCGAGACCACCAACGGCGATCATCGAGGCAATCACCACCATTGAGAGTGCCAGCATCAGCGTCTGGTTAACGCCCGCCATGATGGTCGGCATGGCCAGCGGGAGCTGAACCTTAAACAGCATCTGGCGCGGGCTGGCACCGAACGAGCGTGACGCTTCGATCAGGTCCGCAGGCACCTGGTTGATCCCGAGAATGGTCAGACGAATAATCGGCGGCAGGGCGAAGATAATGGTCACCACCACGCCCGGCACGTTGCCGATACCGAACAGCATGACAATCGGCACCAGATAGACGAACGCCGGGGTGGTCTGCATTGCATCCAGCAGCGGGCGGATAATCTTCGCTGCCCGCGGGCTGCGCGCCAGCCAGATCCCCATCGGCAGGCCGATGACGATGCAGAAGAGCAGGGCGGTCAGCACCAGCGCCAGGGTGATCATCGCCTGCGACCACGCGCCAATCGCGCCAATGGCAATCAGCGAAATCAGCGTGGCGATCCCCATCCCGGCGCTGCCAAACTGCCAGGCGATCAGAGAGAACAGGATAATGGCGACCGGCGCCGGCATGCCCAGCATCAGCTGCTGGAAGCCGTTCAGGATGTAATCCACCGGGATGCGGATCCCCTGGAACACCGGGCGGAAGTGCGTCACCACCCAGTCGATCCCCTCCGTCACCCAGCTGTCCAGCGGGATCAGCGTTTTATGAAACGGATCCATGATGTTGAAGTGTTCTGGCGCAGGCGCGGGTGCGCTGTTCAGCCAGTCTGCCGCGCCGCCGCCATCGGCGGGGGCTGGCGTGGAACCCCACGCGTCGGCGGATTGCGCAGCGCTGTCCGCTGCTTCAGTGGTGCCCCACGGGTTTGATTGATCAGCCATTGTTTGCCCCCTCGCGATCTAAAGCCTGCAGCAGCATCCGTTTTGAGATGATGCCGACGTACTGTTGTTCCTCGCCCACGACCGGCACGGCGCACGGTGCCTGACCCACGTGAGAGAGCAACTCGCTGAGCGGCGTTTCGGCGTCCACGGCAAGCGGAGCGTCAATTAACGCCGCATCGATTCCCCGGTTTTCGCCAAGCGCGGTTTTCAGGGAGTCGATGGAGACAACGCCGACAAATTTATTGCCGCGTTCAACCAGATAACCGTATTCACGGTCTTCGTCCTGCAGCAGCTTAAGCGCCGAGCGCGGGCCGAAGCCTGGCGTTTTACGAATAATGCCGTTTGGCGTTCGACGGGCAATATCTTTGGCGCTAAAGACCTGGCTAATATCCACGCCGCGGAAGAAGGTACGGACATAATCGTTCGCTGGATTATTGAGTATTTCATCCGGCGTGCCGACCTGCACCACTTCACCGTTTTGCATAATGGCAATACGGTCGCCAATACGCATGGCTTCATCCAGATCGTGGGAAATAAAGACAATCGTTCGCTGATGTTTAGCCTGTAATTTTACCAGTTCATCCTGCATCTCGGTGCGAATTAACGGATCGAGGGCGGAGAAGGCTTCATCCATTAATAAAATATCTGGATTAATGGCTAATGCGCGGGCTAATCCCACGCGCTGACGCATACCGCCGGAAAGTTCATCCGGGTACGCATGCGCATAATTTTCCAGCCCGACCTGACGCAATGCATCAAGGGCTTTTTCCTGACGTTCCTGAGCCGGCGTGCCGGCTAATTCCATGCCGAAGGCGGTATTATCCAGTACCGTCATGTGCGGCATTAGCGCGAATGACTGGAACACCATTGCGATCTTCTTTCTGCGCACCTCGCGAAGCTCAGCGTCTGATATTCTGGCGATATCCACGCCGTCAATCAGCACCTGTCCGCGGGTGGGTTCAATCAGGCGATTGAGAAGGCGAACCATAGTGGATTTACCCGAACCGGATAATCCCATGATGACAAAAATCTCGCCTTCTTCAATGGCCAGACTGGCGTCTTTAACGCCAAGCGATAGCCCGGTTTTTTCCAGAATTTGCTCTTTCGTAAGGCCTTTTTCAATATATTTGAATGCGCGCTGCGGATGCTCGCCAAATACTTTATAAAGATTTTTCACTTCTAATTTAATTGCCATGCAATAGAGAGTGTCCTGTTATTTGTTTATGTCGATATGATTACCATGGTAAATTGTTAACGGGCATAACCCTAACATACTGAGAATCTGAGACAACCCTGGGTTTGCTTATGACGTGAATTTTCAGGGAAGCGAAACGGCTGAATTTCCCATGAATAAAGGGCTGAGAGCGTTTTGAATTTTTCTCAATTTTTTGCTGCTGCATCGGGGAATTTCGCCTGGATCGGAATGATTCAGGCGAATATGACTCGGAAATGACAGTGTAGTTGCTTTGTAAATATTAGAGAGGAAATTGTTGGGTTTATATTAAATTAACGAACGTTAACGTTCATTAAAAATCCCAGTCTTCATCCTCGGTTTCCACCGCTTTGCCCATCACGTACGACGAACCCGACCCGGAGAAGAAATCGTGGTTTTCGTCGGCGTTGGGCGACAGCGCGGACAGAATCGCCGGGTTCACCTCCGCCATCTCCGGTGGGAAAAGTGCGTCGTATCCCAGGTTCATCAGCGCCTTATTGGCGTTGTAGCAGAGGAAGGCCTTCACGTCTTCCTCCCAGCCGGTGCCGGCGTACAGTTCCTCGGTATAGCTCAGCTCGTTGTCGTACAGATCCATCAGCAAATCGAGCGCAAAGCCTTTAAGCTCCTCGCGCTTTGCCTCGCTGACTTTCTCCAACCCTTTCTGATACTTATAGCCGATGTAATACCCGTGCACCGCTTCATCACGAATGATGAGCCGAATCAAATCGGCGGTGTTGGTGAGCTTGCCCCGGCTCGACCAGTACATGGGCAGCCAGAACCCGGAATAGAAGAGGAACGATTCCAGGAACACGCTGGCGATCTTCTTCTTCAGCGGCTCGTCGGCCCGATAATACGTCAGCACCAGCTCCGCCTTTGTCTGCAATGACTCGCTCGCTTCACTCCAGGCATAGGCCGCGTCGACGTCTTTGGTCTGGCACAAGGTGGAGAAAATCGAGCTGTAGGAGCGGGCGTGCACCGCCTCCATAAAGCTGATGTTCGACATCACCGCCTCTTCGTGCGGTGTCAGCGCGTCACTCATCAGCGCCGGTGCGCCGACGGTATTTTGAATGGTGTCGAGCAGCGTCAGGCCGGTAAAAACGCGGATCGTCAGCTGCTGCTCGGCGTGGCTCAGCGTTTGCCAGGCCGGAATATCGTTGGAGAGCGGGACCTTTTCCGGCAGCCAGAAGTTGCTGGTCAGGCGGTTCCACACCTCCAGGTCTTTGTCGTCCTGGATTTTGTTCCAGTTAACGGCACTCACGCGTGACAGTTTCATCCTTTCTCCTTACAGCGCGCAGGACACGCAGCCTTCAATTTCGGTGCCTTCCAGCGCAAGCTGGCGCAGGCGAATGTAGTAGAGCGTTTTGATGCCTTTCTTCCAGGCGTAGATCTGCGCTCTGTTGATATCCCGCGTGGTGGCGGTATCCGGGAAGAACAGCGTCAGCGACAGCCCCTGATCCACGTGTTTTGTCGCCTCCGCGTAGGTATCGATGATTTTTTCAGGCCCGATCTCATACGCGTCCTGATACAGCGCCAGGTTCTCATTGGTCATAAACGGGGCAGGGTAGTAAACGCGCCCGGTTTTGCCTTCTTTGCGAATTTCAATTTTCGATACGATCGGGTGAATGCTCGAGGTGGCGTGATTGATATAGGAGATCGAACCGGTTGGCGGCACCGCCTGCAGGTTCTGGTTGTAGATGCCGTAGCGCATCACGTCGTCACGCAGCTGCTGCCACATCTCACGCGTCGGGAGGGTAATCCCCGCGCGAGCAAACAGTTCGCGCACTTTTTCGGTTTTCGGCTGCCAGTTGCCTTCCAGATACTGGCTGAAATATTCCCCGCTGGCGTAGCGGGACTGCTCAAAGCCCGCGAAGCGCTGATCGCGCTCGCGCGCCAGCATCATTGAGGTGTGCAGCGCGTGCCAGGTGACGGTGTAAAAATAGAGGTTGGTGAAGTCCAGTCCTTCCGGACTGCCGTAGGCGATGCCTTCCCTCGCCAGATAGCCGTGGAGGTTCATCTGCCCCAGCCCGATGGCGTGCGACGCGGCGTTGCCCGCTTCAATAGACGGCACGCTGCGGATGTGGCTCATGTCCGACACCGCCGTCAGCCCGCGAATGGCGGTTTCTATCGTGCGGCCAAAGTCGGGTGAATCCATGGTGTGGGCGATATTCAGCGACCCGAGGTTACAGGAGATGTCTCTGCCGATCTCCGCGTAGTCCAGGTTTTCGTCGTAGGCTGACGCGCTATTGACCTGCAAAATCTCCGAGCACAGGTTGCTCATGTTGATGCGCCCGGCAATCGGGTTCGCGCGGTTCACCGTATCCTCAAACATGATGTACGGATAGCCGGACTCAAACTGAATTTCGGCAAGCATCTGGAAGAAATCGCGGGCGTTGATGGTTTTTTTGCGAATGCGATCGTCGGCCACCAGTTCGTCGTAGAGCTCGCTGATGGCCACGTCGCCAAAGGCCTTGCCGTAAATTCGCTCGATGTCATACGGCGAGAAGAGCGCCATCTCGGCATTCTCTTTGGCGAGCTTAAAGGTGACATCCGGGATCACCACCCCCAGCGACAGGGTTTTGATACGGATTTTTTCGTCGGCGTTTTCGCGTTTGGTATCGAGAAAACGCAGAATGTCCGGATGGTGCGCGTGCAGGTAAACCGCGCCCGCGCCCTGGCGCGCGCCAAGCTGGTTGGCGTAGGAGAACGCATCTTCCAGCATCTTCATCACCGGGATCACGCCGGAGGACTGGTTTTCGATGCGCTTGATCGGCGCGCCCGCTTCACGCAGGTTAGAGAGCAGAAACGCCACGCCGCCGCCGCGTTTGGAAAGCTGCAGCGCCGAGTTCACCGCGCGGCCAATCGACTCCATATTGTCTTCGATGCGCAGCAGGAAGCAGGAGACCAGCTCACCGCGCTGGGCCTTGCCGCAGTTGAGAAAGGTTGGCGTGGCGGGCTGGAAGCGTCCGGAGAGGATCTCGTCGGTGAGCTGCTCCGCCAGCGCTTCATTACCCTGCGCCAGGGTCAGCGCGACCATCACCACGCGGTCTTCAAAGCTTTCTAAGTAGCGTTTACCGTCGAAGGTCTTCAGGGTATAGCTGGTGTAGTATTTCCACGCGCCAAGGAACGTCTGGAAACGAAAGCCGCTGGCATGGGCGCGTTCAAACAGCTTCACGACGAAGGCGCGTTCATAGCGGGTGAGGACGCGCGCGTCGTAGTAGCCCTCGTTAACCAGATAGTCGAGACGTTCATTCTGGCTTGCAAAAGTCACGCTGTTGGGCCGCACGTGGGCGGCAAAAAAGGCATCCACCGCCTCACGGTCTTTATTAAACTGAATGCGTCCCTCCCGGTCATAGAGGTTAAGCATGGCGTTTAATGCGTGGTAATCCGGCGTCGCCTGCATTACCCGTTCTGCGGTTGTCGTTGCCAAAATTCGTTCACTCCTTTACGCACGTTTTCGACGTCCTGCTGCGTCCCCATCAGCTCAAAGCGATAGAGATACGGCACGCCGCACTTTTGAGAGATGACATCTCCGGCGCGGCCAAAGGCATCGCCGAAATTGCGATTCCCCGCCGCAATGACGCCGCGGATCAACTCCCGGTTATGGGGATCGTTCAGAAAGCGGATCACCTGGCGAGGCACAGCGCCCGCCGTACCGCCTCCGCCATAGCTGGGCACCACCAGAATGTAAGGTTCCTCTACCCGGATCCGCTCCCGCTCGTTAAGGGGAATGCGCACCGCAGGCAGCCCGACGCGCTCAATAAAGCGGAGCGTGTTTTCCGAGCTGCTGGAGAAGAACACCAGTCTGCTCATGCCCGTGCGGCCTGCGCGGCGATGCGGTTGATCATGTCCGGGCGGAAGCCAGACCAGCTGGTCTCCCCGGCCACCACCACCGGAAGCTGACGGAAACCCTGCGCGCGAAGGGTATCGGCGGCCTCGGGCTGCTGGTCAATATTCACCATCTCAAACGCCACGCCGCGGCTTTCCATTGCCCGTTTGGTCGCGTGGCACTGAACACAATCGTTACGAGTGTAAATAATAATGCTCATGATTCGTATTTCCATTTAAAATGAGAGAACGGCGCGAGTCATCGCGTCAGGTTGTGTGTGTCTTGCTAAAAGGAATACTAGATGTAGTTGTCTTAAGTTTCAACCATACAAGATATGGGAAATTTAGATTGATGTTGTCCCGATGATGAGCACAGCGGGGCAGGGCAGGCTATACGGGTTTTACAGGCGAGAAGGCAAAGAAAAGCCCCGGCAGCCACTGACCACCGGGGCAGATAACGGTGCGTGAGCGGGTTATTTACGCAGGCTAAGCAGAGCGCCCACAAAGATACCGACGGCCGCTACCGTGCCGAGCGTACAGAGCGGTTTCTCGCGCACGAAGGTCGTTGCGCAGCTGACCGCATCGCAGGCAGCCTGTGTCGTACGCGTGCGGCCGTTTAAGCGTGCGCGGGTTTCACGGAGCAGAGACTGAGCCTTACGTTTTGCGGCATCCGCTTCGTCCTTCGCGTCACTTCCCCAGGACTTCAGCACCTCTTCGAGCGTGTCCGCTAATTGGCTGACATCATTACGAATATCCTGAGCGTCGTCATTAATATCGTTTCGGTTCGGTCTGTTAAACATACGATCCTCCGTAATTTTGTGTTCCCGTTCAGTTTAGTTCAGAAATTTAATATCTGAAGCGCATCACGCGTTATCCGGCAGTTTATGGATTATTCTGAAAGCCCTGCTAATGCTGAATACTGTAAGGTTGCCGGGCAGGAAAAGATAACGAGGAAAAGATATGTATTTACGACCTGATGAGGTGGCGCGCGTTCTTGAAAAAGAGGGATTCACCATGGATGAGGTGACACCAAAAGCGTATGGATATCGCCGTGGCGATAATTATGTTTACGTTAATCGTGAAGCAAGAATGGGACGTACCGCTCTCATTATTCACCCGACGCTGAAAGACAGAAGTCTGTCATTTGCTGAGCCTGCCTCGGATATTAAAACCTGCGATCACTATCAGCAATTTCCGCTCTATTTGGGCGGTGAACGGCATGAGCATTATGGTATTCCGCATGGCTTCAGCTCACGCATGGCGCTGGAGCGGTTTTTGAAGGGACTGTTTGGCGACGTACAGTAAATTCGCGACTGGCGTGCGCCAGTCGCTTCACATCACGCTTTTGCCTGACTGTACTGGCTGACTTTAAACAGGCGGCGGCAGTAGTCGAGGAAATAGCCGTAAACCGCACCCATCAGCATTGAAATCACAATATTCGAACTGACCGCCGCAGCGATCTGGTGCCAGTCTGCACCCACTGTCAGCAGAATGGCCACGTAAACCGGCGACTGGAACGTCACATAGGCCAGAACGTCCGCCAGGTTTTTCACCCAGCCTGCGGGGCTGATACGACGCGCAAAACGCATGACGGCATCGCGGTATAAGCCGTAAGGCCATGCAATAATTATATTGACCGGGATCGCCACCAGACGAGAAGAAAGTGACTGCTCGAAGGACATTCCGGAGAGGAATATTTCGATCAGCATGTTCACAACGGAACAGTAGACAACCATCGCGAAAGTATCCGCCACGGCATGGCGAAGGCGTGATTGCGGTGAGAACATGTCTGAACTCCTTGAGAAGAACACAAAAGAAACGATTTTCCTGAAGCGATTAGTTCTTTAGGTTGGTTTGCTTGACGTGTATAGCGTATATCTCTGCGTTTGAACTAACAACTAGTGATTAATTTTTATTTAATCGCCTTTTGTCCACAAAATTCTCTAAAAGTGATTGTTTTTTATCCGGTTCGTTATAATCTGTCTCGATTGGCTGTTTTTTCAGGTAAATCAGATGGTTGGTGTTTATGGCGCCAGGGGGAGAATCGTTCCTCTTGTGCGAGGCGTAGAATGCTGAAATTTTGATTAAAGTTGACCATTTATATTGATGCGATGATTGAATCCATGCATATCCCGCAGGCGTTATAAGATAATATTCGCAGTGATATTTAAACATATTTACCCTACAGGCAGGGCGCCCCCACGGGTAGATATTTCAGCGGAAATGAATTATTCTGTCGACGATTTATCTATTTACCCTAAAGAGAAGGTTTTCAAATAATATGTCTTTGACGTTACAGAATCTTAATAATATCCGAACTCTGCGCGCCATGGCGCGTGAATTATCCCTGGACGTTCTT
Source organism: Enterobacter sp. NFIX59 (assembly GCF_900113755.1). NCBI lineage: Bacteria > Pseudomonadati > Pseudomonadota > Gammaproteobacteria > Enterobacterales > Enterobacteriaceae > Enterobacter > Enterobacter sp. NFIX59. The sequence goes on along the minus strand of NZ_FOQN01000002.1, from coordinate 107,882 downwards.
GAGGAAACGCTGGAAAAGGTCAGGGTCGTTACTGAAGAGAAACGGAGTGAGCTGGCGGAATTAGAGCAGCAGCGTGCTGAACAGCAGGAAAAAATTAATGCCCTGCTGGAACTGATGAAAGCCGATGGTATTTCACCGACTGACCTTCTGGGCTCTGAAAGGGCGCTGACGGGTAATCCAGCGAAAAAGCGCAAGCCGCGTGAAGCAAAATATCGTTTTATTGACCAGAACGGTGAAGAGAAAACGTGGACCGGCCAGGGCCGCACGCCGAAGCCTATTGCCAACGCGCTGGCAAACGGTAAATCGCTGGATGATTTTCTGATCTGACAGGTGAGCCGGGCGGTACACGCCGCCCGGCTGGCTGTTCAGCAGACGCCGAAATCGCCTTCTTCGGTATACGGCGCCACATCGGCAGCTTTCAGAGTATATTTCTCGCCTTGCTCATTGCTGGCCTGAACCGCCACAATGCTGTCACCGTTCACTTCGAGCACTTTGAGTTTCGGGCCGCCTTTACGCGGTTGCACATAATCACCGACAGAAAACATATTACCTCCTCATCGTTTTAGCGATCTTCACCTTAGCCCACGCATGACGCCGGGTACAGTGTATTTCACCGATTACTGCTTATGAGGTACGCCGGTTCCAGGGCATTACCCTGAGCAGTCGCGCCATACCGCAAAAGCCCGTCACACCGGCGAACAGCAGCCCGGCTCCGACAAAACCGCTGAGCAGGAAAAAAGCGCCGGAGACGCTATAGCCCAGCACCACGCCGCAGAGAATGAGCAGCCCGGCAGCAATTTGCACCTGACGCATCAGCGGCAGCGGCTGGGATTTGTCTTCGACGGTCGGCAGCCCGGCCTGCTTCCAGCCCTGAATGCCCCCTTCGACCACAAATGCCTGAGCGGGCGCGGCGGCCTGCGCAAGGCGGTCGGCATTGCCTGAGGTGCGGGCACCAGACTGGCAGTGAAAAATCACCGTATCCCTCGCCTGAGCGTTAAGACCGCCGGGTAAGGTATCCAGCGGCACGGACTGCGCGGCAGGAATATGCTCGCGGGCGTACTCGTCGGCATCACGAATATCAATCAGTTTTGCGCCTTCAGCGATGCGGGCGCTGGCCTCGCGCGGTGAAATAAGGGGAAGTGACATGGCGGCTCCTTACGGGCAATAAAGGATTTTCAGGGTGCTGATGAGCTGATGCACCGCATCGTTTTTAATGAAATAGAGAATGCGCTGCGCGTCGCGGGTGCTGTCGATAAGACCTTCCTCACGCATGCGCGCCAGATGCTGCGACGTGGCGGAAGGACTTAGCCCCGTCGCGCGGGCCAGTTCCCCCGCGCTGGTGCCGGGGGCGCCGCACAGGGTGCAGAGGATCAGCAGCCGACGCGGGTTGCTCATCGCTTTTAAAAGGTTTGCGGCCTGCTCTGCGCTGGCCTGAAGCTGTTCGAGTTCGGTCATTATAGTTTAGCATTTACTTAATTAAGGTAATGCTAAAGTAATTGTACGCATTACGCCAGCGTCAAAAGCGTAAAAGAGGGTAAACGCAGGGGAGAGAACTGGCGCAGACAGGTAAACTGGCTATGCTTAGAGATAGTTCTCTTTATTATTTTCAATGGATTAGCTTGCACGGAGTTTTGATATGGGTTTTTGGCGTATTGTTTTTACCATCCTGTTGCCGCCGCTGGGCGTGCTGTTGGGCAAAGGTTTCGGCTGGGCGTTTATTATCAACATTATTCTGACGCTGCTGGGTTACATCCCGGGTCTTATCCATGCCTTTTGGGTTCAGAGTAAGAACTAAGCGCGCCAGAGTAAGTCGCTGTAGATCCCGGTCAGCACGCCCTGGGGGCCAAACTGCTGTTTGATCCAGCGCGTGACCTGGCCGGTCGCGGCATGCTGCGTGGCGAGCAGCATGCGCGAGTCCTGACGCGGGTTATTGATACGCCGCGTCACCAGCAGCCCGTCTTCCACCGCTTCCCGCGCCATATACTCCGGTAAAAAACCTATCCCTTCGCCCAGGATCTGACACTGGCATTTGGTATTAAAGTCCGGCACCAGAATGGCTTCCTGTCCGTGCAGCAGCCAGCCTACCTTCTTGTTAATGGTATGCGCAGTATCTTCCACCATGATGTTGGGGTACAGGCGCAGCTGGCTCTCCGCTATCGGTTCCGGGACGAAGGCCAGCGGGTGTTCCGGCGCGATGGCAAAGACCCAGCGGATGGCGCCGATCTCGGTGTAGTCAATCCCGCCGCCGTCGAGCAGCGTGTCCGGTGCGCCGATGGCGATATTGGCCTGGTTGTTGATGATGGAGTCCCACACCCCGTTATAGACCTCCGTGGTTACGGTGATCTGACAGGTGGGAAACTGCTTTTTCAGCACCTGCAGAAGCCGCGCGGTATGGCGCGGCGTATACAACAGCTGGTTAATACAGATGCGCACCCGCGCCTCGATGCCCTGTGAGATGGTATCAATCCCGCGCTTGATGGCGTGAAAGTCGTTAAGCAGGTCGGTGGCCTTACGGTAAAAGTAAAAGCCGGACTCGGTCAGCTCAATGCTGCGCGTGTTACGCACAAACAGCACCACGTCCAGCCCGGTCTCCATGCGCTTAATGGTGTAGCTGATGGCGGACGTGGTGACGCACAGCTCGGCGGCGGCTTTGCTGAAGCTGCCGAAGCGTGCGGCGGTAGTAAAGGCCAGCAGGTTCTCTTCGGTAAAGATGGAATTCATATCTCACTCCCTTCAGCCATCAGTTTTGAACATATTTTAACAGCGTTGTTACAACGCATTTGAAGCCGATCACAGTTCTGACTCTTTGCTGAAAGCCTTGGTGCGTAAGGCTTCATCAGGCATAAGCATAATGCAGTCTCGAGCGCTAAAAAGCGGATAAACATAAGAAAAAGGTTGCACAGACGCACGTTTTGACCGGTTTGTTGAATTTAACTCAACAATGAATTGACTGTCGATGAATCATTTTTAAGCGGATTCTTTTATGACCAGGCTGTTGCTATTCTCAGGTCAACAGAAATAAAAACATCAGGAGTCTGAATATGTCTGCAACTGAACTCGTTACTGAATTTCTGCTGGCGGCAGAGGAGGGCAATAGCGATGCGCTAAAAGCCTGTCTGGAGAAAGGCGTGGATATTAACGCCAGCAACCGCCAGAAAAGAACCGCCGTTATTATTGCCAGCCTGAAAAAACATTATGCCTGCGTAGAGTTATTAATTGCCGCCGGAGCGGATATTGATAAACAGGACCAGACCTGCTTTAACCCTTTCCTCATTAGCTGCCTGACGAATGATTTAACTCTCCTGCGGCTGGTATTGCCCGCGAACCCGGATCTCGACCGCCTGACGCGCTTTGGCGGCGTGGGCATTACGCCAGCCAGTGAAAAAGGGCACGTGGAGATCGTACGCGAGCTGCTGGAAAAAACCGATATCAACGTCAACCACACCAACTTTGTTGGCTGGACGCCGCTGCTGGAAGCCATCGTCCTAAACGACGGCGGCGCAAAGCAGCAGGCGATCGTGAAGCTGCTGCTGGATCACGGCGCGAACCCGCACATGACCGACAAATATGGCAAAACCCCGCTCGAGCTGGCGCGGGAGAAAGGCTTCACTGAGATTGCCGACCTGCTGCTGGCGGCGGGCGCATAGCGCATTCGGCCAGCCATTTCCGGCTGGCCGTTAATTCAAAAATATTTTTACCGACGTGCATTTTGCACGACGGCGGCCCCCTTTTATCCGTATTCAGGAGAAAACAATGCCAACCAAAATCGTTATAAAAAAGAATACGTATTTTGATTCGGTGTCATTAATGTCCGTTTCCACCAAAGCCAATAAATTGCCGGGCGTCGACCAGGCGTTTGTGGCCATGGCGACGGAGATGAATAAAGGCGTATTAAAAAACCTCGGGTTATTAACGCCGGAATTAGCGGAAGCCAAAAACGGCGACCTGATGATCGTGATTAAAGGCGACGCGGCGAATGATGAAACGCTGGCCGCTATTGAAGCGTTGTTCACGCGTAAAGAGAGCGCAGGTTCCCATGAAGCTCGCTACGCGACGATTGCCAGTGCCAAAACCCATCGCCCGGACAGCAACCTTGCGGTGATTTCCGTCAACGGCACCTTCGCCGCCCGCGAGGCGCGTCAGGCGCTGGAAAACGATCTCAACGTAATGCTCTTCTCCGATAACGTGTCGCTCGACGACGAGCTGGCGCTGAAGCAGCTGGCGCACCAGAAAGGGCTGCTGATGATGGGGCCGGACTGCGGCACCGCCATCATCAACGGCGCGGGGCTGTGCTTTGCTAACGCGGTGCGCCGCGGCTCGATTGGCATCGTCGGCGCATCCGGCACCGGCAGCCAGGAGTTGAGCGTGCGCATTCACGAATTCGGCGGCGGCGTATCGCAGCTGATTGGCACCGGCGGGCGCGATCTCAGCGAGAAAATTGGCGGTCTGATGATGCTCGACGCCATCGACATGCTGGAAGCCGACGAGGGCACAGAGGTGATTGCGCTGATCTCCAAACCAGCGGCGCCTGCCGTGGCAGAAAAGGTGCTGGCCCGCGCCAGAGCCTGCCGCAAGCCGGTGGTTGTTTGCTTCCTCGGGCGCAATGAACCGCCCGCCGATGAGGACGGCCTGCAGTTTGCGCGCGGCACCAAAGAGGCAGCCCTGAAGGCGGTCCTGCTCACCGGCATCAAAAAAGAGTCCCTGGACCTGCACCCGCTCAACTGGCCTTTGATTGAAGAGGTGCGCGCCCGCCTGACTCCGCAGCAGAAGTACATTCGCGGCCTGTTCTGCGGCGGCACCCTGTGCGACGAGGCAATGTTCGCGGCGCTTGCGAAATTCGACGACGTCTACAGCAACATCCAGCCGGATCCGTCTAAGCGCCTGAGCGACATCAGCGTCAGTCAAGCCCATACCTTCCTCGACTTTGGCGACGACGATTTCACCAACGGCAAGCCGCACCCAATGATCGACCCGACCAACCGCATCAGCCGCCTGCTGCAGGAGGCCCGCGACCCGGAGGTGGGCGTTATCGTGATGGACTTTGTGCTGGGCTTTGGCGCGCACGAGGAGCCGGTCGGCGTGATGCTCGACGCCATTAAAGAGGCGCAGGCAATTGCAAAGGCCGATAACCGTCCGCTGGAAATCCTCGGCTACGTGCTCGGCACCGACCAGGATCCGCAGTCGCTGGCGCAGCAGTGCCAGCTGCTGACCGACGCAGGCGTCATCTGGGCCAGCAGCAGTACCAATACCGGATTACTGGCACGCGAATTTGTCTGCAAAGGGGAGAACGCATAATGACCACCTTATTCAACCAGCCGCTGAACGTCATCAACGTTGGCATCGCGATGTTCAGCGATGATCTTAAAAAACAGCACGTACCCGTCACCCAGCTCGACTGGACGCCGCCGGGGCAGGGTAATATGCAGGTCGTTGAGGCGCTCGACCAGCTGGCGGAAAAACCGCTGGCGGAGAAGATCGCCGCCGCCAACAAGCTTGCGCTTGAGCGCATTATTCAGTCCCATCCGGTGCTGGTGGGCTATGACCAGGCGATTAACGTTGTGCCGGGGATGACCCGCACCACCATTCTGCACGCCGGTCCGCCTGTCTCCTGGGAAAACATGTGCGGCGCGATGAAGGGCGCGGTCACCGGGGCGCTGGTGTTTGAAGGGCTGGCGAAAGATCTGGACGACGCGGCACGGCTTGCCGCCTCCGGGGATATTACGTTCTCGCCGTGCCACGAGCACGACTGCGTGGGCTCGATGGCGGGCGTCACCTCCGCGTCGATGTTTATGCACATCGTTGAGAACAAAACCTACGGCAACCGCGCCTTCACTAACCTCAGCGAGCAGATGGCGAAGATCCTGCGCATGGGGGCCAACGACCAGAGCGTCATCGACCGCCTGAACTGGATGCGCGACGTGCTCGGCCCGATGCTGCGCGACGCGATGAAGATTATCGGCGAAATTGACCTGCGGCTGATGCTGGCCCAGGCGCTGCACATGGGCGACGAGTGCCACAACCGCAACAACGCGGGCACCACGCTGCTGATCCAGGCGCTGACGCCGGGGCTGATTCAGGCGGGCTATCCGGTGGCGCAGCAGCGCGAGGTATTTGAGTTTGTCGCCAGCAGCGACTACTTCTCCGGCCCGACGTGGATGGCGATGTGTAAAGCCGCGCTGGACGCCGCCCACGGCATTGAGTACAGCACCGTGGTCACCACCATGGCGCGCAACGGCTACGAGTTTGGCCTGCGCATTTCCGGCCTGCCGGGGCAGTGGTTCACCGGCCCGGCGCAGCAGGTGATCGGCCCGATGTTCGCGGGCTATAAGCCGGAAGACTCCGGGCTGGATATCGGCGACAGCGCCATCACCGAAACCTACGGCATCGGCGGCTTTGCGATGGCGACGGCCCCGGCAATCGTTGCGCTGGTGGGCGGCACGGTGGAGGAAGCTATCGACTTCTCCCGCCAGATGCGCGAAATCACCCTCGGCGAAAACCCGAACGTCACCATTCCGCTGCTCTCGTTTATGGGCATCCCGACCGCCATCGACATCACCAGAGTCGCGGGCAACGGCATTCTGCCGGTGATTAACACCGCCATTGCCCACAAAGACGCGGGCATCGGCATGATTGGGGCGGGCATCGTTCACCCGCCGTTTAGCTGTTTTGAAAAGGCGCTGTTGACCTTCCGCGATCGCTACTTTTTATAAGGCAAGCATCCATGAAAAACATGAAGCTGGAGTGGAAAAGAGGTGACTGGGCGGCGTATTTCGGGTTGATGACCAACAACCTGACCAATTTGCTGACCATGATGGGGCTGCTCATTTTTGTCGTCGGCATCCCGAAGGAGATTGTTTATGGACGCATCGCGCCGGCCTTCGGGCTGGCGGTGCTGACCGCGAGTATTTGCTATGCCTGGTTCGGCATGCAGATGGCACGCGCCACCGGACGAACGGACGTCACCGCGCTGCCGTCCGGCCCCAGCGCGCCGTCAATTTTTACCGTGACCTTCCTGGTGCTGATGCCGGTCTATCAGCAGACCGGTGATGCGGAGTTCGCCATCCAGATTGGCCTGGTGTGGTGCTTTGTTGAGGCGATGATCCTCGCGGGCGGCTCGTTTTTAGGGGAAACCATCCGCAAGATGATTCCGCGCACCGTCCTGCTGTCGTGCCTGTCCGGTTTGGGTCTGCTGCTGCTGGCGATGAACCCGATGCTGCAGGCGTTCGAGGCGCCGACCGTGTCGTTTATCGTGCTGCTGCTGATTTTCATCAACTGGTTCGGTAAAAAGCCGATCTTTGCCCGCATCCCAACCGGTCTTCTGCTGCTGATTGCCGGCACGGCCCTGGCGTGGATCTCCGGCCTGCAGAGCCCGGAGGCGATCAAAGCCTCCATGTCATCCTTCGGCTTTAACCCGCCGCAGGTGCACGTGGAGGGCTTCCTGCAGGGCCTGCCGCACGCGCTGCCGTATCTTGCCTCTGCCGTGCCGCTGGGGCTGGCGAACTACATCTTTGACCTGGAAAACATCGAAAGCGCCCATGCGGCGGGGGATGAATACCCGACGCGTAAAGTCATGCTGGCGAACGGTCTGGCCTCCATGCTCGGTTGCCTGATGGGGAACCCGTTCCCGGTGACGGTCTACGTCGGCCATCCCGGCTGGAAAGCGATGGGCGCGAGCATCGGCTACACGCTGGCCTCCGGCGTAACCATGTTCATCGTGCCGCTGTTCGGGCTGGGGGCGTTTATGCTCGCCATCATTCCGATGACCGCCATCGTGCCGATTCTGGTGTTTATCGGCGTGGTCACCGCCAACCAGGTGGTGAGGGAAACGCCCAAAGTGGAGGTACCCGTCATCTTCATCTGCCTGTTCCCGTGGATCGCCAACTGGGCGCTAACCATGATGAACAGCGTGATGGGGGCGGCGGGCACGAATGCCGCCAAAATCGGTACCGACGTGCTGCACAGCAAAGGGATCTACTACGAGGGATTAGTCCATCTGGGGAACGGGGCACCGCTCGCCAGCATGCTGTGGGGCTGTATCGCCATTTTCGCCATCATCAACAAACCGCTGCGCGGCGCCGTTGCGGCTGCAGGTGGGGCGCTGCTGGCGCTGTTTGGGGTGATCCACGCCCCGGTCGTGGGCTTTGCCGAAGGCAGTTCGCTGATGTTCGTCACCGCGTATCTGATGATGGGCGGCATGTTTGTGGTGAAGCATATGTTGGATATCTCTGTTAATCCCCCTCTCCCTGTGGGAGAGGGCCGGGGTGAGGGCACCAGAACGCACCTTCTAAAGGAAACAAAATGAAAGAGCTTATGGTTGTCGCCATTGGCGGTAACAGCATTATCAAAGACAACGCCAGCCAGTCGGTTGAACATCAGGCGCAGGCGGTGAAAGCGGTGGCAGAGTCGGTGCTGGAAATGCTGGCCTCCGACTATGACATCGTGCTCACCCACGGCAACGGCCCTCAGGTGGGGCTGGATCTGCGCCGTGCCGAAATCGCCCACGAGCGGGAAGGACTGCCGCTGACCCCGCTGGCAAACTGCGTGGCGGACACCCAGGGCGGCATCGGCTACCTGATCCAGCAGGCGCTGAACAACCGCCTGGCCGCGCGCGGGGAGCAAAAAGCAGTTACGGTCGTCACGCAGGTGGAGGTGGATAAAAACGATCCCGGTTTTACGCGCCCGACGAAACCTATCGGTGCGTTCTTCAGCGAGGCGCAGCGCGACGAGCTGCAGCGCGCGCACCCGGACTGGCGTTTTGTTGAGGACTCCGGCCGTGGCTATCGCCGCGTGGTGGCTTCACCGCAGCCGCTGCGGATTGTCGAGGCGGATGCCATTAAGACGCTCACTCAAAAAGGATACGTGGTGATCGGCGCGGGCGGCGGCGGTATTCCCGTGGTGCGCAGCGAACAGGGCGATTACCAGAGCGTCGACGCGGTGATTGATAAAGATCTCTCCACCGCGCTGCTGGCGCGGGAGATTGGCGCCGACGTGTTGGTGATTACCACCGGCGTGGAAAAGGTGTGCGTGAACTTCGGCAAGCCAAACCAGCAGGCGCTGGACACCGTTAACGTGGCGCAGATGAGGCGTTATATGGAGGAAGGCCACTTCCCGGCAGGAAGCATGCTGCCCAAAATCGTCGCTTCGCTGGAATTCTTACACCACGGCGGCAAACGCGTGATTATCACCTCGCCGGACTGCCTGCCCGCGGCGCTGCGTGGAGAAACCGGCACCCATATTGTGAATGAAGGAAGATAAGATGAGTGAAAACAAAAGCCGCCGCGAGTTTATCAGCCAGAGCGGCAAAATGGTCACCGCCTGCGCGCTGTTTGGCGCGACCGGCTCCGTCGCGTATGCTGCTGACTCCGCAAAGCCACTCTGCGAGACCGGTAAGCCTATGAATATCACCGCGAAACATTACTATCTGGACAACGTGCTGCTCGAAGACGGGTTTAACGTCGACGGCGGCGTGGCGACGAGCACCCGTACCGAGCTGAAAACGCTGGAAATCAAGGACGGGAAGATCGTCGCCCTGCGCGACAACAAAAGCCGTGCCGACGCCACGCTGCCGCACTATGACGCAGGCGGCAAGCTGATGCTCCCGGCGATGCGCGACATGCACATCCATCTGGATAAAACCTTCTACGGTGGCCCGTGGCGATCCCTGAACCGCCCAGCGGGCACCACGATTCAGGACATGATCCGCCTTGAGCAGAAGCTGCTGCCCGAGCTGCAGCCCTACACCCAGGAGCGGGCGGAAAAGCTGATCGATCTGATCCAGTCGAAAGGCTCCACCTTCGCCCGCAGCCACTGCAACATTGAGCCGGTTTCCGGCCTGAAAAACCTGGAAAACCTGCAGGCGGTCCTGGCGCGCCGCAAAGCGGGTTTTGACTGCGAAATCGTCGCCTTCCCGCAGCACGGGCTGCTGCTGTCGAAGTCCGAAAAGCTGATGCGCGAAGCGATGCAGGCCGGGGCGCACTACGTGGGCGGACTGGACCCAACCAACGTTGACGGCGCGATGGAGAAATCTCTCGATACCATGTTCCAGATTGCGCTGGACTACGACAAAGGGGTGGATATTCACCTGCACGAAACCAGCCCGGCGGGCGTGGCGGCGGTGAACTACATGGTCGAAACCGTGGAGAAAACGCCGGAGCTGAAGGGCAAGCTGACCATCAGCCATGCCTTCGCGCTGGCGACGCTCAACGAGCAGCAGGTGGATGAGATTGCCACCCGCATGGCGGCGCAGCAGGTAACCATCGCCTCCACCGTGCCGATTGGCACCCTGCATATGCCGCTGAAGCAGCTGCGGGACAAGGGCGTGTTTGTGATGACCGGCACCGACAGCGTGATCGACCACTGGTCGCCGTACGGTCTGGGGGACATGCTGGAAAAAGCCAATCTTTACGCCCAGCTCTACATCCGCCCGAACGAGCAGACGCTCTCCCGCGCGCTGGGAATTGCGACCGGCGACGTGCTGCCGCTGAACGACAAAGGGGAGCGCGTGTGGCCGAAAGCGCAGGATGACGCCAGCTTTGTGCTGGTGGACGCCTCCTGTTCCGCCGAAGCCGTGGCGCGTATTTCCCCGCGTACCGCAACGTTCCATAAGGGAAATCTGGTCTGGGGCGTAGTGGGTTGATGTGCATTTCTCCCTCTCCCTGTGGGAGAGGGTTGGGGTGAGGGCATCAGGCCGCAGGCAATGCTTTATACTGGGAGTCACATTCTTAAAGAGGGATCTGCCATGGCACAAAACATCTACGACAACCCGGCGTTTTTTGAAGGCTACGCCCAGCTTCCGCGTTCGGTGCAGGGTCTGGACGGCGCGCCGGAGTGGCCTGCACTAAAAAGCATGCTACCGGATTTAACCGGTAAATCGGTTGTCGATCTCGGCTGCGGCTACGGCTGGTTCTGCCGTGCCGCGCGCGAGCTGGGCGCTGCTGACGTCACGGGGGTCGATATCTCAGAAAAGATGCTCGCCCGCGCGGCTGAACTGACTGACGATGCACGGATTCACTATCAGCGTAGCGATCTGGAATCACTTAAGCTCAACGAGAACAGCCTCGATCTGGTCTACAGCTCGCTGGCGCTGCACTACCTGTCGGAGCTGGATACCCTGTTTGCGAAGGTTCAGCGCGCGCTTAAGCCCGGCGGCTGCCTGGTCTTTTCGATGGAGCACCCCATTTACACCTGCGCCTCCCGTCAGGGCTGGCTGACCGACGATAACGGCGAGCGGTTCTGGGGCGTGAACCATTATCAGGACGAAGGCCAGCGCGTCAGCAACTGGCTGGCGGACGGGGTGATCAAATACCACCGCACGCTGGGCACCACGCTTAACGCGCTCATCAGGGCCGGATTAACGATAAGCAACGTCAACGAGTGGGGGCCAACGCAGGCGCAGATTGACGCCTGGCCCGCGCTGGCCGAAGAGGCGGAGCGCCCGATGTTGGTGCTGATCGCCGCCCGTAAGGATCAGTAGCCGACCTTGTATACGCGCCCGGTCTGCACGCCTTCCACGCTGCGACGATAGGCTTGCGCCACCGTGGCGGCAGGCACGCTTTCGAAGCCCGGGAAGAAGCCATCGTACGTGTCGACCGATTCGGTGAGCACCGTCGGGCTAATCAGGTTGATGCGGATCCCGCGCGGCAGTTCGCAGGCTGCCGCGCGAACAAACCCTTCCAGCGCGGCATTCACCGTGGTGGCGTTCACGCCCTGCGCAATCGGCTCGTGCGCCACGATCCCACTTATCAACGTAATCGAGCCGCCTTCATTCAGGTAGTGCTGGCCGGTCAGCGCCAGGCGCACCTGCCCCAGCAACTTATCCTGCAGCCCCTGGTTAAAGTCGCTGTCTTTCATGGTCGAGAGTGGGCCGAAATAGAGGCCACCGCTGGCGGACACAATCGCATCCACCTGGCCGATTTTCTCGAACAGCGCCTGAACGCTCGCCTGCGAGGTGATATCCACCTGCTCGTCGCCCTGCGTGCGACCGACGCGGATGACCTCGTGGCGACGACTCAGCTCTTCCGTTACCGCACGACCGACCGTACCGCTGGCACCAATAATGACGATTTTCATAGCTGCCTCCTTCTGTTGTGAGCCTTTATTCTTTAATAAATAAAAATGCAGATAAACTGGGCTAAAGTTAGAAGATTGCTAACCAGGGGTTTGGAATATGGATAAGCTTCGCAGCATGGAGACGTTTATTGCGGTGGTGGAAAGCGGCAGCTTTACCGGTGCGGCGGCACGGCTGGAGATGTCGGCGGTGATGGTGGGCAAGTACGTTGCGCTGCTGGAATCACAGCTTGGTACCCGCCTGCTGGAGCGTAACACGCGCCGTCAGAGCCTGACGGATGCCGGACGCGTCTATTTCGACGAGGCGAAGCGGGTGCTGGAGCAGGTCTCCATTGCTGAGAATGCAGTCGAGCGGCTCCGTGCTGCACCTGCCGGAACGTTGCGCGTCACGGCACCCACGTCGTTTGGCGGCTGCGTGATTGCCCCGCTGACGGCCACCTTTTTGCAGCGCTACCCGGAGGTACGCATCGAGCTGGATCTCACCAATCGGATGGTCGATCTGGTGGAGGAGGGCGTCGATCTGGCCATTCGCATTGGTGACGTTCGCAACGACGATCTGGTGGCGAAATACCTGTGCCCCTACAACATGGTGATCTGCGCCGCACCGGACTATTTAGCGCGACACGGCACGCCGCAAACGCCAGACGATCTGGTGAATCATCTCTGTCTTTCGCACACGGTGTGGACGGCACGCAACGAGTGGCGGCTGCCGGGCGTGGAAGGGGAGGTGCGCTGGAAGCGCGATGCCGTATTACGGTGTAACGACGGCTACGGCTTACGCATGGCGGCGCGGGCCGGGGCGGGGCTGTTGCTGCAACCGGAAGTGCTGGTGGCGGAAGAGCTGGCAAGCGGCAGGCTGGTGCGCGTGCTTGAGCCGTTCACGCCCGCGCCAAGGTCGGTGCATTTATTGTGGCGTCAGGATTTACGTCAACTGCCTAAGCTTACGGAATTTATCGCCCATATTCTGCTAAGATTGGGCACAATATAAAAAAAGAAGGTAATCAAAGAATGTCTGCAAACAAACTCGCCAGCAGCGCGCAAGGCCTGCAATCATCTGCCATCCGTGAATTATTAAAACATAGCAAAATGGCAGGGGTGATATCGCTGGGCGGGGGGATTCCTAATCCCGATCTGTTCGATCACGAAGGGCTTAAAATTGCTGCCGATGCCGTCTTATCTCAGCATTTTAGCGAGGCGTTCCAGTACGGCCTGACGGAAGGCGTACCGGGACTGCGCGAGGAAATTAAACGCATCTGCGAGGGGCGCGGTATCGCCTGTAAGGCCGATGATGTCGTTATTACTTCCGGCTCGCAGCAATCTCTTGACGTGCTGGCGCGTGCGTTAATCAACCCGGGTGACACCGTTGTGGTTGAGCGTCCAACCTATCTCGCCGCGCTGCAGGTCTTCGGCCTGGCGCAGGCGAATTTTGAATCCGTTGGCACCGACGGCGACGGCATGAAGGTGGATGAGCTTGAAGCGCTGGCGGCAAAGAAAGCCATCAAAGCGGTCTATATTGTTCCGACGTTTGGCAACCCTGGCGGGGTAACCCTTTCTGAAGCGCGCCGTAAGCAGCTGGTGGAATTATCAAAGCGCTATGACTTCGTGATTATTGAAGACGATCCGTACAGCGAAATTAATTATACCGATGAAGTCTTCCGCCCGTTAATCGCCCATGCCAAAGATATCGGCAATGAAGAGAACGTGGTGTATACCTCAACCTTCTCTAAAATTCTCGCGCCGGGGACTCGCGTAGGCTGGGTGCTGGTACCGGAATGGCTGAAGCGCGCGGTAGTGAACCTTAAGCAAACCACCGATCTGCACACCAGCACGCTGTCGCAGCTGATGACGTATGAATACCTGAAAACCGGTCGTCTGGCCGATCAGATTAAAATGATCCGTGAAGCCTATCGCCAGAAATACCAGACGTTCGCAACCGAGCTGGAAACCGAGCTGGGCGACGTGATGTCGTTCCACAAGCCGAAGGGCGGCATGTTCCTGTGGGCGAAGATGAATAATGGTAGTAACACCACCCGCTGGCTTGAAAAAACGTTAAGCAACGGCGTAGTATTTGTTCCTGGCGAGTTTTTCTACTGCAATGAGCCAGACCCAACGACGCTGCGCATGTCATTTGTGACGCCAACGGATGAAGATCTGAAAGAGGCGGTTCAACGCCTGAAAAAATCGCTCTAAAAGAGCTGCGCATAATGGCTTTCCTGCCGTTATGCGCAATACGCGTTCAGGGCGGCACGGGCCGCTATCGTTCATGGTGAGTTCCATGTTTGAATTTCTGATCGGTGTCGTTACCCACACGCCCGTCTGGGTGTGGGTGCTGTTTATCTTCCTCATCTCTCGCGGCATTAAAGCCCGCAGGCCCGCTACCGTTACGCTGGAGAGGCTTGCCATCATTCCCGCTATCTTTCTTCTCTGGGATATCTACGATCTGGTGGTCTACCGCACGTTAACCCCCGGGACTGTCGCATTGTGGACGGCGGGGATCCTCGCCGGGGCCGCGCTGGGGTATTTCCTGATTAAGCAGGCGGTTATCACCCGCGCAGAGGCGCCGCGCACCCTTTTCCGCCAGGCAGACTACACCGCGCTGCCGTTTATGATGCTGGCGTTCGGGGTCAAGTATGTGCTGGGCGTGATGAGCGCTGTCTCTCCCCAGACGATGCAGCAGCCCGCCATGAGCGCGCTGGCGATCGTCTCCGGCGGCGTGTTTGCCGGCGTGTTTATCGGGAAATTTGCGCGCTATATTGGAGTGTATAACAGTGCCGCACCGCGCCCGGCGGAGTGACGTTATTCTGTCGCGTGTGCCAGCGTGCGGTCTGCAGCATCGCCGCTGAGTGCTCGCGTGACTTCATGGATCCGCCAGATTTTCCCTTCACGCAGCGCGGCAAACAGGTAAACCTCGATCTCTGCCTGACGACCATCAGGATATGTGACCGTCACGATATGCCGGTCAGCCAGAAGTTCGTCATGACAGGCTATCTCCGCCACGCTAAAGGCGATCGCGCGGATCTGCGAGCGGACGTGGCTCAGGTGCTGAATAAAACCCCGGTAGTCAAGGGCGTGACCGTCCGTAAACTGCTGGTAATCGGGCGTAAATACCTCTTCAGGACCGATATCGCCGTTGAACAAGCGGGTTAACAGGCACGCCATTTTTTCGCGCTGCGCGGCGTTGTCGGTGTCGGCTATCAGGGACGTGATAATGCTCATGCGGGCTCCTTATGTGATTGAGTCCCCATTATCCTTGACAGCCGAAGACGTAGTTTCTGTAATGCGTCGATGAATAACGATTTTCGGTCAAAATGAGATGGTCAGTTTTGAAACGCTCCGTCATCCCGGCGGGTATCGAACGCCGTTGCATAGTCATCGCACCGGCCAGCTGTGGCGCATTGCAACGGGTCTGTTGGTCATTGAGACGCAGCAGGCGCGCTCGGTCGTACCGGCAAAACACATCGGCTGGATCCCGCCAGGTCAGCAGCACGCCGCTTTTTCTGAAAGTGAGATAGAAGGCTGCGCTATCTATCTTGAACCCGCCAGCTGTGCAGGGCTTCCCGATACGCCCGCGCTGTTCGAGCCCGACGATCTGACCCATGCTCTGTTTAGCCGTTTATGTGGTGCAGAGAGTGAGTACGATCCGCGAAAGCTGACTTTGCTGCTGGATGAGCTTGCCCTGACGCCCCAGGCTCACTTTTCTCTTCCCGTGCCGACGGATCCGCGTCTGAAGAACGTGGTCAGCCATTTGCTGCAGTTTGTCGATGATAACCAGACGGTCGAGAGTCATGCTATTCATGCTGGGATGAGCGTACGTACGTTCAACCGTCGGTTTAGTGCCCAGACCGGAATGAACTTTGTTAACTGGCGGCAGCTGGCGCGCGTCATGCAGGCAATGGAGTGGCTGGCGGCGGGGAAGCCGGTAGGGTGGATTGCGCTGTCCTGCGGCTACAGCAGCGTCAGCGCATTTATTGAGGTTTTCAGAGCATGGACCGGTAAAACACCGGGGCAGTGGGCGATGTTGCGGTCTGATGCCCTCCCCACGTCCCGCTCAGCTATACAATGTAGGCCGGGTAAGGCGAAGCCGCCACCCGGCGATTGACTACCGCTCCCTCAGCGCCTCTTTCGCCCGGTTGAACGGCTTAATCAGATAATCCAGCACCGTTTTCTCGCCGGTCTTAATGTCTACCGTGGCAATCATCCCCGGCACAATCGAGAAATGCCTGCCCGCCTTATTGACCAGGTAATCCTGGCTGGTGCGGATAAACACACGGTAGTAAAACACCTCCGGCTTGGCCTCGTCCTGAATGGTGTCCGGGGAAATGGTCTCGACCACGCCGTGCAGCCCGCCGTAAATGGCGTAGTCGTAGGCGGTGATTTTGACCAGCGCTTCCTGGTTCGGGTGGATAAAAGCGATATCACGCGGCGAGAGGCGGGTTTCGATCAGCAGGTGATCGTCCACCGGCACTATCTCCATCAGCTCGCCGTTGGGCGGGATCACCCCGCCGATGGTGGTGACCTTGATGTTTTTGACGATCCCGCGCACCGGCGATTTCACCGTCAGACGGGTGACGGAATCCTGACGGCCTTTCAGGATCGCCGAGACCATATCCACCTCCGCGTTGGCCTTGGAGAGCGCCTCGCGCGCCTGGACGTAATACTGCGAACGCACGTCGGTGAGCTTCAGCTCCAGATCGCTTTTCTGCCGCTGCAGGCGCAGCACCTCCACGTGGCTGGCGGCCCCGGTTTTCACCAGCCGCTGGGTAATGGCCAGCTCTTTGTTAGCCAGATCTAACGCGGCGCGAAGCTCCCGCTGGGTATCCTCCAGCTGCGCGCGGCGCGAGTTGTACAGCCGGGTTTCGTCGGCAATCAGATCCGGCCATTTCGCCAGCGACGGCGGGAATTTCAGCGGCAGATCGTTTACCTCGGCGTACAGGCGGGCGCTGGAGGCCAGCGAGGCGCGGTAGCGCGCCGCGCTTTCGCCGACGTTTGACTCGGAACGGGTCGGATCAAGCCGCGCCAGCACCTGCCCGGCTTGCACCTGATCGCCCTCGTGGACGTTCAGCTCGGTGAGGATCCCGCCGTCGAGAGACTGTAAGACCTGCTCGCGCGAGCTGGGGATCACTTTCCCCGATCCGGTTGACACCTCATCCAGCACGCCAAACCACGCCCAGACGCCCAGCACCACAAACATCAGCAGCGAGAAGATCACGATCCGACGCGCGCCGGTGTAGCCGCTTTCAGAGTCGAGGGCGTTATCCAGATCGTCCATTGCCGCCACGTCACGCTGACTGATTTTCATTTTTCCACTCCCGTCCGGTTGCTGCCTGTTGCTGCTGTTGCTGTTGCTGCTGCATACGGCTGTTGCTCAGCGCCTGGGCTTTTGGCGCGTCCATCACCAGCATGCCCTCTTTCAACACGACCACGCGCTCCACCAGCTCCAGCACCGGTACGCGATGGGTGGCGACGATCAGGGTGCGGTGCCCGAGCCAGTCGCCCAGGCGCTGGATGAATTCCCGCTCGGTATGCTCGTCCAGCGAGGCGGTGGGTTCATCCATCAGCACGATATTCGGATCGCGCAGCAGCATCCGCGCCAGCAGAATCGACTGACGCTGCCCGCCGGAGAGTCCCACGCCGTTTTCCATGATCGGGTAGTCCAGCCCCTTGGGCAGCTTCTGCACGAAGCCCGCCGCGCCGGTCAGCTC
Source organism: Enterobacter sp. NFIX59 (assembly GCF_900113755.1). Taxonomy (NCBI): domain Bacteria; kingdom Pseudomonadati; phylum Pseudomonadota; class Gammaproteobacteria; order Enterobacterales; family Enterobacteriaceae; genus Enterobacter; species Enterobacter sp. NFIX59. The sequence continues at coordinate 90,114 of NZ_FOQN01000002.1, read as the reverse complement.
CAGCGCCTCGAAGATCTCTTCGTCGGTGGCGCGCGGCATGCCGAGGGTGATGTTCTCGCGCAGGGTGCCGTAAAACAGCCGCGCGTTCTGGGTCATAAAGCCGACGTTGCGCCGCACGTCCGCCACGTCGAGATGCGGCAGGCTGAAGCCGTCGAGCCGCAGCTCGCCCGCCGCCAGATCCATCCCGCCCGCCATCGCCTGCAGCAGGGTCGATTTGCCCGCGCCGTTGCGCCCGAGGATCGCCACTTTCTCACCCGGCACGATCTCCAGGCGGTTAATGCGCAGCGCCATGCGCGGATCGTCCGGCTGATAGCGGAACTGCGCCTGCTCGAAGAGATAGTGTCCGCGCAGCACGTCCTGGCGGATCGGCGTCTCCTCGCGCTGGTTTTCGGTGGGGAGCTGCATGATGCTGTCCAGCCCCTCTTTTGCCGCTTTAACCTGCTGCCAGCGGGCCAGCACGCCGCACAGCGTCGCCATCGGGGCGATCATGCGGGAGGCCAGCATCGACGCAGCGACCACCGAGCCGGTGGTCAGGGTACCGTCGATCACCATCGGCGCGCCGACCACAATCACGGCGGCGTAAACCAGGCTCTGGATGGTCATCCCCCAGCTGATCAGGTTCTGCGTCAGCTCGCGGGTGCGCAGGCCGGATTCCGCGGTGATCTGGATATAGCTGTTCCACTGCTGCAAAAAGCGGTTTTCCGCCTGCATCAGCTTGATGTCCTCCAGCCCCTGCACGCTCTCCACCAGCACCGCATTGCGCAGGGTTGATTCATGGGCCGACTGCTTTGCCAGCTCCGCCAGCTTTTTCTGCAGCAGCAGGCCGGGCAGGACCATGATCACCGCCGCGACCGGGGCGATCCACGCCAGCTGTGGGGCGATGATCGCCAGCACCACCACGAACAGTAAAAAGAAGGGCAGGTCGACAATCGTCGAGATGGTGGACGAGGTGACCATCTCGCGGATCTGCTCCAGCTCGCGCAGCTGTGAGATAAAGCTCCCGGTGGATCGGGGAATCGCGCTGTTGCGCAGCCGCAGCGCGTGGCCGAAGACGCGATCCGAAACGCGCATATCCGAGCGCTTGCCGAGCAGATCCATAATGTGGCCGCGCGCCACGCGCAGCACGAAGCCAAACAGGGTGGCGATCAGCACCCCGATGGTCAGGACGTACAGCGTCGGGTAGGACTGGGCGGGGATCACCCGGTCATAGACCTGCATGGAAAAGACGATCCCGGAAAGCGACAGCACGTTGATAAACAGCGCGGCGAGCATCACCCAGCTGTAGGGGCGGAGATCGCGCATCACCAGGCGGTAGAGCCAGTCCGGTCGGTATTTTGAGATATAGGCGTCCACGCGGCTGTCCTTCAGCGCGGCGAGTGGACGCAGGGCAATAACGTGGCGGATAGCGGGCAGCATCGCCGTCATCGACAGCCGGTTGGTGTAGGTCTCATCGCCGAAAAAGCTGACTTCCAGCGTGTCATCGCCGTCGAAGTGCTCGATCGCACCGACCCGGCCGTCATTCAGCGCCACCACCACCGGCAGACGCCAGCTGTTGATCGACTGCTGGTCAGCGGTGAGCAGTTGAAACGACAACCCCGCCTCACGCGCCAGCTGGGTGAGGGCGGGTACCATCGGTTTGCCTTTCAGCCACGGTGCGCCTGCGATCAGCGCGCCGGGCGAGCAGGCGACGCGGTAGCGCGTGGCGATAAAGCCAAAGGCCTGCGCCCACTGCGCCAGCGCCTCATCCGTCATGTTTTCACCTTGCGGGATATCACGCTGCTTCATGGCTGGATCTCCACGGTCTGGATGGTGCGGTTATCAAGATCGAACGCATGACGCAGCTGCCCGGTGTTATACAGGCAGTTGAGCTGCAGCTGGTGCAGCTGACCGAGGGTCTGCTGCTGGGTGAAGCGCGCCTGATAGACCTCCTGTTCGGCGTTGAGCACGTCGAGCAGCGGGCGCGAGCCGAGGTCAAGATATTGCTGCTGGTACAGCTCACGGGTGCGGGCGCTGAGGGCTTCCTGGCGGCCCTGGATTTGCAGCGTGCTTTGCAGGCTCATCACCTGGCTACGGGCTTCCAGCAGTTTCTGGCGGACATCCAGGCGCGTGCGCTGAATGGTGGACTGCGCCGCCTCCACCGCGTGTCCGGCAGCGTTACGCCGGGCGGTGAGGCCGCCGCCCTGATAGAGCGGCATCTGCACTTTCACCCATGCGGAATACTGGGTGCGATCCCGCGTTTCGCTGCCCGCGTAGCGATCGTTCATGTAGTGACGCACCTCCGGCTCCAGTGAGACGGTTGGCGTCATCTGCGCATCGGCGTAGTCGAGGTTAGCCTGGGCGACGTTAGCCTGCGCCCAGGCAGCGAGAACGGCGGGAACCAGACGGTCGTCCGGCTCGGCGACATCGCAGCTGCGGGCCAGCTTTTGCGGAAAGTCATTGCTGATCGCGTTCAGGCTGTTCCAGCCGAGAAAGCTCATCAGCGTGGCGCGGGCGCTGTCCAGGCTGGCCTGGTACTGCATCAGCTGGGCGCGAGCGCCTTCGATACGCGCATCGGTCTGCACCACGTCAGAGAGCGACGTGGCGCCCTCGTCGTTACGCTGGCGGGTCAGCGTGCCGATGGAAGAGAGGGCTTCAAGCTGCTCTTTGGCGGTGTCGACCATCTGCTGCCAGGTTTGCACCTGTACCATGGCAACGGCGGTATCGTGGGCGATGGTGTCGATACTCACCAGCACGTTGGCCTGCTGCTGGGCAACGCCAGCACTTTCGGCGCGCACCTGGCTGGCCACTTTGCCAAAGTCGTAGAGCATTTGTGAGAGAGAAAGCACCAGCGACGGCGTAAAGCCGTTCTGATCGCCGTCGTGGGAATAACCGTTGTCCACGCCGGCATTAATCTGCGGATAGTATTTTGATTTCGCGACGTCCACCTCTTCGCTCTGCTGGTAGAGTTTGCCCACGGCTTCGCTGATGGCCGGGTGCCAGGTAACGGCGCGGTTGACGGCCTCGCCAAGCTGCAATGAACCTGGAGCGGCGTTGCCTGCTACCGGGGCCACGCGCCCGTTGAGTGAGGGGAGTTCCTGCGTTTCGCGAAGCTGTCCGGTATTGATGGTTGCCGCCGGATTTGCGCAGAAAGCGGGCACAGATATCAGGCAGCACGAGAGCCACCAGTAAGGCATCTTCATTCCCATGTCATGTCCCTAATAAAATAAGTAAAGCTTTATTGTTATGCCCGGGCGCTGTGCGCCCGGGTCATCTCTTGCAGGTGCTATCAGGTAATGATGTGTTGCTGGTTAACAAGCTCGTCGTAGGTGGTCTGAACGTTATCAAGCGTAACGAGCGTGGTATTAGTGTAGGTGGACCCCGCACCATCACGGTCGATGGAGATCACAGTGTTGCTACCGCTTTGTGTGACATGGATATAATTCCCCAGCGAGGCGGTATTACCGTCCCAGCCCACCAGCAGATCGCCAATGTCGATCTTGTCTCCCTGCGCCAGCGAGAACCCGGTCCAGTGATCGCCTCCGGCGCTGCTGGTGTTACCCGCCGTGGCATTCCCCACCGTACTGTTCAGCACCTGGTAAATCAGCGTATCGCCGTAGGCCGTACCGGTGATGGCGTCGTTATGCTCCGAGCTGATGAACTGCGGCGCCATATTGATGGTTAGCGTGGCGCTGTCCGTGTTGCCGTTGGCATCGGTCAGGGTGTAGTTGAAGGTCTCCTTCGAGGTCATGGTTGAGAGCGATACCCCGCTGTTGAGGGTATAGGTGTAATGACCGTCTGCGCCGATCGCCAGGATGCCGTAATGGCCGGTGATGTTCACCGTTGCGCTGCCGGTATACGGATCCAGCGTGGTGGTCACGCCGTTGTAACCGGTCACGCTCAGACGGGTATCCACCGAGTGGAGCTGATCCAGCACGCCGCCAGAGTCGGTACCGTCAAAGATGTTGCCGTTGACGGTGTGGCTGCCTGTGACGTCAAAATCACTCAGCGAGTAGGTGGTGCCGTTCACGCTTGGCGTGATGGTGATGGTCCCCACGCTGAGCCCCGGGACGCTGCCGGTAAAGTTCAGCGTATAGGTCCCGGCGTTGAGATCCAGCCCGGTCAACGGAACGTCGATACTGCCGCCCAGCAGCGAGCCGCCGCTGAAGGAGCCGCTGCGGATGACGCCCGAGCCGTCGCTGATGGACCAGTTCACCGTCAGTCCGCCCAGCGCCAGCCCCGAGGTCACGCTAAAGTGCAGCGACGCGTTGTGCAGCGCGGTGTTTGGGTCGACCACGAAGGTTCCGCTTCCGCTGCCCTGGGTTGATGAGAACAGGGCCGTCGTCCAGCTGGCGACGCCCACGGTGGTATCCGAGTAGACCGACGTGTGATGCACCGAGGTGAGGTCCATCGTGGCGCTGACATCGTTGACCGCATTCATTGCCTGCGCGGTTGGAGTGATGTTGAGCGATGCCGTATCCTTCGAGCCGTCAAGCGCGGTAACGGTGTAAACGAAGGTATCCGGCGTGCTGATATGGTCCGCCCCCACGCCGCTTCTCAGGGTATAGGTGTACTGACCGGACGCATTGATGGTCAGCGTGCCGTATTCCCCCTGAATGGTGGTGGTGCCGCTGCTGTTGACCGCCACGCCGTTCACTTCCGTAACCAGCGTGCCCGCTGGAACCGGGTCATTCGCCAGCACGTCGCCCGTGGTGGTTTCGCTGATGCTTGCCACGCTGTAGACATGATCCTGCAGGACGCTCAGCGTGTAGCCCGTCAGGACGGCGATCCCCGATGCGGTATTGAGTAAGAACAGGTACTCCCCGGCAGGCAGATTTAGCGTCAGCTGCGGTGACGTGCCCCCCAGCAGCGGGGCGCGCAGCCAGCCCGACTCGACGCGAACCTGCTCGAAGGTCTGGGTCGCGTTGTTGAACTTATAGACGTACAGATCGAATACCGACGCCAGCGCCACGCCGCCCACGGAGGCCTGGATGGTCATGGTGCGGGTCGTGCCTTCCTCCACGTTGTAAATAATCGGGTTGGTCATGTCGTCCAGCAGGTTAAGCCCCAGCGTGTTGCCGAGATTAATGCCCACCAGGGTAAAACCGTTCTGAGACGAGGCGCCGTTATTAACTTCGTGCACGCTGGTGTCGAAGGTCAGGGCGTTGGTGTCGTCAACGGCGACAATACCGTTGACTACCGTACCGGCACCCAAGGACAGCACCAGCTGTGCCGACGCGCTGACGCCGTTATGGGTGATGGTGTAGGTGAAGCTCTCCGTGCGGCCAATGACCGCGGCGCTGGTGTCGGTCAGGCTGTAGGTGTAGCTGCCGTCGCGGTTAATGGTCAGCGTACCGTACTGGCCCTGAATCACCGTGCCGTCGGCGTTCACGCTGGTGGTGGCGCCCTGGGCGTTAGTGACCGCGGAGATAGTGGTCCCTGCTGGCGCGTTGTCGCTGCCGGCGGTTGGATCCGTATCGAGGATCACGTTGCCGTTGAGGCTGGTTTCACCGGTGACCGTACCCGGACCGGTCTCTTTCACCGCCACGTCGAGGCTGGTGTAGGAGCCGGTCGCCAGCAGGTTGGTGTTGTAGCTGAGCACGCGATAGTTGCCGTCAGCCAGCCCGGTCAGGTTCAGTGAGACGCCGGTTGCACCGAGGGTCAGCAGATCGGCAAACTGCGGCTGGCCGGTATCCACCACGGTGGTCCAGGCGCCGTTGACGTAATGCTGAACCACCAGCTCCAGGGTATTGAGCAGAGAGAGCACCGCCCCCGTGGCGTTGGCGTTCACCACGATATCCGCGCTGCCGCCGCTGCCCACCGTGAAGTTCACCTGGGCGGTATCGTTGCCCAGCAGCGTCAGGACGTTGCCGACGGCGCCGACCAGCAGGAAGCCGTAATCGCTGTACTGGCTGTTGGTCACGGTTGCCGTGGTGCTGAGGTTCAGCTCTTCGACGTTATTGCTGGCGGAGAGCGGCACCACCGGCGCAAGGGCAGAGCCCGGCAGCGAGGTGTTGCCAGCGGCGTCGGTGGCGGTGATCTGCAGCGTCTGGCCTTCGGTCTGTTTGTTAATGAAGGTGTAGCTGTAGGTGCCGTTGCTGCCCGCAGTGGCGGTCACCGTCGAGCCGTCCGCAAGGCGGATAGCGACGGTGCTGCCTGCTTCCGCAGTCCCGGACAGGACGCTACCGTCAGCGTTGAAGGTCCCGGTCGGTGCCGTTGGCGCGATCGTATCGACGATAATCGTCGTCACGGCGGACGCCACGCTGGTGTTGCCCGCCGCATCGGTGGCCGTGGCGGTGAAGTTATGCGTGCCTTCCGCCAGCGCGGTGGTAGTTTGCGGCAGGGTCCAGTTGCCGCTGCCATCGGCGGTCACCGTACCCACCAGCGTGATGCCATCGTAGATCCGCACCGTGGCATTCGCTTCGGCTGTCCCGCTCAGCGTTGGGCGCGTGTCGTTGGTCGGATTCGTACCGGTCACCGGCCCGGTGACGCTGCCGACATCATCAATGACCGAACTGATGACCGGCGCGGCTGGCGGGAGGGTATCGACGTTAATCACATACCCGGCGGTGGGCGCGCTGGCGTTGCCTACCGCATCGGTAGCGGTAAAGGTTAAATTGTGCGCGCCGTTGCTCAGCGCCGGAGATGGCGTAAAGCTCCACGCCCCACCGGTCGCCGTCACGCTGCCGATTTGCACGCCGTTATCAAAGATTTTCACCGTGGAACCCGCTTCTGCCGTGCCGCTGAGCGTTGGCTGCGCGTCGTTGGTGATCCCGCCGTTGGCAATCGGCGTCGCCGCATTGCCCACGTCATCCACGATACTGGTCAGCACCGGCAGCGCAGGCGGCGTGGTGTCGACAGTGAGGCTGAAGCTGCTGGAGGACACGCTGGTGTTGCCTGCCGCATCCGTGGCCTGCGCGGTAAAGCTGTGCGGACCACTCGCCAGCGTGGTGGTGAGCAAGATACTCCAGTTCCCGCCGCTATCCGCGGTGCCCGTTCCGACAAGCGTGGTTCCCTCATAGATCTTCACGGTGGCAAACGGTTCACTGGTCCCGACAAGGCGCGGTACGGTGTCGTCGGTTGTCTGCCCGGACGTGAGCGGGCCGGTGAGGATGCCCACGTCGTCTATCGCCTGGCTGATAACCGGCGCGTTCGGTGCCGCGGTATCAATAATCAGGGTAAAGTCCGGCGAGGTCGGGCTGACGTTGCCCGCTGCATCGGTGACCGTGGCGGTCCAGGTATGGCTGCCGCTGGCCAGCGGCGCTGACGGCGTAAAGCTCCATGCCCCGGTACCGTCCGCCTGAACGGTGCCGACCGGCTGCCCGTTTTCATAAACGGTGACCGTGGCGTTGGCGGTCGCGGTGCCGTTCAGCGTCGGCGTGGTATCGTCGGTGCTCTGCCCGGAAGAGAGCGGGGTTTGAATGCTGCCCGCGTTGTCACCCGCGGTCGAAATGACCGGCGCCGACGGTACGCCCGTATCCACCGTCAGGTTAAACGGCGTCGTCGTGCTGCCGGTATTGCCTGCCACGTCGGTGGCGTTGAAGGTGATTGCGTGCGGCCCGTCGCCCAGATCGGTGCCCGGGGTGAAGGTCCAGTTGCCCTGGGCATTCACCACCGCCGTGCCAATTTCGCTGCCATCAACGATCACGTGCACTGTGGCACCCACGTCGCCCGTGCCGTTGAAGGTCGGACGCGCGTCGTTGGTCGTGTTGCCCGACGTGAGCGTCCCGGTGACGGGCGCGACATCGTCAATTACGCTGGTCACCACCGGTACGCCAGGGGCTGCGGTATCAACGGTAAAGGCAAAGACCGATGAGTTCGCCGAGGCGTTGCCTGCCGCATCCGTTGCATAGACGCGAAGGGCGTAGCTGCCGTCGCCCAGCGGCGCGGTCGGCGTAAAGGACCAGTTGCCGCCTCCGTCAACGGTTGCAGTACCAATCTGCGTGCCGTTATTCATGATGTGAATAGTGCTGCCCGCCTGCCCGGTACCGCTGATGGTTGGGGTGCTGTCGTTGGTCACCTGGCCGCTGGTGAGGTTGCCCGTGACGCCGCCAGGGACGTTGTCGTTTACCGTATCCAGCGTCGGAACCGTCGGTGCCGTCAGGTCAACCACCACGCTCCAGGGGGCTGAGACCGCGCTGACGTTGCCCTGCGGATCGGTCGCCCGAACGGTGAAGCTGTGCGAGCCTTCGCCGAGCGCGGTGTCAGGGGTAAACGTCCAGATACCTGTGTTGTCAGCCGTGACCACAGCAATCTGCGTGCCGCCGTCGAAAATGGTGACCACGCTGTTTGCGTCCGCTGTCCCTGTAAGGGTTGGCGTGGCGTCATTCGTTTCGCTGCCGCTGACCACCGTGGTGGCAGCGTTACCGACATTGTCCGTAACGTTGGTGATGACCGGCGTGGCGGAAACGGAGTCCACCACGACGGTGAAGCCTGCAGAAGGACCGCTCTGATTCCCCGCCGGGTCTGTCTCGCGGATGGTCAGGACGTTATTCCCCTCTGCCAGAGGGGGCGTGGTGTAGCTCCAGGTGCCGGTATTGCCGATCACCACGCTGTCCAGCAGCACGCCGTTGTTGTAGATGGAGATGGTATCGCCCACCGCGCCGGTGCCGGTGAGGGTCGGCTGGTTGTCGTTGGTGGTCTGCCCGCTGGTCAGCGGACCGGTGCCTGGGCCGACGTCGTCAATTACGGCGCCGATTGTCGGCGTGCCCGGTGCGGTGAGGTCAACGGTAACGCTGGCCGCCGGAGAGCGGCCGCTGGTCAGGTTATTGAGGGTCGCGGTCACCTCAAAGGTGTGTAGCCCCTCGCCAAGCGCGGCTGGCGTATAGCTCCAGTTGCCGCTGCCGTCGGCAGTGACTGTCGTCAATGGCGTCGCGCTACCGTCCAGGTAGATAGCGATCTGGCTCCCCGCCTGAGCCGTACCGGTGAGGGTCGGGGTGGTGTCGTTGGTGGTTTTGTCTTTCACATCGCCCGTGATTGGGGCGACGTCATCGTTGATCGCCGTGATGACGGGCACCTGCGGCAGGTCGAGCGGTGAATCGGTAACGATAAAGGACGCGCCAGGGCTGGCATTTCCTGCGGCATCGGTAGCGCTTACGATCAGCGTGGTCGGATCCAGCTGCGCCGGGCTCAGCGCAATGGAGAAGCTGCCGTCGCTTGCGACAACGCCGGTACCAATGACGGTCCCACCGCTGTCTTTCACGGTAACGGTGGTTCCCGCTTCGGCATTACCGGTCAACGGGGTCCCCTCCTGTGCCAGGGACATGTTGGTCGGGTCGGCAGGTGCGGCGGTGTCCACCGTCACGCTCAGCGGCGTAGAGTTTCCGGAGGCGTTACCCGCAGGGTCGGTAGCAGAGACGGTGAAGGTGTGCGGGCCATCCAACAGCGTTGTGCCTGCCGTCCAGCTCCAGCTGCCGTCCGGCTGTATCGTGACCGGCACGCCCGACGGGGTACCGTCGATGGAGACGATAACGGTGGTGCCGGGTTCGCTGGTTCCGGTGAGGGTCGGCGTGCCGTCGCGGGTGTAGAGCACGTTGTTGGTGAGCTGGCTGTCTGAAACGGCATTAATTTGCGGAATCTCAGGCGCAGCGGTATCGAGCGTGACGGTAAAGACCGCACTCGGCGCGCTGACGTTGCCCGCCGCATCCACGCCCGCAACGGTAATGTTCAGCGGGCCGTCCGTTTGCACTGGAAGCGTCAGGCTCCATTCTCCGTTAGCGACCACGACACGGCCCAGTTCGACGCCGTTGTTGTAGACGATCACTGTCTCACCGTTAACGCCGGTTCCGCCCACTGTCGGCGTGGTATCCGTGATGTAGCCCCCGTTAGGCTCGCCGCCCACGGCGCCAATCACTGGCGTATCCGGCGCCACGGTATCTACGGTGATCGTAATCGCTGGCGACGGGTCAGAGACGTTGCCTGCCTCATCGGTGGCGGTGGCGGTATAGACGTGGCTGCCCTCCGCAATGTCGCTGCCAGGGCGCCAGCTCCAGTTGCCGTTGCTGTCTACCGTGACGGTGCCAACGATAGTCGGCGTGCCGCCGTTGACCGTGTCAGTGATGTTGATAACGTCGTTCGGCGTACCGGTGCCGCTCAGCACCGGGCGCGGATCGTTGGTGGTGCCGCCATCGGGAACGGGGCCGGTGATCTGGGTGACGCTGTCGGTGACGATCGGTGCCGCAGGGGGAGCCGGCGGGTCGGTGTCAATGGTGATGGTGACCGGCTGCGACGGGGCGCTTTCGTTGCCCGTGCCGTCCACGTTGGTGACGGTCAGGGTGATGTCATAGGTGCCGCCGGCCAGGGGGGATGGCGGCGTCCAGGACCAGTTGCCAGCACTGTCCACGACAGCGTCGCCGATTTTGACGCCGTTGCCGTAGATCGTCACGGTATCGCCCGCCGTGCCGGTACCGCTCAGGGTCGGCGTGGTGTCGCGGGTGATTTCTCCCGGGTTCAGCGGCGTTTGCGTTGTGCCGCCGTCAGGATTGACGGTAATTGCCGGGATATCCGGCGTGGCAGGTGCGACGGTATCCACCGTCAATACAAACGGGCTGGAGATAGTGGTATTGCCGGCGGCATCCGTGGCGTGAACCGTCAGGGAATGCGGGCCGTCGGTGAGCGGGGTGACCGGCGTAAAGCTCCAGCCGCCGCTGCCGTCGAGGGAAGCGGTGCCGAGCAGGGTTGTGCCGTCATAGACGGTGATCACCGCATCCGCCGGAGCGGAGCCCTGCAGCAGCGGCTGGGTGTCGTCGGTGGTATCGCCGCTGGTGAGCGGGCCCTGAACGCCGCCGACGTCATCGGTCACGGTGGCAATGGTGGCAGCCGTTGGCGGTGTGGTATCGACGGTCAGGGTGAAGCCGCTTGACGGCTGGCTGGTGTTGCCCGCCGCATCGGTGGCGACAACGGTAAAGGTATGAGGCCCCTCCCCAAGCGGCACGGTGGGGGTATAGGTCCACACGCCGTTGTTGTCGACCGGGGCCGTGCCAAGAACGGTGCCATCCAGGCGGATGGTGACCGTCGAGCCTGGTTCAGCCGTGCCGTTGAGCGTCGGCGTGGTGTCGTTGGTGCTGTCGTTGGGGTTGAGCGCGCCGAGGCGCTCCGGCACATCATCCAGCACCTGGGTAATAACCGGGGCAGCAGGCGCGACGCTGTCAATTGTCAGCGTCCAGGTGTTGGAGACGCCGCTGGTGTTACCTGCCGCGTCGGTCGAGACGGCGGTCAGGGCGTGCGGACCCTCACCGATTGGCGAGGACGGCGTAAAGGTCCATGCGCCGAGACCATCGGCAACGGTTGTGCCAATTTCAACACCGTCCACGCGCAGGCTGATCGTCGCGTTTGCTTCGGCGGTACCGCTGAGCGTCGGGGTGGCGTCGTTGGTCGTGGCATTTGGGCCGAGTAAGCCAACAATTCCACCGGGCACATCGTCCACGACTTGTGAAATCACCGGGGCGTCAGGTGCCGTCCCGTCGACGTTAATTGTCCATGCGGTTGATATTCCGCTCTGGTTACCGGCGGCATCCGTCGCCGTTGCCGTCAGCACGTACGTGCCATCGGTCAGCGGTGTGGGCGGCGTAAAGCTCCACTGGCCAGAGGAGGGAACAACCACCGTACCGAGGACATCGCTACCGTTGGAGATCGTGATGGTCGAGCCAGCTTCACCCGTTCCGTTAACGGTTGGCGCCCGGTCGTTTGTAAGCCCGTTAGGGCCCACGGGGCCTGTGGTGGCCTGCACGTCATCAATCACAGATATGATAACCGGTGTCTGCGGCGGGGTAATATCCGGTGCCGCCGCGGAGGTGGTTGGACTGGTGTTGCCTGCCGTGTCGGTGGCGTCAGCGGTCAGGATTTCGCCGTTGAGCTTCGGCGGGGTCAGCGTCAGGCTGAAGTTACCCTGGCTATCGGCAACAACTGGATTGCCAACGAGTGCGCCGCCTTCACGGATAGTCACGGTGCTGCCCGGCTCTGCAATGCCGCTGATGGTGCCGCCATCATTCGAAACGACGAGGTTTCCAGGGGCTGACGGCGGGGTAGTATCCACAGTAAAGGTGACAGGTGCTGATGCCGTACTCTGGTTTCCGGCCGCATCGGTTTCAGTGACGGTTATGGAGTGTGTCCCGTCCGGCAGCGGAGCGTTTGGCGTAACGCTCCAGGTACCGTTGGGCTGCACCGTCGTTGTGCCAATCGCCACGCCGTTATCATAAATGGTGATGGTTCCTCCTGGCTCGCCCGTTCCCGCCAGGAGCGGCAGTGAAGCATCCGTAGGCGCGCCCGACGTAATGGTCCCCCTGATAAGACCTGTATCGTCGGTCAGCACAATCGCGGTCGGGGCGTCCGGCGGAGTAAGATCCACCGTAAGAGTAAACACCGGTGAGGCTGGCCCGGTGTTGCCGGCGGCGTCGGTTGCCTTCACGGTAATCTGGTGAGTGCTTTCACTCAGGTCAACTGACGGAGTAAAGGTCCAGGTGCCGTTGCTGGCGACGATTGCCGTACCAATAGCGACTCCGCCGTCATAAATCGTCACGGTCGAGCCCGCCTCGCCGGTGCCGGTAAGCTGTGGGCGCTGATCGTTGGTGCTGCCGCCGTTGGACACCGTCCCCGTCTGCGGGGCAATATCGTCGATTACACTGCCAATCGTTGGCGCATCGGGCGCGGTTATGTCCGGCGCGTTGAGCGTTGTGCCCGGGCTGGTATTCCCGGCGTTATCCGTCGCGGTGGCAGTCACCTGCTCGCCGTTGGTCAGCGGTGTTCCGAGGGAGACGGTAAAATTGCCGTCGCTGCCCGTTTTTCCGGTGCCAACGACATTGCCGTTCGCGTCTTTCAGCGTGATAGTGCTGCCGGGTTCGGCGGTACCGGTAACGGTCTTGCCATCTGAAGAGAACTTAATACCGGAAGGTGCATTCGGCGGCGTTGTGTCCGGATCGGCAGGATCGACGGGGGGGGTGGTACTATTGTTATTACCGCCATCTCCGCCACCGCCGCCGGTACTTGCCGCAGCCGCGATACCGCCTGCAGCGACAATGCCGCCGAGGGCCCATGGCCAGAAGGCGGCACCACCGGCATCACTTCCTGACGCCGCAAGCAGTACGTTCGTAGACGCGATAGATTCGTACGTGGCGGCCCCGGCTGGATCTTCAATCCACCATAACGCGCCGTTGCTGTCCTGCAGTACCAGCTGGCTCACGCCCTGCGCGTCCGTGACGTAGAAATTTTTTACAGTGATCACCTCGCCGGAGTGCAGCGTAACCAGCAGATCGTTACCACTTCGCGCGAAGTGGGAGACACTCGCTCGCTCGACGTGAAGCTCAACGATGGAGGAATGGCTCAGCGTGACCTGTGTGCCTTCCATTTTCGTTTCTACGCCAGTAAGTTTCGAGATAACAGAGATTTGGCTCATTTAGTTATTACTCCAGCAGATGTGTCATAAACGGCGAGCAAGACGAGCCATCTCTGCAGAAGGTAAAGGGCGCCCCCGGCGCAGTCGCTGTTATAACGCAGCACTGACCGTTTTTTTAGCGCGCACGATGCCCGCCAGGATTCAGAGTGGCAACATCAGAGCGAATCTAATTTTTTATGAAAGAGAACCGTTTTATTCGTGTTTTATGTTTTGTAAAACCCTGTAATTAATAGAGGAATTATTTTTGAGGATATAAAATTGATATAGACAGAAAACATGGGTTGTGCAAATTAAGCTTTCGCAAATAAGTGCGAAAACAAGGTGGAAGGCATTGGTATAGTGATGTCGTCAATAATTAGGTTGGTGCAATCCTTTGTTTTATATGACTTTAATTTTAGTGTGTAATGTTTTTTCTTAGCGTGGTTTACGCACTGCGATAATTGGTAGGGAATGTTTTGAATATAATGTAAAACGATATTCTTTAGGTTTGCTTAATGTTCATTTAAGTTAAGGTAACGTTTTTGATATAAAATATATTATGTCACTTGCACTATAAAATATATTCTTATGTGAGGTGAAAACTCTGCTATCACGCGAAATAATAACGTTAAGGTGAGGATGAATAACCTGATTTATTTTCATTGGGCTACAACGTCAGCATGATTTCGCGACAGCAAAAAATTTACGGGGAGAATGAATAAAACTCATCAGTCGGACGTTTACTGACGTCACTCCCCACTCACCCTGGAGCTTTATATGAACACGACCTCGTTTCGTTTGATCCCGGTGCTGATTTTTTCCCTGCTGTCCCCACTGGCGCTGGCGATGGGCAATAATAGTACCGAGAGCAAAACGCCCGACTGTCCTGCCGGACAGGTGTATGACAGCGCTACTCAGAAATGCGTGCCGGACAAGAGCAGCAGCCTCAGCGACCAGGACAAAACCAACTATGCGTACCATCTCGCGAAGAAAGGAGAGTACCAGGCGGCGCTGAATCTGCTTGATTCGCTGAAAAATGGCAATACGGCTGAAGCGTGGAACTATCGCGGGTTCGCCACGCGCAAGCTTGGCCGCACGGACGAAGGCATTGGTTACTATCAGCGTGCGCTGGCTATCGCTCCGGATTATGCCAAAGCCCGGGAATATCTCGGTGAAGCGTGGATGGTAAAAGGACGTCCTGACCTCGCGAAAGAACAGCTGAAGGTCATTGCCGGTATTTGTGGCCAGTCCTGCGAGGAATACCGTGACCTGCAGGCCGCCATTAACGGACATCCGGAATCCTGATTTTCTCGTGGAGGGAAAGCCCATCGCTACCAGTGAGGTTCGTCAACAGTTAGCCGCACATCTGTCGCGTCTCTGGCGCTATGGGCTGGTGCTGTCGCGAAACAGGGATATCGCCGAAGAGCTGGTTCAGTCCACCTGCGTGCGTGCGCTTGAAAGGAGCAGCCAGTATACGCCTGGCACGCGCATCGACAGGTGGCTGTTCGCGATACTGCACTCCATCTGGATCTCTGAGCTTCGGGCTCGACACTTGCGTCAGGGACAGGGATTTGTGGCCAGCGACGAGCTTCTGGCACCGGACACCCGCGAACAGGATGAGACGCGTCTGCATTACCTTAAGGTGATGCAGCGCGTCAACACGCTGCCTGAAGCCCAGCGCAACGCGGTATTTTTGGTTTATGTCGAAGGATTTACCTACCAGGAGGCGGCGGACACCCTGGCGGTGCCGATCGGTACCGTGATGAGCCGGCTGGCAACGGCACGGGCTCGGCTTGCCAGGTCCGCTGACGCACTGCCTCCGGTAAAGGAGAAACGCTATTGAACGCGCACCGTTTTGCACCGCCCTATAACGACGACGCTATCGTGGCATGGATAGATGGCGAGATGTGCCGCGCCGACGCGCAGCATTTTGAAGAACAGTTGAAACGTGATGAACGCCTCGCCGGGCGAACCAACGAACTGATGAAAAGCAGCCAGGATTACGCCGGGGCGTTTGCCTCCCTGCTGGATGACGCGCCTCTGGAGACAATGCAGGCGCGTCTGGCTGCTATTCCCGAACCACAGTCCTCCACGGCGCCTGGCGTTAGCAGGCGGTCGCTGATTGCCGCATCGATCAGCTTTTTGATGATCGGCTCCGGGCTGGGCTATCTGCTGCGGCCCGCTTCCGCGCCAGCGGATGAGAACGCCCATATTCGCGACCTCGAAGCGCAATATATGTCCCTGTACAGCGTCGAGACGCTGCTGGATATGGACAGCGCAACGCCGTTACTGCAGCGCGGGCTGGAACGGGCCGCACAGGATATCGGCATAAAGCTGCACATGTCGCAGCTAGTCCTGCATGGGGCAGAGTTGAAGATGGTGCGAATGCTGCGCTATGAAACCACCTCTATCGCGCAGATTGCCTGGATCAACGCCGACTACGGCCCGATGGCGCTCTGTATTTCTCCTGTTGACGAGAAGACCAGGGCCTCTCTGCGCCAGGAGCAGCGGCACAGCATGAACCTGGCGTGGTGGCAGGAGGCGGGCTACCAGTTTGTCCTGATTGGTCGCAATCCGCCGTCTCACCTGCGGGGAAATGCGGAGCAGCTACAGCGGCTCATTTCAGGATGACGGCACGTCGTTTGTCTTAATCGCAATGGCGATGGCAATACGATCGTCCACGACCAGCGCAAACTTATCCATCCCGTAGGACGCGCGCGAGATCGCCGTGGTGGCATCCAGGGTGAGGACTTGCGCATGCGGGTCTTTCACCACGGCCTCCAGGAGCACCGGGCGGGCAATGTTACGCACGGTCAGCGTGCCGAACACCCTGAACCGTCCGTCACCCAAGGCGACCACGCGAGAGCTGATGAACTCGATAGTCGGGTAGTGCTCAGAATCAAAAAACATATCGCTTTTCAGCTGCCAGGTAAGCAGCTTGTTTGATGCCACCAGAGTTGCTACGGGAATGGTGACGTGAATATGATCGTCGACGTCGTTTTCCGGGTTGAGCGTCACGGCGCCCGTCACGCCGCTGAACGTCGCCCATGAGAGGATGCCGCCGAAGGCATGCCACGATAGCCGAATGGCGGTGTTATCGGTGTCGATAATGTAGCTTTTTGGGGCAGCTAACGCCCACGGACAAAACAAAATCAGCACTATCACCAGGCGTCGCAGCATCTCAGGATCTCTTTTAAGGGGGCAGGGAGTAAACGCGTCACCCCCGGGATCTATTCGACTTTTGTGCGTCAGGGTGTTTTAACGATATCCACCGAGATTTCGACGGCGGCGATCGGGCCCCGATTTTCCAGCCAGTGGACCGTATTATGGTCTTCCGGCCACCCGACGCCGGGACCGTAATCGGTGGCGATACCGTTACGATGATCGGTGATGGTCCCCTCAAGGATAAAAATGGTACCGGGGCGATCGATATGATCGTGCACCGGACCAAAGACCGCGCCGGGGGCGAGCGTCACCCTGCGCATGCGAAGCTGTCGACCGTCCATGCCTGCGATCTCCGGGCCCAGATCGACGATGGAAAGCAGTTCAACGGTAACGCCCTGGGTTTCTGGTGCGGTTTCTTTGTGGCTCATGACGGTGCCCTCCTGAAACAAGTTTAGCCTTAAGGAAGCAGGGTGGGAGGGAATAAAAAAGGCCGCGTATGCGGCCTTTCGAAGGGATTACTCAGTGACTTTCTTTTCCAGTTCGCTGGCACCTTCTTTGGTTTTGTTCCAGCCTTTCTCAGCGCCTTCTTTGGTGGCATCCCACCCTTTCTCGGTGCCTTCTTTGGTTTTATGCCAGGCTTTCTGGGAATCTTCGCTGACCTTGCTGCCAAAGCTTTCGCTTTTACCTTCCGCAGCGTGCTTCTGTTTCAGCTTCAGCTCTTCACCTTTATTCTGCTCTTCGTGCAGTTTTTGCTTCGCCTCGTTGGCGTTTGCGTTCGCCGCCGCGACGGTATCGTCAGTTGCATGTGTGGTCGCAGCAAATACTGGGGAAGCCAGCAGAACGGCAGATAATGCGATAATTGTTTTTTTCATAATATCCTCATTTAACGTTATCGGTTATGAGCGTGATTCAGCATGGCACAGGCGAAGCGGGATGGCTTTAGGAAAAAACTGTAATGAGATCAATGTGCCCTGATGAGGGGGATTTCGCCTGAGGATTATCCAAAGGATAAAAAGCCTATTTCCGCGAGGGCGGCGAGCGTCAGGAGAATGAATATTATGACGGTTATAGGTCTGTACATGGTGGAGTTCCTTCCGGGTTGAGCGGCTATTCCGTAGCGCTGGGTGGTGTGGGTAATTTTGCACAGGAGGGAGAGAGAGGGTGTTGATATTTGTCAATGTCAGGAGGTTAACAATATCAACTACTGGCCCGTTGGTCGGTTTTTTTGCAAAGACCACAGTATACTGGCTCTGATTAGAAGGAGAGGAATGTTATGGCGATAACAGAAGAAGCGTTGCTTAGGTCGGGTTTCACAAAAGAAGAGCTGCAAAAGCTTAAACGTTATGTGGATACTCAGCATTCGACGCTGGATATTTTGCTTCCTGCGCTTTCAAATCGGTTTAAAGGGACAATCATTCTTTCCGTCGTACTTACGGTTCTGTTCATCCTGGGGGTATGCTTTGCTTCCCGAGAAAATATCATCTCATCATGCATTGCTGTAGTGTTTATCTTTGGTATCTTCTGTTGGATGACCCCCCTCAAATTAACGTATAAAGCCTGGCGTTTTAAGCAGGATTATTATCAATAGACAGCAAGTCAAAAACAATTTTTGCGTTTATGCCATATCCAATGATTTTCATGGTGAGTTTTGGCCGACTCATAGAGTCCATATAATCTCATAAGGACTGCTTTGATGCCTTTACTGGTACGACTATGTTAGTCAGATATCCGAGTAATCGACGATGGTCAGAAATTTCTCCGAATTTACAGGGCAATATAACGCATCGGGAGAACCCTCTTAGGACATTATTGTTCCTGCAAAAAATATCTGGCCTGCCTGTTCACTGCGCGATATCCTGTAATGCTTTGTCTTTTTTGTGAACAGGAAAAAGTATGCTTAGTACGTTACCCGATTTACACAGAAGTTTTGCAGAGCAACTTAAGCTTAAATTTCAGGCTGATTCGCGGATTCACTCCCTTCTCGCTGGCGGCTCGCTTGTTCATGGCGGGTTTGATAAATACTCCGATCTTGATTTTGTCGTTGTGGTAGAGCCTCTCTACTATGACGAAATCATGGCTCAGCGTATTGTGTTCGCCGGAACACTGGGTCACCTGCTCCATGCTTTCACCGGGGAACATGTGGGAGAGCCTCGTCTGCTTATCTGCCTGTATGGTCCCGAACTCCTTCATGTCGATCTGAAATTTGTCACCCTGGAAATGCTCACTCAGCGCGTTGAGGAGGCCGTGGTGTTATTTACCCGTGATAACACCGCTCTGGAGCGCCAACTGGCAAAATTTAGCGCTAACTGGCCTGATATGACGCCGGAGTGGTTTGAGTCCCGAGCCTGGATCTGGCTTCATTACGCGGTGGTGAAACTGGGAAGGGGAGAACTCTTTGAAGCGATAGGCATGCTGGCATTCTTCCGGGAGCAAGTGCTGGGACCTATGCTGTACCGTCGAGCAAATCTACCGCAACGTGGGGGTCGCCGCATCGAATTCCTCAGCATTGATCCTGATGACCTGTTGGCTTCCACGCTGGCAATGCACGATCGTGATTCCGTCAGCATGGCCCTCAGAAAGGCTGTTGATGCTTATATCACGCTGCGGGCTGATGCGCTGCCGGAAAATATCGCAGACGATGCGGCACGTTGGGCGGTTCTTGCCATGCTCGAAGCCAGAACCTGACCTTAAAAGGTTTGGTCTGTTCCGCTCCCCATGTTCAGACGACTTTTGCTAAAAAATGGTCGTCTGAATTTCGGTTGTGAGGTTCTTCCTGAGTGCTTAGATTCATTTTCAATCTATCGAGAGGATATGAATATGAACTTTGCAGAACGCCACTATCAGCATGAGCCTCTTCTTATCGCCAACGTCTGGGATGCCGCCAGTGCTGTCGCAGCGCAAAAAGCAGGCTACCAGGTTCTGGGAACGTCCAGTGCAGCTATAGCGTCCACACTGGGATATGACGACGGCCAGGGAATGCCGTTTGATGAGTTATTTTATATGGTCACCCGGATCCGGGCTGTCAGCAACCTGCCATTGAGCGTTGACATGGAAGCAGGGTATGGTGATTCAGCCGAAGAGATAGCAGACAATCTGCGGCGCCTTGCTCAGACAGGCGTCGCAGGCGTTAATCTCGAAGACAGCCGAGTCATAAACGGGGTTCGTCAGCTTGACGATGCCTCTGATTTTTCCCGTAACCTGAGAGCAGTGTGCAATATGCTGAGAAGGGAAGATTATCGTCTGTTTCTGAATATCCGGACTGACACGTACCTGCTCGGGCATGAAGACGCGTTGCAGGAGACGATATTACGGGGTCAACGCTATAAAGCTGCAGGTGCCGACGGCCTTTTTGTTCCCTGCCTGACGTCAGAGAAAGACATTAGCCTCATAGCAGAGGCAACGGGATTGCCCCTGAATGTCATGTGTATGCCCGATCTACCGTCATTCGACAGGCTGAAACGGGCCGGGGCAAGCCGCATTTCAATGGGCAATTTTGTTCATTCAGCGATGCAGTCAACGTTGACTGATGTCATGCATGCGATCCGAGCGCGTCAGACGTTTGAAGGACTTTTTTGTGATGAAAATAACCGATAAGAATTTATGCGATATCTGGTATCAGGCATTACTTGAACGTTCTTCAGAATATACTGGCGTGTTTTTTGTTGGCGTCAAAACCACTGGCGTATTCTGCATTTCGGTATGCCGGGCGCGAAAGCCCAAACGTGAAAATGTCGAATTTTATAAAGATGCCAAATCTGCCCTGGCGGACGGCTTTCGTCCCTGTAAGGTCTGCAGGCCCGCTGAAAATGCGCACAGCGCGCCATTATTCGTTGAGCAGGCGCTTGCGCTTGTCAGGCGCGATATTAAATCCCGTGTAGCAGACGCGGAGCTTCGTCAGCATGGAATCAGCCCGGAGCGGGTAAGACGCTGGTTCCTGCAACATCACGGCATCACTTTTCAGGCTTTTCAGCGAATGCAGCGGGTGAACGTTGCCTTGCAGGAGCTGAAAAGCGGACGAGCGGCGACTGACGTTGCGCTGGACAATGGCTATGAATCCCTGAGCGGGTTTGGTTACACCTACAAGCGGCTTACTGGCGCAGCGCCGACTCAGGCAACCCAGGTGATAGTCATTCACCGGTTCACCACGACGCTTGGACCGATGTTTGTCTGCGCGACAGAGCGGGGAGTCTGTCTGCTGGAGTTTACCGATCGCCGGATGTTAGAAACAGAATTCCGCGATATACAGCGTTTATTTAACGCCAGAATCGTCACCGGCGAAAACAACCATACCCGACAGACAGTAAAAGAGATCGACGAGTATTTTGCCGGAACGCGCCGACAGTTTGATCTCGCTTTAGATGCCCCGGGCAGTGATTTTCAACAATCTGTCTGGCATGCGTTGCGTGCTGTTCCCTATGGACAAACTTCACACTATCAGGCCATTTCACTACGGCTTAATAAGCCAAATGCTGTGCGCGCCGTCGCTGCCGCTAACGGTGCCAACCGGATTGCGATTGTGATCCCCTGTCACAGGATAATTGGAAAAGATGGCGCGATGACAGGTTACGGAGGGGGGATTTCACGCAAAGAATGGCTCATTGAGCATGAGAGAAATAATGTTTAATGGCGTGATGTTGCTGTGTCGCCGGGATATTTTATGAACTTCGCGGGACATATTGAGGGTACAAAAAAGCCCGCAGGGCTTGCGCCATGCGGGCTTTCAGGACTTCATCAGTCGACTCTGGTGATCGCCGATGGAGAATTTTGGTGGGCTGGCGGAGTCTGAATTGGTTGTGTAATTCATTGAATTAATTTGAATAACTGCTAGTTCAACTTTTCTTAGGGGCCTATTTGGGTGCCTAAAAGTTTTTTCTCCTTTTGATGAGAAAGAAGACGAGATAGGGACTGTGGGTGGTGATATCTAGTTGAGTCGTCACACTGAAAAACAGATTTGACCTGGTAACCATTTCTTGCGCAGCAAACGCGCCGCGCATATACGGTTTGGGCTTACCTTTTATCAAACGCTTAGACTACTATTCGCCTGCGAAATTTTTTGGATAAAAGCCATCATCACCAATGCAGCATCGAAAAATGCTAATTAAAAATGCTCACGCCTGCATCCCCTTACCCCGTGCCAGGTTAATTCTTTCAACGCATTCCTTAAACGCTTTAAGTTGCTCCGTAGAGAGTTCAGATTCATCAATTTTGACCAGAAGAGCGTTGAGAGAGCGTTCAATATCATTTTTAATTAACCGTAAGCAGATAACCTTAACCCAACGTGGAGAGAGCTTACTGAGGCCAATTGCTCTTGTGATTTGTAATTTCATGCGATGCCTCTCAACCGCCAGTGTGCCGGTTTTCAACCTCGGTTATAACACGCAATGGACAGGACTTCTGTTATTCCTTCGCCTAAAATTTAGCATGAAGCGCTTAGCTTGGGTGCAACCAGGATTTCATTAAACATCAAAATTAGTTTTGCATCATGACGCGCAAGCGCCACGTCATAACCAGAGTTACTAGTTCACCTCAAGGTAGTTTTTCATATTCTGACACAGGATGGGATATCTCCTTTGTGCTATAGTGGATGTTATTAATCTCATGCAGTATGGATTCACGAAAAATATACGTTAAATTTTGTCCTGATTGACACGGGATGAAAGCTCCTGATAGCTCTCTTTTCTCTCGCTGTAACGATCTGCAAGATAACCAGTTTGTCCCTTAAGCAGCACCGTGATTTTAAACAGCTCCTCGGCTACATCGACGATACGGTCATACCATGACGAAGGTTTCATTCGGCCGTTTTCGTCGAACTCTTGCCATGCCTTAGCAATGGAGGACTGGTTGGGGATAGTGAACATCCGCATCCATCGGCCCAGAATGCGCATTTGGTTCACCGCATTAAAGGACTGCGAACCACCGCAGACCTGCATCACTGCAAGTGTCTTGCCCTGCGAAGGACGAACCGCTCCTTCACTTAAGGGTATCCAGTCTATTTGCGCCTTCATCACCGCGCTCATCGTCCCATGCCGCTCAGGGGAACTCCACACCATCCCGTCACACCATCTGACCAGGCCGCGTAGTTCGGTGACCTTAGGGTGCGTGTCTGGCGCATCATCAGGCAGGGGTAAACCAGAGGGGTTAAAGAATTCCACCTCCGCGCCCATTGCAGTCAGAAGACGACCGGCTTCCTCCGCGGCAAAGCGGCTGTAGGAGCGCTCTCTTACTGAGCCATACAGGATAAGAATCCGTGGTGGCGCTTGCAGGTTCAGGCGTTCAGCGATGTGTTGATCAAAGAATTCAATATTAAGGGCAGGAAATTGTTCCATTTTTCTCCTCCGGAGAGAGTAGATGATTTCAAATTTAACACATATGATTTATCATATATATATTCTAAAGGGAACGGAGTGAAAAATGCTACAACCTGTTCAGCTTTTCAAAATCCTGTCGGATGAAACTCGGCTCGCCATCGTCATGATTCTCCGGGAGTCAGGAGAACTGTGCGTTTGTGATATCTGCGCAGCCATTTCCGAATCACAACCCAAAGTCTCGCGACATATGGCTATCCTTCGTGAGGCCGGGCTGGTTCTGGACCGTCGTGAAGGCAAATGGATCCACTATCGTCTGTCACCCCACATACCGGCATGGGCAGCTGAGACAATCACGACGTCCTGGCAGTGTATGCGGGAGGATTTGTGTAAATGGCTGGATAAATCAGCCTGCACCTCCTGCTGAGAAAAGAAAACAAATTCACATAATCATATATAACGGAGTCTGAGATGCTTTTGGCGGGGAGTATATTTTTACTGACGTTGATACTGGTGATCTGGCAACCCGGAGGCCTGAGTATTGGCTGGAGTGCGAGTATCGGGGCTGTGCTGGCGCTGGTAACTGGAGTCATCCATATCGCTGATATTCCCGTTGTCTGGAATATCGTCTGGAACGCGACAGCGGCATTTATTGCGGTCATCATCATCAGCCTGCTGCTCGATGAGTCCGGCTTCTTTGAATGGGCCGCACTGCACGTCTCCCGCTGGGGTAACGGACGTGGCCGCCTTTTGTTTTGCTGGATAGTCTTGCTTGGGGCTGCTGTTGCTACACTGTTTGCCAATGACGGAGCCGCACTGATCCTGACGCCGATCGTAATTGCGATGCTGCTCGCACTGGGATTCAGTCAGGGCACGACACTGGCCTTTGTCATGGCCGCAGGATTCATTGCAGATACGGCCAGCCTGCCGCTCATTGTTTCTAACCTGGTGAATATCGTCTCGGCGGACTTTTTCGGTCTGGGCTTTACGCAGTATGCCTCCGTGATGATCCCCGTAGATGTGGCCGCGATTACGGCCACGCTGGTCATGCTGCATCTCTTCTTCCGCAGGGATATTCCGGTGACGTATGACGTTTCGCTGCTGAAGACGCCTGCCAGTGTGATAAAGGATCCGGCAACGTTCAGGGCGGGCTGGATTGTCCTGTTTTTGCTGCTTGTCGGTTTCTTTGTTCTGGAACCTCTTGGGATCCCGATAAGTGCGATAGCCGCTACTGGCGCAGCAGTACTGTTCATAGTGGCGAAAAGAGGTCACGCCATCAACACAGGAAAAGTCCTGCGCGATGCACCATGGCAGATAGTTATTTTTTCACTGGGCATGTACCTGGTGGTCTATGGCCTGCGCAATGCAGGGCTCACGGAGTCTCTGTCTGACGTGCTAAACCTGCTGGCAGAAAAGGGGTTATGGGCAGCAACGTTCGGCACCGGCTTCCTGACCGCGTTCCTGTCGTCGGTAATGAATAACATGCCGACGGTGCTGATTGGTGCGCTGTCGATTGACGGAAGTACGGCGACAGGCGTCGTCAAAGAGGCAATGATTTATGCCAACGTGATTGGCTGCGATTTAGGCCCGAAAATCACTCCGATTGGCAGTCTGGCAACCCTGCTGTGGCTACATGTGCTCGCACAGAAAAACATGACCATCACCTGGGGATATTACTTCCGCACCGGCATAATCATGACCCTGCCCGTGCTTTTCGTCACTCTGGCTGTGCTGGCGTGGCGGCTCTCTGTCACCTTGTAGCGAGATATTGATATGAGCAATATTACCATCTATCACAACCCGGCCTGTGGCACCTCACGTAACACGCTGGAGATGATCCGCAACAGCGGCAACGAACCGACAATAATTTATTATCTCGATACTCCCCCGACCCGTGATGAGCTTATTAAACTTATTTCAGATATGGGGATTACAGTGCGCGCCTTGCTGCGTAAAAACGCTGAACCTTATGAACGCCTGGGTCTTGATGAAGAGAAATTTAGTGATGAGCAGTTGATTGATTTCATGCTTCAAGATCCAATCCTGATTAATCGGCCGGTAGTCGTTACGCCGCTCGGTACTCGTCTTTGCCGCCCTTCGGAAATAGTGCTGGATATTCTTCCGGAAGGTCAGAAAGGAGCGTTTACCAAAGAGGATGGCGAGAAGGTCATTGACGAAACGGGAAAGCGGGTTAGGTAATCTGTCCACTTCAAGATATCGGACGCCTGTTTAATCTACGAGGGCGTCCGCTTGCCGTTCACTAAAGACCTCCAGCCTACTAACCCCGTCCGCATTATGCTATGAGAGGAAAAACTGTGGTGTTGGCTGCATTACAACTGCGTAATGTCACCATTAATACCTTCTTTACCCAGTTTATAGCGCAACATAATCTCTTCATGAAACACCTTGTTGAAGCCGGTTACGAACCAGATGCTTCTCGACGATCCTCTAAGGATGGTTGTGGGCTATCCGTAAAAAGAGCCGGGTATGCCCGGCTCTTTTTTAGCTGATTTCGAAATCTTTTAATTCTCCACCTTCAGCAATCAGATTTGAGATCCGCTTCGGCATTCGCCCCTGACCTGACCATGTTTTTGACTCTCCAGTTTCGTCAGTATATCGATACTTCGCGGGGCGGGGGGAGCGCGTCCTTTTAGCCTTACCCGGAGAGCCAATAGCAGCTAAAAGTTCGGAGGGGTCGATACCCTCATCAAGCATCATCTGACGAAGTGTTTCCAGTTTATCGCGGCGCTGACTTTCATTTGCAAGACGTAATGTCTCTTCTTCTCGTCGTTCTATAAGAATAATTTTAAACTTTTCCAGAACATCTTCCAGTACATCTAATGACATTTCACGAGTCTGAGAACGTAAGGTACGGATATTGTTTAACTGTGTAAGAGCATCTGACATAAAGAGACCTTTTAAAGTTTTTTCGTTGTTCAGCAAATACCAATGTCGACGGTTGCTCATCAACCCGATTTTTCTTACTGAGCATTTTTATCCGATTGGTACATATTGTTATTAACGAGGTTTAGACTACTTATATAAATCTCTTATCGCAAGACAAAATTAAGAAGAATGTGCAAGAACTAAATTACAACTCCTACGAAATGTCCATGCATTTTTGAAGGTACTTAAAACTATGATGCCAGGAGTCATCCGGAGAGCCTTTTTATACCCTCATAACTTATTGCTTCAGTCACACCTGATGAGATTTAAAATGAGGAGAGACAGCGCCGCCACTTAGCAAGGTTTTCACAAATGGCAAGATGGCACGCAGGGGGGAGACACCTGCATTTTGTCAGAGGGTAGCGAATTACTCTCTCTTTATAGAGACGTTTCTAAAAAAGTGTAATGTAAAAAAAAGCCTGCTGTTAGCAGGCCATAAATGCTTTTAACTCATTTTTTGTTCGATTCTGATAAATAGGGTAAGCATGCAATTAAACGTGGAGCAGAGAGCATGACAAAAATTCTATAAATATTTCCTGGCCGCATCAAGTATCTCCTGTGACGTTAACTCCCTGTCAGTAGCCACGTAAACAATACCATGATCGCCAGTTAAGGAAGGAAAACCTGCAGACATAATCCGAAGATGTGTTTCTTCACCGTTTGGATATTCCTGCCTGATAGAGGATATACCTTCCAGAACGGTCATGACTTTACAGGATTCAGCATTAAAGAAAACAAGGACTTTAATCATATTCTATTACCCTGTTCTCTCGTGGATATTAACTGGCAGATGCCATTAAGGTCAAAGCCATTACGCACTTCTTATTTAACATGTGGTTAGCTTGTGCTTTTAGACTTTTTATGCAGTAGTACTGCACTTCATCACATCGCTTAGCATACTCATAATTTTGAAAAATATGCTGATCAGATATTAAGAATAAACGACTTTCATCTGATTTAAGTTATGGATCTGTCTACTCAGGAATAATCCTTCATCGTTATCGCAGACCCACAATGATTTATTTATCGCAAAGTGTTACATTTGCAGCAACAGGACCCTTGTCTCCGCGGTGAATGGCGAATTCAACTTTCTGACCTTCAAATAAAGTTTTAAAGTTGTCGCCATTAAGTGCAGACAAATGGACAAAGATATCTTTGCTGCCATCAAGAGGAGAGATGAAGCCAAAACCTTTGACTTCGTTAAACCATTTAACCAGGCCCATAATTCTCGAGGTCATACTGACTCCGTTATACATGATTGTATTGATAGTAAACGTATAAGATTAAACGTATGGACTCAAAAGAGGGGATATCAACGATAGCACCTGGTAATGAGAACTGCCCGGAAAATTTCTAACTTTCATTAGTACATCGAACTGATGGGATTCATTAAGACACAGGGAATCGATATAAGCAAATTATCTTTTAGCCGTCCAGAGGTCCTGTAGGGAAAATAAAAGTGGCTGAATGCCATTTTCAATGTATAGTCTTTAAGTGTTTTCAATAAGGAATTGACTTGTCCCATAAAATGACAGGAATTGTCAAAAGCTTTGATATTCTTAGTGGTAAAGGCCTCATCATCCCATCTGATGGACGAAAAGACGTTCTGCTTCACATTTCAGCCGTTAACTCTCGCTAATCAGAATTACTCATCCCTGGAAGCCGCATAGAGTCTTGCCGGATAAACGGTCTCAGGGGGCCTGTGGCTGCGAACATTTATCTTTCCTGATTTTCAGTATGTCAAAATAGATAGATTAAAACTTAACCACATGTGGTACGGTGAAGCTCATTCATTGAAAGGTTAATGGTTATGTCTGTTATCAATTACGCAATGAAATTCTTCAGCAGTGCGTCTACTGCCACTGCTGCCTGTCCTGTTTGTGGCTTAAAATCAGTACAACCGTTGTCAAAAATCCGGCTCAACCAAACCATGCTTTGCCCCGGATGTAAGGCTCTGTTTATCTCCCGACGCTAGCTCGACCAAAATCGCAGAACAGAGCTCATGTCCTATACTTATGTTAGATTCCGGCAGCTGTTAAATCCCTGATGCCTGACGCCCATCCTGAGAGAACGTTTCTGAACTGATTTCGCAACTGCTCCTGCGCGCTAACGTCGCATCAGAGCAATGCTATGAAAATGATCCCCAGAGCGTGGTTTAACCGCTCCCGTATTCTGATGAATGCTGCCGAAAACATAACGTTTTCGGCGAACGATCCTGCCGGTGAAAGCTCGCCGCGGTCAGAACTCTTTTCGACCGTCCAGATGGAACGCTACGGCCAGAAGCTGGCGCGGACTCATAAAGTATCACCGGATAGGCATCCTTATTATCTTCTGAAACGGCTTGGCGACAATGAGGCCGTCATTACCCAAAACTGCTATGAGCTTAACGCGGGTAAAAAGACCAGTATCATGCCCGCCGGTGAATGGCTGCTGGACAATTATTATCTGATTGAGGAACAAATCCGCACTGTCCGCCAGCATCTGCCGAAAAGCTTTGGCAAAGGTCTTCCGTCGCTGGTATCGCCGTTGAATTGCCCACGAATTTATCATATTGCATCAGAGGCCATTGCTCACGGCGATGGCCGCTGGGATGCCGCCAGCCTGACCAGCTATCTCACTGCCTATCAACAGGTGACGCCGCTGACGCTGGGTGAAGTCTGGGCGTTACCGGGAATGCTGCGCCTTGCGCTGATTGAAAATCTTCGTCGTATCAGTATGGAAGTGATAAAAGCGCAGCAGGACAGAAACCTTGCTGATACGTGGATAACAAGGATTGTCGAATGTGCAGAGAGTGCGCCTGGTGATTTAATCATGGTGGTTGCCGATATGGCGCGCTTCCGACCTCCGTTAACCAGTGCGTTTGTCGCAGAGCTGGTGCGGCGCCTGCAGGGGCATGGCAACGCGCTGTCGTTACCTCTGACCTGGGTTGATCAGTGCCTTCGGGAACAGGGGATCACCACTGACGTTCTCATACATAGTTTCAATCAGCAGCTTGCCGCCAGCCAGCTGTCCGTCAGTAACAGCATCGCGGGCCTGCGTTTATTGAGTGAAACGGACTGGGCTGATTTCGCCGAAACGATAAGCGTTGTCGAACAGGCATTACGCAATGATCCTGCCGGCATCTATCCCCGGATGCATTTCAATACCCGGGATCATTACCGGCACGTAGTTGAGGTTCTGGCCAGAGACAGCGGTCTCAGCGAGCCTGAGGTTGCTGAGAAGGCGCTGGCGTTTTCAGAGGAAAAAGCGCCTGATACACCGGAACATCATGTTGGTTATTATCTTGCGGGCGAAGGTCGACAGGCGCTGGATATTCATCTCCTGGCAGACGCCTCAAGGCTCATACGCTTGCGGCACAGTTTCAACAGAATAACCCTGCTGTCATGGCTTGGAAGCCTGGCGTTGCTGACAACCGCAGCGACCGCAGCAATATTGCACGAAACCGCCATGCAGGGCGCAGACTGGCTATTGATCGCGGTGATATTACCTCTGATTATCGCATTAACTCAGTTAATGAGCGATTTGCTCAGTGATGCAACCACCCGTTTTCGCGTTCCTCGACCCTTGCCGGGGATGGATTTTTCAGCCGGTATTCCCGCTGACAGTGCCACCATGTTAGTCATTCCCTGCATGTTGACCAGCCACGAAAGTTTCAGCCAGCTCCTCACCAGTCTTGAAGTCTGCTGGTTGGGGAATGAAAACGAAAATCTCAGGTTCGCGCTGCTCACTGATTTTGCTGATTCTGAAAATGAACCCTCGCCGGAAAGTCACGCACTGCTCAGACAGGCTATCGCCGATACGCAGGCGCTTAATCGCCGCTACCCCTCCGGCAGACCACGTTTTTATCTGTTACATCGCCAGCCTGAATGGAACCCCTCGGAAGGCGCGTGGATGGGCTATGAACGCAAGCGGGGAAAACTGGCGTTACTGAACAGCTGGTTGCGCCATCCCGGAACGCAATTCGTCAGCGTTGCAGAGATGCCTGCCCACCTTTTACCGGGTCACATAAAATACGTCATTACCCTGGACAGCGATACGGTGCTCCCGCGCGATACGGCACACAAACTCGTCGCGACGATGGCGCATCCGCTGAATACGCCTGAGTATGATCCGGTACGCCAGAGGGTTGTCAAAGGATTCGGTATTTTACAGCCCGGTCTTGCGGAGGAGATACCACGCAACGGTCAGGGGCGTTACGCAGCCCTGCGCAGCAGCGTACCGGGCAATAACCCTTATTCGATGATGTCTTCGGATATTTATCAGGATCTCTTTGGGGAAGGCTCGTTTGTGGGCAAAGGGATTTACGATGTTGATATTTTTATGCAGGCCACTACGAACATCTGCCCGGAAAATCTGGTACTCAGCCACGATCTGCTTGAAGGATGCTATGCACGTTCGGGTCTGCTGAGCGAGGTGTTACTGTACGAACAGTACCCTAATAATTATCTGTCGGATGTTGCACGACGTTCACGCTGGATCCGGGGTGACTGGCAACTGCTTAACTGGCTAAAACCACGCGTCAGAAAAGCCGATGGAACCCGGGTCAGGAATCCGCTGACCGCGCTTTCTTACTGGAAATTACTCGATAATCTACGTCGCAGTCTGGTCGCCCCCTCCTTACTGATATTGCTGTTCTTCACTCTGCTTTGGGTACCCAATCCGGTTTACTGGCTGGGCATACTGTTGCTGATATGGTTGTTGCCAGCCATCCTCTGCATTAGCCACGACCTTCTGCATAAACCTCTGCGTCGCCGCGTGAAGTCGCATCTGTTACTGGTGGGGGCGGGCGCGCTAAAGCGTCTGTCAGGTATCAGCCTTAATTTTGCGATACTGCCGCACGAAGCCGGATATTCGCTGAAAGCGATCGCCGTGACGCTATGGCGACTGGGGATAAGCAGGCGTCACCTCAGCCAGTGGGTCAGCCACAGCCAGGACAGCAGTCAGGCCAGACCCACTGTTGCACGTTTTTATCAGGCGATGTGGCTGAACGCTGCCGGTGGCGTGGCGCTGACAATACTGACCGGACAATTTGCCCCACAGCTGCTGGGGATTGCGTTACCGATCGGTTTGGTATGGTGTGTGGCACCGCTGCTGATGAGCTGGCTGAGTCGCCAGCCCGTGCGAAAGGTTTTTTCGCCTAATCAGGAACAAAAACAGCTGTTACGCCAGACAAGCCGTGAAATCTGGGCTTTTTTTGAAACATTTGCCACAGCAAAAGAGAACTGGCTTCCGCCTGATAATTATCAGGAAATACCACAACCGACGGTGGCACACCGAACTTCTCCTACCAATATTGGTCTTTCACTTATGGCTAACCTGACGGCATGGGACTTTGGCTACCTGCCTGGCGGAGAGGTGCTCCGGCGCGTGTCGCTCACGCTCGACACGATGGATAAAATGGAGCACTACCGGGGCCATCTCTACAACTGGTATGACACCCGTACGCTGGTCCCCCTCAGTCCACGCTATATCTCCAGCGTCGACAGCGGCAATATGGCCGGGCATTTATTGACCCTGCGTGCAGGCCTGTCCGCCATGCGTCATCAGCCTGTTTTAAGCAACCAACAGATACTGGCAGGACTGAACGATACGCTGGATATTCTGGAAAAACAGTGGGGTAAGAACCCACCTGACAGCCTGAGACTGCTGCGCAAGCATTGCCTGAACGCGGTGTCGCTCTCTCCGCAGGCGCTTTTCAGCGAACTGAAAAGCATGCGCACCCAGTGCAACCATCTGACCAGCGCATGTCATCAGGGATCTCCTCTTCAGATGCGCTGGGCTGGACATCTGGAGCATCAACTGGTTCAGCTTTGCCATGAGTGGTCTCTGTTGCTTGGCTGGTTGCCTGCATCCTGGAATGAACAGACGCTGCCGACGCTGAGCGAGCTTGCCCGTCCGACATTAACCGGTACAGGAACGCCTCCGGCGTCAGTGGCGGAGCAGGCCCGAATGCGACTCAATATTATCACCGAGCTGGAACAGCGGCTGGATGAGCATGCCCGGATGGATTTCGCCTTTCTGTACAGTGAAGCAACCAGTCTGCTCAGCGTCGGTTATAACTGTGACACCAATATGCCTGACAAGAGCCACTACGATCTCCTGCCGTCTGAAATCCGCCTGACCAGTTTTCTTGCCATTGCGACTAATCAGCTGCCTCTTAAAAGCTGGTACGCGCTGGGTCGATTGTTTACCACGATTGATAATGAAACTGCCCTGATGTCATGGAGCGGATCCATGTTTGAATATCTGATGCCGAATCTGGTGATGCCCACCTGGCCCGGCAGCCTGCTCGATGAAATGAGTCAGTCGGCGGTTATGCGCCAGATTCACTGGGGGAAAGAACGCGGGGTACCATGGGGTGTTTCAGAGTCTGGCTATCATGCTTTTGATGTTCAGCATAATTATCAGTATCAGGCATTTGGCGTACCGGGGCTCGGTCTACGCAGGGGACTTGCCGATGACATGGTTGTCGCTCCTTACGCCACGCTGCTGGCGCTGATGGTTTCCCCGCAGAAAGCTTGTGAGAACCTGTTCAGGCTGCAAAAAAATGGTGCATGCGGAGAATACGGTTTTTATGAAGCGCTGGACTATACCCCCTCACGTCTTGCAACCGGTCAGCTCTATGCGGTGGTACAGTCCTGGATGGCGCATCATCAGGGTATGGCATTTCAGGCGCTGGCTCATGTGCTGCTTGATGCCCCCATGACTGAACGCTTTATGTCCAGTACGGTATTCCGGTCAGCGAGTCTGCTGTTACAGGAGCGCGTGCCGGATGCGGTCGATCTGTACAGTCCGCGCCGTCATTTTGAATCTCATGAGGGCATGGTCAAACCCGTTCGCTATGAACCCCGTATTTTCTATAGCGTGGATACCCCCGCCCCGGATATTCAACTCCTGTCCAACGGCCATTATCATCTGATGTTGACCGCGGGCGGCGGCGGTTACAGTCGCTGGAATGATATTGCACTAACGCGCTGGCGCAGTGATACCACCCGTGATAACTGGGGAGCATTCTGCTACATCCGCGATACCCAGACGGGAGATGTGTGGAGCAATACCTGGCAACCAACAGGCTACACCAGCGGACAAGACGAGGAAGTGTTGTTCACCGATGCGGGGGCAGAATTCAGACGCAGCTTAGGGGGACTCAGCGTCAAAACTCAGGTGGTGATCTCTCCGGAGGATGATGTTGAATTGCGACGGCTCACACTGATTCATCGTGGTCGCAAGCCTCGCTCTCTGGAGCTGACAACCTATGCTGAAGTGGTACTGGCACCTGATGCCAGCGATCTGGCACACCCGGCATTCAGCAATTTGTTTATTCAGACTGAGCTGGCTCCTGAGCGTGACGCTATTCTTTGCCACCGGCGCCCGCGCTCACCGGATGAACCGGGCCCTTGCCTGTTTCACATGATGGTGGTGCACGGCGATAACCGACATAACGTGTCGTTTGAAACGGACAGGGCAAGGTTTATTGGACGTGGCAGAAACCCTACGAATGCACAGGCAATAGAGACGGGAGGGATGCTAGGCAACACGTCGGGCTCGGTGCTGGATCCGATACTGGCAATTCGCAACGCCATTATTCTGCAGCCGGGGCAGC
The DNA here is from genome assembly GCF_900113755.1 of Enterobacter sp. NFIX59. Classification (NCBI taxonomy): domain Bacteria; kingdom Pseudomonadati; phylum Pseudomonadota; class Gammaproteobacteria; order Enterobacterales; family Enterobacteriaceae; genus Enterobacter; species Enterobacter sp. NFIX59. The sequence continues at coordinate 56,750 of NZ_FOQN01000002.1, read as the reverse complement.
CGGTTACGATTGATATCATTTATGGCATCAGCGAGACCCGTCAGCAGAGCCTGGCGTTGCTGGAGAAATATCGCGATTACCCTATCGCCGATCGCGTCTTTGAACTGGCCTGGTCTCACAGTCTGGTGGTATTGCGCCAGATGAACGCCAGTGAAGATGATGCCACGTTGTTCAATAGTCTCGCCAGCGCTGTGCTTTACCCTGTCCAGGAGCTGCGCGCCGAAGGCCAGGTGATCGGCCGCAACCGGCGTGGCCAGTCCGGACTGTGGGGCTGGGCAATTTCAGGGGATCTGCCGATAGTGCTGCTGAGTATAACCAGCGAGGAAAGTATCACCTCAGTGACCACACTGATTCAGGCACACCGTTACTGGAGACAGAAAGGGCTGGATGTTGATTTAGTTATCCTGAATAACAGCCCCGGCGGCTACCAGCAGGGATTACAAAATCAGATTATGGAGTTAATTTATGCCGGGTCTGAAGCCAGTCTGCTGGATAAAAAGGGCGGGCTTTTTGTCCGCAACGGTGAGCATCTCTCCGCTGAGGATAAGTTGCTTTTGATGAGCGTGGCCTGTCTTTATCTTGATGACCGCGCAGGGGGGATTAATGAGCAGCTTAACCAGCGTATTCATACCCTGAAATCGCCGGCAAGGGCATTCATTCCGCGTGCTGTGCGCGAGCGTAATCAACATACGGACTGGAGCCCTGATACCAGTCAGTTATGCCATTTCAATGGGTACGGTGGATTTTCTCAGGATGGGCGGGAGTATCAGATCGTCCTTCGGGAAAATGCGCTTACACCGGCTCCCTGGTCGAACATACTGGCAAATTCTCGTTTTGGCAGTGTGATCTCAGAGGCAGGGCAGGCCTATACCTGGTATGAGAATGCCCATGAATACCGGTTGACGCCGTGGGAGAACGATCCGGTGAGCGATCGCAGCGGCGAGGCATTTTACCTGCGCGATGAAGAGAGCGGGGAGTGCTGGTCGCCGACGGCTTTACCTGTTCGCGGACACGGTGATTACCTGACCCGCCATGGTTTTGGCTACAGCGTTTTTGCCCATCGTGAGAGTGGTATAGACAGCGAGTTGACGGTCCTGGTTGCTGAAGAAGATCCGGTTAAACTGGTGCTCCTGACGCTCAGTAACTCTTCGGGACGGACACGTCAACTTTCCGTCACAGGCTATGTAGAGTGGACGCTCGGAGAAACACTAACGCGCTCAGCCCCTCACATTGTGACACATGTGGCCAGAACGCCCGGCGGCTGCGGGATACTTGCGAATAACTTTTATGGTGATAATGGTGGCGGCCGAACTACATTTTTTGCCGTCAGCGGTAATGACTGTTCTCTGACAGGGGACCGCCGGGAGTTTATTGGCCGTAATGGTTCCCTTCACGCCCCTTCGGCTATGAAACTGCAAAAGCTTTCTGGTAAGACGGGGGCCGGTCTGGATCCCTGCGGAGCGGTGCAATCGGCGGTTACATTAATTGACGGGGACCAGAGGACGTTTATTTTTATCCTCGGCGCAGAGGAGAATGATGTTTGTGCTCAGGAGACGCTGGCCCGCTACATGAACGAGGATACGGTCCGCCAGGAGCTGAACCGGATTCATAATCACTGGCACAATGTTCTCGATAAAATCGTAGTTAACACCCCCGACACGTCCGTAAATTTACTGGTTAATGGCTGGCTGTTGTATCAGACGGTCGCCTGCCGTCTTATGGCCCGGAGTGGCTACTATCAGTCTGGCGGTGCATTTGGTTTTCGCGATCAGCTGCAGGATACGCTGGCTCTGAGCCACGCTGCTCCGGACCGGATGCGTGAACAGATAATACTCTGTGCATCACGGCAGTTTATCGAGGGGGATGTGCAGCACTGGTGGCACCCGCCACACGGCAACGGTGTGCGTACCCGCTGTTCCGATGACTATCTTTGGCTGCCGCTTGCTGTTTGCCACTATGTTGAAACGACGGGGGATATGGATGCACTGGAAATACGCATTCCTTATCTGGAGGGACGCTCGCTTCAGCCTGGTGAAGAGTCTGTCTATGACACGCCGGTCATCAGCGGCACCGAAGAGACACTCTGGTTACACTGCGTCAAAGCTATTCACTATGGACTTCGCTTCGGGGAGCATGGCCTGCCGCTGATGGGGGCTGGTGACTGGAATGACGGGATGAACCGGGTGGGTATCGAAGGCAAAGGTGAAAGCGTCTGGCTGGGCTTCTTCCTGTACGACATTTTGCAGCGGTTTGCAGCGCTGGCGGAGCGCAGGCTGGATGAAAGCGTCGCCGCGATGTGCCGTTCACAGGCTCTGCGCCTGCAAAGTAATCTCGAAGCCCACGCCTGGGATGGGGAATGGTACCGGCGCGGGTATTTTGACGATGGTACTCCCCTGGGATCGAAAACCTCACAGGACTGCCGGATTGATGCGATTGCGCAGAGCTGGTCTGTATTGTCCGGCGCCGCGAGCCCGGGACGGTGCGCAAAGGCCATGCAGGCGCTGGATAAGCACCTTGTGGATAACGAAGGAGGGCTGATCAAACTGTTAACGCCTCCTTTCGACGGACACGGTCCAAATCCGGGCTACATACAGGGGTACCTGCCCGGCGTGCGGGAAAACGGAGGGCAGTATACGCATGGCGCCATCTGGGCAGTGATGGCCTTTGCCCGAATGGGGAATGCCGGACGAGCCTGGCAACTCTGGTCAATGCTCAACCCTATAAATCATACCCTGAATGCGGACTCTGTCGGGATTTATAAAGCTGAGCCTTATGTCATGAGTGCTGATGTCTACAGCGTCGCTCCCCATACCGGACGTGCAGGGTGGAGCTGGTATACCGGTTCCGCAGGCTGGGCCTGGCGTTTACTTACCGAGGAATTACTGGGGATAAAACGTTCCGGCACTGACTTTAGTGTTCATGCCAGGTTACCGGATGAGTGGTCGTCTTTTTCTATGGCATATCAATATGGTGAAAGCCATTATCAGATTAGTGTTTCACGCGGCGATGCAGAATATTGCGTGACGCTGGATGGTGTTCTCCTCCCTGATGACAGAATACCGCTGAAGGATGATGGACAAAACCATACGGTTGAGATCATTCAGAACTGACACTGATCCCGGAGGTGCATTAACGTCTGCCGTTAATGCGCTGATTATCCCTGAGAACATCAATCGCAGTCTGCATGGCGATTTTGTCATCCCGCCTTTTTTGTTTGTCCTGCATGACCTGAAGGTATTCCAGCAAGGTGCGGGTATTAATCGGTCGGCCCTGTTTACCCACAGCCAGCACGGCTTCGCCAAGAATAATTTTCACAGGCGGTAGTTGTGCCGGATACCAGTCAAGGGTGTCTTCTGATTTCATCTTAAATTTCTCACGGAAGGGTAGTGTATCATAAATAAGACGTTCAATTTTCAATATCTGATATCCTGATTCAGACACAACTTAACATAACTTATGCCAGTTATTTTTATATTAAAGCGTATAATAATTACTGTATTCCTCAGAGAATTATTTATGTCTTATACAAATGGGCTCAGGTATTTTAAAGAAAGACCGGTTCATGTTGCCTGCCCGGTATGTGCACACAGAGCCGATCAGAAAGCAGGTAAACTAAGAAAAGATGCGGTTCTTGAGTGCCCTGCCTGCGGACTGTTGTTCAGACCTTCAGAATGCTGGTGTATCGGCGGCTGATCACTTAACGTCAGTGATGTCGGAAAATGACAACATTCCTCCTGTACTGCTGTTGTCGAGGGTATGATAATGAAATCTAAAAAATCTGTTTTTATTGAAGGGCATATCATGTCGAACAGCTGTCACGGACAGCCTGGCCAACCTTTCTGTATTCACCGGGTCAGGTTTAGTAATGGTAAATATGCGATTATTCGGGTGGCATCCGGGATATGTTTCAAACCAGGCGAAATTATTCAACGAAACGATTGTGAGTGGTTTTATAAACTTACCAAAATTCGGCTTCTTTCTTTTGAGTACCTTGATGATGATGAATCAAGAAGACAATTCCTTGAGTATCAATGATAAAACCATGGATTTATAACAGAATAAATTTGCTGGCTTACAATTCACCCTTGGCTCTTTAAATTATTCACCAGTCATTGAAAAATATTTTTTCCTGAATTTAGATGAATTTAAATTATCTAAAACAAAATGTATCGCTAAAGACGAATTGCCTCATTGTTTTCCTTTTGCGTTATAACCTTCATTAGCATTAAGGAAATTTATGGCACAGACTTTTACTCATAATTTACTTCATCCTCGCCACTGGCTTACCTGGTCTGGTTTGGGTCTGCTGTGGCTTCTCGTTCAACTTCCTTACCCGGTTTTACATATTCTGGGCTCTGGCCTTGGAAAAATATCCAGACCCTTTCTGAAACGCCGGGAACGGATTGCGATTAGAAATATCGAACTGTGCTTTCCCGAGATGACACCGTTTGCCCGGAGCCAGATGGTCAATAAAAACTTTGTTTCTCTCGGGCTGGGACTGATGGAAACAGGAATGGCCTGGTTCTGGAGCGATGCGAGAGTCAAAAAATGGTTTGATGTCGAAGGGCTTGAAAACCTGACCGGTGCGACAAGAGGAGTAATGGTTGTCGGGATTCATTTTATGTCCCTTGAGTTGTGTGGAAGAGTAATGGGGTTATGCCATCCTATGATGGCAACGTATCGCCCACACAATGATCCATTAATGGAATGGGTACAGACAAAAGGGCGTATGCGTTCAAATAAAGCTATGATTAATCGACGTAATTTATCTGGTTTTGTTCATGCGCTAAAAGCTGGTGAAGCCGTTTGGTTTGCACCAGACCAGGATTATGGGTCTAAAGGAAGCGTTTTTGCACCTTTTTTCTCGGTAAAAAAAGCAGCAACGACGAACGGAACGTATGCCCTTTCAAAACTCGCTGGTGCACCCTTGATCACACTTAGCATGATTCGACGTAGCGATAAAAAAGGTTATCACATGTATATCAGCAATCCGTTATCAGGCTATCCAGGGGAAGACAAGGTCGCCGCAGCGGCTTATATGAACAAGATCATCGAGCGTGAAATTCTCCGTGCCCCTGAGCAATACCTGTGGATGCATCGCAGGTTCAAAACGCGTCCTGAAGGCGAAGTCTCTTTATACAAATGAACAACTCTACTTGTCACGAGCCAGAATCCATCTTTCTTGCCACTGCGTATTTGTAAAAAATGGGACAGGGGATTATTCGATCGGCTTCATGTTAACGATGGCGTAACTGACAACCAAGGTTAATCAATTGAACCTGTTCGGATTTGAAGGTCCGCTTCTCGCTTATAGCTGCCATTCAAAGCGATAATAATTTTTGTATATTTTCTCTTCCACATGATGTCAGTTATCGGGAATGGTTTGACTATCCAGCAGGCATAGCATCCTTTACAGCTCGACAAACCGAACGCTCCGATAGGGTATGCAGGCACACGGATGGCGTGTAAAGCAGAGTGAAAAAGATGATCGATTAAACCGATCGATTTTATAAAATTGATCTGCAAAATGAATTATCCGGCACGCTAGTGCCTGTGCTAAATTCCCAGCAATTCATTTAACGTATTGTTTATTAGTTTATTTCCTGTCTTCTGGTGGGCGCCCTTCTTTTGTCCTGCGGGCACGGCATGGGAATGCGACAGCAGGTGATGGAATGAAAAGATGTGCCCGATGTAACAAGAAAAGAAGCATTCTGGACCGTATTTTCGGGCTGGATAAAGAATTTTGCGATGGCTGTCTGATGGTGGTTAACCTGGAAATCAGAGAAAAACGAGTGGTGTCCACACCAGCACGAAAATCACCGGGACGCTCTTCCTGACAATGTTTCGTACCCGGCAGGTTATTGCCTCTGATGGGGTAACAACTCTGAAGCTTCCCTCTGTTTACATTCCCTTTGATCAATGAAAATCAACATCGATATCAGCGTCATCATTCCTGCCTTCAATGCAGTTGACAGCATCGGGGCTCTGGTCCATACACTGCTTGGCGAAACAACGCTCAGTACTGAAATCATTGTTGTGGATGACGGTTCAACCGACGAAACATGGACGCTACTCAGCGCCATTACAGATGAACGGCTTATTCTCATTCGTCAGGAAAATCAGGGCGTGTATGCTGCCCGTAATGCTGCACTGGCGATTCACCGTGGTGAATGGGGGGTGTTCCTGGATGCGGATGACCGGGTTGCGGCAGATTTTCTGCAGGAGCGGCTGCGCACAGCCCGCGAAGCACAGGCCGATGTCGTCCTTTTCAATGCCCGGCATACAGACAGCGCCGGACATCTGCGGCATACCGTTCACCGCAGACAGCCTTACGGTCAGACGCTGACGGGTCAGCAGTGGATACGCCATTGCGTCAGTCAGAGGGAATGGCCGCATTATCTGTGGCTGCAGATAATCCGTTCAGCGTATATTCGCGAGCATGACCTGCGATTCCAGGAAGGGAAAAGCCACAAGGACATTCTCTGGACGATACAGCTTGCCGCCGCAGATGGCCGATTTTATTTCTCTGACAGACAGGATTACCTGTGGGTGAATAACCCGGCGTCAATTACCCACCGCCCGGATTATTACGATATCCGCGCGTTCAGCTATTGCGACGTGATTGCAGATATTCTGGCACTCAGTACACAGACGCAGTACCGATCTGTCAGACGAGCGCTGGTCAGGCATGCGCTGGTGGAAAGCCGCCATTTTCTGGGTCTGTACCGGCGCAGGGTGAATGACCGGCTGGCGGTCCGGGCGCGTTTTCGTGCGCGGATAGCCTTTCGCCATCTGGTATCCGGCGTGAGCAACCTGAGCGATGTCTTTTTCCTCCTGAAGCTGGTCCGCAATATTTATCTGCCTGGTGTCCGCAATACTCCCGCAGCCGTTTCGCAGGTGCGGCGTTAATCCATGGATATCGCAACGCTTCTGGCGCGGTCGTGGCAAACTGCGACAACGGGTGATGACTCCATTCGCTCCGCCAGGGATATCGTCGAACACTGGTATGATAAAGGCGGTGACCTCACCCGACGGACCCGACGGTTTATGCTGCGGGAATGCCTGTGGATAGCCGCACATTACCGGGACACTGAAACGGTACTCACCCGACAGTTTCGCCTGCTGGCCGTGTTACTGTATCTGGGCGGTTATTTTCCGAAAGGAATGTCGACGGTATGCTCCCGGAGAAATGTTTCATTTTACTGAACGCCCCGGAATTAAGCCCCATCCTGACAGACGATACGGCCCCTGATGTTCTGGCGGCGTCCTGCCACACCCTCTTCTACCTCAGACGGATATCTCCGTTAAGGTGTTACCACCATACGCGCTGTCTGAGCGAACATCTTTTTCAACTAATGGAGATCTGATAAAAGCGCCAGTCTTTGTACTGGTACCTGAGGGGCTGATCGCTGACGGTGTTGGCGTCAACGATCAGGGCTAACGTCATTATTTCCCTCCGCTGAATCTGCCACCTGTGATGTCAGTAACGGTTTTATATCCCTTGCGGGTCATCAGCCCGGTAGCCTTCCGGTCTCGGAGCATATCAAGGCTGCCGATAAACGGAGACTGCTCTTTCACGCTGAAGCCGTGACGGTCAGTACGCACCAGGTCGTACTTTTCCACGATAAAATTCACAGCGTCACACAGTGAGATTCCCGCATCAATGTGTTTCTGGATCACACTGTCGTTGCCAAACGGTGTGTCGTTGAGGGTAAGGCCGTAGTGTTGCTCCAGCAGATACTCCAGTAATTTTTGCCAGATTTTGACTGATGACAGACGTGACGATGCCGCCCTTTGAGGGGGCAGGGATTGTATTTGCATGGTTTGCACTCTTTTGACGAAGGAAAAGCGTCCGGGGTTTATGCGGTTGTTGCAGACGCCGGATAAATTACGATATACAAATAGCCACAGGAACCGAGCGTATCGGCCTTACATATCAGCCCTTTTGCATGGAGCGTGATGCAGCGCTGAATGCGGGGCATGAGTTCGCTGCTGGTCAGCATGAGCTCCATCTGCTTCATCAGTAACGGAAATGCCTGGTCCAGATGGCGTAAATCTGCGTCATTAAATGTCCCGGTGGTGCTGGCGCGGTCAGCAAGGTAATGCAGGCGGTTACCCTCCTGTACCAGCCGGGCACCAAAACATGGCGTGACGTTGCGTCTGAGGCCCCACCAGGGTTCCGCGATGTTATGTTTGATTACACGGGTTGCTTTCTGCATGTAAGTACTCCTTAACGGTGAGTTAATTCAGGGTGACGCTGCGCAGGATCACATACGGACCGTTGCGGTCCTGTCGACGTTCAGCAAACACGGCCAGTACACCCCGGATATCCTGCACTTCCCTGCCGTAGTAATGGCAGATACTGCCGGACCACTTATATTTCCCGGTACAGAAGCGAAACAGCCGGGACTCAGAATGCTGGCGGTATATCGCCATTGCCTGACGTTTGCTGATGATTTTCATCGTTATTCTCTCCCTAAAGCCAGCCACGCTCGGCAAACGAGACGATGTCCATGCCTCCCACTACCAGGTGGTCCAGCAGACAGATATCCACGAGTTTAAGTGCCTGCTTCAGATGGTCAGTAAGCAATCTGTCGGCATGGCTGGGTTCGGCATAACCTGACGGATGATTGTGTGAAAGCACGATGGCAGCCGCGTTGTATTTCAGTGCTGCCTTTATCACTTCACGGGGATGTACCTGCGTATGGTTGATGGTGCCGGTGAAGAGCGTTTCATGGGCAATAAGACGATGCTGGTTATCGAGGAAGAGCACCATGATTACTTCACGCTCCAGTGTGGCGAGCTGCAGGCGAAGCCAGTCGCGAACTGCATGGCTGGAGGTAAATGCCTCGCCGGGCTCGCGTAACTGGCGTTCCAGCAGGGTCAGAGCGCGTCTGATGGTGCGCTGCGCGGTGGGAGATATTCCCCCGCTGTCAGGGGGACACGTGGTGATATTCATTTGCTTTTCCTGTCTGTTGACGCGTTGGGAGGAGATGTGTTGTACAGTTTTTCGGCAACGACGAACTCGTCGTGCAGGGATTCAAACCATCACCAGATATGGAAGAGAGGGGTACCCGTCAGGAAATGCAGGAAGGGTTCGTCGGTCACAAGGTCACCGTCCTCATCCCTGACCGTTGTATTCCTCAGCGTATCCCACAGGGCATTAAGGTGAGACAGTTTATACGGCATGGCGGGATGCTCAGTCGATAATGCGCATGATGGCGCTGCATTCTGCGTGGTTCAGCGCATAGTCACGCAGACGCCAGTAATGTTCCGTCATGGAGTCGCATTCCGTGCGGCAAGCGTGATGACTGTAAGCGATAAGACAGACTGCAATCCCTGCAGCTTCGGCGCTCATGTCTGAGGCGTTGCCGTTCATGGCGTTGAACAGCGACCAGAAGACATCGTTGTCCGTTTCCGGAACCATGAAGGCCCCGCCGTTGCTGAGAGTATAAAAATTCCAGACACCGCCGCTGTAGTCAGCGCAGAACCGATCCATCCAAGCAAAGACCTGCGGTTCAAGGGTTATCCACTGCGGGATGTTTCCAAAGTGCTGCGGCCAGAACTCCACACGCTGTTCGTCTGGTACAGGCGCGGCTGTCAGAGCATGTGCAGAACCGTTATCGTCAGCCTGCAGAGGTAGCTGATTTTTATCGTTAATATTAATCATGTCGGTCATGTTAATTTTTCCTTATGCATGGAGATGTTGAATGGAAGACTCGGGCCGGGGATTGATTTCGGTGGCGGGGCGCGGGTTATTACCCGCCCAACAGGCCCATCATGTTTTCGGCCATCACCCAGAGCGCACGGTTTAACTTAACGTCGCCATCAATCCCGTTTACTGCGCGGGTATGAGTACGTTTACCCTGCGCGGTACGGCCACTTAGCCCGCCTTTCAGCAGGTTTTCCTGAATGCGCTGGTAGGTAGTCCACAGGTCATCGCTCTCGTCCTGCCAGCGGCGAGGTGCAAGGATTTGCGATTCAGTCACTGGCTGGTACTCTTCCCCAAAACGGTAGGCCAGCGCCGCTTTAGCAAGTGCATGCTGTGCTGGTGGCGGGAGTTGCAGGGACTGCATAGCGTCACGTTTCTCTTCCATCCGGTCAAAGACGCTGAGCACCTCATAGGCACCCTCAATCACCTTCCCGACGACATCCCCCCTGTGTGGCACGCGGATCTCGCCAAACGACTGTCCGCAGACGAGCGAATTAGTGCAGACACTTCGGAATATCCCCGGCAGTAACTGAAAACTCGACGCGCCATCGTGCGAATTCAGAATGATGATTTCCGGCACCTGCTGACCGTTTATCTGACCGGCACGACGCAGGCGCAGCATATGCTTTGTATGTTCCCGTCGGCTCTGGTCGCGCACTCGTGACTGACAGGCAAAGAATGGCCGGAACCCTTCGCGTTTAAGGTTCTCCAGCAGGGTGATCGTGGGTATGTAGGTGTACTTTTCGCTTCTGGAGTCGTGCTTGTCTTCCCCGAAGACGCTGGGGACATGCTGCATCAGTTCTTCGTGGGTTAAGGGACGGTCACGGCGAATCTGGTTCACCCGACCAAAACGGCTGGCTAATCGCATAGTTGATTCCTCATCTGATTAATCTGAAGGCATAAAAGCAAAAGCCCCTGCTCCGTGAGGAGGCAGGGGCTGGATGTGTTGTTCTCAATGAACGGATAGGGCGGGCGGGACTACAGCGTATCCAGAATCTTAAGTATCTGCGCCATCAGGGCGGTGATAAGTGCAGTAACCAGCAACGTGACAGCTTCTCTGGCCGTATCAATGCTGCTGTCATCGTAGCCAGCCTGACGGAAGCGGATTTCAATATACTGCCGGGCCTGATGCCCGCCGCACCAGGTCAGCACCTGACCTAAGGCAGTGATTAGAATTTTTAAAAAGGGCATAGGAAAGCCTCAACGCCACCGTAAGGTGGCATGCAAAACGAAATCCATGGGAATGTGAGAGCACCCGTTTCAGACGAAACGGGTGCTGGGACGGTGTATGGAGTTGATGCTAATCCGCCGTGAGGGAGGTACAAGCTGACATATCAGCAAGCACCTTATGAACATTACTGGCTGAGGGTGTGAAACTGGCTACTTTTTTGTCGTTAACCCAGACTTCAAATGATGTTGCTTTTTTGACAGCATCAATGAATGATACCCAGGCATTATCCCCATTACGCCAGCCCAGGGAAGCAGGCACACCATACTGTTCGCCACCGGTGACGAGCGTAATAGCGGTACCGTCATCCTGTGAACTGAGGGTGCGTCCATCCGGCAGGGTGACCAGTACGCTGTGCTGGAGCACCTGGTTCTCATCGGGATTACTGGTACAACTGATGTTGAGTCCGGTATGCTGCGGGCTGGTGATGATGTATTCGGACATGCCCATGCCGAAGCCTGAATGCCAGATATTGGGAACGGCAAACGCTGTGGGTACAGCACTCAGTATCTCAGCGGTGAGTGTAACAGCTAATAATATTTTCATGGTTTCTCCTTAATGATTACCGATGATTTAAATTCGTAATCACAGCATTTAAACCCGGTTTGTTACGCCTTTCTTATCGTGTGCGAAACATGGACATTATATCGACAGAATAAAAATCATTTAATGCCAGCTCTCCCCCCTGAGCAGCATAAACTCTTGCCACCGGGCGTAATAACTTATCGCCAATATCCTTAATTGTCTGACTGTTCTCTGGCGTATTACCGACTTCAGTGACAGGATGTCCCTTTGACTGATAGAGGTTATATTCTATTGTGCCTGTGACCTGTCTGGTTCTTGCCATATCCATTGCTGCTTTATTCACATTTGCAATAAATCCTTTATTACTCTCGTAGCCGGGCTCGCTCTCCGCCCTGTGGGTAATGTCATCAATCCTCTGTTTTAAACGGCTAGTTTCATCATCAGATAACATAGCGGTCAAGCGAACCTTACAGGTTAACGATTTAGCATTCGGATTGCTGTCAATAGTCAGGGGGGTATCCCAGTCTACCGTCACTGCCTTGCCAGTCAGGCCTGACTGACTGTATGGGCGAAATGTTCTGAAGTCGCGTTCATTTACAGCGCTACTGACTATAGCCTCATTAACTGATTTTAATACCTCCTCGTTTTCACACGAGAAATTATCCCCACACCCTGTCAGGGTGAAAACGATAATAATAAATATCGCTGATTTGTACGTTTTCATTTCAGGTTCCTTCGTATTGGTTAATAGATTTTTTAATGTGGTCGGGTGAGCAGACATTTTTCACCTTGTTTTTTAATGCAACGTCAGAGAAATAAACTTATTTATGAATAATTCCGCTGATGTAATTAAAATGAGGAAGCGCACGCATAAACCTCGGATCCTGCATGATGTGGTCGATATGTCTGTTCCGTACAAAACTGCTGACAGTCATCACCACATCGGTAATTGTTGAGAGGGTAAAAACCTGAATGCGATCCTTCGAGACAGCCACCAGATACCACTCTCCGTCGTGGCAAATGAGCCTGTAAGGTGCGACTGATGGCTGTTGGCGTTCCTGATGCAGGAAGTGGATAAGGCGATGACGGATGATGGCCTGAACGATGATCTGAAAACCGCCAAATAATGCAGGGGCCTGTTGCGGAGGATCATTCCAGATGATGCAGGGAGAGTCCTGACCACTATCAAGGAGTACTGAAAGCAGCTTAGGATCAAGAGCCGGAAAATAATGTGCAACGCTGGTTATTCGGGCAAAACGCAGAATATCATTGTTGGTGCGAAAAGGTCCTCGTGCATCACGGAGGCTGACGTTTCCGTCGATATATTCTGTGTCGATATAGCGCAGACGTTCACGCAGGTCTCGCTGTACAGTGCGTTCAGATACGCCAAATTCCTGCGCGAGTTGCCTGACACTGAGCGTTTCGCCCATAAAGAGGCGGCTGACCAGTATGGCGAGACGACTGGCTAACCGGTCATAACGGTGTTCCTGTTCAGGCATGGTAACTGCTCCCTGCAGAAAATAGCCGGACCCGCCATCGGTCGGCCAAAGTGGATTAACGGGAAATATGTTGCTGACGGAGCCAGGCCACGATCATGCATGCGGGTATGGTTACCCGGTAGGCCGGACCGGTAATGTCGGAAATCATCCATGCTGAACTGAGTGCAATGGCAACGGGACCGGCAATGACAGACATAGCCCTTGACGCCACGACCACAGTGCCCCAGGTAGCAATGCCACCCAGTGAGGTAATGATGCCTGCAGACATCACAGTAGCAAGCTCCAGTGCCGCCAGAGAGGAAGTCCGTATCGCTGCCTGTACCGCCATGATGATGAGCTGAGGCGTCGGGTTGGTCAGGTCAAGCTGCATTGTGCGGGAAAAAGCAGACAGCTCTTCCTGCGTCATCTGAGACAGGCTTTTCTCCAGAACCTTCATTAACAGGGCGAGCTCAATGGTTTCAGTAGCGCTTTTCGTGTTGTAGTTAACATCGAGTTTTTTGCAGACATCTTCGAGAATTTCCCGGTAAACCACGCCCTGCCCAAAACGGGCCATACTCATTAAGGTATTCGCGCCATAGCGCTGAAGCTCAGCGGCTATCAGTTGCCAGTAGCGGCGATGGTCCGGTGCCAGCAGACGGTATTCCGGAGAACTGGTCAGGCTTTCTGTCCAGCGGGTGTCGCCGTCGCGTGGGTCAGTGGTCAGGATGGAAATCAGCAATTGCAGCTCTTCATTGCTGCACTGGCCCAGCAAATGTAAATCTGCATCGTTACGGTAGACAGCCATTATCCGCCCTCAGTCAGTGTGATATGAAGTCACACTGTAAAAGGGACTGCTGCACGGATGTGTCACCGGGAATGGTTAATATATGCTCCATGCTAATGAATTCGGACAGCGTGTGTCTTGAAATATACAGTATTACCCCGACTATAATAATTTTGTTGTATCTGGGTATTGTCAGTATAATGAGGGGGGCTTTTGATTTCGGTTATTTTCCTGCTTTGTACTGGTTCATGGTAATTATATATTTATAAAATCTTAATGAGTCCCCCTTGAGTTTTATTGTGTGTTTTTTGGAGAGGTCTGGTAACCCATATCCTTTAGCCTGGTCGTTAACGTAGATTTACATTTCATTGCGATAGTCTATTTGTGATTTTATAAAGGAAATATAAATGCCAGATCTTGCAAAGTAAGATACCAGGCAAGTACCCATCTGGTTTAGGTGGTAAAGCACGTGACGATGTTGCCGTCCGAATTTGTTAAATCTGACTTCTTTATGTTAACAACAGGTCGGTTTTGTCCACTATTTTGCAGAAATAAGGCCGGTCTTAGCTATCTGCATCGGGAGACCCACTCCTGATCCCCGCTTAGCGTCAGAAATGAGGAGATATAACCAAAACCCCATCTTTATCAAGTGGTGGTGCTGTGAAATATGTATTGTAAAATAAAACGCAGGCTTCCTGATTATTCAAGTCAAGACCAAAATAGCGAGCCATATAATCCTCAAGTACGTTTTGGTAATATGCATGAATCAATCTTTCTTTTCGCCTGGCTCGCTCCGTTACGTCTTCGTGCAGCCCGGAAAATATCTCAAGTAAGTTATCTTTATCCCCATTTAACATGGCATGAAAAGCTGCGACTGCAAATAACTCATTTGCAGGGCCAGCTGACAGCCAGTGACTACTTTCAATATGATTAATAGATTCCCTTAAATCCCAGAGCTCCAGGCGCGATGATTCCTCCTTTAAAAGTTTCAATAAAGGTGGATAAGCATAAATATCTGTGCCAAACAGTCTGCGTGGTATACCAGGATCAGCAAATGTCACATTCTTTACAGGAGATAATGCTTCCTGTATTTCAAATGCTCCATATTTCTCTGTGAGTGCTTTCAATAGCGTTGATTCAACAGACAGGGATAAGCCTGCCGCTTTTATGCCGCTGAATGTTCCTCTTGTGTTACAAACAGGCACTGAGTCTTTCATCATTCTGTTAATCAGTGACGGAGCGATAATAATGTTACGTGTGATATTAGCTCCTCCTTTAGAATTAGGATAAATATGGCACAGTTCTAACTCCAGCCAGGGCGTTAAGCGTTTTATTGCCAGCCCCTTTGAGTCAGTCACCCTGCGGCCATTGATCGTGTTATATGCTTTCTGGTGAGCTGCTTTACGCTCGTATAACCTGATAAGTTCAGCGATGTCATCAGGGCAGTTGATACTCCCCAGCCCGAGGGGATTATTCTTCAGCATTGATTCTACGTTAATCCAGTAAGAATGTTTTACCAGACTGACAATGGCATCGTCATCTATAAGTCTTCTGTCTTTGTTACGATGCTCAATACAACAATACCGTTGATTGCGGGTACCAGACAGACTTATACCACAGGGCGGGTACTGGCACGTCAGACCCCACCTTTGGGCTCTTTTAGCTGCATTAGATAGCTTACCCTGATAATGTTTTGGGCATAAGCGCAATTTACGCTCACCTGGTAAATCACCTATTGAGAGATTACAATTATTTCTTTTACAAATAGCCATAATAAGACTCTTATTACATTCAATATTTTTGGATGATAAATAATCAATTGCTCACTAATCATGAGCATAATTGATAGTGTTTCTTAATATATCGTTAGTAATTAAGATGTATTTGTCTCAAATGAGACTGAAATACACTAGCAATTTAATGCATTAATCTAATGCATTGTTAATGCTCTTATTTATGGATGCTAGGCAATATCTGTCGATGATGCCTGATGACGTTTTAACAACCACTCATCCAGTTCCGATTCAAACCAGCCGACAGATTGCATGCCCAGTCTGCGTTGCTTTGGAAAGGTTGCGTCGTAGCGTGGTGACTTCGGATTGATCCAGTCGTAAATGGTTGAACGAGCTATGCCGAGTTTGTTCACAACGGCACGGATGCGTAGTACCTTGAGATTTTGTGCAGCCATGTATGTTTGTCTCTCTTTGTCTCAGTATGGATGCGATCTTACAAGGCAGGAAAAGGGGAGAGTATGTCCGTAGTGAAGGTATTGGAAAAAATCTTTTATTACAATGTGGTAGAGATTTATTTTGGGCGATTTTCACCGTTTTTTGTTGATGTCAGACCTGATTATTTGTGAAAGTTGTAAATACTGGACCAAAAGCTGCCTTGTATCTGGTTCGATGAGTTCAGGGCCGGGGTTTTGGCCCTGAGATATCTACCATGTCAGAGAAGACAATCTGTTTCCGCATGAAAGCTATCATTCAGAATCTGGGAGTTATGAATGGCTGATGTTAAAGAAAACCTTTTATTTGAAGAATTATTAAGCAGATACCGGAAGAAAAAAAAAGCACTATGCTTTCATCTAGGGATCAAACAGAAACATATTGCAAGAACAAGGGTGACAGAAGATGTTGAACTTATTGTGGTGATAAACACAGGGAGGCAAACCAGCTCTAAAGATTTAGCACAGGCACTGGCCTGCCAGCAGGGAGAGAAAAACTGGCGGCGCTACCTTAAAGTATTCAGTCGTTCTGCATGGGTAGAAAAAGGCATCAGGGGCAATCTGGCTGATGCTCAACAAACCTGGGCGCAAGGGAAGGCGATTCTGAAATCGGATCCCGATCATGCGGTGCAATTGATGCAGAATGCCATTGCTCTTCTGGAGTGTGGTCTGAACCGCTGTGCAACTGCAGCAGCTAAAAATCTCAAGGAGCAACATAAACTCAATTCTGCTTTTGGCGGGAAAAGGAAAGCGGCACGTTTTAACGGTATTAAAGAGGAGGTGATAAAATTACTGGGAGCGCGACCCGGGGGATGGAAAACGAAGACGGATGCTATAAGTGACCTCATTAAAGATTTACGTCCCTATATTGAGGATCATGGGTGGCCTTCTGTTAAGGATGAAGACGACTCGCTCGATGAGGCAGAAATCGAGGGGAGGTTGGGTGATTTGTTGCGGGAATGGTCTGTCCCCAGTGGAGATAAGTGTGTCAGTGCAGCGTTTGCAAAAGCAGTAAGAAAACGCTGAGGCAATCAGGGCACCAGTAAGCTATTTTGAATAACAGCTCACCTGTTATAGTTAGTTGTATTAGCTCAAACTTGATCTGGCACTGTTACTGCACAGGGCTTAACCTAAGCTGACAGGCCGCATTGTGCCAGAAGCTGACGTTTGCAATTCGCCATTGAACTCGATAAGCCAGTTTAAGAACAAAGCCTTCAATGTCGTTAGCGACAGGCTATGCCACTTTTCATTCGTCAGAAGTGACCACTTCGTCAACGACGGGGATAAACTGATTGAAGCTGCCGTACAAAATCACTTATTCTTTTCTATTAATAAGGTGCAGGGGATAAGTCATGACCGGTGAAATTCGCGGAAGGGGAAGACCACGAAAAACAGAAAGTACCTATGCAGATACTCGTAATGACCTGATCCGCAGCGGACTTGAACTGCTAACGCAGAATGGTTTTCTTTCGACGGGAGTCGATGCCATTGTCAAAAATGCCAGTGTTCCTAAAGGCTCATTTTATTATTATTTTAAGAGTAAAGAGGAATATGCTCAGACAGTTCTGAATGCCTATGACAGTTTCTTTCAACATAAACTCAAGAAACATCTTTATGAATCATCCTGCTCACCGATGGTACGTCTGGAAAATTTCATAGATGATGCCTGTGATGGGATTAATAAGTATAACTTCACTCGTGGCTGTCTGGTTGGCAATATGATGCAGGAGAGCCCGGGGCTTCCGCCATCCTTTATTAACCAACTACAGAGTATTCTTGAGCGCTGGCAAGCACTTGTTGCGGCCTGTTTGTCCGATGCGTTATCTTCAGGCGAAATATGTTCCGATATGAATGATACGCAACTGGCGGCCATTTTCTGGAGTGGCTGGGAAGGCGCAGTCATGCGCGCCAAACTTTATTGTTCAATCCAACCTGTGTACGATTTCTGGAACTATTTCAAAACTTCTGTACGCTATCAACCATCGCCGGAAGTGGCGGCTGAATAGTAAAAAGAGGGGCCTAAACCGGCCCCTTAATAAGTCAGCATCAATCTCAGGCAGGACCTTCTATCCATCTAATTAGCTACATTGAATCACTGCCCGGCCACGAATTTTGCCATTGAGAAGTTTTTCGGCCACATTGATGGCCTCACTGAGTGGATAAACGGTAGTCAGGCTATCCAGTCTGGACTCTGGTAAATAATTTACCGCCTGCTGCCAGATCGCCGCTCTTTTTTCTTTCGAAAACATAACACTGTCAATCCCTTTAAGCGTGACACCACGCAGGATAAACGGAGCCACGTTCCCCATCAGTTCCATGCCCTGTGCCATGCCGCAGGCTGCAACAATGCTGCCATATCGCACCCCGGCGCAGGCGTTGCAGAGCGTGTGGCTGCCGACTGTATCAATGGCGGCAGCCCAGCGTTCTTTCTGTAACGGTTTTCCTGGTGAGGAAAGCTCGGAGCGATTAATAATCTCTTCTACACCGACCGTTTTATAAAGCCAGGCGGCTTCTTCCGGGCGACCAGTAGACGCGGTGACGCGGTAACCCATTGATGCCAGGATCATGGCTGCAATACTTCCGACACCTCCGCTGGCACCGGTAACAAGTACCGGACCATCTTCAGGCTTAACACCATGATTTAACAGCGCGTCGACACACAGCATCGCGGTAAAACCAGCGGTTCCGATAGCCATTACGTGCTTGCTGTTTGCGCCAGTCGGGAGCAGGGTCAGCCAGTCTCCTTTTACCCGTGCTTTTTCGGACAATCCACCCCAATGTTTTTCCCCTACACCCCAGCCGGTAAGAAGAACCTTATCCCCGGCCTGATATTCCGGATGTGAACTGGCGGACACCGTACCGGCAAAATCAATGCCTGGCACCATTGGAAAGTGCCGGACGATGGGGCCACGGCCCGTAATGGCCAGGGCATCTTTGTAGTTGATGGATGAATAGTCAATAATGACCTCCACATCACCCTGCGGAAGCTCACTTTCAGCAATTTCAGCAAGTTGCGCACTGTAGCGATCATCTGTTTTGTTGATTAATAAAGATTTAAACACTTTCACCTCGTCTGTCTGGTCGTTTACCGTTCAGTTATTAAGTCGTTCATAAATAATATTGACCGATCGTCTAATAATCAACACAACTATCCCATTGTTTTGTCAGCATTCAAGAATTATTATTCTTTTCATTAGCTTAAAGCTGTTTTTTTTGATCTGTATCAAGCTGGGTTCGTGTTTATCTGGTGAAGAGAGGAAAAGTCAGCGGCCATGGACGATGCACAGTTAAGGCTTCAGGACTCGGCTAATGATGCAATAAAACAGACAGGCTTTGATGAGTTGACCTGCTATTCGCTAATAGCAGGCCTTTGAATCAGTTAGCTTCAGCTATGTGTCAGAAGCGGACATAACCAGTTAGGAATAAGTGACTAGTCGAAGCAACTCCGTAATTCATGTCCAAGAAAGCGGTGATTTAGTCCTTATTGACTGGAAAAGGTTTGGCAAAGCGAGTCCTGCTATCTACAGCTCCGTAGAATTGAAACCTCTTTAACTATATCATCCCGGACGAATCCGGTGAGATCGACGTTATTCCTGGACAATTAAAGTTAACATTCATTACGAATGACTTATCCATGTAAATACTAATATTTGTGACGAATCATAATAAGTGATGTTTTTTTACTCAGAATTAATTACGTCATTGGGTTGCTGTTATTTTTGTCATATTTCAACCTGTCTTCACGAAAGCGATCCGCATTTTCGACAATCCAGGTCCATAGCGGGATCATACGAATAAGCAGTTCCATACCAGTATCAGACAGCTCGTATTCGACTCGTGGCGGAACTTCACTGAAATCATGGCGGATAACAAGACCGTCCCGCTCAAGTTGTCGTAATGTGCGCGTCAGCATGCGCTGAGTCACTCCGTGCATACGTCTGCCAATCTCAGCATGACGTAGTCTTCCATAAACGCCAAGCGTGTTGACAACGCCTAATGACCAGCGACTTCCCGCATGGGCCAACACTTCCCGACGCAAACCATCATCATCATCCCGCAGACCTTTACATACCTCCTGCGAATACTGAAGAATTTCATCCCGCCCCATCCTGCTTCCCCCCGGTATCATGCGTGTACCTTCTTTTTTTGCCTTATATGACTTGTTAGAGTGATGTAGTACATTCTTTTACAGGCCAGATTATGAACAAAATGGATCTTAACACCACTTCTAAAAATATCCTCGTATTGGGTGCCGGTGAACTGGGCCTTCCCGTTTTGCGCAACCTTACCCGTCGGGCAAAAGATGTTGAGGGTGCAAAAATCAGCGTGCTTCTACGTGAGAATACCGTAATGTCTGGCGAACCAGCCAAACAGAATCTTATCGCTGAGATCAGAAATCTTGGGGTTGAGATAGTTACGGGTGATCTGGTGAAAAGCACCATTGAGGAGCTCGCAGTCGTATTTTCTCAGTATGACACGGTAGTCGGTTGTGCAGGTTACGCCGCGGGCATTAATACGCCCATGAAACTGGCACAGGCTGCTCTTCAGGCAGGTATCCCCAGATATTTCCCCTGGCAGTTTGGCGCAGATTTCGACGCCATTGGCCGGGGCAGTCCTCAGGACATTTTCGATGCACAGATTGATGTACGTGATTTACTTCGCAGCCAGCATCAGACTGAGTGGGTCATCATTTCGACAGGCATCTTCATGAGTTACCTCTTCGAACCTGACTTCGGGGTTGTTGATCTCCAAAACAATGTTGTACATGCTCTGGGCAGTCTGGATAACACGATGACGCTGACGACGCCGGATGATATCGGAATGCTCACTGCCGAGATTGTATTTTACACGCCCCGTATCCGCGATGAGATTGTGTATATTGCCGGTGATACACTCACTTATTCAGAAGTGGCCGACAGACTTCAGTTTGCTCTTGGCCGGCCTTTCAGCCGTTCAGAATGGACTGAACAATTTTTAATGGACAAACTGGCTCGTGACCCTCAGGACATGATGGGTAAATATCGTGCTGTTTTTGCTCAGGGGCGTGGAGTCGCATGGAACAAGAAAGGTACGTTTAACGAGCAACACAACATCCCGGTCACCGACGTGGCAAGCTGGATAAAAGCAAATCTTCTCCCAGGCAACAGAGAATAATATTGATTGAGCTATCGTAGACAGGTTTAGCCTTTCTTTCCCCATTTTACGGATTTCTGAGTTGGGTGAACCATCATCTTTACTCCGCGCCTTATGTTTCGCCAGACTGGTAAAAGAAGTCGAATTCGCTAACTCAGCTATGGGGAAGCTCAAAGTTGAAACAGAGTTTAATCTTGAGGGTTTTCTTTAGCCAACAGTGATAGTTAATGCAAGAGAAGACAGTGAGCATTACGCGAGAGGGTTTTGGAAAAAGTATTTTAATTAAAAAAATTAAAGCACCCTGTTTTTAATGCCGATTAAATTCATTTAACGGAGGAAATTATCTATGTCAATCACGATTCAAACCAACTCAAATTTAACAGCGCTCAGCAATCACCAGCCAAAAGAGAGTTCGCGTACAGCGCAGATCATGGCACAAATCCAGCAGCTAACCGAGAGGCTCGGCAAGATTTCTTCTGAAAAAGGGATGACAACAGAGCAGAAGAAAGAGATGGCTGAACTGATCCAAAAGCAAATTGAAAGCCTGGAAGCCGAACTGGAACAGTTACTAAGGAAGCAGACTGATAATAAGTCGGAGAAAAAAGGAAATGAACATATGGTACAGGCAGATGAAAATCAGACAAAAGATAATAACAACAATATGATTGACATCTATGTCTAATTTTTGGTTTTGCATGGCCCTTTAAGGGCCATTCTTCCTTTTCCTCATTTCAACACTTTCATTGGAAAAAACTTCCACTTCAGACAGGACACTTTCCCGGAAAATTTCTTACATCAGCAGATACTGTAAACAAGTTAGTTCTTCAGGGGATAAATATAAATGCGAGGCATACATTAACGATAAGGACGTCTGCACCAGTACAAACGTCCGCCATGAGATGGATCACTCATTCATTAAGTTAATGCTAAAAACGCTCAGAAAGCCGATCACCGAAAAGCATGATGGCAAGCCCGACGAGCATGACCAGCATTCCGCCCAGCTTGAGTAGCGAAACCGGTCGCCTTATGGCACCCAGCAGGCCAAAATGATCAATCATCTGAGATGAGAGTAACTGTCCGACAATCGCCAGCCCGAGCAGAGCTGAGAAACCGATTTTTGGTGCCAGCACCACATAGCTAAACAATGCACCGGCTCCGATCAGTCCGCCTGCCAGGCTCCACAGTGGCTGGGAAGGAATTGCCGCAAGCGAGGTGAATAATCCCCCGCGCAGCAGCGAGTAGATCCCCAGCGTAAATGCCCCGGCAGAGAAGGAAAACAACGCGGCGGTGACCGAATCGCCTCCCAGGCCTCGTGCAAGCTGACTGTTCAGGGTTGTCTGCAGGGTGATCCCGAGGCCCGCGGCAAAAGCGATTAGGTAATAAATCATGCTCATGCGTTTTATCCCTGTCAGTGCGCCTGTTCCAGAGGCAGGAAGGTTTCTGCAAACATGTCAGGTTTATACCCGGCGGCTGCAAACAGATGTTCACGCGATTCATCAATCGCTGCATGGAGGCGTGCTCTGTCGACGCCCACGACCATGCCGTTCTGTTTAACAATGCGCCCGCCAATCATGACGGTATCAATATTGCTGCGTTCTGTCGCATGTACCACCGTGCCAAAGGCATTCCCGTTAGGATAGAGGTTAATGTCGCCGGCATTGATCAGGATCAGGTCAGCCTGTTTACCTGGCGTCAGGCTGCCGACTTTATCCTGCAGCCCGGCACAGTAAGCGCCATCGACGGTTGCAGCCTTGAGAAGCTGCGCTGCCGGAAGCATTGTCAGCGAATACTCTGTGCCGCGGCAGTGCTGTCGCTTATGCATGCCCATCACACGCTGCAGGTAAAATGCCACGCGCATCTCCATGAACATGTCGGTGCTGTAGGACGTTTCATTATCGACGCTCAGACCCGGCGTGATACCGTGACGTTGTGCTGCCTCAATAGCAAACATGCCGTCTTCAATACCATAGTGCGCATCAGATCGCGGACAGACGTTCACCCGAACACCGGCTTCGCGCAGGATTTTCCATCCTTCGTCAGGGAGCGCAGTGCAATGATTAAAGATATTGTCCGGTCCCAGCAGCCCCTGTTGATGCAGTGACCGAAGTTCAGCCCCCATTTCCGCACCGAAGAATTCAGTGACGATAGGCAGCCCAAGCCGGCGGGCCTCGGCCCACAATTCGGGCTCGAGCTGAGCCATTACCGCAAGAGACACGAGACTTTCAGGGTTATTCCGGAAATACTTCTCCTGCAGCCGCTGCCAGTTACCCGGCCAGTGCGCTCTGTCCCAGTCACCTGACACCGGCGCACCTGAAGCGTGGATGGCGCGAATACCAGCGTCGAGCAATGCCTCCACTGCTGCGTCTGAATGTGCAGCAGTGCGGCTGTTATGGGAGTTATCAATGATTGTCGTGATACCTGCGTCGATAGCACCCAGCGCGGTCAGCAGGTTACCCACATAGATATCGGAGGGGCGATAGTATTTTGCAAACGAGAAGTGCGTGGCGTTGCTGTAGTCGTCCAGACAGGTGGCGTTCGGGTTGATGCGGCGCAGTTGCCCTTCCCATGAGTGGCGATGAGAATCTACCATCCCAGGCATAGCAATCATGTTCGTGGCATCGATGACATGGGCACCCTCTGCGTTCAGGTACTGACCCACGGCGGTAATGGTTGCGCCCGTGATAAGAATATCACCTCGCTCAAAGTTGCCGACATTCTCATCCATGCTCAGTATGGTCGCGCCACGGATCAGCGTCGCCGATGGGGTTACGGTCTGATTATTCATAATGTTTCTGGCGTAATTCGTCATTTAAACAGTCTCTTTCCTGGTCAATAGGAAAACGATACGTCACTCAATTAATACGAAAAAGATGCTTAACGTGTTTTCATAATTCAATATTTACGAATAATAGTAACTACAACAGACAGACCAGAGATGCTCAGGAGCAGTAAAATGGATCGTATTCAGGCAATGCAGATCTTTATGCGGGTGGCTGAGGGCGGCAGTTTTGTGCGGGCGGCGGAAACGCTGTTACTGCCGTCCTCAACGGTAACAAGTTCGATCAAGAGCCTCGAGAACTACCTGCAGGTACGCCTACTCAACCGTACGACCAGACGGGTAAGCCTAACGCCAGAAGGACTCCACTATCTTGCACAATGCCGGGAAATACTCTCATTAATCGAGCATACGGAATCCAGTCTGACGGATTCCGTCAAACGGCCGCAGGGACGGTTACGCGTCGATATGCCCGGTGGTATCGCCAATTTCATCGTCATGCCCAGGCTGAAAGACTTTTACCAACGTTATCCGGATATCTATCTGATGATTGGGGTGAGCGACCGTCAGGTCGATCTTGTTCAGGAGGGGGTTGACTGTGTGATAAGAACGGGTGAGCTGATTAATTCCACGCTTGTTGCTCGCCCGCTGGGACGGTTACGCTGGGTGACATGTGCCTCTCCGGACTATCTGAAGGAATACGGCATTCCCCGGTCTCCTGAAGACTTATCTCAGCATCGTGCAATTCACTATTTTTCTGGACAGCCCCGTCGTAACGACGAATTGCGTTTGATGAAGGGGTCCGAGACGATTTCCGTATCTGTCAGCGGACAAGGGGCCGTTAACGAAACAGGACTGTATATTAAAATGTGTCTTGAGGGGTTCGGGCTGGCTCAGCTTGCCGAGAATATTGTTTCTGAGCATCTGCAGCAAGGCACGCTGGTCGAAGTGATGTCCGACTGGCAACCACCGTCAGTTCCGGTCGCTTTGCTTTATCCTCATCAGCGCTTTCTTTCTCCTGCAGTACGCGCGTTTGCTGACTGGGTATCCGGGCTTTTCCCGAAGTGATGGCAGGAGGACAGGCACGCCGTATCTGAAAGAAGCATTTTGCTGAATGAGATTAGGTACGAACTGTCGGATAACGTTAACATGCGCCTGACCCCGAACGACTATAGCCCGGCCCTGAAAAACGCCGGGCTATATCATTGTTCAGGAAAAGGTTGCTATCAGATGATCGCTGAAGCGGCGGATTTCATTTTCCACATCCGGCGATTTGACCACGTCATTTGTGATAAAGGTTGGGAGTGATCTCATACCGAGGAACTGATTGGCCTTATGAAGATGCAGGTATAATCCGTCCACGCCGACACCCTCAAAAAACTGCTCCGGATCGTTAAAAGCTTCCAGTGGGGCATTCCAGGTCAGGGATAGCATGTATTTTTTGTTCTGAAGAAGACCACCCGAACCGTATTTTTTTGAGCCATCAGAACGCGTACGACCATCACTTTCATACAAAGAACCATGACCTTCGGTAAAGACTTCATCGATCCATTTTTTTACCGTCCATGGCTCACCCATCCACCATCCCGGCATCTGATATATCAGAATATCACTGTTAAGAATCTTAGAGATTTCGTTCTGTGGATCAAAATTACTGTCTGCCCTGGTAACGGATATCGTGTGTCCGAGATGGCTCAGCACCTCATTTGCGGTGTTGACATAAAGTTCGTTTAGCTCACCTCTGGCAAAGTTAAAACTTTTAGCGCCATTGATAATAAGGATGTTACTCATAGAAATACTGCCTTTTAATGATGTTAGATTCTTGATTTAAAGATTTTTCCAACTGAAGCCTGCTCTCAGAGTCAGCCTGCTGAAGTGGCAGGTTTCAGGTAGACGTTTCGACCTGCAGCCAGCCCGGTTAAGGCGCCGGCTACCGTAATTACAGCCGTCATCAGCAGGGGAATGGTCCAGCCACCGGACCAGTCATGGACCTTACCCAGCAAAAGGGGACCCATTGCAGCCATAAGATAGCCCACGCACTGCGCCATGCCTGACAGTGCTGCAGCATCGCTTGCATTTGTTGTACGTAACCCGACAAAGGTCAGACCCAGCATCATGCTGGCACCGCAGCCGAATCCCAGAATGGCAGCCCACAACATCGACAGGCCCGGTGCGTACAGTATTCCTATAAGAGATATTCCCGAAAGCAAACTGACAACAACAGCCGCCATTTTCTGGTCCTTCAGACGACGCAGCGTAGCCGCCAGCATGAGTCCAGGAATTGCGGTAGTGAACTGCAGCATCCCGTGTACGGCTCCGGCTTTTTCAGGTGAAATCCCATTATCCGTCAGAATGGCTGGCAGCCAGCCCACCGCAACATAAAACGGCATTGCATTCAGTCCCATAAACAGCGTGACCTGCCATGCCAGAGCTGATGTCCAGACGGATACCCCCGTGGTTTGAGTTGGACCTGAGAGCGTATGCTTATGGTGATTGCTCAGTTGTGGGAACCAAAAAGCCAGGGCAAGCACAGGCGCTATCACTAGCAGGGCAAGCGCACTGTCCCAGCCCCATTGCTGGGAAAGTGGAATGATAATGGCGGAGCCTACGGCACCTGCGGCTCCCATTGTGATGGAATATGCGCCCGTCAATGATGCGACGTTTCCGGCAAAGTCACGCTTGATAAGGCCAGGCAACAGGACATTCCCCAGCGCGATACCGGTGCCTATGAGCATCGTTCCGATGTATAGCGCCCACATACTGCCTGCTGAACGTAGCAGAATACCTGCAGAAATCACTATCAGCGCGCCGAACAGTGTACGTTCCAGACCAAATTTTCGGGCAATAATCGCACTCACCGGTGAAAACACTGCAAAGGCAAATAACGGTAATGAGTTAAGCCATCCTACGGACGTTACACTCAGTTGAAAGTGTTCCTGAATGATCTTTAACACCGGTGCTATTGAAGTAAAGGGAACTCGCAGGTTAACGGCGATAAAAAGAATTCCCGTCACAAGGGCGGCAGTGCGCCACTTGTTTGTGATACATGACATATTTCTGACTTTCTCTGAAAAAAGAGAGACTTTAAGATACAGACCGTTTACAAGATATAGATAATCAGACAACATATTTCTAAAATATGCCAAAACATAAAAAAGTAGTTTCGTCGCCCGATGAATTTGACGCTGACATCTTTCTGCAGCCAGCGGTTGCCCTTCACGCTGCACCGGCGCAAGAGTATTCCGGCATAATGCCGCATGCGCACCGGAAGGGTCAGCTTATCCTGTCCTTGCATGGTGCAGTGAGTTGTGAAGTTCAAAATGCTCTGTGGCTTGTCCCTCCCCGACATGCCGTCTGGATACCCGGAAATACGCCTCACCGGTGCCGTGTAACAAATAATGCCCGAACCTGTTTTCTGTTTATAGAACCCGGGGCGGCCGTCATGCCCGAAACATGTTGTACGATTGCCATGACGTCTCTTGTTCGGGAACTTATTCTTTATCTTGCCGAGCAGGAACCCACTTATTCCGCTGGCAGTAAGACGGCCAGGCTGGCTGCTGTGCTCCTTGAACAATTGCCGGACGCACCGGTTGAAGCACTCCACCTTGCAATATCCGACCATCCTAAAATCAGGCAAATGGCTGAAATGCTTTTTGCGGATCCGGGGGACAGGACGACTTTACAGCAGTGGGCTTCCCGCCTTGCAACCAGTGAACGGTCGTTGGCCAGAATGGTGCAGTCAGAGACGGGAATGAGCTTCGGACGCTGGCGGCAACAGTTACATTTGATGATTGCCCTGAATGAGTTGGCTGAAGGCAAATCGGTGCAGAACGTCGCTGGCGCTCTGGGCTATGACTCGGTGAGTGCCTTCATTACCATGTTCAGAAAAGCCTTAGGTAAATCGCCTACACAGTATTTTGCTTCGCTGAATTAAGTTTTACCGTCAGGCTTAAGTTTGACGGTTACGCAATAACTTCGACAAATGAGAAATGATCGTAACTTAATCCATAAGCAGTGAAATTAACCGGAATGTCCGCTCCTCGCTCAAAGCAGACTGTCAGATTTGATTGTGTGCTGCCAGTGAAAATCGTCAGGTCAAGTCTGAGCTAGCACACATAAGGAAACTCTACAGGATCATAGGGTTGCGCTGCAAGATCCGTGATGGCTTGTTCTATTTCTACGGGGTTCATTTGCTAACAACTCTCCATTGGCATGTGACCGTCCTGCTGCTATCGATGTGCAGTGAACTTATGTCATGTCCTAAGTTTTCTTGGAAATTTTTGACAATAAGTTTATCAGAATAGAACTTGGCGCTATAGCGGATTCTGCCCAGTCATCCCACTAAACGTATTCCTTTCATCCCGCCATCAATGATACTTCCACAATCTGCAGCCATTACAAAATCAGCCCACCATTGCATCATTGGGCGACGCTGTTCCAGGTAATCGCTGCGGTTATAAGCACGTCGAACCTCATTCTTATCCACATGAGCAAGTGCTGCCTCAATAACATCAGGCGGAAAGCCTTGTTCATTAAGTGCAGTACTGGCAATTGATCGCAGACCGTGCGATACGAGCACTCCACCAAAACCTGCACGTTTTAGTGATGCGTTAACGGTTTGGCTATTCATGGGCTGGTTGGGCTTGATACGGCTAGGGAATATAAATTCTCGATTTCCACTTAACGGCTTCATCATCTCCAGTATCGCAATTGCTTCATCTGACAATGGAACAGTATGGTCACGGTTCATCTTCATACGTGATGCAGGGATCTTCCATTCTCGCGCTTCCATGTCTACCTCTTCCCAACGGGCTTCGGCCGCTTCGGCAGGGCGGGTTATGGTAAGAAGCTGCCACATGAACAGGCATCGGGTTGAAAGACTAATGCTGGCCGTACGCATCGTCTGCATCAGTTGAGGTAGCTGATCCGGCCGAATACTGGGCATATTTTTCTTCTGTGGTTTCTCAAATGCCTTGCCAATGTTGACACTGGGCACAGCATCTATCAGGCCTGTGTTCTGGGCATATATCATGACCTCATTAATGCGTTGGCACAGGCGACGAACGGTTTCCAGTGCTCCTCTGGCCTGAACCGGTTGGACGGCCTGAACCAGTGTGTGAGCTTTAATATCTGTAACGCTAACGTCGCCAATTGCAGGAAAGATATCTCTTTCAAGAGAGCGCCAGATATCGTCGGCATAGTCCTTGGTTACGCTGGCTTTCTTCACATTCCACCAACGTTCAGCCACGAGTTGGAAAGTATTGGTTTTGGCTTCCAGCGAACTGCGCAATTGTTCTTGCTGATGTTCCTGCGGATCGATTTGTTTTACCAAGAGAGAGCGAGACTCTGCCCGGTAGTTTCTAGCATCGGCAAGGGTAACTGACGGGTAGGGGCCGATGCTCTTCTTCGCTCGTTTCTTAGTAACAGGGCGAATGTAGCGAAACTGCCAAATTTTACTCCCGCTGGGTTTGATGAGTAGCTCAAGGCCATCACCATCATAGAGAACGTAGTCCGCTTCTTTGGGTTTGGCTGATTCGATCTCTTTAACGGATAGAGGTTTGGTTTGTCTTGCCATTGCCGGGTTTCCATAGTTTTAGGCACCTCAAAAACAATAAAGCTTTATGAGGTGCCTAACAAGGTGCCTAAAAGGTTCGGATTTAATTAGTTGGCATCAGACTTCGCTGGACAAATTCAAGGCACAAAAAAACCCGCAGGGCTTGTGCCATGCGGGCTTTCAGGACTTCATCGGATGACTCTGGTAATCACCGATGGAGAATTTTGGTGGAGCTGGCGGGAGTTGAACCCGCGTCCGAAATTTCTACATCCTCGGTACTACATGCTTAGTTTGTCTTTACATTCGCACGCCAGCTGCGGACAGACACGCCACTAACGAACTAGCCTGATTAGTTTTAACGCTTCAACCCCAGGCAGGGCTTCCACGCGATCTCTTTTGGGTTTGACCTCTCTTTGATCCCCGTCTTAAGAGCGGAAGCTAGGGAGAGAGGGCTCAGAGCAGGTTATTAAGCTGCTAAAGCGTAGTTTTCGTCGTTTGCGACTATTTTTTTGCGGCTTTTAACGAGGCAAACCGCCCCTCGGCATGCACCTTGGGTTTCGCAAATCCCGTCGAATCCAGAATCAGCCCCAATAGTGTTGAACTGAGTATACCAGATTTCACTTCCTGGATACCAGCCCGGAACGCTAACTTATTGAGTAGTACAATAAGTGTGCAGAATCAACGTCCTGCGTTTTTCATGATGCGCGCTTTGTCGAGCTGCCATTCGCGCTCTTTCAGGTCAGTACGTTTGTCGTGCTGTTTTTTACCCTTCGCGACGCCAATTTTCACTTTGCACCAGGCGTTTTTCCAGTACAGCGACAGGGCGACCACGGTGAAACCTTCACGGTTGATGCGTCCGTAGAGGGATTCCAGCTCACGCTTGTTCAGCAGCAGCTTGCGGGTGCGCGTAGGGTCACACACGTAGTGTGAGGAGGCGACGGTCAGCGGCGTAAAGTTCGCGCCGAACAGGAAGGCTTCGCCATCTTTCAGGATCACGTAGCTATCGCCGATGTTGGCTTTCCCGGCGCGCAGCGATTTTACTTCCCAGCCCTGCAACGCAAGGCCAGCTTCGAATTCTTCTTCAATGAAATACTCGTGGCGAGCACGCTTGTTGAGCGCAATGGTCGCCGAGCCTGGTTTATGTGCTTTTTTCTTCGTCATAAGTGTCGTAAAGCCGTCGGTAATCTGATTTCAAAAAGTCACCTCATTGCGTCCTGTGAGGTCTAACGCGCTATCTTAGCACGAGATGAGGCTTAGCGTTTTTTTAACAGGTGATAAATGTTATTATTTGTCCGTTGTGTGACCATGGGAAATGCTATGCCTCAGATTAGCCGTACTGCGCTTGTGCCTTACAGCGCGGAACAGATGTATCAGTTAGTGAACGATGTTCAGTCTTATCCAGAATTTATTCCGGGATGCACCGGGAGCCGCGTTCTGGAGTCCGGCCCGACGCAGATGACCGCGGCGGTGGATGTCTCCAAAGCGGGGATCAGCAAGACGTTCACCACCCGCAATACGCTGACCAGCAATCAGAGTATTTTGATGCATCTGGTGGATGGTCCGTTCAAAACCCTGATGGGGGGCTGGAAGTTTACGCCGCTGAGCGCTGACGCCTGCCGCATTGAGTTCCAGCTGGACTTTGAATTTACCAATAAGCTGATTGAGCTGGCGTTTGGCCGCATCTTTAAAGAGCTGGCGTCGAATATGGTTCAGGCGTTCACCACCCGCGCCAAAGAGGTTTACAGTGTCGCATAAGATTGCTGTAGAAGTGGTGTACGCGCTGCCGGAGAAGCAGTATCTGCAGCGCGTGACGCTGGAAGAGGGGGCAACCGTTGAGGCGGCTATCCGCGCGTCCGGCATCCTTGAGCTTCGCAGCGATATCGACCTGGCGAAAAATAAGGTCGGAATTTACAGCCGTCCGGTAAAGCTGGGTGATGTGCTGAAAGAGGGCGATCGGGTGGAGATTTATCGTCCGCTGATTGCCGACCCGAAAGAGCTGCGTCGTCAGCGTGCGGAGAAGGCGGGTAAGTAGCGTGTTTTCCCCTCACCCTGACCCTCTCCCCAAAGGGGCGAGGGGATAAAAGAAATACAAAAAAGGTGCTCAATGAGCACCTTTTTGCATTTCTGACTTCTGATTATTTGGTCAGGGCAGGCTTGTTGTCGATGTTGGTCAACACACCGGCGCTGCTGAAGGTCAGCGTAAGGGTCTGCTGGGTCGCATCTTCGTGGCCCGGCTTCTGACGGAATACATAGAACCAGGTGTTAGTGCCGAACGGATCGGACATCATCGGGGTTCCCAGTGTATAAGCGACCTGCTGTTGTGTCATCCCCACGCGGATTTTGGACACATCGTTAGGGGTAAGGTAGTTCCCCTGGTTGATGTCAGGACGGTAAACCACTTTCTCCAGAGTGGAACAGCCTGCGGTCAACATCAGAAGAACCGCTGCGGCAGCGGTCAGCATTTTACAACGCATAGTGATTTGATTCCTTTTCGGGCCCGAGCAGAACGCGGCTCATATGTAATATGCCGATGATAATAGACCTTGCCCCACTTTGAAACCGGTCTGGCGGCGTTTTTGTTGTTCTGTATGACCCTGAGATCCCGAAAAAGTTTATGCCGCCAGCAGTTCTTTCGCGTTCGCGAGCGTGTTACGCGTGACTTCGCTGCCGCCGAGCAGGCGTGCCAGCTCCTGCAGGCGCGCACGTTTATCCAGTGGCTTCATGTGCGTTTCGGTCATTTCACCGTCGGTTTCTTTACTGACGATAAAGTGATGATGACCACAGCCCGCGACCTGCGGCAGGTGGGTGACACACATCACCTGCGTTGATTCGCCGAGCTGGCGCAGCAGTTTACCCACCACCGCCGCCGTTGGGCCGCTGATGCCGACATCCACTTCATCGAAAATCAGCGCCGGGGTGTCCATTTTACGCGCGGTAATCACCTGAATTGCCAGCGCAATACGCGACAGTTCACCGCCGGAGGCCACTTTGGAGATAGCCTGCAGCGGCTGCCCCGGGTTGGTAGTGACGCGGAACTCGATGCGGTCCGCACCTTCCGCCGTCAGGTGATTCTCTTCAAAGCGGACATCAATGGTGAATACACCGTGCGGCATCGCCAGCGTGTGCATGCTGTCGGTGATGTGCTGGCTTAGCTCCTGGGCGTAATGCTGACGGATTTCATGCAGCTTTTGCGCTGTCGCCAGGGCCTGTTCATGGTGAAGGTTCACCGCCAGAGAAAGGGTTTCCTGCGAATCAGCCTGATCGTCAAGCTGCTGCTGCTCTTCCAGCAGAGACTGATAGTAGCCCGGCAGCTCTTCCGGCGTAACGTGGTGCTTGCGCGCCAGTGAAATCTGACGGGAGATACGCTGCTCCAGCTCAAACAGACGGTTCGGGTCGAGATCCAGACGTTCACAGTAGTGGCGCAGTTCGTCACTGGCTTCGGAGATCTGAATAGCCGCTTCCTCCAGCATATCCAGGACGCCTGAAAGCTTGCTGTCCATGCCGACCAGTTCGGTAATCAACTGGCGGACGTTATACAGCTGTCCTTGCAGGTTCACGTCTTCGCCATCCGCCAGCAGGTTAAGCGCATTCTGGCTGGTTGAGAGCAGGTGACCGCTGTTCGCCAGGCGTTTGTACTCTTCGTCGATTTGCTCAAACTCACCCGGCTGTGGGTTGAATTCGTTCAGCTCTTTAAGCTGGTACGCCAGCAGCTCCGCACGTGCGGCGCGCTCCTGGCTTTGCTGCTGGTGCTGGGCGAGCTCGCGGCAGCTTTGATGCCACTGGCGATAGTGTTCCGCCATAAGCTGAGTAAGCGCGTACTCACCCGCATAGCCATCCAGCAGCGCTTTCTGTTGTTCGGGTTTGACGAGTTGCTGGTGCGCATGCTGACCGTGGATCTGGATAAGCAGTTGGCCGAGTTCACGAAGCTGGGAAAGCGGAACCGCCGTGCCGTTGATAAAACCGCGGGAACGGCCGTCGCTGCTGATGACGCGGCGGAGTAAACACTCACGTCCATCTTCGAGCTGGTTCTGTTCCAGCCAGCGCTGGGCGGCAGGGGTGTCTTTCAGGGAGAAACGGGCGCACAGGTCGGCACGGTTGGCGCCCATGCGCACCATATCGCCCTCTGCGCGGCCGCCAAGGCACAAGCCGAGGGCATCAATGGCAATGGATTTACCTGCACCGGTTTCCCCGGTGATCGCCGTCATGCCGCTGTGGAAATCGATCTCAAGCTCACGAACAATGGCAAAGTTGCTGATGGTCAGTTGTGCCAGCATAATTGTTTTCCTGTATGAAAAACCATAACTGTGTTTTCATACAGTATAAACTGGTTTTTTATACAGTAAAGTACTGGATGCAGAATCAGAACAATTTTTTTGACCAGCCAAGCTTCGAGCTTAATGTGTTGAAATAGCTGTAATCTTTCGGATGAATCAGATTCAGGTGGTAATCACACCGGCGAATAAGCACATCTTCACCTTCCTGGATCGGCAGCGCTATCTGGCTGTCGCAGCTGATCTCCAGGTCGTTACGGCGGTGCGAGAAGCGCAGACGGATCGTGCTGTCGCCGTTGATGACCAGCGGGCGGGCGGAGAGCGTGTGCGGGAACATCGGCACCAGGGTAATGGCATCCAATGAGGGCGTCAGAATCGGGCCGCCGGCAGAAAGCGAGTAGGCGGTTGAGCCGGTCGGGGTGGAGATAATCAGCCCGTCAGAACGCTGGGAGAAGGCAAAGATCTCGTCGATATAAACTTCGAACTCGATCATGTGCGCCACTTTACCGGGGTGAAGGACCACCTCGTTAATCGCGGTGCTGATGCGCTTCTGGCAGTCCTGCTGGCACACCTGCGCTTCCAGTAAAAAGCGTTTTTCACTGATATAGTGGCCTTCCAGCACGTCGGCCAGCTGCTGCTGCGCATTGTCCGGGTCAAGGTCGGTTAAAAAGCCGAGATTGCCACGGTTGATGCCGATGACCTTAATGTCATAACGCGCCAGCGTGCGGGCCGCGCCGAGCATGTTGCCGTCGCCGCCCACCACCACGGCGAGATCGGCCTGTTGGCCTATTTCCGCCAGCGTGCCGGTTTTGACGCTTTTGAGCTGCAGCTCCTGAGCAATCTGCTGCTCGACCATCACTTCATAGCCTTTGCTACACAACCAGCGATACAACATTTCATGTGTCGTTAGTGCGGTAGGGTGACGCGGATGCCCGACGATCCCAATACACCTGAAATGATTATTCATTTTCTGGAGGTCCTTGTGCCTGATGAATGATGACAATCTGTCTTGTTCCCTTGAATCCCGGAAACTGATCCCCATAATAAGCGAAGTTAGCGAGATGAATGCAGAAAAACGCGGAGAAATTCATGAGTAGTAAAGAACAGAAAACGCCTGAGGGGCAAGCCCCTGAAGAAATTATCACGGAACAGCACGATGAAGTTGAGGCTGTAGAGCCAGACGCATCTGCTGAGCAGGTGGACCCGCGCGATGAAAAAATTGCGAATCTGGAAGCCCAGCTGGTAGAAGCACAGAATCGCGAACGCGATGGTGTTCTGCGCATCAAGGCAGAAATGGAAAACCTGCGTCGCCGTACCGAGCAGGACGTTGAGAAGGCGCATAAATTTGCGCTGGAGAAATTCGTCAACGAACTGCTGCCGGTAATCGATAGCCTCGATCGCGCGCTGGAAGTGGCTGACAAAGCTAATCCGGACAACGCGGCAATGATCGAAGGTATCGAACTGACGCTGAAATCCATGCTCGACGTGGTGCGTAAGTTTGGCGTGGAAGTAATTGCCGATACCGACGTTCCGCTGGATCCAAACGTTCACCAGGCGATTGCGATGGTTGAATCTGAAGAGATTGAAGCCGGTAAAGTGCTGGGCGTAATGCAGAAAGGTTACACCCTGAACGGCCGTACCATTCGCGCGGCGATGGTGACCGTGGCGAAAGCGAAAGCGTAATTTAGCCATCCGTAGTGCCGGGTGGCGGCGTTCGCCTCACCCGGCCTACAGCCTTACTCCGCGATACTTTCGCGCAGGGGTTTAACAGGCAGAACTTTCACCTGCTTAATCATATTGTCCTGTACGTCCAGGATATCAATATCGTATTGCTCAATGCGCACCCGCGTGCCCGCCGCCGGGATCTCTTCCAGCGCTTCCAGAATCATCCCGTTAATGGTGCGAGCCTCATCTTCCGGCAAATGCCAGTTAAAGGCTTTGTTGAGTTCGCGAATGTTCGCGCTGCCGTCAATCAGCACCGATCCGTCGTTTTGCGGGGTAACCTCTTCCGCGAGGGAAGGCGACATTGAGGTGGTAAAGTCCCCGACAATCTCTTCCAGAATATCTTCGACCGTCACCAGCCCCTGAATATCGCCGTACTCATTGACCACCAGGCCAACCTTCTTCTTGTTACGCTGGAATTTCACCAGCTGCGTGCTGAGGGGGGTTCCTTCCGGCACGTAGTAAATTTCGTCGGCGGCGCGCAGCATCACCTCTTTGGTGAACTCTTTTTTCTCGGTCATCAGACGGTAGGCTTCGCGCACGCGCAGCATGCTGATGGCGTCATCCAGCGAGTCGCGATAGAGCACAATGCGCCCGTGCGGGGAGTGCGTCAGCTGGCGAACGATGGCTTTCCAGTCGTCATTGATGTCGATACCGACGATTTCGTTACGCGGCACCATGATGTCGTTCACGCTCACCTTTTCCAGATCCAGCACCGACAGGAGCATGTCCTGATTGCGCCGGGAGATCTGCGAGCGGGATTCATGCACGATGGTGCGAAGCTCTTCTTTGCTGAGCGCGCTGCTGATGGTGACGTCGGCTTTGATTCCCACCATCCGCATCAGGACGCGCGTCACCATGTTCAGCAGCCAGACCAGCGGCATCATCAGGATCAGCAGCGGTGCCAGCAGGAAGCTGCTCGGGTAGGCGACTTTCTCAGGGTAAAGCGCGGCGATGGTTTTCGGCAGCACTTCGGCAAACACCAGCACCACGAACGTCAGCACGCCGGTGGCAATCGCCACCCCGGCGTTGCCGTACAGGCGCATCCCGACGATGGTGCCGAGGGCAGAGGCCAGAATGTTGACGAGGTTGTTGCCGATGAGCACCAGGCTTATCAGGCGATCCGGCTTGCGGAGCAGTTTTTCAACGCGACGTGCGGCACGGTTACCCTGTTTAGCACGATGCCGTAACCGGTAGCGGTTTAAGGTCATCATGCCGGTTTCCGAGCCGGAGAAATAGGCGGAGATGACCACCATGACGATCAGCGTAACGATCAGCGTGGTGGTAGAGATGTGTTCCAGGGGGAACTCCTTTGTTTCTTAGCCAGCAAATTGCTGTATGAAGCGGCTGCCAAAATAGGCAAGGGTGAGAATGCCCGCACCCGCGACGTTGAACCAGACCACGCGACGACCGCGCCAGCCTTCATGATAATGGCCCCATAACAGGACAATATAGACAAACCACGCGATGATGGAGAGCACCGCTTTATCGATATTCTCCACGCTGAACAGGTTCTTCATGTAAAACAGGCCCGTGCAGAGCGTCAGCGTCAGCAGCACCACCCCCACCTGGGTGATGTGGAACATCTTGCGCTCAATGACCATCAGCGGCGGCATTTCATGGTTAAAGGCCAGCTTTTTGTTTTTCAGCTGGTAGTCAATCCAGGCGAGCTGCATGGCGTAAAGCGCGGCGATGATCAGCGTCGCGTAGGCAAAGAGCGACAGGCCGATATGCACCAGCATCCCCGGGGTAGCCTCCAGATGCGTAATAAACTCATTAGGCATAAAGGTGGCGAGGGCCAGATTGATCAGCGCGAAGGTGTAGACAATCGGCAGCAGCAGCCAGCCGCGATTTTTAGACGCGACGATGGTCATCACCGTACAGATCATCAGGCTGACCAGCGAGCCGACGTTGAGGACGCTCAGGTTTTGCACGCTGCCGTCGCCGGGAATGATGCGTGATTCCAGCGCAAAGGCGTGGCTAATCAGTGCGATCACCGCCGAGAGAATAGCCATGCGCCGCCAGCCGCTGTTTTTTTGCAGCAGTCCGGGAATAATCAGCGCGAGGCTGACAGAGTAGGCAACAAGGGCGATCAGTGCGAAAACAGGCATATAGGCATCGACAGTTGTCTTAATAAGAAAGAGAAGCAGTATAACGTTACGTGACGCCTGCTCCAACCGTTGCATAACAACAAAGGCGCCTTCATGTTATACTCCGGCAAAATTCTGTGTATGTGTCGCCCATGGCGGCCCAACGTTTCTACTCAGGCGAGAGACAATGTTTGATAATTTAACCGATCGTTTGTCGCGCACGCTGCGCAACATCAGCGGCCGCGGACGCCTTACTGAAGAGAACATCAAGGAAACGCTGCGCGAAGTGCGCATGGCGCTGCTGGAAGCAGACGTCGCGTTGCCGGTTGTTCGTGATTTTATCAACCGCGTAAAAGAGAAGGCGGTTGGTCATGAAGTTAACAAGAGCCTGACCCCGGGTCAGGAGTTCGTCAAAATCGTTCGTAATGAACTGGTTTCGGCGATGGGCGAAGAGAACCAGGTGCTTAACCTGGCGGCTCAGCCACCGGCCGTGGTGCTGATGGCGGGCCTGCAGGGTGCGGGTAAAACCACCAGCGTCGGTAAGCTGGGTAAGTTCCTGCGTGAAAAGCACAAGAAGAAAGTGCTGGTGGTCTCTGCGGACGTCTATCGCCCGGCGGCGATCAAACAGCTGGAAACCCTGGCAGAGCAGGTTGGCGTGGATTTCTTCCCGTCCGACGTGGCGCAGAAGCCTGTCGACATCGTTAACGCCGCGCTGAAAGAGGCGAAGCTGAAATTCTATGACGTGCTGCTGGTGGATACCGCCGGTCGTCTGCACGTCGACGAAGCGATGATGGACGAGATCAAGCAGGTGCATGCCTCTATCAACCCGGTAGAGACCCTGTTCGTTGTCGACGCCATGACCGGTCAGGATGCGGCGAATACCGCGAAAGCGTTTAACGAAGCGCTGCCGTTAACCGGCGTGGTGCTGACCAAAGTGGACGGTGACGCCCGCGGCGGTGCGGCGCTCTCTATTCGTCACATCACCGGTAAGCCGATTAAATTCCTCGGCGTGGGCGAGAAAACCGAAGCGCTGGAGCCGTTCCACCCGGACCGTATTGCCTCCCGTATTCTCGGCATGGGCGACGTACTGTCGCTGATCGAAGATATCGAGAGCAAGGTTGACCGCGCGCAGGCCGAGAAGCTGGCCAGCAAGCTGAAAAAAGGTGACGGTTTCGATCTCACCGACTTCCTTGAGCAACTGCGTCAGATGAAAAACATGGGCGGCATGGCCAGCCTGATGGGCAAACTGCCGGGCATGGGCCAGATCCCTGACAACGTGAAAGCGCAGATGGATGACAAGGTGCTGGTGCGTATGGAGGCGATCATCAACTCGATGACCCTCAAAGAACGCGCAAACCCGGATATCATCAAAGGTTCCCGTAAACGCCGTATCGCAGCCGGTTGCGGCATGCAGGTGCAGGACGTTAACCGCCTTCTGAAACAGTTCGACGACATGCAGCGCATGATGAAGAAAATGAAGAAAGGCGGCATGGCGAAGATGATGCGCGGCATGAAAGGGATGATGCCTCCCGGTTTTCCAGGGCGTTAATCGCTTTTGAGATTGCTTTTTGCCCGAAAATGAGTAAAATTTTCGGGCTTTTAATATGACACCCGGGCTCCGTTCCTCGATGGGGCCCGGTTGTTTTATTCACACAAGAGGATGTTATGGTAACTATTCGTTTAGCACGTCACGGCGCTAAAAAGCGTCCGTTCTACCAGGTTGTTGTGACTGACAGCCGTAATGCACGCAACGGTCGCTTCATCGAGCGCGTTGGTTTCTTCAACCCACTGGCCGCTGGCGCAGAAGAAGAAACTCGTCTGGATCTGGATCGTATCGCTCACTGGGTTGGCCAGGGCGCTACTGTTTCCGATCGCGTTGCTACGCTGATCAAAGCAGCAAACAAAGCAGCTTAATCTGTCACGGTGGTCATGATGAGCAATAAAGTACCTGTTGAACCGATCGTATTGGGAAAAATGGGTTCTTGCTACGGTATCCGTGGTTGGCTCAGAGTGTTTTCCTCCACTGAAGACGCTGATAGCATTTTTGATTACCAGCCCTGGTTTATCCAGAAAGGCGGTAAGTGGGAAGAGGTCGAGCTGGAAAGCTGGCGTCACCACAATCAGGACATCATCATCAAGCTGAAAGGCGTTGACGATCGTGATGCCGCGAATGCGCTGACTAATTGTGAAATTGTCGTGGATTCGTCGCAGTTGCCACAGCTGGAAGAGGGCGACTACTACTGGAAAGACCTTATGGGTTGCCAGGTAGTCACTACCGAAGGCTACAGCCTGGGGAAAGTCATCGATATGATGGAAACCGGGTCGAATGACGTTCTCGTCATTAAGGCAAACCTGAAAGATGCATTTGGCATCAAGGAGCGGTTGGTTCCGTTCCTCGATGGACAGGTTATCAAGAAAGTCGATCTCACTACTCAAACCATTGAAGTAGATTGGGATCCTGGTTTTTAAATTCTCCGGATAAACGGTAAAAGACGGCGCTATGTGGATTGGCATAATTAGCCTGTTTCCTGAAATGTTCCGCGCGATTACCGATTACGGGGTAACTGGCCGGGCAGTAAAGAATGGCCTGCTGAGCATCCAGAGCTGGAGTCCTCGTGACTTTACTCATGACCGGCACCGTACCGTGGACGATCGTCCTTACGGCGGCGGACCGGGGATGCTAATGATGGTGCAACCCTTACGGGACGCCATTCACACAGCAAAAGCCGCGGCAGGTGAAGGCGCAAAGGTGATTTATCTGTCACCTCAGGGACGCAAGCTTGATCAAGCGGGCGTGAGCGAACTGGCGACGAATCAAAAGCTGATTCTGGTCTGTGGGCGCTACGAAGGGATAGATGAGCGCGTAATCCAAACCGAGATTGACGAAGAATGGTCTATCGGCGATTACGTTCTCAGCGGTGGTGAGTTACCGGCAATGACGCTGATTGACTCCGTCGCCCGGTTCATTCCGGGGGTTCTGGGCCATGAAGCTTCGGCAACGGAAGATTCCTTTGCCGATGGGTTGCTGGACTGTCCACACTATACTCGTCCTGAAGTGTTAGAAGGGATGGAAGTACCGGCAGTGTTACTGTCTGGAAACCATGCCGAGATACGTCGCTGGCGTTTGAAGCAGTCGCTGGGCCGAACCTGGCTTAGAAGACCTGAACTTCTGGAAAACCTGGCTCTGACTGAAGAGCAAGCAAAGTTGCTGGCCGAGTTCAAAACTGAACACGCGCAACAGCAGCATGAACATGATGGGAATGCGTAATACGCTCCCGAATATCAGTTTACCCAGGATAAGAGATTAAATTATGAGCAACATTATTAAGCAACTTGAACAAGAGCAGATGAAGCAGGACGTACCTTCCTTCCGTCCAGGTGACACCGTGGAAGTGAAAGTATGGGTTGTTGAAGGTTCCAAAAAACGTCTGCAGGCATTCGAGGGCGTGGTTATCGCTATTCGTAACCGCGGTCTGCACTCTGCATTCACTGTTCGTAAAATTTCCAACGGCGAAGGCGTTGAGCGTGTCTTCCAGACTCACTCTCCGGTAGTTGACAGCATTGCTGTTAAACGTCGTGGTGCTGTACGTAAAGCTAAACTGTACTACCTGCGTGAGCGTACTGGTAAGTCTGCTCGTATTAAAGAGCGTCTGAACTAAGATTCGCTTAAGCGACATCCTGTTAGAAAGGGCTGGCCGAAAGGCTGGCCCTTTTTTTATCCCATCGCACCTCTCGCGTTAACCCTTTTGTCATAAATCATTTACAATGCTTGCCTCTTGAATGGAGGGGAAGTGGATAACGTACTGCATCAGCCTGACCGGAAACGCGCAGCGGCATTGACCGCGCTGTTCGCGATCCTGCTGATCGTGGTAGCACCGCTTATCTCCGTCTCGTTGCAGAAAGATCCCATGAGCGCCATGCCGGGCATGCATCATGACATGAGCATGATGTCGATGGACGAGCATCACGGCGATATGCCGCACACGATGCCTGTCGACCATGCTGAAGCGTGCGGCTACTGCGTGCTGTTAGCGCATGTCCCTGGCGTGATGCTGGCGCTCATCATCCTGCTCAGCGTGGTGCTGCAGAGGCTTCGCGTTAAGCCGCCGCGTCAGGCGGTCAACCACTGGCACTTCTTCCCCTGGCTTTACCCTGATACCCGCGCGCCGCCGCGACAGTCTGCTTTTTCCCTTTAAAAACAAAATCGATAACTTTTTGCCTTAAAAAGGAAAAGTATGACTACCTGCACTCCGCGCGCGGCATGGGGAAACCTGCTGCGTCGTCTCCATTTCTACGTCGGGCTGTTTGTCGGCCCGTTTATCTTCTTCGCCGCGCTGACCGGGACGCTATATGTGGCGACCCCGCAGCTGGAAAACGCACTCTACCGGCACGCGCTCCACACGGATTCCGTGGGCGAGCCGCAGCCTCTGGCAGAACAAATCGCCGCGGCGGAAAAAAACGTTGGATCAGATTTACGTTTGCACGCCGTGCGTCCGGGGCTGGTTGAGGGCGAAACCACCCGCGTGATGTTCGCTGACCCGAAACTTGGGCCATCGGAGAACCGGGCTATCTTTATCGATCCGGTGAGCCTGGCGGTGCTGGGAGATCTGACGGTATACGGCACCAGCGGGATTTTACCCCTGCGTCAGACCATTGATTACCTGCATACCTCTCTGCTGCTGGGCGACATTGGGCGCCTTTACAGCGAGCTTGCGGCCTCCTGGATGTGGGTTGCCGCGCTGGGCGGTGTTGCCCTGTGGTTTTATACCCGACCCAAACGGCGGATCAATAATCGCTTCCAGAACCGGCGTCGGGTGCACGTGACGCTGGGCTGGGTTCTGCTGGGTGGAATGCTGCTGTTCTCCGCAACCGGCCTGACCTGGTCCCAGTGTGCTGGCGGGAACGTGGATAAGCTGCGGGCAGAGATGAACTGGCTCACCCCGCAGGTGAACACGACGCTATCCGGCCAACATGAGATCGTGGATGAACATGCCGAACACCGTGGTCATCACGGCGGAATGGTGATGCCGGAAATGGCGATGGATTTGACGCAGTTTGACAAAGTGCTAAGCGCGGCGCGTAAAGCGGGGATTGATGCCAACAGGCTGGAGATCCGCCCGGCGAAAACGATGGATCGTGCCTGGACCGTGACGGAAATCGATCGCAGCTGGCCGACCCAGGTCGATGCCGTTGCGGTTGATCCTTCGACGATGCAGGTTCTGGACAGAACCCGATTCGAGGATTTCCCGCTAATGGCAAAACTGACCCGCTGGGGCGTGGATTTCCATATGGGGATCTTGTTCGGCCTGGCAAATCAGCTGCTGCTCGTGGCGTTTGGTCTTGCCCTGTGCGTGCTCATTATCTGGGGATACCGGATGTGGTGGATGCGTCGTCCTGCGCAATCGGCAGTGAGTCCGGT
The DNA here is from genome assembly GCF_900113755.1 of Enterobacter sp. NFIX59. Taxonomy (NCBI): domain Bacteria; kingdom Pseudomonadati; phylum Pseudomonadota; class Gammaproteobacteria; order Enterobacterales; family Enterobacteriaceae; genus Enterobacter; species Enterobacter sp. NFIX59. The sequence continues at coordinate 13,834 of NZ_FOQN01000002.1, read as the reverse complement.
ACAAACGCTTTGTCAGAGCTGGCTGGCGCTGTCAGGATGGGGAAGAGGCGTTACGGTGGTAACCAGCGTACTATTGGGGCTGGCCCTGCCGGTCATGGGCGCGAGTCTGGCGCTGTTTGTTCTGGTGGACTGGCTGCGCTGGCGAGCGGCAACCAGGGTGACGCTCGCCGAATCATCCGCTAAATAACCCTATGGCGTGCTGATAATCACTGCGACGCGGCGGTTTTCAGCGCGCCCTTGTGGGGTACTGTTACTCGCAACCGGGTATTTTTGACCTAATCCCCGCGTGGTGAGATTGCTGCGCGGGATATTTGCACCCTTAGCCCAGGCTTCGGCCACCGCATTGGCGCGTTTTAACGACAGCGCTTCGTTGTAGCTTTCTTCCCCGTAGTTATCCGTGTGACCGTCCATTCGCGCGTGGTTCAGCCCGGTTTCCGCCAGGCGAGAGGCCATGGACTGGATCTGTGTTTCACTTTCCGGGCGCAGCCTGGCGTCATTTTTATCAAACAGGATGGTGTCCGATATGCCAAGTGACCAGTCACCGTTCAGTTCGTTAAAACCGTAAGACTTCATCGCCGCAATTTGCTCAGGAGTGAATTTGCCTTCCGGCGGCGACTGACAGCCTGCCAGAATCAGTGAGGCCAGTACTATCGGCGCGAAGTAACGTTTTAACATAGAATTTCCTTTCTAACTTATTGTTTTCGTACGCTGGTTTTTAACCTGGTACATGTTGCGGTCAGCCCTCTCCAGTAATGCTTCCACGGAAGCATTTTCCCACGCCAGAGCAAAGCCAATGCTGAGTGACATCGATGCTTTTTGTCCGTTATGAAGATCAAACGGACGGATAAACTGCTGCGAAAGCGCAGCACAAATGTGTTGAACCTCAAGCTCAGAGTGCACGCCGTACAGCACCATGGCGAATTCGTCACCGCCAAGCCGGTATGCCTGGTGACGTTTGTCGCCAAACTCCATCATCCTGCTGGCGACTTCAATCAGCACGCAGTCTCCTGCCGCGTGTCCCCAGGTGTCGTTAATAAACTTAAAATTATCACCGTCGAGGAAGAGCAGGGCCGAGTTTGTTTTGGCTGAAGGGTCGTTCATTAAGGCTGCAATGCTGTTACGAAATGCCGCACGGTTGGCAAGACCGGTAAGCGGGTCGTGCATGGCGGTACGCAACAGCTGGGCGTTTTTCGCCTGCAGCTTCAGCTGCCACTCTTCCATTTCATCCAGAAGACTGTTGAAGTCCTCGCCAAACTGGTGAAATTCTTCGATACGGCCATCTTTCACCCGGCGGGAGAAGTTGCGGTTCGTGCGTACGTCATGCACGACGTCGGTAATGTTCTGCAGGGCCGTAACCATCCCATGATGCAAAGACTGGGTAATGATGAGCGCGACGACGGCGGCAAAGAGAATGCAGCCGGTCAGAACGGCAAACGACATCCAGATGAAATGGCTGATCAGACTGTCACGCGCGGTAAGGCGAATTTCGCCGATCGTTAAGCCGTTATGCATGATGGGCTGCGCAACCGGTACGGGGAAAAGCCAGCGGCTGACCAGTGCACCCAGCGTGTCGTTGTTATCTTCCGGGTTCCAGGACCAGTAGGCGAACCGCTTTTTATGCGCGTTAATCACCTCGGCCACGGCAAACTGCCCCTGTTTGCCCAGGGCGGCAAGCGTTTCGCTGGCCGCGAGCGAGTCGTTGAAAACCAGCGAGGCTTCCAGGCTGTGGCTCATTGTGGCGCCGGTTAATTCGAGATTCTTTTGCGCGTATTGTTTTAAGGTTACGACGGAGGCAAAACAGAGCAACAGCCATATTAACGTCATGGTGATAATGACGCTTATCATGCTGTTTCGCCTCAATGTTCTTTTAAACGTCGGACGTGATGTTGAAGTGAAATCTTTATCCATGCTGCTTATTCCGTGCCAGCATTAATACATCCGGATTGACTCTTACGCCACTGCGCGTCAATGCATCCAGGTTGACGGAAAACCGTACCTGGCCGCGATCGATCATCAGGCAAAAGGCACTGCCAATTACACATTCCGGATTTTGCTCTGAGATTAATAGCAACGCTCTGCCCTGATATTGACTTATTAATTCAAGTTGTTTTGCCGGTGATTCAGATCCGAAATAAATCGCATCGCACGTCGCGGCCAGGGCTTCCCGATCGTTACGTACAATAACGGGGGTATAAGGTAACTCGTTGTGCCCTTCGTCGCCGCTGAGGGCATGCGTATAGTGAGAAGTGGCGTAGACGCAGAGTTTAGGTTGCCCGGTAAGTGACGGCCATCGCGTATAGCTCACAATGCCTGAGACAATTGAGCGTACTGATTTATCCGTTTCCGTAAGTGCGCCTGCCGTCGTTGGGCCCACCATAAGGAACAGCATTAACACCAGAGTGAGTCGGAATAAAGAGATCAAGAATGAATTTCTCACCAGAATCCGCCACATCGCTCCGGAAATAGACGTCCTTAAGAGTTGCGGGCAGAATACCATTGTTTATCAGATCCGTCATTATGTCAGAAATAGCATGAGGCCAACCTAAGCTAAATCCTACTGTTGTGTATTTTCCGGTGGATAAAAACAGACTTAATTGAGTCTGCTGGAGCGCATACTTTCATCCATCCCTTTCTGCCATGACGCACGCAGTGTTGCCGCGTTTTCGGCAGTATCGCAGCTGGCAGGGAAAGATTTCCCTGCTAATCCCCAGGCATGAATAAATCCTTCTTCGCAGACTTTCTTCTGACCATCGGCATAGCCGCGAAGATATTCACTACGATCGACGTGCGTGTCGTTAAAACTATCGGCCAGGGCCTGGTTATCTTTAACCGGCAGGCCATTCATGGCGTCTTCTTTACCGGCATCAAACCAGGATGGGCTGGTCCAGTCGGGCTGGAAGGTGTAAGGATTGATCTGACAGCCCGTTAAAAACAGCGACAACAGCGCGAGAGCAATTGAACGCATAGCCATTCTCCTTTTTTCTTCAGCATAGCCTGGCTAAAGAAAATCTGTCTGTAATTTAAAGTTTACGTTTTTATCGGCTGATTTTTGCAATAAATTGGCATATGTAAACTAATCTGTACGTATTTTGGATTGAAATGTTTACTTTTTATGGTATCGTGGTCTCACCTCATCGAGGAAAACAACTATCGCAAACGAGCTTTACAGGATCGCCATCATGCAAAAAGACGCGCTGAACAATGTACATATCACTGACGAACAGGTTTTAATTACTCCGGATCAACTGAAAGCAGAATTTCCGCTGAGCGTCGCGCAGGAGGCTCAGATTGAGCACTCTCGTCAGACCATTTCTGACATTATCGCCGGCCGCGATCCGCGCCTGCTGGTGGTATGCGGTCCTTGCTCCATTCACGATCCTGAAACCGCCATTGAGTACGCTCGTCGATTTAAAACATTAGCGGAGGAGGTCAGCGATAGCCTCTATCTGGTGATGCGCGTCTATTTTGAGAAGCCACGTACTACCGTCGGCTGGAAAGGGTTGATTAACGATCCGCACATGGATGGCTCGTTTGATGTGGAAGCAGGCCTGAAGATTGCGCGTCGCCTGCTGGTGGAGCTGGTCAGCATGGGGCTGCCGCTGGCAACCGAAGCGCTGGATCCTAATAGTCCTCAATACCTGGGCGATCTGTTCAGCTGGTCCGCGATTGGCGCGCGTACCACGGAATCGCAAACCCACCGCGAGATGGCGTCGGGCCTGTCGATGCCGGTTGGTTTTAAAAACGGTACCGATGGCAGCCTGGCGACGGCGATCAACGCCATGCGTGCTGCCGCCATGCCGCACCGTTTTGTCGGTATCAACCAGGCGGGCCAGGTATGCCTCCTGCAAACGCAGGGCAACCCCGATGGCCATGTGATCCTGCGCGGCGGGAAAGCCCCGAACTACAGCCCGGCGGACGTGGCGCAGTGTGAAAAAGAGATGGAGCAGGCGGGACTGCGCCCGGCACTGATGGTAGATTGCAGTCATGGTAATTCGAATAAAGATTACCGTCGCCAGCCAGCGGTTGCGGAATCTGTGGTCGCACAGATCAAAGATGGTAACCGTTCGATTATCGGTCTGATGATTGAGAGCAATATTCATGAAGGCAATCAGTCATCTGAACAACCGCGCAGTGCCATGAAGCATGGCGTCTCCGTGACGGATGCCTGCATCAGCTGGGAGACTACCGATGCGCTGCTGCGTGAGATCCACAAAGATTTGAACGGCCAGCTGGCGACGCGTCTGGCTTAAGAGGTTTAGTTATGGTTGCTGAATTGACCGCACTGCGCGATCAAATTGATGAAGTGGATAAGGCGCTGCTGGATCTGCTGGCGCGCCGTATGGCGCTGGTTGCCGAAGTGGGTGAGGTGAAAAGCAAATACGGCCTGCCGATTTACGTCCCGGAGCGCGAGGCCTCCATGCTGGCCTCCCGTCGTAAAGAGGCGCAGGCGCTGGGCGTTTCTCCGGACCTGATAGAAGATGTTCTGCGTCGCGTGATGCGGGAGTCCTATTCCAGCGAAAACGACAAGGGCTTTAAAACTCTCTGCCCGTCCCTGCGTCCGGTGGTGATTGTCGGCGGTGCAGGGCAGATGGGGCGTCTGTTTGAAAAAATGCTGACGCTGTCTGGCTATCAGGTGCGCATTCTGGAAAAAGAGGACTGGGCGCAGGCACCGGAACTCATGAAAGATGCCGGGATGGTTATCGTCAGCGTGCCGATCCACGTGACGGAGCAGATCATCGAAAAGCTGCCTCCTTTGCCGAAAGATTGCATCCTGGTGGATCTGGCCTCTGTCAAAAATGGTCCGCTGCAGGCCATGCTGGCTGCACATACCGGCCCGGTACTGGGCCTGCACCCAATGTTTGGCCCGGACAGCGGCAGCCTGGCTAAGCAGGTGGTGGTTTACTGCGATGGTCGTCAGCCGGAAGCCTATCAGTGGTTCCTGGAGCAGATTCAGGTATGGGGTGCGCGACTGCACCGCATCAGCGCGGTCGAGCACGATCAGAACATGGCGTTCATTCAGGCGCTGCGCCACTTTGCGACGTTTGCCTACGGCCTGCATCTGGCGGAAGAGAACGTGCAGCTTGAACAGCTGCTGGCACTCTCTTCACCGATCTATCGTCTGGAGCTGGCGATGGTCGGCCGCCTGTTCGCGCAGGATCCGCAGCTGTACGCGGACATTATTATGTCCTCCGAGAACAACCTGGCGCTGATCAAGCGCTACTATCAGCGCTTTGGGGAAGCCATTACGCTGCTGGAGCACGGAGACAAGCAGGCGTTTATCGACAGCTTCCGCAAGGTCGAGCACTGGTTTGGCGATTACGCGCAGCGCTTCCAGAGTGAGAGCCGGACGCTGTTGCGCCAGGCAAATGACAGTCGCCAGTAATGCGATGATGTATATACTGAAAGCCAGCATTGCTGGCTTTTTTCATTTTGGGGAACTGTCATGGCCGAACCGCAGCTGCTGTTGAATTATACCGGGCATTTGCCTGAATGCCCGACGTGGAGCGTAGAAGAGCGCGCGCTCTACTGGGCCGATATTCTTGAAGGGGAGATCCACCGCTACCATCTGCCGACGGCGGAACACACCGTGCTTTCTTTCCACGAGGAGGTGGGCTGTTTCGCGCTGCGCGAGCGCGGCGGGTTTATCGTCGCCATGCGCAATGGCATCTGGCTTGCCGATAAGCATGGCCTTCTGCAGCGCAAGGTGTGCGACAACCCCTCTAACCCGCAGCTGGCGCGTTTTAACGATGGGGGTACCGACCATCAGGGCCGGTTCTATGCGGGCACGTTCTGGGGGCCGGGAGATTACAACGGCGCCCTGCTGATGCGCATCGACAACGACCTGACGCCGAAGGTGATCCAGTGCGATATTCACGGTCACAATGGCTTAGCGTTTAGCCCGGATAAGCAGTGGATGTTTACCTCAGACACGCCAAACGGTGTGATCTACCGTACCCCGCTTGATGAGCAGGGCGAACCCGGCAGGCGTGAGGTGTTTCGTCAGTTTAAAGAGGGGGAAGGGATTCCGGACGGCGCGGCGATGGACGTGGAAGGCTGCTACTGGAGCGCGCTGTTTGACGGCTGGCGGATTGCGCGTTTTTCACCGCAAGGGGAGCAACTGGAAGAATACCGCATGCCGGTACGTTGCCCGACGATGGTCTGCTTTGGCGGCGATGACATGAAAACGCTGTTTATTACCACCACGCGGGAAAATATGGATGCAGAAGAGGTGGCGAAGTATCCGCTCTCCGGCGCCATCTTCACCCTGCCGGTTAACGTGGCAGGGATGAAGAAAAGCCGCTTTATCGAACGTTAGCTCGGATCGACCGGGACGACGTTTTCGCTCGGGTAGCAGCCCAGCACCTTCATGGAACGTGTGATCTCGCCCAGCTCGCGCAGGGCTTTCTGCATGGACGCAGATTCCAGGTTGGCCTGGATATCGAGGTAGAACATCTCTTCCCACGGGTTACCGTGGATCGGACGTGATTCCAGCTTCGTCATGATCAGGTTGTGATTACGCAGCACCAGCAGGGCTTCAACCAGCGCACCGGCCTGCTGGCCGGTGGCCATCAGCAGCGTGGTTTTAGCCGGTACCTGGTCAGACACATTGATTGCCTTGCGGGCCAGCACCACGAAGCGGGTAATGTTTTGTGTCTGGTTTGCCAGGTTGCGTTCCAGCACCTGTAAACCATACAGCGCGCCGCCCGCTTCGCTGCCGAGCGCCGCGACGGTGGGGGAGTTCGCCTGCGCCACTTTTTCCATCGCCGCCGAGGTGCTCTCGGTGTACTCAATTTTCCAGTTCGGATAGCGGTTCAGGAACTGGCTGCACTGCTGGAACGGCTGCGGGTGGCTGTAGACCGTTTCGATCGTGTTCAGGTCCGTTGAGCCGGAGACCAGCACGCAGTGATCGATAGGGATCGTCAGCTCGCCGACTAGCGACAGGCTGGTGTGCTGCAGCAAGTCGTAGACGTCGTTGATGGCACCGGAGCTGGTGTTCTCAATCGGCACCACGGCGTAATCCGCCTGACCGGTTTCGACCTGGTTAAAAATGTCGGCAAACTTCGCGCAGCCGCTTTCAATAAATTCTTCGAAATGGCGTGCGGCATACTGACGTGCGGCCAGGTGAGAATAAGAGCCCTTGGGCCCGAGGAAGGCGATACGAGCAGAATGCGGATTGGTTTTATTGAGATGCTGTTGGAGTAGCGCTTGCTGGGTGAGAACGGAATCTTCGATGATGAGCTGGAACAACCGGGTAATGTAGTGGGCATCGAGGTGATGCGCTTTGCCGAGCTGAATGAGACGTTCCAGCAGATCCCGCTCGCGGTCGATATCACGGACCGGACGATGGGAGTCCAGCTTGGCTTTGCCCACTTCAACGGCAAGAGTACGGCGTTCGGCCAGCAGCGCCAGCAGTTTCTCATCCAGCGCGCTGATTTTTACTCGCAGATCCAGTAACGGGTTTTCCGGTGTCATAGTGTTGCCTGTCTCATTTTATCGTTATCAATAAAAAAGGCCCCCCGGTGTGGGAGGCCTTGTTGTTCGTCTTCGCATTCTTTATCACACGACGAAACGCCTCCCGTTCAGGGGAAGGTAAAAAAGAATGCGAAGAAGAACGGCGTAAGTTTCATAAAGTCATCCTGTGAGTGATACCGTTAAAGTACCCGTACTGTTTTCACCCTGTCAATAAAAAACAAAAAACGCGCCCGAAGGCGCGTTGGCGGTACACTCAATTTAAAGGATTACTCTTCTTCAACTTCTTCCGCGAAGCTGGCGTCTTTCACCGATGTTGCGGCGCGACGAGCTTCACCTTTGTGTTGCACTTTATTGAGCTGCCGTTCCAGCTTGTTGATCAAATCGTTAATAGCGGTGTACATATCCTCGTGTTTTGCGCTGGCGACCAGATGGCCGTTTGGAGTATTGATAGTTGCGTCAGCGATGAAACCCTGCGGCTCCTTGGACAGGATGATATGTGGATTAATCAAATGTGTTTGCCATTTATCCAGTTTGGCGAGACGGTCTGCGACGTGCTGGCGAATTGCCGGAGTAATTTCCATTTGTTTACTGGTAATGTTCATTGTCATAAATTTTACCTCTTGTCTTTCCGTCTTGGTGATTCCAGCATACCCGACCTAATGTCAAAATGTGTGATTTAGATCACGTTATTTTGTCGGTTTTTGTCAGGGAATCTTTTTTGTGAGGCAGGGCAGGAAGAGGTGAGATTTACCTTGTAGAAGGCATAAATTGGGGCCATAGTTGACAGGATGTGTTGAGGCTAGCGCGCTTCAGCGACGCTCAGAAACGAATAAAAAAACGGCAGCCCGAAGGCTGCCGTTTTGCATTGAGGCAAAATCAGGTGTTGCTGCTGTTCGCGGCGATGATTTTCGCCACTTTTTCAGCCTGAGCGGTCATCTGCATCTGACGGTAAGCATTTTCCATCAGCTTCAGGCCGTCACGCGTTGCCTGAGTATCCGGGTAATCACGCAGCATACCTTCTACGCGGTTAACCACGGCAACCCATGCGCCACGGCGGGTATAGTATTCCGCCACGGAGTATTCATATTTCGCCAGACGATCTTTCAGGAACACCAGACGCTTGGTGGCGTCGGTCACGTACTGACTGTTCGGATAGCCGCGCACCAGTTTGGAGAAGTCATTGAAGGCATCACGCGCATGCTGCGGGTCACGGTCGGAACGATCCACGCCGAAGAAGCCCTGCAGCGCACTGTCGTCCAGCGCCATGTTGGTAAGACCGCGCATGTACATCACGTAGTCGATGTTAGGATGAGTCGGGTTCAGACGCATGAAACGATCGATGGTTGCCTGAGCCAGCGGCAGATCGGCATTTTTATAGTATGCGTAGATGAGATCTAACTGTACCTGCTGCGAATACGGACCAAATGGATAGCGATTATCCAACGCTTCCAGTTGCGTTATCGCCTGTTTCCAGTTACCGTCCTGCAACTTTTGTTGTGCAGTCGCATAGATTTCATTCGGCGGATTGTCAGGGACCTGTTCATTTGAACCGGAGCAGCCCACCAAAGCCAGGCTCAACGTGGCCGCTGCCACCAGATATTTCATGCGCGTCATGACGTTTTGACTTTCCTCAAATGTTTGTCCGGGAGAAACTCTGTTCCTGCTCCCGATTAAGACCAGCTACAATAGCACACTATATTAAACGGCAAAGCCGTAAAACCCAACGTTAAACGAAGAAGCAGTTTATGGCACAACGAGTAGAACTCACCGCAACAGTCTCCGAAAATCAGCTCGGTCAACGCTTAGATCAGGCTTTGGCCGAATTGTTCCCTGATTATTCGCGTTCACGCATAAAAGAATGGATCCTTGACCAGCGCGTGCTGGTAAACGGCAAGATCTGGGACAAACCAAAAGAGAAAGTGTTAGGTGGGGAAGCTGTCGCCATCAATGCTGAAATCGAAGAGGAAATCCGCTTCGAGCCGCAGGATATCCCACTGGACATCGTCTATGAAGATGATGACATTCTGGTGATCAACAAGCCGCGCGACTTGGTTGTTCATCCGGGCGCGGGGAACCCTGACGGTACGGTACTTAACGCACTTCTCCATTACTATCCACCGATCGCGGATGTCCCGCGCGCGGGCATCGTGCACCGTCTGGATAAAGACACCACGGGTTTGATGGTGGTGGCGAAGACCGTTCCTGCTCAGACACGTCTGGTGGAGTCGCTGCAGCTGCGCGAAATCACCCGTGAGTATGAAGCGGTAGCCATTGGGCATATGACCTCTGGCGGAACGGTGGAGGAGCCTATCAGCCGTCACCCAACCAAGCGTACCCATATGTCGGTGCATCCGATGGGTAAACCGGCGGTGACGCACTATCGCATTATGGAACACTTCCGTATTCATACGCGCCTGCGTCTGCGTCTGGAAACCGGGCGTACTCACCAGATCCGTGTGCATATGGCCCACATTACCCATCCGCTGGTGGGCGATCAGGTCTACGGTGGCCGTCCGCGTCCGCCTAAAGGCGCATCGGATGAGTTCATCAGCGTATTGCGTAAATTCGATCGTCAGGCGCTGCACGCGACGATGCTGCGTCTTTACCATCCTATCACCGGCATTCAGATGGAGTGGCATGCGCCTATCCCTCAGGATATGGTGGATCTTATTGACGCCATGCGTGCTGATTTTGAAGAACATAAGGATCAAGTGGACTGGTTATGACCAAACTGATTGTCCCGGAGTGGCCATTGCCTGCTGGCGTGGCTGCCTGCAGTTCAACCCGCACTGGCGGTGTTAGCCAGGGCGCGTGGGAGTCATTGAACCTCGGTGCGCACTGTGGTGACAACCTGGAACACGTGGAAGAGAACCGCAGGCGTCTGTTTGCTGCGGGGAACTTGCCGTCGAAGCCAGTCTGGCTGGAACAGGTTCACGGCAAGGCGGTGCTGAAGTTGACGGGAGAACCCTATGCTTCTAAACGCGCTGATGCCTCTTACAGCAATACTCCGGGAACCGTTTGTGCCGTAATGACCGCCGATTGTCTGCCAGTGCTGTTCTGCAACCGTGCAGGTACCGAGGTGGCTGCAGCACACGCGGGCTGGCGTGGACTGTGTGAAGGCGTGCTGGAAGAAACCGTCGCCTGTTTTAAGGATGAGCCCGCCAATATTATGGCCTGGCTTGGCCCGGCCATTGGTCCTCGCGCTTTTGAAGTGGGCCCAGAGGTCCGCGACGCCTTTATGGATAAAGATCCGCAAGCGGTGGACGCCTTCCTGCCTTCTGGAGATAAATATCTGGCCGATATTTACCAGCTTGCGCGTCAGCGTTTGAATAACGTGGGCGTAACGCAGATCTCCGGCGGCGATCGCTGCACATTCACCGAAAAGGGTGATTTTTTCTCTTATCGCCGCGACAAGACCACTGGTCGTATGGCAAGTTTTATTTGGCTGATATAACCTAAAGAATCAAGACGATCCGGTACGTGCCGTTTTCTTTTCACATAATTCAGGTCATTAACCTTGAATAATTGAGGGATGACCTCATTTAATCTCCAGTAGCAAATTTGACCTGTTATGGGAGGAGTTATGCGTCTGGATCGTCTTACTAATAAATTCCAGCTTGCTCTCGCCGATGCCCAGTCCCTCGCACTGGGGCACGACAACCAATTTATCGAACCTCTTCATTTAATGAGCGCCTTGCTGAATCAGGAAGGGGGATCGGTACGTCCTTTATTAACGTCCGCTGGCATTAATGCTGGCCAGTTACGCACCGCTATCGATCAGGCGCTGAGCCGTTTGCCGCAGGTCGAAGGGACCGGCGGCGACGTTCAGCCGTCGCAGGATCTGGTGCGCGTGCTGAACCTTTGCGACAAGCTGGCGCAAAAACGTGGGGACAACTTTATTTCGTCAGAGCTATTTGTTCTGGCGGCGCTTGAATCACGCGGTACCTTGACCGACCTGCTGAAATCTGCCGGTGCGACCACCGCCAATGTGACTCAGGCGATTGAGAAAATGCGCGGAGGTGAAAGCGTGAACGATCAGGGAGCCGAAGACCAACGTCAGGCTTTGAAGAAATTTACGGTCGATCTGACCGAGCGTGCTGAACAGGGCAAACTTGACCCGGTTATCGGCCGTGATGAAGAAATCCGCCGTACCATTCAGGTACTGCAGCGTCGTACCAAGAACAACCCGGTGCTGATTGGTGAACCGGGTGTCGGTAAAACCGCCATTGTTGAAGGGCTGGCGCAGCGTATCGTCAACGGTGAAGTGCCGGAAGGCCTGAAGGGCCGCCGCGTGCTGGCGCTGGACATGGGCGCGCTGGTGGCCGGTGCGAAATACCGCGGCGAGTTCGAAGAGCGCCTGAAAGGCGTGCTTAACGACCTGGCGAAGCAGGAAGGCAACGTCATTCTGTTTATCGATGAACTGCACACCATGGTCGGCGCGGGTAAAGCAGACGGCGCGATGGATGCCGGGAATATGCTGAAACCTGCGCTGGCGCGCGGTGAGCTTCACTGCGTCGGTGCCACTACGCTGGACGAATATCGTCAGTACATTGAGAAAGATGCTGCTCTTGAGCGTCGTTTCCAGAAAGTGTTTGTTGCTGAACCAAGCGTTGAAGATACCATCGCGATCCTGCGTGGTCTGAAAGAGCGCTATGAACTGCACCACCACGTGCAGATCACTGACCCGGCCATCGTTGCGGCGGCGACGCTTTCGCATCGTTATATTGCTGACCGTCAGTTGCCGGATAAAGCGATCGACCTGATTGATGAAGCGGCGTCGAGCATTCGTATGCAAATTGACTCGAAGCCGGAAGAGCTGGACCGACTCGACCGACGCATCATTCAGCTCAAGCTGGAACAGCAGGCGCTGAAGAAAGAGTCTGATGAAGCCAGTAAGAAACGCCTCGATATGCTCAATGAAGAACTGGACGATAAAGAGCGCCAGTATTCTGAGCTGGAAGAAGAGTGGAAAGCCGAGAAAGCATCCCTTTCCGGCACGCAGACCATCAAAGCTGAACTCGAACAGGCAAAAATTGCCATTGAGCAGGCTCGCCGTGTCGGCGATTTGGCGCGGATGTCTGAACTGCAGTACGGCAAAATTCCTGAGCTGGAAAAACAGCTTGAGATAGCGACGCAGTCAGAAGGGAAAACGATGCGTCTGTTACGTAATAAGGTGACGGATGCAGAAATCGCGGAAGTGCTTGCTCGCTGGACCGGTATTCCGGTGGCGCGCATGCTGGAAGGCGAGCGTGAAAAACTGCTGCGCATGGAGAACGATCTCCACAATCGTGTGATTGGTCAGAACGAAGCGGTTGAAGCGGTATCGAACGCTATTCGCCGTAGCCGTGCGGGGCTTTCCGATCCTAATCGTCCTATCGGTTCGTTCCTGTTCCTGGGGCCGACCGGTGTCGGTAAAACCGAGCTGTGTAAAGCGCTGGCTAACTTTATGTTCGACAGCGACGATGCGATGGTGCGTATCGACATGTCCGAGTTTATGGAGAAACACTCCGTCTCGCGTCTGGTCGGTGCGCCTCCGGGATATGTCGGTTATGAAGAAGGCGGTTACCTGACGGAAGCGGTTCGCCGTCGTCCTTATTCCGTCATCCTGCTGGATGAAGTGGAAAAAGCACACCCGGATGTGTTCAACATCCTGTTGCAGGTGCTGGATGATGGGCGTCTGACCGACGGGCAGGGGAGAACGGTCGACTTCCGTAATACGGTTGTCATTATGACCTCGAACCTGGGTTCTGATTTGATTCAGGAACGTTTCGGTGAACTGGACTACAGCCATATGAAGGATCTGGTGCTCGGTGTGGTGAGCCATAACTTCCGTCCGGAGTTCATCAACCGTATTGATGAAGTGGTGGTATTCCATCCTCTGGGTGAGAAACACATTGCGTCGATTGCGCAGATCCAGCTGCAGCGTCTGTACAAACGTCTGGAAGAACGTGGATATGAAATTCACATCTCCGACGAGGCGCTGAAGCTGCTGAGCGAGAATGGTTACGATCCGGTTTACGGTGCGCGTCCATTGAAACGTGCTATCCAGCAGCAGATCGAAAATCCGCTGGCGCAGCAGATCCTCTCCGGAGAGTTGATTCCAGGCAAAGTTATTCGTCTGGAAGCCAACGACGATCGCATTGTGGCAGTGCAGTAAGTCACAAAACGCAAAAACGAGCCGCTTGCGGCTCGTTTTTGTTTAAAAACCAGGCGAAAATTGATGTCTGGAGTCGGTTTTGCCTGGAAAGTGAGCGGTCAGTAAATAAATTTCACTTTATCCTTGCAGGTTCAGAATTACTCCCTATAATGCGCCTCCACTGACACGGAACAACGGCACACACGCCGCCGGGTCAGCAGAGAA
>NZ_FOQN01000001.1:1334003-1786447 GCF_900113755.1 Enterobacter sp. NFIX59 | reverse complement strand
TGATACAGATTAACAGAATTTGCCTGGCGGCTTTAGCGCGGTGGTCCCACCTGACCCCATGCCGAACTCAGAAGTGAAACGCCGTAGCGCCGATGGTAGTGTGGGGTCTCCCCATGTGAGAGTAGGGAACTGCCAGGCATCAAATTAAGTAGTAAGCCGGTGCATTAATCCGGTGGTTACAAGCAGTCTTCGGTGGAGCGGTAGTTCAGTCGGTTAGAATACCTGCCTGTCACGCAGGGGGTCGCGGGTTCGAGTCCCGTCCGTTCCGCCACTTATTAAAAGCCCTGAGCTAACGCTCAGGGCTTTTTTCTTATCTGACGTTTAATTATTGCGAAATTAGCAAAAATCCTCTGCGTTTTGCGATCTTTTTCTCTATAACACCGCCAGCGATAATCGTCCTCAGTTTACGAACATAACGATTGAGGAATATTATGACTCTCCCTGCATTTGGTCTTGGCACTTTCCGCCTGAAAGACGACGTTGTTATCGCATCAGTTAAAACCGCACTCGAACTGGGCTATCGCGCAGTTGATACGGCACAGATCTATGAAAACGAAGCTGCCGTTGGACAAGCTCTCGAAGAGAGCGGTGTACCGCGTAATGAGCTGTTCATTACCACGAAAATCTGGATTGAGAATCTCAGCAAAGACAAGCTTATCCCTAGCCTGAAAGAGAGCCTGAAAAAACTGCGTACTGACTACGTCGATCTGACGCTGATCCACTGGCCATCACCAAACGATGCCGTCTCCGTAGAAGAATTCATGCAGGCGCTGCTGGAAGCGAAAAAGCAGGGCTTAACCCGCGAAATTGGGATCTCCAACTTCACCATTCCGCTGATGGAAAAAGCCATTGCTGCTGTTGGTGCAGAAAATATTGCGACCAACCAGATTGAACTGTCTCCATACCTGCAGAACCGCAAAGTCGTAGACTGGGCAAAACAGCACGGGATCCACATCACCTCATACATGACTCTGGCCTACGGTAAGGCGCTGAAAGATGAAGTGATTACGCGTATCGCTGAGAAACATAGCGCGACTGCCGCGCAGGTGATTCTGGCATGGGCAATGGATGAAGGTTATGCCGTGATCCCATCTTCAACTAAACGTGAAAACCTGGCGAGCAACCTGTTAGCAACGGATCTTCACCTGGATGCTGACGATAAAAAAGCGATCGCAGCCCTGGAGTGCAACGATCGTCTGGTTAGCCCGGAAGGCTTAGCGCCTGACTGGGACTGATATTAACCCCCCTCTGTACTCTAAACCCTCACACAGCTCCTCCGGGAGCTGTTTTTATATGTTCACTCAGGAAGTCAATAAAGGCTCGTATGCGCGTGCTGACCGCTCTGTCACTGTAATAGACCGCACTAAAAGGCATCTCGACCGGCAGACGCTTATCGGCCATTAACTCCACGAGCTCACCGCGCGCAATTTCTTTATCAATCATGTAATCCGATAAACAGGCGATGCCATTCCCGGTAAGGCACAGCTGCTTCAGCGTTTCCCCGCTGTTTGAGGATAATCCGCAGGTAATTTCATGAAGTTGACCATCATGACAGGCGACAGGCCAGGTGTTCAGCGACACCGGCTCCGTAAAGCCAAGGCACAGATGCTGCTTCAGTTCTTCAACCGTCTCCGGTTTACCATGTTCAGCAATATACTCTGGTGATGCGATAATTTTGCGGTAGCTGGCAAACAGAGGGCGGGCACGCAAGCTTGAATCGGTCAGGGTTCCTGCCCGGATAGCCACATCCACTTTACGCTCGATGAGGTTGATAAACGTCTCTGAGGAGACCAGAGAGAGCGTCATCTCCGGATAACGTTCGCGGAAAGGTTTAATCAGCGGCATCAGAAAGTGAAGCACCACCGGCGTGGCCGCATCAATGCGCAGTAACCCACGCGGCGTGCTGCGGGTCTCCATAATCTCCGTCTCCGCTGCAGCCATCTCCTGCAGTACCGACTGCACGCGGCGAAAATAACGCTCTCCTTCTTCCGTCAGGCTCAGTTGACGCGTCGTTCGGTTGAGCAGACTCACCCCAAGCTTCATCTCCAGCTTTTTTACCGAGCGGCTAATGGCTGAGTTAGCCTGTCCCAGCTGTTCGGCCGCGCGGCTAAAGCTGCCGCTTTCGACGACGGCGACAAAGATTGTCAGCTCTTCTGACGTTGCTTTCATTGTTGCACCACCCGCAAAATTCTATTGATATTTTGACCATTTTTGTTATTTAAGCACTGGCGCATACTGCCTGTCATCTTAATCCTGATGATACGGAGTATTTTATGCCACTGGCGCTTCTTGCCCTGACGATCAGTGCCTTTGCAATTGGCACTACCGAATTTGTTATCGTGGGGCTGGTTCCCACCATTGCTAACCAGCTTGCGATCTCGTTGCCTTCCGCCGGGCTGCTGGTGTCCATCTATGCCCTGGGCGTCGCCGTCGGTGCACCCGTGCTGACGGCCCTGACCGGACGTTTTCCGCGTAAGCAGCTGTTAGTCGCGCTGATGGTGCTGTTCACCGCTGGCAACGTGTTGGCCTGGCAGGCACCGGACTACACAACGCTGGTCATCGCTCGTCTGTTGACCGGCCTTGCACACGGGGTGTTCTTCTCGATTGGTTCTACTATTGCAACCAGCCTGGTACCCAAGGAGAAAGCGGCGTCTGCCATTGCGATCATGTTCGGTGGGCTGACCGTCGCTCTTGTTACGGGCGTACCGCTGGGCACGTTTATCGGACAGCACTTCGGCTGGCGTGAAACGTTCCTGGCTGTCTCCTTACTGGGCGTCATTGCCCTGGTGACCAGCCTGCTGCTGGTACCGTCGAATATTCCTGGCCGGGCCAGCGCCAGTCTGCGCGATCAGCTGAAGGTGCTCACGCATCCGCGTTTGCTGATCATCTACGCGGTCACGGCACTGGGCTATGGCGGCGTATTCACCGCCTTCACCTTCCTTGCACCGATGATGCAGGACCTGGCAGGCTTCTCCCCCAATGCCGTGAGCTGGATTTTGCTGGGATACGGTATTTCCGTTGCGATTGGCAATATTTGGGGCGGCAAGCTTGCGGATAAGCATGGTGCGGTACCGGCGCTGAAATTCATCTTCGCCGCCCTGGTTGTCCTGCTGATGATTTTCCAGTTCACGGCTTCGCTACACTACGCCGCGCTGGTCACGGTGCTGGTCATGGGGATCTTTGCCTTTGGTAATGTGCCCGGGCTTCAGGTTTACGTTGTCCAGAAAGCCGAGCTCTATACGCCCAATGCGGTGGATGTGGCATCGGGTCTGAACATTGCCGCATTTAATATCGGCATCGCGCTGGGCTCTATCATTGGCGGACAAACCGTAGAGCATGTTGGATTAACTCAGACCCCGTGGATTGGCGCGGTGATTGTCCTGGTCGCCTTCCTGTTGATTGGCCTGAGTGGACGTCTTGATAAACCCGCTCGTGTCGCGCTGGGATAAAATCAGTAAGTGCTTGCTTACAAAACTGGAAAGCGGTTTCTCAGAAATTGCGTTGAAAGTATGACCTAAAGTCCCTATAACATTAGAACCAGTCCGTTTTCCGGGCTGGTTCATGTTACAGAGGCTGTTTCCAAAAGTGCGAAAAAATACCTATGCCATGCGTTATGTTGCCGGAATGCCCGCGGAGAGGATCTTGCCTCCGGGGTCATTTGCGAGCATAAGCCAGGCATTACCCGCCGGCACTCCGTTAAGCAGCGATGAAAAAATCCGTGTACTGGTGTGGAATATCTTTAAGCAGCAGCGTGCGGAGTGGTTATCGGTCCTCAAGAATTTTGGCAAAGATGCCCATCTGGTTCTGCTCCAGGAGGCGCAAACCACCCCTGAGCTGGTCCGGTTTGCCACCACGAACTATCTTGCCGCCGACCAGGTGCCTGCATTTGTTCTGCCACAACACCCCTCAGGCGTGATGACGCTTTCAGCAGCACATCCCGTCTATTGCTGTCCTCTGCGCGAACGTGAACCTATTCTGCGTCTGGCAAAATCGGCACTGGTGACGGTTTATCCGCTGCCGGATACCCGTATGTTGATGGTCGTGAACATCCATGCGGTCAATTTCAGCCTGGGCGTGGATGTCTACAGTAAGCAGTTACTTCCCATTGGCGATCAGATTGCGCATCACAGCGGACCCATTATTATGGCAGGCGATTTCAATGCCTGGAGCCGTCCACGCATGAACGCGCTGTATCGCTTTGCGCGCGAAATGTCGCTGCGTGAAGTTCGTTTTAGCGATGACCAGCGCAAAAAAGCCTTTGGTCGTCCTCTCGACTTTGTCTTCTATCGTGGTTTGAGCGTGCATGACGCCTCTGTTCTGGTGACGCGCGCCTCGGATCATAACCCTCTACTAGTTGAATTCAGTCCCGGCAAACCTGATAAATAATGGTGTGTCAGGTCTGCCGTGGGGCAGGCCTGCGCGGGTGCTGCCCTTTATTTTCCACTCACAAAGGACAGTACGATGACAACAACACACTCCCATCATGACAACGTAGAAAAACAGTTTGGTTCTCAGGCAAGTGCCTATCTGAGCAGCGCCGTGCATGCTTCTGGCCGCGATCTGGTGCGTCTCGGTGAACGTTTGGCGGCATTCCCGCAGGCCCACGTGCTGGATTTAGGCTGCGGGGCAGGGCATGCCAGCTTTATGGCTGCACAGCATGTCGCGCACGTTACCGCGTATGACTTATCCAGCCAGATGCTGGACGTCGTTGCTGAGGCGGCGAAAGCGAAGGAGCTGGACAACATTGATACGCGCCAGGGCTATGCCGAATCCTTACCTTTTGATGATGCGTCGTTTGAGGTGGTGATCAGCCGTTACTCCGCGCACCACTGGCATGATGTTGGCCAGGCATTACGCGAAGTCAGACGTGTTCTGAAGCCGGGCGGCATCTTCATTATTATGGATGTGATGTCTCCTGGACATCCGGTGCGCAATATCTGGCTGCAAACGGTGGAAGCGCTGCGTGACACCTCGCATGTGCAAAACTACGCCAGCGGTGAGTGGTTGTCATTTATCACTGAAGCGGGGCTGATCGCGCGTGCGTTGATTACAGACCGCTTACCGCTTGAGTTCAGCTCGTGGATCGCGCGTATGCGCACCCCGGAAGCATTAAGCCAGGCAATCAGGCTGTATCAGGAGAGTGCGTCCGCAGAGGTAAAGGCATACTTTGAACTGCAGGACGATGGCTCGTTTACCAGCGATACCATCATGGCTGAAGCGCAAAAAGCGGGATAAACAAAAAAGGCACCGAGGGGAATCGGTGCCTTTTTATCTTTCGATCGTGCTATCAGGAGTCTGGCGTCGCGCTGTTCTTCACAAACAGCGTCAGCTGGTCGCCAGGTTTCAGATTGTCAGTATCATTGTTCCAGCGCATCACATCCTTGATGTTCACGCCGTGTCGTTTTGCGATACTGGACAGTGAATCGCCCTTGCGCACGCGATAGGTAATGCTATCGCTGTTGCTGGCGAGACGCTGTGCGCTGCTACCTGCACCTACCGTCAGAGTCTGACCCACTTTCAGGCCTGAACTGCGCAGGTTATTCCACTGCTGCAGATCTTTCGCATTCACGCCAAGACGTGACGCAATGCCCGAAAGCGTATCACCTGAACGAACCTTATAACTGCGGCTGTTAACTGATGAGACATCCGCGATCAGCGTTGACTGAACGGCGGCGATTTCACCCGAAGCTAAAGACTCACGTAACTGCTCAGCATGTTTCTGCGGAACCATTACATACTGCGGGCCACTTGCCCCCAGGGTTGAGCCTTTAACGCCAGCATTAAAGGTTTTCAATTTACTTACCGACATACCCGTCATATCAGCAACCTGTTGAATATCAACCGGATTGCTGAGGCGAACACGCGCCAGTGCACGACTTTCGTCTGGTGTTGGCAGTTGTACACCGTAACGCTTGCTGTTCTTGAGAATATCGCTCAATGCCAGCATTTTCGGTACGTAAATCTTTGTTTCCTGTGGCAGTGAGAGCGACCAAAAATCGGTGGATTTACCCCGTGCTTTATTCGCTTTCATTGCCTTCAGTACACGACCTTCGCCGCTATTGTACGCTGCGACCGTTAACAGCCAGTCACCGTCAAACATCTTGTTCAGACGTTGCATCATGTCGAGAGCGGCTGTCGTTGAAGCGACAACATCGCGACGCGCATCATAGTTGCGGGTCTGTTTCAGACCATAGTTTCGCCCGGTGCTCGGAATGATCTGCCAAATGCCTGCGGCATTGGCGCCAGACGTCGCGTGTGGGTCAAAAGCGCTCTCCACTATGGGTAGGAGTACCAGCTCCATAGGCATGTTACGTTTCTTAACTTGCCCGGCTATCCAGTACATATACGGCTCTGCCCGTAACGTTACATCGTGGAGATAGCTCTTATTACTTAAATACTTCTGTTTCTGTTCGCGAATCCGGGTATTTTCCGGAATTCCCATCTTTAGCTCGTCGCCAATAGAGGTCCACAAGTCTTGATCCTGCGCGAAAGATGTTCCATCGTCCATCCAGCGCGCCGAACTTGCAAACTTCCCTGCTTCCCCTTGACCAGCTGCAGAAAGGCTCTGTGCGTGCTGTTGTACGTTGCTGCCGTTCTGCGACTGGCAACCTACAAGCAGGACAGAGGCGAGTAATATCGCTTTTGCCTTCATGTGTGTGTCAATAGTTGCTTAAAAGACGAGCGATAATAACGGCGAAATTTTGAAAAGGCAACCCGCAATTATCTGAAGTTATCTTTCTTTGACCTTAACCATGCAAATCGCTGTTCTGGTTGTTGCAAATTTGTTTCTTGGTTAATTTTATTAATTAAATCAAGATCATCTGTTCGTAAAAATAAATTAATTTGGCGCTCATTTTTCAGAATTACGGGTAGTGTTTTTTGGTCTTTTGCACGTAACTCCTTCACTTTGTGATAATAATCCTGAATCGCCCGATCCTCGGGTAAGAGGCTCACGGCAAACTTCATATTTCCTAATGTATACTCATGGGCGCAACAAATAATGGTGTCATCGGGTAACGCATTAATCTTCTGTAAAGACTGGTGCATTTGAGCTGGCGTGCCTTCAAACAGTCTTCCGCAGCCTCCGGAGAACAACGTGTCGCCGCAAAAAAGATAAGGTTTACTGTAGAAACACAGATGTCCCAAAGTGTGACCTGGTGTAGCAAATACGGAAAACTCCCACTCGCGTATGAGGATAGTTTCGCCTTCTTCGACTACTTGCGTGACGCCCTTATCTTGTGCCTCCGCCGGTCCGTAAACCACCAGATGCGGAAAATGAGCGCGCAGTTCAGGCACGCCGCCAGTATGATCGTGATGGTGATGCGTCAACAGAATGGCTTCCGGCTGCCAGCCGTTCTCTTTTATTGCGCGCAGAACGGGGGAGGATTCTCCGGGATCGACAATGACGCATCGGCGATCGTCGTCAACCAAAACCCAGATGTAATTGTCCTCAAAGGCTGGAATACTGATAAGATTCATACATTACCTCTTATAGCGTGGCGGGTGTTTTGATGAAACCGGCAAGGATACCTCAGACTGTCGCAGCACCGGAACGTTGGGCGGAATTGCCCTGGGGTGAATACTATCGCGAAGCGTTAGAACAACAGCTGAAGCCCTGGCTTGCGAAGATGTATGGCTTTCACCTGCTTAAGATTGGCAATCTCAGCGCGGAAATCAATACCGAAAGCTGCGCTATCTCGCATCAGGTCAACGTCTCTCTCGGCGGAGCGCCGGTTCAGGTGAAGGCAGACCCGTTGCATCTGCCGTTTGCAGAGAAATCCGTTGATGCCTGTTTGCTCGCCCACACGCTGCCCTGGTGCAGCGATCCGCATCGTCTGCTTCGCGAAGCCGATCGCGTGCTGATTGATGACGGCTGGCTGGTACTGAGCGGGTTTAATCCGCTAAGCCTGATGGGCCTGCGTAAGCTGGTACCGGTACTACGCCGGGCCCCACCTTACAACAGCCGGATGTTCACCATGATGCGCCAGCTCGACTGGCTTTCGTTGCTGAACTTTGAAGTGCTCTGCTACGGTGGTTTTCAGGTGCTGCCCTGGGCGCGGCAGGGGGGCGTTGTACTGAGTACCCACCTCCCCGCGTTGGGCTGTTTGCAGTTTATCGTCGCGCGTAAGCGAACCATTCCCCTTACGCTTAACCCCATGAAGCAGAGCAAGTCGAAAACGCCAATCCGCCAGACCGTCGGTGCCACGCGGCAGTACAAAAAAACCGATTAAACGTCGGGCTGATAGCCCGCATCTTCATGAGCGGGATTGGATGCCGCAGCACGCGCCAGTTCGTCGCAGCGTTCGTTTTCCGGGTGGCCTGCGTGGCCTTTAACCCACTCCCACTTAATCTGGTGCTGGCCCAGCGCAGCATCAAGACGTTTCCAGAGATCGACGTTCTTGACCGGTTTCTTATCGGCGGTTTTCCAGCCGCGTTTTTTCCAGTTGTGGATCCACTGGGTAATCCCCTGGCGCACGTACTGACTGTCGGTGCTTAACACCACGTCACAATGTTCTTTTAACGCCTCCAGCGCCACGATAGCCGCCATCAACTCCATCCGGTTGTTGGTGGTCAGAAAATAGCCTTCGCTAAAAGTTTTTTCGTGCTGGCGATAGCGCATAATCGCGCCGTAACCGCCGGGTCCTGGGTTACCGAGACAAGATCCATCGGTGAAAATTTCTACCTGTTTACGCATCTCTGGTAGACTTCCTGTATTCGAAACGTTCAGTAAAACGATAAGTCTGACATAAATGACCGCTATGAGCACTGCAATTACTCGCCAGATTGTCCTCGATACCGAAACCACCGGTATGAACCAGATCGGCGCGCACTACGAAGGGCATAAGATCATCGAGATCGGCGCCGTTGAAGTGGTGAACCGTCGTCTTACGGGGAACAACTTCCACGTCTACCTCAAACCCGATCGGCTGGTGGATCCGGAAGCGTTCGGCGTTCACGGGATTGCCGATGAGTTCTTGCTGGATAAGCCGACGTTTGCGGATGTCGCTGACGAGTTCCTGGAATATATCAAGGGTGCCGAGCTTGTCATCCATAACGCCTCGTTCGATATCGGCTTTATGGATTATGAATTCAGCAAGCTTAATCGTGATATCCCGAAGACGAACACCTTCTGTAAGGTGACGGACAGCCTGGCGCTGGCAAGGAAGATGTTTCCCGGCAAGCGTAACAGCCTGGATGCGCTCTGCTCGCGCTACGAGATAGACAATACCAAACGAACGCTCCACGGGGCGTTGCTCGATGCCCAGATCCTGGCGGATGTCTATCTGACGATGACCGGCGGGCAGACCTCAATGAAGTTCAGTATGGAAAATGAATCCCAGCAGACGCAAGGCGAAGCGGGCATTCAGCGTGTTGTCCGTCAGGCAAGCCGGTTGCGGGTTGTTTTAGCCAGTGATGAAGAGCTTCATAACCACGAATCCCGGCTTGATCTGGTCCAGAAGAAGGGCGGTAGCTGTATGTGGCGCGCCTGAAAAAACGCCGGAATGCCTGTAAAATCATCGTTTGGGCGATTTTTGCAGCAAACGATTCAAAACGCGAGAAAAAGCGTTGACGAGATCGGAGGCGCACCGTAATATGCGCCTCGTTCCCCAAACGGGAACAGTGGAGCGGTAGTTCAGTCGGTTAGAATACCTGCCTGTCACGCAGGGGGTCGCGGGTTCGAGTCCCGTCCGTTCCGCCACTATTCAGAAGGCCTGAATCAGAAATGATTCAGGCCTTCGTCGTTTCAGCATTCTGTAATCTCATCCCCTCAACTATCGTTAACAAAAAGTTAATATCTATGGTGCAACTAATTAACAATTGCACAAATATAGTGCGCTATCTGCACTGATATTGTGCATTTAACCACCGAACCTCTCTTCAGACCTCAGTCAGAATGTGTCTTTCTGTAAAAATAATTCACGCAGAATCATTTGGTTATCTCTCGCTTTCCAAAAAATAACCGAACCAATTGCGTATTGGTTTGGTTATTGCTTAATCATTAGCACGATAAGCTTCATTCCATATCAATAACTTATCGTTAATAAAAATAAAATTATGATGAAAGCGAGCGAACCAATATGGAAAAACCGTCACGGTTTCTGGCCAATTCCAGCACCGCGCTTGAGCAGTTGCGCGGGCTAATCAACCAGCATGAGTCAACACCAGGCATTCCGCTGCCCACGGAACGTGAGCTGTCGGACACTCTCGGCGTAGGGCGACGTGAAGTCCGTCGTGCGCTGGACGTGCTGGAAGAAGAAGGGCGTATCTGGCGTAAGCAGGGCAAAGGGACCTTTATCGGCCCGTCAGCACCTGTTGAACCGCTGGCTCTTCAGGGACTGGTGCAGCAAACCAACCTGCTGGAAGTGATGGAAGCTCGTCTTCAGCTTGAACCCGGCCTGGCCCGGCTTGCGGCACTGCGTGCCACCAGGGAAAACCTCGCGCTTATGCAGCGCATGCTGGAACGCATCGATAAGGTCAGCCCGGATGACCGCGATCTCAACGAACTCTGGGATAGCGCCTTTCACCGGGCGATTGCCGAGGCTGCGGGCAACCGTCTGATGCTCGGCCTGTTTGATGCCATTGATGCCGTCAGACGTGAACCGGGCTGGCAGCATCTGCGCGAGCTGGCACGCACCCCCGAACGTGTCGACAGCTATAACGACCACCACCACAAGATCATGGCTGCGATTATCCATCGCCAGCCAAATGAAGCCGCGGCCGCCATGCGCGAACACCTGCTCAGCCTGCAAACCGCCCTGATTCAGGCGATCCACCTCGAGGACGACTTCACGCCATGACGACAATACCCTTTAAGGACGCCACGCCCGTATTGCGAGTGCAAAACCTCAACGTTACGTTTGCTGGCTCGCCGGTTAGCGTGCTTGATGGTATTTCTCTGACCGTCAGGGCGGGCGAAACGCTCGCGCTGGTGGGGGAGTCCGGCTGCGGGAAAAGTATCACCTCACTGGCGCTGATGGGGTTACTGCCCGCCAGCGCACGGATCGTCAGCGGGGAGATGCAGTTCCGCCGCCACGATCTGCGCAAGCTCTCACCGCGGGAATATGCCGATCTGCGCGGCAGCGAGCTGGCGATGATTTTTCAGGAGCCGATGACCTCACTCAATCCGGTGTTTACGCTGGGCGATCAGCTTAGCGAAGCGGTTATACGACACCAGAACGTCTCGCGCGCAGAGGCGATGAAGGTCGCGCTGCAGATCCTCGAGAAGGTACAGATCCCGGCGGCAGAGATGCGCCTGAAAGCGTATCCCCACCAGCTTTCCGGCGGCATGCGCCAGCGCGTGATGATTGCGATGGCGCTGATTAACCATCCCAAACTGCTGATTGCTGACGAGCCCACCACCGCGCTCGACGTCACCATCCAGGCGCAAATCCTTGCCTTGCTCAACGCCTTAAAAGAGGAAACCGGCACGGCAGTGCTGATGATCACCCACGATTTAGGCGTGGTGGCAGAAGTAGCCCAGCAGGTCGCCGTGATGTATGCCGGGCAGGTGGTGGAGCAGGGGAGCGTGGAGGCTATTTTTGCCGATCCGCAGCACCCGTACACCATCGGCCTGATGGGCTCGATCCCCTCGCTGGGCGCACGTAAGGGCCAGCTCTCCACCATTCCCGGCGCGGTCCCGCTCCCGGAATCCATGCCGAAGGGCTGCCGTTTCGCGACGCGCTGCCCGTTTGCGCAGACGCGCTGCCACGCTGAAAAACCGCAGCTCACCACGCTCGGCGCGGGCCATCAGGTCGCCTGCTTCCGCGTGCCGCTCGAACAGCACATTGCCCTGGGAGAAATAGCATGACCACGCCCATTCTTGAAGCCCGTGACCTCAGCAAGCTTTTCCCCGGCCCGAAAAAACTCTTTACTCCGGCACGGTTTGTCACGGCGGTCGATCGCGTTTCGCTTGCTGTGATGCCGGGCGAAACGCTGGCGATCGTCGGCGAGTCCGGTTCCGGAAAATCCACGCTTGGCCGTCTGCTGCTGCGCCTGCTGGCCGCCAGCGAAGGGCGCGTGTTTTACCAGGGGGAAGAGATCACGCATGCCTCGGGGGCGCGCCTCAATCAGCTCCGGCGCGAGCTGCAGATCATCTTTCAGGATCCCTTCGCCTCGCTCAACCCGCGCATGACGGTGGAGCAGATCGTCGGCGAGCCGCTGTGGCTGCATCAGAACATGAAAAAAGCGGATCGCCAGTACCGCGTTGTCGAGTTGCTCAAGACTGTAGGCCTGCCCGCCGCCTGGGCCGGCCGATATCCGCACGAGTTTTCCGGCGGGCAGCGCCAGCGTATCGGCATTGCGCGCGCGCTGGCCTCGGGACCGAAGCTGCTGCTGGGTGATGAGCCGGTATCCGCGCTGGACGTCTCCGTTCAGGCGCAGGTGGTCAACCTGCTGGAAAGCCTGAAGCACCAGCTGGGGCTGACGATGGTGATTGTCGCCCACGGCCTGGCGGTGATCCGCCATATGAGCGACCGCGTGGCGGTCATGTATCTTGGGCAAATCGTCGAGCTTGCCACCGTGGATGAGATTTTTGACGCGCCGCTGCATCCCTATACCCAGGCGCTGATCGCCTCGGCGCCGCAGATGCAGCCGGGCATTGAGCGAGATGCGCCGCTGCTGCAGGGGGATCTGCCCAACCCAGCCAGCCCGCCGTCCGGCTGTCGTTTCCACACCCGCTGCCCGTACGTCACCGACGAATGCCGTCAGGTCGAGCCGATCAATCAGGTGCTCGACGGCGGGCGTCAGGTTGCCTGCCACCGCTGGCAGGAGATCAACCGCGATCGCAGCGTTATCCAGATTGCACCGCCATCCGCCGCTTTTCTGCGCCGCCGCGCGCTGTTTGAACACGCGGCCACTCACTCGTCCCTTCCTTCAAGGAACTCATGATAATGACAATGCGTAATTCTCTTTTGACCGTACTGGGAAGTGTTATGTTGCTTGGCGCGGCGCTGCCCGCCCATTCTGAAAGCGTGCTGCGAATCGGTCTGGGCGCTGACCCGGACATGCTCGACCCGCATCTGGCGCGCACCTACTATGGCCGCTTCGTGTTTGCCTCCCTGTGCGACAGGCTGGTGGACGTGGATGAAAATCTGAAGGTTGTTCCCGGTCTGGCCAAAGACTGGGCGTGGAGTGCGGACGGTAAAACCCTGACGCTCAATCTGCGCGAAGGCGTCACCTTCCACGACGGTGAGAAATTCGATGCTGCCGCGGCAAAATACAACCTCGACCGCGCCCTGACCCTGAAAGGCTCCCTGCGTAAGAGCGAGATCTCCTCCGTTGAATCGGTCGAGGTCACCGGCCCGATGCAGATTGCGCTGCACCTGAAGACCCCCGATGCCGCGCTGCTGATGCAGCTCACCGACCGCGCGGGCGCGATGATGGCCCCCGAGGCGGCGAAAAAGCCTGACTTTGCCGCCCATCCCGTCTGTTCCGGCCCGTATAAATTCGACAGCCGCGTGTCCCAGGACCGTATTGTTCTGACCCGCTTCGACAACTACTGGAATAAAGACGCCTACCACTTCGACAAAATTATCTATCTGCCGATCCCGGATGCCTCCGTGCGTCTCGCGAACCTGCGCGCGGGCGATCTCGACCTGACCGAAGGCATCGCCGCCAGCGATGTGAAAACCGTCGAGGCTGACAGCAAGCTGGCGCTGGCAAAGGTAACGGGCCTGGGCTATCAGGGCATCACCTTTAACATCAACAACGGCAAGGTGCCGGCGAACGATCCGTTTAAGGATGCCCGCGTGCGCGAGGCCTTCTCGCAGGCTATCGACCGCGATGCGCTAAACCAGGTGGTCTTTGAAGGGCTCTACACCCCGGCCAACCAGGCGTTTTCACCGGTCAGCCCGTATCACGTTAACCTGCCGGTCCCGCCGCGTGACGTCGATAAAGCCAAAGCGCTGCTGAAAGCCGCCGGTGTGACCGCGCCGCTGACCGTCAACCTGCTGGTGCCGAACAACCCAACCTCGCAGCAGGTGGGGCAGGTATTGCAGGCGATGGTGGCCGAGGCGGGCTTCACCCTGAACCTGCAGATGACCGAATTCGCCACGCTGCTCGATCGCCAGCAGAGCGGTGACTATCAGCTGAGCTTCTCCGGCTGGTCGGGTCGCCCCGATCCGGACGGCAGCATCTACGGCTTTATCAACAGTAAAGGCACCCTGAACGACGGCCGCTACAGTAATGCGCAGGTGGATGAGTGGCTGACCCAGGCACGCCAGAGCACCGACCAGGCCGCGCGCCAGCCGCTGTACGACAAGGTGGTGAAGCAGCTGCAAACCGACATGCCTATTGCCTACCTCTACTTCGAGCCGCGCATTTTCGGCCTGAACAAAAGCGTGCAGGGCTTTAAGCCTTACCCGGACGGCATCGTGCGTCTGGCGGGTTTGACGCTGGCGAAATAACCGTCCTGAGGAGAGCCCATGCTGGAACTGATTTGCAAACGTCTGCTGCTGGCCGTCCCGACGCTACTGCTGGTGAGCATGATGGTGTTCGGGCTGCAAAAGCTGCTGCCCGGCGACCCGCTGATCGCCATGGCTGGCGAGGAGCGCGATCCGGCGGTCATCGCTCAGCTGCGTGCGGAGCTGAACCTCGATGCGCCGATCCCCGTGCAGTATTTCCACTGGCTGACGCGGGCGCTGCAGGGGGATCTGGGCGTCTCCTTACGCACGCACGAGCCGGTGACGCAGCTGATCGCCAGTAAGCTGCCGGTCACGCTGGAGCTGTCGCTGCTGGCGATGATTATCGCGCTGGTGTTTGGCATCAGCATGGGGATCCTCGCGGCGGTGAACAAAAACAGCTGGGTCGATCACGGGGCGAACTTCGTGGCGATCTCGGGGATCTCGATCCCGCACTTCTGGCTGGGGATCCTGCTGATTCTGGTTTTTTCGGTGAACCTGCAGTGGCTACCCGCCTCCGGCTACGTGCCGTTCAGTGAAGATCCGATCCAGAACCTGCGTACGCTGCTGCTGCCCGCGTCCGTTCTCGGAACGGGCCTCGCGGCAACGCTGATGCGCCATACCCGCGCCTCGATGATTGCCGTGCTAAAGGCGGATTACATCCGCACCGCGCGCGCTAAGGGGCTGCTGCCGAAGGCGGTGATCTTAAAGCACGCGTTTCGCAACGCGCTGGTGCCGGTGATTACCCTCACCACGCTGCTGTTTGGCGAGCTGCTGGGCGGTGCGGTGCTGACCGAACAGGTTTTCACCATTCCGGGCTTTGGCAAGATGATCGTCGACTCGGTGTTTAACCGTGACTACGCGGTGGTGCAGGGCGTGGTGCTGATCGTGGCGATTGGCTTCCTGATGCTCAACCTGCTGGCCGACGTGCTCTACGTCCTTATCAACCCGAAAATGCGAGGTTAACCATGGCGGAACTGACGACGCAAACCGTTACGCCCGCGCTGCCGCGCGCGCAGAACCGGGTACTGAAGAAATTCCTCGGCAATAAAAGCGCGGTGATTGGCGCGGTGGCGGTGGGGTTCTTTGTGCTGGTGGCGCTGCTGGCGCCGTGGATCGCCCCGTTCGACCCGGTGAAAGCCAACTTCCTGGCGGTGCGCAAAGCGCCGTCGGCGATGTACTGGTTCGGCACCGACGAACTGGGGCGCGACATCTTATCCCGCATTATCTGGGGGGCTCGCACCTCGCTGATGGCGGGCTGTATGTCGGTCGTTATTGCGGTGGTTATCGGCGTGCCGCTGGGGCTGGTGGCGGGCTACTTCCAGAAGATGTGGGACGGCGTGATCTCGCGCTTTATCGAGGCGCTGCTGGCCTGTCCGTTCCTAATCATGGCGATCGCGCTGGGGGCATTTTTGGGCCCAAGCCTGACCAACGCGATGATCGCCATTGGCCTCTCCGCGATGCCGATCTTTGCCCGCCTGACGCGCGGCCAGGTGATCGCCATTCGCAACGAAGAGTATATCGACGGCGCGCGGGCAATTGGCCTACCGGATCGCTGGATCATCATTAAATACGTCCTGCCCAACGTGATGTCGCCGATCCTGGTGCAGGCCACGCTGGCGATTGCCTCGGCGATAATCGCTGAAGCCAGCCTGTCGTTTTTGGGGCTGGGGCAGCAGCCGCCCAATCCGTCCTGGGGGTCCATGCTTAACACCGCGAAAGGGTTTCTTGAGCAGGCCCCGTGGATGTCCATTTTCCCCGGCGTGGCGATTTTTCTTGCCGTGCAGGGCTTTAATTTACTCGGCGACGGGCTGCGCGATGCGCTCGATCCGCGCCATGACTAAGGAGTCATGATGACCAAAGCGCTTGATTTTACGTCCGGTTACGATTCACGCCGCCCGCCGATGCTGGGCCATAACGCCGTTGCGACGTCTCAGCCGCTGGCGGCGCAGGCGGGCATGAAGATGCTGCAGCTGGGCGGGAATGCCGTGGATGCGGCCATTGCCACCGCGATGGCGCTGACGGTGGTCGAGCCGACCGGCAACGGGATTGGCAGCGATGCCTTTGCCATCGTCTGGGACGGCGAAAAGCTGCACGGCCTGAACGCGTCCGGTCGTTCGCCTGCGAGCTGGCATGCGGATCTGTTTGCCGGTAAAACCGCGGTGCCGGAAATCGGCTGGGACGCGGTGACCGTGCCGGGGGCGGTATCCGGCTGGGTCGCGCTGGCGGAACGCTTCGGCACGCTGCCGCTGACCACGCTGGCGCAGCCTGCAATTGACTATGCGCGCAACGGTTTCCCGGTCTCGCCGCTGATTGGGCATCTCTGGCAGCGCGGCTATAGCAAGCTGAAAGATCAGCCGGGCTTTAGCGCCTGCTTCGCACCGGAAGGCCGCGCCCCACGCGTGGGGGAGATCTTCCGTAACCCGGCGCAGGCGAACTCGCTGGAGCTGATCGCCCGCACCAACGGCGAAGCCTTTTACCGCGGCGAGCTGGCACAGAAAATCGCTGCTTTTGCCAAAGAACACGGCGCGTACCTGACGGCTGAGGATTTAGCCAACCATCGCGTGGACTGGGTAGAGCTGCTGTCGCGCGACTTCGCGGGCGGTTCGGTGCAGGAGCTGCCGCCTAACGGTCAGGGGATCGCCACGCTGATTGCGCTCGGCATTCTTGAGCAGTGCGGCATTGAGAAGCATCATCCGGATTCCGTGCAGTCTCTGCATCTCTCCATTGAGGCGATGAAGCTGGCGCTGGCGGATCTCGACCGCTACGTGGCGGATGAAGAACACATGGCGTTCGCGGCGAAAGAGCTGCTGAGCGACCATTACCTGAAGTCGCGCGCGGCGCTGATTAACCACGACAACGCATCTGATTTTGTCTACGGTTCCCCGACGCAGAGCGGCACGGTCTACATCAGCACCGCCGACGCCAGCGGGATGATGGTCTCGTTTATTCAGTCCAACTATATGGGCTTTGGGTCAGGCATCGTGGTGCCGGATACCGGGATCAGCCTGCAAAACCGGGGCTGCGGGTTTGTGCTGGATCCGAATCACCCGAACGCGCTGGCGGGCAGCAAGCGCCCGTTCCACACCATCATTCCGGGCTTTGCGATGGACGGCAACGGCCAGCCGCTGATGTCCTTCGGCGTGATGGGCGGCCCGATGCAGGCGCAGGGGCACATGCAGATGGCGCTGCGCATCATGCTGCACGTGCAAAACCCGCAGGCCGCAATCGACGCCCCGCGCTGGCGCGTGGTGAAGGGCAGGGAGGTGATCGTTGAATCGACGTTCGATCGCAACACGATTGCCGCCCTGCGCGCGCGCGGGCATCAGATCGTGGTGGAAGATCCGCTGCAGGATTACAACTTTGGCGGGGCGCAGGTGATCTATCGCCTGCCGGAAGGGCACTACGTGGCCGCGACGGAAAGCCGCAAAGACGGGCAGGCGTTGGTGAGTTAATGTTTTATCCTCCCTCTCCCTTTGGGCTGAGGGATCCCCGGTAATTTTTTAGCCGGAAGCGATAAATATTGTTTCAGGATAATTAATGACTTACAGCGATGCCCTGATCCGGCTGTAAATCGCTGAGGCGTTTCCTGTAGGCCGGGGCGAGGCGCAGGGATGCGCCGAGAGGGCGGGCTTTACATGGACGTTGCCTCCGCCCGTCCCCGACAAGCCGGAAGGAATAAGCCGAGGGCACCGCGAAGCGGCGATTTACCGCCGGGAGCCCGGGTCGCCAGGTGGTGGCGACTGAGCCACCCTGGCACGTTCACAGGTTGTGTCGTTACAGAGTAGCGAGGAACATAAAGTGAACGGAATAACCTCCGCAGTCGTATGTTCCCCCTCACCCCAGCCCTCTCCCTCAAGGGAGAGGGAGTCGTCTTTGCTGGCATTATTTTATGGGGATCCCTCAACCCTTTGGGTGAGGGGAAAATTTCAGCCGATGCTAAACGGATCCGCATCCTGCCACGCCGGAAACTTCTCCCGGTACTCTTTCAGCGCCGTTAACGACAGCTCCGCATCAATGCGCGTCGCCTGGTGCGGCTCGGCGGTGGCGATGATCTCGCCCTGCGGATTCACCACCCGGCTGTCGCCGCGGTAGTGATGTCCGTTGCCGTCCGTCCCCACGCGGTTGCAGCCCACCACGTACGCTTGGTTCTCAATCGCGCGCGCCACCAGCAGCGATTGCCAGTGCAGGGAGCGCGGTGCAGGCCAGTTGGCGACATACAGCGCCAGGTCGTAATCGTTGCGGTTACGCGACCACACCGGGAAACGCAGGTCGTAGCAAACCAGCGGCAGAATACGCCAGCCTCGCCACTCGAACACCACGCGCTCGTTACCGGCTTCATAGTGATGATGCTCATCCGCCATGCGGAACAGGTGGCGTTTATCGTAAAAATGCACTTTTCCTTCCGGCTCCACCAGCAGGAAGCGGTTCACCGGCCCGCGTTCGGTCTGCAGGGCGGCGCTGCCGGCGATCAGCGCATTAGTCTGCTGCGCTTTGGCGTGCATCCAGGCGACCACCTCATCCTGAGGCATTGACTGTTTTGCCGCTTCCATGGCGAAGCCGGTGGTGAACATTTCCGGCAGGACAATCACATCACGCCCGGTAATGTCTTCCAGTTGGCGATCAAAGTGGCGCAGGTTGGCGGGGCCATCCATCCACACTAAAGGTTGTTGCAAAATAGAAATCTTCAGACCAGGCACAATTCAGACTCCTCAAACGACCACTTTTTGACACTGTAGCACGACATAACGAGAAAATGTGGCAATAAAAAACCCCGCGCGAGGCGGGGTTTGTATAAGCGAAACGCGTTACGCCGCTTCAGGTTTACGGTGCTTCTCCGGGAGCTTTACCGGCTGCGTCGCCAGCTCGTCCGGTTCGAAATCATCCACGTTAATACTGCGCAGACGGCTCTCTTCGGCTTTCACCAGCAGAGCGGCTTCATCTTTATTGATAATGCCACCGGCGAGTGCCTGTTTTGCCAGTTCGTCCAGACGGGTAAACGGCAGGTTTTTGCCCAGCTGTTTACAGATCTTCTGGTGAATCGGATCGGCAGCCATCACGTCCAGCAGCGCCTCTTCCAGCAGACCCACCGGGTTATGTGGCGTCGGCGTCAGATACTGACCACGACCGATACGGGAGCGGGTTGCGCTCGGTACCTGCAGGATCTTCGCCACCTTGTGGTCCAGCTTGTCGGACGGCGCCTGGTGGTGACGACCGGTCGGGAAGATCACCACGCGCAGGGCGCCCGCCACGAAGCGGTTCGGGAAGTTCGCCAGCAGATCGTCAATCGCCTGTTCAGCCTGATACATTGCATCCTGCACGCCCCAGTGCACCAGCGGCAGATCCGCTTCCTGACGGCCTTCGTCGTCGTAGCGTTTCAGGACCGCAGAGGCCAGGAAGATCTGGCTCAGCACATCGCCCAGACGGGCAGAGATACGTTCGCGACGCTTCAGGCTCCCGCCCAGCACCGCCATGGAAACGTCAGACAGCAGGGCCAGGTTGGCGCTCAGACGGTTCAGATGCTGGTAATAACGTTTGGTCGCATCGCCGGTCGGCGTGGCGCTGGTAAGGCCGCGCGTCAGACCCAGCCAGAAGCTGCGCACCTTGTTGCTGCCCACGTGACCGATATGTTTGAACAGCAGCTTATCGAAGGCATCCACGTCGTTGTTCTGCGCGGCGGCCATCTCTTCCAGAACGTAAGGATGGCAGCGAATTGCGCCCTGACCGAAGATCATCATGCTGCGGGTCAGGATGTTTGCGCCTTCCACGGTGATGGCAATCGGTGCGCCCTGATAGCCGCGCGCCAGGAAGTTGCCTTCGCCGAGCATAATGCCTTTACCGCCTGCAATATCCATCGCGTCAATGATTGACTGCTGCGCGCGGTGGGTACAGTGGTACTTCACAATGGCCGACAGTACGGCTGGTTTTTCGCCCAGCATAATGCCGTAGGTAATCAGCGTGGCGGCGGCGTCCATCACGTAGGCGTTGCCCGCGATACGCGCCAGCGGCTCTTCGATACCTTCCATCTTACCGATGGAGATTTTGAACTGACGGCGGATGTGAGCGTAGGCACCAATCCCCATCGCGACCGACTTCAGACCGCCGGTTGAGTTCGACGGCAGGGTAATGCCGCGGCCCACCGACAGACATTCCACCAGCATACGCCAGCCCTGACCGGCCATTTTCGGGCCACCGATGATGTAGTCAATCGGCACAAAGATATCCTGACCGCGGGTCGGACCGTTCTGGAACGGCACGTTCAGCGGGAAGTGACGACGACCAATCTCGACGCCTGGGGTAGAGGTTGGGATCAGCGCACAGGTAATGCCCAGATCTTCTTCACCGCCCAGCAGTTTTTCCGGGTCAGAGAGCTTAAAGGCCAGACCCAGCACGGTGGCGATAGGCGCCAGGGTGATATAACGCTTGTTCCAGGTCAGGCGCATGCCCAGCACCTGCTCGCCCTGCCACTCGCCCATGCAGACCACGCCGGTATCCGGGATCGCGCCCGCATCGGAGCCTGCTTCCGGGCTGGTCAGCGCGAAGCACGGGATTTCCTGACCGCGTGCCAGACGCGGCAGGTAGTGATCTTTCTGCTCTTCCGTACCGTAATGCTGCAGCAGTTCGCCCGGCCCTAAGGAGTTAGGTACGCCAACGGTAATCGCCAGGATCCCGGAAACGCCCGCCAGCTTCTGCAGGACGCGAGCCTGAGCGTAAGCGGAGAACTCCAGGCCGCCGTACTCTTTCTTGATGATCATCGCGAAGAAGCGATGCTCTTTCAGGTACGCCCACAGCTCTGGCGGCAGATCGGCCATTTCGTGGGTGATGGCAAAGTCGTTTGCCATACGGCAGGCTTCTTCTACCGGGCCGTCAATAAACGCCTGTTCTTCCGCGGTCAGGCGCGGCTGCGGATAGTTATGCAGCTTTTTCCAGTCCGGATTGCCCTGGAACAGGTCGCCTTCCCACCAGGTAGTGCCCGCATCAATCGCTTCTTTCTCGGTACGCGACATTGGCGGCATCACTTTGCGGAAGCCTTTGAACACCGGCGCAGAGATCATGGATTTACGCATCGGCGCCAGGTTAAACGGCAGAAGAATGATGGCAAGAGGGACTAAAAGCCAGATATTCCAGAGACCTGCGACGCCAAGCGCAGCCGTCCAGGCCAGAAGAATCAGGCTGCTCAGGAATAAACTTACGCGGTGATAGAACAACACACCGAGCAGAACAACGGTTGCGAGAATGCTCAAAATCATCATAAAGAAAAGCTCCCTTGCTTGTAGGAGGTCTGACCACTTGTGATGATATGGTTGTAGTTGATGTAAATTCCTTTAGCAATGTGTTTACAAAATAATTACAACCTGGTTCACATTGTTCGTGTTTTAGCCGGCACAAAAAATCAAAACGCCGGACGATTCGCATGGCTTTAGCTTCTCGCTTTTCGCGCTATCCGGTACACTCCACTGTGTTATTTCATCAATACTGAAGGATTATCCTCATGTACCAGGATCTTATTCGTAACGAACTGAACGAAGCGGCGGAAACGCTGGCGAACTTTCTGAAAGATGATGCCAATATTCACGCTATTCAGCGCGCAGCGGTCCTGCTGGCCGACAGCTTCAAAGCCGGTGGCAAAGTGCTCTCCTGCGGTAACGGCGGTTCCCACTGCGACGCGATGCACTTTGCAGAAGAGCTGACCGGACGCTATCGCGAAAACCGCCCGGGCTACCCGGCGATTGCGATTTCAGACGTGAGCCACATCTCCTGCGTAGGCAACGACTTCGGTTACGATCACATCTTCTCCCGCTACGTTGAAGCGGTAGGCCGTGAAGGCGACGTGCTGCTGGGGATTTCTACCTCCGGCAACTCCGGCAACGTGATCAAAGCGATCGCCGCCGCGCGTGAAAAAGGGATGAAAGTCATCACCCTGACGGGTAAAGATGGCGGTAAGATGGACGGTACTGCGGATGTTGAAATTCGCGTTCCGCACTTCGGTTATGCTGACCGTATTCAGGAAATTCACATCAAAGTGATCCACATCCTGATCCAGCTGATCGAAAAAGAGATGGTTAAGTAAGACTTCGCTGGGGGCACTCTTGCCCCCGCTGTTGTGGAGGTGACGTATGTGCGAACTGCTCGGGATGAGCGCCAATGTGCCAACCGATATCTGCTTTAGTTTCACCGGGCTGGTTCAGCGCGGTGGAGGAACCGGGCCGCATAAAGACGGCTGGGGCATCACCTTCTACGAAGGCAAAGGGTGTCGCACGTTCAAAGATCCACAGCCCAGCTTTAACTCACCGATTGCCAAACTGGTGCAGGACTACCCCATCAAGTCCCGCTCGGTGATCGCCCACATCCGTCAGGCTAACCGTGGCGAAGTGGCGCTGGAAAATACCCATCCGTTTACCCGCGAGCTGTGGGGCCGTAACTGGACCTACGCGCACAACGGGCAACTCACGGGCTATAAGTCGCTGGAGACGGGCAATTTCCGCCCGGTCGGCGAAACGGATAGCGAAAAAGCCTTCTGCTGGCTGCTGCACAAGCTGACGGAGCGCTATCCCCGCACGCCCAGCAACATGGCTGCCGTGTTCAAATACATCGCGACGCTGGCGTCTGAATTGCGTGAAAAAGGCGTGTTCAACATGCTGCTCTCTGACGGCCGCTATGTGATGGCGTTCTGCTCGACGAATCTGTTCTGGATCACCCGCCGTGCGCCGTTTGGCGTGGCGACGCTGCTGGATCAGGATGTGGAGATAGACTTTCAGAAGGAGACCACACCGAACGATGTGGTCACAGTCATTGCAACGCAGCCGCTGACGGGCAACGAAACCTGGCAAAAGATTATGCCAGGCGAGTGGGTACTATTTTGTCTCGGGGACCGTGTAATTTGACGCCAGCTGTGGATGGACGACTTCGTGGCTCAGCGGTTTGCTGACCACGTAACGGCCATCTACGATAGAGACCACCGGCGGCTTGTGGGTCTGCTCAAAGTAGTCGTAACCTGGCTTCAGCTGTTTCCAGAAATCCGCGTAGTATGAGTACTTGTGACGCGCCATGTTGGCGTCCGTCATGCGGAACGGATAGATGCTGACCTGTACGCTAGGCTGTCCAAAGACCAGCGCGCCGGTCACGAACTGGAATATCTCATCAATGCCGGAATCGGTCATCGCATAACAGCCGATAGACACGCAGGCACCGTGGATCATCAGGTATTTACCTTCATAACCGTGAGCACGGTCATAGGCATTCGGGAAGCCGATGTTAATGGCTTTATAGAAGCGGCTGTCAGGCTTGAGCTGGCTGCGCTGAACGTTGTAGAACCCTTCCGGACTTTTGAAGTCGCCCTGACGCTGTTTTGGCCCCAGCCCGCCGGAGTAGTTACAAATTTTGTAACTATCAAGCAGCTGATAGGTCTCGCCCATTTTCACAAACAGATCGAGAGTGCGTTCTTCCTTGAAGATTTGAATATAAACCGGCGATCCCATTAACTGCTGTTTATATTCCTTGCTGACCGGCGTCGTTGAGCTATTACTGCTGAGCAGTCCGGCAAACGACATGCACGGAATCAGAAGCATCGCAATGAACAATGCGATTTTACGCATACTACTAGTTCCTTGATAAAACCATGACCAACTTGCCAGGACGGCAAAAGAGACCCGAAATCAGATTATTCTGTTAGGAGCGCTCACATTAGCACCGCTATAGATTTTCGCAAGAGCCGGGCGGTGAGTTTACAAATTAGTTTTACTTTATAAACCATCAAAATCGCGATGGCTCCAGGAACTTTGCGCATTAGCTCGCAATTTGGCGCGCGCGACGGCGGATTCCCTGCCCGCGAGAAGGGGAAAATGTTACACTTCGCGGCCACTGGATTGTTGTTCATGGAAACCTGCTAACCACATGTTTAAAATAAAAAAAGGACTTGATCTGCCGATTGCAGGCGTGCCCGCGCAGCACGTTTCGACAGGCGCAAGCATCCATCATGTCGCCATTGTGGGCGACGACTACCTGGGAATGCGACCTTCTATGTTGGTACAGGAAGGCGATCGCGTGATCAAAGGACAGGCGCTCTTTGAGGACAAAAAAAATCCCGGCGTGGTGTTCACGGCCCCCGCAAGTGGCACCGTTGTGGCGATTAACCGTGGCGAACGACGCGTTCTGCAGTCGGTGGTTATTCGCATTGAAGGCAACGAACAGCGTGAATTCGCCCATTACGATGCCGCAGACCTCGCGTCGCTGAGCCGTGACGCCGTTCAGGCTCAGCTTCTGGCGTCCGGTTTATGGACCGCGCTTCGTACGCGTCCCTTCAGCAAATCCCCTGTTCCGGGCACGGAACCGGCCGCGATTTTCGTCACGGCCATCGACACCAATCCGCTTAGCGTGGACCCGCAGCCGGTTATCCTGGCACAGCGCAAAGCCTTCGATGCCGGATTGACCGTTTTAACCCGCCTCACGTCAGGGAAAGTCCACGTTTGCCAGGCCGGCGGCGGCAAGCTTGGCGGGCATCCGCAGGGGCAGGTCACGTTTAATGAGTTTGCTGGCCCGCATCCGGCGGGTCTGGTCGGAACGCACATCCACTTTCTTGAGCCGGTAAGCCTGACGAAACGGGTCTGGCATCTGAATTATCAGGACGTCATCGCCATCGGTAAGCTTTTTACTACGGGTGAACTCTGCGCTGAACGGATCGTTGCCATCGGCGGGCCGCAGGCTGCACACCCGCGCCTGGTGAAGACGCTGCTGGGCGCAGACATCAATGAACTGCTGGTGGGGGAAACCAAAGAGGGGGAAAACCGCCTGATTTCCGGTTCGGTCCTCAGCGGACGCCATGCTGCCAATGCACACGCGTATCTGGGACGTTTTCATCTTCAGGTCAGCATTGTGCAGGAAGGGCGTGAGAAAGAGCTGTTCGGCTGGGTGCTGCCCGGTGCGGAAAAATATTCCGTCACCCGCACCACGCTGGGCCATTTCCTGCGTAATAAGCTGTTTAGCTTCTCGACCAGTACGCACGGTGGCGAGCGCGCCATGGTCCCGATTGGTAACTACGAGCGCGTCATGCCGCTGGATATTCTGCCGACCATGC
This sequence comes from Enterobacter sp. NFIX59, assembly GCF_900113755.1. NCBI lineage: Bacteria > Pseudomonadati > Pseudomonadota > Gammaproteobacteria > Enterobacterales > Enterobacteriaceae > Enterobacter > Enterobacter sp. NFIX59. The sequence goes on along the minus strand of NZ_FOQN01000001.1, from coordinate 1,760,974 downwards.
TGCTGCGCGATCTGCTCGCCGGTGATACCGACAGCGCGCAGGCGCTGGGCTGTCTGGAGCTGGACGAAGAAGATCTGGCGCTCTGTACCTATGTCTGTCCTGGAAAATACGAATATGGACCGGTATTGCGCGAGGTGTTAACCCGCATTGAGCAGGAAGGATAACCGATGGGCTTAAAACACCTCTTTGAAAAAATTGAGCCGCACTTTACCGAAGGGAAGCTCAAAAAGTACTACCCGCTGTATGAAGCAACGGCGACCATTTTCTACACGCCGGGGCTGGTGACGAAAGGCGCGGCGCACGTTCGCGACGCCATCGACCTTAAGCGGATGATGATCCTGGTGTGGTTTGCGGTCTTCCCGGCGATGTTCTGGGGGATGTACAACGTCGGTCTGCAGACCATTCCGGCGCTGCACCACATGTACGATGCACAGCAGCTGGCGCAGGTGCTCCAGTCTGACTGGCACTACCGTCTGGCCCATTCGTTAGGGGTGAGCTTCGCTGCAGACGCGGGCTGGATCAGTATGATGACGCTGGGCGCGGTGTTCTTCCTGCCGATTTACCTCACGGTATTTATCGTGGGCGGCTTCTGGGAAGTGCTGTTTGCCATCATCCGTAAACACGAGATCAACGAAGGCTTCTTCGTGACCTCGATTCTGTTTGCCCTGATTGTCCCGCCCACCTTACCGCTCTGGCAGGCAGCGCTGGGCATCAGTTTCGGCGTGGTGATTGCCAAAGAGATCTTCGGCGGCACCGGGCGGAACTTCCTCAACCCGGCGCTGGCGGGACGTGCGTTCCTCTTCTTTGCCTATCCGGCGCAAATCTCAGGCGATCTGGTCTGGACGGCGGCAGACGGTTTTTCCGGCGCGACGCCGCTTTCACAGTGGGCAGCCCACGGTGGCGAAACGCTGGTGAACAACGCGACGGGTCAGCCAGTCACCTGGCTTGATGCCTTTATTGGCAACATTCCGGGCTCCATCGGTGAAGTCTCGACGCTGATGATTTTGCTTGGCGGGGCGATCATTCTTTTCGGACGTGTGGCCTCCTGGCGGATTGTGGCGGGCGTGATGATCGGCATGGTGCTGACCGCCACCCTGTTCAACGTTATCGGTTCTACTACCAACCCGATGTTCTCCATGCCGTGGTACTGGCATCTGGTGCTGGGGGGCTTCGCGTTCGGCATGATGTTCATGGCGACGGACCCGGTCTCGGCCTCGTTTACAGACAAAGGTAAATGGAGCTATGGCGTGCTCATTGGCGCGATGTGTGTCCTGATCCGCGTGGTCAACTCGGCCTATCCGGAAGGGATGATGCTGGCCATTCTGTTTGCCAACCTGTTTGCGCCGCTGTTCGACTACCTGGTGGTGCGGGCCAACATCAAGCGGAGGAAGGCGCGTGGCTGAGGTAAAAAATAACGACAGCATCAGCAAAACGCTGCTGGTGGTGCTGGTGCTCTGTCTGGTCTGTTCCATCGTCGTGGCCGGTTCTGCCGTCGGGTTAAAACCTCTGCAGCAGGAGCAACGCGCGCTGGATAAACAGCGCAACATTCTGGCCGTGGCCGGGCTGATGCAGGAAGGAATGAGCGCAGACGACGTTTCGGCCGTCTTTGCCGAACGTATTTCCGCGCGGCTGGTGGATTTAAAAACGGGTGAACTGCTGGATAAAGACCCGGCAACCTTCAACCAGGCGCTGGCGCTGAAAGATCCGCAGATGAGCGTGACGCTCGAGGCATCGCAAGATCCGGCCGGGATTAAGCGTCGCAGCAACCTGGCCGAAATTTACCTGGTGCGTGACCCCCAAAAACGCATTCAGGAAGTGGTGCTTCCTGTCTACGGCAACGGCCTGTGGTCAATGATGTATGCCTTTGTGGCCCTTGATACGGATGGCCGCACCGTTAAAGGCATTGCGTATTATGACCAGGGCGAAACGCCGGGGCTGGGCGGCGAAGTGGAAAATCCGAACTGGCGGGCACAGTTTGTCGGCAAGAAAGTGCTCGACGATAACGGTCTGCCTGCGCTGAAGGTGATGAAAGGGGCGGCACGTCCCGGTGACGACTACGCGGTCGACGGGCTTTCCGGCGCCACGCTCACCTCAAACGGGGTGCAGCACAGTTTTGATTTCTGGATGGGCGAGCTGGGCTTTGGTCCTTTCCTGAAAAACGTACGTGAAGGAGCGCTGAACAATGGCTGATACCGGTGAACTGAAAGAAGTGAAAAAGGTGCTCATTGGCCCACTGCTCGCCAATAACCCGATCACGCTGCAGGTGCTGGGCGTCTGTTCGGCCCTGGCGGTAACGACCAAGCTGGAAACGGCGGTGGTGATGACGCTGGCCGTCACGCTGGTCACGGCGTTTTCGAGCATGTTTATCTCGATGATCCGCCACCACATTCCCAACAGCGTGAGGATCATCGTGCAGATGGCGATCATCGCCTCGCTGGTGATCGTGGTCGATCAGCTGCTGCGCGCCTTCGCCTATGAAACCTCCAAACAGCTCTCGGTGTTTGTCGGGCTGATTATCACCAACTGTATCGTCATGGGGCGTGCGGAAGCCTACGCCATGAAAATGCCGCCGCTGGCGAGCTTTATGGACGGTATCGGCAACGGCCTGGGCTACGGCGCGATCCTGCTGACCGTGGGGTTCCTGCGCGAGCTGATTGGCAGCGGCAAGCTGTTTGGCATCACGGTGCTGGACACGGTACAGAACGGTGGCTGGTATCTGCCAAACGGCCTGTTCCTGTTGGCCCCTAGCGCATTTTTCATTATCGGTTTGCTGATCTGGCTGATTCGTACGCTGAAGCCAGAACAGCAGGAAAAGGAGTAACCGACGATGGCTCATTACCTGAGTTTGTTTGTGCGCGCGGTGTTTGTTGAAAACATGGCGCTCGCGTTTTTCCTCGGCATGTGTACGTTCCTGGCCGTGTCTAAAAAGGTCTCCACGGCATTTGGCCTGGGGGTGGCGGTCACCGTTGTGTTGGGACTTTCGGTTCCGATTAACAATCTGGTGTACAACTTCGTGCTGCGGGACGGCGCGCTGGTGGAAGGAGTTGATCTCAGCTTCCTGAACTTCATCACCTTTATCGGGGTGATCGCAGCGCTGGTGCAAATCCTCGAAATGATCCTCGATAAGTACTTCCCGTCGCTGTACAACGCGCTGGGGATCTTCCTGCCGCTGATCGCGGTGAACTGCGCCATCTTTGGCGGCGTCTCGTTTATGGTTCAGCGTGATTACAACTTCAGTGAATCCGTGGTGTACGGTTTTGGTTCCGGCATCGGCTGGATGCTGGCGATTGTCACCATGGCGGGGATCCGCGAGAAAATGAAATATGCCAACGTGCCTGCGGGTCTGCGTGGCTTAGGGATCACCTTTATCACCACCGGGCTGATGGCGCTGGGCTTTATGTCCTTCTCCGGTGTGCAGCTATAAGGGCTAACAGATGGAAATTATTCTTGGCGTGGTGATGTTCACGCTGATTGTACTGGTGCTGTCAGGACTCATTCTGGCGGCGCGCGCGAAGCTGGTGAATTCCGGCGACGTGGTGATTGATATTAATGACGATCCGCAGAATCAGATCCGCACGCCTGCGGGAGATAAACTGCTCAACACGCTCTCCGGTAACGGTATTTTTGTCTCCTCAGCCTGCGGCGGCGGCGGCTCCTGCGGGCAGTGCCGCGTGACGGTAAAAGAGGGCGGTGGCGATATTTTGCCCACCGAGCTGGCGCATATCACTAAGCGTGAGGCAAAAGAGGGTTGCCGTCTGGCCTGCCAGGTCGCGGTGCGCCAGAACATGAAGATTGAGCTGCCGGAAGAGATCTTCGGCGTTAAAAAATGGGAGTGCGAGGTTATCTCTAATGATAACAAAGCCACCTTTATTAAAGAGCTGAAGCTGCGCGTACCGGAAGGGGAAGATGTTCCGTTCCGCGCCGGGGGTTACATTCAGATTGAGTGTCCTGAGCATACCGTGGCGTATGCGGACTTCGATGTGCCGGATGAATACCGCGCCGACTGGGACAAATTCAATCTCTTCCGCTTTGTATCCGAGGTAAAAGAGCCGACGCTGCGCGCCTACTCGATGGCCAACTATCCGGAAGAGAAGGGCATTATCATGCTCAACGTGCGTATCGCCACGCCGCCACCGAATGTGCCGGATGCACCGCCGGGCGTGATGTCGTCATACATCTGGTCTCTGAAGCCGGGAGATAAGGTGACCATCTCCGGTCCGTTCGGGGAGTTCTTTGCGAAAGATACTGATGCGGAAATGGTCTTTATCGGCGGCGGGGCGGGAATGGCCCCGATGCGCTCGCACATTTTTGACCAGCTCAAGCGGCTCGGCAGCAAGCGTAAAATCAGCTTCTGGTACGGGGCGCGTTCGCTGCGCGAAATGTTCTATGACGACGAGTTTGAACAGCTGGCGCGTGAAAACCCGAACTTTACCTTCCATGTGGCGCTCTCCGATCCGCAGCCGGAAGATAACTGGACGGGCTATACGGGGTTCATCCACAACGTGCTGTATGAAAACTACCTCAAACAGCACCCTGCACCCGAGGACTGCGAGTTCTATATGTGTGGTCCGCCGATGATGAACGCCGCCGTGATTAAGATGCTGAAAGATCTCGGCGTTGAAGATGAGAACATCATGCTCGATGATTTTGGAGGCTGATGATGCTGACGTTTCTGGCAACCTTTGTGGTGTTTGTGCTTGTCATCTTCGGCATGTCGTTAGGCTGGATAGTTAAACGGAAAAGCATTCAGGGCAGCTGCGGCGGTATTTCCTCCATTGGGATGGAAAAGGTCTGCGACTGCCCGGAACCGTGCGATGCGCGGAAAAAAAGAATGGCCCGCGAGCAGCAGCGCATCATTTAATCTGCCAGGTCGGGTAAGGCGAAGCCACCACCCGACGATTCACACGTACACTTCTCAATCCTCATTTGTTTACTGTATACTTATCCAGTGATGAGTGAGGGCTTACTATGCGCAAAATAATCCATGTCGATATGGACTGCTTTTTTGCCGCAGTGGAGATGCGTGACAACCCGGCGCTGCGGGATATTCCCATCGCCATTGGCGGCAGCCGCGTTCAGCGTGGTGTCATCAGCACCGCCAACTATCCTGCGCGCAAATTTGGCGTGCGCAGCGCCATGCCGACGGCGATGGCCTTAAAGCTTTGCCCTCATCTCACGCTTCTGCCCGGGCGGTTCGACGCCTATAAAGAGGCTTCCCTTCATATTCGAGAAATCTTTTCCCGCTATACCTCTCTGATAGAGCCGCTGTCGCTGGACGAAGCCTATCTCGATGTGACCGACAGCGTGCATTGCCACGGCTCCGCCACGCTGATGGCGCAGGAGATCCGCCAGACGATTTTCAACGAGCTGAATCTGACGGCATCGGCGGGGGTCGCGCCCGTTAAATTCCTCGCCAAAATCGCCTCCGATTTAAATAAGCCCAACGGCCAGTACGTCATCACGCCGGAAGAGGTGCCTGTGTTTTTGAAAACGCTACCGCTCGGTAAAATCCCCGGCGTCGGGAAAGTCTCCGCCGCAAAGCTGGAAAGCATGGGGCTACGGACCTGCGAAGACGTGCAGCGAAGCGACCTCGCCATGCTGCTCAAGCGCTTCGGGAAGTTTGGCCGCGTGCTGTGGGAGCGCAGCCAGGGGATTGACGATCGCGATGTGAACAGCGAACGGCTGCGGAAATCCGTCGGCGTTGAGCGCACCCTCATTGAAGATATTCATGACTGGTCCGAATGCGAAACCATTATCACAGAACAGCTCTACCCGGAGCTGGAGCGACGCTTAAGCAAGGTGAAGCCAGACCTGCTGATTGCCCGTCAGGGTATCAAATTAAAATTCAACGACTTCCAGCAGACCACGCAGGAACACGTCTGGCCGCGACTGAATAAAGACGATCTTATCGCGACGGCAAAAAAGGCATGGGAAGAAAGACGAGGCGGGCGAGGAGTAAGGCTGGTGGGATTGCACGTCACGCTGCTGGATCCGCAGTTAGAGCGACAGCTGGTATTAGGATTGTAAAAAAGCCCGGTGCGCTATGCTTACCGGGCCTACGTTGTTCACCCTTTCCCTTTGGGAGAGGGCTGGGGTGAGGGAATTACTTAACGGGGATCGCTTTCAGCAGTTCAGTCAGCAGCGTCCAGTAGTGACCGACGCTTTCGATATGAACCTGCTCATCCGGCGAGTGCGGTCCGGTAATGGTTGGCCCGATGGACACCATATCCATATCCGGATACGGCTTCTTGAACAGACCACATTCCAGACCGGCGTGGATCACCTGAATGTTCGGGGTGCTGTTGAACAGACGCTGATAGGTTTCACGCACCAGCGCCATCACCGGAGAACTTGCATCCGGCTGCCAGCCCGGGTAGCTGCCTTTTGCAGACGTTTTCGCGCCCGCCAGCGTGCCCAGAGATTCCAGCATGCTCACCACGTACTCTTTACCGCTGTCGATAAGGGAGCGGATCAGGCAGATGATTTCCGCGCTGTCGTCGCTCATGGTCACCACGCCCACGTTCAGTGAGGTTTCCACCACGCCTTTCGCCACGTCAGAGTTGCGGATCACGCCGTTTGGCGTCGCGTTCAGCAGCTGAACGAAGGTGTCACGAGACTTCGCGGTCAGCGCGGCTTTATCCGTGGAGACGGATTCCAGCACCACGGTCAGGTTCTTCTCTTTCGCCGACAGTTCGTTTTTCAGGATATCCAGGTATACGGTGGAGAGTTTTTTCAGCTCGTCGGCTTTTGCCGCCGGTACTGCCACGGTGGCGAAGGCTTCGCGTGGGATCGCGTTGCGCAGGGTACCGCCGTTGAAATCAACCAGACGCAGATCCAGCTCAGCCGCATGGCCTGCCAGGAAGCGCGCCAGCAGCTTGTTGGCGTTGCCCAGACCCAGGTGAATATCGCCGCCGGAGTGGCCGCCTTTCAGACCTTTCAGCGTCAGCTTGAAGGTCTGGAAACTGGCAGGAATCGCTTCGCGCGACAGCGGCAGGGTAGAGATGAAATCAATCCCGCCCGCGCAGCCCATGTAGATCTCACCTTCTTCTTCGGAGTCGGTGTTGATCAGGATATCTGCCTGCAGCCAGTTCGCCTGCAGACCGAACGCGCCGTCCATGCCCGCTTCTTCGGTCATGGTCAGCAGCACTTCCAGTGGACCGTGCTCAACGCTGTCGTCAGCCAGTACCGCCAGCGCAGAGGCCATACCGATGCCGTTATCCGCGCCCAGGGTGGTGCCGCGTGCTTTCACCCAGTCGCCGTCGATGTACGGCTGGATTGGGTCTTTGGTGAAGTCGTGAACGGTGTCGTTGTTCTTCTGTGGCACCATGTCCAGGTGCGCCTGCAGCACAACCGGTTTGCGGTTTTCCATGCCTGCGGTGGCGTGTTTGCGGATCAGAATGTTGCCAACCTGGTCACGTTCCGCATGCAGACCTTTTTCCTTCGCCCAGCCCATAATATGTTCGGCAAGCTGTTCTTCATGGTAGGAAGGGTGTGGAATGGAGCAGATTTTGGCAAAAATATCCCACAGCGGCTGCGGAGATAGTTGAGACAGTTCAGACACGATAAGTCTCCTTGTCGAGGCGCTGCAAACAGGGTTGCAGGTCACAGGGTTAGCAGGTTAATAGTTACCACAAGTCAGGCTTGCGAGATGAAACTGAGAATACCACTTTCTCTGCTGGCTGGTAGCATAAAGCATGTAAAAACACAGGCAGAGGGCGCTAAACACTGGTTTTTAGTGCGCCAGATCTCTATAATCTCGCGCAACCTATTTCCCCCTCGAACACTTTTTAAGCCGTATAAAAACAGGCTGGGACACTTCACATGAGCGAAAAATACGTCGTCACCTGGGACATGTTGCAGATTCACGCACGCAAACTGGCTGCGCGTCTGATGCCTTCCGAACAGTGGAAAGGCATTATTGCCGTCAGTCGTGGCGGTCTGGTACCGGGGGCGCTGCTGGCACGTGAGCTGGGTATTCGTCATGTCGATACCGTTTGCATCTCCAGCTATGACCATGACAACCAGCGTGAGCTGACCGTGCTGAAACGCGCGGAAGGCGACGGTGAAGGTTTCATCGTGATTGATGACCTGGTAGATACCGGCGGTACTGCGGTCGCTATCCGCGAAATGTATCCGAAAGCACATTTCGTCACTATCTTCGCAAAACCGGCGGGTCGCCCACTGGTTGACGATTACGTGATTGATATCCCGCAGGATACCTGGATTGAACAGCCATGGGATATGGGCGTGGTCTTCGTACCGCCGATTTCAGGCCGTTAATCCCAGTACGTAACTTTACACGCCCGGCAATGCCGGGCGTTGTTCTTTTTGGCCTGCCACGCGTTACAATAGTCTTCATATGACGTATTCATGGAGGCAACGCAATGACGCAGGCGAATCTCACCGAGACACTTTTCAAACCCCGTTTCAAACACCCTGAAACGTCGACGCTGGTGCGTCGCTTTAATCCGGGGACCCAGCCTGCCGTCCAGTCCGCGTTAGACGGTAAAAACGTGCCCCACTGGTATCGTATGATTAACCGCCTGATGTGGGTCTGGCGCGGTATCGATCCCCGTGAAATCCTTGATGTGCAGGCGCGTATCGTGATGAGTGAAGCCGAGCGTACCGACAGCGAACTCTATGATACGGTAGTGGGCTATCGCGGCGGAAACTGGATCTACGAGTGGTCTAAACAGGCGATGCTCTGGCAGCAAAAAGCCAGCCAGGAAGAGGATGCCACGCGCAGCGGCAAGCACTGGCTGCATGCGGCCAATCTCTACGCCATTGCCGCGTATCCACATCTGAAAGGTGATGAGTTGGCCGAGCAGGCACAGGCGCTGGCGAATCGCGCCTATGAAGAGGCGGCTCAACGCCTGCCGGGCCAGATGCGCGAACTCGAGTTTACCATTCCGGGTGGGTCATCCATTACCGGATTCCTGCATATGCCTGAAGGTGAAGGCCCGTTCCCGACCGTCCTTATGTGCGGTGGGCTGGATTCGTTGCAAATCGATTATTACAGCCTGTATGAGCGCTACTTCGCACCAAAAGGGATCGCCATGCTGACGCTGGATATGCCCTCAATCGGCTTCTCCTCCAAATGGAAACTGACTCAGGATTCCAGCCTGCTGCACCAGCATGCGCTAAAAGCGCTGGAAAACATTCCGTGGGTCGACCACACCCGCGTGGCGGCATTTGGCTTCCGCTTTGGTGCAAACGTCGCGGTGCGTCTGGCTTATCTTGAATCTTCTCGCCTGAAAGCCGTCGCCTGCCTTGGTCCGGTCGTTCACGCCCTGCTCAGCGATCCTGCACGCCAGGGGAGCGTACCTGAAATGTACCTTGATGTGCTGGCCAGCCGTCTTGGCATGCATGATGCATCAGACGAAGCGCTGCGCGTTGAGCTCAATCGCTACTCGTTAAAAACGCAAGGGTTGCTGGGACGCCGCTGCCCAACGCCGATGCTGTCGGGATTCTGGAAAAACGATCCGTTCAGTCCGGAAGAAGAGTCGCGCTTAATCACGTCGTCATCTGCGGATGGCAAATTGCTAGAAGTGCCGTTCAGCCCGGTCTATCAGAATTTCGATAAAGCGCTGAAAGAGATTACGCGCTGGATCGCTCAGAGATTGTGTTAATAGATTGCTAAATTTTGCTGGTTTGGTAAAACAGTGGCTTCACAAAAGGAGATCGCAATGACGTTACCGAGTGGACACCCGAAAAGTAGACTGATTAAGAAGTTTATGGCTCTCGGCCCGTATATTCGAGAAGAGCAGTGTGAAGAGAATCGCTTTTTTTTCGACTGCCTGGCTGTATGCGTCAACGTGAAGCCTGCACCCGAAAAACGTGAATTCTGGGGCTGGTGGATGGAAATGGAAGCAGAGGAAAAACGCTTTACGTATAGCTACCAGTTTGGCCTGTTTAATAAAGACGGCAACTGGCAGGCCACCTCTATTAAAGATCAGGAAGTGATTGACCGCCTGGAATATACGCTAAAAGAGTTCCATGATAAGGCTCGCGCACTGCTGGCGACTCTGGATCTCAAGCTCGAGCCCGCAGATAACTTTTCCAGTGAAGCGGTGAAGCTGACTGCCTGATGGTGTCACAGCGCCGGGTGGCGGCTTCGCCTTACCCGGCCTACAAAAAAATGATGGTTTTCTCCCTCTCCCCGTGGGAGAGGGCCGGGGTGAGGGCACCAGTCCGCATTAATCCCCGAAATAAAAAAAACCGGCACAGGCCGGTTTTTTATTTCGCATCATCAGAACTGGTAGGTCATACCCAGGGCAACGATGTCATCGCTGCTCACGCCCAGTTTATTTTTGTCGTCAATCTGGTTGATTTTATAATCAACAAAGGTGGACATATTTTTGTTGAAGTAATAGGTCGCGCCAACGTCAATGTATTTCACCAGATCTTCGTCACCAATACCTTCGATATCTTTGCCTTTAGACTGGACATAACCCAGGGACGGGCGCAGACCAAAGTCGAACTGATATTGTGCGACCACTTCAAAGTTTTGCGCTTTATTTACAAATCCGCCAGAAATTGGCGTCATATTGCGGGTTTCTGAATACATCGCTGCCAGATAAATATCGTTCGCGTCATATTTCAGACCGGTTGCCCAGGCTTCTGCTTTCTGGCCCTGGCCACGCGCCAACAGGTTCTGCGCATTGGTGCGGTCAGAGTTGGTGTAAGCGCCGCTGACGGCGAAATCGCTGCCGCCGAAGTCATAGGTCAGAGAGGTACCAAAACCGTCACCGTTCTGTTTCTTGGCGTCACGGTTTTCGTTTTTGCCCTGGTACTGCAGGGTCATGTCCAGACCGTCAACCGCGCCGAAGAAATCGGTGTTACGGTAGGTAGCAAGACCGGTCGCACGCTTGGTCATGAAGTTATCGGTCTGCGCGGAAGAGTCGCCGCCGAACTCAGGGAACATGTCGGTCCATGCTTCAACGTCATACAGGGCACCCAGGTTACGACCGTAATCCAGAGAACCAAAGTTTTTCAGCTTCAGGCCCGCGAACGCCAGACGGGTTTTCTGAGAGGAGTCGCTCTCGGCTTTGTTACCCGCAAATTCAGATTCCCAACGGCCATAGCCCGTCAGCTGATCGTTAATCTGGGTTTCGCCTTTAAAACCGAAACGAACGTAAGTCTGATCGCCATCTTTGGTGGCATCATCGCTGATGTAGTGCATGGCTTTCACTTTGCCGTACACGTCCAGCTTATTACCATCTTTATTATAAACTTCAGCTGCGTGAACGGATGCAGAAGCCACTACGCCCATAACCATTAATGCCAGAGTGCTCTTTTTCATTTTCGATCCTGTCTTATAAACGCGCTAAAAAATTCGCTGGACGATAAGCTCATGCTTAAGTCCCGTGAAAAAACAGGAAGGGTTTTATCGTTCTGGAATGAAACTTTTATGACAAACTAAGAATAATTTTAAAAAACTGTGATTTATTATTTCGGTAATAAAAGTGTCAAATTCTCCCGCTACGCTTCCTGATCCCGCGCAACAAAGTGTTTCGCGATGTGCTAAGGCAGTTGGCAACGGGGCTGACTCCTGCTAAAACGTTCGTTCGACATTACTTTCCCTTATCGTTGAACGGCAGAGAATCATGAGTGACAGCCAGACGCTGGTGGTAAAACTCGGTACCAGTGTTTTAACAGGCGGATCGCGCCGCCTAAATCGCGCCCACATTGTTGAGCTTGTACGTCAGTGCGCTCAGTTACATGCCGCAGGGCATCGTATTGTGATTGTGACCTCCGGGGCGATTGCCGCCGGGCGTGAACACCTGGGTTACCCCGAACTCCCCGCGACGATAGCCTCCAAACAGCTGCTGGCCGCCGTGGGGCAAAGCCGACTCATTCAACTCTGGGAACAGCTGTTCTCTATCTATGGCATCCACGTCGGGCAGATGCTGCTGACGCGTGCGGATATGGAAGACAGAGAGCGCTTCCTGAACGCCCGCGATACCCTGCGCGCGCTGCTGGACAACAATATCGTTCCGGTCATTAACGAGAACGATGCCGTTGCTACCGCTGAAATCAAAGTAGGCGATAACGATAACCTCTCTGCGCTGGCCGCCATTCTGGCCGGTGCCGATAAATTACTGCTTCTGACCGATCAGCAGGGGCTGTTCACTGCCGATCCGCGCTCTAACCCGGATGCCGAGCTGATTACCGACGTTCACGGTATCGACGATGCGCTGCGCGCCATCGCCGGTGACAGCGTGTCCGGCCTCGGAACGGGCGGCATGGGGACCAAGCTGCAGGCCGCTGACGTGGCGTGCCGCGCCGGTATCGACACCATCATTGCGGCGGGCAGCCGCCCTGGCGTGATTGGTGACGTGATGGAAGGCATCTCGGTCGGCACCCGCTTCCACGCTCAGGAATCCCCGCTGGAAAACCGTAAACGCTGGATATTTGGCGCGCCGCCTGCGGGCGAACTCGTCGTCGATGAAGGGGCAACCGCCGCGATTCTGGAACGAGGAAGTTCATTACTTCCTAAAGGAATTAAAAGCGTGACAGGCAACTTCTCCCGTGGTGAAGTGATCCGTATCCGTAACCTCGAAGGCCGCGACATCGCCCACGGCGTAAGCCGCTATAACAGCGATGCCCTGCGCCGCATCGCGGGTCACCACTCACAGCAGATCGACGCCATTCTGGGCTATGAATATGGTCCGGTTGCCGTGCATCGCGATGACATGATTATTCGTTAAGGAGCCAGAACATGCTGGAACAAATGGGCGCCGCCGCGAAGGCCGCCTCTTACAAACTGGCGCTCCTTTCCAGCCGCGAGAAAAACCGCGTGCTGGAAAAAATCGCTGATTATCTGGAATCACAGTCCCAGGAGATTTTGCTCGCTAACGAGCAGGATTTACTGGAAGCGCGTCGCAACGGTCTGAGCGAAGCGATGCTCGACCGTCTGGCGCTGAATCCGGCACGCCTGAAAGGCATCGCCGACGATGTTCGTCAGGTCTGCAATCTGGCCGACCCGGTAGGGCAGGTGATCGACGGCGGGCTGCTCGACAGCGGTTTACGCCTGGAGCGCCGCCGCGTGCCGCTCGGCGTTATCGGCGTTATTTATGAAGCCCGTCCAAACGTGACGGTGGATGTCGCCTCCCTGTGCCTGAAAACCGGCAACGCCGCTATTCTGCGCGGTGGGAAAGAGACCTGGCGCACCAACGCCGCAACGGTAAAAGTCATTCAGCAGGCGCTGGAGGAGTGTGGCTTACCGGCGGGTGCCGTACAGGCGATCGAGAGCCCAGACCGCGCGCTGGTCAACGAGATGCTGCGCATGGATAAATACATCGACATGCTGATCCCACGCGGCGGCGCGGGCCTGCACAAGCTGTGCCGCGAGCAGTCGACGATTCCGGTGATCACCGGCGGTATTGGAGTGTGTCACATCGTGGTCGACGACAGCGCTGAGATTGCACCGGCGCTGAAGATTATCGTTAACGCGAAAACCCAGCGTCCAAGCACCTGTAACACCGTAGAAACGCTGCTGGTGCATCAGGATATTGCGAACACCTTCCTGCCGGCCCTGAGCAAACAGATGGCAGAGAGCGGCGTGACGCTGCATGCTGACGCCAGTGCGCTCGAACTGCTGCAGGATGGCCCGGCTAACGTCGTTCCCGTCAACGCGGAGCAGTACGACGACGAGTTCCTGTCACTGGATCTGAACGTGAAAATCGTTACCGACCTTGACGACGCCATTGCGCACATCCGTGAGCATGGCACGCAGCATTCTGACGCCATCCTGACGCGTACGCTGCGCAATGCCGATCGCTTCGTGAACGAGGTGGATTCTTCTGCGGTATACGTTAATGCCTCAACTCGCTTCACCGACGGCGGCCAGTTCGGCCTCGGCGCTGAGGTGGCGGTTAGCACGCAGAAACTGCACGCGCGCGGTCCGATGGGGCTGGAAGCGCTGACCACATACAAGTGGATCGGCTTCGGTGACGATACGATTCGTGCGTAAATAATCACGGGTGATGCAAAAGTAGCCGTTTGATTCAAAAGGGCATTGACGCATCACCCGGATAGATCTAACCTTTTGCCCCGTGGTTACATTCGTAACCGGCCTCTCAGGGCCGATATAGCTCAGTTGGTAGAGCAGCGCATTCGTAATGCGAAGGTCGTAGGTTCGACTCCTATTATCGGCACTCACACAACAAAATCCTTTAAAAACAATAAGTTAAGACGATTTTTGTTCTCAAGATACAACCTTTTTTTAAGGGATTCTATGACCAACAGTTGCCGCTATGGTTAACAGTGGCTATTCAGGGATGTTAGCACGTAGCGGCCTGTAGTTGTAAAGCTCGAACAGGTACAAAGCGTGAACAGTCCCCACGAACCGCTATCAACTCGAAGCTGATGACGCTGCCAACGTCTCTAAACCATCCCGAAACAGATTGATCACACGCATTTAAGCCCGATGTGCGGCCTTGTGGCTGCGTAAACAGGTGAATAGTGGTAATGCCCCGGTAGCAACAGATCCGGCTCTGCCAGCGCTTCGCTCACGCTCCGAAAGGTACACGAGCACCCTGATAAGGTGTGATCTCTCTGACAATCTGATTTGGTCACTGGTGACTTTCGCAAAGCGAAACCAACTAGGTTGGCCTGATGAAGTCGCTACGCTCCGCTTGTTGCTTGTACCACTAACGGGGCTTTATGGCTTCTATTGTCTTAAATCTGATACATTGCACAAACATCATGTGGATTGCTGTAAAGTTCATCAGTATGATTGCTTGTACAATCAGCGATTGGGAAAGCACTTCTGGAAGATAAGGGACGAGACGATATGAAAGTGACTGATGAGGCTTTGTTACGTTCAGGGTTTACGCAGCCCGAATTGCAGAAGATAAAAAGCAATATTGAAAAATATGGAGGAACGCTTGGAGAGGCCATAAATGACCTCGCTAGGCGATTTGTTACCTTAGCGGGAGTGGTGGCTGTGTGTGCCTTAATCCTACTGCTACTTATCGTCTTCAGCTCACCTGATAGAGCATTTGCATGGGGGCTGGCGATGATCTTTGGGGTTGCCATTATGTCCTTTGCACAGCCGCCGGTAATTTCCTATAAATCCTGGCGTTACCGAAAAACTATCAAGGATTAACTGGTTCCATTTTCGGTTGTCAATAGATCGAAAATCACTTTTGCTTTAACACCATAACCGACAATCTTCATTGTTAGCTTAGGAGTGCTCATTGTGCTGACTTTGCGATAGTAATCGTGTGGAAGCCAGCGGAATAATCTCCAGGCTCCAGTTTTTCGAGCGAGTCCAACAATGCTGTACACACTGGCACCAAGAGTAACACCATTATAGAGAGCCAAGCCCGTGTTAGGATTAAATCCCATGAACTGGGCCGTATGCATCGCGGAGTCAGCAATGATACCTTGCGAGGGTATATGTCCTGCTGGCTGATCAAAGTTGAGCACTTCTTTCGTTAATCCGTTCATTCCATCGGCAATCAGGACTGCCCCAGCCAGCATACCAATCGGCCCCATAGTGGATAACATCATAAAGCCACCAAAGAGAACCACGCCTGATAGCACCACATTTACAGCGGATATAACATAACCGACGATTTTATTATTTTCCTTAACAAACTCGACCTTCGCGTAAAGCTGTGCGGACTTGGTTTTTAACAGACGCTCTTGTTCAAGCAGGTTGTCTGTTTCAGCACGAAGATTTTTGATGCATACAATACATTCTTCATCGGTTTTAGCTCGTCGTGCTGTTTCAAATTCTTTATCTACAACCTGTTTTATCTCTCCAACAAACTTGATACGTGTTATCCCATCTTGCAAATAGAATGCTGATAGCCGATTTGCTGTTTCGACGAGTTTCCGGGCTTCCAGATTCACCATGGTATCTGACCATGTTCTGTTCCAGCCCCTGTTGAGCAGCGCAATATCCATTAAAGACTCCTTCCCAAAATGTGTCTGGTCATTTTACGTGCAATAAGGTCGAAGACAACAGGAAATGCTTTCCCAACGTCTGATTTCAGCGGAACGAATACATAATCAAACCCTGAGACTTCACGCGGTAATTCTCTATTTTTCATTGTTCGACGTATCAAACGTCCTGGAGTACGTGCAGGATCGTCTACCGGGATGGGGTCAGTCCAACATGACTCTGAGGCGTCTGTTAAACCTGTGGCGATTCATAGTGCTTATTGATCCTCAATCCTGTCTGCTATCTCTGGTAATTCCTCAGTTGGGCTAGTGTTTAAAAAAGCTCATCTTAAGGGTATTCTTGCATGAACATAACACCATGAAGATAGGCGAGCAAATGACCAGTGAACTAACGGAAAAAGATCTACTGGATAATGGTTTTTCGAATAAGCAATTGTCTCGTCTGAAAGAGGTATTGAGTAGTAATGAAAATACTGGCGAAACGCTTTCAACATTAATAGATGAACTGAGCAAGCGTTTTTATGGAGGGATTATCTGTCTGATGCTTATCCTTGCACCGCTGATTTTCCTTCCCGTCTTTTATACGCCCTCGCTGCTATTATATTACTTACCTGTTGCAATTATTGGCGTTATTGCGGTCTGGTATCTGATTCCACTTGGCCTCACATGGAAAGCGCATAAAATGATGAAAGGCCGGTAGGCTTCTCACTCACTCCCGACAGAAGGAAAACATCAACACTTCTTAGGCATCATGCGCCAGGTTCCTCTGACAGCCCCGACAAACCATCACACATCTCCTGTAACTCATTAAACATCCTTGCCACATGGAAGCCATCGCACACCGAATGATGGACCTGCACCGCGAGCGGCAACAGCACTTTTCCATCCTGCTCGTAGTATTTTCCAAACGTGAACATAGGCGAAAAGAAGTTCTTCATGTGCGCAATGTTCATATTAAAGTTCGTAAACGTTACCCACGGAATCGACGACACGAAAAAGACATTTTCCCGTGACTCTTCCTTGGGCCAGTAAGAAAGGTTATTTCCATAGCGGGCCGTATCTTCTGCATACGTGTTCTGGAAGTGATGAATATTGCCGTCATAGTGGCTCCACAATGACGAAAACGTCTCCGTTTCGGGATGGAAAATCGTATAGCTTGGATGAATTTCATTCCAGACGACGAGCTCATTGTCCTTCATGGCCATGCGGAACTCAGGATGCCGGTTCATGATGTTAGACAGGAGAAAAATGATAGTGGGGTAAAACTTCCAGCCCACCGCTTTGATATGTTTTCGCAGCGCGGTAATGTCGATCAGAACGGTTTGGTTAATTGTGCATTCAGCAAATGACTGGAAGACTTCAAAATGCTCCTTCCTTGGCCAACGAGATAAATCAACAGGCGTATAGGCCGGGGCTGTTTTTTTCATTGTTTAACCTTTGATTATCAATCGTCTACATGATTTTGGGCCAGAAACAACCGCACAACCATTTCAACCGTATCTAATCTTCCTGTCAATCTCAGCCTGTGGTTTTCCGAACAGGTATCCCTGCACGAGATCGCAGCCAAGCGCCTGAAGACGTTCAAGCTGCGCTTCGGTTTCAACACCTTCAGCAATGACCCGCATATTGAGGCTCTTCGCCATGCCGGTAATCAACTTAACGATATTTAGGGCATCATCCTGCGTGGATATCGGGTTCACAAAGGATTTGTCGATTTTAATTTTATCAAAATTCAGTTCACTCAGTCGTGAAAGCGAGGAATATCCCGTTCCGAAATCATCGATGGAAATTTTTACGCCCAGTGCCCGGAGCTTTTTGAGAATAGTGATCGGCATGTTGCTGTCACTGAAGAGCGAAGACTCTGTTACCTCTAACTCAAGTCGGTTGGCCGGTAGCCCCGTCTCTTTCAGAATGGACTGTACCATCGTGGTAAACGATTTAGTGCCTAGCTGAACGGGTGAGACATTCACCGAGATCCTGGCCGGCACCGCCCAGGACACCGCTTCCCGGCAGGCCATCTCAAGCACCGACTTGCCGATCTCATTGATCATCCCCGTTTTTTCAGCGACGGAAATAAAATAATCTGGCGCGAGTATCCCTTTCACCGGGTGTATCCAGCGAATAAGCGCTTCATAGCCGTAAATTTCATTGCTGAATGCATCGACAATAGGCTGGTAATACACAACGAATTCATTGTGATCGATCGCCAGAGCCATATCATGTTCAAGGGTCCTGCTTTCCTGCAGTCTTTGCAGCATCCACTGCCGGAAGACTTTGATCTGCTGCGAACCTTCTTTTTTCGCTTCGTAGAGGGCCAGGTCGGCAAATTTGTAAAGATAATCAGAGCGTCGTTCATTATCTGATAAAACGATGCCCACGCAGGTGGCAATTTTTATCAGCTGATTATTAATCGTATAGGGCTGGCTGATATGATCGCTGATTTCTTTGGCGCGCGAAACGGCGGCGGTTTCCGTGAGTCCGCTGGAGAGAAGGGCGAATTCATCGCCGCCCAAACGGTAAAACGTATCCGTTGCGCTGCTCATCGAGGTCAGCCGTCGGGATACCTGATTCAACAGCAAATCTCCCGTATCATGGCCATAGGTATCGTTGACCTCTTTGAAGCGGTCTAAATCAAATAACATCACCGTGACGGGGACGTGGTTTTTATCTGCCTGAAGATTAATTTTGTTGAGATCGTCCCAGAAAAAAAGGCGGTTTTTCATGCCGGTGAGGGAGTCATGATAAACATCATATTCCAGCTTCGAGTTCTGAATTTGCAGTTTTTCTTTTGATATTTGAAGTTCGTCAGCCAGACTTTTAACCTGCATGTGTGCTTTCAGAATGTTTTTATTCTGGTAGATCATTAAGAAGCCAAGAATAAAGCTTAAAATCACCAGAAGCAAAGAAAGTGCGGAATAAATATAATACAGGATTTGTATTTTGTTGTTGGATTCATTAACCGTGTTAATATCTTTTGTTAATGCTGTTGCAGACAGCTGGCTGAGCGGTGCGTCGAGCTCATGCATATTTGTCAGGTATGCCTGTAACTCCGGGTGGCTCATTTTTTCAAGATGACTATCCAGATAGGCCAGTATTTTTTCTAAGCGTAAAGCGAGCTCCTGATGCGTTTTATCGCTGTCAATGTAACGACCTAAATCGCCCCCTTTCATTAAATCGCCCTGACTGAGCATAATTTCGAGGCGCATACGGACCTGGTCTATCGTAACGTCGTCAGTATCGGTTGCGTATAGACCAAGCCATGATTCAAAACGGTAATACTCTGATACCAGTTGTGCCACGGACCAGGACTCAGTGTATTGAGTCAGTTTTTGCAATTCCTGCTGTCGATCATAAACAAGGTATGCAATATATCCTGTCGTGATAAAAAGAGAAAAAATGATACCAACCAGTATCCTGTTCATTATGTTCTCCTGAACGACTACTCAATCTTCATTTTGCTTACCTGCCATGCTGATCGTGAGTAATAAATCTGATTATTCAACTCAGGAAGACTGTCATAGGGGTATACAATGAACGATGGGCCTTTATCGCGGATGCGCATATATTCGCCATTGACCTTTAAGGCAAGGATGGCGTTGTATTTTTTAAAATCGCTGAGAGGGATGACTGTTGAGTAATCATTGAGCGCAATAACATTAACGTTCGTACCTTTTGCACCCACATAATCCATGAGCTTGCTCATGGGGACACCCTCAAACTTCGTACGACCGTTATACCAGGGGGAAGTCGTCTCGAAACTCACTACTCCGAGTTTTTCAAGGCTGGCGAGATCAAACACTGCTTTTCCATTTTCATTGGTATTTTCTATATTACCGTAAATCGTTAAAATGGGTTTACCAACTGGTTTTGGCAGGTCGCCAGCCCAGGTTACACTTTGTACCAGACAGCATAACAGCAGTAGGGTTAATCGCATTTTGACCTCCACCTTTTTAACAGAAGTATAAGAATTATAATTTAGATATCACGCGAGTTGATATATTTTGTTGGGGAGTAGGGGGTTTTATCGTTTTTATTGTTGTAAACTCATTTTAATCAATGAGTTAGGTGTTGCGAGTGTCAGGGTGTTTGATACTAGAGCGACGCTTAACTTTTTGATAAAAGCTAAAATTGCGGGCATAAATGCTCTTCTGTTTAAAAAATAACCGCTTTAATTGAGAGATATTATCTTCCACGATAATTGCGGGGTGTCCGTGGCTTTTTGGCGCGCGGATCTGGCGACGAAATACGCGCCCCGGTTGTGTGCGCTGTTTCAGGATGATGATGGTAAGCGAGGACACGAACATTCTGGTTGTGCGTGTCCCCTACCGCTTGCCTTACTTCACGTCATCCCGGATGGCTGACGCCGACTTACCCCCTTTCGCCATGCTGGCAAACACTGTGTCCCGGTAGATCCACGCATGAACGAGTGCGGCGGAGAGATGGACCAGCACCACGGCAAAAAGCAACTTTGCCAGAAGGCTATGGGCGTCGTGGCACCAGGCATAGAGTGCTGGACTGGCCGGGACAATCGCCGGCAGGTTGACGCCATCAAACATGACAATTGGCAGGCCCGCAGCCGACAGCTGTGCCCAGCCCAGCAGCGGCATTGCCAGCATTAACCCATACAGCATCCAGTGTGATGCCTTTGCGGCAAGCACCTGCCAGGCGGGCAAATCGGCAGGAAGTGGGGGCGTGCGGCTCAGGAGCCGGTTGACCAGACGAACCAGTGCCAGCAGTAAAATGGCGATCCCCAGCGGCCGGTGGAGGTCGATTAGCCAAATCCGGTGATGTAACGACGTCATCATCGCGGCACCGATGAAAAGCATGGTCAGGATCATCACCGCCATCAGCCAGTGCAGGCTTCGCGCCAGGGTATTGAAATGCTGCGGCGCGTGCGCTCGCATATCTTTATTTGAGCTCATTTTACCTCCTGCTTTTGCACGGCTTCGGTGGCTTTGCCGTAGCCGATTTCCCGCTCACGGCGGCTGAAAGAGTGGGAGTAGGCCGCGGAGCGGGCGTTTAAGATGGGATCATCAGACACCGCAACGCCTGCGGGAACGACAGAAGGATCAAAGTTAACGTCGCGGCACGCGCCTGTGGATTGTGCTTCGACCCGCGTCACTTCCAGCGTGCCGGCTACCACCTTTTTGCGATCGTCCGGCCATGGCTGGGAAGGATCATCCACCGGATCGCTAGGCTGTGCGAGCTGCAAAACGTAATCCCAGTAGAGTGGCTTCTGCGCCAGGCGCTGACGCAGGTTTTCGAACAGGAAGTTGTCATCGGCTTTCTGTCGTTGCTCATCGCTTATCGACAGGAAAGGCTCGTGCGGATGCATCATCCAGCGAACGGCCTGGCGATCCCCCCGCGCGTTCACAAGGTAAAAGGCGTTAATGCTGTAAAACGTCGCGCCTGCGAAGCTGCCGGGCGCGGGTTTTTGTGCCGCCCATTTAAGGTATTTCTCCGCCTCCGGGTACGCTTTTAAAAAGTCTGCCAGACGCTGCGGATCCGGTTTTCCGGTGGCCGCATCAACGGCCGTGGCTTTTCGCAAGGCCAGAAAACCTTCCGGGCTGTGCGTGGCGAAGAAAGGCTCGTTGTTCATCGCCATTCGCCATTGTTGCTTGTCATCTGTCTTCAGCAGCAGCGCCATGCTCAGGGTTTTGGTCGTACTATCCGGGGCATGCGGATCGCCAGTACCAATAGAGAATCGACCCACCACGGGCACTTCCTGCTGCGAGAAGAGGCGGGAGGCAGAAAGAGAAACCGCCGAGCCGTTTGGCGTAAAGGTGCCGGCAAAGCAGATGCCTTTTCCATGCGCGCGGCGAAAACCCGGCGGGAAGGGTTTCGGTGTTTCCCCTACCAGTGCCTGGCTGACCGTGCGTGAACCAAGCCAGCCCGCCGTCCATGCAAAAGCAGATGCTAATGTACCGGCGACAACGGCGATTGCAGCCAGCGCGCCCCAGGTTTTTTTGGACCTCAAATCCAGTTTCGACATAGACGTTTTTCCAGAACAAAATATCTTCATCTGTTATGCGCAACGTATTGCGCGTGACAGGTGTTAATACAGTGGCGAATATGGCTCGAGTATAGGAACTAAGGGGAGTAAAGAAAGAATATCACGAAAAGTTTAAACCTTTCCGCTGTCAAAAAGGCCGGGTTACTCATCGTGTCGGAAGTTGTGACCGAGTCGGTGACCCAGCGAGAAAGAGTGGCGAAACAGGTAGGCGATGGCAGAAAATGTAAATAATGAACAGAAGGGAGTATGCGATATTATCGCTGAGATCGTCAGTTAGCGGTTTCAATCTGTGTCTGAATAATTGCCTGATTTAGGACGCTTCTTCCACTGGGAAGCGTCCACTTTTTTATATATTGAAAAATATATTTCTGATATTAAGCAACGCTTTTCCTGTACAGAAAGTCCTGGTATTTCTTCCATTAAATGTTCTCTTTTATTTGACGCTCACATCCCTGTGCTGAATAACGATTAATGTCCTACAGAAGCGGCATCGACCACGCGCGAAGGTTTCGGTGCTAAAGCAATCGCAAAAGCAGCGATAAAGAATATGATGCCTATCGACATCATCAGATTATTGGTAGAAAGCATCATGCTTTGGCTGTTAACCATCTTGTCAAAAAGCTCCCTAACAAACTGCCCACCTTGCTGAGGCGCCGAGTTGATGTACTGTGAAAGATCGCCTGTCGGGTCAACGACGGACGCCAGTCTGTCATGCGCAATATAGCGCTGGTCCTGCCAGGACGTTGTCACGAGCGATGTGGCAAACGCGCCTGATAACGTTCGAACAAAGTTCATTAACCCGGCCGCCGAGGGCATTTCCGCTTCATCTACAGAGCCCATTGCAAGCCCCGTAATCGGGACATAGTACAACGGCATGCCAACGCCCATGAATAACAAAGGGACACAGATGGACCAGTAATCCATGTCGGTCGTCGCATAGGAGCGCCAGAAGGTATCGAGACCGAGCCAGGCACAGCCAAAGAAGATAAGAATACTCGGATCGATTCTGTTGGAAAGGTTAGCGGCAACCGGAGAGAAAACCACCTGCAGAAGGCCGCCCCAGGCAACCACAATCCCTGCCCATGTTGTTGTATACCCTAAGTTATATTGTAGCCACAACGGCGTGAGAACATTCAGACCAAAAAAACATCCAAACGCGAGTGCGAGCACAAACATGCTGGCCGAAAAACCACGATGGCGAAAAACGCTGATATCGACAATCGGATGGTCAGCGGTCAGCTCCCAGATGCAGAAACTTAAAAAGCCGATACAGGCCACAATCGCCAGAACCCAAATTTCTTCTGAGGCAAACCAGTCAAGGTCTTTCCCTTCATCCAGCATGATCTGCAGTGCGCCAACCCAGATAACCAGTAAAATAAATCCAACGATATCAATAGCGTTATTAACCAGCTCATCTTCGAAGATTTTTAATACTGACCACGCGATGACTGAAAAAGCGATGGCCATCGGAACGTTGATAATAAACACCCACGACCAGCTGTAATGATCGCAAATCCAGCCACCGAGAACCGGGCCTATAACGGGCGCCAGCAATGTCGTCATTGCCCATAATCCCGTCGCCTGCATGGATTTTTCTTTCGGGAAAATACGCAGGAGCAACGTTTGTGATAAGGCCATCAGAGGGCCTCCCGCCATCCCCTGAAAAACCCTCATCATCAGCAGCATTCCCAGAGAAGTGGAAAGGCCGCAAAGCAAAGAAAAAATGCCAAACATGAACACGGAAATGCAGAAAACGCGCACGCCGCCGAACCGGGTGGTTAACCATCCTGATAGCGGCACCGTTATGGCTTCAGCCACGGCATAGGCCGTGATGATCCAGGTTCCCTGGCTGGTTCCTGCGCCCAGGGCGCCAGCCATGTTGGGCTGAGTGACGTTTGCAATGGTCATATTGAGTACGGCTAAAAAGTTTGCCATTGCAAGAACCAGGGCACCCACCCATAACATACCGCCCTTCAGCGAAGGCGGCTGGTTATCGATAACGAATGTAGACATGGCCTGGTTTCCGTTATTCACTTTTTAAATTAACTGTCGCTTTCATGGACAGCCCAACCCGCAACGGATGTGCTGCAAGCTCATCAGCATTGAGTTTGATGCGCACGGGCAAACGCTGAACAACCTTAATCCAGTTACCCGTTGCGTTCTGCGCAGGAATAACTGAAAACGCTGCGCCGGTACCGCCATCAAAGCCTTCTACCGTTCCATGGAAAGGAACGTTGTCGCCATACAGATCGCTCACCAGCTCCACTTTCTGCCCCACTTTCACATGCTGGAGCTGAACTTCCTTGAAGTTGGCATTGACGTGAATTTGCTGTACCGGCACCACGGACAATAACGGCGTGGAAGGCTGGACACGTTGCCCAAGCTCGACCTGGCGACGAGCAACCACGCCATCAACTGGCGAACGGATCACGGTTCTTTCCAGATCCAGTCTGGCCTGATCGCGCTTTGCTCTGGCGAGAGCGACTTCTGGGTTGGTCTCGGTATTTGCATCCTCAATCATTACGGCATTCGCCTGTCTTGCACCCACTGCCGCCTGTCTTGCTGCATCGGCTTGCGCCACAGCGGCTTTAGCGGCATTCAGGTTTGCCAGAGCGGAAGCATAAACGTTTTGAATACGCGTCAGTTCGTCGCCTGAAATCGCACCTGTCTGCATGAGCGCCTCGCGTCGCTTGAGGTCAACCGTCGCGCGCTGGAAGTCAGCGTTTGCGGCATCAACCTGGGCCAGCAGACGTTTTTGCTCTTTTTCATTTGCCACAACTTCAGCGCCGAGTTTTGTGTCGGTGGCCTTATATCCATTTACCCGCCGAATGGACAGGTTCAGGTTTGCTTCCGCCTGATTAAGGGCTAACTCTGCATCAGTAGGATCCAGCTGGATCAGAACATCGCCTTTTTTTACCACCTGAGAATCCGTGACGAGGATGGCACTTACCGTACCGGTAATCGCGGAAGAGAGCTGAGCGGACTCGACATCGGTATAGGCGTTATCGGTCTCAACATAGCGAGAACCCACTAATTCCCAATATGCGAACGAGCCTGAGCCAGCCAGCGCGATGCTTAATGCAAGATAAGAGAATAAACGTTTTCTTTTTTTCTTTTTGATATCGGATGATTGAATATTTTGATTTTCAATAGCTGCAGAATGACTCATTTTATTTCCTTTCTTTCCACTATTTAGTAATTAACCTGGTGTTAAAAATCACTGTTTGCTCGAGGTATATCCGCCGCCCAATGCACGCGCTAATTCGACGTCAATCGTAAAGGCACGGGAATTTACATCGGCTAATTTTCTGCGGGCCGCAACCAGCTCATCTTCCGAAGATAAAACGTCGAGATAATCAGCGACCTTTCCTTCATACCTTTGTCTGGTGAGCGAATACGCTTTTTCTGCCGACGTGACTGCACCCTGAGAATAAAGCATCTCGTCTTTCAGAGAGGCTCTGCTGGTGAGCGCATCGCTCACTTCACGAAGTGCATTCGTTAACGTGGCGTTATAAACGTTCACCGCAATATCATATTCACCGCTGGCGTATTTCAAATCACCCTGTAGCTTTTGCGTATTAAATATTGGCAACGATATGGCCGGACCAAAACTGCCAATTGCTGAGCCACTCCGGGTAAGGTTGTTAATACCCAGTGACTGGAACCCGGCAAAGGCAACCAGATTAACGCTGGGGTAAAAACCGGCTTTTTTCTGTTTGATTTGCTCTGCTGCAGCCTCTGCGCGTAAACGTGCCGCGACAATATCAGGACGTCGACCAATCAGATCCAGCGCAATATTGGGAGGAAGTTCCTCATGCGCTAAAAGCGATGCCTTAGGCGCGGTTATGGCCAGCGATCTGTCGGGCCCATCATCGATCAGTGCAGCGAGGGCATGTTTTTTGATCGCAATCGCTTCCTCTATTGCCACCAGATTTGCTTTTGCGTTGAGTTGACGCGTCTCAACCTGTTGAAGGCTGGATAAATCTTCAAGCCCCGCATCATGTCGTTGCTGGAACAACGCGAGCGTACTGGTTCGTATAGTGAGGGTGTCGTTAAGCGTTTCGCGTACGGTGTATAAATGCGCCAGCTCCGCGTAAACGGTAACAACAGACGAAGACAGCACCAGTCTTGTTTGCGCTTTTTCCGCGACAGCCGCCATTTCACCTGACGTTGCAGCCGCGAGCGCGGCGCGGTTTTTACCCCAAAAATCTATTTCCCAGCTCATATCCAGCGTGGTACGGCCATAGCTGTTCCAGTTTTGAGGCGTTGCGCTTTCAGGCGTCACATAGTTGTAACTCATTTTGTCCCGCATAAAGCTGGCGTTTGCGGTGACCTCAGGGAAAAGCGAACCGCTCGCACTTTGCGTCATCGCCTGCGCTTGTTTCACGCGAGCTTCGGCGATATTAAGCGTAGGGGAATTTTTAAGCGCGTCATCAATCAGCCCGTTGAGCTGCTCGTCACCGTATTTCTTCCACCAGTCATCTTTCGGCCACTGGCCGTTCTGATGTGGGAAACTTTGATCGCTTTTAAGTTGTGTGACCGTCTTCATAGGCGGTGGGGTGCCAAGGTCGGGGATCATGGCGCATCCGCTCATACTGATGGCGGAAATGACAACACAGCCCATCACTATTCTGGACCGGGTTAAACCGGAAATACGACACCCCAGTAGTGTCTCCTGAAAACCTTTCATCAGTACGCTCGTCATGCTGTTCATAGAGAAGTCCAAATACAGTACCGTACAGTACGGTACACTTTATATCTTGACTTCTGAGCGTCGTCAAATGAAAATGTACTCGTCAGTACGATTACGAACCCTACTACCAGACGTGATTCCGAAATCAGAGAACAAAAAGTGTTGGCCCCGGTCAGACACCTAAACTAACGAGGAAACATATGGATAAAAGAGCGCTTAAACGGCAACAGATTCTGGAAGTCGCATCCGGACTGTTTCGACAAAAGGGATTTGATGCCACGTCTATCTCAGAGATTAACGCGATTGTGGGTGGCTCAAAATCGACAATTTACAGTCACTTTTCTTCGAAAGAAGAGCTATTTGTAGAATGCATGTCTTCAGAAACTGAACAGTATATAAAGAGCATGACTATTGAAACTGCAGGGCAGGTGCGCCTTTTCAGAAAATCACCACAACTTGTCATCGAGCAATTTGCCGTTGCCTTTTTACGCTATATTTGTTCACCGGATATTGTGGATTTGCAAAGATTAATGATTTCCGAAGCCGGAAGGTCGGGAATCGGAGAGTTATATTATGAGCGAATGCAAAAACTGCGTTCAAACGTATCGGCGCTTTTCACCGATTTAATGAATCAAAATATCTTAAGAAAAGATGACCCTGTGCTGGCCGCTGAGTATTTTCGCTCTCTTCTCCAGGCCGGTATCCTTGAACCCTTGCTTTTAAAAGCGCGAAAGGATCAGCCGGACGAAAGTGAAATAATCATGAAAGCGCAGGCCTCCGTTAATGCGTTTATGAAACTGTATGGTCCTGAACAAAATGAGAATGTTGCAAAGACATCTCACTAAAATACAGTAAGCATTCTCTCACCCTATTATTAGGGTGATTTTTCTTTTAGGAAATATTATTTTCAATTGTCATTGGATGACGTTGCCAGCGGCCTTCTTGTAAATAAAATTTCGTGGATACTTATGTGTATAAAGTTTACTCTCTTAAAAGATCGTGAAGCTGTAATTAAGTCCCTGACTCACTGGATTGACTCGAATTTATATAGACCTATTACCGTTCTGGATGTGGCGCGAAAATCCGGTTATTCATTGGCTTATATTCAACGAAACTTTCGCCAGGAGTGTGGCATAAGTATCGGTCTCTATATTCGAAGCCGGAAACTTGAAAAAGCCGCGCATATGCTCAGACATACGCAGCTCTCTGTTTCAGATATATTTACAATGTTAGGCTACGAAGAGCCGTCAACGTTCAGCAGAGCGTTCTCGAATCAATATGGGCTCTCCCCAACCAAATACCGTGAGATGGCTAAAAAAAGTCATGACATGAATGGCTTGTCGATATTGATTACTGAGGTGACGCGCGACTAATCCTTTGAAGCATCGCGACGCAAGCGCCACAAATCATAGCGTTCTTCTCCCGGTTTAACGGCTCCCGCGAAGTGGTCATTGAGGCGACTTGAGGTAAATACCATCTCCCCGTTCGGACGGATTGCCGGCGTGTCTGGCCAGCGCACCTCTTCGCTTGCCGCAATTAGCGACATGGAATGGGTTTCAGGATCGTATCTGACGATACCATTGCGTGTGACATCGGTAATGTAGAGGTTGCCTTTTACATCTGTCACCATTCCGTCGGTGTTGCCCCCCACGCGACCCAGATCGCGGATCTGCCCGGCGATTTGCGCATTGGTTGACGCAGGTTGCCTCAGTATGGCAGTTGGTACCGCATAGGCGCGCGTGCCGGTTGTCACCGTCCAGTACAGCGTGCCCGCATCGGGTGAAAGCGCAATGCCATTGATACCAATCAGTAATGGTTTACCAGGCCAGACTTCAACCCCGTGCGAGACGACGTTAACGCCTGGCTCAATCTGCAGCGCAGGGTGACGATCGAGCACGCGCCGGGCCGTACCGGTAGCGAAATCAACGATAATTAGTCCCACCTGGTTTTCAGGCGCACTCCGCGAGCCGCTGTCGGAGATATAGGCGACACGGCGGTTCTCATCGACCACCACATCATTCAGAAAGCTGGCCTTGCGGTCCGCTACGCCGTCCAGGGCGATGCGTTTGATGGTGCGGCCAGAGTGGAGATCCAGTACGACCAGTTTCTGCGCCCCCGCGGGGGACTCTGTTTCGCCTGCAACAAACCCCATGTCCAGCGCCCATAGCCAGCCGTTTTTACGGTCAATATAAAAACCGAGCACGTTGCGCAGGCTCTGAGCGGGATCGGTGTTCACCGCATTCCCCTCGCGGGAGGGAAATGCCGTCAGGCGGGCAGGGCCAGACTGCGCCGTCGTATCCAGAATGCTTAACGTGGCGGGTGCTGCGGCGGAAACCAGCCGGGGCGTGCTGACAAAGGCCCGGTCCATTGCATCAAAGTGGATACCTGCAATAGGGGCATTGACCGAACCGGAAAACGCCGCAGGCATCTTTCCGTCTTGAGCGGTATCCCAGCTCACGCCGGCGTAGCTTCGCCAGCGCTCCAGAGACGGGTGGTTCGCCGCGTTGACAACACTTGGGAAAGAGAACAACGCCGCCATTGCGATGGCGGACAGAATATGGGGACGGTTGAACATTGACAGGCTCCAGTGGAACGTTCAAGTGATGAATGCTGGCCACTTTACTCATCGCCCAACGGGAGATAAATTAGCCAAATTGAAAAACATTTGTTCCTGAGAGAGCAAAATGAGCCGGAAATTTGATTACCTCGGCGACGTTGAAGTCTTCATTGCTGTGGTTGAGCACGGCTCATTTACTGCCGCAGCGGTTGCCCTTTCAACCACCCCTTCGGTACTGAGCCGCGCGGTCACCCGTCTGGAAGCGCGTCTTGGACGGCAGCTATTACAGCGAACGACCCGCCGGGTGGGGCTGACTGAAGCCGGACGCGTCTATCTTGAGCAGGCGCGCTCAGCGTTTTCTCTGCTCGATGACGCCGAACGCGTTGGCCGGGGTCAGGAGGGCGATCTGACCGGTCGCGTGAGAATGAGTGTCCCAACCACCTATGCCCACTACCGCCTGCCGCCGCTGCTGGCGCACTATAATCAACGTTACCCGCGCGTACAGGTGGAGCTGAACATTACCAATCGCAACGTTGACCTGATCGCTGAGGGGTTCGATCTGGCGATCCGTCTGGGTCAGTTGCCTGACAGTGGACTTGTGGCGCGTAAGCTGGAAGACGCGGCATTGCTTCTGGTCGCCTCTCCGGACTACCTGCATCGGAGAGGAAAGCCTCAGACGCTGGAAGAGCTGCAACGCCATCAGTGCCTGCCGTTTATCATGCCGCGCACCGGGCGCATCGCCCCCTGGGTATTTCATGATGAAGGGCGCGATATTGACTGGTTGCCGGGTTCAACCATCGAAATATCAGACGATGTACTCGGCGTGGTTTCGCTGGCGGAGCAGGGGATGGGGATCTGCCAGAGCTATGAATTTATCGTTCGCGACAGAATACAGGGCGGCCAGTTAGTTGAGGTGCTGCCGCACCTTCGGGGACGATCGCGACCTTTCTCCGTGCTGTTTGCCCCGCACCGGCGTCAGTCAGCAGCCACCCGAGCAATGATTGACCTTCTGACCCGACAAGAATGACAAGGACGAGTCCACCATGAAAAAAGCGCGTTTTTCCTTTTGGGTCCCACTCATCGTGAGCGGGATAGCACTGATATCGGGTTTTGTGGTCTGGTCAGTCAACATTTACCGCGTGACATACCTTTCGATCCGCGGGGAGCAGTACCTTGCCTGTGGGGCGTTGCTGCTGGCGCTGGTGCCGATGGTCTATTTCATCAGAAAGGGGAGACTGAAAGGTAAGCGCCTTGCTGGCGCGGTAAAAATCTACCTCGGCTTCTTTATTTGCAGCCTGCCGGTTGCCATGTTCGTGGTCTTTACAACGGCCTGGCTGCTGGAGGGGGACTATTCGAGCTGGAGCAAACCTTACCGGTATGAGTCCAGTACCCGCCACAGCTGCTCGGGTGCGGAAGTCTACGAGCCGGAATTAAAAAAAGAGATCCGCATCTGTAACCCGCAGGGTAACGTTTATTCCGATACCACCCTGTATGTGGAAAAGCGGAGCAATGCCCTGGGGATTGTGGTGCTTTGGGCTATCACCCGCGCCTGAACCGGGGAAAGTCAGGGCGCGAGAATTAGCGTCAGCCCGCCTCCAGCATCCCAAAACTCACAATCCGCGCGCGGCCCAGCTCTTTCGCCCGGTACAAGGCCACATCCGCAGCGCGCAGCAGGTTGTCGGTCTGGGCATGCTGCGGGTAGCTGGCAATCCCAATCGACACGTCCACCGGCCCAATCTCGGTCAGCCCGTAGCGAAGCGACAGCTCATGCACGCCGGTGTAAATCTTCTGCGCGCAGGCGTACGCTTCTGCCTCATCGGCACCGGAAAGCAGCACCAGAAACTCCTCGCCGCCGTAGCGGAATGCCAGCCCGTTGTCATGCGCGGCCCGCTGAACAATTGACGCCACGCTTTTGATCACCAGATCGCCCGCTTCATGGCCGAACCGATCGTTAATGCTCTTGAAGTGATCGATATCAATCATCATGCAGCTTAACGGCACGCCCGTGCGTATCGCCTGTGCCGTTTGGGTTTGCAGGGTATCTTCCAGATGATGACGGTTACGCAGGCCGGTGAGCGGATCAAACAACGCTTTTTCCAGCAACGCGTCGCGCAGACGCTGGTTGGCCAGCGCCAGCCCGAGCGCCTCGGCCATCAGCTCCAGATACGCGCGGGAAGGGGCATTATCCGCCGTGATATTCTGGAAGGAGAGCAGGCCAATGGCCTCGCCCTGAGCGATAAGCGGCACGCAAAGCGCACTTTCCGCCTGGGACGCCGGAAGATGGTAGCAGGCAATATCCGGCTCGCCGTTTACCGGCGGGTGACTCTGCCCGCGTCGCACGGCCCAGCACTCGTCCGGGTGGAACGTCGTCTCTTCACCAACCGGCGAAAGCCATTGCGCGACGCAGCGCATCTGCCACGGCTCGCGGTCAAGGACGTAGAGTCGGCCCGCGATCCCCGGCGCGATATTGGGGGCAAACAGCTCCGCCACGTTAATCACATCGTTAAAGTTCTCACAGCCCTGCAGCCGCTGGGTCATGCGCGCCAGCAGCTCGCGGATGGCCCAGTCGGCATCACGCTCTTTTTCCAGACGCTGCCGCGCAAGGCCGTTTTCACGGAAGATGCTGATGGCCTGGGCCATATCGCCTATCTCATCGATCTGGTTGAAATTGGGCGTTTCAACCGCGTAATCCTGGGATGCCAGGCGGTGCACCACGTCGCTCAGGCGCACCACGGGACGCAGCACGCGGCGCTTTAATATAAAGCCGAGTACAAACAGGAACAGCAGGGCGGTCAGGCCGACCGTCAGCTCAGAGGCGGTACGCAGCGCTTTCGATTTTTTTGTCGCATCTTTTACGGAGCCGATAACGCGCTTGTCGAGTATCTGGCGAAAGTGATCGATCTGATTCTGCGCGCGATCCAGCTCCTGCTCATAGGGCTGACCATAGAGCAAGGCAACGGCCTGGGCGTCTTCACCGCGTTCCAGGCTGGCGAGGGCGGTTTGCTGCTCGTCCTGCAGCTCATCGACGATCTTTATTCCTTCATGCAGCAGGGCCAGTTCTTCATCCGATGCGCCGTTATCCTGCAGCTTTTCCAGCCGAAGCTCGATGCGCTTCAGGCTGTTTTCTGCCTGGTTATATTCCTTGAGCACCTGAGGATCTTTTTTTATGACGTACAGCCGCGCTAAATCAGACTGCGCCCAGATATCGGTTTCGATATCTTCCGTCAGCTGATCAAATTTCTGCCGTTGTTCAACGGCCTGACGTTCGAGGGTATCCGCACTGGACGCCATCAGCATGATGATGCCGGAGGCGATGGTCAGGCAGACCGTGGCCCCATAGGCCCAGTTTGTTATCGTCGCGATTCGCACCAGATGATCCTTTTACGACATGAGTAGGATGGCGTTCTTCAAATTATAGAAAACGTCTGATTTAAGGCGAAAAAAAAGGCGGCACAGCGCCGCCTGGTGTGGTCTTTATCGTCACGTCCTTACAAATCTGGAGGATTTTTTCCTTCTTCGATGAAATCCGCGTCCAGCTCTTCGGCGTTGCCTTCGTGATCGCGTCCGGAGAAGAGGTTCCAGCAGGCGATAAACAGCGCGGCGATGAGCGGCCCGATCACAAAGCCGTTAATGCCGTACAGCTCCATGCCGCCGAGGGTGGAGATCAGAATCAGGTAGTCCGGCATTTTGGTGTCTTTCCCCACCAGCAGCGGGCGCAGAATATTGTCCACCAGCCCGACGATAATTACGAAAAAGCCGACAATAAACAGCCCCTGCCAGATCTGGTGCGTGGCGAACAGGAAGATAGCGGCGGGCACCCAGACAATCGCCGAGCCGATGGCGGGCACGAGGGAAAGGAACGCCATCAGTGCGCCCCAGAGCACGCTGCCGTCGATACCGGCAATGGCAAAGGCAATCCCGCCGAGGATGCCCTGAACCACGGCCACCGCCGCCGTCCCTTTTACCGTGGCGCGTGACACGCCGACGAATTTGGCGAACAGATGCTGCTTGGCAAAATCGGACAGGGGCAGGGAATCGAGGATCTGGCGTACCAGATACGGGCCGTCTTTCAGCAGGAAGAACAGCAGATACAGCATGATGCCGAAGCTAATCGCAAAGCCAAACGTCCCCTTGCCGATCAGGAACGCGCTGCCCGCCAGATACTGTCCGCCCTGCAGGGCGACGTCGGAGAGTTTTTTCTGGATCTGCGCCGCGTTGGTCAGGTTGTGATCCGCGAGGAAGCCGCTGGCCCAGTCAGGCAGGTGGTTGAAGATGCTCGCCACCACTTCCGGGAACTGGGTGTTGTTCTCCTGTAGTTTGGTGTAAACCACGTTCAGCTCAATGGCGAGCGAGGAGAGGATCACCATCAGCGGGATAAAGACGATCAGGCAGATAATACCGATGGTCAACAGCGAGGCCAGCCCGTTGCGATCCCCCAGCGCGGCGCGCAGCTTGTTTTTTACCGGGTTGAAGATGACGGTCAGAATGGCGGCCCACAGTATCGCGGAGAAGTAGGGCGACAGCACGTCGAAGAAGGCCCAGGTCACAAGGGCGAG
This sequence comes from Enterobacter sp. NFIX59, assembly GCF_900113755.1. Classification (NCBI taxonomy): domain Bacteria; kingdom Pseudomonadati; phylum Pseudomonadota; class Gammaproteobacteria; order Enterobacterales; family Enterobacteriaceae; genus Enterobacter; species Enterobacter sp. NFIX59. The sequence continues at coordinate 1,727,240 of NZ_FOQN01000001.1, read as the reverse complement.
AATGAAAATAAAGAAACCTTTAGTCAGTCCGTTAAAGCGCATCAGTCAGTCCTGGTTACTCATAAACTGTGTCGACTATAGAACTGATTGTGAGAATTACCAACCTTGCATCGGGTGGCGGCTGCGCCTTACCCGTCCTGCGGGCGGTGTTACGGTATGACTTCGCGCTTTACGGATACCACTTTCGACTGACCGAAGAGCGCCTTTTCCCGCACCATGCTGTAAGTATCTGCTTGCGGAGGTGCTTATGGCCTGGCGTCCGATTCTCTATGTGATCCTCACAACCCACCCCAGACTCAGCGCGCGGCGCGCCCGTTTGCGTCTGGTCATCTAGCTTTTTATTAACAATCGCGGTATAACACACCTTCTTTGGATGTTTAGATGTCCATACGTATAGAAGGTAATATGCAAACACAACAAGAAAATGGGCAGCTTAAGCGCACCATGAAAACACGCCACCTGATTATGCTCTCGCTGGGTGGCGTGATTGGGACAGGGTTATTCTTCAATACCGGCTACATCATTTCCACGACCGGGGCGGCGGGCACGCTGCTGGCGTACCTGATAGGCGCGCTGGTGGTCTGGCTGGTGATGCAGTGTCTGGGCGAGCTTTCCGTGGCGATGCCGGAAACCGGCGCGTTCCACGTCTATGCCGCGCGCTATCTTGGCCCGGCGACGGGCTACACCGTGGCGTGGCTCTACTGGCTCACCTGGACGGTGGCGCTCGGGTCGAGCTTTACCGCCGCCGGGTTCTGCATGCAGTACTGGTTCCCGCAGGTGCCCGTCTGGGCGTGGTGCGTGGTCTTCTGCGTGGTGATTTTTGGCCTGAACGTCATCTCAACGCGCTTCTTTGCGGAAGGCGAGTTCTGGTTCTCCCTGGTGAAAGTCATCACCATCATCGCTTTCATTATTCTTGGCGGCGCGGCGGTCTTTGGCTTTATTCCGATGCAGGACGGTTCACCCGCGCCGGGCTTGAGCAACATCACCGCCGAGGGCTGGTTCCCGCACGGCGGCCTGCCGATCCTGATGACCATGGTGGCGGTGAACTTTGCCTTCTCCGGGACCGAGCTTATCGGCATCGCCGCAGGGGAAACGGAAAATCCGCACAAGGTGATTCCGGTCGCGATCCGCACCACCATTGCGCGCCTGATTATCTTCTTTATCGGCACCGTGTTTGTGCTGGCGGCGCTGATCCCGATGCAGCAGGCCGGGGTAGAAAAAAGCCCGTTCGTGCTGGTGTTCGAAAAGGTCGGTATTCCTTACGCGGCGGATATCTTTAACTTTGTGATTTTGACGGCGATCCTCTCGGCGGCGAACTCCGGGCTGTACGCCTCAGGGCGCATGCTGTGGTCGCTCTCTAATGAGAAAACGCTCCCGCGCTGCTTTGCCCGCGTGAACAAAAACGGCGTGCCGCTGACGGCGCTCTCGGTCTCTATGCTCGGCGGCGTGCTGGCGCTGTTCTCAAGCGTCGTGGCGCCGGACACGGTGTTTGTCGCGCTCTCGGCGATTTCTGGCTTTGCGGTGGTGGCCGTCTGGATCAGCATCTGCGCGTCGCACTTCGTTTTCCGTCGTCGCCATCTGCAGTCCGGGCAACCGCTCTCTGCGCTGCAGTACCGCGCGCCGTGGTATCCGCTGGTGCCGGTGCTCGGTTTTATCCTCTGCGTGGTGGCCTGTGTCGGCCTGTGGTTTGACCCAAGCCAGCGCATTGCCCTTTATTGCGGGATTCCGTTTGTCGCCCTGTGTTATGGTGCCTACTATCTGACCCGAAATATGACATCGCAGGAGCCCGAACATGTCGCAGAATAATCCGCTTACCGCCCTCCTTGAAAAGCAGCCGTTTGTGGTGCTGGATGGCGCGATGGCGACGGAGCTGGAAGCGCGCGGCTGTAACCTGGCAGACAGCCTCTGGTCTGCCAAAGTGCTGATGGAAAACCCGGAGCTTATCCGCGAAGTGCATCTTGATTACTATCGCGCGGGCGCGCAGGTGGCGATCACCGCCAGCTATCAGGCCACGCCTGCGGGTTTTGCGGCGCGCGGCCTGGACGAGGCGCAGTCCCGGGCGCTGATCGGCAGAAGCGTGGAGCTGGCGCGTAAGGCGCGCGAAGCGTATCTGGCTGAAAATCCGCATGCGGGCACGCTGCTGGTGGCGGGCTCCGTTGGGCCGTACGGCGCGTATCTGGCGGATGGCTCAGAGTATCGCGGCGACTACGTGCGCAGTGCGGAAGCATTCGCCGACTTCCACCGCCCGCGCGTGGAAGCGCTGCTGGATGCGGGCGCTGACCTGCTGGCCTGCGAAACGCTGCCGTCCTTTGAGGAGATTAAGGCGCTGGCGGCGTTGCTGTCTGAATATCCCCGCGCCCGGGCGTGGTTCTCCTTTACCCTGCGGGACAGCGAGCACCTGAGCGACGGTACGCCTCTGCGTGACGTGGTCAGCGCGCTGGCCAACTCTCCGCACATTGTTGCGCTGGGCATTAACTGCATCGCCCTGGAAAACACCACGGCGGCGCTGAAGCATCTGCAAAGCCTGACGTCGCTGCCGCTGGTGGTTTACCCGAACTCGGGCGAGCATTATGACGCGGTAACCAAAACCTGGCACCACCACGGTGAAGCGTGCGAGACGCTGGCAGGGTATCTGCCCCAGTGGCTGGACGCCGGGGCTAAGCTAATTGGCGGCTGCTGTCGCACCACGCCGAAGGATATTGCTGAGCTGAACGCGCAGCGCTGAGTGCTTTGCCGGGTGGCGGCTACGCCTTACCCGTCCTACGGATCGCTGACCCTCTCCCACGGGGAGAGGGAAAAAAACAACTGCACAAAACCAACTATCCTTTCCCGCTTTTTATCTAAAAACGAATCGTTATGAGCGATTCATTTTTATTCCTTTATCAAAATTCTCGCGTTGTAAATACTGCCCTCATAACAACAAGGGGAGCAGGCACTATGGCAATTTCATCGCGAATCACACTTCTCGGCGCACTGGCGCTGTGGGCATTTCAGGCGCAGGCGGTGGACGTCACCGTCGCATATCAAACTTCTGCGGAACCGGCGAAAGTCGCGCAGGCGGACAACACCTTTGCCAAAGAGAGCGGCGCGAAAGTCGACTGGCGCAAGTTCGACAGCGGGGCCTCCGTCGTGCGTGCGTTAGCCTCCGGCGACGTGCAGATCGGCAATATCGGCTCCAGCCCGCTGGCGGTTGCGGCCAGCCAGCAGGTGCCGATTGAGGTGTTCCTGCTCGCCTCGCAGCTCGGTAACTCTGAAGCGCTGGTGGTGAAGAAAAACATCACCAAGCCGGAAGACCTGATCGGCAAACGCATCGCCGTGCCGTTTATCTCAACCACCCACTACAGCCTGCTGGCGGCGCTCAAACACTGGGGCATCAAGCCGGGGCAGGTACAAATTATCAACCTCCAGCCGCCGGCGATTATCGCGGCCTGGCAGCGCGGCGATATAGACGGGGCCTATGTGTGGGCACCGGCCGTGAACGAGCTGGAAAAAGACGGTACCGTGCTGACCGACTCCGAAAAGGTGGGACAGTGGGGCGCGCCAACGCTCGACGTGTGGGTCGTGCGTAAAGACTTCGCCGAGAAACATCCTGAGGTGGTGAAAGCCTTCGCGAAAAGCGCGATTGACGCCCAGCAGCCGTACATCAGTAACCCGGATGAATGGCTGAAGCAGCCCGCCAACCTGGAAAAACTCTCCCGCCTGAGCGGCGTGCCGGAAGCGGACGTGCCGGGACTGGTGAAGGGCAATACCTATCTGACCCCCGCGCAGCAGGTGCAGCAGCTGACCGGGCCGGTAAACAAAGCGATTGTTGATACCGCCACCTTCCTGAAAGAGCAGGGCAAAGTGCCCGCGGTAGCAACGGATTACAGCCAGTACGTGACCGATCGTTTTGTGAAATAAGGAGTCCGCCATGCTGAATATTACAAATCTGTCTGCTGATTACGGTGGCAAACCCGCGCTGGAGGAGATCAACCTGACGCTGGACAGCGGTGAACTGCTGGTGGTGCTGGGTCCGTCCGGATGCGGAAAAACCACGCTGCTGAATCTGATCGCCGGGTTTGTCCCTTATCAGCATGGCACCATTCAACTGGAAGGCAAAAAGGTGGAAGGCCCCGGCGCCGAGCGCGGCGTGGTCTTCCAGAATGAAGGCCTGCTCCCGTGGCGCAACGTGCAGGAAAACGTGGCGTTTGGGCTGCAGCTTGCGGGCATCAATCGTGAACAGCGGCTGGAAACGGCGCGGGCGATGCTGAAAAAAGTGGGGCTGGAAGGCGCGGAAAAACGCTATATCTGGCAGCTTTCCGGCGGCCAGCGACAGCGTGTCGGGATTGCCCGCGCGCTGGCAGCGAATCCGCAGCTGTTGCTGCTGGACGAGCCGTTCGGGGCGCTCGACGCCTTCACCCGCGAGCAGATGCAAACCCTGCTGTTGCGCCTTTGGCATGAGACGGGCAAGCAGGTGCTGTTGATTACCCACGATATCGAAGAGGCGGTGTTTATGGCCACCGAGCTGGTGCTGCTCTCGCCGGGGCCGGGCCGCGTGCTGGAGCGCTTGCCGCTGGAATTCGCCCGCCGCTACGTCGCGGGGGAACCCGTGCGCAGCATCAAATCCGATCCGCTGTTTATCGAACAGCGTGAGTACGTTTTAAGCCGCGTGTTTGAACAGCGGGAGGCCTTCTCATGAGCATCGTCTTCAGTGAAAAAACGCGCCGCACGCGTCTGGCGCTGCGCTGGCCTTTCTCACGTCAAATCACGTTGAGCGTCGGTACGCTGCTGGTGCTGCTGGCGGTGTGGTGGGCAGTTGCTGCCCTGCAGTGGGTCAGCCCGCTGTTTCTGCCGCCGCCGGGACAGGTGCTGGCCAAACTCATTACCATCGCCGGGCCGCAGGGCTTTATGGATGCCACGCTCTGGCAGCACTTAGGTGCCAGCCTGGCGCGCATTCTGGTGGCGCTGCTGGCGGCGGTGATTATCGGGATACCGGTCGGGATCGCGATGGGCTTAAGCCCGACGGTGCGCGGCATCCTTGACCCGCTGATTGAGCTTTACCGCCCGGTGCCGCCGCTGGCCTATCTGCCGCTGATGGTGATCTGGTTCGGCATCGGGGAAACGTCAAAAATCCTGCTGATCTATCTGGCGATTTTCGCCCCGGTTGCCATGTCGGCGCTGGCGGGCGTGAAGAGCGCCCAGCAGGTGCGGATCCGCGCGGCGCAGTCGCTGGGAGCCAGCCGTACGCAGGTGCTGCTGTTCGTGATTTTACCGGGCGCACTGCCGGAGATTTTAACCGGGCTGCGCATCGGCCTTGGCGTGGGCTGGTCCACGCTGGTGGCGGCGGAGCTGATTGCGGCCACGCGCGGACTTGGGTTTATGGTGCAGTCGGCGGGAGAGTTCCTGGCGACTGACGTGGTGCTGGCAGGAATCGCGGTGATCGCCGCGATCGCCTTCGGATTAGAACTGGGGCTGCGCGCGTTACAACGCCGTCTGACGCCCTGGCATGGAGAAATACAATGAGTGAACGTCTGACCATCACCCCGCTGGGGCCGTACATTGGTGCACAGGTGTCGGGCCTGGATGTGACCCGTCCGCTGAGCGATAACCAGTTCGAGCAGCTGTACCACGCGGTGCTGCGCCATCAGGTGGTGTTCCTGCGCGAGCAGGCGATCACCCCGCAGCAGCAGCGCGCGCTGGCCCTGCGCTTTGGCGATCTGCATATCCACCCGGTCTATCCGCATGCGGAAGGGGTGGAGGAGATTATCGTCCTCGACACCCACAACGATAACCCGCCGGATAACGATAACTGGCACACCGACGTGACCTTTATCGAGACGCCGCCTGCCGGAGCCATTCTGGCGGCGAAGCTGCTGCCGGAAACCGGCGGCGATACGCTGTGGACCAGCGGGATTGCGGCGTATGAGGCGCTCTCCGCGCCGCTCCGGACGCTGCTGAGCGGGCTGCGGGCGGAGCACGACTTCAAAAAATCGTTCCCGGAGTACAAGTACCGTAAAACGGAAGAGGAACATCAGCGCTGGCAGGAGGCTGTGGCGAAACATCCTCCGCTGCTGCACCCGGTGGTGCGGACCCATCCGGTGACGGGCAAACAGGCGCTGTTTGTGAACGAAGGGTTCACCACGCGCATTGTGGACGTGACGGAAAAAGAGAGTGAGGCGCTGTTAGGTTTCCTGTTTGCGCATATCACCAAGCCGGAGTTCCAGGTGCGCTGGCGCTGGCAGGAGAACGACCTGGCGATCTGGGATAACCGCGTAACGCAGCATTATGCCAATGCGGACTATCTGCCGCAGCGCCGGATTATGCAGCGGGCGACGATTTTGGGCGATAAGCCGTTTTACCGTCCTTAACCCGTCGCTTCCGTAGGCCGGGTAAGCGCAGCGCCACCCGGCGAAAACGGTGCACAATTGCCGGGTGGCGGCTACGCCTTACCCGGCCTACAAAATACCGCACATTTAAAGGTGCGCCTCAATATACCGCTGATAGCGGTTCGCCTTCAGGTAACACAAATCCACCAGCACCAGCCCGTCAACGCAGTTGTTGAATGCCGGGTCGCTGCCAAAATCAATAAACTGTACGCCGCCGGGCTCGCAAAGTTCGGAATATTGCTTGTAGAGCGGCGGAATACCGCAGCCAAGATTGCCGAGCAGGGACTTCAGCTTCGTCAGATCGTCCACGTAATCCACGCCGCCAAACTGCGCCAGCACGTCCGGCAGGGAGGCGGGATACGGCTGGCGCGAGGCGGCAAGCGGATGCGTCGCCGGGAACCACAGGCGGTAAAAGGCGACCAGCAGATCCCGCGCGGCAGGCGGTAAGCCACCGGAAATGGAGACCGGGCCAAACAGGTAGCGGTAGTGCGGATAACGCGCCAGATAGGCCCCAATGCCGGACCATAAATAGTCCAGGCCGCGGCGCCCCCAGTAGCGCGGCTGAATAAAGCTGCGCCCTAGCTCAATACCGTGCTCCAGCACGTCCTGCATTTTGTCGTCGTAGTGGAAGAGGCTATAGCTGTACAACCCCTCAACGCCGCGCTTTTCGATCTGCATGGCCGTCGGCATAAAGCGATACGCCCCGACGATCTCCAGATCGTCCTCATCCCACAGGATCAGGTGCAGATAATCATCGTCGTAGCTGTCGGTATCCCGGCGTTTGCCGCTCCCTTCCTCCACCGCGCGAAAGGCAATCTCGCGCAGGCGGCCCAGCTCGCGCAGCAGCGGGACGTCTTCCTGACCGTTACGCTGCCACAGATAGATGGTTTTACCGTCGCTGGTTTTGCCCAGACATTCGGCCTGCGCCAGCGCGCGCTTCAGGGTGGCCCGATCTTCCGGACGGGCAATCGCGCACTGGGTTTTAAAGACGCCGGGCACTCCCTTGCCAAGACGCATCACGTGCTGGCGGCACTGCTCGGCCATCTCACGCGACGAAAGGGTGGCGCTGTGCCAGTGATGCCACGCAATCTGCTGGCCGATTTTGATCGGCAGCTGGCTGTGGCGGCGGCGGAACATCTGCTGCATGAGCAACAGCATCGACAGCGTCGGGGAGACCAGCGTGCTGGCATAAAAGAGCAGGCTGTTATGCGCCTGGATATGCACCGGCAGCAGCGGGGCGCGCAGCTTGCCGGCGAGTTTGATAAAGCCGGAGTGCCACTTTTTGTCGCGAATGCCTTTGCGCGTGGGGCGGGAAACTTCTCCGGCCGGGAAGAAGATCAGCACGCCTGCGTTTTGCAGATGCTGTTCCATCTGCACCAGGGATGTTTTCGCCGTCCTGCCGCCCATATTGTCCACCGGAATAAACAGCGAGCTGAGGGGCTCAAGGTGGGTCAGCATCCGGTTGGTCACGACTTTCACATCGCGTCGCACGCGGGAGACGGCGTACATCAGCGCCAGCCCGTCCAGCGTACCCGTCGGGTGGTTGGCAATAATGACCAGCGGGCCATGTTCGGGGATTTGTTCAAGATCGCGGGCGGAAACGGTGCAGAGAATATCAAGGTGTTCCAGAACTTGCTCCACCATATCCAGGCCTTTCAGGTGGCGGTGTGCTGCGGCAAATTGCTGAAATTCGTCTTCGTAAAACAGTCTTTTTAACAGACTTTTTTGCCAGGGTGCAGGCCTCGCCTGAGGCCAAAGATCGTCGAGAACGCTATCGAGGCTAAACATGATTACTCCTCCTGCCGTCTTGCGAAGACAGTAGAAGGAGCAGATGTCGGTTGTATTGCAGTTTGGTGAAGATTAGCGGAGGATTTTTTTCTCGGCCAGATCCAGCGCGAAGTAGCTGAAGATCAGGTCCGCGCCTGCGCGTTTGATGGCGCCGAGGCTTTCGAGGACCACTTTCTCTTCGTCAATGGCACCCGCCAGCGCGGCGAATTTGATCATCGCGTACTCGCCGCTCACCTGATAAGCGCCCAGCGGCAGCTCGGTGCGCTCGCGGATGTCGCGCAGGATATCAAGGTACGCGCCAGCCGGTTTCACCATCAGGCAGTCTGCGCCCTGGGCTTCATCAAGCAGGGATTCACGAATCGCTTCCCGACGGTTCAGCGGGTTCATCTGATAGGTTTTACGATCGCCTTTCAGCGCCGTGCCCGCCGCTTCACGGAACGGGCCGTAGAAGGAGGAGGCGAATTTGGTGGAGTAAGACATGATGGCGGTGTCGGTAAAGCCCGCCGCGTCCAGCGCCTGACGAATCGCCTGAACCTGTCCGTCCATTGCCGCAGATGGGGCGATGAAGTCCGCACCTGCCGCGGCCGCGACGACAGCCTGCTTGCCAAGGTTCAGCAGGGTGGCATCGTTATCCACGCCGTGATCGCACAGCACGCCGCAGTGGCCGTGTGAGGTGTATTCGCAGAAACAGGTATCGGACATGACGATCATTTCCGGCACGGTCTCTTTGCAGATGCGGGACATGCGAGCGACGAGGCCATCTTCTTTCCACGCGTCGCTGCCGGTGGCATCGGTATGGTGTGAGATGCCGAAGGTCATCACCGAGCGGATCCCCGCGTTGGCGATGCGTTCAATCTCACGCGCCAGATATTTCTCCGGAATGCGCATGACGCCCGGCATGGCTTCGATGGCTTTGTAGTCATCGATCTCTTCTTCGACAAAAATCGGCAACACCAGATCGTTTAAGGTCAGGGTTGTCTCTTCAAACATAGCGCGCAGTGCAGGTGACTTGCGCAGGCGGCGTGGGCGTGCAATTAAATCGGTCATGGTATGCCTGATGTTTGTGGAACAAAGAAGGCTAGTGTACCTCAAAGTGAAGACGGGTGTTTTACTAAAGTGGGCATTTTGCTTTTTGCGAAATGCGGCAGGTCAGGTTTCATTTCATCAATATTTAATACAGGTTAGTATATTACTGATTGGGGGTGAGGTATTCGTGTTGTTTCTATATTAAGTGGGATGCATCATTAAAAATAATCTATTATTTATTATTATATAATCCTCCTTCACTTGTCTGTATTTTAACGTTTTGTTTTTATAATATTTATCTTGAGTGACCCCTGCGCTTGTTGTTTTTTATGTGTAATTGGTCTGGATACGGACTTAATGGAAACATTCATTGAACCTTTTCGAAATGAAACTGCATAATTCCCTCCGCAATTAAATGTTGCAAATTCATTGATGGACAAACTTGCTTACGTCCCTGAGGAGGGATGACCCAATGCAAACATGGAAAAAGAAACTCGTTGTATCTCAACTTGCATTAGCCTGCACCCTGGCTATCGCTTCTCAGGCCAGTGCGAAGGATATTTCCGGTACAACTTATAATACCTTCGGATACGATAATACAGCGTCCACACCCTGGTATTATGGCTATGCCGACTGGGATTACTCAGACGTTACCCACGACGGTGATATTTATCCGGTGATTAATAAATCCACCGTGAATGGTATTATTTCAACATACTATCTGGATGATGGTATCAATGGTCGGGCTAATGCATTAAGCATTTCCAACAGTACCATTAATGGCATGATTACCTCTGAGTGTATGACCACCTCGTGTGCTGATGGTATAGACACCGATGGCACGACCCATTCTCAGTACGATCGTTTTAGTCTGACCGTTGATCACTCCACCATTAACGACACCTATGAGCATTATGCTTACAATGTGGTAAATGGCGATAACACCGAAACCCACTATCTTGATACCTATGGGTTGGGCAATGCAATTACCCTGGATGTTGAATCGGATATTGTTATCCAGAATAACTCTCACGTCGCGGGTATTACCCTGACGCAGGGGTATCAGGAGCTGGATAATACCCCGTACGACGGCGTTGAAGGCGTAGCCAACAGCAGCAACGTCTTTACCGACACGCTACTGGTGAAAGATTCGGTACTGACTTCTGGTGCGTACAGCGATTTAGGTACCAGCGGATTCTACGGTCAAACCGCGAAGCCGAGCGACTATGGTGAAACCAACGCGACAGCGGCAGATGATGCGGCGCTGATTGTGGCCGCCAGCGCGTCTGATAACGCGATGCAGACCAGCGCCACGTTCGATCACTCCACCGTGACTGGCGACATTCTTTTCTCCAGTACCTTCGACAACAACTTCTACCCGAACGGCGATCCGGCAACGGATACCAGTGCAGACGGTGTCTATAACCCAACCACCAACGGCTGGGACGGTACCGATAAGCTTGACGTTACTCTGACCAATGGCAGCAAATGGGTTGGTGCAGCGCAGTCGAGCGTCGAGGCTATCGGCACGGCGCAGATGTATGGCCTGGGCTACAGCAACGTAGACTGGAGCGCTCTGTCTCCAAACAGCATTTGGCCGGACTCCACCTATGACAGCAACGGACATGTTGCGGGCGAAGCGGTGTATCAGAGCGGTCTCTTTAACATCACGCTGGATAACGGCTCCGAATGGGATACCCGCAAGGTGTCTAACATCGACACGCTGACGGTAAATAACCAGTCTCAGGTCAATGTTGAAAATTCAGGTCTGCTGGCGGATACCATCACCCTGACCAATGCTTCCTCATTGAATATCGGCGACAGCGGCGGCGTGGCCACCGACCATCTGTATCTTGACAGCTATAGCCGTGCGGCACTGACGGAAGAAACGGCCGATCTGTATGCCAACACCATCACCGTGGATAACGGTGCAGAGCTGGCGCTGGGGCTGGGACAGGTTGATACGCACAATATGGTACTGACCGATGGTGGTGTGCTGAACGTTGCCAGCCGTGATTACGTGCTGAACAGCGATCTGAACAACGCACGCTATATCACCAACGATAAGCACAATGCCGATTACGACTACGGCGTTGTGGCGATTAATTCTGATGGTCATCTGTCAGTGAACGGTGACGTCGCCGGTAACTACAAGGTCCGTATCGACAACGCGACCGGAGCCGGTTCCGTCGCCGATTACAAAAACAAAGAGATTATTCGCGTCTATGACAATAACGCGGATACTGCAGCCAGCTTTACTGCTGCAAACAAAGCCGATTTAGGTGCCTACACCTACCAGGCGCAGCAGCAGGGTGACGCCGTTGTCCTCCAGCAGAAAGCGCTGACCGACTACGCCAATATGGCGCTGAGCATCCCATCTGCCAACACCAACATCTGGAATCTGCAGCAGGATACCGTTGGTACGCGTCTGACCAACAGCCGTCACGGCCTGGCGGATAACGGCGGGGCGTGGGTGAGTTACTTCGGCGGTAACTTCGACGGCGACAATGGCGTTCTTAGCTACGATCAGGACGTGAGCGGTATTATGGTCGGTCTGGATACCCAGATTGACGGTAATAATGCGAAGTGGATCGTCGGTGGTGCGGCAGGTTTCGCGAAGGGGGATATCAGCGATCGTACCGGTCAGGTCGATCAGGACAGCCAGACGGCGATGATCTACGCGTCTGCGAAGTTCATGAACGATCTTTTCCTCGACAGCTCCCTGAGCTACACCCGCTTCAACAGCGATCTCTCTGCTAACATGAGCAACGGCCAGTATGTTGACGGCAACACCACCAATGACGCAGTTGGTTTTGGGCTGAAACTGGGCTATGACTGGAAACCAAACCTGTCCGGCTACGTCACACCATACGCAGCCGTGTCTGGCCTGTTCCAGTCTGGCGATGATTATCGTCTCAGCAATGACATGCGCATGGATGGGCAATCTTACGATAGCCTGCGCTATGAACTCGGTGTTGATACGGGTTATACCTTCAACTACGGTGGCGATCAGGCTCTGACGCCTTACTTCAAACTGGCCTGGGTCTATGGCGATGCTGATAACAATGCCGACATTAACGGTGACAGCATTGATAACGGCGTTAAAGGCTCCGCTGTGCGCGTAGGGCTGGGCACCCAGTTCAGCTTCACGAAGAACTTCAGTGCTTACACTGATGCCACTTATCTGGGCGGCGGCGACGTTGATCAGAACTGGGGCGCAAACCTGGGGGTGAAATATACCTGGTAATAAATAAAAGCGGGGGGAGGCGTTACCTCCCCCCGCTTTTTACAGAAGTAATAAAAATAATATTGAACCGACAAATACGGATGCCTTGAGGTCTGCATGAAGGTTAATGCGAAACCACTTTCTGAATTACGCCGGCTCGAACAGTGTTTGAAATCAGCCAGTACCCCTTTTAAATCTGCTCCAAAACAATTAATTATATCCGGTGAATGTAATGAGCGCCGCACCATCGTATTCCAAACCGGTGTTATCGAAGTCTATCGACATTCAGATGAACTGCTTGTGGGCATCGCGACAGCGCCGTTTATTATGGGTTTGTCCACAGTGATGATTAATCACTGCCAGGAATATAGAGTGATAGCCAAAACATCCTGCACGGGTTTTTATTTGCCCACTGAAACCACCCGTCAACTTATACAACAGAACGCGCTATGGAAAGAGGCCTTCGGTTGGTTATCCTGGATAAATTACATTCTTGAGAAACGCGATATGCAGCTGGTGGGAAATAATTCCTATCATCAGATCCGCGCCATGCTGTTGAATATGGCGGAGTGGGATGAAACGTTGCGTTCAAAAATCGGTGTGATGAATCATATTCAACAAAGTACGCGTATTTCACGTTCAGTGGTTGCTGAGGTTCTCGCTGCCCTGCGGCAAGGTAACTACATCAATATGAGCCGGGGCAAGCTGGTCAGCATCAACCGCTTGCCCACGGAATATTAAGATCAGTTAGACGCGGTGAGCACCTGGGCTTTATTGGCGCTCAGTTCTGCCACCAGGTTATTAATCCCGTCACTCATATTGACGAAACGCGTATGCGGGGAGCGGGTGACCACCACAAACGCGCCCACGTTTGACTGCGGGATCATGGCCATATAGGTGATGAATCCACCGCCGCCGCCGGTTTTCTGAATAATACCCGGACGCCCATTTTTCGGCGCCATATAGACCCACCCCATGCCGAGCGCATCGGCTTTACCCGGCACGTCCATCCCGATGACGCGGTGCAGCTGAGTACGCTGATAAATCAGAGTCTGCATGCGATCGGCCTGGCTGGTGCGAGCGTAGAAATCTGAAGAAAGGAACTGCTGCATCCAGCGCATCATGTCGCCAGGCGTGGAGTAAACCCCGCCGCTGCCCACAGCCGCGAGCGTGTTATTACAGGGGCTGGCACCTTTCTCTGCCACCATCAGGCGACGGCACTGATCCGGGGACGGGGTAAACGTGGTGTCTTTCATGCCGAGCGGACGGGTGATCTGCTCTTCAAACAGCTGCGTATAGGGTTTGCCAGCCGCCGTTGAGAGGGCATCCGCCAGCAGGTCGAACGCCAGGTTTGAATAAGAGGCCTGCGAGCCCGGTGCCGCTTTCAGCGTGGCGGTACTCAGATAGCTCCAGCGCTGGTCGCGCGTTGGCCAGACAAATACGTCACGATGCGCTGCTCCGCCTGGCTGCTCACGCGGCAGGGCGCTGGTGTGGGTTGCAAGGTTCACAAGCCGGATCGGCGTCCCCTGATACGTAGGTACCCGGGCACCTGGCGGCGCGTATTTGCTGAGCGGATCGTCAAGCTTCACCACGCCCTGGTCGAGCAGTTTCACCAGCATTTCGCTGGTCATCAGCTTGGTTAAGGACGCGATGCGGATAACGGAATCCAGCTGCGGGTGAACGTTATTTCCCGGACGCGTTTCGCCAAAGCTGCGGAACACACGCTGGTTGCCGTCGATGACGACCATCGCCATCCCGGTCGCGCCGCTGCCGTAATAGATAAGGTTCGCGTAGCGATCGGCAATATCTGAAGCTAAAACGGGTGCCGTCAGCGGTTGGGCTGCCTGGGCGGTAGAAAAGCTCACCGCACACAGCGCGGCAAAAGAGAGCAGACAACGTTTCAACGAAAAGCATCCATGAAGTGAATGAGGAAAGTAATGGGTATTTATACTACTAATCGGAACCGCGCAATGCCCCGAATTGCATAACGATAGCGAGAAAAACGTAACCATGGGTAAATATGAACAATTTACTTACGAGCCATCTCCCATTTTGTGACATCGGGCTTATGATAGGCACCAGTTTCACTCAATCTTACGGAGAACGGTATGTCTGAGAAGCGTGTGGTTATGGTTGTCGATATGCAGAACGGGGTATTTGAAACCCCTCGTCATCAGCGTGAAAAGTGTGTCTCTCTGATCAACCAGCTTACGCAGGCAGCCGACACGGTGATTTTTATTCAGCATACTGAGGCTGGTGGCCTGGAAGAGGGGAGTGAGGGGTTTGCACTACTGCCTGAACTCCATCAACCTGCTGACGCGCTTTACGTGACCAAAACCGCCTGTGATGCCTTCTACAACACCGCGCTTGAGGCGCTGCTGCGTGAGCAGGGTATTCGCGAGTTTGTCATCTGCGGCTGCGCCACCGATTACTGCGTCGATGCGACGGTTAAGAACGGCGTCAGCCGGGGTTATCACATCACCGTGGCGGAAGATGCCCATACTACAGCCAATCGCCCGGCGGCAGATGCGCAGATCCTGATTAACCATCACAACGACGTCTGGCGTAACTTCATTGCGCCGGCGAATCCTCTCGCGGTGAAACGCACCGAAACAATTCTTGAAAACTGGAAAGCGAACTAATAATTAACGCTCGGGTCTGACCTTTTTGCCGGAGCCGGGAGGCTGGCTCGGGCAGGTTTTCGTGTGGTGACGTGTTGTACACAGCAACAGCCATAACAACAAGAAGGAAGCATTATGTTTAAGTCTTTTTTCCCAAAGCCGGGGCCTTTTTTCCTGTCGGCATTTATTTGGGCACTGATCGCTGTCATTTTCTGGCAGGCGGGCGGCGGCGCATGGCTGACGCGCATCACGGGGGCGACAGGCGAGGTGCCGATTAGCGCGGCGCGCTTCTGGTCGCTGAGCTTTATCGTATTTTATGCCTACTACACGGTATGTGTGGGGCTGTTTGCACTCTTCTGGTTCAAATATTCTCCGCATCGTTGGCAGTTTTGGTCGATTTTGGGATCTGCACTGATCATTTTCGTTACCTGGTTCATGGTGGAAGTGAGCGTTGCAATTAATGCATGGTATGCACCCTTCTACGATTTGATCCAAAAAGCACTAAGCGCCCCGAATAAGGTTCCGATTGGTGAACTCTATGCCAGTCTCGTTAGTTTTACCGGCATTGCCATGATTGCAGTAACAGTGGCAGTGCTGAACAATTTCTTCGTTAGCCATTACGTTTTCCGTTGGCGTACTGCTATGAACGAATATTACATGGCAAATTGGCAACGACTGCGGCACATCGAAGGTGCTGCACAGCGTGTGCAGGAAGACACCATGCGTTTTGCCTCAACGCTGGAGGACATGGGGGTCAGCTTGCTTAATGCTGTGATGAAACTTATCGCTTTTTTACCGATTCTGATTGCACTTTCACCCCATGTGCCTGAACTTCCAATTGTTGGTCATTTACCCTATGGTTTGGTTATTGCGGCACTGGTCTGGTCTCTTATGGGAACGGGGCTTCTTGCTGTGGTGGGAATCAAATTGCCGGGGTTACAATTTAAAAATCAGCGCGTGGAAGCGGCTTACCGTAAAGAACTCGTTTACGGTGAGGATGACCCATCACGAGCTGCGCCACCAACGGTAAAAGAGTTATTTCAGAACGTCCGTTTTAACTACTTTAAGCTCTACTTCCACTACATGTATTTCAACATAGCTCGTATTTTATATCTTCAGGCCGATACTGTTTTTGGAATAGTCCTGTTGTTCCCGTCAATAGTTGCAGGGACAATTACCCTGGGACTGATGACCCAAATTACCAACGTGTTTGATCAGGTCAGAAGTTCATTCCAGTACCTGATCAGCTCCTGGACCACGCTGGTAGAACTGATGTCTATCTACAAACGTCTGCGCAGCTTTGAACGCGAGCTGGACGATCGTGACCTGCAGGAAGTCACCAACACATTTAGCTAATACAGGACGTTGCTATGCCTTTTGCCGTACCGCGCGCATTACCGTTGACCATTCTGGCCGCTTTTGTGCTGGCAGGCTGTGCCGAAAAGGGAGCCGCTCCGCTCAAAAAGGGCGAGAAGCCCGTTGATGTGGCGAGCGTTGTGCGGCAGAAAATGCCCGCCAGCGTGAAGGATCGCAATGCGTGGGCAGACGCGCTGGCAAAAACTTTTGAAAGCCAAAAGATCGCGCCGACCGAGGAGAACATTTGTTCGGTGCTGGCGGTGGCGCAGCAGGAGTCGATGTACCAGTCAGACCCGGCTGTGCCGGGGCTGAATAAAATCGCCTGGAAAGAGATCGACCGCCGCGCGGAGTCCATGCATATCCCGCTGTTCCTCGTGCATACCGCGCTTAAAATCACCTCGCCGAACGGCAAAAGCTACAGCGAGCGGCTCGATACGGTGAAAACCGAAAAACAGCTTAGCGCCATCTTTGATGATTTCATCAGCATGGTCCCAATGGGGCAGAAGCTGTTTGGCTCACTGAACCCGGTCCACACCGGAGGCCCAATGCAGGTAAGCATCGCGTTCGCGGAGAAGCATACCGATGGCTACCCGTGGAAAATCGACGGTACGGTGCGCCAGGAGGTCTTCTCCCTGCGCGGCGGGCTGTGGTTCGGCACGTATCACCTGCTGAACTACCCGGCGAACTACGATGAGCCGCTGTACCGCTTTGCCGACTTTAACGCCGGCTGGTATGCCAGCCGTAATGCGGCATTCCAGAGTGCGGTCAGCCGCGCAAGCGGCGTTAAGCTCGCGCTGGACGGCGATCTCATCGCTTACGGCAGCAGCGAGGCGGGAAGCACTGAGCTTGCCGTACGGAAATTATCGACAACGCTTGGCTTGAGCAACAGCGACATTCGCCGCCAGCTTGAGAAAGGCGATAGCCTGGCCTTTGAGAAAACGGATCTGTACAAGAAGGTGTTTGCGCTCGCAGAGCAGAAAAGCGGGAAAACGTTACCGAGGGCTATCCTGCCGGGGATCCAGCTGGAAAGCCCGAAGATCACGCGTAACCTGACCACCGCGTGGTTCGCAAAACGCGTGGACGATCGCCGGGCTCGCTGTATGGGGCTTTAACGGCGACGGCGAAAGCGCAGCGCTAATGCCACCACGCCCAGAATCATACATCCCGCGAGGAAGGGAATCAGGCCGAACAGGGTGCTGACGCCAAAGCCAATCTCAACTCGCGGGCGTCCGTTATCCTGTACCTGCATCAGGTGTTCATAAACGCCTGGCGCATGGACCAGCATATTGAGCAGCTGTGAGCCAGCCCAGAAGCAGAACAGGACAAACAGGGCATACGCGATATTACCCGCCGTGGAGGTTTTTGGTTTTCCGCCAAAAATCGGTTTCGACAATGTAAAGTCAGCCATGATGACCTCCGGATAAATCGCTCTGTTAATACGCTTCGTACAGGGTGAGTTTGACAGGTCATCGCATTTGTCAATATCAGAATCGTGGTAATTTACGCGCCGGAATCCTCCTGGATTGTTGATTTCTGCAGCACATCACAATTTCATGACTTAACTGAAATTGCGTCGCGTTTCAGAATTTCCGTATCTGCCACAGACCTGGCCGTAAATCTGTGAGAGGATGTCTTTTTTTCCTGCCGGAGTTGTTATGAAGCTCACGTCCAAACTACGCCGAGACTGGCACTACTACGCCTTCGCTATCGGGCTGATCTTTATTCTTAACGGTGTTGTGGGCCTGTTGGGGTTTGAGGCAAAAGGCTGGCAAACGTATGCCGTTGGGCTGGTTACCTGGGTGATCAGTTTCTGGCTGGCGGGGTTGATTATCCGCCGTCGTCCTGAAGAGACGACAGCGGATGAGGCGGAGTCGGCGAAGCGCGCCGATTAACCGTTTACGGAACTTTTAAGCGCGCTGTCGGCGGCGTGACGCTCCAGCGCCAGTTCGATCAGGCGGGTGATCAATTCCGGGTAGCTCAGGCCACTTGCCTGCCACAGTTTCGGATACATGCTTATGTTAGTGAACCCCGGCAGCGTATTGATTTCATTGATCACCACCTCGTTTTCCGCCGTCAGGAACACATCCACGCGCGCCATGCCGCAGCAGCCGAGCGTCTGATAAGCGCGAATGGCGATCGCCCGGATCTTATCGTTAACCGCCGGATCGATATCCGCAGGCACGACAACCTGGGCGCCTTTGTCATCAATGTATTTAGTGTCGTACGAGTAGAAGTCGCTGTTTAAGACCACTTCGCCGCAGGTGCTCGCCTGTGGAAAATCGTTGCCCAGCACGGCGCACTCAATTTCACGGCCTTTAATACCCTGCTCAACCACCACTTTATGGTCGAACTCAAACGCCAGGCGGACGGCCTGCGTGAACTCAGCTTCGCTGGTCACTTTGCTGACGCCCACGGAGGAGCCCTGGTTTGCAGGCTTCACAAACAGCGGCACACCCAGCTCTCCGCTAATTTGCGCGAAGCTGTGTTTGTCGCGGTTGGCGCGGGTGAGGGTCACGAATGGTGCAATGTTCAGCCCGGCATCGCGCAGCAGGCGTTTGGTGACGTCTTTGTCCATGCATGCGGCAGAGCCGAGGACGTCCGAGCCGACGAACGGCAGGTTGGCCATGCGCAGCATTCCCTGCAGGGAACCATCTTCCCCCAGTGTGCCGTGAACGATAGGGAAGACAACGTCGATCTGGGCGAGAGCCTGTGCATTGCCGGCGTCGATAAGCTGCCCCTTCACGACGCCGGGTACGGTGGCGACGCTTACTTCCGAAGGATTAAGGGCGATGTGTGCCGGATCGTGAGCATTCAGCAGATACTGGCTGGCATCGTTAACGTGCCACTGGCCCTGTTTATCAATGCCCAGCAGCACCACGTCGAAGCGGCTTTTATCGATCGCATCAACGATATTTTTGGCCGATTGCAATGACACTTCGTGCTCAGCTGATTTTCCCCCAAAGACAATACCTACGCGCTGCTTAGCCATCTCACTCTCTTCCAGTCTGACGAAAAGCCAATAACATACCACGATGCCCGGCGGGTTTCGCGGCCTTCTGCCATAATGTTTTGGGGAATGTTGAGGGGGGAGAGTGAAAGGAAAAACGCTGCTGACCGTATTTATCATTTTGGCCATCGCAACGGTGGGTTACCGCTGGTTGCCGCCTTACTACAACCCTTTCATGCCGCTGACGCTTGACGACCCGCCGGGCCGAATCACCCAGTATAAGCTTCGGCGCTTAACCCCCGAGGCGTGCGCGAGCCTGCTTTCGCAGGCTAACCAAAGAGATCTCATCCGCACCCAGCCGGTGGCTGACAGTGGCGGCGCGTGTCCGCTTAATAACGTTGTACGCGTGCGTGACTTCGGTCCGGTCGGCCTGAACAGCAGTTTTCTCGCCAGCTGTCCGCTGGCGCTCAGCTCAGCCCTCTTTATCAGCCAGCAGGCCCGGCCGCTGACAAAACGCTATACGGGCAGCGACCTGGCGCGTATCGATCATCTCGGCAGCTTTGCCTGCCGCAATATTTACCACCGCCCTGACGCGCGACGCAGTGAACATGCTACGGCTGAGGCGCTGGATATTGCCGCTTTTCGTCTGGCGAACGGTGAACGCGTCACGGTGCTGAATGGCTGGAAGGCGGCAACAACGCAGCCATGGCTGAAGGCCATGCTGGCGGCGAGCTGCGGCTACTACGGAAACGGCCTGGGGCCGGAGTATAACGCGGCGCATGCCAACCATTTTCATCTGGGCATGCGCGGTTTCGGACTCTGTCGGTGAAGCATAATATTCCGCCAGAAAATGGATGAATTGTGACTTATTTCACAAATATGATGACTGGGAAGATAAAACACCAAAGTCAGTCAGGCCGCATCTCTGGTGCGACGTCAAAACGCGTAACTTGCTAATCTGACGGCGAATTCGCCTAAAAATGAAGACTATTTCTTTATGGAATCCTGGAAAGTTAATCTCATCTCGGTCTGGTTCGGCTGCTTCTTCACCGGGTTGGCCATCAGCCAGATCCTGCCGTTCCTGCCGCTGTACGTCTCGCAGCTGGGGGTGACTTCGCATGAAGCGCTCTCCATGTGGTCCGGTCTGACGTTCAGCGTCACGTTTCTGGTCTCCGCCATTGTGTCACCGATGTGGGGCAGCCTGGCGGATCGGAAAGGCCGAAAACTGATGCTGCTGCGCGCCTCGCTCGGGATGGCGATTGCCATTCTGCTGCAGGCCTTCGCCACCAACGTCTGGCAGCTGTTTTTCCTGCGCGCGGTGATGGGGCTGACATCCGGGTACATTCCGAATGCCATGGCGCTGGTCGCCTCTCAGGTGCCGCGCGAGCGTAGCGGCTGGGCGCTGAGTACGCTTTCCACGGCACAGATCAGCGGCGTCATCGGCGGTCCGCTGCTGGGGGGCTTTCTGGCGGACCACGTCGGACTGCGCGCGGTATTTATCATCACTGCGGTTCTGCTGGTGGTCAGTTTTCTGGTGACGCTCTTTCTTATTAAAGAGGGGGGCCGTCCGGTTATCAGTAAATCTGAACGCCTCAGCGGCAAGGCCGTCTTCGCCTCGCTGCCCTATCCGGGACTGATGATCAGCCTGTTTGTGACCACCATGGTGATCCAGCTTTGTAACGGTTCGGTCGGTCCGATTCTGGCGCTGTTTATCAAGTCGATGGAGCCGGATAGCACCAATATCGCTTTTCTGAGCGGCATGATTGCCGCCGTGCCGGGCGTATCCGCCCTGATTTCCGCGCCGCGTCTGGGAAAACTGGGTGACAGGATCGGCACGGCGCGCATCCTGATGGCGACGCTGATCTTGGCGGTGGTACTCTTCTTCGCGATGTCGTTTGTCACCTCTCCGCTTCAGCTTGGGGTATTGCGATTTCTGCTTGGGTTCGCTGATGGCGCCATGTTGCCTGCGGTGCAGACCCTGCTGGTTAAATATTCCAGCGACCAGGTGACGGGGCGTATTTTTGGATATAACCAGTCATTTATGTATCTGGGGAATGTTGCCGGTCCGCTTATTGGCGCATCCGTTTCCGCGATGGCCGGTTTTCGCTGGGTATTTGCGGCGACAGCGATTGTTGTTTTAATCAATATTATCCAGCTGGCTATTGCGCTGCGACGCCGCAGACAAATGGCGGAGGCCAAATCGGCGAGATAACAATTTCGCAGATGTATTATATATTCTTATGGTCGCCGCATTTTTATATAACAAAATGCGGCTTCTTTTTATAGAAAAACGTTTCGATCACGGC
Organism: Enterobacter sp. NFIX59; assembly: GCF_900113755.1. Lineage (NCBI taxonomy): Bacteria > Pseudomonadati > Pseudomonadota > Gammaproteobacteria > Enterobacterales > Enterobacteriaceae > Enterobacter > Enterobacter sp. NFIX59. Next base: position 1,705,605 of record NZ_FOQN01000001.1, on the reverse strand, counting down.
GCTGCCTCTTTATTTCTGTTCCTGTGTCACTTTTGCATACCATAATTAATATCTTCTCTTTGCAATATGGATTCAGAGTGATAACGTCAGACAAAACTGAAAAAGGAACTGGCACGATGAAAAACCTCATTGCTGAATTGCTGGTTAAGCTGGCACAAAAGGAAGAAGAGTCAAAAGAGCTGGTGGCTCAGGTCGAAGCGCTTGAAATTGTCGTCACCGCGCTGCTGCGACAAATGGCAAAAACCGATCAACAGGCGTTGATAGAGAGCGTGGAAGGTGCGCTGGACAGCGTCAGGCCTGAATCGCAGGTTCCGGTTGAGGATGCCGAGATGCTCCACCAGTACGTAAAGAAGCTGTTAAGGCATCCGCGCAGCTAAACCGTCACAGGACGTAACGACGTGTCATAGAATTGTCATGCAGGATGCCTATAGTCGCTCTGTTTTTATTTTTATGTATTTGTACATGGAGAAAATAAATTGAAACAGAGCGCACTTTTCATTGCATTACTTCCCCTGTTAATTACCCCTGCCATTTATGCTGATACGACGCAAACCAGCGTGCTGGATAATCGTGCGGCAAAAGGGGATATCACCCAGCCTGGCGGCGCGCGCCGTTTATCAGAAGATCAAACTGCCGCTATTCGCGCTTCGCTGAATGATAAGCCGGCGAAAAATATTATTCTGCTGATTGGCGATGGAATGGGCGATTCCGAAATCACGGCGGCGCGAAATTATGCCGAGGGAGCGGGCGGCTTTTTTAAAGGTATCGACGCCTTACCACTGACCGGACAATATACCCATTACGCGCTGGATAAAAAAACCGGTAAACCGGATTACGTAACGGACTCCGCGGCCTCTGCCACGGCGTGGTCCACCGGCGTGAAAACCTATAATGGCGCGCTGGGCGTGGATATTCACGAAAAAGATCATCAAACCCTTCTGGAGATGGCAAAAGCGGCGGGCCTGGCGACCGGCAACGTCTCCACCGCTGAACTCCAGGATGCAACGCCCGCGGCGCTGGTGGCGCACGTTACATCGCGTAAATGCTACGGCCCGTCAGTGACCAGCGAAAAATGCCCAACGAATGCGCTGGAAAAAGGCGGCAAAGGCTCGATTACGGAACAGCTGCTGAACGCGCGTCCTGACGTGACCCTGGGCGGCGGCGCGAAAACCTTCGCGGAAACCGCGACGGCGGGCGAGTGGCAGGGCAAAACGCTGCGCGAGCAGGCGCAGGCTCGCGGCTATCAGCTGGTGAGTGACGCAAATGCTCTGGCGGCGATAAGCGAGGCGAACCAGGACAAGCCGCTGCTGGGGCTGTTCTCTGACGGCAACATGCCCGTGCGCTGGGAAGGACCAAAAGCCTCGTATCACGGCAACATCGATCAGCCTGCGGTGACCTGTACGCCGAACCCGAAACGTACGGACAGCATTCCGACGCTGGCGGCGATGACCGATAAAGCGATCTCTCTTTTGAGCAAGAGCGAAAAAGGGTTCTTCCTGCAGGTTGAGGGCGCGTCGATTGATAAACAGGATCATGCTGCGAATCCGTGCGGTCAGATTGGTGAAACCGTCGATCTGGACGAAGCGGTGCAGAAGGCGCTCGCGTTCGCGAAAAAAGACGGTAACACCCTGGTGATCGTCACCGCGGACCATGCGCACGCCAGCCAGATCATTCCGCCAGATACCAAAGCCCCTGGCTTGACGCAGGCGCTGAACACCAAAGATGGCTCCGTCATGGTGATGAGCTACGGCAACTCTGAAGAAGAGTCCATGGAGCACACGGGCACCCAGCTGCGCATTGCCGCCTACGGTCCGCATGCGGCCAACGTGGTAGGCCTGACGGATCAAACGGATCTGTTCTACACCATGAAGGCGGCGCTGGGTCTGAAATGATAAAATCCCGGCGGAAATCACATCTGTCGGCTGGTTTTTTTCCTGTCACGAACCAGACTTACAGGGAATGTTCACAAAAGGATGGTGCAATGAAAACAACATTACTGGTTACTCTGCTCTCCGGCCTGTTCCTGGTCGCCTCGGCGAACGCGGAAGAGAAAACGTTAACGCCGCAGCAGCAGCGTATGACCACCTGTAATCAACAGGCGACGTCTCAGAGTCTGAAGGGCGATGCTCGCAAGACCTACATGAGCGACTGCCTCAAAAACGGCGCCGCGAAGCCGGCTGAAAAAAGCCTGACCCCGCAGCAGCAAAAAATGCGCGAGTGTAATGCGAAGGCAACCGAACAGTCCCTGAAAGGGGACGACCGCAGCAAGTTCATGAGTGCCTGCCTGAAGAAAAAAGTGTAGTTCTAACGGGTGAGCGGCTCCGGCGGCTCACCCGAAATTTCATACTTTCCCCGCAGACCCCCTCTCTATAATTTGGGAAAATGTTTCAGAATATTCCCAAAAATGATGAATGATGAAACGTATTACAACAAAAAGCGCATTCGGGAAGAGTGGAATTTAACCCTTTCTCAGGATGACCCTCACCGCGCCGGCATTCAGTTTGCCCGGCGAGTTAGGCTGGCGCGCGCCGTGGGGCTGGCGGCGATGTTTTTCCCGGTTTCGGGAATGCTGGTCACCCATTTTTTACCCGGAGGCTGGTGGCTTTTACTGGTGGGGTGGTCGTTCGTCTGGCCCCATTTCGCCTGGCAGCTATCCTGCCGGGCCACGTCACCTCATCAGCAGGAAACTTTCAATCTTAAAGTTGATGCCATTATTGCCGGGCTCTGGATCGGCGTGATGGGGATGAATGCGTTACCCACGGCAGCGCTGGTGATGATGGTGGGGATGAATATGATGGGCTCCGGGGGCTGTCGTCTGTTCATCCCGGGGATCGCGTTGACGCTGCTCTCCGCGCTGGTGATCCTGCCACTCGTCGGGAAGGTGGCCGTCTTCAACCCCGACCCCGTGGAGTGGGGCTTAACACTGCCTGTTCTCGTATTTTATCCTATGCTGTTTGCCTGGCTCAGCCACCGCACTGCCGTCAGGCTTGCGGAGCACAAGCAGCGGCTGGAAATGATGAGCACCCGCGACGGCATGACCGGGGTCTTTAACCGTCGACACTGGGAAATGCTGTTGCGAAATGAATTTGAGCATTGTCGGCGCGACCACAGCACGGCCACGATACTGCTGATTGATATCGACCACTTTAAAAACATCAACGACACCTGGGGGCACGACGTGGGCGACGAGGCGATCATTGCTATTACGCGCCAGCTCCAGCGGTCAGTACGGTCAGGCGATGCTATCGGCCGGTTTGGTGGGGATGAGTTTGCGGTGATCATGTCCCAGACAGCAGCGGAAAGCGCCATCGCCGTGATGTCGCGGTTGCATGAGCGGCTGGAAAACCTGACGTTACCGTGCGCGCCAAAAGAAGCGCTGCGCATCAGCGTAGGCGTTGCCCCCTGGGGACCGCAGTTTGGACATTATCGGGAATGGCTGAAGGCGGCTGACGTGGCGCTGTACAGGGCGAAAAATGCCGGGCGCGGCCGCACCGAAGTGGCGGCCTGACGCCCGATGGAGAGTATCAGGATTTACTCAGCTTCTCTGATTTTTCCATGCATTTTGCCATCGCTTCAATGACCGCCGAGCGGAACCCGCGCTCTTCCAGCACCCGCACCGCTTCGATGGTGGTACCGCCCGGGGAGCAGACCATATCTTTCAGCTCACCCGGGTGTTTGCCGGTTTCCAGCACCATTTTGGCGGAGCCCATGACGGCCTGCGCGGCGAACTTATACGCCTGCGCGCGCGGCATTCCGCCAAGCACGGCGGCGTCGGCCATCGCTTCTAAAAACATGAATACATAGGCAGGGGCTGAGCCACTCACGCCGACCACCGGATGGATCATCGATTCGGCAATCACTTCAGCTTCACCAAAGCAGCGGAAAATGTTCAGCACATCGGCCACTTCTTCCGTGGTCACCAGCGCGTTAGGCGTGACGGAGGTCATGCCGGCGTTGACCAGCGAAGGGGTGTTGGGCATCGCGCGGATGATTTTACGATCGTGACCCAGGGCGCGCGCCAGCTGATCGAGCGTGACGCCCGCGGCAATCGACACGACCAGCGTCTCTTTGTTCAGGCTGGAGGTGATATCGCTCAGCACTTTGATCATGATGTTCGGCTTGACGGCGCCAAAGACGATATCGGCGACCTGGGCCACTTCCTGCGCGCTTTCGGCAGCGTTGATCCCGTACTGATCGCGCAATGCGGCGACCTTGTCCGGTGACGGGGTATAGACCCAAATCTGACCCGGCAGCACCTGCCCGCTGGCGATCAGACCGCCCAGGATGGCTTTGCCCATGTTACCGCAGCCGATAAACCCGATTTTCTTGTCCATCACGATTCTCCGTCATTATGCGTTGTTTTCTCTGATTGATAGCTTAACAACGAAATGCAGGCGACAATAGTCGACAGAGTCATTATGGGGAGACAATATGGCGATTTGGGTTGATGCGGACGCGTGTCCGAATGTGATTAAAGAGATTTTATTTCGCGCCGCCGAGCGCGTTCAGATGCCGCTAACGCTGGTGGCAAACCAGAACATTCGCGTACCGCCTTCGCGGTTCATCCGCTCTTTGCGCGTGCCGGCCGGGTTCGACGTGGCGGATAACGAAATTGTTCGCCTGTGCAGCGCGGAGGATCTGGTGATCACGGCGGATATTCCGCTGGCCGCTGAAGTGCTCGAGAAAGGGGCGGCGGCGCTCAATCCGCGCGGGGAGCGTTACTCGCCTTCGACCATTCGGGAAAAGCTCACCATGCGCGATTTTATGGATACGATGCGGGCCAGCGGCGTGCAGACCGGTGGACCGGACAGCTTGTCCCAGCGCGATCGCCAGCAGTTCGCTGCCGAACTGGATAAATGGCTGCTGGAAGTGAAGCGCCGCACAGCGTAATGATAATTATTGTCAATTTGTGGTACAGTGTGGCCTCCACAGGGTTGTCATCCCGTACCGCTTTGCAGTAAAGTAAACGAAACATCTTCTGCAATTATTTCTTTACACTCTTCAGCCATTCGGCATCAAGGGGAACACCTGGCATGACCCAACCCATCTTTTTAGTTGGCCCCCGCGGCTGTGGGAAAACCACCGTTGGCCTGGAGCTGGCACGCGTGTGTCATCGCCAGTTTGTTGATACCGACCACTGGCTGCAAACCGAGGCCGGAAAAACCATCGCTGAGATTGTTGAGCAAGAGGGATGGGAGAGCTTTCGCGCACGCGAAACCGCCGCACTGAAAGCGGTCACTACCCCGTCTTCCGTGATCGCCACCGGGGGTGGCATTGTTCTGGCGGAGTGTAATCGTCACTTTATGCGCGAAAAGGGGATCGTGATTTATCTCAGTGCGCCGGTGTCGGCTCTGGTCGGGCGTCTGGAAGCTTTTCCGGAAGAGGGGCAACGCCCTGCGCTGACCTCCAGGCCTCTCAACGAAGAGGTGAGTGAAGTGCTGGCCGAACGCGATGCGTTATACCGCGAAGCGGCTCACCACGTGGTGGATGCGTCAGCCACTCCCGAAGACGTTGTGATTCAGATTATTACCGCCCTGCGTTTGGCGTGTGCCAGCTAAGCGGCGTCTATACTTATAGCTCAGACATAAAAAAAGGATGAGCTATGCCAACCAGACCTCCCTATCCGCGTGAAGCGCGCATTGTTACCGTTGAAAAAGGCCATACGGGTCATACCGTGACCTGGTATCAACTGCGTGCGGATCACCCAAAACCGGACTCGCTGATCAGTGAACACGAGACTGAGCAGGAAGCGCTGGATGCGAAACGGCGCTATGAAGATCCCGACATAACCTGAATGTTTTCCTAAACGCTCCAGGATCGTGCCTGAATCACACTTTTTACTCATCGGCAAAGTTAAGCAGGAGTTAATATTTAGTTATTACAAGTAACTCCGGTATCGGCAGGCGATCTTTACATTTCGATGTCGGGATCACCTGCTACGCTTGGTGCTGTTTTGTTGAAAAAATGAACTGTGCAGCGTAGTGAGCCTGTACCTGTGTACACGATGTTGGAGTAATGGAAGGCGATAAAAATGAAGGCAACGTTGGCGATCCTCACCATTGGTGTGGTCCCTGTAAGCGAAGTGTTACCGCTCTTAACCGAGCACGTATCTGAACAACAGATAACGCATCTCAGCCTGCTGGGGAAGATGAGTCGGGAAGAGGTCATGGAAGACTACGCTGTCGAGGCGGGGGAGGATCCCCTGGCGACGTTATTAAGTGACGGTAAACTGGCGCACGTTTCGCGCCAGAAAATCGAGCGCTCGCTGCAGGGCGTGATAGAAGTGCTCGATAATCAAGGATATGACGTTATTTTGCTGATGAGTACTGCCCCCATTAAAGGTCTCACGGCGCGTAATGCGATTTTGCTGGAACCGATGCGCATCATTCCGCCGCTGGTGGCCTCTATCGTTGATGGTCATCAGGTGGGGGTGATTGTTCCCATTGAGGAGCTCATGGATAACCAGGAGGCAAAATGGCACGTGCTGGAAAAAGTGCCCTTGTATGCGCTGGCAAATCCGTTCTGGGACAGTGACGCTAAACTCATTGCTGCCGGGAAGGAACTGCTGGAGAGAGGGGCAGATGTCTTGATCCTGGACTGCCTGGGGTTCCACCAGCATCATCGTGATTTGCTGCAAAAAGCGCTGGATGTGCCGGTGCTGTTATCCAACGTTCTGATGGCTCGCCTGGCCTCGGAACTCCTCATGTAATGATTTTGCGTGACAGGTGATGAGCATGGCCCCTATAGTGAATTTTTATCTAAAAATATAAGGGCCAGTTCATGCTTCAGAGTAACGAATACTTTTCCGGTAAAGTGAAATCCATTGGTTTTACCAGCAGCAGCACTGGCCGCGCCAGTGTCGGCGTAATGGCGGAAGGGGAATACACCTTTGGCACCGCGGAAGCGGAAGAAATGACGGTGGTCAGCGGCGCGCTGAACGTCCTGCTGCCGGGTGAAACGGAATGGAAAGTTTACGCTGCCGGGCAAGTTTTCAACGTCCCTGGCCACAGCGAATTTCATTTGCAGGTGGCTGAGCCTACCTCTTATCTGTGCCGCTACCTGAAATAAAAAATTAGCCGGGTGGCGCTAACGCTTACCCGGCCTACGTTTTACCCGTTATCTCTGCGCTTCGCCGCCGAGACCTTCCACCAGATTCTGAATCAACGCGGCCAGCTCGCCGGTCATCAGGATGAAGTCAGCGTCAAAACGCTGGGCGTAATCTTCCCGGTCGATATCTTCGTTCTGATCGCGCAGCTCGTCGCAGAACTTCAGACGCTTCACTGAACCGTCGTCGCACATCACGAACTGAATACGTTGCTGCCAGTCGAGCGCCAGCTTGGTGACCACTTTACCCGCTTCAATGTGTACGGCGATCTCGTCGCTGACCAGATCCTGCTTCTTCGCGCGGATTACGCCGCCATCTTCCAGCAGGGCTTTCAGCTCGGCTTCATCTAGGATCTGGAAACCCTGTGCCGCAGCACCGCTGCGTACCCATTCGGTCAGCGTTAACTCAATTGGCGTTTCCAGCGCCAGCGGAACGACCGGTAACGAGCCGATGCTCTTACGCAGCAGGGCCAGCGTATCTTCTGCTTTCTTGGCGCTGGCGCAGTCCACCATGATCAGCCCGTTAACGGTGTCGATCCACATCATGGTCTGGCTGAAGCGGCTGAAGGCGCGCGGCAGCAGAGAGTGCAGCACTTCGTCTTTCAGCGAATCTTTTTCGGTCTTTTTCAGCTTGCGGCCCTGCTCGGCTTCCAGCTTGAAAATTTTCGCCTCGAGCGCCTGCTTAACCACCGGCGTCGGCAGGATTTTCTCTTCTTTACGGGCGCAGACGATGATTTGACCCGTGCTGCTGGCGTGGGTCAGTGCATCGCTTTGTGAACCCATTGGCGGAACCCAACCGGTTTTCGCCATATCCTGGCTACCGCAAGGGGAAAAGGTATAAGCGGCTAACTGTTTTTCCATCTCTTCTGCACGCAGCGAAACGTCGCGGCTGAGACGGTAAACCATCAAATTTTTGAACCACAGCATGATAATTTCCACGGCCTTGTCGTTAAATCAGCGGGCATGATAACGAATTGTCGCATCGCTTGCATTGCTAATCGGGAAGCGTGCTTCTACTCTGTTGATAATCAAAATAATGAGGAGAGTCTTGTGCGTATTGGGATCGATTTGGGCGGCACCAAAACAGAAGTTATCGCACTGAGCGAGCAGGGGGAGCAGCTGTTTCGCCACCGTCTGCCGACGCCGCGCGATGATTATCACCAGACTATCGAGACGATTGCCAGGCTGGTTGAGATGGCAGAGCAGGCGACTGGGCAAACTGGCAGCGTCGGGATGGGGATCCCGGGGTCGATCTCGCCGTATACCGGCGTGGTTAAAAATGCTAACTCCACCTGGCTCAACGGCCAGCCGTTTGATAAAGATTTAAGCGCGCGTCTGAACCGGGACGTGCGTCTGGCCAACGATGCCAACTGCCTGGCGGTCTCTGAGGCCATCGACGGCGCGGCAGCGGGTGCCCAGACCGTGTTTGCCGTTATTATCGGCACTGGCTGCGGCGCGGGGGTGGCGTTCGGGGGGCGCGCCCATATCGGCGGCAACGGCACGGCGGGCGAGTGGGGACACAACCCGCTGCCGTGGATGGATGAAGACGAGCTTAAATACCGCGCTGAAGTTCCGTGCTACTGCGGAAAACAGGGCTGTATCGAGACGTTTATCTCCGGCACCGGGTTTGCGACCGACTACCACCGTTTGAGCGGCCAGCCGCTCAAGGGCAACGAAATCATGCGTCTGGTCGAAGAACAGGATCCTGTCGCCGAACTGGCGCTTAGCCGCTACGAAATGCGGCTGGCGAAATCGCTGGCCCACGTGGTGAATATTCTCGATCCTGACGTGATAGTGCTGGGTGGCGGCATGAGCAACGTCGATCGGCTTTACGCCACGGTGCCGAACCTGGTGAAACAGTGGGTCTTCGGCGGTGAATGCGAAACCCCGATCCGCAAAGCGCTGCACGGGGACTCCAGCGGCGTGCGCGGCGCGGCGTGGTTATGGCCAGAATAAACGTTTATTCCCTCTCCCTGTGGGAGAGGGTTAGGGTGAGGGCATCAGACCGCACGATCACCCCATTCATTCCACCGCAAACACCTTATCCAGCCTGCTATACCCCAGGCCGTTGATCTTCTTCACCTTAATCTGCACCGGAATGCGCTCTTTCATCGCCTCTACGTGGCTGATCACGCCGATGGTTTTCCCGGTGGCGTTCAGCGCGTCGAGCGCATCCAGCGCGGTATCCAGCGTCTCACTGTCGAGCGTGCCGAACCCTTCATCCAGGAACAGGGAATCGATCCGCGTCTTATGACTCACCAGATCGGAAAGGGCCAGCGCCAGCGCCAGGCTGACCAGGAAGCTTTCACCGCCCGAGAGCGTACGGGTATCGCGAACCGCATCCGCCTGCCAGGTATCGACCACTTCCAGCTCCAGCGCGTCGCTGGCCTTACGCTGCAGCAGATAACGCCCGTGCAGACGGTTAAGCTGCTGGTTTGCGAGCCAGACAAGATTGTCCAGCGTCAGCCCCTGGGCGAACTTACGGAACTTGTCGCCGGTGCTGGAGCCGATCAGCGCGTTCAGGTACCCCCAGTCGTCCGCCTGGCGCGCGGCCTCTTCAATTTGCTGCATCAACGCCAGCTGGTGCTGACGGTTATCGCTGTCCTGCTTAAGCTGCTGGCGGATCTCGCCCTGATGCGTGGTGTTCTCGCGCAGCCGCTGCGCCAGCTGCTGCAGCTGGCTTTGCAGCGCAGGTGCATCGGCGTCGAGCCCTTCCGGCCGCAGCGCCAGATGAGCCTGCAGCTGCTGGTTAGCCTGGCCGGAAAGGGCCGCGGCCTGCTGTATCTGGCTTTCCAGCGACTGTTTCAGCTGTTCGAGGTGGCGAATAGCGTCGTCATCCAACAGCGCGGCAAGGAACGCGTCCCGATCGGCAAAGCAGCTTGCCGAGAGCGCCGCGGTGAACTGCGTCTGCGACTGCTGCAGACGCTCTTGCTCCAGCGTCTCCTGCTGCTGTTGCGCGGTCTGCTGGCTCTGTAGCGACACGCACTCGTCGTGGATGTCGCGCCAGTTATCAGGAATAACCGGTTCGGCGTCTGCGCTGTTCGTTGCCGGAAGCGCGTCGAGCAGCGGCTTCAGGGCGTTTATGCGTTCCTGAAGCACGCCGTGCTGCGTTTGCTTCTCCTGCCACTGCGAGAATTCCGCTTCGCGGGCGTGCAGCCAGGAGGCTTCATTTCCGTCTTCAGGTACGTTGAGTGATAGCGAGAGCAGGGCGTGTTCCAGCGCCTGGCGCGCGGTAGTCAGCTGCTGCTGATACTGTCGCTCCTGCGCTTCCTGCTCGTTCAACTGGTTTTGCAGGGTCAGACGCTGGCTGAGCTGATAAAGTTGGCGCTCGTACTGTTCCTGCTCGTTCATCCATGGCGTGATATCGTCCTGAATATTCAACGCTATATTCAGGGAAGCACAGGCCTCGATCCACTCTTTAGTGAGTGCTTGCTCTTCCTGAGAGAGCGTCTGAACTTCGTCTGTCTCGCGCTGGATCTGCTGAGCCAGGGCATTAACCTGTCCCAGCACCAGCAGGCCTTCCTCTTTAAGCGCGGCGACCTCTTTTTCCAGGGCATCACGGCGGCGCTGGTTATCCGTCAGCTCAAGCGACTGGTATTGCTCAACGGCGGGATGCTCGCTGGAGCCGCACAGCGGACAGGGTTTGCCGGCCTCAAGCCGGGCACGATAGCTTTCCAGGTCTTTAATCGTCGCTTCGCGTTCGCACAGGGCCTTCAGGTCCAGATAGTGCTGGTGTTTCTCTTTGTACTGCTGGCGGCGCAGCGTCAGCGTTTCATTGAGTTTATTTTGTTCGGCCTGGGCCTTCTGCACGCTTTCACCGCTCTGGTGCAGGCGCTTTTGCAGCGGCTGATAGCGGGCATGCAGCGACGTTAGCCGCTGGCGCAGCGTGCGTGACCGGGACTGCTGCTCCATGGCCGCGCTGACCTCATCCGCCGTCAGGGTCAGCGCATTTTCCGGCATCTCAGCCAGCCTGTTGCGTAATTCACTCATCCGCGCAGCAAGCGAGGCTAACTGCGTTTTATCGCGGTTAAGCTGCGAGAACTGGGCGCGCCAGCCGGCAATCTCCTGGCCCAGCAGCCGATAGCGCTCGTGCTCCGCCAGCCACTGCGCCAGCGCCGTCAGTTCGGTCTGAAGCTGTTCGTGGTTACGCAGGGCGGCATTGCGGATACGTGAACGCAGCGCGGTTCTGGCTTGTAAGCGAGTATTTACTTCGATAATTCGCTGCTGTGTCTGTGCCAGACGCGCGGTTTGCTCCTGCTGATGTTCCCAGAGCGGTCGAAGCTGGGCGGCGGGCAGAGCAAGCTGGAGCTTTGCCAGCTCTGGCGCAGCGTTCGTCAGCGCCTGTTGCACCTGCTGCTGCGTCGCGGTGACGCGCTGTTGCTCGTGCACGAGCTCATCATGACGCGTAAGCCACTGAAAATCTTTCTGCTGGCTTTGCTGCTGAACCAGCAGGGTTTTCTCTTCGTCAGTAAGTGCCTGCAAACTTTGCTGTAACTGCTGCTGCTGTTCTTCGCTCAACAGCACGACGCCCGCCGCCTGCGCCTCGCACTTTTCAAGCACGCTGCGGGCGGCTTTATGTTTTTCAAACACCATGGCGGAAATCTGGCCGTAGATCTCGGTGCCGGTCAGCTCTTCCAGCAGCTCGGCACGATCGCTCGGTTTGGCATTAAGGAAGGCGGCAAACTGCCCCTGTGACAGCAGCATCGAGCGGGTAAAGCGCCCGTAGTCCAGCCCGGTGAGCGCGGCGGTTTGCTCCAGCTTATCCGACACTTTGTCGGCCAGGATTTTGCCATCTTCACAGCGCGCCAGCTCCACGCGCGGCGCCTGCAGGTTCCCGTCCGGCTGGTTGCGGGCCCGGTTCTGGCTCCAGAAGGCGCGATAGGCAGTGCCTTTTACCTCGAACTCCACTTCTGCCAGGCATTCGGCGGTGTCGCGTGTCATCAGATCGTTTTGCGCCTGAGAGACCTTCTGTAGTCGCGGCGTTTCGTGATAAAGCGCCAGACAGATGGCGTCGAGCAGGGTAGTTTTACCTGCCCCGGTCGCGCCGGTGATGGCAAACAGCCCGTTGCTGGCAAACGGCTCAGCGGTAAAATCAATTTTCCACTCGCCCTTGAGGGAGTTAAGATTTTTCAGTCGCAGGCTCAAAATTTTCACGCGTTTTCTTCCTCATCATTGAGCGCATGCAGGGTATGGCTGAACAGTTCGCTGAGCCTTGCGCGCTTCGCCTCGTCGATTTCCTCCTGCGAGAGTCTGCGTTCAAACACCTCTTCGACCCCCAGTTCACTGAGCGTTTCGCGTTGAGCGCTTAACAGGATTTTCTCGCGCTGCTCGCGACTGCGGCGCACCAGCAAGACTTCTACCGGCAAATCTTCGGTCAGCGCCTGGATTTTTCGCTGCATATCGTGCAGGTAGTCGTCGGTGGTGATTTCGATGTCCAGCCAGATGGGGGGATCTTGCTCGACGCCGCGCCACTGCTCCAGCTGGGCGGTGATGGCATCGAGATCGCCTTTCAGCACGGCCAGCGGTTGAGTTACGGGCACCTCCAGCGTGTCGACGGCGCTGAGTTTTCCGTCGGAGAAGGTCACCAGATGTACGGATTTGGCTTTGCCCGTTTCGTCAAAGCTGAGCGAAAGGGGGGAGCCGCAGTAGCGGATGTGCTCGCAGCCGCCAATAACCTGCGCGCGGTGGATATGCCCGAGCGCAATATAGTCGGCTGGCGGGAAGTTCTGCGCCGGAAAGGCATCCAGCGTGCCGATATAGATGTCACGCACGGCGTCACTTTTACTGGCCCCGACGGTGGTGAGATGCCCGGTCGCAATCACCGGAATAGGCTGTTCACCCCGCAGGGCACTGGCTTCGGCGTGCTGCTGGTGGTAATAGTCTGTGATGGCCTGTAACAGATGTTGCTGCTTTTCTGCACCCGACAGCCCCGCCTGGCTTTGCACGATGTCCCGCGGACGTAAAAACGGTATCGGACACAGCACAGCGCCCTGCGAGCCGTCGCGTTTTTTCAGGATCTGTGGGGCGTGCCCGGCGCTGGCGACCACGGTGGTATTGAGAAATGCCAGGATGTCGCGGGATTCATTGAGCGTGGCGACGGAATCATGGTTGCCGGCGACAATCACCAGGTGACAGCCGGTTTGCTGCAGATTCACCACGAAGCGGTTATACAGCTCACGCGCATAGCTGGGGGGCGAGCCAGTATCAAAGATGTCACCCGCCACAATAATCGCGTCCACCTCGTGCGTCCGGGCCGTTTCCAGCAGCCAGTTCAGGAACGCTTCATGTTCAGCCGCACGGCTTTTACTGTAAAAATTTTGACCCAGATGCCAGTCCGAGGTGTGAAGTATGCGCATAGCTGATCCGTGGCAAAAAAGAGAAAGCAGGATTATAAACGTTCAGAGACGGGAAAATAACCGCTGTAATAAAACAACGGTTTGCCCGTTATCGTGGTACTGTTTTTCATAAATCTGTCATAAATCTGACGCATAATGGCGCCGAATTACAAACTTGTAACTTAAATAAGATAAGACAGGGCAAAGTATGGCGAGACGTATTCTGGTCGTAGAAGATGAAGCTCCAATTCGTGAAATGGTGTGCTTCGTGCTCGAGCAAAACGGTTTCCAGCCGGTTGAAGCGGAAGATTATGACAGCGCAGTGAACCAGCTGAATGAACCCTGGCCCGATCTGATTCTGCTGGACTGGATGTTGCCTGGCGGCTCCGGACTGCAGTTTATCAAACACCTGAAGCGTGAGGCGCTGACCCGCGACATCCCGGTTGTGATGCTCACGGCGCGCGGAGAAGAAGAGGATCGCGTGCGCGGTCTTGAGACCGGTGCGGACGATTACATTACCAAACCGTTCTCCCCCAAAGAGCTGGTCGCCCGCATTAAAGCCGTGATGCGCCGTATTTCGCCGATGGCGGTGGAAGAGGTGATTGAGATGCAGGGGCTGAGCCTTGATCCCACCTCACACCGCGTGATGACCGGTGAAAATCCCCTCGACATGGGGCCTACCGAATTTAAACTCCTGCACTTCTTTATGACCCACCCGGAACGCGTGTACAGCCGCGAGCAGTTGCTGAATAACGTCTGGGGAACTAACGTGTATGTCGAAGACCGGACGGTTGACGTACATATTCGCCGCCTGCGAAAAGCACTGGAACTGAGCGGCCACGATCGCATGGTGCAGACGGTCCGCGGCACGGGTTATCGTTTTTCTACCCGTTTCTGAACAATGACAGGAGTGTGACGCGTGCTGGAACGTCTGTCATGGAAAAGGCTCGTCTTTGAACTGATCTTATGCTGTATTCCGGCCTTCCTTCTTGGGGCCTTTCTTGGACACCTGCCGTGGTTTCTGCTGGCGTCGGTCACCGGGCTGCTGATCTGGCATTTCTGGAACCTGCTGCGCCTCTCCTGGTGGCTGTGGGTTGACCGAAGTATGACGCCGCCGCCGGGAAGCGGCAGCTGGGAGCCGCTGCTGTACGGTCTGCATCAGATGCAGATGCGTAATAAAAAGCGTCGCCGCGAGCTGGGAAGCCTGATTAAGCGTTTTCGCAGCGGTGCAGAGTCGCTGCCGGATGCCGTGATTCTGACAACCGAAGAAGGGACGATCTTCTGGTGTAACGGCCTGGCGCAACAGCTGCTGGGCCTGCGCTGGCCGGATGACAACGGTCAAAATATCCTCAACCTTCTGCGTTATCCCGAGTTTACGCTGTACCTGAAAAAGCGTGATTTTACCCGTCCGCACAATCTGAAGCTCAATAATGGTCGCCATCTGGAGATCCGCGTGATGCCCTACAGCGATAAGCAGTGGCTAATGGTGGCGCGCGATGTCACCCAAATGCACCAGCTGGAAGGGGCGCGTCGCAACTTCTTCGCCAACGTCAGTCACGAACTGCGAACCCCGTTGACCGTGCTGCAGGGCTACCTGGAGATGATGCAGGAGCAAACGCTGGAAGGCGCGCCGCGTGAAAAAGCGCTGCACACCATGCGCGAGCAAACGCACCGGATGGAAGGGCTGGTGAAGCAGCTGCTGACGCTCTCGAAGATTGAAGCGGCGCCAACGCTGGCGCTAAATGACACCATTGATGTCCCGATGATGCTGCGGGTCGTGGAGCGTGAAGCGCAGACGTTAAGCCACAAAAAGCATCACCTGACCTTTGAGGTCGACAGTACGCTGAAGGTGCTGGGCAGCGAAGATGAACTGCGTAGCGCCATTTCCAACCTGGTGTATAACGCGGTGAATCATACGCCTGAGGGGACAAATATCGTGGTGCGCTGGCACCATGCCCCAACGGGGGCGGAGTTTAGCGTGGAAGACAATGGGCCGGGGATCGCGCCGGAGCACATTCCGCGTCTGACCGAGCGCTTTTACCGTGTGGATAAAGCGCGATCCCGGCAGACGGGCGGAAGCGGCCTGGGGCTGGCAATTGTGAAACACGCGGTGAATCACCATGAAAGCCGTCTCGATATTCAGAGTACGCTGGGTAAAGGAACCCGTTTCAGTTTCGTTATTCCGGAACGATTAATTGCCAAAAAGATCGCCTGACGGCAGGCGTGTCATTTTACCTTTCCACGGGTCAGCCATCGCTGGCCCGTTTGCTTTGCAGTCAAGCGAAACGCGGATGAATTTTATACGGCTGTCTGTTTTTTGTTCGCATGATTAGCCATGGGTTTTTCTTATAAACAGCGTATTATTCTAACGTGTATTTTCATACTGGCATATTGTTCTGGTTTTGCGATCCCACCTTGCCTTTAAACGTTATAAGCGTTTAAATTGCGCCCCAGATACTGTCAGACCGACTGTATTTGCGTGGTAAATCGAAAAACTATTCTTCTCCACGCCAGGACGGGAGCATTTCCCGCTGAAATTGAGCAAATTTTCGGCTGTATCGTCCCGTCAGGGATATCGAAAATCTCAATGTTTTCAACACCACATCCACAGGCAGTAAGGTTTTATGACCCATCACTTAAAATCGCGTGACATCATCGCGCTGGGCTTTATGACATTTGCGCTGTTCGTTGGCGCAGGCAACATCATTTTCCCTCCAATGGTTGGCCTACAGGCGGGTGAACACGTCTGGACCGCCGCGTTTGGTTTCCTGATTACTGCCGTGGGTCTGCCGGTTCTCACCGTCGTCGCGCTGGCGAAAGTCGGTGGCGGTGTGGATAGCCTTAGCACCCCGATTGGTAAAGTGGCGGGCGTTCTGCTGGCAACCGTCTGCTATCTGGCCGTTGGCCCGCTGTTTGCGACCCCGCGTACGGCCACCGTTTCCTTCGAAGTGGGTATTGCTCCTCTGACCGGTGACGGCGCGATGCCGCTGTTTATCTACAGCCTGATCTACTTCGCGATCGTGATTCTGGTTTCCCTCTATCCGGGCAAACTGCTGGATACCGTGGGTAACTTCCTGGCTCCGCTGAAAATTGTGGCGCTGATTGTTCTGGCGGTAGCGGCCATCGTCTGGCCAGCGGGCCCGATTAGCGATGCGATGGACGCCTATAAAAACGCCGCGTTCTCTAACGGCTTTGTGAACGGCTACCTGACGATGGATACGCTGGGCGCCATGGTGTTTGGTATCGTTATCGTTAACGCCGCGCGTTCCCGCGGTGTGACCGAAGCGCGCCTGCTGACCCGCTATACCATCTGGGCTGGCCTGATGGCCGGTGTGGGTCTGACGCTGCTGTATCTGGCGCTGTTCCGTCTGGGCTCCGACAGCGCCATGCTGGTCGATCAGAACGCCAACGGTGCGGCTATCCTGCACGCCTACGTTCAGCACACCTTCGGCGGTGCGGGCAGTATGCTGCTGGCGGCACTCATCTTCCTGGCCTGTCTGGTCACCGCGGTTGGCCTGACCTGCGCCTGCGCAGAGTTCTTTGCACAGTATCTGCCGCTCTCTTACCGCACCCTGGTGTTTATCCTCGGCATCTTCTCTATGGCGGTGTCAAACCTCGGTCTGAGCCACCTGATTCAGGTCTCTATTCCGGTGCTGACGGCGATTTATCCGCCGTGCATCGTGCTGGTGGTGTTGAGCTTTACTCGCCCGTGGTGGAACAACTCTTCACGAATTATTGCGCCAGCCATGTTTATCAGCCTGATTTTTGGTATCCTTGACGGAATTAAAGCATCAGCTTTCGCGCACATACTGCCGGCATGGACACAGCGTCTGCCGCTGTCCGAGCAGGGTCTGGCCTGGCTGATGCCTACCGTTGTTGCACTGGTTCTGGCCATTATCTGGGACCGTGCTGCAGGGCGTCAGGTCGCATCGAACGCCCATTAATCAACGGCAACAAACTGTTTAACCACGGGGCTTAAGGCCCCGTGGTTTTTTGTTTTTTTCGTGTTGAATGGCAAGATTTAAATGGAAAGCACTAACAAACTTAAACGTGGATTGAGCACGCGCCACATCCGCTTTATGGCGCTGGGCTCTGCTATCGGCACCGGTCTTTTTTATGGCTCGGCAGATGCCATCAAAATGGCCGGTCCCAGCGTGCTGCTGGCGTACATCATCGGCGGCGTGGCGGCGTATATCATTATGCGCGCCCTCGGCGAAATGTCGGTTCACAACCCGTCTGCCAGCTCATTCTCCCGCTACGCGCAGGAAAACCTCGGCCCGCTGGCCGGGTTTATCACCGGCTGGACCTACTGCTTTGAAATCCTGATCGTGGCGATTGCCGACGTGACGGCGTTTGGCATCTATATGGGCGTCTGGTTCCCGGCGGTGCCGCACTGGATATGGGTGCTGAGCGTGGTGCTGATCATTTGCGCCGTCAACCTGATGAGCGTGAAGGTGTTCGGTGAGCTGGAGTTCTGGTTCTCCTTCTTCAAGGTCGCCACCATCATCATCATGATTGTGGCCGGTTTTGGCATCATCATCTGGGGAATCGGCAACGGCGGGCAGCCGACCGGCATCCATAACCTCTGGAGCAACGGCGGCTTCTTCAGCAACGGCTGGCTCGGTATGGTCATGTCGCTCCAGATGGTCATGTTCGCCTACGGCGGTATCGAGATTATCGGTATTACCGCCGGGGAAGCGAAAGATCCGGAGAAGTCTATTCCGCGCGCGATCAACTCGGTGCCGATGCGTATTCTGGTGTTCTATGTGGGTACGCTGTTTGTGATCATGTCCATTTACCCGTGGAACCAGGTGGGCACCAACGGTAGCCCGTTTGTTCTGACCTTCCAGCATATGGGGATTGCGTTTGCCGCCAGCATTCTGAACTTTGTGGTGCTGACCGCGTCGCTCTCCGCGATCAACAGTGACGTCTTTGGCGTGGGCCGTATGCTGCACGGCATGGCGGAGCAGGGCAGTGCGCCGAAGGTGTTCGCCAAAACCTCACGCCGCGGCACGCCGTGGGTGACCGTTGTGGTGATGACCGTGGCGTTGCTGTTCTCGGTTTACCTGAACTACATCATGCCGGAGAACGTCTTCCTGGTGATTGCATCGCTGGCGACTTTCGCGACGGTGTGGGTGTGGATCATGATCCTGCTGTCGCAGATTGCCTTCCGCCGTCGCCTGTCGCCGGATGAGGCGAAAGCGCTGAAGTTCAAAGTACCGGGTGGCGTTGCGACGACCGTCGTCGGGCTGATCTTCCTGGTGTTTATCATTGGCCTGATTGGCTACCATCCGGATACCCGCATTTCCCTGTACGTGGGCTGCGCGTGGATCGTCCTGCTGCTGGTGGGCTGGGTGTTTAAATGCCGCCGCGACCGTCAGCTGGCAGAAGCGCAGTAATCTTTTTTCTCCCTCTCCCTGTGGGAGAGGGTTGGGGGGAGGGCATCAGGCCGCACTGATGCCTCCTCCTCCTTTCTCCTCCCCCAATAATCCCGATCGTGATGAGCTATCCTTAACCACCCTGTGGCAAGGTGACGTCAATTTCATCAAAGGGGATTCGTGATGTTAAACGCCTGGCACCTTCCGGTTGCCCCATTTGTTAAGCAAAACAAAGACAACCTTGTGATTACGCTCTGGCTGGCGGGGGAAAATCAGCCTGAACGCGTGACGCTCCGCGCCGAAATCGATAACGAAGAGACCGGGCTGAAAATGCACAAGCTGCGCAGCCAGCCGCAGCCGGGGATCACCGCCTGGCGGGCGAATATCGACCTGAGCAGCGGGCAGCCGCGTCGCCGTTACAGCTTCAAACTGCTGTGGAATAATCGCCAGCTGTGGTTTACCCCGCAGGGGTTTAGCCGTTTCCCGCCCGCACGGCTGGAGCAGTTTGCGGTCGATTATCCGGATAACGGCCCGCAGTGGGTTAACGACCAGGTCTTTTACCAGATTTTCCCGGACCGTTTTGCGCGCAGCGAAAAACGCACTGCCGACCAGGATAAAATCTATCACCACCATGCGGCGGGCCATGACATTATCCTGAAAGCGTGGGACGAGCCATAAACCGCGCAGGCGGGCGGATCGACGTTTTATGGCGGCGATCTCGACGGTATCAGCGAAAAGCTGCCGTACCTGAAAAAACTGGGCGTGACGGCGCTGTATCTCAACCCGGTGTTTAAGGCCCCGAGCGTACACAAATACGATACCGAAGATTATCGCCACGTTGACGCGCAGTTTGGCGGTGACGAGGCGCTGCTGCGCCTGCGTAAGAACACCCAAAACGAAGGCATGCGCCTCATTCTTGACGGCGTGTTCAACCACAGCGGAGATTCGCACGCCTGGTTTGACCGTCATAATCAGTCGATGGGCGGGGCATGTCATAACCCGGATTCGCCGCAGCGCGACTGGTACAGCTTTAACGAGGAGGGCCGTGCGCTGGACTGGCTGGGCTACCCGAGCCTGCCGAAGCTGGATTTCCAGTCGCCAACGCTTGTGAACGAGATTTACGGCGGGGAAGACAGCATCGTGCGTCACTGGCTGAAGGCGCCGTGGAATATGGACGGCTGGCGCCTGGACGTGGTGCATATGCTCGGCGAAGCGGGCGGGGCGCGGGAAAACCTTCAGCACGTCGCCGGGATTACGCGCTCGGCAAAAGCGGCCCAGCCGGAGGCGTTCGTCTTTGGCGAGCACTTTGGCGACGCGCGCCAGTGGCTGCAGAACGATGCGGAAGATGCGGCGATGAACTATCGCGGCTTTACCTTCCCGCTGTGGGGATTCCTCGCTAACACCGATATCTCCTACGATCCGAATCATATCGATGCTGAAACCTGCATGGCGTGGATGGAGAACTACCGCGCCGGCCTGTCGCATCAGCAGCAGCTGCGGATGTTTAACCAGCTCGATAGCCACGATACCGCGCGTTTTAAATCCCTGCTCGGCAAGGATGTCGCGCGTCTGTCGCTGGCGGTGACCTGGCTCTTCACCTGGCCGGGCGTACCGTGCATCTACTACGGAGACGAGGTGGGGCTGGACGGCAACAACGATCCGTTCTGCCGCAAAACCTTCCCATGGGAGCCAGCGAAACAGGACAAGGTGCTGTTCAGCCTGTATCAGCGGCTGGCAAAGCTGCGTAAGCAGAGTCTCGCCCTGCGCTACGGCGGCTGTCAGGTGGTGTACGCCCACGATAACGTGGTGGTATTTGCTCGCGTCTATAACCAGCAGCGCGTGCTGGTGGCGATTAACCGGGGAGAGGCCTGCGAAGTGGTGCTGGATGATTCACCGCTGCTGAAGGTAGCGACGTGGAAGAATAAAGAGGGCAAGGCAACAATACAGGACGGCGTGCTGGCGCTGCCTGCGGTATCCGCGACGATCTGGTTCGGCAGCTAAGACCTGCTAATGTTTCCACCTTTTAAGATGGCGCAAATGCAACTATTTGTGTCAATCTTAACGGATCGTTTACGGTGAAGGTGGAAACATGGACGAGCTTTACATCCTTGGCTGTTTGTTCCTGGTATTTGCGCTGGTGGTGGCACCCGTGCTTGCGGTTATAGGCTTTAATCGAAGTACGGCGGCGCGACAGGAGATTGCCCGGCTGCGCCAGCGCATTGAGGCGCTTGAGCAGCGCGGCGTGCCTGAGGACGCGCCGGAGCCGGTGCAGACCACGGCGCCGTCGCCTGTGACCGCGCCGGTGGTTGAGGACGCTCCCGCGCCTGTCGACCCCTGGCGCCCCGATACTCCCGCTGCCGTGGCAGAACCGGCCCCGGCGCCTGCGGCAAAACAGCCTTCGGCTTTTGGCGGCATCCTGACGTCGCTGGTGCGCTGGTTCATGCAGGGTAACCCGCTGGCGAAGCTTGGGATCCTGCTGCTTTTCCTTGGTCTTTCATTCCTGCTGCGCTATACCGTGGAACATTCCCTGTTCCCGCTTGAGCTGCGCCTCGTGGCAACGGCGCTGTTTGCCATCGTTCTGCTGGCTGTCGGGTGGCGGCTGCGGCACAGGCAGCGCGTCTATGCGCTGATCCTCCAGGGCGGGGCGACCGGCGTGCTCTACCTGACGGTGTTTGGCGCCTTCCGGCTCTGGCAAATGTTGCCGATGACGCTGGCCTTTGCGCTGCTGGTGGTGATTTGCGCGGCGAGCGTCGGGCTGGCGGTGCTGCAGAAGGCACTGAGCCTTGCCATGCTGGCGAGCCTCGGCGGCTATCTTGCGCCGCTCCTCTTGTCTACCGGAGGCGGAAGTTTTGTCGCGCTGTTCTCTTTCTATCTCCTGCTGTCTATCGGCATTCTCGCTATCAGCATCTGGCAGCACTGGCGCGAGCTGAACCTGCTCGGGCTGCTGTTCACGTTCGGCGTGGGCGGCATGTGGGGGCTGAATGACTACCAGCCTGAAGACTATTGGGTCTGCCAGCTGTTCCTGATTGCCAATACGCTGATATTCGGCGTCCTGAGCGTGGCGCTGTCGCTGCGGGCGCAGGAGAAAGGGAAGCAGATTATTGACGGCGTGCTGCTGTTTGCCCCGCCGCTGATCGGTTTTGGGATGCAGTACGGCATGACCCGGCACTGGGAATATGGCCCGGCCCTGAGTGCGCTGGGATACGGCGCATTTTATCTTACCCTCGCGTTCCTTGCGCTGCGGCGCTATCCCTCCCTCGGACGACCGCTGGTCATGGCGGCGCTGGCTATCGGCGGCGGGTTCGCGACGCTCGCCATTCCGCTGGCGCTGTCAGCGCGCTGGACGGCGATGGCCTGGGCGCTGGAAGGGCTGGGTATCCTCTGGCTGGGCGTGCAGCAGCACCAGCGTCGCATGAGCTATAGCGGGACGGCTCTGCTGGTGCTGGCGCTCGGCAGCGCGCTGTGGGCACAAACGAACGGCGTTACGTCGCTGAGTCTGCTGCTGATCTTCGCCATCCTCAGCCTTTGCTGGCTGGCGGCTGGCTGGCTGTGGCGGACTCTCTTCCTGCCGGTCAGCTGGGCGCTGCTGGCTGGCGGGCTGCTGTTCTGGCTCGTGGCGCTATTGGGCGCATCGCGGCTGGCATTGACGCAGGAATTACCGATTCTGGCGGGCGTGCTGGCGCTGACGGCGGCGTCGGTCTGGGGCTGGCGGCAGGTGGCCGCTCGTCTGGCGTGGCGGGAACTGGATGCCAGCAAATGGCTGCTCTGGCCGATTATGCTGTTGATGGTGGGTTATCAGCTCTGGCACCAGCAGATCGTCTCCGCTGGCTGGTCAAATCTGGCCTGGTGCGTTGCGCTTCCTGCCGCGCTGGTACTGCTGCGGCGCGACGGTGAAAGACTCCTGCCACGCATCGCAATGGGGCTGCATTTGTCGCTCTTCTGGATGATTTTACTGGCGCTGGCCGCCGAGCTTTACTGGTTTGCCCGGTCTCTGCCCTGGGGCATGGCGGCCTGGGGTAGCGGTTTAGCGATGGCCGCAGGCGGCGGGGTGATTATGGCGCTCTCTGCTGCGGTACGGCGTCGCGTGTGGCCATTCCGGGAGTGGCCTGCGCTCTACGCCTGCCTGGCACCGATTCCTGTAGTCGTGGCGCTGCTGGTATTGCTGGTGGTGACCAATTTCCAGGACGGCGTGGTCTATCGTCAGACCTGGCTGCCGCTGGTGAACCCGCTTGAGGAAGGCGCGGCGTTCGCGTTGCTGGGGCTGGTCGTCTTTTATCGGGCGGTGGATCGTTACTACCCGGCGTGGCTTGCGCAAGCGCGCCCGTGGCCTGCCGTCGCGCTCATGGCGTTTGGTTTCTGGTGGCTTAACGGTGCGCTGATGCGCGCCCTGGCCTGGTACGGCGACGTGGCCTGGAATATGGCATCGCTGTGGGATTCGCGGCTTATCCAGACCAGCTTCGCCCTGTTCTGGATGCTGAGCGCGCTGGTGGTCATGATCCATGCTACCCGTCGGGCTTCCCGGCAGGAGTGGCTCTGCGGTGCCGCGCTGCTGGGTGTGGTAATGGTTAAACTGATGCTGGTGGACAGCGCGGGCGGAGGCGGTTTGTCGCGCGCGGTAGCGTTTATCGGCGTGGCGATACTGGTTCTGATTGTGGGGTATTTCTCACCGCTACCGCCCAAAACAGGAGATGAAAAATGAAATGGATGAAAGCGGTAGCGTGTACCGCGCTGCTGGCGCTTTCCGGCCCGGCGTTCTGCGACGAGGGACAAACGGAATCGCCCCGGGACTATGCTTTTGGTCTTTCACTTGATACGTCTGTTCCTTCCCAGTGGTATCGGGTGATGCTGCCGCTCGCCGTCTATGAGCAAAGCACGTCGCCAGATCTGCATGATGTCCGCGTCTTTAACCAGTCGGGCGAGCCGGTTCCCTTCAGCCTGGTCAGCGCGACGCGTCCGCAGGCGTCAGTGCAATCCACGGCGCTGCGCCTCTTCCCGCTGGATGCCTCGCCGCTTGCGGCTTCGCAAGGATCCGGTGATAGCGATAAGATCCTGCTCCGCTCCGGAAACGGCGTTGAGATTGTGCTGGAGGGGCAAAAAGCCGCCGCAGCCGGGCAACATTATCTGCTGACCCTGCCGGAGCAGGCTACGGGGGAGATGGCCATATCCCAGCTGCAGCTGCTCTGGAATTCTCCTCAGACGCCGTGGCAGGGAACGGCGTCGGTCTATTACAGCGAGGATCTTAAGCGCTGGTATACCCTGCGCGAGGATATGCCATTGCTTGACGCCGTCAGCGGCCAGGATCGTCTTAAGCTCGATCGGATCGATACCGATACGGTTTTATCTCCCGATGCGAATCGCTATCTCATGGTGGTGCTGAACGCGCAGAGCCAGGGGATAACCTTGACCGGCGTTAACGCAATCATCGCACCTGCCCAGGCGACCCCGGAAGCGGTCGAGCTTGAGGGGGAAGGGGAGCAGCTATCGACAAGCGAAGCGCAGTGGCGCTGGGCGCGCCCGCAGCCGCTGAGTGCTGTCAGCATCTCGCTGAACGGTGATGGCGTCCTTCCCGTGGAGATAGCGTGGCGCAGTACGGAAAAAGACGCATGGCACCCCCTGAAAAAAGAGGTCCTTTACCGTCTTGAGGGAAAAACGTCGCCACCGGTTTCGCTTAACGGGAGCCTGGTGCAGGCAGTGAAAATCACGACGCTGAATGCGCGTCTGCCAGAATACCTGCCTAGCGTCACGGGACATCGTGACCGCTACGATCTGGTGTTCAACGCCCAGGGGAAAGCGCCGTACGTGCTCGCCTGGGGTAACGGCGCCGCAAAGCCTGCCAGCGTGGAGCCCGGCATGCTGATCCCAGCCGACCTGCGCAAGACCTATGCTATGGCGAACCTGCCGCAGGCCGACATTGTGGATAATGTTGCGTTAGGCGGCGAGGGGCGCCTGACTGCCACTTCTGCGGCCGAGCGAGAGAGCAGGATGAACGCCCTGCTGGTGTGGGGCGTGCTGATTGCGGGGGTGATCCTGCTGGCGGGCATGGCCTGGCGCATCTGGCGAGAGACGCAGCGTAAGGCATAAAAAAAGGCCCGCATAAGCGGGCCTTTTTCGTAAACCGTGCCGATTACAGGCTGGATACGTTCTCAGACAGGTATTTAGCCACGCCGTCTGGGGAAGCAGCCATACCTTCTTTACCTTTTTCCCACTGAGCCGGGCACACTTCGCCGTGCTCTTCGTGGAACTGCAGCGCGTCAACCATGCGCAGCATTTCGTCGATGTTACGACCCAGCGGCAGATCGTTCACAACCTGGTGACGAACGATGCCGTTTGCGTCGATCAGGAAGGAACCGCGCAGCGCAACGCCAGCGTCCGGATGTTCGATACCGTAAGCCTGCTGGATTTCGCGTTTGATGTCCGCAACCATTGCGTATTTCACCGCACCAATGCCGCCTTTGTCGACAGGGGTGTTACGCCATGCGTTGTGTACAAATTCAGAGTCGAAGGAGACGCCAACAACTTCCACGCCACGCTTCTGGAATTCTTCATAACGTTTGTCGAAAGCGATCAGCTCAGACGGGCAAACGAAAGTGAAGTCCATTGGCCAGAAGAACAGAACGGTCGCTTTACCGTTGGTGTGCTGTTTGAAGTTGAAGTTTTCAACGATTTCACCGTTGCCCAGAACTGCTGCAGCTGTAAAATCCGGAGCCGGACGAGTTACCAGAACCATATGATTCTCCTGTAGATACTAAGGTTATTTGGAACGCAACGCGAGCCAGTATAGAGAGTGTTCATGGATAAGACAAAGAGGTGGTGACAATCGTTCCGCCAGCTTTTACCTATCAATCCAATCTCCATTAAAGTTGTTTGTTTTTCGCCTGCGCCATCATGCGCGGGTAAAACTGCCAGAATCGGGTCTCCAGCGCATCGTAATGTTCATCCAGGTCATACCAGGAGTCGCGCAGCGCATCCAGCCGCGGGCGACGGCTCGCCATCCCATTCAACACGTTCTGGATAAAGTCCATCTCGCGATAGCGCTCCAGCCAGCGTTCCGACCACAGATAGTTATTCAGATTCACAAAGCGCGGCGGCGAGTCGGGCAGAATGATCGACACCTGCTGGTGGGCATAGCGCACAAACGCCGGCAGCGGCATCTCCGGCGACAGCTGTTCCCAGTGGCGCGACAGGAAGTGATCCCACATCACGTCGAGCGTGATCGGGGCAACGCGGCGCGTTTCAGGGCGGAACCAGGCTTTGGCTTCCGTCACTTCCGGCAGCTTATCCGTCAGCACGTCGATGCGGCGGTGCATAAAAATCCCGTCGACAACCTCAGGGGAGTAGTCTTCTGCGGGATTACCGCGTACGAAATCGGCCAGCAAATTGCCCGAGAGGGAGCTGTCAGCAAGGTGCGCGAGATGCAGGTGAGCGAGAAAATTCATGCGTTTTATTTGTCCGGGGGCGGCTAGTTGTTGCAGCAAAAGGGTGTGAGCACTAGACTATGCCGCCTGTTTTTAAGTCACGAGTATACGTCATGCGCGTCGCCGATTTCTCCTTTGAACTACCTGAATCCCTGATTGCTCACTATCCCATGCCTGAGCGCAGCAGCTGTCGCTTACTGTCACTGGATGGGCCAACGGGCGAGCTGACGCACGGTACTTTCACCGATTTGCTCGACAAGCTCAACCCTGGCGATCTGCTGGTCTTTAACAATACCCGCGTGATCCCGGCGCGCCTGTTTGGCCGTAAAGCCAGCGGCGGTAAGATTGAAGTGCTGGTCGAACGTATGCTCGATGATAAACGTATTCTGGCACATATTCGCGCTTCTAAGGCGCCGAAGCCGGGCGCGGAGCTGCTGCTGGGTGATGATGAGAGCATCAAGGCGACCATGACCGCGCGCCACGACGCGCTGTTCGAGGTGGCGTTTGACGACGAGCGCACGGTGCTCGATATCCTGAACGCCATCGGCCACATGCCGCTGCCGCCATATATTGAGCGTCCGGACGAAGAGGCCGACCGCGAGCTGTACCAGACCGTCTACAGCCAGAAACCGGGTGCCGTCGCTGCGCCGACCGCGGGCCTGCATTTTGATGAGCCGCTGCTGGAAAAACTGCGTGCGAAGGGCGTGGAGATGGCGTTCGTGACGCTGCACGTCGGCGCGGGGACCTTCCAGCCGGTGCGCGTGGACAGCATTGAAGACCACATCATGCACTCTGAGTATGCTGAAGTGCCTCAGGATGTGGTGGACGCGGTGCTGGCGGCGAAAGCGCGCGGTAGCCGCGTCGTGGCGGTCGGGACGACGTCTGTGCGCTCGCTGGAGAGCGCCGCGCAGGCGGCGAAGAACGATCTTATTGAGCCGTTCTTTGGCGATACGCAGATCTTTATCTACCCGGGCTACCAGTACAAAGTGATTGACGCGCTGGTGACCAACTTCCATCTGCCTGAATCGACGCTGATTATGCTGGTTTCCGCGTTCGCGGGCTATCAGCATACGATGAATGCCTACAAGTCTGCGGTAGAACAAAAATATCGCTTTTTTAGCTACGGGGACGCGATGTTTATCACGTACAATCCGCTGGCTTTGAATGAGCGTGTCGGGGAATAAGTCCGCGGCACCGTTTTACAACGTTGGACTGTTTTTCTGACGTCGGAGAAAAAATGAAATTTGAACTCGATACCACCGACGGTCGCGCGCGTCGCGGTCGCCTGGTGTTTGATCGCGGCGTGGTGGAAACCCCCGCGTTTATGCCTGTGGGCACGTACGGCACCGTAAAAGGGATGACGCCGGAAGAAGTAGAAGCCACTGGCGCACAGATTATCCTCGGCAACACCTTCCACCTGTGGCTGCGTCCGGGTCAGGAGATCATGAAACTCCACGGCGATCTGCACGATTTCATGCAGTGGAAAGGCCCCATCCTGACCGATTCCGGTGGCTTCCAGGTCTTCAGCCTGGGCGATATCCGCAAGATCACCGAGCAGGGCGTACACTTCCGTAACCCGATCAACGGCGATCCGATTTTCCTCGATCCCGAAAAGTCGATGGAGATTCAGTACGATCTCGGCTCTGACATTGTGATGATCTTCGACGAATGTACGCCGTACCCGGCGGACTGGGACTACGCAAAACGCTCTATGGAGATGTCCCTGCGCTGGGCGAAGCGTAGCCGTGACCGTTTTGACTCTCTGCAGAACAAAAATGCGCTGTTCGGCATTATCCAGGGCAGCGTTTACGAAGATTTACGCGATATCTCTGTTAAAGGTCTGGTAGAGATAGGTTTTGATGGCTACGCTGTCGGCGGTTTGGCTGTGGGTGAGCCGAAGGAAGACATGCACCGTATTCTGGAACATGTCTGCCCGCAAATCCCGGCGGATAAACCACGATACCTGATGGGCGTGGGTAAACCAGAAGATCTGGTTGAAGGCGTACGCCGCGGCATTGATATGTTTGACTGCGTCATGCCAACCCGCAACGCGCGTAACGGCCACTTGTTCGTTACCGATGGCGTGGTGAAAATCCGTAACGCGAAGCATAAGAGTGACACCAGCCCGCTCGATTCCGAGTGCGATTGCTATACCTGTCGCAATTATTCTCGCGCGTATCTGCATCATCTCGATCGTTGTAACGAGATTTTGGGCGCGCGTCTCAATACCATTCATAATCTTCGTTATTATCAGCGCTTAATGGCTGGTTTACGTAAGGCTATCGAAGAGGGTAAATTAGAGAGCTTCGTGACCGATTTCTACCAACGTCAGGGGCGGGATGTTCCACCGTTGAACGTTGATTAATTTTAATAATGAGGGAATTTGAATGAGCTTTTTTATTTCTGATGCGGTAGCGGCAACAGGTGCTCCAGCGCAGGGCAGCCCGATGTCTCTGATTCTGATGCTGGTTGTGTTCGGTCTGATCTTCTACTTCATGATCCTGCGTCCACAGCAGAAGCGCACCAAAGAGCACAAAAACCTGATGAACTCCATTGCGAAAGGCGATGAAGTACTGACTAACGGTGGTCTGGTCGGTCGCGTAACCAAAGTGGCTGAAAACGGCTACATTGCTATCGCCCTGAACGACACCACTGAAGTGGTCATCAAACGTGACTTCGTAGCTGCCGTTCTGCCGAAAGGCACCATGAAGGCGCTGTAATCCCAACTTTTCCCAAAGGGAACTGCCGTGTTAAACCGTTATCCTTTGTGGAAGTACATCATGCTGGTCGTCGTGATTCTCGTCGGCCTGCTGTACGCGCTTCCCAACCTGTATGGTGAGGATCCGGCTGTTCAAATCACTGGCGCGCGCGGTGTCGCCGCCAGTGAGCAAACGCTGATCCAGGTCCAGAAAACGTTACAAGAAGAAAAAATTACCGCTAAGTCTGTGGCTCTGGAAGAGGGTGCAATTCTTGCTCGCTTCGACACCACCGACACGCAGCTCCGCGCTCGCGAAGCGCTGATGGGCGTGCTGGGTGACAAATACGTCGTGGCGCTTAACCTTGCCCCTGCAACCCCGCGTTGGCTGGCTGCGATGAAAGCAGAGCCAATGAAACTCGGTCTTGACCTGCGTGGCGGCGTTCACTTCCTGATGGAAGTGGATATGGATACCGCGCTTGGCAAGCTGCAGGAACAGAATATCGACAGCCTGCGCAGCGATCTGCGTGAAAAAGGCATCGCTTACACCACCGTGCGTAAAGAAGATAACTACGGCATGAGCATCACGTTCCGCGACAGTGCGGCGCGCGATCAGGCTGTAGATTACCTGACCCAACGTCACCGTGACCTGGTAATCACCTCTCAGGGCAGTAACCAGCTGCGCGCGGTGATGACCGATGCGCGTCTGAAAGAAGCGCGTGAATATGCCGTTCAGCAGAACATCAACATTCTGCGTAACCGTGTAAACCAACTGGGCGTGGCTGAGCCGCTGGTACAGCGTCAGGGTGCTGACCGTATCGTGGTTGAACTGCCGGGTATCCAGGACACTGCGCGTGCGAAAGAGATTCTGGGTGCGACTGCAACCCTGGAATTCCGTCTGGTGAACTCCAACGTCGATCAGTCCGCTGCAGCCGCAGGGCGTATTCCGGGTGACTCCGAAGTGAAACAGACTCGCGAAGGTCAGCCAGTTGTGCTGTACAAACGCGTGATTCTGACCGGTGATCACATCACCGACTCCACGTCGAGCCAGGACGAATACAACCAGCCGCAGGTTAACATCTCGCTGGATAGCGCGGGTGGTAACATCATGTCTAACTTCACCAAGGACAACATCGGCAAGCCGATGGCGACCCTGTTCGTGGAGTACAAAGACAGCGGTAAGAAAGATGCAAACGGTCGTGCGGTGCTGGTGAAAGAGGAAGAGGTGATTAACATCGCCAACATCCAGTCTCGTCTGGGTAACAGCTTCCGCATTACCGGTATTAGCAACCCGAACGAAGCGCGTCAGCTCTCCCTGCTGCTGCGTGCCGGTGCGCTGATTGCGCCAATTCAGATTGTTGAAGAACGTACCATTGGTCCAACACTGGGTATGCAAAACATCCAGCAGGGTCTGGAAGCGTGTCTGGCCGGTCTGGTTGTCTCTATCCTCTTCATGATCTTCTTCTATAAGAAGTTTGGTCTGATTGCGACCTCCGCGCTGATCGCCAACCTGGTGCTGATCATCGGCATTATGTCCCTGCTGCCGGGGGCCACGCTGACCATGCCGGGTATTGCGGGTATCGTCCTGACCCTTGCGGTGGCGGTCGACGCCAACGTACTGATTAACGAACGTATCAAAGAAGAGTTGAGCAACGGTCGCTCTATTCAGCAGGCGATTGATGAAGGCTATAAAGGGGCGTTCAGCTCCATCTTCGATGCGAACGTAACAACACTGATTAAGGTTCTTATCCTGTATGCAGTGGGTACTGGCGCGATCAAAGGCTTTGCGATTACAACCGGTATTGGTGTCGCAACGTCAATGTTTACCGCTATTGTCGGCACCCGTGCCATCGTGAACCTGCTGTACGGCGGCAAGCGCGTCAAAAAGCTGTCTATCTGAGGAGTGCGTTGTGGCACAGGAATATACTGTTGAACAATTGAACCACGGCCGTAAAGTCTGGGACTTTATGCGCTGGGACTACTGGGCCTTCGGCATTTCAGGTTTCCTGCTGATTCTGTCCATCGTCATTATGGGCGTGAAAGGCTTTAACTGGGGTCTCGATTTCACCGGTGGTACGGTTATCGAGATCTCCCTGGAAAAACCGGTCGATATGGACCAGATGCGCCTGTCTCTGCAGAAAGCGGGCTTTGAAGAGCCGCTGCTGCAGAACTTCGGCAGCAGCCGCGACATCATGGTGCGTATGCCGCCGGTGCACGATGCTAACGGCAGCCAGGAGCTGGGCAGTAAGGTTGTTAGCGTGATTAACGAAACAACCAGCCAGAACGCGGCGGTTAAGCGTATTGAGTTCGTCGGCCCAAGCGTGGGTGCTGACCTGGCCCAGACCGGCGCGATGGCGCTGCTGGTGGCGCTGATCTCCATCCTGGTATACGTCGGTTTCCGCTTTGAGTGGCGACTGGCGGCCGGTGTGGTTATCGCCCTGGCGCACGACGTGGTGATCACCATGGGCATACTGTCGCTGTTCCACATTGAGATTGACCTGACGATTGTGGCATCCCTGATGTCCGTTATCGGTTACTCACTGAACGACAGTATCGTGGTTTCTGACCGTATCCGTGAAAACTTCCGTAAGATCCGTCGCGGTACGCCGTACGAAATCTTTAACGTGTCGTTGACCCAGACGCTGCACCGTACCTTGATCACCTCCGGTACCACATTGATGGTGATCCTGATGCTGTTCCTCTTCGGTGGTCCGGTACTGGAAGGCTTCTCGCTGACCATGCTGATTGGTGTCACCATCGGTACTGCATCGTCTATCTACGTTGCATCTGCACTGGCTCTGAAACTCGGCATGAAGCGCGAGCACCTGCTCCAGCAGAAAGTTGAGAAAGAAGGGGCGGATCAGCCGTCCATTCTGCCGTAAAGCGACGTTTAGCGCGTTATCGAAATCCCGGTCTGTTGACCGGGATTTTTTTTATCTGCTCCTGACAAACACTCCTGACAGTATGCTGTCAGGAGCCCTGTCGTAGACTCTTTTCGAACCCAAACAAGAGTCAGGAGGATGTATGAAAAGCGTAATTAACTGGTTTGAAATTCCGGTCACGGATATGGATCGCGCTATCAAATTTTATGAGCCAGTGATGCAGCTCGCGCTGCGTCGCGAGAAAATGGACTGCGCTGAGCTGGCCGTTTTCCCACATGAGGATCCGGGTACCGGCGGGGCTCTGGCAAAATTTGACGGCGTTACACCGTCTTTGCAGGGCGCTATTATTTACCTGCATACTGACAATCTGGCGGCCACGCTCGATCGCATCGCCTCTGCGGGCGGCGAGTGCGTGTTTGGCCCGCTGGAACTGCCGCATGGCATTGGCACTATCGCATTGTTTACCGACAGCGAGGGTAACCGCGTCGGCCTCCATCAACCTGCCTGAGAACGGAATAATATATGACCCGACGCGCTGACCGTTTGTTTCAGATTGTGCAGATCCTGCGGGGCAGGCGTCTGACAACGGCAGCGCATCTGGCGGACCGGCTTGGCGTGTCCGAGCGCACGGTCTACCGCGATATCCGCGACCTGTCGCTTTCCGGTGTGCCGGTGGAAGGTGAGGCAGGGAGCGGATATCGGCTGATGTCGGGTTTTGACCTGCCGCCACTGATGCTGACAAATAAGGAATCTGAGGCGCTGATCGTCGCGATTCGCCTGCTCAAAACCTGGGGAGGCGAATCGCTGTCGCGCGAGCTGGAGTCGGCTCAGGAAAAGGTGCTGGCTATCCTGCCCGAGGAGAGTCGTCGAAAGGCGGAGCAGACGCGGATCTACGCCCCGGATTTTTGCATGCAAAGCCACTCCCGCAGCGACTTTGACAGGATTCATCAGGCGATTTCCGCCCAACAGGTGCTGGCGCTGCATTACCGTGATGAAGCAGGACAGCTGTCTAATCGTGAGGTTCAGCCGCTGGGGCTGTTCTTCTGGGGAGAGCGCTGGCTGCTGGCGGCGTGGTGTGAACGGCGCGATGACTATCGCTGTTTCCGGCTCGACCGGTGCCTCAATATTGTGACTACGGAAAGGAGGTTTAGCGAAAGTGCGGACAGGTCTCTGGCAGATTTTTTGCGGAAGGTTAAGCAGTAAAAAGCCGGGTGGCGGCTACGCCTTACCCGGCCTGCATTCGGATCGTTGGCCCGGTAAGCGTAGCGCCACCGGGCGAAACCCACACTGATTAGAAGTTGTAACCTACAACCAGGTAGCCACCCCAACCGGTTGATTTAGACGTGAAGTCACCCTCACCCCAGTTAACGGTATCCCCACCTTTCCACTGGCCGCCGTTATGGAAATAACGCGCGACGACAGAGTAGTGCCAGTGATCGTAGTTCAGGGCCAGAACGTGGCTGGACGCGATAGAGTTACTGGTACGGTTCTTGTCATCACCCAGATCTGAGCCCCAGTCGAAGTTGGTGAAGCCGATGTAGGTCAGCTGGCCACCCCAAACCTGAGTGATTGGCACAAAGTATTTTACTTTGAAACGGTAGCCATCCCACTCGTTTTCGTTTGAAGCGCCATAGTTCTGCCACTGGTATTTAGCATACACGTTCAGAGACAGGCCCATTGGCAGACCGGTATCGATATCTGTACCCAGACCCATGTACCAGGTGCTCTGACGGCTGCCTTTGTTATCGCCCATATCGTAGATATAGTTGTTGGCGAAATACCATTCTTTGAACGGACCAAAGCTCAGGTCGGTACCCGTCAGTTTATCAATAGAGAAACGCGGTTCGATTTCCATGAACAGCGGGGAACCGTCGGACCAGATACCTTTGTCGTTACCGTTACCCCAGTCAAAGGTCTTAGGAATATCGATATAGCCATAGAAATCAAACCAGTCTTTTTTAGCAAACGCTTCGTATTCCAGATAAACGTCGTTGTTCAGCTTCGGAGAAAAGCGCGTGTGGTAGCTGCCGACCACGTTAACGCTCTGGTGCCACCAGTCGGAGAGGTATTGTGGTTTATCGTTTTCCGCTGCGTTAACAGTGAAAGAGGAAGAAAGTGCCAGCACGGCGCCAGCTGCGAGTAATGTTTTTTTCATAATCATGCCACTGATTGAAATTCCCTTCCGGGAGTGAAAAATGCGCGAATTGCGTTTCTAAATATTTCGTGTTTCTGCGGTGCCTATTATAGGAATCCCTGCTCACAAAAATATGTGTTGTTTCACATATCTCTCACACGCGTAATCGATTGCGTTCACGTTTGCGTACTTTAAACGGCCGGGATTGTAGCGGCAATCATTTATGTTGCCAATCCATACGAAATGTAAATGTTAGCGGAGTGACATTTCACTCCGCTAAAAGAGGGGTTACTGAGCGGCGGGCTGGATATCGTGAATACGGATGAAACCTAACTGATCCGGAGTCAGTCCGTTAAGCTGCAGTGGAATGTCAACATCGCTCGGAGCCAGCACGCTGGCCGGTGCGGTGAACAGCTGACGATTAACATTCACCTCCTGGTAGCTCTCCGTGGTGCCCTGGATCTGTCCCCATTCGACGGTGCCGCTGAAGGCTGGCAACGGATCGTTGGATTCTCCCTGGATGCGTAATGTTGCGCGAGTACCATTTGCATTCGCCGCCACGTTCACCAGAGACATTTTCAGCGTGCCAATCTGACTATTGAGCCGCGCGGGCGTATTCGCCCCCGGTAGCAGATAAACCCCGCTGCTGGATTTAGCATTCAGCGCGTTTTGCTGGGTGATCTTCACCGTTTCTTTGTTCAGTTTGTCCATCGCCGTATTGAGCGTATTCACGCTCTGTTTCATCTGACGGACTTCGGTTTGCTGTGCACAGGCGCTAAGGGTGAAGAGGCTCCCCACCAGCAAAATTTTCAGGTAACGTCTTGTCATTGCGTTTATTTCCTTGAAATAACGGATCGTCCTAATGGTAGTCAGCATCATCGTGTCAGACATAGATCCTTTGTCTCAAAAAGCTCTTCCTTTGTTGTCAGGCCAGATCAGGGTAAAATGAAAATTAGTTAACCGGATAACAGGGATACCGTATGCATTGCCCATTCTGCTCCGCTGTGGATACCAAAGTCATCGACTCTCGTCTTGTGGGCGAAGGGTCATCCGTACGCCGTCGTCGGCAATGTCTGGTGTGCAACGAGCGTTTCACGACCTTTGAGGTTGCTGAGCTGGTAATGCCGCGCGTGGTAAAAAGCAACGACGTGCGCGAGCCGTTTAACGAAGAGAAACTGCGCAGTGGGATGCTGAAGGCCCTGGAAAAACGTCCCGTCAGCGCGGACGACGTTGAAATGGCGTTAAACCACATAAAATCTTACCTTCGTGGTTTGGGTGAGCGTGAAGTGCCGAGCAAAATGATCGGCAACCTGGTGATGGAGCAGCTGAAAAAGCTCGATAAGGTCGCCTATATCCGCTTCGCTTCGGTCTACCGCAGTTTCGAAGATATCAAAGAGTTTGGCGAAGAGATCGCCCGCTTACAGGATTAAGCTCATGCAGGATGAGATTTACATGGCGAGAGCCATGAAGCTGGCGCAGCGCGGTCGTTTTACTACCCATCCTAACCCGAACGTCGGGTGCGTTATCGTCAAAGATGGCGAGATCGTGGGGGAGGGGTTTCACTATCGTGCCGGCGAACCGCATGCTGAGGTTCATGCGCTGCGCATGGCCGGCGAGAAGGCGCGCGGTGCTACGGCCTACGTCACGCTGGAGCCCTGCAGCCATCACGGGCGTACGCCGCCGTGCTGCGAAGCGCTGATCGCGGCAGGTGTTTCGCGCGTGGTCGCATCGATGCAGGATCCGAATCCGCAGGTAGCCGGACGCGGTCTGTATCGCCTGCAGCAGGAAGGCATTGACGTCAGCCATGGCCTGATGATGCAGGACGCGGAAGCGCTCAACAAAGGCTTTCTGAAGCGCATGCGCACGGGGTTCCCGTATATTCAGCTCAAGCTGGGCGCCTCGCTGGACGGTCGTACGGCGATGGCAAACGGCGAAAGCCAGTGGATCACGTCGCCACAGGCAAGGCGCGATGTGCAACGTCTGCGCGCGCAAAGCCATGCTATTCTCACCAGCAGTGAAACCGTTCTGGCTGACGATCCGGCTATGACCGTGCGCTGGGACGAACTGAATGCCGATACCCAGGCGCTTTACCCGCAGGAGAACCTGCGTCAGCCGCTGCGTATTGTCATTGATAGCCAGAACCGGGTGACGCCGAAGCACCGCATCGTCCAGCAGCCGGGTGAAACCTGGATTGCCCGCACTAAAGAAGATACGCGCGAATGGCCGGAAGGCGTGCGCAGCATTATGGTGCCGGAGCATAACGGTCATCTGGATCTGGTGGTGCTGATGATGCTGCTCGGCAAGCAGCAGGTGAACAGCATCTGGGTCGAAGCCGGGCCAACGCTCGCCGGTGCGCTCTTACAGGCCGGACTGGTGGATGAACTGATTGTTTACGTTGCGCCTAAACTGTTAGGTCACGATGCGCGCGGCCTGTTTGTGCTGCCTGGCCTTGAAAAACTGGCCGACGCACCGCAACTCAAATTTAGCGAGATTCGTCCGGTAGGTCCGGATGTCTGCCTCCACTTAACGACAGCGTAATTGCTCCTGAAATAGGGAAGCAGTGCGCAAAGTATTATGATAAAATCCGCCCCCCTGCGGGGCCAAATGAACCCGTAAAGGAAGAGTATGAACATTATTGAAGCTGCTGTAGCTACCCCGGACGCTCGCGTCGCCATCACCATTGCGCGTTTCAACAACTTCATCAACGACAGCCTGCTGGAAGGTGCTATTGACGCCCTGAAACGTATCGGCCAGGTTAAAGATGACAATATTACCGTTGTTTGGGTTCCAGGCGCTTACGAACTGCCACTGGCGGCGGGCGCGCTGGCGAAAACCGGTAAATATGACGCGGTGATTGCACTGGGTACCGTTATTCGTGGCGGCACTGCGCACTTCGAATACGTTGCGGGCGGTGCAAGCAACGGTCTGGCACACGTTGCGCAGGATGCTGAAATTCCTGTCGCGTTCGGCGTGCTGACCA
This sequence comes from Enterobacter sp. NFIX59, assembly GCF_900113755.1. Classification (NCBI taxonomy): domain Bacteria; kingdom Pseudomonadati; phylum Pseudomonadota; class Gammaproteobacteria; order Enterobacterales; family Enterobacteriaceae; genus Enterobacter; species Enterobacter sp. NFIX59. The sequence continues at coordinate 1,668,682 of NZ_FOQN01000001.1, read as the reverse complement.
CCGAAAGTATTGAACAAGCCATCGAACGTGCTGGCACCAAAGCCGGTAACAAAGGTGCAGAAGCTGCACTGACCGCGCTTGAAATGATCAATGTATTGAAAGCCATCAAGGCCTGATTTTTTTGTAAGGGGAATTCCGTGAAACCTGCTGCTCGTCGCCGCGCCCGTGAATGTGCCGTCCAGGCACTTTACTCCTGGCAGTTGTCCCAGAACGACATCTCTGATGTTGAATACCAGTTCCTGTCAGAACAGGACGTGAAAGACGTTGACGTTCTGTACTTCCGTGAACTGCTGTCGGGAGTGGCGACTAATAGCGCGTATCTCGATGGTCTGATGAAGCCTTACCTGTCCCGTCTGCTCGAAGAGCTGGGCCAGGTAGAAAAAGCAGTGTTGCGTATTGCGCTGTTTGAGCTGTCTAAACGTGATGATGTGCCGTATAAAGTGGCCATCAACGAAGCGATCGAACTGGCGAAAACCTTCGGCGCTGAAGACAGCCACAAGTTTGTAAACGGCGTACTTGATAAAGCAGCACCTGCGATCCGTCCCCACAAAAAGTGATCCGCAAACCGGAGTTCTGCATTGCCTGACGGGCAGTGCGGCTCCGGTTTTTTCTTTTATTTGCTGAGGCATAACGTATGGCATGCGGCGAATTCTCCCTGATTGCCCGTTATTTCGACCGTGTCAGAACCTCTCGTCTTGATGTTGAAACCGGCATTGGCGATGACTGTGCACTTCTCAATATTCCCGAAAAACAGACGCTGGCAATCAGCACCGACACCTTAGTGTGCGGCCGTCATTTCTTACCGGATATCGATCCTGCCGATCTGGCGTATAAAGCGCTGGCGGTGAACGTCAGCGATCTGGCGGCGATGGGTGCCGATCCTGCGTGGCTGACGCTGGCTTTGACCCTTCCAGAGGTGGATGAAGCCTGGCTGGAAGCCTTTAGCGATGCGCTGTTTGAACAGCTTAGCTACTACGATATGCAGCTGATTGGCGGTGATACCACTGCAGGTCCGCTGTCGATGACGCTGGCGATCCACGGCTACGTGCCGCTTGGCCGCGCGCTGAAGCGCTCAGGCGCAAAACCAGGCGACTGGATCTACGTGACCGGTACGCCGGGCGACAGCGCGGCAGGGCTGGCGATCCTTCAGAACCGTTTAACGGTTGAAGATGCTGATGATGCGGCATATCTGGTAAAACGCCATCTGCGGCCAACACCGCGTATCTTGCACGGCCAGGCGCTGCGCGAGCGGGCAAGCTCGGCTATCGATCTCTCTGACGGGCTGATCTCGGACCTCGGCCATATTCTGAAGGCCAGCGGCGTCGGCGCGCGCGTTGACCTGGATCTGTTCCCGCTGTCTGAGCAACTGCTTCGCCATGTAGAGCCTGAGCTGGCCCTGCGCTGGGCGCTGTCCGGTGGTGAAGACTACGAACTGTGCTTCACGGTGCCTGAGCTCAATCGCGGAACGCTGGATGTGGCGTTAGCGCATCTCGGCGCGAAATTTACCTGCATCGGTCAGATCATGCCGGAGAGTGAAGGGCTGAAGTTTGTGAAAGACGGTGAGCCGGTTACGCTGGATTGGAAAGGGTACGATCACTTCGCGTGATGTTGTGCGCTCTGTATTGCCGGGTGGCGGCTTCGCCTTACCCGGCCTACGTGCTTACTTAAATCCTACCACCGGATGCTGCTGATACGGCGTCTCCAGCTCGGCAACCTGCTCCGGCGTCAGCGTGATATCCACCGCATTCAGCAGTTCGTCAAGCTGCTCTTCCCGGGATGTGCCGATAATCGGCGCCGCGACGCCGCGCTTGCCCAGCAGCCAGGCCAGCGCCACCTGGGCGCGGGTTGCACCGGTATCGTCGGCGATCCCGGCTAAACGTTCGGCAATCAGCGCATCGCTGGCTTCCGTTCCGCCATACAGATTTTTTCCCACTTCATCCGATACCAGACGGGCTGTGGTTTCTCCCCACGGACGGGTCAGACGACCGCGCGCCAGCGGGCTCCACGGGATCACCGCCACACCTTCCTGATGGCACAGCGGCAACATCTCGCGCTCTTCTTCACGATAGATCAAGTTGTAGTGATCCTGCATGGTGACGAAGCGCGCCCAGCCGTGCTGCGCCTGGAGATCCAGCGCCTGAGCAAACTGCGACGCGTGCATAGACGACGCGCCGATGTAGCGTGCTTTACCGGCTTTGACCACGTCGTTCAGCGCTTCAAGCGTCTCCTCGACTGGCGTGTTGTAATCCCAGCGGTGAATTTGCAGCAGGTCGACGTAATCCATGTTCAGGCGTCTGAGGCTGTCATCAATGGATCGCAGGATCTGTGCGCGAGAAAGTCCCTCAGCCAGGTCGCCTACCGGATAGTAGACCTTGGTGGCGACGACGATGTCATCACGACGGGCAAAATCGCGCAGGGCGCGGCCAACAATCTCCTCGCTGCTGCCGTCGGAGTAGCTGTTGGCGGTGTCAAAGAAGTTAATGCCGCCCTCGATGGCGCGTTTGATAATCGGACGGCTGCTCTCTTCCGGCAGCGTCCAGGCGTGGTTTCCCCGATCGGGTTCGCCAAAGGTCATGCATCCCAGACAAAGTCGGGAAACCTTAAGGTCCGTTTTTCCTAATGTTGTGTATTGCACGGTTCCGCTCCTGCTGTTTAAACACCAGGTTTAAGCATAGCAGGAGCGGAAAAGGGGGAAGGGGTCAGTCCAGCCAGCGGCGGATTTTTGCTTCGATACCGGCAGCGTCCAGGCCAATCGCCGCACGGGCTTCGTCCTGGGTACCCTGCGGAATGAAATGATCCGGCAGGCCGAGGTTTAGCACCGGCACGGCTTTACGATTTGCCATCAGCACCTCGTTCACGCCGCTGCCCGCGCCGCCCATAATGGCGTTTTCTTCCAGCGTGACCAGCACGTCATGCGTCTCCGCCATACTCAGGATCAGCGATTCGTCGAGCGGTTTCACAAAGCGCATGTCCACCAGGGTGGCATTCAGCGCTTCAGCCGCTTTCGCCGCCTCTGGCATCAGCGTGCCGAAGTTCAGGATCGCCACTTTTTCACCGCGACGCTTCACCAGACCTTTACCGATCGGCAGTTTTTCCAGCGGCTGGAGCTCAACGCCCACTGCATTGCCGCGCGGGTAGCGAACGGCGCTTGGGCCATCCTGATAGTGGTAGCCGGTAAACAGCATCTGACGACATTCGTTCTCGTCGCTTGGCGTCATGACGACCATGTCCGGAATACAGCGCAGGAACGACAGGTCAAACGCGCCCTGGTGCGTCTGGCCGTCGGCACCGACGATGCCTGCACGATCGATAGCAAACAGCACCGGCAGCTTCTGAATCGCCACGTCGTGGATCACCTGATCGTAGGCGCGCTGCAGGAAGGTGGAATAGATCGCGACAACCGGCTTGTAGCCGCCAATGGCCAGGCCCGCCGCAAACGTCACCGCATGCTGCTCGGCAATGGCAACGTCAAAATACTGGTCAGGGTATTTTCTGGAGAACTCCACCATGCCGGAGCCTTCACGCATGGCCGGGGTGATCGCCATCAGCTTGTTGTCTTTCGCGGCGGTTTCGCACAGCCAGTCGCCGAATATTTTTGAATAGCTCGGCATGCCGCCGCTGCTTTTTGGCAGACAGCCGCTGGACGGGTCAAATTTCGGTACCGCGTGGAAGGTGATCGGATCTTTTTCCGCCGGTTCGTAGCCACGCCCTTTTTTGGTCATGATGTGCAGGAACTGCGGGCCTTTCAGGTCGCGCATGTTCTTGAGCGTGGTCACCAGACCGAGCACGTCATGGCCGTCAACCGGGCCGATATAGTTAAAGCCCAGCTCTTCAAACAGGGTGCCCGGCACGACCATGCCTTTAATGTGCTCTTCGGTACGCTTGAGCAGCTCTTTGATTGGCGGCACGCCGGAGAAGACTTTCTTGCCGCCTTCACGCAGCGAGGAGTAAAGCTTGCCGGAGAGCAGCTGCGCCAGATGGTTGTTCAGCGCGCCGACGTTCTCGGAAATCGACATTTCGTTATCGTTAAGGATAACCAGCATGTCCGGCTTGATGTCGCCCGCATGGTTCATGGCCTCAAAGGCCATACCGGCGGTGATGGCACCGTCGCCAATCACGCAGACGGTGCGGCGCTGCTTGTTCTCTTTTTCGGCGGCAACGGCAATCCCGATGCCCGCCGAAATGGAGGTAGAGGAGTGGCCGACGCTCAGCACATCGTACTCGCTCTCACCGCGCCACGGGAACGGGTGCAGGCCGCCTTTCTGACGAATGGTGCCAATTTTATCGCGACGTCCGGTCAGAATTTTGTGCGGATAAGCCTGGTGGCCCACGTCCCAGATGAGCTGATCGAACGGCGTGTTATAGACATAGTGCAGCGCCACGGTCAGCTCTACCGTGCCAAGCCCGGAGGCGAAATGGCCGCTGGAGCGGCTAACGCTGTCGAGCAGGTAGCGACGCAGTTCGTCGCACAGCTTCGGCAGGCTCTCTTTCGGCAGCAGACGTAACTCCTGGGTGGAGTCAACTAACGCCAGTGTCGGGTATTTGGCAATATCAAAACTCATCAAAGGCTCATCGAGATATATAGTTTATTTATCACGCTGGATTATATAGTCCGCTAGCGCTTCCAGTGCCGAGGTATCCAGCGATTGCGCGGCCAGTTCATTTAGCGACTGGCGGGCATCGTCAATCAGATCCCGGGCTTTACGTTGGGCTTGCTCAAGGCCCAGCAGGGCGGGGTAGGTACTTTTGCCAAGCTGCTGGTCCGCACCCTGACGTTTACCCAATGTTGCAGTATCGCCCACCACATCCAGAATGTCATCCTGAACCTGGAATGCCAGACCGATACTTTCTGCGTATCTGTCCAGAATCGGCAGGGCTTTGCGCCCTTGTTCACCCGCGCTCAGCGCGCCCAGGCGAACGGCGGAACGGATCAACGCCCCTGTTTTATGGCGATGAATACGCTCCAGCTGTTCCAGATTAACCTGACGTCCTTCCGCTTCAAGATCCAGCGCTTGTCCGCCACACATGCCGGCCACGCCGCTGGCCATTGCCAGCTCGGAGATCATCGCCAGGCGGTCGCGGTCAGCCACTTCCGCCATCGGCGCGTCGCTCAAAATCGAGAACGCCAGCGTTTGCAGGGCATCACCCGCCAGAATGGCATTCGCCTCGCCAAACTTGATATGGCAGGTAGGTTGACCCCGACGTAAATCGTCGTCGTCCATGGCCGGGAGATCGTCGTGGATCAGCGAGTAGGCATGGATGCACTCAACGGCGGCTGCCGGGGCGTCCAGCGTGTTATCGCTGATGCCAAACATATTGCCTGTGGCGTACACCAGGAACGGGCGCAGGCGCTTTCCACCCAAGAGTGCGCCATAGTGCATGGCTTCAACCAGTGGAGTGTTCTGAAAAGGCTGTGGCGCGATAAAACGGCGCAGGGCGTCGTTGGCGCGTACGACACGCGCCTGAAGCTCATTGGCAAAATCCATTTACTCGGCGTCCGGTGTGAAAGGCGTGGTTTTCGCGTCTTCGCTGTCGGAAAGCAGGATCTGCACGCGCTGCTCGGCCTGCTGCAGCTTGACCTGCCCCTGGCGCGCCAGCTGCACGCCACGCTCGAATTCGTTGAGCGCCTCTTCCAGCGGGAGATCGCCGCTCTCAAGGCGGGTAACAATTTGCTCCAGTTCACTCAGCGCAGTTTCGAAACTGGCCGGTGCGTCGTTCTTCTTCGGCATAGTGAATTGACTCTTATATTCTCAGCCCCGACATGGTAACGGACTCAGGGCAATTATCAAATAACGCGCAATGTGCACAGGAGCGGCGCGATGGTGGTATACTTGCGCGCCTGGATGCAGCCACGGGTGTGGGCTGCTGTACTCTTTTCCATTACAAGCCTTAATACGCTTGCCTAAGAAACATTGCCGCCATGAAGTTTATCATTAAATTGTTCCCTGAAATCACCATCAAAAGCCAATCTGTGCGTTTGCGCTTTATTAAAATTCTCACCGGGAACATTCGTAACGTATTAAAGCACTACGACGAAACCCTCGCCGTGGTGCGCCACTGGGACCATGTTGAGGTCCGTGCCAAAGACGAAAACAAACGTCAGGATATTCGCGACGCCCTGACCCGTATTCCGGGTATCCACCATATCCTGGAAGTGGAAGATGTCCCGTTCAGCGATATGCACGACATCTTCGAGAAAGCGCTGGTCCAGTACCGCGACCAGATCGAAGGCAAAACCTTCTGCGTGCGCGTAAAGCGTCGCGGCAAGCACGAGTTCAGCTCCATTGAAGTGGAGCGTTACGTCGGTGGCGGTCTGAACCAGCACGTCGAGTCTGCGCGCGTGCGCCTGACCAACCCGGATGTGACCGTCAATCTGGAGATCGAAAACGATCGCCTGCTGCTGGTGAAAGGGCGCTATGAAGGCATCGGCGGCTTCCCGATCGGCACCCAGGAAGACGTCCTGTCCCTGATCTCCGGCGGCTTCGACTCCGGCGTCTCCAGCTATATGCTGATGCGCCGCGGCTGCCGCGTACACTACTGCTTCTTCAACCTGGGCGGCGCGGCGCACGAGATCGGCGTTCGTCAGGTCGCGCATTACCTGTGGAACCGCTTCGGCAGCTCCCACCGCGTGCGTTTCGTGGCAATTAATTTCGAACCGGTGGTCGGCGAGATTCTGGAGAAAGTGGACGACGGCCAGATGGGCGTCATCCTGAAGCGCATGATGGTGCGCGCGGCGTCCAAAGTGGCTGAACGCTACGGCGTGCAGGCGCTGGTCACCGGCGAAGCGCTGGGCCAGGTTTCCAGCCAGACGCTGACCAACCTGCGTCTGATCGACAACGTGTCTGATACGCTGATCCTGCGTCCGCTGATCTCTCACGATAAAGAACACATCATCGATCTGGCGCGCGAAATCGGCACCGAAGATTTTGCCCGCACCATGCCGGAATACTGCGGCGTGATCTCAAAAAGCCCAACGGTGAAAGCGGTGAAGGCGAAGATCGAAGCGGAAGAAGAGCACTTCGATTTCAGCATTCTGGAAAAAGTGGTGGCGGAAGCGTCCAACATTGATATCCGCGAGATTGCTCAGCAGACCGAGCAGGAAGTGGTAGAAGTGGAAACCGTGAGCGGTTTCGGCGCTAACGATGCGATTCTGGATATCCGCTCTATTGATGAGCAGGATGACAAGCCGCTGCAGGTTGAAGGCGTCGACGTGGTTTCTCTGCCGTTCTACAAGCTGAGCACGAAGTTTGGCGATCTCGACCAGAGCAAAACGTACCTGCTGTGGTGTGAGCGCGGGGTGATGAGCCGCCTGCAGGCGCTGTATCTGCGCGAGCAGGGCTTTGCGAATGTGAAGGTGTATCGCCCGTAGTTTCTCGCCGGGGAGTGCGGCCTGATGCCCTCACCCCGGCCCTCTCCCACAGGGAGAGGGAGAAAACACCTATTCGTAATAATTATAAATCCCCGCCGGTATCACCAGCGATGACGCCACTTCGTACGCCTTCTCGCGCCCGACCAGCAGGTCAATAATCTTTAAGCCAAAATCAATTGCGGTGCCGGGTCCCTGGCTGGTCAGCAGGTTGACGCGCGGGTCCCAGACGACGCGTTTATCCACCCAATGCTCTTCCGGGATCGTATCCTTAAGCCCCGGGAAGCCGGTCATGTTGCCGATAGGGAAGATATCGTGCGGAATCAGCACCGTGCCGGCGGCGGCACAGATAGCGGCGACGATACGGCCGGATAAATGAAACTGACGCACGGTCTCGACCAGCAGCGGGCTGTCGCGAAAACATTCCGCGCCTTTCAGGCCACCGGGCAAAACGATGATGTCGTAATCCCCGTCGGCTACCTGCACGAGCGGGGCATCCGCGAGCAGCTTCACGCCGCGCGAGCAGGTAATCGCCAGGCTGCCGTCGCTGGCGACGCTGGCGGTTGTCACCTTAATGCCACCGCGCATCATCAAATCAATGGTGGTGACCGCTTCCATCTCTTCGCTACCAGGGGCGAGGCAGATCAGGGCTGACGCGCTCATATTCACTCTCCTTACGTTTAACCAGGTCATACAGACGGGCGTTTTCCGGCACCGCGATGCCGTGCGCGCGGGCGCGTTTTAGCAGATAACCGGTGATATAGTCGATCTCCGTGTGGCGTAATGCCCGAACGTCCTGCAGCATCGAGGAGATGTTTTCTGCCGTGCTTTCAATGACCTGATCGACATAACAGCGCAAATCGTCCGCCGACGTGTGCAGGCCTTCCCGCTCAACGACCGCCGCGATTTCTGCACACAGCACCGCAACGTCCTGTGGATGATTTTTCAGCTCTCCGTTCGGACAGTTCCACAGCGCCGTCAGCGGATTGATCACGCAGTTTACGGCCAGCTTGCGCCAGAGTTGAGGACGAATATGGTTATGCCAGGCCACGTCCGGCAGCACCTTCTGCAGCACATCGGCCAGATAGCTATAGTCGCCATCCTGCGTTCTGGCGGGTCCAATGTGCGTCACCCCGCTGGCGACATGCACGATGATGTTGCCGTCGCGACGGGCAGCGTGCGTGGTCGTCGCCATCAGCAGGGGCTGCGGAACGCTTTTCAGCTCGTCAAGGGTCCCCATGCCGTTATGCAGCAGCAGTATGGGCGAAGTGGGGGGGAGCTGGGCGGACAGCGTCTTTACCGCGTCTGAGACCTGCCACGCTTTGAGCGTCACCAGTAAAAGGTCACTTTGCGCCAGGAAATCCGGATCGTTCGCGGTGAGGGATTCGTTAAAGATGCTTCCGTCTTCACCAATCAGGTTTACACTGCAATAGGGCTGGGGCACGCGCAGCCAGCCCTGAACCTCATGTCCGTGCTTGCACAGCGCGGTCAGCCACAGCTGACCAAGGGCTCCACATCCGAGCACTGTAATTTTCATTGTTCCTCCTCACCTGCAACTGCGCCAGGTGTTACAGCTTAATTATACAGCTAAGCTTCTGTTGAGTTATGCCTCGTAGCGGGTATTATGCAACGCAACAAAAGTGAAGGGAGAAGAAAAGATGCCATCTTTCGATATTGTTTCCGAAGTTGATATCCAGGAAGTTCGCAACGGCGTTGAGAACGCAACCCGCGAAGTTGAGTCACGTTTCGATTTTCGTGGCGTTGAGGCGTCGTTTGAGCTGAACGACGCAAATAAGACCATCAAGGTGTTGAGCGAGTCTGATTTCCAGGTAAATCAGCTGCTCGACATTCTGCGCGCCAAGCTGTTAAAGCGCGGCATCGAAGGGACGTCTCTGGATGTGCCGGAAGAGTTTGTGCACAGCGGTAAGAACTGGTTTGTTGAAGCTAAGCTGAAGCAGGGCATCGAGAGCGCGGTGCAGAAGAAGATTGTGAAGCTCATCAAAGACAGCAAGCTGAAGGTGCAGGCGCAGATTCAGGGCGAAGAGATTCGCGTCACCGGGAAATCCCGCGACGACCTCCAGTCCGTGATGGCGCTGGTGCGCGGCGGCGATCTGGGGCAGCCGTTCCAGTTTAAAAACTTCCGCGATTAATATAAAAAGCCCGGTTTAACCGGGCTTTTTTTCACGCTTTGAGCGCCTGCTCAACTTCGAAGCGGTTGGTCATTTTACTGTCTATTTTGACGTAAGCGCTGCGCTCTTCGGGGACAATCAGCACTTCTGTCACGCCTTCTTTTGCTTCCAGACGCTGTTTCAGCGCATCGCCAATCTCAACGTCATTCGGGATTTCCACGCGCAGGCTGCTCACGTAGCGCGGCTCTTTCATGGTGCTGGCGACCAGCAGCCAGACTGTCGCCAACAGCGCACCGGCGAGAAACACGGTTTGTGAATCAAACAGGCCGTCCACCCAGCCGCCAAGCGAGCCGCCGATTGCCACGCCGAGAAACTGGCTGGTGGAATAAATGCCCATTGCCGTGCCTTTGTAACCGGCGGGGGACTCTTTGCTGATAAGCGACGGGAGCAACGCTTCCATCAGGTTAAAGGCCAGGAAGAACAGCTGCACGCCGGCAATCAGCTCCCAGAAGTGCGGGCCGGCACCCCAGAGCACGATCTCGGCAATCAGCAGGACCGCTACGCAGCCCACGAAGACGCGCTTCATTTTGCGCTTCACTTCGGCGTAGATGATGAACGGCACGACGGAGACAAACGAAATCAGCATCGTAACCAGATAGATTTTCCAGTGCTCAGCAGCCGGAAAACCCGCTGCGGCAAGCTGGCCGGGCAGGGCAACAAAGGTCGACATCAGCAGGATGTGCAAACACATAATGCCAAAATTCAGCTTCAGCAGGCGCGGCTCGACAATCACTTTGCTGAAGCAGCCTTTTACCATCCCCGATTCACGGTTGAGGACGTGGTTTTTGCTGTCCGGAACCACCCACAGGGTTAAGGCAATACCGATGGTCGCCAGCACGGCAATCATCCAGAACAGCGCGTGCAGACCCAATGTGTGCGTAATAATGGGGCCCAGCACCATCGCAATCGCAAACGTCACGCCAAAGCTCACGCCGATGAACGCCATCGCTTTAGTGCGGTTCTGCTCGCGGGTTAAGTCTGACAGCAGCGCCATCACCGCAGCGGCAATCGCGCCGGAACCCTGCAGGGCGCGGCCGAGAATAATACCCCAGATGGAGTGGGAGAGGGCGGCAATGACGCTCCCGAGCACAAAGACCAGCAGCCCACCGACGATCAGCGGCTTTCGGCCCACCCGGTCAGAGAGCAGGCCAAACGGGATCTGGAACACCGCCTGCGCCAGACCATAAATGCCAATGGCGAGGCCAATTAGCGCCTCGCTGGCCCCCTGCAGCGCCATACCGTACGTGGTCAGAACAGGCAGGACCATAAACATGCCAAGCATCCGTAGCGAGAAGACAGTCCCTAAGCCCCAGGTCGCGCGAAGCTCGCCTGGCGTCATTTTATAATCGTTCATTACCACCTCAGTTCAAAAGCAGGCCATAGTGTAGTGCGGGGAAGGGGCGGGGTAAATAAAGGGTTATTTAACAAATATTACATGCGTTATTAATAAATTCCGTGAATAAAAAAGGGTGCCGAAGCACCCCTTTATTCACCTGTTGTGGCTTACCAGACGTAAGTCAGCAGGTTATGTGAATCTGGCACCATGAAATCGACAGACATCATCACGGACAGCGAGGTGATGGCCACAATCGAGAACACAAACAGTTTGCGCGCCCAGACTTTGTCATCTTCCACTTTGTAACCGCGCAGCGCCATACCGAGCCACCAGACGCTCACCGCAGCCGCTACCGCCAGATATTTATATCCAGCGTAACCACCCAGAGAGAGCATCAGCGTTGCCACGGCAAAGGCGATGATGTACAGCGTGATATGGTTCTTGGCAACCGAAATGCCTTTCACGACCGGCAGAACCGGGATGTTCGCTGCCTGATAATCCTTAAAGCGGAAAATCGCGATGGCATAAGAGTGCGGCATCTGCCACAGGCTAAAGATAGCCAGCAGGATCAGCGCACCGCTGTCGAACTCGTTCGTGACCGCGCAGTAGCCAATCACCGGCGGCGCAGCGCCGGAGAGAGAACCAATCAGCGTGCCGTAGACGGAGTGGCGTTTCATATACAGGCTGTAGACGCCCACATACACCACGAACCCCATCACCCCCAGCCAGCAGGCCAGCGGGTTAGCACCAAACCACAGCAGCATAAAGCCAGCAATACCCAGCAAGGTGGCGTACACCAGCGAGACGGAAGGGGCGATCAGGCCTTTCACCAGCACCCGATTTTTGGTCCTTTCCATCTTCTTGTCGATATCCATGTCGATGTAGTTGTTAAATACACAACCGGACGCAACAACCAGTGACACACCGACCAGCGTGTAGATAAAGAGGGTGTAATCAATGCTGCCCTTAGAGGCCAGCAGGAACCCTCCGATCACGGAGATCAGGTTGCCAAAGATGATGCCTGGTTTCGTTACTTGCAGGTATTGCTTAAACATACTCGCCGCTCTTAGTGAACCATCATGTTGTAGTTGAGGTTCCACATAATCCAGATGGAACCGACTACCAGGATAGCGATGATAATCACGGTAAAGATAAAGGCGGTCATATTCCAGCCTTCATCGGACTTGGTGTTCATGTGCAGGAAGCAAACCAGATGCACCAGAATCTGAATCACCGCGGTCACCAGGATTGCACCCAGAATAACCGGCTTAGACGCAGAACCGCTCATCACCATCCAGAACGGGATCACCGTCAGGATGATCGACAGGATGAAACCTGTCATGTAGGTTTTTACGCTACCGTGGGAAGCGCCATGATCGTTTGAATGACTCATTACATCGCCCCCATCAGATATACAACAGAGAACACACAGATCCACACCACGTCCAGGAAGTGCCAGAACAGGCTCAGGCACATAATACGGGTACGGTTAGTGCTGGTCAGGCCGCGACGGGATACCTGGAACATCAGTACCGCCATCCAGATCAGACCAGAGGTGACGTGCAGACCGTGGGTACCTACCAGCGCGAAGAACGCGGACAGGAAACCACTGCGATCCGGACCGAAACCTTCCAGAATCAGGTGATGGAATTCATAGATTTCCATCCCGATAAATCCAGCACCAAACAACCAGGTCAACGCCAGCCAGGAAACAACCTGGCTCTTGTTGTTTTTGTACATGGCGATAGCCGCCATGCCGTAGGTGATGGAGCTGAATAACAGCAGTGCGGTTTCAACCAGAACGAACGGCAGTTCAAAGATATCCTTGCCAGCCGGGCCGCCCGCCGTGCCGTTCACCAGAACGGCATAGGTCGCGAACAGACAGCAGAACAGAATGCAGTCGCTCATCAGGTAGATCCAGAAACCGAAGACTTTGGTCGGTCCTGTATCGTGGTGCGCATGTTCATGCGCGTGGGCAGTTGAGTGCGCCAGAGTATCAGTTGCCATTTTTCAGCCCCGCTTTAGAAATCTCGTCGAAATGCTGATTTTCCAGCTTCTCAACTTCACGGACTGGTACGTAGTAGTCCACGTCCTCGTCAAAGCTCTTCACAATCCAGCTGATTACGATGCCGGCGAAGCCAACAATCGCCATCCACCAGATGTGCCAGATCATTGCGAAACCAAATACCGTTGCGAAGGCGGCAATCACGATGCCCGCACCGCTGTTTTTCGGCATGTGGATCTCTTCGTAATGAGCAGGTTGCTTGTACGCTTCACCTTTTTCTTTCATTTCCCAGAATGCGTCGCGTTCATGAACCTGCGGCACGATGGCAAAGTTATAGAAAGGCGGTGGAGAAGAGGTTGCCCACTCCAGCGTACGGCCACCCCATGGGTCACCGGTCAGGTCACGGTTCTGGTCGCGGTCGCGAATAGACACGTAGAACTGAATCAGCTGAGACGCGATACCACAGGCAATCAGCACGGCACCGCCCGCTGCAACCATCAGCATTGGGTGGAACTGCGGATCGATCTGCTGGCTCAGACGACGGGTCATACCCATGAAGCCCAGCACGTACAGCGGCATAAATGCTACGAAGAAGCCGATGATCCAGAACCAGAACGCGCGTTTACCCCATTTCTCGTTCAGCGTGAAGCCGAACGCTTTTGGCCACCAGTAGGTTACGCCAGCGAAGCAGCCGAAGACCACGCCACCGATGATAACGTTATGGAAGTGCGCAATCAGGAACAGACTGTTGTGCAGAACGAAGTCAGCACCTGGTACCGCCAGCAGTACGCCGGTCATCCCACCTACGGAGAAGGTCACGATGAAGCCGATGGTCCACAGCATCGCTGAGTGGAACACGATACGACCCTGGTACATGGTGAACAGCCAGTTGAAGATCTTCACCCCGGTAGGGATGGCGATAATCATAGTGGTGATACCGAAGAAGGCGTTTACGTTCGCGCCCGCACCCATGGTGAAGAAGTGGTGCAGCCAAACGATGAACGACAGAACGGTAATACACACGGTTGCCCACACCAGAGAGGTGTAACCAAACAGACGTTTACGCGAGAAGGTTGCCGCGATTTCGGAGAACACACCGAACACAGGCAGAACCAGAATGTACACTTCCGGGTGACCCCAGGCCCAAATCAGGTTGATGTACATCATCATGTTGCCACCCATATCATTCGTGAAGAAATGGGTGCCCAGGTAGCGGTCCAGGGTCAGCAGCGCGATGGTGACGGTCAGAATTGGGAAGGAGGCAATAATCAGGATGTTGGCGCACAGAGATGCCCAGGTAAATACCGGCATCTTGAACATGGTCATGCCAGGGGCACGCATCTTGATAATGGTCACGAAGAAGTTGATACCGGTCAGGGTAGTACCGACACCGGAGAGCTGAAGCGCCCAAATCCAGTAGTCGACGCCAACGCCCGGACTGTACTCAATTCCTGACAGCGGCGGGTAAGCCAGCCAGCCGGTCTGCGCGAATTCGCCCACACCCAGTGACAGGTTAACCAGAATAACGCCGACAACCGTGAACCAGAAGCTCAGGTTGTTCAGGAACGGGAACGCCACGTCGCGCGCGCCGATTTGCAGCGGAACGACAACGTTCATCAGACCGATAACCAGCGGCATCGCCACGAAGAAGATCATGATAACGCCGTGAGCGGTAAAGATCTGATCGTAGTGGTGCGGCGGCAGGAAGCCGGCTTCACCCGCTGAAGCGAGTGCCTGCTGGCTACGCATCATGATCGCATCCGCAAAGCCACGAATTAACATGACGATACCGACGATGCAGTACATGATACCGAGTTTTTTGTGGTCAACCGAAGTCAGCCACTCGTTCCACAGGTAGCTCCACTTACCGAAGTAAGTGATCAGGGCCAGTAAGGCCGCGCCACCAATGATAATTGCAGCCACCGTAACCACGATAATCGGTTCATGGTAGGGCACTGCATCCAGTGTCAATTTTCCGAACATTTTCTTCCTCGGCCCCTTAGTGAGCGGTTTCCGCGTGGCTCATGTCCATGCCTTCCATACCTTCATGCGCGCTGTGCTCGCCTTCAGGCTGGGTCATGTCCATGCTCTTGCCGTGATCCATAAATTTGCCAATAACGTCTTTGAACAAATCTGGTTTCACATTAGAGAAGTACTCCACCTTGTTGTATTCGCTAGGTGCAGCCACTTTTTCGAACGCCGCCATGTCAGACATGGTGTTTGGAGACTGCTTCGCTTTTTCAACCCACTGGTCGAAAGCGGCACGGTCCGGCGTCGCAATAGCTTTGAACTTCATACCTGAGAAGCCCGGGCCGCTATAGCTGGCGGAGATACCATCATAGGTGCCTGCTTCATTCGCGATCAGGTGCAGATTGGTCTGCATACCGGCCATCGCGTAAATCTGGCTACCCAGACGTGGGATGAAGAAGGAGTTCATTACGGAGTTGGAGGTCACTTTGAACTGAACCGGAGTGTTCGCCGGGAAGGCGATTTCATTCACGGTAGCAATACCCTGCTCTGGATAGATGAAGAACCATTTCCAGTCCATGGAGACCACTTCAATGGTAATAGGTTTCTCATCGTGAACCAGCGGTTTGCTTGGCTCAAGTGCGTGAGTGGTTTTCCAGGTCAGTACGGCAAGGAACAGGATGATCAGAATAGGTACCGTCCAGACCACAGCTTCCACTTTATTGGAGTGTGACCAGTTAGGGCTATACTTCGCATCTTTATTGCTCGCACGATACTTCCAGGCGAAACCAACAGCCATCAAAATGGCAGGAATAACCACAATCAACATCAGGCCAAAAGCCGTCAATATCAGTGAACGTTGTTCCAGTCCAATCTGTCCTTTGGGGTCTAGTAGTGCAGAATCGCAGCCACTGAGTAATACAGTGCCCGCGAATAATGACAACCATCCCAAACTTTTATTGTATTTCCCGAGTCTCATTTAACGACCTCAATTCCACGGAGTCTGGTGGCGTTTAAAGTGTGCGGGCATTTTACGGGAAGGTTACATTACTGTAAACATCATTAGGCCTGTGTCAGGAAGGTGTTACCGGGTTCTGCCGCACGTGTCACAAGTGTTGCAAATTATGTCGGTTTTTATGACCGAAGCCGCATGGCATGGGCTTTATAACGAAAGGACCCCCAAGCATACCCTAAAAGGGGCAATTGGTATAACCATTGTTGAAAATAAACAAAAAATTAACAATTAATTATCAATAAAAAGACATCTAAAAAACGAAAAATCAAACTCTCGCATGCTGAATCGTTTAATGAAAAATAGCGTTTTGGAATGGGAGCCAATAATTTCCAAATCCTATCCCGCACAAAACAACAAATATTTTTTTTGCGGTTGATGGCTATTTCGCCGTTATAATTTCGGTTAGTGATTACAACGGAAAATAACCTTTCGCATTTTTCTTCAGGTCATCTGCGTTTTACGCAAGGCCATGAAATCGAGCAGGCCCCCGGTCAGGATCCCGGCGATAGCCAGCAGGGCGCCTGCGTCCAGCAGAAGGGCTTCGAAGGGGAGTGCCAGTGACGTGCTGGCATTAATAATGAGCACCACCAGCCACAGTGCCAGAGCAAGGCAGCCCACCATTAACAGACGTAACGCAAAACGGTAGGCGCGGTGATATTCGGTGCGCGGCATAAAGTGTTCTGTCCGCTGGGTATATTCCAGCGTCTGGCGACACACCAGCAACAATAAAATCCCCGGCACGGCGGCCACGACAGAAAAGAGATAAAATGTTGGCCAACCGTGGGCTTCCACGAACCAGCCGGCAATCGGGCCAACGTACACGCGGCCTACGGCAGAGAGCGCCGAGAGCAGAGCGAACTGCGTGGCGGAAAATGACTTGTTGCACAGGGTCATCAGCAGGGCGACAAACGCCGCTGTGCCCATACCGCCGCAGAGGTTTTCGAAGAACACCGCCGCGGCCATGCTGATCGTATGTTTATCGGTAATCGACAGCAGCCAGTAGCCTGCGTTAGAGGCGCCCTGAAGGATGCCGAAAATCAGCAGCGCGCGGAACAGCGTCAGGCGCTGCATCAGCACGCCACCGTATAATGCCCCGACAATGGTCGCAAACAGCCCCAGCGTTTTATTCACCACACCCACTTCGCCGGCGTCAAAACCGACACCGCGGATCAGGAAGGTGGTGGTCAGGCTCATGGCAAAGGCATCGCCCAGCTTATAAAGGACGATGAGCAACAGGATCAGCCAGGCGTTGTTGCGGCCAAAGAAGTCACGAAGCGGTTCGGCGACGGCCTGCTCCAGCGAGCGGGGAACCGGGATAACGTCACTCGGTTCGGGCGCCAATAAGGTCGCGATAATGCAGGGGATCAGCAGGGCGGCCATCAGCCAGTACATGCCCTGCCAGCCGAGGTAACGGTCGGCAAGCCACAGCGCCAGCCCACCGGAGACCAGCATCCCGAGGCGATAGCCCAGCACGCTGATTGCCGCACCGGCGCCACGCTCTTCCGCAGGTAACACGTCCGTCTTCCAGGCATCGAACACGATATCCTGAGAGGCGGAACAGAAGGCAATCACCACCGCAAGCGCCGCCATCCAGCGAAGCTGCGTGGTAGGTTCAAGAAAACCCATCGCCGCAATGGCCAGCAGCAGTAGGATTTGCGTCATCACCAGCCAGCCGCGACGACGCCCGAGGAAAGGCGGCGTGTAGCGATCCATGACCGGAGACCACAGGAACTTAAAGACGTAGGCCTGGCCCACAAGCGAGAAGAAACCAATGGTTTTCAGATCGATGTTCTCGACCGTCATCCACGCCTGAAGCGTGCCGGAAGTGAGTGCGAGGGGTAAACCCGAGGCAAAGCCGAGGATCAGCAGAATCGCTGATTTCGGTTGCTGGAAAATGCGTAAGTAATGGCTGGACATGTTCTTATAAAACTGACCCGGTGATACACCGGGTCAGCGAGCGGGATTAACGCGCGTTCTGCTTGATGAAGTCGTGAATGCTGGTGTCCTGCGCCATATCGGCGATGGTATCGGTCAGCACGCTATTAACGGCGTTAGCAATGTTCTGGTTGGAGGCCTGGAACGCACCTTCAACAGAGTAGCTGGCGCGGTAGTTTTTGGTCATCTTGTTGCCATTCTTCGCGGTGGCAATGATGGCGATATCCGCTTTGGTCGCGATGTTGTAGCGCACGTTGCCCTGAGACACGTCAGCATACAGGTTGTTCACGATGATCTGCAGATCAACCGCGCCGCTTGGGCCAATCATGTAGCCGCGAGCGGTCATCTGTTTCTCCAGCACTTCCTGGAGCAGGAAGCGCAGGTCGCGGGACGCGGTGAGGGTAACCTGCTGGTTATCGCGGGTCACTTTTGCCAGCGCCTGATCCTGACGCTGATCGGCACCGTTAATGCTCACGGTGACGCCCATCAGGCTTGGGTCCTGCTGAGGCAGGGTGATTTTTGGTGAGACATCAATAGTGGTAGGCGGGGTAGCGCAGCCTGCCAGCATAAAAAGGGCTACCAACGGAAAGAAGAGTTTTTTTAACATTTTCGGGTTCTCAACGAATCGTAAGCATATAAAGAGAAAAATTGCCGCCATCATAACATCGCCAACGGCGAGGGGAAGTGGTCAACGCATGTAAATTCATCGCCTTGTCCGAAAACTGACCAGTTCACCGTTTTTCCCAATCCGTGTATGACAAAACGTATGAGTCTCACAGTGAACTTCATTCGTTTGAATGAGAAAATCAGACGAAAGCTAAATATTTGTTGTCAAGGTGTAATGGAAACGGTAAAAGCGGCTAACATTTAAAGGGATGGGTGACATCCTGGCGTTGTCGGAGGAGTAATTTCATGATGATACGTGAGCATATAGAAGATAAATTAAGGGCGGCGTTCAACCCTGTGTTCCTCGAAGTCGTCGACGAAAGCTATCGTCATAACGTGCCGGCAGGTTCTGAAAGCCACTTCAAAGTGGTTCTGGTTAGCGATCGCTTCACGGGAGAACGTTTCCTGAATCGGCATCGCTTGATCTACAGCACCTTGACGGAAGAACTCTCCACGACCGTACATGCGCTGGCACTGCATACCTACACCATTAAGGAATGGGAAGGCTTGCAGGATACGGTTTTTGCATCACCGCCCTGTCGCGGAGCAGGCACAATCGCCTGATAAATCGGATTTGCAACGGCTGGAGCTTTTCCAGTATGTTGCTTACAGATTTCCTCAAAACGGCCTCCGGGCCGTTTTGTTTTGTCTGAGTTTTGAGCGGATGGTGCGATTTTAAGGCTAAAAATAGCCTTAAAGTGTGAAAAAAGCCGCAGCAACATGCCCCAACCGTTCTCGACTCACCTAAGTGATGCCGCTATAATGCCGCGTCTTATTGAATGTCTTCGGGATGATTCTGGCGACAGGGAATGTGAATCTGCACTAAGAGAGCATCCCGGTATAACAGACAGATTCAGAGTTGACCGAGCACTGTGATTTTTTTGAGGTAACAAGATGCAAGTTTCAGTTGAAACCACTCAAGGCCTTGGCCGCCGTGTAACGATTACTATCGCTGCTGACAGCATCGAAACTGCTGTGAAAAGCGAGCTGGTCAACGTAGCAAAAAAAGTACGTATTGACGGCTTCCGCAAGGGCAAAGTACCAATGAATGTTGTTGCTCAGCGTTATGGCGCTTCCGTGCGTCAGGATGTGCTGGGTGAACTGATGAGCCGTAACTTTATTGATGCGATCATCAAAGAAAAAATCAATCCGGCCGGCGCGCCGAACTACGTTCCAGGCGAATACAAACTGGGCGAAGACTTCACCTACTCCGTAGAGTTCGAAGTGTACCCGGAAGTTGAGCTGAAAGGTCTGGAATCTATCGAAGTTGAAAAACCAGTTGTTTCCGTGACTGACGAAGACGTTGACGGCATGCTGGATACCCTGCGCAAGCAGCAGGCGAACTGGAAAGAGAAAGAAGGCGCTGTTGATGCTGAAGACCGTGTCACCATCGACTTCACCGGTTCTGTAGACGGCGAAGAGTTCGAAGGCGGTAAAGCGTCTGACTTCGTACTGGCAATGGGCCAGGGTCGTATGATCCCAGGCTTCGAAGACGGTATCAAAGGCCACAAGGCTGGCGAAGAGTTCACCATCGACGTGACCTTCCCGGAAGAATACCACGCTGAAAACCTGAAAGGGAAAGCAGCGAAGTTCGCTATCAACCTGAAGAAAGTTGAAGAGCGCGAACTGCCAGAACTGACTGAAGAATTCATCAAGCGTTTCGGCGTGGAAGATGGTTCCGTAGCGGGTCTGCGTACCGAAGTGCGTAAGAACATGGAACGCGAACTGAACGGCGCGGTGCGTAACCGTGTGAAATCTCAGGCGATCGAAGGTCTGGTGAAAGCCAACGACATCGACGTTCCAGCTGCCCTGATCGACAGCGAAATCGACGTTCTGCGCCGTCAGGCTGCACAGCGTTTCGGTGGCAACCAGCAGCAAGCGATGGAACTGCCACGCGAGCTGTTCGAAGAGCAAGCGAAACGCCGCGTAGTTGTTGGCCTGCTGCTGGGTGAAGTGATTCGTACCCACGAGCTGAAAGCTGACGAAGAGCGTGTGAAAGGCCTGATCGAAGAGATGGCTTCTGCATACGAAGATCCATCAGAAGTGATCGAGTTCTACGGTAAGAACAAAGAGCTGATGGACAACATGCGCAACGTCGCCCTGGAAGAGCAGGCTGTTGAAGCGGTACTGGCGAAAGCGAAAGTGTCCGAAAAAGCGACCTCTTTCAACGAACTGATGAACCAGCAGGCGTAATTTCGCCCCAACGGTTTAAAGTTTGAACAAAAACCCGTTGCCTTTTGGTGACGGGTTTTTTTTATCACACCAATAGCCCAGGAAGAGTGCTAAAACGCCCTTTCAGTGTTAGCGTAACAACAAAAGGTTGTTATGCTTGAAATAGGGCACTGTGAACCCCATAAGTACGTAATCACGATGAATGAGACTGGCTGATAATCCGTCCATAAGGTTACAATCAGTACAGCAGGTGTTTTCAATTTAGATCCAGGAGACGGAAATGTCATACAGTGGCGAACGAGATAACTTTGCACCCCATATGGCTCTGGTGCCAATGGTTATTGAACAGACCTCACGTGGTGAGCGATCTTTTGATATCTATTCCCGTCTGCTCAAGGAACGCGTTATCTTTCTGACCGGCCAGGTGGAAGACCACATGGCTAACCTGATCGTGGCGCAGATGCTGTTTCTGGAAGCGGAAAACCCGGAAAAAGACATTTACCTGTACATCAACTCCCCGGGGGGCGTGATTACAGCGGGGATGTCCATTTATGACACCATGCAATTCATCAAGCCAGATGTCAGCACTATCTGTATGGGTCAGGCTGCATCTATGGGCGCGTTCCTGTTAACAGCAGGGGCGAAAGGTAAGCGTTTCTGCTTGCCAAATTCCCGCGTGATGATTCACCAGCCGCTGGGCGGTTACCAGGGGCAGGCGACGGATATCGAAATCCACGCCCGCGAAATTCTGAAAGTAAAAGCGCGCATGAATGAACTTATGGCGCAGCATACGGGTCAACCACTCGAGCAGATCGAGCGCGATACCGAGCGCGATCGCTTCCTCTCTGCACCAGAGGCAGTTGAGTACGGCTTAGTCGACTCCGTGTTGACCCATCGTAATTGATGCCCGCGACGCGAGTGTGCCGCTATACTAAGGTAGGGCGGCACGCTGCTTATTGCAGCTTGCGTCTTAGATTGGCATTTGCGTCGTCATGTGCGGCACAAAGAACTTAAAAAGAGGTTTGGACTCATGACAGATAAACGCAAAGATGGTTCGGGCAAACTGCTGTACTGCTCTTTTTGCGGCAAAAGCCAGCATGAAGTGCGTAAACTGATTGCCGGGCCGTCCGTGTATATCTGCGACGAATGTGTCGATTTATGTAACGACATCATTCGCGAAGAGATTAAAGAAGTCGCACCGCACCGTGAGCGCAGCGCGCTGCCAACGCCGCATGAAATTCGTCATCACCTTGACGACTACGTCATCGGGCAGGAGCAGGCCAAGAAAGTGCTGGCGGTAGCGGTCTATAACCACTACAAACGTCTGCGTAACGGCGACACCAGCAATGGCGTAGAACTGGGTAAAAGTAACATTCTGCTGATCGGCCCAACCGGTTCCGGTAAAACGCTGCTGGCTGAAACCCTGGCGCGTCTGCTTGATGTTCCGTTCACCATGGCGGATGCCACCACCCTGACCGAGGCCGGTTATGTGGGTGAGGATGTTGAAAACATCATCCAGAAACTGCTGCAGAAATGCGATTACGACGTACAGAAAGCCCAGCGCGGGATTGTTTACATCGATGAGATCGACAAGATCTCCCGTAAATCCGACAACCCGTCCATTACCCGTGACGTATCGGGTGAAGGCGTACAGCAGGCACTGCTGAAGCTGATCGAAGGTACGGTTGCCGCTGTTCCGCCACAGGGGGGTCGTAAACATCCTCAGCAGGAGTTCCTGCAGGTTGATACCTCCAAGATCCTGTTCATCTGTGGCGGTGCGTTTGCTGGTCTGGATAAAGTCATCTCCCACCGTGTTGAAACCGGCTCCGGCATTGGTTTTGGCGCAACGGTGAAATCGACGTCCGAAAAACCAAACGAAGGTGAACTGCTGTCTCAGGTTGAACCAGAAGATCTGATCAAATTCGGTCTGATCCCTGAATTCATCGGCCGTCTGCCGGTTGTGGCAACGCTGAATGAGCTGAGTGAAGACGCGCTGATCCAGATCCTGAAAGAGCCAAAAAATGCGCTGACCAAGCAGTATCAGGCGCTGTTCAATCTGGAAGGCGTTGACCTGGAATTCCGCGACGAAGCGCTGGATGCCATTGCCAAGAAAGCGATGATCCGTAAAACCGGTGCCCGTGGCCTGCGTTCTATCGTTGAAGCGGCACTGCTCGACACCATGTACGATCTGCCATCGATGGAAGACGTGGAGAAAGTGGTGATTGACGAGTCCGTCATCAGCGGTCAAACCAAGCCGCTGCTGATTTACGGCAAACCGGAAGCACAGCAGGCATCTGGCGAATAATTCACCAAATCATACAAGCAGTTAATCAAAAAGGGGGGATTTTATCTCCCCTTTACTTTTTCCGTATTCATAGCGTTGAATGTGTGGCAAACATCCCCATATACTGGATACATGTTAATGGTTATGTGAAGCACAGTGACATGACCAGCTTACCTGGCGGACACTAACTAAGAGAGAGCTCTATGAATCCTGAGCGTTCTGAACGCATTGAAATCCCCGTATTGCCGTTGCGCGATGTGGTGGTTTATCCGCACATGGTCATACCCTTATTTGTAGGGCGGGAAAAATCTATCCGTTGCCTCGAAGCCGCTATGGATCATGATAAAAAAATCATGCTGGTGGCGCAGAAAGAAGCATCAACGGATGAGCCGGGTGTAAACGATCTTTTCACCGTCGGGACCGTGGCCTCCATTTTGCAGATGCTGAAGCTGCCTGACGGCACCGTGAAGGTGCTGGTAGAAGGGCTGCAGCGTGCGCGTATTACCACTCTGTCAGACGACGGCGAGCACTTCTCTGCGAAGGCAGAGTACCTTGATTCGCCTGAGCTTGATGAGCGCGAGCAGGAAGTGCTGGTGCGCACCGCGATTAGCCAGTTTGAAGGCTATATCAAGCTGAACAAGAAAATCCCACCAGAAGTGCTGACGTCGCTGAACAGCATCGACGATCCTGCACGTCTGGCGGACACCATCGCTGCCCATATGCCGCTGAAGCTGGCTGACAAACAGTCCGTGCTGGAAATGTCCGACGTTAACGAACGTCTGGAATACCTGATGGCGATGATGGAGTCCGAAATCGATCTGCTGCAGGTTGAGAAGCGCATTCGCAACCGCGTGAAAAAGCAGATGGAGAAATCCCAGCGTGAGTACTATCTGAATGAGCAAATGAAGGCCATTCAGAAAGAGCTGGGCGAGATGGACGACGCGCCGGACGAAAACGAAGCGCTGAAGCGTAAGATCGACGCGGCGAAGATGCCGAAAGAGGCGAAAGAGAAAGCCGAAGCAGAACTGCAGAAGCTGAAAATGATGTCTCCAATGTCGGCTGAAGCGACCGTTGTACGCGGCTATATTGAGTGGATGGTGCAGGTTCCGTGGAACGCCCGCAGCAAGGTCAAAAAAGACCTGCGTCAGGCGCAGGAAATCCTGGATACTGACCACTACGGCTTGGAACGCGTGAAAGACCGCATTCTTGAGTACCTCGCGGTACAGAGCCGTGTAAACAAAATCAAAGGCCCAATTCTGTGCCTGGTCGGGCCGCCGGGGGTGGGCAAAACCTCTCTGGGTCAGTCCATCGCCAAAGCGACCGGACGTAAGTATATCCGTATGGCGCTGGGTGGCGTACGCGATGAGGCGGAAATCCGCGGTCACCGCCGTACCTACATCGGTTCTATGCCGGGTAAACTGATCCAGAAGATGGCGAAAGTGGGGGTTAAAAACCCGCTGTTCCTGCTCGATGAGATCGATAAGATGTCGTCGGACATGCGTGGCGACCCTGCGTCTGCACTGCTGGAAGTGCTTGATCCAGAACAGAACGTGGCGTTCAGCGATCACTACCTGGAAGTGGACTACGACCTGAGCGATGTGATGTTCGTGGCGACCTCCAACTCCATGAACATTCCGGCCCCGCTGCTGGACCGTATGGAAGTGATCCGTCTCTCCGGTTATACCGAAGATGAGAAGCTGAACATTGCTAAGCAGCACCTGCTGCCGAAACAGATCGAGCGTAACGCGCTGAAAGCCAACGAGCTGACCGTCGAGGACAGCGCGATTATCGGCATCATTCGCTACTACACCCGTGAAGCGGGCGTGCGTAGCCTTGAGCGTGAAATCTCTAAACTGTGCCGTAAGGCGGTGAAACAGCTGCTGCTGGATAAGAGCCTGAAACACATTGTGATTAACGGCGATAATCTGCATGCGTACCTGGGCGTCCAGCGCTTCGACTACGGTCGCGCGGACAACGAAAACCGCGTTGGTCAGGTGACTGGCCTGGCATGGACGGAAGTGGGTGGCGATCTGCTGACCATCGAAACCGCCTGTGTGCCAGGTAAAGGCAAACTGACCTACACCGGCTCGCTGGGTGAAGTGATGCAGGAGTCCATCCAGGCGGCGCTGACCGTGGTGCGCGCACGTGCGGAGAAACTGGGTATCAACCCTGATTTCTACGAAAAACGCGACATCCACGTGCACGTACCTGAAGGGGCGACGCCGAAAGATGGTCCAAGCGCGGGTATTGCCATGTGTACCGCTCTGGTTTCCTGTCTGACAGGGAACCCGGTGCGTGCTGATGTGGCAATGACCGGTGAAATCACGCTGCGTGGTCAGGTTCTGCCGATTGGTGGTTTAAAAGAAAAACTGCTGGCGGCGCACCGCGGTGGGATCAAAACCGTATTGATCCCTTACGAAAATAAACGCGATCTGGAAGAGATTCCGGACAACGTGATTGCCGATCTGCAGATTCATCCTGTTAAGCGAATTGAGGAAGTTCTCAGTCTCGCACTGCAGAATGAACCCTCCGGAATGCAGGTTGTAACCGCAAAATAGTGACCTCGCGCAAAGAGCGTCAATAAAAACAAGGCTGGTAAGTCATTTCGCACTTGCCAGCCTTTTTTTGTATAGCTAATTTAGATTGCTGATTAGGTCAGCCATCAACAACGGGTGTTGTAAGGTCATGGCAGGCCTGATATAACTGCTGCGCGGTCGCGTTGTGAAGGATTCAGGCGCGATATAAATTATAAAGAGAGGAAGAGAACAGTGAATAAATCTCAACTGATTGACAAAATTGCTGCTGGTGCTGATATTTCTAAAGCTGCAGCTGGACGTGCCTTAGATGCATTAATTGCTTCTGTTACTGAATCTCTGCAGGCTGGGGACGACGTTGCACTGGTAGGCTTCGGTACTTTTGCTGTTAAAGAGCGTGCTGCCCGTACTGGCCGCAACCCTCAGACCGGTAAAGAGATCACCATTGCTGCTGCTAAAGTGCCGGGTTTCCGTGCAGGTAAAGCGCTGAAAGACGCAGTAAACTGATTGCTTTCCCGTTTCAGGGAAGCCGGAAAGTACAAGGGCGCATCATTTGATGTGCCTTTTTTGTTTGTCCAGACCTGATTTGTGCGAGTTTATGCGAGTTGTGGGCTGACAATCGCCCCGTTTTCTTGTCACAATACACCTTCACGCGCGACGGGCAGGATTTTCCGTCAGCGTCAGGTAACCAGTCACCTACAGCGGAGTGTTGTTACACCATGATGGACAGCTTACGCACGGCTGCTAACAGTCTCGTGCTCAAGATTATTTTCGGTATCATTATCGTGTCGTTCATATTGACCGGCGTGAGCAGTTACCTTATTGGCGGTGGCGCAAACTATGCCGCAAAAGTGAATGGCCAGGAGATCAGCCGTGGTCAGTTCGAGAATGCTTTTGCCGGTGAACGTAACCGTATGCAGCAACAGCTGGGCGACCAATTCTCTGAACTGGCGGCGAACGAAGGGTACATGAAGACCCTGCGCCAGCAGACACTGAACCGTCTTATCGACGAAGCGCTTCTGGATCAGTATGCTAAAAAACTGGGCCTTGGCATCAGCGATGAGCAGGTGAAAAAAGCCATCTTCTCCACCCAGGCTTTCCAGTCTAACGGTAAATTCGACAACGCGCGTTATAACAGCATCGTCAACCAGATGGGCATGACGGCAGATCAGTACGCGCAGGCTCTGCGTAATCAGCTGACCACCCAGCAGCTCATCAATGCCGTTGTGGGCACCGATTTCATGCTCAAAGGTGAAACGGACGAACTGGCCGCGCTGGTGGCGCAGCAGCGCGTTGTACGCGAAGCGACTATTGATGTGAACGCCCTGGCGGCGAAACAGCAGGTGAGCGACGCTGACGTTAACGCTTACTACGAGCAGAACAAGAATTCCTTTGTTTCTCCAGAGCAGTTCCGTGTGAGCTACATCAAGCTGGATGCTGCCGCGCTGCAGGAAACCGCGTCTGATGCGGAAATCCAGTCTTACTACGACCAGCATCAGGATCAGTTCACTCAGCCGCAGCGTAACCGCTACAGCGTGATTCAGACGAAGACCGAGGCTGATGCCAAAGCGGTACTGGAAGAGCTGAATAAAGGCGCTGATTTCGCGACCGTTGCGAAAGCGAAATCCACCGACATTATCTCTGCGAAAACCGGCGGTGATATGGGATGGCTGGAAGACGCGACCACACCGGATGAGCTGAAAAATGCCGGTCTGAAAGAGAAAGGTCAACTTTCTGGCGTCATTAAGTCTTCCGTTGGTTTCCTGGTCGTGCGTCTGGACGACATCACCGCGGCGAAAACCAAGCCTCTGGCTGAGGTTCGCGACGATATCGCGGCGAAAGTGAAACAGGAAAAAGCGCTGGATGCCTACTACGCGCTGCAGCAGAAGGTGAGCGATGCTGCCAGCAACGACAACGAATCTCTGGCGGGTGCTGAGCAGGCGGCGGGTGTGAAGGCGGTTGAGACGGGCTGGTTTGGGCGTGACAACCTGCCGGAAGAGCTGAACTTTAAACCGGTTTCCGATGCCATCTTCAATGGTGGTCTGGTGGGCGAGAACGGCACGCCGGGCAGTAACTCTGACATCATTACCGTCGACGGCGATCG
The DNA here is from genome assembly GCF_900113755.1 of Enterobacter sp. NFIX59. Classification (NCBI taxonomy): domain Bacteria; kingdom Pseudomonadati; phylum Pseudomonadota; class Gammaproteobacteria; order Enterobacterales; family Enterobacteriaceae; genus Enterobacter; species Enterobacter sp. NFIX59. The sequence continues at coordinate 1,641,108 of NZ_FOQN01000001.1, read as the reverse complement.
TGCGTTTGTGTTGCGCGTCAGCGAGCATAAGCCAGAAGCGGTCAAACCGCTGGCGGACGTGAAGGATCAGGTCGTTGCCCAGGTTAAGCACAACAAAGCGGAACAGCAGGCGAAACTGGATGCTGAAAAGATTCTGTCTGATTTGAAAGCGGGTAAAGAAGACGCGCTGAAAGCGGCTGGCCTGAGCTTCGGTGAAGCGAAAACGCTGAGCCGTACCGGCCAGGACCCAATCAGCCAGGCCGCGTTTGCTCTGACTCTGCCTGCGAAGGACAAGCCAAGCTTCGGTACCACCACCGATGCGCAGGGTAACGTCGTTCTGCTGGCGCTGGATGAAGTGAAAGCCGGCACCCTGCCAGACGCGCAGAAGAAAGCGATGGTTCAGGGGATTACCCAGAACAATGCTCAGATTGCCTTCGAAGCCATGATGAGCAACCTGCGTAAAGAAGCCAAAATCAAGCTGGGTGATGTGATGACTCAGCAGCAGTAATTACGTGTCTGCTCGCAGATTTTCGTAACGCTCTGCAATAACTAAAGGCCGCTTTCGCGGCCTTTTCCATTTCTGCAATCTGCTGTTTGTGACGGGTTTATCTGGCGGCTATCGTGACGTGGCTGTCAACAAACAAGGAGATAACAGCATGAAATGTGGAATCAAAGCACTGTTAATTACGCTGGCTATTGCCACCACCGGGATGAGCGCGGGCGCGCTGGCGGCGACGCCCGCCGCCAAACCACAGGCTACGCAGAGCAAGTCCGACGCAGCCGCGCCGGTGCAAGGACAAACCAAAGCGACTGACGCCGGTAAAAATGCGGATGATGACGGTACGCGGGTGAGTATCAATTCGGCCTCGGCGGAAGATCTGGCCCGCGTGATGAATGGCGTCGGATTGAAAAAAGCGCAGGCCATCGTCAGCTACCGCGAAGAGTATGGTCCTTTCAAAACGGTCGACGATCTCAAACAGGTTCCGGGCATGGGGGGCGCACTGGTTGAGCGCAACCTCTCACACCTGACGCTGTAATTACGCAATTTCTTGCACTGCGGCAAAATTTTGCCAGGATAAAGAGGTCATACCAGTTATGACCTCTCATCCTACAATAACAGTAAAGGCAATTGCGCTATGCAGACAAAAATCAAAGTACGCGGTTTTCATCTCGACGTTTACCAGCATGTGAACAACGCTCGCTATCTTGAGTTTCTTGAAGAAGCGCGCTGGGACGGGCTGGAAAATAGCGAAAGTTTTCAGTGGCTGACCGCGCACAACATCGCGTTTGTGGTCGTCAATATCAATATCAACTACCGGCGTCCGGCCGTGCTGGGCGATGTGCTCACGGTGACCAGCCAGGTGCAGCAGATCAACGGCAAAAGCGGGGTGCTAAGCCAGGTGGTGACGCTCGATCCTGAAGGGCAGGTGGTGGCTGATGCGCTGATTACTTTTGTCTGTATCGATCTGAAAACCCAGAAGGCGCTGCCGATTGAAGGGGAACTGCGGGAAAAGCTGGAGTTGATGATCGTATAAGACATATTAAGGCATACTCGTGCTGTCGACACCCGTTTTGCGACAGCACGGTCAAATAGCCCTATTTTAGCCCGGTCTTTTTCTGCATCGCGGCCATCACACCGACTTTATCGGCAAGATAGTGGTTCAGCCCGTTAGCGCGAAGATTACAGGCCGCGCACTGGCCGCAACCGTCGCCTTTGATACCGTTATAGCAGGTAAGCGTTTCGCTGCGAACAAGGTCCAGCTTGCCCCAGTAGTCCGCCAGCGCCCAGGTTTCTGCTTTATCCAGCCACATGAGTGGGGTTTCAAAGCGCGTCTCTTTCGCCATCCCCAGATTGACGGCGTGGTTTAACGCTTTCACGAACTCATCACGACAGTCCGGGTAGCCGGAGAAGTCGGTCTCGCACACGCCCGTGATCACCGCTTCGGCTTTTACCTGGTAGGCGTAGATCGCCGTCAGGGTCAGGAAGAGGATATTACGACCCGGAACGAAGGTATTCGGAATGCCGCTGGCATCGGGTTCGTAGTCCGGGACGGGAATACTGTCCCGGGTGAGGCTGCTTACGGCCAGTTCATTTAACAGCGTAACGTCCAGCACCTTGTGCGCGCGTGCGCCCAGTTTCAGGGCAAGTTCACGGGCAACGTCGATTTCAGCGCGATGACGCTGACCATAATCGAAAGTCACACAGTGAACTTCATCGTACTGATGAAGAGCCTGAACCAGGCAGGTAGTAGAGTCTTGTCCTCCGCTGAACACGACGACGGCACGTTTCATAAATCATCTCGACTGTTACGGTAAAAACGTTATGTTACCGTCAGACCACGACGGCGACCAGCTTCTTCACGATTTAGGGGCGGGCAGCCAGGCTTCGGTAAAATCAAACCAGCCGCGGGTATTGAGGCGTATGCCGTTAACTCCCGGCGGGGCGCTGATCTGGTATTGATAATTGAACAGTGGGGTGATCACCGCCTTTTCCATGAGCCGGGAGAAAATGGCCCTGAGCCCGGCATGTCTGGCCTGCTCGTCGGCCTGGGTCTGTACCGCATCCAGGGTGGCCTGCAGATGAGCATATTGCGGTGCGCTAAGCACATGTGGCCATAGGGCATCACAGCGCAGCCACTGTTCAAGCGTATATTCCGGCGCTTCACCAATCAGCCTGTCACCCATCATGAGGTCCGCGTCCGCCAGTTGCTGGCATCCGTCCCAGGTTTTTGCGTCGTGAAAGATAACCGTTAGCTCGCAGCCCTGCTGCGCAAGATACTGTTTTAGCTGACGCGCCATCGTGTGCAACTCAACCGGTAAATGGTAAATCAGGGTTAACTTAGTCGGCAGAGAGACATGAGTTAAATCCGACCACTGAGGGATTGCCCATCCTGGCAGTAACTCCTCTGTTGGGGTAATCAGCCCTTCGTTGAGCGGAAGCGTGTGCAGAAGCGATGAGAGATGAATGATGTTAATGAGCCGTCGTGCCTGCATTTCACTCAGACGCGGGCTTTGCTTCAGGGTGAGATAACAAAAGCCCAGACTGGTGCTGTTCGTCACCAGGCGCAGGCTTTCCAGCTCATCCGGCTCGCCAATGGCGATCTGCACCGGATGGCGACAGCTGGTACCCAGCCCATAGTCAAACAGCGACGGTGTGATCCAGTATTCGATAGCCTTAAGCAGCGGGTGGCTGAGATGGTACTGGTCGTGGCTTTCCAGACGAACCAGATCCGGCTCATACACGCTGAGTCTGAAGGGGCCGCAGCCCGTCAGGGGCTGTTCGGGATGTGCAAGCCGGCTACAGTAGGTGGCGAGGCGGTGTGCCAGCCAGTAATCCGGCTGGTGCAGTGTGAATGTCAGACACTGGGGATGGGTGACGTCAATGCGCAGGACGCTCTGGAACAGTTTACGCAGGGCGGGTAAGGCAAAAAGTGCATTCAGGCTTTGCTGAAGCTGTCCGGTTTCGACCTTATCGCCGTTATGCCAGTGTAAGGTGGAACGTATATAAAAATGCCAGCGCAAACCGTCCGTCGACACCTCCCAGTGATGAGCGAGATCGCCCGTGGGTTCACTGCTGTCGCCGTGAAATCGCGCCAGTCCGGAGAATACCTGTCCCGCAAGATGCTGCTCCGCCCGACCGGGTAAAAAACCCGGCTGAAGCGGATCCAGTGAGCGGTAATAGGGGATGCGCAGCGTCGGCGTGTCGTTTTGCCACTGCCCGCCTAAAAACGGATGCAGCAACGATCGTAATTCTGCGGGGGCAAGTTGGGCCAGTTCCAGCGCGTTATGCTGCTGCCCGCTCTTCAGCGCCTCCTCCATCATCGCATTGCGCAGTGACTCCGGCGTGACATGGAACGTAAGCTCACCCCGCTTACCGCGGCCAGACTGCGCTCGCCAGCTCAGCCAGCCCGCCTCCTGGGCCTGACGCAGCAGCGTTCGGACATGCCGTTCGCTACAAAAACAGCGGGCGGCCAGCTCGCTGATGGTGACCTGTTGCGTTGCACCCTGGGAAGGCTGCCACAGGCGGTGATACTGGTTGAGTCGATTGAGCTGGCGCATAAGAAACCCGGAACAATAATTATCATCTATTCACTATTACTTCCGTATATCTCACACGATACTGATGCACAAGTTAACCGCATCACATTTCGGGAGTAATCATGGCTCGGCTCGCTGCATTTGATATGGACGGTACGTTGTTAATGCCGGATCACCGTTTAGGGGAAAAAACCCTGAACACGCTGAAGCGCCTGCACGAGCGTAATGTCACCCTGACGTTTGCCACCGGGCGTCATGTGCTGGAAATGCGCCACCTGCTGGGGGCGTTTTCCCTCGACGCCTTTCTGATCACCGGCAACGGGACGCGAATTCACTCCGTAGAAGGCGACGTGCTGCACCGACAGGATCTCAACCCGGAAGTGGCGGACATCGTGCTGCACAGCACCTGGGACACGCAGGCCAGCATCCACGTCTTTAACGATCGGGGCTGGTTTACCGGAAGTGAAATCCCTGAATTATTGCACGCGCATGTTTACAGCGGCTTTAAATACCAGCTTATCGATCTGCGTCGGATCCCCGCCCATGCGGTAACTAAGATCTGCTTCTGCGGCGATCACGACGATCTGTGCCGCTTACGGATTCAACTGAATGAGGCGCTGGGCGACCGGGCGCACCTGACCTTCTCAGCGGTGGATTGCCTGGAAGTGCTGCCGGTGGGCTGTAACAAAGGTTCCGCTCTGGCGGTTCTGAGCGACCACCTGGGCTTAACGCTGCAGGAGTGTATGGCGTTCGGTGACGCCATGAACGACCGCGAAATGCTGGGCAGCGTAGGTCGCGGTCTGATCATGGGGAATGCGATGGCGCAGCTGAAAGCAGAACTTCCTCATCTGCCGGTTATCGGCCACTGCCGTAATGAAGCGGTGTCCCATTTTTTGACGCATTGGCTGGACAACAACAACCTCCCATATTCCCCCGAATAGTGAGACCCTTCCAGCAAGCCAGACTTCGGTCTGGCTTTTTTTTATTTCACAAGCTGCGCAATCTGCGCTTTCCACGGCGTGATGTCGCCAATGTTGGCCTGCACCCACTCCGCGTTGTAGTAGGTCTCAAGATAACGCTCGCCGCTGTCACACAGCAGCGTGACGATGGAACCGGTGCGACCCTCTTCGCGCATACGTGCGGCAAGCTGCAGCGCGCCCCACATATTTGTGCCCGTGGAGGCACCCACCTTGCGGCCCAGCTGCGTTTCCAGCCAGTGCGCCGTTGCCACGCTGGCGGCATCCGGCACGCGCATCATCTCGTCCACCACGTCGGGGATGAAAGAGGGCTCCACGCGCGGGCGGCCAATCCCTTCAATTTTACTGCCCACCGGGCTGCGCAGACCGGCATCGCGATTTTGCCAGTAGTCGAGGAACACGGAGTTCTGCGGGTCAACCACCATCAGCTGGGTATCGTAGCCCTGACAGCGGATGTAGCGTCCGATCGTGGCTGAGGTGCCGCCGGTACCGGCGCTCATGACAATATACGACGGAACCGGATGCGGTTCGTGGGTCATCTGGCGGAAGATACTGTCGGCAATGTTGTTATTGCCGCGCCAGTCCGTTGCGCGCTCGGCGAAGGTGAACTGGTCCATATAGTGGCCGTTCAGCTCGCGGGCCAGCATTTCGGAGGCGGCGTAGATTTCGCAGGCGCTTTCCACAAAGTGGCAGCGACCGCCGTAAAATTCGATCTGCTCGATTTTGCGTTTTGCGGTGCATGACGGCATCACCGCGATAAACGGCAGGCCCAGCAGGCGGGCAAAATAGGCTTCGGATACCGCCGTTGAACCTGAAGAGGATTCAATAATGGTGGTGCCTTCTTTGATCCAGCCGTTACACAAACCGTATAAAAACAGCGAGCGCGCCAGGCGATGCTTCAGGCTACCGGTAGGATGGGTGCTTTCGTCTTTCAGATAGAGCTGAATGCCGTCAAATCCCGGCAGGGAAAGGCGAATCAGGTGCGTATCCGCCGAGCGCTGATAGTCGGCATTGATTTCGCTGATCGCATGTTTAACCCAGGTGCTATTCATCGTCGTTATCCGTTTGTCATTTTGTGCCTAGCATAGCGAAAAGCACAGAAAAAATTGTTGCTATCTGGCCTTTAAAATAGAATGAAGGGAGAAAAATTTTCTCTGTGAGGTGGGTATGCTAGATAAAATTGACCGCAAGCTCCTTTCATTGCTGCAAAATGACTGTACCCTCTCTTTGCAGGCGCTGGCAGATGCCGTTAATCTGACCACCACCCCGTGCTGGAAGCGTCTTAAGAAGCTGGAAGATGACGGCATTCTTCTGGGGCGCGTCGCGTTATTAGATCCCGAAAAGCTGGGGCTTGGGCTGACGGCATTTGTGTTGATTAAAACCCAGCATCACAGCAGCGAGTGGTATTGCCGCTTCGTTACTCAGGTGTCTGAGATGCCCGAGGTGCTCGGTTTCTGGCGCATGGCCGGCGAGTACGATTACCTGATGCGCGTCCAGGTGGCCGACATGAAGCGCTATGATGATTTCTACAAGCGGCTGGTGAACAGCGTACCCGGTTTGTCGGACGTCACCTCAAGTTTCGCCATGGAACAGATTAAATACACCACAGCATTACCTATTGAATAACTTCGTAAAATACCTTCAGGAACAAACCGCGTGCGATTATTTGCCCAATTAAGCTGGTACTTTCGTCGGGAGTGGCAACGCTACCTCGGTGCAGTAGCCCTGCTTATTATCATTGCTATCCTGCAGCTGATCCCGCCGAAAGTGGTGGGGTACGTCGTGGATGGCGTCACCGAACAGCATTACACCACCGCACGGGTGTTGATGTGGGTCGGCACGCTGGTGCTGACGGCGGTCATCGTTTATCTGCTACGCTACGTCTGGCGCGTGCTGCTGTTTGGTGCGTCCTATCAGCTGGCCGTTGAGCTGCGTGAAGATTTTTACCGCCAGCTGAGCCGACAGCATCCTGAATTTTATCTGCGCCACCGTACCGGGGATCTCATCGCCCGCGCCACTAACGACGTCGATCGCGTGGTCTTTGCTGCCGGGGAAGGGGTATTGACGCTGGTGGACTCGCTGGTGATGGGCTGTGCGGTGCTGATCGTGATGTCCACGCAGATCAGCTGGCAGTTGACCCTGCTCGCTCTTCTGCCGATGCCGATCATGGCGCTGGCGATCAATCGCTATGGTGAACAGCTGCACGAGCGCTTTAAGCTGGCGCAGGCGGCGTTTTCGTCTCTGAACGATCGCACCCAGGAGAGCATGACCAGCATTCGCATGATCAAAGCGTTTGGCCTGGAAGACCGGCAATCTGCGCTGTTTGCGGCCGATGCGGCGGACACGGGAGCGAAAAACATGCGCGTTGCGCGTATTGACGCCCGCTTCGACCCGACGATCTATATCGCGATTGGCATGGCGAACCTTTTGGCGATTGGCGGCGGCAGCTGGATGGTGGTGCAGGGCACGTTGACCCTGGGGCAATTAACCAGCTTTGCGATGTATCTGGGGCTCATGATCTGGCCGATGCTGGCGCTGGCCTGGATGTTTAACATCGTGGAGCGCGGCAGCGCCGCCTATAGCCGCATTCGTGCCATGCTGGCCGAAGCGCCTGTGGTCGTTGACGGCAGCGACGCGGTACCGGAAGGGCGCGGCGTCATGACCGTCGACGTCCGGCAGTTTATCTATCCGCATACGGAGAATCCGGTACTGGAGAACGTCAGCTTTACCCTACAGCCGGGCCAGATGCTGGGCATCTGCGGCCCGACGGGATCCGGCAAAAGTACCGTGCTGTCGCTGCTCCAGCGCCACTTTGACGTCACCGAGGGTGATATCCGCTTCCACGATATTCCCCTGACCAGGCTATTGCTTGATGAATGGCGTGGCCGTCTGGCGGTTGTCAGCCAGACGCCGTTTCTTTTTTCTGACACCGTGGCGAACAACATCGCGCTTGGGTGCCCGGCAGCAACGCAGGAAGAGATCGAGCATGTGGCACGTTTGGCCAGTGTACATGAGGATATTTTGCGTCTGCCGCAGGGCTACGACACCGAAGTCGGGGAACGCGGCGTCATGCTGTCCGGCGGGCAAAAACAGCGTATCTCCATTGCCCGGGCGCTGCTGCTGAATGCGGAAATCCTGATCCTGGATGATGCGCTTTCTGCCGTGGATGGCCGTACCGAGCACGAGATCCTGCATAACCTGCGCCAGTGGGGCGACGGACGCACGGTGATTATCAGCGCCCACCGTTTGTCAGCGCTCACCGAAGCCAGCGAAATTCTGGTCTTACAACACGGGCACATTGCCCAGCGCGGGCAACATGAAACGCTGGCCGAGCAGCCGGGCTGGTATCGCGATATGTACCGCTATCAACAGCTTGAAGCGGCGCTGGACGATGCGCCGGAGCAGGATGAGGAGGCCGCCAATGCGTAAGCTCGGAACGATGTGGCCGACGCTTAAACGTCTGCTGGCCTACGGCTCACCGTGGCGTAAACCGCTCTCGGTGGCCGTGCTTTTGCTCTGGATTGCAGCAATTGCCGAGGTGAGTGGTCCGCTGCTCATCAGCTATTTTATCGACAACATGGTCGCCAAAAGCTATCTACCGCTGGGTCTGGTGGCGGGTTTAGGCGTGGCCTACGTCGGCTTACAGCTGACGGCGGCAGGGTTGCACTATGCTCAGTCGCTGCTGTTTAACCGTGCAGCCGTGGGCGTTGTACAGCAGCTGCGTACGGACGTGATGGACGCGGCGCTTCGCCAGCCGCTCAGCGAGTTTGATATCCAGCCAGTCGGGCAGGTGATATCGCGCGTGACCAACGATACCGAGGTGATCCGCGATCTGTACGTCACCGTGGTTGCGACGGTATTACGCAGCGCGGCGCTGATTGGCGCGATGCTGGTGGCGATGTTCAGCCTCGACTGGCGCATGGCGCTGGTGGCGATCACCATCTTCCCGGCGGTGCTGATTGTTATGGTGATTTACCAGCGCTACAGCACGCCGATTGTGCGTCGGGTGCGCGCTTACCTGGCCGACATCAATGATGGCTTCAACGAAGTGATCAACGGCATGAGCGTCATCCAGCAGTTCCGCCAGCAGGCGCGCTTTGGCGAACGCATGGGCGAAGCCAGCCGTTCGCACTATATGGCGCGTATGCAGACGCTGCGCCTGGACGGTTTCCTGCTGCGACCGCTGCTGAGCCTTTTCTCGGCGCTGGTGCTGTGTGGGTTGCTGATGCTCTTTGGCCTGAGCTCAAACGGTACGATTGAAGTGGGTGTGCTGTACGCTTTTATTAGCTATCTGGGACGCCTCAACGAGCCGCTGATCGAGCTCACTACGCAGCAATCGATGCTGCAACAGGCGGTCGTCGCCGGTGAGCGCGTCTTTGAGCTGATGGACAGGCCGCGTCAGGCCTACGGCAATGATGAGCGACCTCTGCAAAGCGGGGCTATCACCTTTGATAACGTCTCGTTTGCCTATCGCGAAGACCGCCTGGTGTTGCAGGACATCACGCTTGACGTTCCGTCGCGCGGTTTTGTGGCGCTGGTGGGGCATACCGGCAGTGGTAAGAGCACGCTTGCCAGTCTGTTGATGGGCTATTACCCGGTCACGCAAGGTGAAATCCGCCTCGACGGACGCCCGCTTGCGTCTCTCAGCCACACCGTGTTACGCAAAGGCGTTGCGATGGTGCAGCAGGATCCGGTCGTTCTGGCCGATACCTTCTACGCCAACGTGACCCTGGGGCGAGACTACACCCAGGAGCAGGTCTGGGACGTGCTGGAAAAAGTGCAGCTGGCAGAGCTGGCGCGCGGGTTCAGCGACGGGATCAACACGAAGCTGGGCGAGCAGGGGAACAATCTCTCTGTCGGGCAAAAGCAGCTTCTGGCACTGGCGCGGGTGCTGATTGAAACGCCGCAGATACTGATTCTGGATGAAGCGACGGCCAGTATTGACTCCGGCACCGAGCAGGCTATCCAGCAGGCGCTGGCCGCGGTAAGCGATCATACGACGCTGGTGGTGATTGCCCACCGCCTTTCCACCGTCGTCGATGCGGATACCATTATGGTGCTGCATCGCGGACAGGCCGTTGAGCGCGGTACGCACCGCGAGCTGCTGGAAGCAAAAGGGCGCTACTGGCAGATGTACCAGCTGCAGCTGGCGGGCGAAGAGCTGGCCGCCAGCGTGCGTGATGAAGAGTCGCTTAGCGCCTGATGCACTAAAATGAGGCGGCGCGCTAACAGTCATTCCTGTTGGTGCAAAACTGAAACGCACCCTGCACCGGCATGGTGCGTTTTTTTTCACCCGGGCGTTTAACAGAACCGTGTAACGCTCATCACACCGTTGTTCCCCTTCGTTTTCATTTCTGGCACACCCCTTGCAATACCTTCTGCGTAAGCTGCGGCCATTACCGAATTCTGACTGGAGGGGATCTATGAAGCTGGTTACGGTTGTAATCAAACCATTCAAACTCGAAGACGTGCGCGAAGCATTGTCTTCAATGGGTATTCAGGGACTGACTGTCACCGAAGTGAAAGGCTTTGGTCGTCAGAAGGGTCATGCCGAGCTTTATCGCGGGGCGGAATACAGCGTTAACTTTCTGCCAAAAGTAAAAATTGATGTCGCGATTGCTGACGATCAGCTTGACGAAGTCATTGATGTCATTAGCAAAGCGGCCTATACCGGCAAAATTGGCGACGGCAAAATTTTCGTTGCCGAACTGCAGCGCGTCATTCGCATTCGTACCGGCGAATCTGACGAAGCGGCTCTGTAATTAACGCCTGGCACACAGTGATAGGGATCGAGAAAATGAAGATAGCAACACTTAAAACGGGTCTGGGTTCGCTGGCACTGCTGCCGGGCCTGGCGCTGGCTGCTACCCCTGCGGTGGTCGACAAAGCCGATAACGCCTTTATGATGATCAGCACCGCGCTGGTGCTGTTCATGTCTATTCCGGGCATTGCGCTGTTCTACGGCGGCCTGATCCGTGGCAAAAACGTTCTCTCCATGCTGACGCAGGTTGCCGTGACGTTCGCACTGGTCTGCGTGCTGTGGGTGGTTTACGGTTACTCGCTGGCGTTCGGCACGGGCAACGCGTTCTTTGGTAACTTCGACTGGGTGATGCTGAAAAATATTGAGCTGACCGCGCTGATGGGCAGCTTCTATCAGTATATTCACGTGGCGTTCCAGGGCTCCTTCGCCTGTATTACCGTCGGACTGATTGTGGGCGCGCTCGCCGAGCGTATTCGTTTCTCTGCCGTTCTGATCTTCGTGGTGGTCTGGCTGACGCTCTCCTATGTGCCGATTGCGCACATGGTCTGGGGTGGCGGTCTGCTGGCAACGCACGGTGCGCTGGACTTCGCGGGCGGTACCGTTGTTCACATCAACGCCGCGGTAGCGGGTCTGGTGGGTGCCTACCTGATTGGCAAACGCGTGGGCTTCGGTAAAGAAGCGTTTAAACCGCACAACCTGCCGATGGTCTTTACCGGTACGGCTATCCTCTACTTTGGCTGGTTTGGCTTCAACGCCGGCTCAGCCAGTGCCGCCAACGAAATCGCCGCGCTGGCCTTCGTGAACACCGTTGTGGCCACGGCGGGTGCAATCCTCTCCTGGGTATTTGGCGAGTGGGCGGTACGCGGTAAACCTTCTCTGCTGGGCGCCTGTTCGGGTGCCATCGCCGGTCTGGTTGGCATCACCCCAGCATGTGGTTATGTCGGTGTGGGCGGTGCGCTACTGGTCGGCCTGGTGTCCGGTCTGGCGGGTCTGTGGGGCGTGACCGCACTGAAACGTCTGCTGCGCGTGGATGACCCTTGCGATGTATTTGGCGTTCACGGCGTGTGCGGGATTGTCGGCTGTATCATGACCGGTATCTTCGCGGCGAAATCGCTCGGTGGTGTGGGCTATGCAGAAGGCGTCACCATGGTTCATCAGGTGCTGGTGCAGCTGGAAAGTATTGCTATCACCGTGGTGTGGTCTGCCGTTGTCGCTTTCATTGGCTACAAACTGGCGGACATGACCGTCGGTCTGCGTGTCCCTGAAGAGCAGGAACGCGAAGGTCTGGACGTCAACAGCCACGGCGAGAATGCGTATAACGCGTAATAAACAGCAAAACGGCAACCTGAGGTTGCCGTTTTTAGTGTTTGTTCCCTCTCCCCGTGGGAGAGGGCCAGGGTGAGGGCATCAGGCCGCACAAGGTAAAAGCAAAACGGCAACCTCAGGTTGCCGTTTTTAGTGTGTATTCCCTCTCCCCGTGGGAGAGGGTCAGGGTGAGGGCATCAGGCCGCACATAATCACCCGCGATTACGCATTACCCCTTCCTGCACCGTTGAAGCGACCAGCACGCCGTCCTGGGTATAAAACTCCCCACGCACAAACCCGCGGGCGCTGGATGCCGACGTACTCTCCACGCTGTAGAGCAGCCACTCATTCATGTTGAAGGGACGGTGGAACCACATCGAGTGATCGATCGTCGCGACCTGCATCCCTTTTTCGAGGAAGCCGACGCCGTGCGGCTGCAGCGCCACCGGCAGGAAGTTGAAGTCAGACGCATAGCCCAGCAGATACTGATGGACGCGGAAATCTTCCGGCACGGTGCCGTTGGCACGGATCCACACCTGACGCTTTGGCTCGGCGGTGTGGCCCTTCATTGGGTTGTGGAATTCGACGGGGCGGATCTCAAGCGGCTTATCGCAGAGAAACTTCTCTTTGACCTGCGGCGGCAGCAGATGCGCCAATGCGCGAGCGATATCCGTCTCCGATTTGAGATCGTCCGGTGAGGGGGCAGGGGGCATGACTTTCTGATGCTCATAACCCGGCTCTGGCGCCTGGAAGGAGGCGGTCATGTAAAAGATTGGCTTACCGTTCTGAATGGCCGCGACGCGGCGCGCGCTGAAGCTGTTACCGTCTCGTAGAACTTCAACGTCATACACGATGGGTTTCGCGCTATCGCCAGGGCGTAAGAAGTAGCTGTGGAATGAATGCACCAGACGGTCTGCCGGGACAGTCTCCTTTGCAGCGTACAGCGCTTGTCCAACGACTTGCCCCCCGAAGACCTGGCGTAAACCTAAATCTTCGCTCTGTCCGCGAAAGAGTCCTTCCTCAATTTTTTCCAGATTCAGTAATGTCAGCAGATTGTTCAGTGCCTGACTCATAGTTGTCCTCAATAAACGCCGTAGCGAAAGATAGGCTGAGTATAACGCAGAAATGAAAGTGGTCCGATGGGTAGAATAATCTGAATATCAGGATGATTTCAGGCATTAATCAGTGAGTTGTGCCACACTTAAATACGTTATGTGATTGAAACGACATCGGATGGGATCGATCCCGCTGGTGCATTGATAAGGAGACTTCAATGAAACTCGTGCCCATGCTAAGTGGTGTAGCTATTGCGGTGGCGTTGTCCGCCTGTGCCGGTAAGAGCGCCCAGGTGCCAGTGCCAGCAGCAGACCCGAACGGGATTAATACCCTTTCGCAGCAATCCATTCAGCAGCCTAACGTTTCCGGTACCATCTGGATTAAACAGAGAGTTGCGCTGCCGCCGGATGCGGTATTAACCGTGACGCTGTCTGATGCTTCCCTGGCCGACGCACCGTCGAAAGTCGTGGCTCAGCGTGCCGTTCGTACTGAAGGCAAGCAGGCGCCGTTTAGCTTCGTGTTGCCGTATAACCCGTCGGACGTGCAGCCTAATGCCCGTATCCTGCTGAGCGCAGCGGTAACCATTAACGGTAAGCTGGTCTTCATTACCGATACGGTCCAGGAAGCGATTAACAACGGTGGGACCAAAATCGACCTGAACCTGGTGCCTGTGCAGCAGACCGAAGTGCCGGTCGCGCCGCAGACCAATCAGCCGTCCCTGCCAACCCCACCGACTCAGATGTAATGTGTATCCCCCTCTCCTTCGGGAGAGGGGTCAATATTCCCAGCGAAATTTCTGCAAATCGATCTGACCCGACCCTGACACCTGCACCCCCTCTGAAAGTAACGCCTGACGCTGACGCTGGAGATCCGGCCCGGTGAGTGATATGACGCCATGACGATTCACTACCCGATGCCAGGGCAACGTACTGCCTTCCGGCAGCCGTTTCAGGACGCCTCCAACCTGTCGCGCCGCGCGCGGTGAACCGGCCAGGCGTGCGACATCACCATAGGTGGTGACATAGCCTTCCGGAATTGAGGCAACGATTTGCCATACGCGCTGTGGAAAGGAGTCGTGTTCGTCCATACCTTCACCTGTGGGGAGTTTCTGGAAAGCTATGGTAAACCAGGATCTTCATGATTGCTGCGTCTGTTTGCGCAAGAAACCAGCATCCGGTTCCTGGCGGCTTGCAATTGGGCCCTCGCACGGGGATAATGCGCCAGCGCGTTGGTTATCAACGCTCTCAATGGGGGCTCTGTTGGTTCTCCCGCAACGCTACTCTGTTCACCAGGTCAGGTCCGGAAGGAAGCAGCCAGGGCAGACGACGTGTGTGCCGGGATGTAGCTGGCAGGGCCCCCACCCATTTCTGCCCTCATAAGATCTTCCTGCTTCACCTCTCCCTTTAAACCGCTATCCCGCAATAATATTATGCCTATATCGTGTAATATATATTTCATCCCACTGAAATATTATTGTCATAAACCTGTAATAATAGACTGTCATTTTATAATTGGACGGTTATTTTCTTCCATAACTCAAAAAATATATATCTGGATAACATTGTTAACTTCGTGTATTAAATAAAGTACTTATTCCGAAGGGAAGTGACAAACATGGCTACAGCGGTATTAAACGTTAAGATTGATGATGCGCTGAAAGAAAGGCTTCGCCACTATGCGGAAGTGAATAACGAGAATTTAAGCGTGACGACAGAGAAACTGCTGCTGCTAGCGTTCGAAGCAGTAGAAGAGGCGGGAGTATCGGAAGAGGATATTGATAATCAGCACACGGAAGAAGAGAGTGTTTCTCCTTTTACTCCTAAAGAAATCAAAGCTCTACGCAAACTTCTGAAGAAGAGAAAATGAAACAACAACTGTCAACTGCCAGTGACTACAAAGAGGCCTGCGATCTGTTGCGTTCAGGCTACGTGAAGCATGTACGTCTTGGCTGGAATGTCGGAAGTGATGAGTTCTTTCGTATTGCGTCTGACTGGTGTGATACCGGCGCAAAAATAAAGAAAGACGGTGAAAACTTCGTTATTTCACTGAAAGGTTTTCCTATTCCTGCTCAGCATTAACTCCTGACTGGTGAAAACTGCTGACTGTATCCGTGACAGTCAGCAGTTTTTATTTTTTATGATCTGCTTCAAAAATTTTAATATTAGATCACGCTGCGTTTTAACGATGGCACGTTTTTATTCAGGGCGAGCCATAGCGGTTTGATCCTCAGCAACGCCTGTTCAAGCTCTGTCGATTCGAGCGAGAAGGGCATCCGTAAATAGCGGTCAAATGCGCCAGATAAACCAAACCGAGTACCGGTTCCCAGATTGATCCCCAGAATTTCAGCCCGCGCGGCAAGCTGTGTCGCCAGCATGCCCGGCAGCTCAATCCAGTAAGAGAGCCCGCCTTCCGCTTCATGGAATTTCCAGTCCGGGAAATGTTCGCGCAACAGTTCACCGCATCGATCGCGTCGTTCCGCCAGCATCTTCCGGCGCGCGGGCAGAAAGGTCTCGCTGTTGTTAATGAGCCACAGCATCGCCAGCTGTTCCAGCAGCGGCGAGCCTAAATCCAGAGTATCCCGCGTCTGGGCAAGCGTGGCGATCGTGCGCGAGGAGGCGCGGATCCAGCCAAGACGCAGCCCTCCCCAGAAACTTTTTCCGGCAGAACCTAAGGTGATGACGGTGGCCTGTGGATTAAAAGCGGCCAGCGGTGGCGGGGGAGGCGCGTCAAACCAGAGATCCACCATTGTTTCATCCACCACCAGCGCCGTGCGGGTTTGGGCAGCAATATCCGTGATGGCCCGACGGGTCGCGATATCCATACAGCGCCCGGTGGGGTTATGAAAATCTGGCATCAGATACGCCAGGCGAGGCGCCGTCTGGGCAAGCGTTGCCGCGAAGCCATCCGTATCCCAGCCGGTTTCCGGTAGCGACACCCCCACGGGCCGACACTGCGCACCCTGAATGGCGGCAATCGCCAGCGGATAGGTGGGGTGATCGACCACGACGCGATCCCCCGGCCCGGTCATCATCCGCAACACCAGCGCGAAGCCGCTGACGGCGCCATTGACAACCATCACTTCGTCTGCCCGGGTAGGAAGACCCCGCGCGGTATAGCGCGCAGCGATGGCCTCCCGCAGCGTCGGCAGCCCAAGCTGATCGTAGCCCGTCAGCGAGAGGTGCTGCGTAATGGCCGTGAGCGCATGGGCATAAGCCTGATGGATCTCCGGCCCGGCATTGAGGGCAGCAGTGGAAAGATCCAGTGCGGCACTTGCCGCTGAAAGGGTGGGAACGGCGCGCGTATCCGGGAGGAGCACGCGTGACCCGCTGCCGTGGCGGCTTTCAAGATAACCCTCTTCTCGCAGGTGGGCGAGGGCGCTGCTGATGGTGGTCCGGCTCACGTCCAGCGCGGAGGCCAGCTCACGCTCGCCCGGTAGCCGTGTATTCAGCGCCAGACGTCCATCAAGGATTAACAGACGCAGCGCGTCGGCCAGCTGTCGCCAGAGCGGGGTACGGGATGAGGCTTGCTGCCAGTGGCCTAAAAGGCGTACCAGAGACTGGTTTCCGAAGCGACGTGATGACATATGCAGTCCACTATTTGAAAACTGGACATTAATCATAGTGCCATTTTAGGTCAGGATGAAAGCCTGGTTCACTGGAGAAGATAAAAATGGTACGTCGTCTGCTACAACTCTATGTCGGTTTAGGACTGTATGGCCTTTCCACCGCAATGTTTATTCGTTCCGATTTGGGTGTCGATCCCTGGGATGTTTTTCACCTTGGGGTGGGGATGCAGCTGGGGATGACGATCGGGACGGTGATCATTGTGACCGGCGCTGCGGTGCTGCTGCTATGGATCCCCCTGCGCCAGATGCCGGGCCTGGGCACCATCAGCAACGTGATTTGTATCGGTCTGGCGGCGGACGCCAGCATGGCACTTATTCCGGAACTGGATTCGTTACCTGTTCGCATCGCTTTCCTGGTGTCGGGTATCGTAATGAACGCGATTGCGACCAGCATGTACATTGGCGCAGGTTTTGGCCCTGGCCCACGCGACGGTCTGATGACCGGCATTCATGCCCGTCTGGGGTGGTCCATTCGCAGCGTGCGCACCTCAATTGAAGTGTCCGTCCTGCTGATTGGGTGCGTGCTTGGCGGCACGTTTGGGGTGGGAACCGTACTGTATGCCCTGACCATTGGCCCGCTTATTCAACTCTGTCTGCCCTGGTTCCGCCAGAAGCCGCGCATTGAGGAAATACCCCAGCCGGAGCGGGTTGTCTAATTTTGCGAAGCGCTCACATGTTTTAACGGCGTCGCTGTGCCACAATAATGGGCCACGACTCACGCGATGCCACAATGCATGAAAGCGATCACTCTCTATGATGTCGCCCTCCTTGCGGGGGTTTCTTATCAGACCGTCTCTCGCGTCATTAACGACGCGGAGCATGTCTCTGCCCGCACGCGGGAAAAGGTGCAGCAGGCGATGGCGGAGCTGCACTACGTACCTAACCTGCGGGCACAGCAGCTGGCGGGTAAACGCACCCGCACGCTGGGACTCATCACCACCGATCTGGCCCTGCATGCGCCCTCGCAAATCGTGTCGGCGGTAAAATCCCGGGCGGCGGAACAGGGGGCGAGTGTCCTTATTTCCATGGTGGAGCAGCCGCAGCAGTGTCAGGCCGCGCTTCAGGCGCTGCTGGCACAGCGGGTGGAGGCGCTGCTGGTAAATGTGCCGCTTGACGATCCTGACGCCGAAGCGCTCAGGGCGCTGGCGTCGCCTGTTCCGGTGCTGTTCCTTGATGTCTCGCCTTCAGCACAGGTAAACAGCCTCGTGTTTAACGCCGGGCAGGGCGCGCATCTGGGCGTTGAGCATCTGCTTTCTCTGGGGCATCAGCGCATTGCGCTGCTGAGCGGGCCGGAGAGCTCGGTCTCTGCTCGGGCGCGTCTGGCAGGATGGAAAGCGGCTCTGGCCCGGGCGGGGCTTGAAGCCGCTGCGGTGGCCTGCGGTGACTGGAGCGCGGCCAGCTGTTATGAGAAAGGGCATGTGCTGCTGTCAGGTAGCGCATTGCCGGATGCCATTCTGGTGGCGAACGATCAAATGGCGCTCGGGGTGATGCGCGCCTGCGCGGAAAAAGGGGTAGCGGATCCGGGCCAGATATCGGTGGTTGGGTTCGACGATACGGCTGACAGCGCCTGGTTTTCTCCGCCGCTGACGACCATTCGCCAGGCGTTTCGCGAGGCGGGCGAGCGCAGCGTGGAGTGGCTGCTGGCCCCCACCGAAGGCGAGACGTGCTGGCAGGTTCAACTGCCGGTAACGCTGGTTACCCGTCATTCCACCGCGCGCCGCGCGACGCAGCAGGCCGAACGCGAGGATCTGGCGCAGCAGCTCAGAAGTCTGGCACTCCTGGCCGAGCAGCTTGCCCGCAAATAAAACTTTGTGATCGGACTCGCTACCCTGCGATTGGGCGCTTTACCGTCGTAGAGTGCCAGGGCATGTTAACCAAAATTGTGAGCGCTTCGCAAAGAGGTTGATATGTCTCATACACCTTCGCTGACCCTCAGCGACATCCTGGCCCGTCGGGACTGGGAAAACCCCGGCGTTACCCAGTGGAACCGTCTGGCCGCACACGCACCGTTGCACAGCTGGCGTAATGAATCTTCCGCCAGAGATGACGCTGGTTCCCTCAGCAGGCGCTCCCTCAACGGGATCTGGCGGTTTAGCTATTTTTCAGCGCCGGAGCAGGTTCCTCAGGCATGGGTAACAGAAGATTGCGCGGATGCCATTGCGATGCCCGTGCCGTCTAACTGGCAGATGCAGGGGTTCGACACGCCCATCTATACCAATGTCACCTACCCGATCCCCGTCAACCCGCCTTTTGTGCCGCAGGAAAACCCGACCGGTTGTTACTCGCTCACATTCGATGTGGATGATGCCTGGCTGCAGAGCGGGCAAACCCGAATTATTTTTGATGGCGTGAACTCGGCGTTCCATCTGTGGTGCAACGGGCAGTGGATAGGCTATTCCCAGGACAGTCGATTGCCCGCCGAATTTGACCTCTCGGCGGCATTACGCCTCGGGCAGAACCGCCTGGCGGTCATGGTCTTGCGCTGGTGCGACGGCAGCTATCTGGAAGATCAGGACATGTGGCGCATGAGCGGCATTTTCCGCGATGTCTCCCTGCTGCATAAGCCGGAGACGCACATTGCGGATTATCATGTGGTCACCGATCTGAATGCGGAGCTGGACCGCGCGACGCTGAAAGTCGAGGTCGCGCTAACAGACGCTGACTACGCGGAGTGCGACGTGGCGATAACGCTATGGCGCAACGGTGAACGCTGTGGCGGCACCACCCAACGGTCAGGCTCTGCCATTGTGGATGAACGCGGCAACTGGGCCGAGCGGTTAACGGCGGCGATCCCGGTTACAGCCCCCGCGTTATGGAGTGGGGAGACCCCGGAGCTTTATCGCCTGACGATCGCACTTTTGGATGCGCAGGGCAACGTGCTGGAGACGGAAGCCTGCGATGTCGGCTTCCGCCGCGTTGAAATCAGCAACGGCCTGCTGAAGCTCAACGGAAAACCGCTGCTGATCCGCGGGGTTAACCGGCACGAGCATCATCCGGAAAACGGCCAGGTGATGGACGAAGCGACGATGCGTCGCGATATCGAGATCATGAAGCAGCACAACTTCAACGCCGTGCGCTGCTCGCACTACCCGAACCATCCGCTGTGGTACCGGCTTTGCGATCGCTACGGGCTGTACGTTGTTGACGAAGCCAACATCGAAACCCACGGCATGGTGCCGATGAGCCGCCTCGCTGACGATCCGCGCTGGCTGCCCGCCATGAGCGAGCGCGTGACCCGTATGGTGCAGCGCGATCGTAATCATCCCTCAATTATCATATGGTCGCTGGGCAATGAGTCCGGGCACGGTGCAAACCACGACGCGCTGTATCGCTGGGTGAAATCCACGGATCCGACGCGTCCGGTGCAGTATGAAGGCGGCGGCGCGAACACGGCGGCGACGGATATTGTCTGCCCGATGTATGCCCGGGTCGATCAGGATCAGCCGTTCCCGGCAGTGCCTAAATGGTCAATCAAAAAATGGATCGGCATGCCGGATGAAACCCGCCCGCTGATCCTCTGCGAATACGCCCACGCGATGGGGAACAGCTTCGGCGGGTTCGCGA
This sequence comes from Enterobacter sp. NFIX59, assembly GCF_900113755.1. Lineage (NCBI taxonomy): Bacteria > Pseudomonadati > Pseudomonadota > Gammaproteobacteria > Enterobacterales > Enterobacteriaceae > Enterobacter > Enterobacter sp. NFIX59. The sequence continues at coordinate 1,620,803 of NZ_FOQN01000001.1, read as the reverse complement.
AATACTGGCAGGCGTTTCGCAGCCATCCTCGGTTGCAGGGGGGATTTGTCTGGGACTGGGTCGATCAGGCTCTGACGAAGCAAGATGAAGAGGGCAATACATTCTGGGCATACGGCGGGGACTTTGGCGATAAGCCGAACGATCGACAGTTCTGTCTTAACGGGCTGGTGTTCCCCGATCGCACGCCGCACCCGGCGCTGTACGAGGCGCAGCGCGCCCAGCAGTTCTTTATCTTTACGCGGGTTAGCACCTCTCCGCTGGTGATTGAGGTGCAAAGCGGCTACCTGTTCCGCTGTACCGATAACGAAGTGCTGAGCTGGGCGGTTGCCCGGGACGGAGAGGTGCTGGCTTCGGGCGAGGTGACGCTGGCGATAGCCCCTGGAGGCGCTCAGCGTCTGGAGATCGCTCTGCCAGAATTGAAAGCCGAGCCGGGGGAAGTCTGGCTGAATGTTGAAGTACGCCAGCCGCGGGCAACGCCGTGGTCACCGGCAGACCACCGCTGCGCGTGGGATCAGTGGCAGCTTCCCGCTCCACTCTTTATTGCTCCGTTAGTCCCGGCGGGCGAGCCGCCGGTGTTAACGCAAAGCGATCGCATCCTGGAGATCGCGCATGGTCAACAGCGCTGGCAGTTCGATCGCGCATCCGGAAACCTGACCCAATGGTGGCGAAATGGCGTTGAAACGCTGCTTTCACCTCTGACGGATAACGTCAGCCGTGCGCCGCTGGACAACGACATTGGCGTGAGTGAAGCGACGCAGATCGATCCGAATGCCTGGGTTGAACGCTGGAAAGCGGCGGGCATGTACGATCTCACTTTACGCGTTTTGCGCTGTGAGGCAGAGCAGCATGCGGGCGAAGTCGTGGTCACCACCCTCCACGTCGGGGAGTATCATGGCAAAACGCTGTTCCTGAGCCGTAAAGTCTGGCGGGTGGACGATCGGGGCGATCTGCACGGCGATATTCAGGTCGATATGGCGTCTGATATTCCGGAACCTGCACGGATTGGCCTGAGCGTTCATCTCGCCGAAACGCCGGAAAATGTTTCCTGGCTGGGGCTGGGGCCGCATGAAAACTACCCGGACAGAAAGCTGGCGGCGCAGCAGGGACGCTGGACATTACCCCTGGTGGAGATGCACACGCCGTATATCTTCCCGACGGAAAATGGTTTGCGCTGCGATACCCGCGAACTTGTGCTGGGAACGCATCAGCTGAATGGCAGGTTCCATTTCTCGGTGAGCCGCTACAGCCAGCAGCAACTGCGGGAGACAACCCATCACCATTTGCTGCGGGAAGAGCCGGGGTGCTGGCTCAACCTCGATGCGTTCCATATGGGCGTGGGCGGCGACGATTCCTGGAGCCCCAGCGTTTCACCGGAATTCATTCTGCAGAAACGCCAGCTTCGCTACACCTTTAGCTGGCAGCAAAATCCTTAACTGACCAGGAGAGGCGGCCACACGGCGTGGCCGCACGCTTACCTCAGAATGCCGCTCAGACCGTGCAGGCTCATATAAATCCCTACCGCGGTAATCAGCGCTGCGGAGAACCACGGCGCTTTACGGGAAAATTCGCTAAATCCGGGCCAGCGTTTTGTCGCATGTTTGAGGCTCAAGGCGGCAATCGCGCCTGAAGCCACCAGGGTTAATGCCAGACCAATACTGAAGCTGAATACCAGCGTTGCGCCGAGCGCAAAATGCTTTAACTGCAGGCAGATCAGCAGAACGGTGATGGAGGCCGGGCAGGGGATAAGCCCGCCGGTCAGGCCAAACATGACGATCTGTCCGGTGGTGACGTTTTGACCGCTAAAACGGCGGTTAATATCCTGCGCGTGCGCGCGCTGGTGGGCATCCTGCCACTCCTCTTCAACCAGCGGGTGTTCGTGGTGGTGATGATCATGATGATGGTCATGGTGGTGATGATCGTGATGATGATGGTGATGATCGTGTGGCTGGCTCTCTTTCCAGGTTCGCCACGCCATCCACAGGGCGATCGCAACGATCAACACCCCGGAGATCAGCTGGAACCAGGGTTCGGACGTATGCGCATCCCAGCCCCGACCAAACCATAATCCCGCCATAGCAACGAGCCAGACCACCGCCGTATGGGAGAGCGTGGCCGCCAGGCCGAGCAGTACCGCCTGTTTCAGCGTGCCGCGGATGGCCACGATAAAAGCGGCCATCATGGTCTTTGAGTGGCCCGGTTCCAGGCCATGCAGCGCACCGAGCAGGATGGCGCTGGGAACAAACAGCCAGGCATTACCCTGCTGCAGGAGTGAAGCAAAATCGGTCATGGGGGATTCCGGCGTGGAAAATGTCTGCAAATACTACTCCCCCCCAGTAGTCTAATACTACCCCCCAGTAGAAAAATACTCAGGGGGAGTAGAGCGTGTTATGCTTTAAAAGCCAAAAATAAGGGATAGAGAGATGTCACATACCGTTCGCGACAAGAAAATGTTACTGACTCGGCTGAAGAAAATTCAGGGGCAGAGCAACGCCCTGGAGAAAATGCTGAACAGCGATCACGAATGCGCCGAGGTGTTACAGCAGCTGGCGGCGATCCGCGGGGCGGTCAACGGCATGATGATGCAGGTGATCGAAGGGCATTTAACCGATCATGTGGTGAAAGAACCTGAAGAAGCGCAGCGTGAAGCCGATCTTGGCGTGGTGCTGCAGGTGATCAAATCCTATCTTAAGTAGCGTGCGTGCCGAGGTTATTCTCTGCCCAAAGGATAAATTCCATTTTCGGCAGCGCTTTGCTGTAGTACCAGCCCTGTCCGTACTGCACGCCGTGCTGGTGCAGCCAGGCGAGCTGCCCGGCGGTCTCGACGCCTTCCGCAACCATCGCCAGCTGCAGCGACTTCGCCATTTCAATAATGTGCGGCGTCACGTTTTTGTACTCCAGCGCATCCACGAACGATTTATCAATTTTTAGCGTGTCGACATCCAGATCCTGCAGATAGCTCAGGCTGGAATAGCCCGTACCAAAATCATCTATATAGACAGGGTGCCCCGAACGGCGGAAGGCGGCGATAGCCGGCGCGCTGATTTTGGGATCGGCAAAGCCGCGCTCGGTGACCTCAAGGGCGATTTGGCTCGGGTGGACCTTCCATTTGTTCAGCAAGTGACTCAGCAGCGGCGGCAGCGTGCCGGAGGTCAAATCGGCGGGGGCGAGGTTGATGGAGATATGCTGATCGGGGTGAAGGTGCAGCCAGTTGCCCATATCCTCGAACACTTTTTCGATAACGACCTGCGTCAGCTGGGAGATAAGCCCGGTTTGCTCGGCAAGAGGAATAAAAATATCAGGCGAGAGGCTGCTTCCGTCCGGCTGCGGCCAGCGCGTCAGTGCTTCTGCGCCGACAATTTTTCCGCTACACAGCGCCACGATGGGCTGATAGTGAACCACAAAATCGCGGCTGTTAATGGCGTCAAGCAGGCGGTTGCGCGGCGACTGAATGCGACGCAGTATCCGCAGGACAAAGAGCGCGGCAAGCAGGCTTATCAGGACGCCGAAGGGGAGCCATAAAAGCAGCTGCCGGTGCCAGGTTTCCGCCAGCGGTTTGAGCGTAGCCCATGCGACAACGGTAAATCCCAGTTCAGGTACAGGCTTCATAACGTACATTGAACCGTCGTACTGTATGCTGGTCATCTCCTGACCTTTGATCATGTCACGGATATGCGGATCGAGTGTATTGCTGCTGGCGAAGATACGGTATGTTGTGCTTCCTACCAGGGCTGCATCAATCGCTATCTCGCCGAAAGGGATGACATCCACCAGTGAGGCCGGATCGACCAGGACAAGGTAATGACCTTGCCCCAGCACGGCCATGTAGCGATGAAACCCAAGATCGTTTTGCGTGGTCAGCCATGCGCTGTAACCGTCTTCGGTAATGCGCATCGGCGGGGGGAAAGGGGCCGCATGGCTGGTTTGCTCAAGAGAGGAGCAGAGCGGCCTGAGGTTGTCGATATAAATCACTTCCTGAACGTATCGCCACGAAAAAGCGACCCGTCGCATCTCCCTTAACTGCAACGGGCTGCACGGCACGCCCTCAAAGGCCTGCAGATGATTAAGCGCTTCTTTCGCCTGATCCACGACCTTGTCGGTGCGTATCAGCACGCGTGAGGCATAGTTTTCCAGCGCATCGACAAATTTATCTTCCGCCTGGCGATGGGCCAGCCAGATGCTCAGGCAAATGGGGACCAGCACGGAAAAGATAAGTACGCCAGTCACGAGACTGACCAGATGTCGGGTTTTCATGCTGTCGTGTCCTTCCTCGTATACCCGTTCCTGAGCACTGAGTTCCCTGCCTGAAGAGAAAGATTTTACCGCGAAATGATATAGTTATAGCACGTGGCTGGCCTGGTTTTCATTTTATCTCAGGTAAACCAGAAAATATCGTCAGAAGGAAGGGTTGTTTTTAGAACCTGTCCTGGATATTATTTTGTTATGTTATAACAAAACATAAAGGATTGACGATGAAACCCAATATCCATCCAGCCTATCGCACCGTGGTCTTCCACGACACCAGCGCGAATGAATACTTCAAGGTTGGCTCAACCATTAAGACCGACCGCGAAATTGAACTCGACGGTGAAACATATCCGTATATCACCATCGAGGTTTCTTCAAAATCGCACCCGTTTTATACCGGTAAGCAGAAAACGTTCTCCACGGACGGTAGCGCAGCGCGCTTCCGCAAGCGTTTTGGCGGTTTTCTCAATGCGAAGCGGGGCTAACCATGCAGGTACTTAACTCATTACGCAGTGCAAAGCAGCGTCACCCGGATTGCCAGATAGTCAAACGCAAGGGACGCTTGTACGTGATTTGCAAATCCAATCCGCGCTTTAAGGCGGTTCAGGGACGTAAAAAAAGACGCTAGACGCGCGTTTCTCGCCAGCTTTCCAGGGATCTTTTCTGTTTGCCATCGGCAGTAAAATTGTCGGTGGCAAGCCAGCGTTCAAAGGCGTTCGCCAGCGTCGGCCACTCTTTATCGAGAATCGAAAACCAGTCGGTATCCCGGTTGTGGCCTTTTATCACCAGCGCCTGGCGAAAGCGCCCCTCAAACTGAAAACCCAGGCGCAGGGCGGCCTTGCGGGAAGGTTCGTTCAGGCTATTGCACTTCCACTCATAACGCCGGTAGCCCAGGGTATCGAACACATACCGCATCAGCAGATATTGCGCCTCTGTCGACATGGGCGTGCGGCTTAACAGGGGAGAGAAGTGAACGTGCCCCACTTCCACGACCCCGTTTTTAGGATCGATCCGCATCAGGGACAGCGTTCCAACGGGGGACTGAGTCCGGTTATCCATCACGGTAAAGTGGATGGGATCGGATAACTCACTTACGCTCGCCACCCATTCGGCAAACTCCTCTGCGGTGGCATCGGGTTCACGCAGTAGCCACGTCCAGTTGCGGGTATCTTCGGCCAGGGAATACGCAGAGAACAGCGCGTGTGCATGCTCCACGCGCAGCGGTTCAAGCCGACAATAGTGACCCTGAAGGACCACCCGGGACGGGTGCTGACGGGGTTGCCAGTCGGTAAGCGCTTCGCCCACCGGCTGTCCGAACTGATTGAATGTCTTCATCTTAATTTCCGTGACGTTGAAAAGAGCTTCAGACTAGTGAATTGCTGGTTCCTTAAAAAGAACCACTGCGCTATGTTTTTATGGTTCCACGAGGAGGCGAGATGAATATACCGGGTGATGAATTTTATACCTTGCTCCATGCAGCCCTGAAAACACGCGGGGAAGAGACGCTCCAGCGCGCGCTCTACCTTGCTCTGCGGGAGGCCATACTGTGCGGAAGGCTACGATCCGGCAGCCAGCTTTCCGGTTCGCGAACGCTTGCTCAGCAGCTCTCCCTTTCCCGGAATACCGTCAATGCGGCGCTGGACCAGCTCACTCTCGAAGGGTATTTGCAGCGTAATCGCCAGGGAACGCGGGTGGCACAGTTAGCTCACCGTTCCGTCACCCGGACAATGCCGGACCCTGCCATCACGCTCGCAAAACGGGTCGGGCTGCTGCCTGCGCCAGTGCCCCGGGACACGCCTGTTCTGGCGTTTACCCCAGGCACGCCGGCCATCAACTATTTTCCGCTGCCGCTGTGGCGGCGACTGTACGATCGCGTGATGCGGGAGGAGGGAAATGCTCTGCTAGGGTATGGCGACCCGGCCGGCGAGCCGTCGCTGCGGGCCGCGATTGCCCGACATCTTGCCCTGTCCCGGGGTATTGACTGCGACGCCAGCCAGATTGTGATAACCGAAGGCGCGCTTGAAGGCGTCAACCTGTGTACGATGCTGTTGAGCGAGCCGGGGGATATCGCCTGGGTAGAAAACCCCGGCTATAGCGGGGCAAAAAGCGCGTTTGTTAAAACCGGCCTGGCAATGACGGGAATACCGGTTGATGACGAGGGAATGTGCTGGGAAGGGCTGGATGCGCCTGCACCCTCACTGATTTTTACCTCACCTTCGCACCAGTTCCCTTACGGGAGCGTGCTCAGCGCGCGGCGGCGGCTGGCGCTGCTGGAGCTCGCCCGGCAGCACAACGCGTGGATCATTGAAGATGATTACGACAGCGAGTTCCGTTATGCCGGTGAGCCCGTACCGGCGATGCTGGGAATGGTCAACAATGCGCCCGTTGTGTATCTGGGGACGTTCAGTAAAACGCTGTTTCCGTCGCTCCGGATGGGATTTATGGTGTTACCGCCAGCGCTGGCGAAAGCGGCTCGCCCGGCCATCGGCTCGCTGTTGCGCGGTGGGCACCGTGCCGAACAGCGCACGCTGGCGCTGTTCATTGAGGACGGTCATTACGCTCGCCATCTTGCCGCCATGCGTCGGCTCTACCGTAAACGCTATCGCCAGCTGCGGGAGGTGCTGGGCGCAGAGCTTCATGCGCCGCACCGTATTCTGGCCGGTGAAGGCGGGATGCATCTGACGCTGGCGATAGACAATATTGATGACCAGAAACTGGTGGAGCAGGCGAGGGCGTTTCAACTGGCCCCCGCTGCACTGAGCGGGTACTACCTGGAGGCGAAGCAGGGGCAAACCGGTCTGGTTTTAGGTTACGGCAATACCTCTGCTTCTCAGTTTGCCCCGGGGATCCGACGTCTGCAGGCGCTCATTACGCAGCAGCAGGGCGGGAAAGGCTAAAGACATCATAGAAAGAGAGCTGTCCTTTGGTGGAGACCATTTTCTGCAGTTTCTCTTTTTGCCCGGCTTCAACCGCCGGAGAATGCAGGATGTTTTCGATCAGTTCCGCTGGCACGAAACGCGTGTTGTACCATTCGCCGTTGTAGCAGACCCGGAAATCGAGCACGTCGATATCTTCGTAACGGTAGCGCGGATTCACGTCGAAAAAGAAAAAGGCGTTAAAGACGACAAACAGTACAACCAGCAGCCAGACGGAGTCCACCAGCGTTTCGGATGTCAGCATTACAATAAGCGTCGCCAGCCAGGCGGCATACATGGCGACAAACAGTCCAGGATGTTTGCGAATAAAGCTAATGCTAAAGCGTGGGCGATTGTCGCGCTTTTCGCGGAGGTTAAGATCGTCGATGGTGGCGGTAAGCAGGCGCTGTATCTCGGTCATTTTTTGCCTTCATGAGAGTTGACAATACAGGGTGTCTGCCAATTTTAGGGGAGCCATCAGGCTGAAAAAAGTAACAGTCTGGCGCTAAAAGACCATAACAGTTGGCTCCCCGTAACCTCACAGCGTTTTAATGATTTTGGCCGGGTTGCCGCCAACGACGACGTTAGCCGGGACGTCTTTCGTCACGACGGCGCCGGAGGCCACCACGACATTATCACCAATGGTGACGCCAGGGTTAATGACCGCCCGGCCACCAATCCAGACGTTATCGCCAATGCTGACAGGTTTTCCAAACTCCACGCCGCTATTGCGTTCCTCCGCATCCAGCGGGTGGGTTGCCGTATAAATATGAACACCCGGCGCGAGCATGCAGTTATCGCCAATATGAACAGGGCAGACATCCAGCATTACACAGTCGAAGTTAGCGTAAAAGTTTTTGCCCAGATAAATGTTATATCCATAGTCGCAGCGGAAGCTCGGTTCTATATAAGCGCCTTCGCTTTGTCCCAGAAGTTCCGCCAGAATGTTCTGGCGTTCTGTTTTTTCATCAGGTGCGGTGTGGTTATAGCGATAGACCAGATGGCGGGCTCGCAGTCGGTCGGCCCGTAACGTCTCATCGCCGGGACGATAATGTTCACCGGCAATCATCTTCTGTTTTTCTAAGCTCATTGGAAACCTCGCTGGATGTGATTACCGCAGGGTAATCTGAACAGGCCAGGAGGGGAACGTTCCCGAAAAGCCGATGTGACTGGCGTCACAACATTGCTGCTGAAAAACACGTTTTACACGGAGACCTGGCCTGGGCACAGGGAGTATAACGGGATAGGTAAAAACTGAGAACGAGGCGTAGAACTCTACAGACACCCTTCAAAGATTAACGGACAAATTTCCACACAGAAGTAGGGATTTTGTCATACAGCTTATTCATTGTCAGCTCGGCAAGACGATGGTCAGCGGCTGAATAAAATACCGCCAGCTCATTATCCGAAAGCTCGTATTTATTCTTTTCAATGACGCGCTCAAGCGTGTCAATTGACTGACAACGTCGTAAGCGCATCAAATAATCGACTTTTGTGAGTGGTTTATCAGACATAAATTCACCTTAGTAATTGTAATAATTTTAACAGGAAAGACTAACCGGGTTAGCTCTGCTCACGTTGACGAAACAGCGGAATAGCCGGTTCCCCGATTTACGCCATTTTTGCAAATCCTGGGCGTTAATGCCGTAACTGCTGAACAACATAAAGGTGTCGTCCAGGTATTCATCAATTTGCTCAATGAGCTTATTATCTTCATTGTACTTAATTTTATAATTAAGTGCGAAGGTTGCGATATGCTCTATCAGCTCATTCAACTGTAAATTGATAGCAGACGTTGGGTCGTTTACCCAGCCATGGTTGCTTTCATCAAGGTTGGCAAGGCAGTCATGGTACAAGGATTCGCAGAGAAATTTCAACTGCGCGATATCATGCCTTTTTGGCGAGTACTCGTCCATAGCGCATCCCCTTCTGAGTGATTTCTTACTCACCGAACATCATTGTCGGGATGGATACAACTGACTTAGCTACATGAGTGCTGTGTTCCTGATAACCTAACTATAAGCCACTCCTTCCTGGATTTCATCGCGCGATTACGAAAAATTACAAATAAAACCGCAGACATGCGAGCAAGTACGCAAATGGTCATCCCGGACTCAACTTTTTATCCAAATTAACGAGGGTGCTTTATCGCTTCCTTACGTTTCATCGGCTTAGCAAAATGATGAGAAAAGTTCAGATTCAGACTTATCTTTGTAAGAACTTCTTATTAGGAATATTCCTAATAACTTAAGCGGAGAAATGAAATTAAAAAAATCCTGAATTCACCGATTAAGTTATCAGTTAATTATGATATGTCTATTTAAGATGGCAGAAAATAAATAGAACCACAATAAGCGTAATTTATGATTTTTTCTGAAAATGAAAAAGGCCGCTAATGCGGCCTTTTTATCATGTGAAACCGGTATCAGTGAGGTTCTACCGAATGCGTGTGCTCAATATCCTCATTCTTCCGGCTGAAGCGGCGGCGAACCACCACGAAGAACACCGGTACGAAGAAGATAGCGAGTACGGTTGCGGTAACCATACCACCCATAACGCCTGTACCAACTGCGTTCTGTGCACCGGAGCCTGCGCCGGAGCTGATAACCAGCGGCAGTACGCCGAGGATAAACGCCAGTGATGTCATCAGGATTGGGCGCAGACGCATACGAACAGCCTCAAGCGTCGCCTCAATAAGGCCTTTACCTTCTTTCTCCATCAGATCTTTGGCGAATTCAACGATAAGTATCGCGTTCTTCGCCGACAAGCCAATGGTTGTCAGCAGGCCTACCTGGAAGTACACGTCGTTGGTCAGTCCGCGGAACGTTGCCGCAAGCAGCGCACCGATAACCCCAAGCGGTACCACCAGCATAACGGAGAACGGAATTGACCAGCTCTCGTACAGCGCTGCCAGACACAGGAAGACGACGATCAGTGAAATCGCGTACAGGGCAGGGGCCTGGTTTCCGGACAGACGTTCCTGATAGGACATACCGGTCCAGTCGTAGCCGATACCCGAAGGCAGTTTACTCGCCAGCTCTTCCATCAGATTCATGGCTTCACCGGTGCTTCGGCCCGGCGCGGCCTGACCCAGGATTTCCATCGATGGCAGACCGTTATAGCGTTCCAGACGCGGCGAACCGTATTCCCAGCGTGACGTTGAGAACGCCGAGAACGGTACCATCTGACCATTGCTGCCGCGCACGAACCAGCTGTTGATATCGTTTGGCAACATACGGTATTGCGCCTCTGACATCACGTACACTTTCTTCACGCGACCGCGGTCGATGAAGTCGTTAACGTAACTACCGCCCCAGGCGGCGCCCAGCGTGGTATTAATGTCACTGATGGATACGCCCAGCGCCTGGGCTTTCTCCTGGTCGATGTCGATTTTATACTGCGGCGTATCTTCCAGGCCGTTTGGACGCACGCCGACCAGCAGGTCAGGGTGCTTAGCCACTTCGCCAAACAGCTGGTTACGTGCCTGCGTCAGTTTTTCGTGACCCAGACCGCCCTGGTCAATCAGCTGGAAGTCGAAGCCGGTCGCGGTACCCAGTTCAACAATCGCTGGCAGGTTAAAGGCGAAGACCATCGCATCTTTAATCTGCGAGAAGGTGCCCATTGCACGGCCGGTGATGGCTTCAACCTTGTTCTTTTCTCCCGGACGTTCAGACCAGTCTTTCAGAGAAACGAAGGCAATACCTGTGTTCTGACCACGACCAGCAAAGCCAAAGCCGTTAACCGCAAACACGGATTCAACGTTGTCTTTCTCTTTGGTGAGGTAGTAGTCCGTCACTTCATCCAGCACTTTCTGGGTACGCTCTTGCGACGCACCCGCAGGAAGCTGTGCCATTGTCAGGAACACGCCCTGGTCTTCATCCGGCAGGAACGAGCTTGGCAGACGAACGAACAGGAACGCCATCCCCACCACGATGATGATATAGAGCAGCAGGTAACGACCGGTGCTGCGCAGGATGTTGCCCACGCTGTCGGTGTAGTGGTGCGTACTCTTGTCAAACATGCGGTTAAACCAGCCGAAGAACCCTTTATGCTCGCCGTGACCGCCTTTCTGAATCGGCTTCAGCATGGTGGCACACAGCGCAGGCGTCAGGATCAACGCGACCAGCACCGACAGCGCCATCGCGGAAACGATGGTAATCGAGAACTGACGGTAAATCGCACCGGTAGAGCCTCCGAAGAAAGCCATCGGGATAAATACCGCAGACAGTACCATCGCGATACCGACCAGCGCGCCCTGGATCTGACCCATTGATTTACGGGTCGCTTCCTTCGGCGGTAGACCTTCTTCCGCCATCACGCGCTCGACGTTCTCGACCACGACGATGGCATCATCCACCAGCAGGCCGATGGCGAGCACCATCCCGAACATCGTCAGGGTGTTTATCGAGTAGCCAAATATCGACAGGATCGCAAAGGTCCCGAGCAGAACAACCGGCACGGCAATCGTTGGGATAAGCGTCGCGCGGAAGTTTTGCAGGAACAGATACATCACCAGGAACACCAGGATGATCGCTTCTACCAGCGTTTTAACCACTTCGTGAATCGAAATTTTGACGAACGGCGTGGTGTCGTACGGGTAAACGATTTTCAGACCTGACGGGAAGAACGGTTCCATTTTCTTCAGCTCTGCGCGGATCGCCGTGGCGGTGTCCAGGGCGTTAGCACCTGTCGCCAGTTTGATACCCAGACCGGAAGCCGGTTTACCGTTAAACTTCGCGATGATGTCGTAGTTCTCACCGCCCAGCTCTACTTTTGCCACGTCGCGCAGGCGAACCTGGGAACCGTCCTGATTCACTTTCAGCAGAATTTTGCTGAACTCATCGGCAGAGGTCAGACGGGTCTGCGCGATGATCGAGGCGTTAAGCTGCTGGCCTTTCACCGGCGGCGTACCACCTAGCTGACCGGCTGCCACCTGGGCGTTCTGCGCTTTAATCGCATTGATCACGTCAACGGGGGTCAGCTGGAAGTTGTTCAGTTTGTTCGGATCCATCCAGATACGCATTGCGTACTGAGAACCGAACAGCTGAACGTCACCCACACCGGAAGTACGGCTGATGGCGTCCTTCATGTTGGCACCCACGTAGTCGGAAATATCCTCCTGCGTCATGGTGCCGTTGGTGTTGATAACGCCGACAACCATCAGGAAGCTGCTGGACGATTTCTCGACGCTCACACCCTGCTGTTGTACTTCCTGCGGCAGCAAAGGCATCGCCAGCTGCAGTTTGTTCTGCACCTGAACCTGCGCAATGTCAGCATCCGTACCTGACTGGAAGGTCAGGGTGATCTGAACTGTACCGGTAGAGTCACTGTTTGAGGACATGTACATCAGGTTATCGATACCGTTCATGTTCTGTTCGATAACCTGAGTGACGGTGTCCTGCACCGTTTTCGCATCAGCCCCAGGGTAGGTTGCGGAGATGGTCACCGCCGGTGGCGCAATCGTTGGATATTGCGCGACAGGCAGCTTCAGGATCGCAAGTCCCCCGGCCAGCATGATGATAATGGCGATCACCCACGCAAATATGGGGCGATCGATAAAGAAATTAGGCATGTCTTAACGGCTCCTGTTTAAGTTAAGACTTGGTTTGTTCTGACTGGCCAGCGGCCGAAGCTTGTTGTTTATCGTCAGATTTCACTTCCTGTGCTTTAACCTGCGCGCCAGGACGAACTTTTTGCAAACCAGAAACAATCACGCGATCGCCATCTTTCAGACCTTCCGTCACCAGCCATTTATCGCCAATCGCCTGGGTGGCGGTGATATTGCGCGTTTCGACTTTGTCATCTGCTCCAACAACCAGTGCGCTCGCATCGCCGCGTGGCGTACGGGTCACACCCTGCTGTGGAACCAGAAGGGCGGTTGGATTCGTTCCTTCTTCCAGACGCGCGCGAACGAACATACCTGGCAGCAGGTTTTTGTCAGGGTTCGGGAAAATCGCACGTAAGGTGATGGAACCGGTGGTCTGGTCGACCGTCACGTCAGAGAATTCCAGCGTACCTTCCTGCGGGAACTTGATACCATCGTTGGTAATCAGCTCCACTTTGGCTTTGCCGTTTTCCTGTTTCAGGGTGCCGTTAGCCAGCTCCTGTTTCAGGCGCAGGAAATCATTGCTGGACTGCGTCACGTCAACGTAGATCGGATCAAGCTGCTGCACGGTCGCCAGCGCGGTGGTCTGACCGTTCTGCACCAGTGCCCCTTCCGTGACTGAAGACTTACCAATACGACCGCTGATAGGGGAGGTCACTTTGGTATAGGCCAGGTTAATGCGCGCGGTTTCGACCGCCGCTTTGGCTGCCACTACGGCTGCGTTAGCCTGCTGCGCATCTGCCAGGGCGGTATCGTAATCCTGTTGGCTGATGTACTTGGTCCCGAGCAGTTTTTGATAACGATTCACCGTCAGCTGGGCAATTTTGGCTGCGGCCTGTGCTTTCGCCAGGTCGCCTTTCGCGCTTTCATAATTTGCCTGATAGGTTGCGGGATCAATCTGATACAGAGACTCACCGGCCTTCACATCACCGCCTTCGGTGAAGTTACGCTTCAGGATAATGCCACTAACCTGAGGACGCACTTCCGCAATGCGGTAAGCATTTGTACGGCCTGGTAACTCGGTGGTGATTTGTAGAGGTTCAGATTTGAGCGTCACGACGCCTACTTCTGGCGCCTGCTGAGCTCCTTGTTGAGCTGGTTTGTCGTCACATCCTGTTAGCGCTAAGCTGCCTGAGAGCATCAGAACGACCGCCAGAGGCGTTAACCCTCTGTTTTTGTTCATATGTAAACCTCGAGTGTCCGATTTCAAATTGATCAAGGGTCCTGAGTCTAAAACCCGTTGCTGCGTTTATATTATCGTCATGCTATGGTACATACATTCACAAATGTATGTAAATCTGACTCCTGTAAATTCACCCACCTATGGCACGAAAAACTAAACAACAAGCGCTGGAAACCCGACAACACATTCTGGATGTGGCAATACGTTTGTTCTCTCAGCAGGGTGTTTCGTCAACCTCGCTGGCACAAATTGCTCAGGCTGCCGGTGTGACGCGGGGAGCGATTTACTGGCATTTTAAAGATAAGTCAGATCTGTTCGGTGAAATCTGGGAGCTTTCAGAGTCCAGCATTAGCGATCTCGAGAGTGAGTATCGGGCAAAATTCCCTGATGATCCACTCTCAGTAATGAGAGAAATATTAGTATATATCCTTGAAGCGACGGTAGTTGAAGAACGTCGCAGATTAATGATGGAAATAATTTATCATAAATGCGAGTTCGTGGGCGAAATGGCGGTGGTGCAACAGGCGCAACGCAGCCTCAGCCTCGAAAGCTATGACCGTATCGAACTGAACCTGAACCTGTGTATGCAGGCAAAGCTGTTACCGGCCAATCTCTTGACCCGCCGGGCGGCTATCCTGATGCGCGGCTACATTTCAGGTCTGATGGAAAACTGGCTGTTTGCCCCGCAATCCTTTGACCTCAAAGAGGAAGCCCGCAGCTACGTGGCGATTTTACTGGAAATGCTACAGCTCTGCCCGACGCTGCGCAGCGACGCGCCGTCGCTAACTGCCTGAGTCATTTCCAGGATTTATCTCAGAGGCTCACGTTCGCGCTATTCTGCTTCCGGCGAGCGTGATATTCTTCACGCCGGACTATTTTCGGTCATCTTCTGACATCATTCACAACTATGCTGCCCATCAATCGCTCGCAACATCCTGTTTTTGCATTGCTCTTTGCGATGCTGTTTTTCTTTGCCACGGCGCCGCTGACCTGGGCCCGCGCCGATAACAGCAATGACATTCCCTCGCGTGGCGATGTTCAGTCGCAGCTCGACGCGCTGAACAAACAAAAAGAGCTCTCTCCTCAGGATAAGCTCATCCAGCAGGATCTGACGGAAACGCTGGAAACACTGGATAAAATTGAACGCGTCAAAGCCGATACCGCCCAGCTTCGTCAGAAGGTGGCGCAGGCCCCTGAAAACATGCGCAAGGCGACGGAATCGCTGAATGCCCTGAGCGACGTCGATAACGATACCGAAACGCGCAAGACGCTCTCGACGCTCTCTTTACGCCAACTGGAGTCGCGCGTCGCGCAACTGCTCGACGACCTGCAAACCGCGCAGTCCGACCTCGCGACCTATAACAGCCAGCTTGTCTCCCTGCAAACCCAGCCGGAACGCGTGCAAAACTTGATGTACTCCGCGTCTCAGCAGCTGCAGCAGATCCGTAACCGTCTGAATGGCACGACGGTGGGAGAGGGAACGCTGCGCCCGACCCAGCAAACCCTGCTGCTGGTTCAGCAGACGTTGCTCAATGCACAAATCGAACAGCAGCGTAAAAGTCTGGAAGGGAATACGGTGCTGCAGGACACCCTGCAAAAACAGCGCGATTACGTCACCGCCAACATTAATCGTCTTGAACACCAGCTTCAGCTGTTGCAGGAGGCGGTAAACAGCAAGCGCCTGACGCTGACGGAAAAAACCGCCCAGGAGGCCGTATCGCCTGATGAGACCGCCCGCATTCAGGCGAATCCGCTGGTGAAACAGGAGCTCGACGCCAACCACCAGCTTAGCCAGCGCCTGATACAGGCGACGGAAAAGGGTAACTCACTGGTTCAGCAAAATATCAAAGTGAAGAACTGGCTGGATCGCGCGCTGCAGGCTGAGCGCAACATCAAAGAGCAGATCGCGGTCCTGAAGGGCAGCCTCCTGCTGTCGCGTATTCTCTACCAGCAGCAGCAGACGCTCCCGTCCGCTGATGAGCTGGAAGACATGACCAACCGCATCGCGGATTTGCGTCTGGAACAGTTTGACGTCAACCAGCAGCGCGATGCCCTTTTCCAGAGCGATACCTTTGTCGCCAAAATTGAAGAGGGGCATTCCAGCGACGTGAACCCGGAAGTGCACGACGCGCTGCTCCAGGTCGTCGATATGCGTCGCGAGCTGCTGGACCAGCTCAACAAACAGCTGGGTAACCAGCTGATGATGGCCATTAACCTGCAAATCAACCAGCAGCAGCTGGTGAGCGTCTCGAAAAGTCTGCAGGAGATCCTGACTCAGCAGATTTTCTGGGTAAACAGCAACAAACCGATGGACTGGGACTGGATTAAATCCTTCCCTGAGACGCTTAAAACGCAGATCAAGAGCATGAAGATCACCGTGAACTGGGAGAAAGCCTGGCCTGCGGTGACGATTGCCTTGCTGGCGGGATTACCGCTGCTGCTGATTGCTGGCCTGATCCGCTGGCGTCTGGCCTGGCTGAAAAAATACCAGGCGAAGCTGGCCTCCGAAGTGGGGCAACTGCGTAACGATAGCCAGCTCCATACGCCAAAAGCGATTCTCATCGATCTCATTCGCGCCCTGCCGGTGTGCCTGATTATTCTGGCTGTGGGCCTGATTCTGCTCACGATGCAGCTCAACGTCAGCGATCTGCTGTGGGCGTTCAGTAAAAAACTGGCGCTGTTCTGGCTGGTGTTTGGCGTGTGCTGGAAGGTGCTGGAAAAAGACGGCGTGGCGGTGCGTCATTTCAACATGCCTGCGCAGCTGACCAGCCACTGGCGTCGCCAGATTGTGCGCATCAGCCTGGCCCTCCTGCCGCTGCACTTCTGGTCGGTTGTTTCTGAGCTTTCCCCGCTGCATCTGATGGATGATGTGCTGGGCCAGCTGGTCATCCTGCTGAACCTGCTGTTGATTGCGATCCTGATGTGGCCGATGTGCCGCGACAGCTGGCGTGATAAAGAGTCCCACAATATCCGTCTGGCCACCGTGACCGTGCTGGCGATCATTCCGCTGGCGCTGATGGTGCTGACGGCAACGGGCTACTTCTATACCACGCTGCGCCTGTCCGGGCGCTGGATTGAAACGGTCTATCTGGTGATCGTCTGGAACCTGCTCTATCAGACCGTACTGCGCGGCCTGAGCGTGGCGGCCCGCCGCATCGCCTATCGCCGTGCCATTGCGCGTCGTCAGCATCAGGTGAAAGAGGGGGCCGAAGGCGCGGAGCCACAGGAAGAGCCGACCATCGCGCTGGAGCAGGTTAACCAGCAGACGCTGCGTATCACCATGCTGGTGATGATCGCCCTGTTTGCGGTGATGTTCTGGGCTATCTGGTCCGATCTTATTACCGTTTTCGCCTATCTCGACAGTATTACCCTCTGGCAATACAACGGTACCGAAGCGGGCGCGGCGGTCATGAAAAGCGTGACCATGGGCAGCCTGCTGTTTGCGCTGGTGTCGTCGGTGGTGGCCTGGGCGCTGATCCGCAACCTGCCAGGCCTGCTCGAAGTGCTGCTCCTGTCACGTCTGAATCTTCGCCAGGGGGCGTCCTACGCCATTACGACGATCCTCAACTACGTGATCATTATTGTTGGGGCGATGACGGTCTTTGGTTCGCTTGGCGTCTCGTGGGATAAACTGCAGTGGCTGGCGGCCGCCCTCTCGGTCGGTCTTGGTTTTGGCCTGCAGGAGATCTTCGGTAACTTTGTCTCCGGCCTGATCATCCTGTTCGAACGTCCGGTACGTATCGGCGATACCGTTACCATCGGTACCTTCTCCGGTACGGTCAGCAAGATCCGTATTCGTGCCACCACCATCACCGACTTCGATCGCAAAGAGGTGATCATCCCGAACAAAGCGTTCGTGACCGAGCGTCTGATCAACTGGTCGCTCTCGGATACGGTGACGCGCGTGGTGATCCGCCTGGGCGTGGCCTATGGATCGGATCTGGATAAGGTGAAAGAGGTGCTGCTGAAGGCGGCGTCTGAGCATCCGAAAGTGATGCACGATCCGGCTCCGGCGGTCTTCTTCACCACCTTTGGGCCGAGTACGCTGGATCACGAACTGCGTTTATACGTGCGTGAACTGCGTGACCGCAGCTACACGGTGGATGAACTTAACCGTTCTATCGATCGTCTGTGCCGTGAAAACGATATTAATATCGCCTTCAACCAGCTTGAGGTTCACCTGCGTAACGAGAAAGGTGATGAGCATACGGAAGTGAAGCGCGACATTAAGGGCGACGACCCGACTCCGGCTTAATCTATTTTCCCTCTCCCTGTGGGAGAGGGTTAGAGTGGGGGGGAAGTTTCCCCTCAAAATCCCGCCGTACAATCTCCAGTGCCTTAAGCACCGTTTCGGCGGGGATCTCATGATTCTCCAGCAGCATAATCAAATCGACGGCCAGCTTGACCTCATCGGGTGCATTTTCCAGTGACATGGGTGTGGCTCCTGTTAACGGGTCAAACGTTCAATGACGCGCTCAATGTCATCCAGTGCCTGACTGCAGCGGACGATGCGTCCTTCCAGCGCGCTAATCTCGCGCATCAATAGCTGCTGCTCTTCCAGCGTTTCGCTGTTGTTCAGACGCACCTCGCGTTCGCGCTTCATCTCAAACAGTCGGCGTTCAAACTCCTGGTTCTCCAGCCGCTTGCGCTGCCATTTACCGAGCCCCGGGGAGGCGCTGTCCCAGGCGCGCAGCGGCCAGGCGGCGATTTCGCGATGCAGCGCGGTGATCTGCTCGGTGAGATGCGCCGCAAGCCACGCCACCTGTTCCTGCTGTTCACTCTCAACCGCATGGCGAAGCTCGTCGAGATTCGTCTGCGCTTCCGCCAGGTAATCCTGAATAACGGTGCTGCGGGTACGAAAAAGCTGTCGGTCAAAGCGCGGCTTCAGCGTGGCGTGCCCCATTAGCGGTGTAGCCTGCTCCCGCAGAGCAATCAGCTGATTTTGCAGCCTCTCAAGAAGCAGTGCTGTTTTCAAGGCGCTCTCCAGTGGTAAAGTAGCCGTTCAGTTTGATAACGATTCGCATTATGAAGCGTACTATTTTAATCATCATTGGCTGGCTCGCGGTAGTGCTTGGCACGCTGGGTGTGTTTTTACCCTTACTGCCGACCACGCCATTTATCCTGCTGGCGGCCTGGTGCTTCGCCCGCTCGTCGCCGCGTTTTCACCACTGGCTGCTCTACCGCTCATGGTTTGGCGGCTATCTGCGGCACTGGCAAAAACACCGGGCCATGCCGCCCGGCGCGAAGCCGCGCGCGATCGCAGTGATCCTCATCACCTTCGCTATTTCATTATGGCTGGTGAAAATGATGTGGGTACGTATTCTGCTGCTGGCGATCCTGACCAGCCTGCTTTTCTTTATGTGGCGGATCCCCGTGGTTGATGAAAAGCAACAAAAGCACTGAAGCCTCATCATGGCTGTTGCAATTATCACGCGCAGCCAGTAAATTCGACCGTTTTCGAGCACAGGTGCGCCTGGTCAAAGGTTAAACAATTGTTGCCTTGGCCGACTCGTTGCGCGCTGTGAGTAACACTGTTTTATTTAGGCACAAACCGATGACCGCAACTGCACAGCAGCTTGAATATCTGAAAAACAGCATCAAAAGCATCCAGGACTATCCAAAGCCTGGCATTCTTTTCCGTGATGTCACCAGCTTGCTGGAAGACCCGAAAGCGTACGCGCTCAGCATTGAACTGCTGGTCGAGCGTTATAAAAACGCCGGGATTACCAAAGTAGTAGGTACCGAAGCCCGTGGTTTCCTGTTTGGCGCACCGGTTGCGCTGGCAATGGGCGTGGGTTTTGTGCCGGTGCGTAAGCCGCGCAAGCTGCCGCGTGAAACCATCGCAGAAAGCTACGAGCTGGAGTACGGCACCGATCAGCTGGAGATCCACGTTGATGCGATCAAGCCGGGCGACAAAGTGCTGGTGGTCGACGATCTGCTGGCAACCGGCGGCACCATTGAAGCGACCGTGAAGCTGATCCGTCGTCTGGGTGGGGAAGTGACCGACGCGGCCTTCATCATCAACCTGTTCGATCTCGGCGGTGAACAGCGCCTGGAAAAACAGGGTATTACCAGCTATTGCCTGGTGCCTTTCCCGGGTCACTAATCCCGGTTTTCACAACCTCGCTCAATGGGTGAGGTTGTGATAGCATTCCCCTCCATAAATTCACCTTCCAGCGTTGCAGAGCCTGCCCATGAGTTATCAGGTGTTAGCCCGTAAATGGCGACCACAAACCTTTGCTGACGTTGTCGGTCAGGAACATGTGCTGACGGCCCTGGCGAACGGCTTGTCGCTAGGTCGCATCCATCACGCCTATCTTTTTTCCGGCACCCGCGGCGTCGGTAAGACCTCTATTGCCCGTTTGCTGGCAAAAGGTCTCAACTGCGAAACCGGGATCACCGCCACGCCGTGCGGCGTGTGTGATAACTGTCGGGAGATCGAGCAGGGGCGTTTTGTCGATCTGATCGAGATCGACGCCGCCTCGCGCACCAAAGTGGAAGATACCCGCGATCTGCTCGATAACGTGCAGTACGCCCCGGCGCGCGGCCGCTTCAAGGTCTACCTGATCGATGAAGTGCACATGCTGTCGCGCCACAGCTTTAACGCTCTGCTGAAAACGCTGGAAGAGCCGCCCGCGCACGTGAAGTTCCTGCTGGCGACCACCGATCCGCAAAAGCTGCCGGTCACGATCCTGTCGCGCTGCCTGCAGTTCCATCTGAAGGCGCTGGACGTTGAGCAGATCCGCGCGCAGCTTGAGCATATCCTTGATGAAGAGAAAATTGTCCACGAACCGCGCGCCCTGCAGCTGCTGGCCCGCGCGGCGGACGGCAGCCTGCGTGATGCGCTCAGCCTGACCGACCAGGCGATTGCCAGCGGTGACGGCAAGCTCTCCACCGAGGCGGTCAGCACCATGCTCGGCACGCTGGATGACGATCAGGCGCTGTCGCTTATCGAAGCGATGATTGCCGCCAACGGCGAACGCGTGATGTCGCAGGTGAATGCCGCCGCTGCCCGGGGTATTGAATGGGAAGGGCTGCTGGTTGAGATGCTCAGCCTGCTGCACCGCGTGGCGATGCTGCAGCTTTCTCCCTCCGCCATTGGTGCGGATATGGCGACCATTGAACAGCGGATGCGTGAGCTTGCCCGCACCGTGCCGCCTGCCGACGTGCAGCTGTACTACCAGACGCTGCTGATTGGCCGCAAAGAGTTACCGTTCGCGCCGGATCCGCGTATGGGCGTTGAAATGACGCTGCTGCGTGCGCTGGCGTTCCACCCGCGCATGCCATTGCCGGAGCCGGAAGTGCCGCGGCAGTCTTTCGCGCCGGTCGCCCCTACGGCGGTGATGTCGCCGCAGCAGGTACCACAGCAGCCGACACCGCCGCCGCAGCAGAACGTACCGCTGTCGGATGCCACCAGTTCGGTGCTTGCCGCACGCAGCCAGCTGCAGCGTGCCCAGGGAGTAACCAAACCAAAAAAGAGTGAACCGGCAGCGCCAGGAAGAGCGCGGCCGGTGAACAACGCCGCGCTTGAACGACTGGCCTCGGTAACGGAGCGCGTACAGTCGCGTCCGGCACCGTCCGCGCTCGAGCAGAAAGCCCCGGTGAAAGAAGAGGCTTACCGCTGGAAGGCAACCACCATCACCGAAGAGGTGAAGGAAGAGGTCGCCACGCCGAAAGCGCTGAAAAAGGCGCTGGAGCATGAGAAAACGCCGGAGCTTTCCGCGAAGCTTGCCGAAGAGTCCATTGCGCGCGACGCCTGGGCCGCTGAGGTCAGCAAACTCCAGCTGCCGAAGCTGGTGGAGCAGGTCGCGCTGAACGCCTGGAAAGAGCAGGACGGCAATCAGGTGCGTCTGCACCTGCGTCCGGGCCAGCGACACCTCAATTCCCCTGGCGCGCAAAAGGCGCTGGCCGAGGCGCTCGCCACATTACAGGGCGCGCCGGTTGAATTGACTATCATTGAAGATGATAATCCGGCAGTGAAAACGCCGCTCGAGTGGCGCCAGGCCATTTATGAAGAAAAGCTCGCGCAGGCGCGCGAGGCGATTATTGCGGATAACAACATTCAGACCCTGCGCCGGTTCTTCGACGCCGATCTGGATGAAGAGAGTATTCGCCCCATTTGATCGTGAGTCTGACTTACGGTTGTAATCCTTAAACGTGAAAAAGAGAGAAGCCTATGTTTGGTGGAAAAGGCGGTCTGGGTGGCCTGATGAAGCAGGCTCAGCAGATGCAGGAAAAAATGCAGAAGATGCAGGAAGAGATCGCTCAGCTGGAAGTCACGGGTGAGTCCGGTGCCGGTCTGGTCAAAGTGACCATCAACGGTGCGCACAACTGCCGTCGCGTGGAAATCGACCCAAGCCTGCTCGAAGACGACAAAGAGATGCTGGAAGATCTGGTTGCAGCCGCGTTTAACGATGCCGCTCGCCGTATCGACGAAACTCAGAAAGAGAAAATGGCCTCTGTTTCCAGCGGTATGCAGCTGCCGCCTGGCTTCAAGATGCCATTCTGATGCAAACCAGTCCGCTGCTCACGCAGTTAATGGAAGCACTGCGCTGCCTGCCGGGCGTTGGCCCGAAGTCGGCGCAGCGCATGGCGTTTACGCTATTGCAGCGCGACCGCAGCGGCGGGATGCGCCTGGCGCAGGCTTTGACACGCGCCATGTCAGAAATTGGTCACTGTGCGGACTGCCGTACCTTTACCGAGCAGGACGTGTGTAACATCTGTACGAACCCGCGTCGTCAGGAAAACGGTCAGATTTGCGTGGTGGAGAGTCCGGCGGACATCTACGCCATCGAACAAACCGGGCAGTTTTCCGGCCGCTACTTCGTGCTGATGGGGCATCTCTCCCCCCTGGACGGTATTGGCCCGGATGATATCGGTCTTGATCGCCTTGAACAGCGTCTTGAGTCCGAAACCATCAAAGAGGTGATCCTCGCCACCAACCCGACGGTGGAAGGGGAGGCAACCGCCAACTACATCGCCGAGCTGTGCTCGCAGTACGGCGTTGACGCCAGCCGCATCGCCCACGGCGTGCCGGTCGGCGGCGAGCTGGAGATGGTGGACGGCACCACGCTGTCACACTCTCTGGCCGGGCGTCACAAGATTATTTTCTGACCAAACGGAGGCTGCGCGCGCGGCCTCCGCTTGAAAATTTCCCCCCGTATCCCCATCTCTCACTCAACGTTTTAAAACCCCATTAAATGGCATTGTTGAGGTCGACATAGATGAAAGGACAAGAAACCCGTGGTTTCCAGTCAGAAGTAAAACAGCTTCTGCACCTGATGATCCATTCCCTGTATTCCAACAAAGAAATTTTCCTGCGTGAGCTGATTTCCAACGCATCCGATGCGGCGGACAAGCTGCGCTTCCGCGCGCTGTCTAACCCGGATCTGTACGAAGGCGACGGCGAGCTGCGCGTGCGCGTCTCGTTCAATAAGGAGAACCGCACCCTGACCATCGCCGATAACGGCATCGGGATGAACCGCGACGAGGTGATCGACCACCTCGGCACCATCGCCAAATCCGGCACCAAAGCGTTCCTCGAGTCCATGGGCTCGGACCAGGCGAAAGACAGCCAGCTCATCGGCCAGTTCGGCGTCGGTTTCTACTCGGCGTTTATCGTGGCGGACAAAGTCACCGTCCGTACCCGTGCGGCAGGCGACAGCGCTGAGAACGGCGTGCTGTGGGAGTCCAAAGGGGAAGGCGAATATACCGTTGATGACATCACCAAAGCGGACCGCGGTACCGAAATCACCCTGCACCTGCGTGAAGGGGAAGACGATTTCCTGAACGACTGGCGCGTGCGCTCCATCATCAGCAAATATTCCGACCACATTGCCCTGCCGGTCGAGATTGAAAAACAGGAAGAGAAAGACGGTGAAACCGTGGTTTCCTGGGAGAAAATCAACAAGGCGCAGGCGCTGTGGACGCGCAACAAGTCTGAAATTAAAGACGACGAGTACAACGAATTCTACAAGCACATCGCCCACGATTTTACCGACCCGCTGACCTGGAGCCACAACCGTGTGGAAGGTAAGCAGGAGTACACCAGCCTGCTGTACATCCCGGCACAGGCGCCGTGGGACATGTGGAACCGCGATCACAAGCACGGTCTGAAGCTGTACGTGCAGCGCGTCTTTATCATGGACGACGCCGAGCAGTTCATGCCGAACTACCTGCGCTTTGTGCGCGGCCTGATCGATTCTAACGATCTGCCGCTCAACGTCTCCCGTGAAATTCTGCAGGACAGCACCGTCACCCGTAACTTGCGCAACGCCCTGACCAAACGTGCGCTGCAGATGCTGGAAAAACTGGCGAAAGACGATGCGGAAAAATATCAGACCTTCTGGAAACAGTTCGGCCTGGTGCTGAAAGAAGGCCCGGCAGAAGACACCGCGAACGTTGAAACCATCGCCAAACTGCTGCGTTTCGCCTCAACGCATACCGACTCCTCCGCGCAGACCGTGTCGCTGGAAGAGTACGTCTCCCGCATGAAAGAAGGGCAGGAGAAGATCTACTACATCACCGCCGACAGCTACGCGGCGGCGAAGAGCAGCCCGCACCTGGAGCTGTTGCGCAAGAAAGGCATCGAAGTGCTGCTGCTTTCTGACCGCATCGACGAGTGGATGATGAACTACCTGACCGAGTTCGACGGTAAATCCTTCCAGTCTGTGGCCAAAGCCGACGAGTCCATCGACAAGCTGGCGGATGAAGTGGACGAAAGCGCGAAAGAAGCCGAGAAGGCGCTGGAGCCGTTCGTTGAGCGCGTGAAAACCCTGCTGGGCGACCGCGTGAAAGAGGTGCGTTTCACGCACCGTCTGACCGACACCCCGGCCATCGTCACCACCGATGCCGACGAAATGGGCACTCAGATGGCGAAACTGTTCGCGGCGGCGGGCCAGGCGATGCCGGAAGTGAAATATATCTTTGAGCTCAATCCGGATCATCCGTTGGTGAAACGCGCGGCGGATACCCAGGACGACGCCCGCTTTGCCGAGTGGGTTGAACTGCTGCTGGATCAGTCCCTGCTGGCCGAGCGCGGTACGCTGGAAGATCCTAACCTCTTCATTAAACGTGTGAATGCGCTGCTGCTGGCGTAATTGACCACGCCTCCCCTGGTCTTCTCCCTCTCCCCGTGGGAGAGGGCCGGGGTGAGGGCACCAGACCGCACCCTCCCAAATTATCTCCCCCCATTAACCGTTTCAGCCTTCCTGCCTTCCTTGAGCGATGCCCGTTCTGGTGGTATTGTTTAGCGCTTTTGAAAAATTGAAACGACTTTTGAGGGGATTTTCGCAATGCGTATTATTCTGCTTGGCGCTCCGGGCGCGGGTAAAGGAACTCAGGCTCAGTTCATCATGGAGAA
Source organism: Enterobacter sp. NFIX59 (assembly GCF_900113755.1). Lineage (NCBI taxonomy): Bacteria > Pseudomonadati > Pseudomonadota > Gammaproteobacteria > Enterobacterales > Enterobacteriaceae > Enterobacter > Enterobacter sp. NFIX59. Next base: position 1,595,493 of record NZ_FOQN01000001.1, on the reverse strand, counting down.
ATACGGTATTCCGCAAATCTCCACCGGTGATATGCTGCGCGCCGCTGTAAAATCTGGCTCCGAGCTGGGTAAACAGGCGAAAGACATCATGGACGCAGGCAAGCTGGTGACCGACGAGCTGGTGATTGCTCTGGTCAAAGAGCGCATTGCTCAGGAAGACTGCCGTAACGGTTTCCTGCTGGACGGCTTCCCACGCACCATTCCTCAGGCTGACGCCATGAAAGAAGCGGGCATCAACGTGGACTACGTTCTGGAGTTCGACGTACCGGACGAGCTGATCGTTGACCGTATCGTTGGTCGTCGCGTACACGCTGCTTCTGGCCGTGTTTACCACATCAAATTCAACCCGCCTAAGGTTGAAGGCAAAGACGACGTGACCGGCGAAGAGCTGACCACCCGTAAAGACGATCAGGAAGAGACCGTGCGCAAGCGCCTGGTGGAATACCATCAGATGACCGCGCCGCTGATCGGCTACTACACCAAAGAAGCGCAGGCGGGTAACACCAAATACGCTAAAGTTGACGGCACCAAAGCCGTGGCTGACGTACGTGCAGAGCTGGAAAAAATCCTCGGCTAATCGCATTTCTCTCACCCGGGCCCTCCGGGTGAGAAATATTCTCATCTTACCTATTACAGCAATGGGTTTCGTTTAAACGCATTTCCGCTACAATTGACAACCTATCAAATGGTTAAGAGGCGTGAATGAGTCAGGCGAAAACCGGCATCCTGCTTGCCAATCTGGGCACCCCAGAAGCACCTACATCAGACGCGGTAAAACGCTACCTGCGACAGTTTTTAAGCGACACGCGCGTCGTGGATTTCCCAAGACTGCTGTGGTGGCCGCTGCTGCGTGGCGTCATTCTGCCGATTCGTTCTCCGCGCGTCGCCAAACTCTATCAGTCCGTCTGGATGGAAGAGGGCTCACCGCTGATGGTCTATAGCCGTCGTCAGGAAAAAGCGCTGGCCGCCCGCCTGCCGGATTTGCCCGTCGCGCTCGGCATGAGCTACGGCAAACCCTCCCTGGAAAGCGCGGTAGAATCCCTGCTGGCGCAGGGCGTGGACCATATCGTCGTGTTGGCACTCTACCCGCAATACTCCTGCTCGACGGTGGCCGCCGTCTGGGACGAGCTGGCCCGCATTCTGGCGACCCGCCGCCGCATTCCGGGCGTGACCTTTATTCGCGACTACGCGGATAACGATCTCTACATCAAGGCGCTTGCCAACAGCGCGCGCGCGTCGTTTGAAAAGCACGGCGAGCCGGATCTGCTGCTGCTTTCCTATCACGGGATCCCGCAGCGTTTCGCTAACGAAGGGGATGATTACCCCCAGCGCTGCCGCGATACCACGCGCGAGCTGGTCTCCGCCCTTGGCCTGCCGCCGGAGAAGGTGATGATGACCTTCCAGTCGCGCTTCGGCCGCGAGCCGTGGTTGACGCCGTACACCGATGAAACCCTCAAAATGCTCGGCGAGAAGGGCGTGAAGCATATTCAGGTGATGTCGCCGGGCTTCTCGGCAGACTGTCTGGAAACGCTGGAGGAGATCGCGGTGCAAAATCGGGAATTTTTCCTGGAGGCTGGCGGCGAAAAGTACGAGTACATTCCGGCGCTTAACGACTCGCCTGAGCATATCGACATGATGGTCTCGCTGGTGACGAACAGCCGCTGATCGCACTCCGGGCCGGGTTTGTGCTACCATTTCCGGCCCATATTCTTCGTACAGTTCAGACCATGAAATTTCCCGGTAAACGCAAATCCAAACACTACTTTCCCGTCGATGCCCGCGATCCGCTCCTGCAGCAAATCCAGCCAGAAAATGAAACCAGCGCGGCGTGGGTCGTCGGTATCGATCAGACGCTGGTGGACATTGAGGCGAAAGTGGATGATGCGTTTGTCGCCCGTTACGGTCTGAGCGCCGGACACTCGCTGGTGATTGAGGATGACGTTGCCGAAGCGCTGTACCAGGAGCTGGTGCGCGAAAACCTGATTACCCATCAGTTCGCCGGCGGTACCATCGGCAATACCATGCATAACTACTCCGTGCTGGCAGACGACCGCTCGGTGCTGCTCGGCGTGATGTGCAGCAATATCGAAATTGGTGGCTATGCCTACCGCTATCTCTGCAACACTTCCAGCCGTACCGATCTGAACTACCTGCAGGGCGTTGACGGGCCGATTGGCCGCTGCTTCACGCTGATCGGCGAGTCTGGGGAGCGTACCTTTGCCATCAGCCCTGGCCACATGAACAAGCTGCGCGCCGAGAGTATTCCCGAAGAGGTGATCGCGGGCGCCTCGGCGCTGGTGCTGACCTCCTACCTGGTGCGCTGCAAGCCGGGTGAGCCCATGCCGGAAGCGACCATGAAGGCGATTGAGTACGCGAAGAAATACAACGTGCCGGTCGTTCTGACGCTGGGCACGAAATTCGTTATCGCCGATAACCCGGAGTGGTGGCAGGCCTTCCTGAAAGAGCACGTCTCGATTCTGGCGATGAACGAAGAGGAGGCCGAAGCGCTGACCGGTGAAAGCGATCCGCTGCTGGCATCTGATAAAGCGCTGGACTGGGTGGACCTGGTGCTCTGCACCGCGGGCCCGGTTGGGCTGTATATGGCCGGCTTCACGGAGGAAGAGAGCAAACGCAAGACCCAGCACCCGCTGCTGCCCGGCGCGATTGCCGAGTTTAACCAGTACGAGTTCAGCCGCGGTATGCGCCATCAGGATTGCATCAACCCGCTGCGGATCTACTCTCACATCGCGCCTTATATGGGCGGGCCGGAGAAGATCATGAACACCAACGGCGCGGGCGACGGCGCGCTGGCCGCGCTGTTGCACGACATCACCGCTAACGCCTACCACAAAACCAACGTGCCGAACTCCAGCAAGCACAAGTTTAGCTGGCTGACCTATTCGTCGCTGGCGCAGGTGTGTAAGTACGCCAACCGCGTGAGCTATCAGGTACTGAACCAGCACTCACCGCGCTTAACGCGTGGTCTGCCGGAACGGGAAGACAGCCTCGAAGAGGCGTATTGGGATCGGTAAATGTAAAAAGGCAACGTAAGTTGCCTTTTTTAATGTTTGTTCCCTCTCCCCGTGGGAGAGGGCCAGGGTGAGGGCATCAGACCGCACTAAACTTACCCCGTCACCGCCTCTTCAACCGGCGGTTTTTCCAGCAGCGTCAGCATGGTGTTAGCAATCTCGCGCTCGCCCATCACCACCTTATCTGCACCGCGCTCGGTAATGTACTCCACCTCGTCGTCATAGTGCGCCCGGGCGATAATCTCAATTGTTGGGCACTTCGCGCGTGCGGAAGCCACAATCTCACCCGCTTCATAGCCGTTAGGAATGGTCAGCAGCAGCCACCGGGCGCAGTCCAGATGCGCCAGATTCATGATCTCTTCGTTCGCCGCATTGCCCAGCACCGCACGAATACCGCGCTCGCGCAGCTCGTCGACGCGGGTGCGCGAGGTCTCAATCACCACCAGCGGAATGCCCTGTGCCATCAGCTTTTCACCGAGCAGGCTGCCCACACGGCCAAAGCCGACCAGCAGAGCGTGGTTGCAAATATCAACCGGGATCTGCTTCTCTTCTTCGATGGCCTCTTCGAGCGTCTGCTCTTCCAGCGTTTCGGTTTTATCGAGATATTTTTCCAGCAGGGCAAACAGCACCGGGTTCAGCATGATGGAGAGGATCGCCCCCGCCAGCACCAGGTTTTGCCCCGCCTGCGGCAGCAGATTCAGGGCCATGCCCAGACCGGCCAGAATAAAGGCGAACTCACCGATCTGTGCCAGGCTGGCGGCGATGGTTAGCGCCGTACGCGGAGAGTGACCGAACATTCGTACCAGGAAGAAGGCGGCAAGCGACTTACCAAAGATGATGATCGCCAGCGTGCCCAGCACGGCCAGCGGTTGATGGATCAGGACCATCGGGTCAAACAGCATCCCGACGGAGACGAAGAACAGTACGGCGAAGGCATCGCGCAGCGGTAGCGTATCGTGCGCAGCGCGGTGGCTCAGCTCGGACTCGTTCAGTACCATCCCGGCGAAGAACGCACCCAGAGCAAAGGAGACATCAAACAGCTCAACGGCACCAAAGGCGATGCCCAGCGCCAGCGCCAGCACGGAGAGGGTAAACAGCTCGCGTGAGCCGGTCGCCGCGCTGCGGGACATGATCCACGGCACCAGACGGCGGCCCACCAGCATCATGATGGCGATAAACGCCACAACCTTACCGATGGTGATGCCCATATCCAGCGCCAGCGAGGCAAAACCGACGTTGTCTTTTTCCATCATCCCGGCGACGGCAGGCAGCAGTACCAGCGTCAGGACCATGACCAGGTCTTCCACAATCAGCCAGCCAATCGCGATCTGCCCGCGCTGGCTGTCAATCAGCTGTCTCTCCTCAAGCGCGCGCAGCAGCACCACGGTACTGGCGGTTGAGAGACACAGCCCAAATACGATGCCGGTCATCAGCGACCAGCCCAGTACGGCCGAAAGCGCCATCCCCAGCAGCGTCGCCACCCCTATCTGGGCGATCGCTCCCGGTATGGCAATCGACTTTACCGCCATCAAATCCTTCAGGGAAAAATGCAGACCGACGCCAAACATCAGCAGAATCACGCCCAATTCCGCCAGTTCAGGTGCCAGTTTGGTATCCGCAACGAAACCTGGCGTGAACGGTCCCGCCAGAACACCTGCCAGCAGATAGCCGACAAGAGGAGAAATACGCAGTTTATTGGCAATCATGCCGAGGATAAAAGCGAGCACAAGTCCACCAACAATGGTGGTGATAAGCGGTGTGGCGTGGTGCATTCCGTCTCCTTTCGTTGTGGGTGTTCCTTTTTGGCGAAAACCAAAAAACCGAGTAATAGTTTATGACAATTTTTACCCTTATGTTTATGAATAATTGTTGAAGTTTGAATAAAACAGCAATATGCACGTAAAAAAGCGCATTTTGATAAATTCAGAGAGGGGATGAAGAAGAAACCCTTATGGCATCAGGGTGTCAGGTAGCCAAAGTAAAACTTTGGCTACCTGTAATTCAGGCTTTATGTCGGTTATCAGGCAGGAATATAGTTAACATCCCAAGAAGCGGCAGGAAAGCGCAGATTTTATAAACCAGGAAGATGCTGGTGTGATCCGCAACCATCCCTAACACCGCTGCGCCAAGCCCGCCCATGCCGAAGGCGAAACCGAAAAAGAGTCCGGAAACCATACCGATACGGCCAGGCAGCAGCTCCTGGGCATAAACCAGAATGGCGGAAAACGCGGAAGCGAGGATAAAACCAATAATCACGGTTAAAATCCCCGTCCATTCAAGGCTCGCGTACGGCAAAATAAGAGTAAACGGCGCCACGCCGAGGATAGAGCCCCAAATGACATATTTACGCCCAATCTTATCACCCACAGGCCCGCCAATGACCGTACCGGCCGCGACGGCGAACAGGAAGGCAAACAGGTGAATCTGCGCATTTTGTACCGATAATCCGAATTTTTGCATCAGATAAAAGGTGTAATAGCTGCTGATGCTCGCCATATAGAAGTATTTCGAGAAAATCAGCACCAGCAGCACAGAGACGGCCAGGATAACCTTATTGCGCGGCAGGGGATTAATAACCTTCGCTTTAGGTTTCCCTTTGTTCACGCGATGCTGCGCGGCATACCAGCGGCTGATTTGCGCCAGCACGATAATCGCCAGCAGTGCGGCCAGTACAAACCAGGCCACGTTGCCTTTGCCATACGGCGCGATGATCACCGCCGCCAGCAATGGGCCCAGGGAGCTACCAAAGTTACCGCCCACCTGGAAGAGCGACTGCGCCAGCCCGTGACGACCACCGGACGCCATCCGTGCCACGCGGGAGGACTCCGGATGGAACACGGACGACCCGGTACCCACCAGCGCGGCGGCGATCAGCACGGCTTCAAAACTCCCGGCCATGGCCAGCAGCACCAGCCCGCTTAAGGTAAAGCACATGCCAACCGGCAGCGACCACGGCATCGGGTATTTATCCGTCCAGTAGCCCACCACCGGCTGCAGCAGCGACGAAGCCAGTTGGAAGGTCAGGGTGATCATCCCGATCTGCACGAAGGTGAGTGAGAACTCAGACTGCAGCAGCGGGTAAATCGCCAGAATCAACGACTGGATCATGTCGTTGAGCAGGTGCGAGAGACTGATTGCGCCTAAGACTTTAAAGGAGGTGCGCGATGCAGGCGGCGACGCCGGCGCGCCCGGAGCGGGCTGGGTTGATTCACTGATTGCCATAGAGAGAAGTACCACGTCTTTAGTTATTAGAGATGCAGGGTGTAATTATTATCCGACTAACATACCCGCCCGGGACATTTGAAGAAAGTCGCAATTATGAAAACTTATTTGTCTATTCTTATTAGTCACTGTAATTTCTGCCTTTGTCTATTGGTCAGGGAGAGAGAAGATGAAGTTAATGAAGCGGGGCGTCGCGCTGGCGCTCATCGCGGCGTGGGGGCTGGTAAGCCTGCCCGCGCAGGCGTATGAAAAAGACAAATCCTATAAAATTACCATTCTGCATACCAACGACCACCACGGTCACTTCTGGCGCAGTGAATACGGCGAATATGGCCTGTCGGCACAAAAAACGCTGGTGGATGGCATTCGCAAAGAGGTGGCGGCTCAGGGCGGCAGCGTACTGTTGCTCTCAGGCGGTGATATTAATACCGGCGTGCCGGAATCCGATTTGCAGGACGCCGAACCCGACTTTCGCGGCATGAATCTGATTGGCTACGACGCGATGGCCGTGGGTAACCATGAGTTTGATAATCCGCTGACCGTGCTGCGTCAGCAGGAAAAATGGGCCAAATTCCCGTTCCTCTCAGCCAATATTTATCAGAAAAGCACCGGCGAACGCCTGTTTAAGCCGTGGGCGCTGTTTAAGCGTCAGGATCTGAAGATCGCGGTCATCGGCCTAACCACTGACGATACGGCGAAAATTGGTAACCCCGAGTTCTTTACCGATATCGAATTCCGCAAACCGGCAGACGAAGCGAAGCTGGTGATTCAGGAGCTGCAGCAAAACGAAAAGCCGGACGTGATTATCGCCACCACCCACATGGGGCACTACGACAACGGTGAGCACGGCTCCAATGCTCCCGGCGACGTCGAGATGGCGCGCAGCCTGCCGGCAGGCTCGCTGGCAATGATTGTGGGCGGTCACTCACAGGATCCGGTGTGTATGGCCTCGGAGAACAAAAAGCAGGTGGACTACGTGCCGGGCACGCCGTGCGCGCCGGACCGTCAGAACGGTATCTGGATCGTACAGGCGCACGAGTGGGGCAAATACGTGGGTCGTGCAGATTTCGAGTTCCGTAACGGCGAGATGAAGCTGGTTCACTACCAGCTCATTCCGGTCAACCTGAAGAAGAAGGTCACCTACCCGGACGGGAAAAGTGAGCGCGTACTTTACACGCCTGAGATTGCAGAGAACCAGCAGATGCTCTCCCTGCTGACGCCGTTCCAGAACAAAGGCAAGGCGCAGCTGGACGTGAAGATTGGCACGCTCAATGGCCGCCTGGAAGGGGACCGCAGCAAAGTCCGCTTCGTGCAGACCAACATGGGCCATCTGGTGCTGGCGGCGCAAATAGCGCGCACCGGCGCTGACTTTGGCGTAATGAGCGGCGGTGGCATTCGTGATTCCATCGAAGGCGGAAACATCACCTATAAAGACGTCCTGAAGGTACAGCCGTTCGGCAACGTGGTGGTGTATGCGGATATGAGCGGGAAAGAGGTGATTGAGTACCTGACCGCCGTGGCGCAGATGAAGCCAGATTCCGGGGCCTATCCGCAGTTTGCCAACGTCAGCTTCGTCGCGAAAGACGGCAAGCTTAACGACCTGAAGATCAAAGGCGAACCGGTTGACCCGGCTAAAACGTACCGTCTGGCGACGTTAAGCTTTAACGCTACCGGCGGCGACGGCTATCCGCATATTGATAATAAACCGGGATACGTGAACACCGGCTTTATCGACGCGGAAGTGCTGAAGCAGTATATCGAGCAGAATTCACCGATTGACGTGAATGCGTATGAGCCGAAAGGCGAGGTGAGCTGGCAGTAGTGCTGTGCGGCCTGATGCCCTCACCCCAACCCTCTCCCACCGGGAGAGGGCGAGAACACAAAAAACGGTAACGCCTGTTACCGTTTTGCTTTTACCTCGTAGCCGCCACCTGGCTTTTTTTACTCCCGGCGGGCAATATCCGCAAATTTAGCGTCCAGCATTTTCGCCAGATCGCCCGCCGCCAGCTCGATATCCAGCCCGCGTTTGCCGCCGGAGATAAAGATGGTGTCAAATTCCTGCGAAGGGGCATCGATCAGCGTCGGCAGGCGTTTTTTCTGTCCGAGCGGGCTGATGCCGCCCACCAGGTAGCCCGTGGTGCGCTGCGCCACCATCGGATCGGCCATATCCACCTTCTTCGCCCCCAGCGCTTTGGCGACCTTCTTCAGATCCAGCTGTCCTGCCACGGGAGTCACCGCGACGGCGAGGTGCTTCATATCGCCATTCACCGCCACCAGCAGCGTTTTGTAAACCTGGTCAGCATTCAGCCCCAGCTTGCGCACCACTTCATCACCAAAGTTGGTCTCGTTCGGATCGTGATCGTAAGTGTGGATCCGGAAAGAAATGTTGTTTTTTTCGAGTAATTTAACGGCGGGAGTCATAGCTATCCTTCTTACGACAGACAAATCATGCCAACATCATACGCCTGACGTTTGTCTAAAAAATAGCACCATCTTGCGCAATAGTATTGGCAGTGATGGTCACTTTGAGCGACAATCGGCTCAACCGAAGGTCTCCTTCGGCATAATAAAAACGATGAAATTCCTCTTTGACGGGCCAATAGAAATATTGGCCATTTTTTTATTTTAACAGTGACGGCAAATTCCCTTCTCCGTACAAATGTAACGCCCCAACCGCCACCACGTAATGCCCCGCAGGTAAAGCATGCAGCGTCTGCCGCCAGGCTTTGTTGCGCGCATTCATCAGCACATCATACAGCGATTCGCTGAACGTCGACGGTAACGCCAGCTTACCGTCCTCTGGCGGCGCATCCAGCCACCAGCCAATCATGGTCTGTAGCAGGCGCGCGTTGGTGTGCCAGTGGGTCAACGTATCATCCAGCAGCATCAAGCCGTCGTCGGGAAGCTGCCGCAGAAGCGCAATCTGGCTGTCCGTCCCCTCCAGCTCGATGATGGGCAAACTGCGCGCTCTTGCCGCGTTCAGCAACTGGTAATCAATGCCGTAGTCTCCGCGCAGGCCCAGACGCTGCGCCTGCGTAGCCTGTAATACCATCGCGATTTGCCACAGCGGCAGGGTGTCAATCATGAAGAGCGATACGCCGGTTTCCTCGGCGACCCGCGTCAGTTCCGCAAGCTGGGTCTCATCCAGGCGCTCCGCCAGGGTGAGATCGCTCTCGAGCCCGGCAAACGGTGACTCCTGACCCGAAATGTCCGCCTCAACGACCAGCGCGTCGGCGTGTTTCAGCAGTTTTATCAGGCCGGGTGGCAGGGGAGACATATCCTGCGTTCCCATATGGATGCTGCCGACCAGGTGCAGGTGTTGCCCGCCGGGAAGCGAGATATCCAGACCGGGCCAGGCGTAACGGCGAGGAAAGAGGGCGCGAAACGATGTTTTTATACGATTAAACAGACCCATACGCGCTCCATGAACGGAAAGGTTCATGCTAGCGCGTACGGGTACAAGGTTCAATCCTTCGGTTTAAAGCGCAGCAGGCGGTTGGCGTTGCTCACCACGGTGATGGAGGAGAGCGCCATCGCCGCACCCGCGACCACCGGGTTAAGCAGCGTGCCGGTCAGCGGCCACAAAATACCGGCAGCAATCGGGATGCCGAGTGAGTTATAGATAAACGCCCCCAGCAGGTTCTGCTTCATGTTGCGCAGCGTGGCTTTTGAAATGGCCAGCGCGTCGGCAACGCCCATCAGGCTATGGCGCATCAGCGTGATGGCAGCGGTTTCAATGGCGACATCGCTCCCGCCACCCATCGCAATCCCCACGTCAGCATGGGCCAGCGCCGGGGCATCGTTGATGCCGTCGCCGACCATCGCCACTTGACGGCCCTGGCTTTGCAGTTTCTTGATGGCGTCCGCTTTACCGTCCGGCAGTACGCCCGCAATCACCTCATCAATTCCGGCTTCTTTCGCGATGGCGTTGGCGGTGGTCGGGTTATCCCCGGTCAGCATTACCAGACGGTAGCCGGCACGGTGCAGGCGCTGCAGGGCGTCCACGCTGTCCTGGCGAAGCGGATCGCGCACGGCCAGCAGCGCGGCGGCTTTGCCATCCACCGCCAGCAGAACCGGCGTGGCGCCCTGAGACGCCTGCGCTTTCAGCTCGCTTTCCAGCGCGGTGGTATCAATACCGTTTTCATTGAGCAATGCCTGGTTGCCCAGCAGCAGGGCGTGGCCTTCTGCTTCGCCGCTGACGCCAAGCCCGCGCAGGGTGCGGAAATTGCTGACCTGCGGCAGGGAAGAAGCATTCGCTTTATCGAGAATGGCGCGCGCCAGCGGATGGCTGGACCCTTGCTCCAGCGCGGCGGCGAGACGCAGTGCATCCTCTTCCGTCACGCCCACGGTGTGGACGGCGACCACCTGCGGTTTACCTTCCGTCAGCGTGCCGGTTTTATCAAACACCAGCGTATCGAGGGTGCTGGCCCGCTGCAGCGCGTCCGCATCCCGCACCAGTACGCCAAATTCGGCCGCGCGGCCTACGCCGGAGATGATCGACATCGGCGTCGCCAGACCAAGGGCGCAAGGACAGGCGATGATCAGTACCGTGGTGGCGATCACCAGGGTATAAACAATCTGCGGCGCGGGGCCGAAGACATACCAGATCGCCGCACTCAGCAGGGCAATACCAACCACCACCGGCACAAAAATGGCCGAGATTCTGTCAGCAAGCTGGCCAATTTCCGGCTTGCTGCTCTGCGCCTGGCGCACCATGCGGATAATACGCGACAGCGTGGTGTGGCTGCCGACGGCGCTGGCGGTGAACAGCACGCTGCCGTCCTGCACGACCGTACCGGCATGCACGGCGTCGCCGTCTGATTTCTGCTGAGGGATAGGCTCCCCGGTCAGCATCGCTTCATCCAGCCAGGCTTCGCCCTGGGTTATCTTACCGTCAACGGGAACCCGGTCGCCGGTGGTCAGACGCAGCGTCATGCCCGGCTGAACCTCGGCCAGCGGAACACTCTTTTCCCCTTCGTCCGTGACCACGCGGGCCGTCGGTGGGGTTAAATCGAGCAATCTTTCCAGCGCTTTCGAGGAGCGCTGACGGGCGCGGGCTTCCAGCATATGACCTAAGTTAATCAGGCCGATAATCATCGCGCTGGCTTCATAATAGAGATGCCGCGCTTCCATCGGGAACCACTGGGGCCAGACGTTCACGCTCATCGAATAGAGCCATGCTGCGCCGGTACCGAGCGCCACCAGCGTATCCATCGTCGCGGTGCGGTTTTTCAGGCTTTTCCAGGCGCTGGTATAGAAATGTCCGCCTGCAAACACCATCACCGCAAGGGTAATCAGACCAATCACCAGCCACAGCGTGCGGTTGTCGTCGGTAACCATCATGTTTTCGCCGATCATCCCCCACACCATCACCGGAATACCGACCAGCAGGGCAACGATGGCCTGCCAGCGGAAGCGCTTCATGGTGGCGATAGCCGTTTCCTGCTGGCGCTCGCGGCGCTCGGCATCATCTTCGATGGCCTCCGCCCCGTAGCCCGCTTTCTCAACGGCTTGCACTAAATCTGCGGCGGAGGCGCTGCCCATCACCAGCGCAGTACGCTCCGCAAGATTGACCCGTGCCTGTGCGACGCCCGGTACGGCCTGCAAGGCGTTTTGTACCCGGGAGACGCAGCTGGCGCAGCTCATGCCGTTGATCAGCAACTGTTGGCTGTCATCAATATCATCAGCTACCGGAAGCTCAGGAGTGGCCGCTGTCAGTGCTTCCGACGGGGATGATGACTCTGCCAGCGGTTTAGCCTTTGGGTGGCTTAACTCCGCCCCGTAACCGGCCTGCTTGATGGTATCGATCAGCGCATCCGCGCTAGCGCTGCCGGTGACGGCGGCATGATCGATAGTCACCTCAGCGCTTTCAACGTCAGGGCGCTGTTCCAGGCTTTCTTTAACGCGTTTGACGCAGTGGCCGCATGAGAGGCCGTCCAGCGTCAGGTCAATAGTGTGAGACATAACAAAACTCCCGTATAATATTTTGGTCAGTTGTTGACCGGAGTAACGCTTTTTACTAACTGTTATGAAGGTTAAACCTTCCATCAAGGGGAAGGTCAAGGGGGAAATGTGAATATCAGTGATGTGGCAAAAAAAACCGGCTTAACCAGCAAGGCAATCCGTTTTTATGAAGAAAAGGGACTGGTCACGCCGCCGCTGCGCAGCGAAAACGGCTACCGCAGCTATACGAAACTGCATATTGATGAGCTGACGCTGCTGCGCCAGGCAAGACAGGTCGGGTTTAATCTGGAAGAGTGCGGCGAGCTGGTTAACCTGTTCAACGATCCGAAGCGTCACAGCGCCGACGTGAAAAAACGCACGCTGGAAAAGGTGGCCGAGATTGAACGTCACATCACCGAACTGCAGGCGATGCGCGAACAGCTGCTGCAGCTCGCGGAGTCCTGTCCGGGGGATGACAGCGCCGACTGCCCGATAATCGACAATCTTGCCGGCTGCTGCCACCGTAAGGCCTCTGCCTAACAGGCTTTCACCCGCAGGGTAATGCCTTCCACCGCAATGACCTCAACCCGCGTGCCGGCGCTGAGGTCGTCGTCGGCGACCACCGGCCACGAGCTGTCGCCCACCCGCATATGCCCCCGCCCGTTTACCAGGGCGGTATCGAGCGTAAAACGTTTGCCGACAATTTGCTGCCCGCGCTGGTTAAGGTGCGCGTCGACCGGTTTCTGCTCGTTAACCCGCCGGTTGAGCCAGCGCCACCACAGCCACGCGGCCACCAGCGTGAGCACGGCAAACAGTGCGCCCTGCCACGCCCACTCCAGGGGAAGGATCCAGACCAGAAGGCCCGTAATGACGGCGGCAACACCGCTCCAGAGCAGGTAGCCGTTGCCGCCCAGCATCTCCGCCGCCAGCAATAAGCCACCGAGGCTTAGCCAGAAGGCATGAGGATGTGCAACGATCAGCTCAATCATTTTTTACGCTCGTTTCCGCTGTCCTTGATCAGTTCGGCAATACCGGCGATAGAGCCCATCAGGCTGCTGGCATCCAGCGGCATCATCACCACTTTGCTGTTGTTCGCCGAGCCAATCTGTTTCAGGGCGTCGGTATATTTTTGCGCGACAAAGTAGTTCACGGCCTGGATATCACCGGCGGCAATCGCCTCAGACACCATTTGGGTGGCGCGGGCTTCCGCTTCGGCCGAACGTTCACGCGCTTCAGCCTGTAAGAATGCGGACTGACGATCGCCTTCCGCTTTCAGGATCTGCGACTGTTTTTCACCTTCCGCTTTGAGGATCTCCGCCTGACGCACCCCTTCAGCTTCCAGAATATAGGCGCGCTTGGTTCGCTCGGCCTTCATCTGGGCGTTCATGGAGGCGATCAGCTCCGCCGGCGGGCGCACGTCGCGGATCTCGATGCGGGTGACCTTGATCCCCCACGGGTTCGTTGCCTCGTCGACAATGTGCAGCAGGCGGGTGTTGATGCTGTCGCGCTGGGAAAGCATCTCGTCCAGCTCCATCGAGCCGAGCACGGTACGGATGTTGGTCATCGTCAGGTTGACGATCGCCAGCTCCAGGTTGCTGACCTCATAGGCCGCTTTTGGCGCATCAATCACCTGGATAAAGCAGACGGCGTCGATGGTGACGTTGGCGTTATCCTTGGAGATCACTTCCTGGGACGGAATGTCCAGAACCTGCTCCATCATGTTGATCTTGCGACCAATTCTGTCCATGAACGGAACAATCAGGCTTAAGCCAGGCTGGAGTGTGTTGGTGTATCGACCGAAACGCTCAACGGTCCACTGATAACCCTGAGGGACAATTTTGACGCCGGCGCCCACGATAACCAGCGCAACGAAAATAAGGACCGGAACAACGATAAGCATAAAAACCTCCTGTTTTGCATGCTGTGACGAGTGAAAGTGTGTGTTTATTGCTCGTAAGTATAGGTAAAGTCAGAGATGAATCCATCACCCGCTTCAGCAATGGCTTTCGATAATCCCTCGTAGTAATTCTCCAGCCCCAGCGCTTCGATACGCTGGATCTGTTCGCGAATGGGGGCGCAGAACAGTACGGCATTCCCCGCTTCAACGCGCTTGTTATTCGGTGGAAGGTCGCCCGCGATGGCCTTAAACCAGGTTCTGATACCCTGCTTTAAATTATGCGGCGCTTTTGTCAGATTATCCATGCCCGTCAGGACCTGCAGGGTAGGGAACTCATCGGCCAGCACGGCGGTTTTCATTCGTGCAAAGAACTGACGGAACAATTCAAACGATCCCAGATCGGTCACGCGTGGTTTGGTGGTTTTACCGTTCTTATTGCCGATTTTACCTGCGGCCGGAACCGCATTCACCTTTTCCAGCTCCAGCCCAAATAACAAATTACAGTGCGCGCGGCGTTCTTTCAGCGGGTAGGACATCAGCACGTCAATGAACTGAGTGGCTTTTACATCCGCAAGATTGTGGTTGATAAGCCACTGGGTGCGTGAAAATTCCGCCGGAGAGACGAACCAGTCGGGTACGTCATTGAAACGTTTTGATTTTCCCTTACCGTCAAATTCAAGGAAGTGTGTCCCGTTGTCGAAGGCGAAATAGCAATTTTTGAAGCTGCCGATCGTGGTGTTCACGATGAGCGCCTTCTTAACAAAATCCACCACCTCTGCACCAATGACAAAACGCGTGAGTTCCGACGATTTGATGACTTCCATTAATGTTTCGACATCAGGAACACCAGGCTTCAGGGAAGGAAACTCATAAAAGATATGTGCCATGTCGCATACTTCCTGTAGTGATGGTGGTGACAAATAACAAACAAAAAGTTTAACACTTGCTTTAGCGTGAGGCTATTCGCTCTGTGCGGGCGAAAGGATTATGCTACAGACGGTTATGACAAAAAGCGGTTAACGGAAGCGCAATGAACGATAAAAAAAACGTATTACTTCTCAGGGATGTCGGATTTCGGGTCGGGGAAAACACGATCCTGCAGCACGTCGGGTTTAGCCTGTCGCCAGGTGAGTTTAAATTAATCACGGGCCCCTCAGGCTGCGGCAAAAGCACGCTGTTGAAAATCGTGGCCTCACTCCTCAGCCCGACGGAGGGAACCATTCTGTTTGAAGGACAGGATATTGCGTCGCTCTCTCCGGAAAGCTATCGCCAGCAGGTCTCCTATTGCGTGCAAACGCCCGTGCTTTTTGGCGATACGGTTTATGACAACCTGATTTTCCCGTGGCAAATCCGCAATAAAACGCCGGAGCCGGAACAGTTTATCAACGATCTGGCCCGCTTTGGCCTGGCGCAGGAGACGCTGACCAAATCCATCAACGCGCTGTCGGGCGGAGAAAAGCAGCGCGTCTCGCTGATCCGCAACCTGCAGTTTTTACCGAAGGTGTTGTTGCTTGACGAAATCACCAGCGCGCTGGATGACGTCAACAAGCGCAACGTCAACGAGATTATTCATCGCTACGCCCGGGAGCAAAATATTGCCGTGCTGTGGGTGACGCACGATGCTAACGAAATAACCCATGCGGATGACGTGATTACGCTTCAGCCGCACGGCGGAAAAATGCAGGAGGCAAACCGTGGGTGAACATAACATTACCAACGAATCGCTGGCCTTTTCGATGGTGCTGGTATTGATTGCGATTGTGGTCAGCTACCGCGAAAAGCTGGGGCTGGAAAAAGATATTGTGTGGAGCATCTGCCGCGCGGTGATTCAGCTCATCATCGTCGGCTATGTGCTGAAGTATATCTTCAACGTTAACCACGCGGTGCTGACGCTGCTGATGGTGCTCTTTATCTGCTTTAACGCGGCGTGGAATGCGAAAAAACGCAGTAAATACATTGATAAAGCATTTATCTCGTCGTTTATCGCCATTACCACCGGTACGGCGCTCACGCTGGCGGTGCTGGTGCTCTCCGGCTCGATTGAGTTTACGCCGATGCAGGTTATCCCTATCTCGGGGATGATTGCCGGGAACGCGATGGTGGCCGTTGGGCTCTGTTACAACAACCTTGGCCAGCGATTCAGCAGTGAACAGCAGCAGCTACAGGAGAAACTAAGCCTGGGGGCAACGCCAAAAGTGGCCTCGGCGCGGCTGATTCGCGAGAGCATTCGTTCATCGCTGATCCCAACGGTAGATTCCGCCAAAACGGTGGGGCTGGTGAGCCTGCCGGGCATGATGTCGGGGCTGATTTTTGCCGGTATCGATCCGGTAAAAGCGATTAAGTATCAGATCATGGTGACGTTTATGCTGCTTTCCACGGCAAGCCTGTCGACCATCATTGCCTGCTACCTGACCTATCGGAAGTTTTACAACGCGCGTCACCAGCTGGTGGTGACGCAATTAAAGAAAACGGGTTAAGCCTGTTTTGTAGGCCCGGTAAGCGTTAGCGCCACCGGGCATTTTTTTGTTAGTAGAGCAACGCGTACAGCTGACGACGATACTTCGACGCCAGCGCGTCTCCGGTGCCCAGCGCGGCCAGGATCTCCTGGAACATCTTGCGCGCCTGACCGTCTGCGGCAGCGAGGTCTTTTTGCAGATGGCTGAACAGCAGCTCCAGCGCCTCTTCGTTACGCCCTACCTGGTGCAGCTGCAGCGCCAGCTGGCTTGCCAGCGCGGCGTCCGCCGGGTTGTCGGCAACCTGCTGCTGCAGCTGCTGAATTTCCGGGGTGTCCGCCGCCTGTTTCAGCAGCTCAATTTTTGCGACCAGACCCTGGTAGCGGGTGTCCTGATCCTGCAGCGGAACGGTCTTGAGTACGGCTTCCGCGTCCTCTGAACGGTGCAGGGCGATCTGCGTTTCCGCCAGCAGCAGGCCAATCTGGCTGTTCTGATTCGACAGCTGCCACGCCTCTTTGAGCAGCGGCAGCGCCTCGTCGTATTTGCCTTCCTGCATCAGCGCCATGCCTTCCTGCGCCTTCAGCTCTTCTTCGCGCGGCAGCACTTTATCCAGCAGGGCGCGGATAGCCTCTTCCGGCTGCGGCCCCTGGAAGCCGTCAACAGGCTGACCGTTCTGGAACAGATAGACGGTGGGAATGGCGCGCAGGCCAAACTGGGACGCCACCATCGGCTCGGCGTCGCAGTCCAGCTTCGCGAGAATGAACTGACCGTTGTACTGGGCGGCAAGGCTCTCCAGCACCGGCGTCAGCTGCAGGCAGTGTTGGCTGCGTTCAGACCAGAAGTAGAACAGGACCGGTTTGGTCATCGACTGTTCAAGGGTCTGTTGCAGGTTAGCTTCTGTAATATTGACGATATTCTGTACGGACATGCGGCTTTCTCTTTTGTCGGTTTGTTCTTTACATGGGGATGCGCGTCGTCGCTTCAACTCAGCCGTGTAAAATTTTGTCCATCATCCGGCCCGGCAGCAGGCGTTTTAACCAGCCTACGGCATGGGTGACCAGCGTCACCGGATAGCGCATTTTGGGATGTTCGCTCTCAAAAGCATGGCGCACTTTGGCCACCACCGCCTCTGGCCCGAGGGTAAAACGTGCGGCAATACCGGGGTTCTCGACCGGTTTATCCGCCTGCGTCTGGTTCACGTTTTCGGTAAAGCGGGTGCGGATCGGGCCGGGTTCAATCAGGCTGACCTTAATGCCGCTGTGGCGTAGCTCCATGCGCAGGGCGTCGGACCAGGCCTCCAGCGCATATTTGCTGGCGGCGTAGGCGCCGCGTCCTGGGGTGGAAATCAGCCCCATCACCGACGACGTCATCACGATGCGTCCTTCACCGTGGGGCAGCATCGCGGGGAGCAGACGCATGGTGAGCTGATGCACGCCGAAGAAATTGGTCGAAAACTGCTTCTCCAGCGTTTCGCGGGAGAGGGTATCCAGTGGGCCATACACGCCGTAACCGGCATTGTTAAACAGCCCGTACAGACGATTGTCGGTCAGTGCAATCACCTCATCGGCGGCGCGCTCAACGCTCTCCGGTGAGTCCATATCCAGCAGCACGCCGGTAAAGCCCAGCCCGTTCATGCGTTCGACATCGTCGGGTTTGCGGCAGGCCGCCAGGACCCGAAACCCCTGGCGCTTCAATTCGAGCGCGCTTTCCAGACCGATTCCACTGGAACATCCTGTAATTAAGACCGATTTTTGCATAACTTTACCTGTCAGGATCTCCGCTTAATCAGGAGTCATGTTTAACTAAAGGAGCCAGCCGCGTTGCCATCCAGTCGGCAATAAACGGCTGCGCATCGCGATTGGGGTGGATCCCGTCGTCTTGCATCCACTGGGGTTTGAGATAGACCTCTTCCATGAAAAATGGCAGCAGCGGAATATCAAACTCTTTGGCAAGCTTAGGGTAGATCGCGCTAAAGGCCTCATTATACCGACGACCGTAGTTGGCGGGCAGGCGAATTTGCATCAGCAGCGGCTGGGCGTTTGCCGCCCTGATGTCCTGCAAAATGGTGCGCAGCGTATTCTCCGTTTGCTGAGGCTGGAAACCGCGCAGGCCATCATTACCGCCAAGCTCAACCAGCACCCACCGTGGCTGATGCTGTTTGAGCAGCGCAGGCAGGCGCGACAGGCCCTGCTGCGAGGTATCACCGCTGATGCTGGCGTTGATTACAGACGTTTTGCTCTGCCATTTTTCATTGAGCAGGGCGGGCCAGGCCGCGCTGGCCGCCATGCGATAGCCTGCGCTCAGGCTGTCGCCAAGAACCAGTAACGTGTCCGCTGCCGCCGCGCGGAAGGTCATCAGAATCAAAAACAGGAAGGGCAAATGCCAGCGGAAAACAGTGTTGAAGTTCATCATCTTAAGAAGTCCGTCGGTCAGGGGGAACACGAGCTTTCCATCCTTACTGGAGTTGAACTCGTTGTCAAACGCGCTGAAACCATCGCGCTGATTGGCGAATCCGGTTCCGGTAAGTCCACGCTGCTGGCGATTTTGGCCGGTCTGGACGACGGCAGCAGCGGCGAGGTCCACCTTGTCGGGCAGCCGCTGCACCAGCTTGATGAAGAGTCGCGGGCGGCGCTGCGCGCGCGTCACGTGGGTTTTGTCTTCCAGTCCTTCATGCTGATCCCGACCCTGAACGCCCTGGAAAACGTCGAGCTCCCGGCGCTGTTGCGCGGGGAAAATAGCCGTGAAAGCCGCGCTCACGCGAAGGCGCTGCTGGAACAGCTCGGTCTGGGGAAACGTCTCGACCATCTTCCCGCGCAGCTTTCTGGCGGTGAGCAGCAGCGCGTGGCGCTGGCGCGGGCGTTTAACGGTCGCCCGGAAGTGCTGTTTGCCGATGAGCCTACCGGTAACCTTGACCGTAAAACCGGCGACAGGATTGCCGACCTGCTGTTTTCGCTCAACCGCGAGCACGGCACCACGCTGATCCTCGTGACCCACGATCCGCAGCTCGCCGCCCGCTGCGACCGTCGCCTGCGGCTGGTTAACGGTATTCTTCAGGAGGAGGCATGATTACCCGCTGGTTCTGGCGCGAGTGGCGCTCGCCCTCGCTGCTGATTGTCTGGCTGGCGTTAAGCCTGGCGGTGGCCTGCGTGCTGGCGCTCGGCAGCGTCAGCGACCGGATGGAAAAAGGGCTCAGCCAGCAGAGCCGGGAGTTTATGGCGGGGGACCGGGCGCTGCAAAGCTCCCGCCCCGTGCCGCCGGGCTGGATTGACGAAGCGCGTAAAGAAGGGCTGAAGGTGGGGGAGCAGGTAAGCTTCCAGACCATGACCTTTGCGGGCGACACGCCGCAGCTGGCGAGCGTCAAGGCCGTCGATGACATCTACCCGATGTACGGTGACTTGCAGACCCGCCCGCCGGGATTAAAGCCCACGCCCGGTACGGTGCTGCTGGCATCGCGTCTGATGGCGCTGCTGAATCTGAAACCCGGCGACAGTATCGACGTCGGCGACGCCACCCTCAAAATTGCCGGGGAAGTGGTACAGGAACCTGACTCTGGGTTTAACCCGTTCCAGCTTGCGCCGCGCCTGCTGATGAACACCGCGGACGTAGCAGCAACCCATGCGGTACAGCCGGGCAGCCGCGTTACCTGGCGCTATAAGTTTGGCGGCACGCCTGCCCAGCTTGACGCATATGAAAAATGGCTTCTGCCGCAGCTCAAACCGGAACACCGCTGGTACGGGCTGGAGCAGGACGAGGGGGCGCTCGGTAAATCTCTGGAGCGCTCTCAGCAGTTCCTGCTGCTGTCGGCCCTGTTGACCCTGCTGCTGGCGGTGGCGGCGGTGGCCGTGGCGATGGGGCATTACTGCCGCAGTCGTTACGACCTGGTGGCGATCCTCAAAACCCTGGGGGCGGGCAGGGCGCAGCTGCGCAAGCTGATTGTCGGTCAGTGGCTGATGCTGCTGGTCCTGTCCGCGCTGACCGGCGGAATAATGGGGCTGCTGTTTGAAAAACTGCTGATGGTGATGCTGAAACCGGTGCTACCGGCCGCACTGCCGCCGGCCAGCCTCTGGCCGTGGCTATGGGCAATCGGCGCGATGACGGTAATTTCGCTGCTGGTAGGGCTACGCCCTTACCGACTGCTGCTCGCCACGCAGCCGCTGCGCGTGCTCCGCAGCGATGTGGTGGCGAACGTCTGGCCGCTGAAGTTCTACCTTCCGGTGATTATTGCGGTGGCGGTGGGGCTGCTGGCGTGGCTGATGGGGGGCAGCACGCTGCTTTGGGCGGTACTGGCCGGGGCGGTTGTGCTGGCGCTGCTGTGCGGCGTGCTGGGCTGGATACTGCTCAATGTCCTGAAGAGGCTGACGGTAAAATCCCTGCCCGTGCGCCTGGCGGTCAACCGCCTGCTGCATCAGCCCTGGTCAACGCTCAGCCAGTTGTCGGCCTTTTCGCTGTCATTTATGCTGCTGGCGCTGCTGCTGGTGCTGCGCGGCGATCTGCTCGATCGCTGGCAGCAGCAGCTTCCCCCGGAAAGCCCGAACTTTTTCCTGATCAATATTGCCCCAGAACAGGTCACTCCGCTAAAGGGTTTCCTGTCGGAGCATCACATTATCCCTGAGTCGTTCTATCCCATCGTTCGCGCGCGTCTGACGCAGATCAACGGGCAGCCAACGGAGGGGAACAAGGACGAGTCGCTTAACCGCGAGCTGAACCTGACCTGGCAGGAGAAACGCCCTGACCACAACCCGATAACCGCTGGCACCTGGCCGCCAAAAGCGGGGGAAGTGTCGATGGAAGAGGGGCTGGCGACGCGCCTGAACGTGAAGCTTGGGGACAGCGTGACCTTTACCGGCGATACCCAGGATTTTACCGCGAAGGTCACCAGCCTGCGTAAAGTTGACTGGGAAAGCCTGCGGCCAAACTTCTTCTTTATCTTCCCGCCGGGGGCGCTGGACGGTCAGCCGCAGAGCTGGCTGACCAGCTTCCGCTGGGAAAACGGCAACGGCATGCTGACCCAGCTTAACCGGGAGTTTCCGACGGTCAGCCTGCTGGATATTGGAGCGATCCTGAAGCAGGTAGGGCAGGTTCTGGAGCAGGTGAGCCGCGCGCTGGAGGTCATGGTGGTGCTGGTGACGATCTGCGGCGTGCTGTTGCTGCTGGCCCAGGTGCAGGTAGGCATGCGCCAGCGCCATCAGGAGCTGGTGGTCTACCGCACGCTGGGGGCCGGAAAGCGGCTGCTGCGGATGACGCTCTGGAGCGAGTTTGCGCTGCTGGGGCTGGTGGCGGGTCTGGTGGCAGCCATTGGCGCAGAGACGGCGCTGGCGGTGTTGCAGACAAAAGTCTTCGACTTCCCGTGGGAGCCTGACTGGCGTCTCTGGTTGATCCTGCCTCTCTGTGGCGCTGTGCTGCTTTCACTCTGCGGAGGCTGGCTCGGCACGCGGCTGTTAAAGGGCAAAGCCCTGTTCCGTCAGTTCGCGAGTTGATTTAGCACGGTGAAAGTTACGCACCGGTTTCAAATGCCGGTGCGTAGTGTTTAAAAAGCACAAAGTGATAATACCCACTCATTTAGTAGCACAAAACATTAAAAACCCGACCACACAGCCCGATTATTTCCAGTTAATATTCACCCGCTAAATATTTAGCAGCGTGTCTATTAAGGAAAAATAATGACTATAAAAAAATCAGCGCTGGCGGCAACGATCGGCGCGGCAGTGGCATTGACTACCTTCGCTTCTCAGGCGGAAATCACCGTTCTTAAGCAGGATCCTCAGGCGGGTAACCCGCTGAGCCGCCTGAACTTCACCGTGGGTGGGAGTATCCGTCCACAGTTCAACATGATGACCGGTGACGGCGACAAAGGTTCTTACAAGCGTAACGGCTTCGACGGCGGCACCCGTTTCCGTTTCGCAGCAGATTACTACCTGTTTGATGACATCAGTTGGGTAAGCTACTACGAGCTGGGCGTGAACTTCCCTGCAATGTTCAACTGGGACAACCACTACAGCGAAAGCGACCACGACACGACGCGTCGTATGCTCTACACCGGTCTGAAGAGCGACACCTGGGGTACGCTGACCTTCGGTCAACAGAACAGCGTTTACTATGATGTGGTGGGCGCGAAAACCGATATCTGGGACTACGACATGATCGGTCAGGCGCCAGGTAACGGGATCAAAGGCGATTACGACGGCTCTTACCGTTCACGTAATATGCTGAAATATAAGAAAACCGTGGGCGATGCTGACATTTATGCATCCTACCTGTTTGAAGACAGCGAATACCTGCCGGGCAACGGCCTGCGCTACAAGCGTAAAGGCGGCGGTTCACTGGGTCTGGATTACCACCTGACCACCGATCTGACCTGGGGCGCCGCGTGGAACTACACCCGTGCGGATATGCGTAACCCGGCCAATGGCGACAGCAAAACCTACGACCAGAACATCCTCGGTACCGCGCTGAGCTGGACCCCGGACAACTGGACATTCTCCGTTGGCGGCGGCTGGTATCAGAACTTCATGACCACCAAAAAAGTGTCTGTTAACGACTACTTCGCCGGTGATGCATGGGGTATTGAATACTTTGCGGGCTACAAGTTCCCAATTGGTCAGTATGCGGTTAAATCTATCCAGCCTTACTTCATGGGCGACCGTATTGACTACGTGAATGGCCGCAACTACCAGCGCATCGACAACGGCGTGGGTATCAGCTTCCAGCTGGATTACGGTTTCCGCGTGGACTACGAACACGTGTTCACCTCCAGCACCGACGACCTGGGCGACATGAACCTGGTGCGTCTGCGTTACGACTTCTAAGTGATCTTGTAGGGTGCGGCCTGATGCCCTCACCCTGACCCTCTCCCACGGGGAGAGGGAACAAACATTAAAAACGGCAACCCTGGTTGCCGTTTTGCTTTTACCTCGCCACCCGGCTTTCTTTTAGCGATTAAGCCAGTCAGCTACCTCGCCGTACGTCCCGCGATACACAATCTTCTCCGCCTTTTTCTCCAGCTGATAGCCGTACATCGGGTCGTAATAGTCGTTCAGGAGCGGTACAAGCCAGCTGAAGTGCGCGTCCGTGCTGCCAGATCGTTGCTGTTCCAGCAGCGCGGAATCTAACAGCACGGTGAATTCTGCATACCGCTGTAGCCCCAGACGGCGGCGTATGGCGAACAGGCCGTGGTGCAGGTACTCGCTGTACGCTTTCCAGCCCGCTTCCTCGCCGTAGGCAGCAGAAAAATCCGCCCACATATGGTCGAAATACTCTTCGCGCAGGCGTTCAAGACGGATTTCAAACGGATCCTCTACCACCACGATAGGCGCTTCAACCATCCGGTCGCGCAGGCACTCCGGCAGGTGGTTAGAGCCAATCATCCGACCTTCATCTTCCAGCACCCAGCGCGCGGCGTCTTTTTTCAATAGTTCAACCGCAAGGTGGTTTTCAAAGCTCGCCTGGGAAAGCTGCGGCGTGAGCGTGCGGCCAAAAGACGAACCGCGATGGTGCGCCAGCCCTTCCAGATCGATGCCCTGTGCGTGCTGCTTCACCAGCAGGGTTTTACCGTTTCCGGTACAGCCGCCGATAAGCACTATCGGCTTTTGTGACTGCTCAATCGTCACCTGAATCGCCGTCTGGCGCAGGGCTTTATAGCCGCCGCGGATCAGCGGGTAGTCGATGCCCGCCTCTTTAAGCCAGGCCTGCGAGATGTGCGAGCGCTGACCGCCGCGCGCGCAGCAGAGAAAGCCCTCAGGATGGGCAAGGCTGGCTTCACGCCAGGCGTTAATACGTGTCTCACGCGTCTCGCCGTTCACCAGACTATGGCCAAGCGCCAGCGCGGCCTCGGGGCCCTGGCGTTTATAGCAGGTGCCGACGGCGGCGCGTTCGTCGTCATTCATCAACGGCAGGTTAATGGCGGCGGGCATCGCACCCTGGGCAAATTCAATCGGCGCGCGAACGTCGATTAAAGGGGTATCAGACGCGAGGATCGCGCGATAGTCCGTTCCATCGTTCATGGTTATTCCAGAAGAAAACTCAGCAGCAATGGGCGGGGATTGTACGCCGGGGAAGGGGAAGGTCAACTCCCCGGCGCAGATGTCTTACTTGAGCTTTGACTGTGCCCAGACGATACCGCTCGCATATTCCGGCGGCAGGAGAGGGATCATGGCTTCCAGGGTGGCGCTCAGGCGGCCCGTGTCGCTGTCGTTCAGGTTCAGGTGACCGACCTTACGACCCGCGCGAACCTCTTTGTCATACCAGTGCAGATGCACCAGCGGCAGCTTCAGCCAGTCGTAGTTCAGATCGGTGCCGATCAGGTTGATCATCACCGACGGGCTGTCCACCACCGGCTGCGGCAGCGGCAGGTCGGTGATCGCGCGCAGGTGCAGTTCGAACTGGCTGATGGACGCGCCGTTTTGCGTCCAGTGGCCGCTGTTGTGCACGCGCGGTGCAAGTTCGTTGATCAGCAGACCGGACGGGGTGATAAAGCACTCCATCGCCATGACGCCCACATATCCGAGTTCGTGCATGATGGCAGAAAGCATCTCTTCTGCCTGCGCCTGCTGCTCAGCATTGGCGTGCGGGAAGGCGACGCTGGTGCGCAGAATACCGTCCTGATGCAGGTTATGCGTCAGCGGATAAAAGACGGTATGTCCGTCGTGCCCGCGTGCGCCAACCAGTGACACTTCACCGCTAAAGTTGATGCCCTGCTCAACGATGCATTCGCCGTAGCAGTCGTCCGGCAGCTCGGCAGTGTCGTCTGCGCGCAGACGCCACTGGCCACGGCCGTCGTAGCCGCCCACGCGGCGCTTCACGATGGCCAGCTCGCCCAGCATCGCGAAAACATCATTCCACTTGCTTTTATCGGACAGGAGCTGCCACGGCGCGGTCGGCAGGCCGAGCTTGTCGAACAGCTGCTTTTGCGTCAGACGGTCGGCAATGATCGGGAACACGTCGCGGTTTACGAAGGCGTTATGACGCGCCAGTTCGCGGGTCAGCGCGGTTTCCGGCCAGCGTTCGATCTCGGCGGTGATCACGCTCTGGTGGAACGGTACGGCTTCAGGTTCAGCGTCCAGCCCGACGGGCCAGACGGCAATACCCAGCGGCTCACCGGCCTGACGCAGCATGCGGCCTAACTGGCCGTTACCGAGGACGCAAACCTGCTTCATGCCGCACCCCGCGGGTCCGGATTGTCCAGCACTTCGTCGGTCTGGGCTTTACGCCACTCCGCCAGACGCTGATGTAACGCTTTATCGTGCGTCGCCAGGATCTGCGCGGCCAACAGGGCAGCGTTCGCCGCGCCCGCTTTGCCAATCGCCAGCGTCCCGACAGGAATACCGCGCGGCATCTGGACGATGGAGTAGAGGCTGTCCACACCGCTTAACGCGGCGCTTTGTACCGGGACGCCCAGAACCGGCACCAGGGTTTTGGCGGCAATCATGCCCGGCAGGTGTGCTGCGCCGCCCGCACCGGCAATGATCACCTCATAACCGTTCTCTTCGGCGCTTTCGGCGAAGCTGAACAGTTTGTCCGGTGTACGGTGCGCGGAGACCACTTCGACGTGGTGCGGAACATTCAGGATTTCAAAGATTTCGGCGGCGAACTGCATGGTAGCCCAGTCGCTTTTGGACCCCATCACGATGGCGACACGCGCCGGATTATTGCGGGAAGACATGCGTCTTAAAACTCCTGTGGTGCGAAACACACTGCTTTCGAGGGCACAGAGAATAGCATGTTATACGGGCAAGGAAAACGGTTGCGCGGTTAAATCTTGAGCCGTTGTTACCATCAATTCATAACAAAACAGACCGCATTCTGGCGGTCTGTTTTTGTCGAAGGGCAATCATTATTTCGTCAGTTCTGCGGTCATATACACGCGGTTGTCGACCTTCGCGCTGGTGATTTTGTAAGACGCGCCCTGTTCAGCAGCCTGTGCAGCAATTTTCGCTTCTGCGCGGTCAAGGGTTGAACCGGTTGCGCTGACGCTCTGCGCGAAAGCGCCGAAGGAAGCCAGGGAAAGAGCGGTAACTGCAACGAAAGTTTTGATGGATTTCATGGTCGTATTCCTTAAGTAATTTATCTGGGATAGGGCGTGCTGCCCTGATGTGATAAATAATAGGCCGACCACGGGCTGATTAAAATCGAAACAATTTGCCAATATTGTTCAAAAAAATAGAATGAACTGTAAGGGGTTAAAACGGAAAAGCGATCAGCTCCACACCCTCTGGCGTGACTTTGACCATGGATCCTTCTGAGTGCCATGCACCCAACACCACGCGATGGGCCGGTTCGCCGTTGGCGATAAGGGAATGCACGTCTGGACGATGGGTATGCCCGTGGATCAACCACTGAACGCCATGTTTTTCCATCACGTTGACCACCGCGTGAGGATTAACGTCCATGATGGTCATGGATTTGCTGCTGTTGGCGGCTTTACTGCCCGCGCGCATTCTGGCGGCGATGCGGTTGCGGATAAACAGCGGCAGGGCAAGGAACACCTTCTGGATCCACGGGGTGTGGACTTTAGCGCGAAACGCCAGGTAGCCGGTATCGTCGGTGCAGAGCGTGTCGCCGTGCATGATCAGCACCTTGCGGCCGTAGAGGTCGAGCACCTGTTCTTCCGGCAGCAGCGTCATGCCGCTTTCACGGGCGTAGCGCTTGCCGATCAGGAAATCACGGTTGCCGTGAATGAAGTAGCAGGGGACGCCGGAATCCACCAGCGCTTTAATGGCCGAAGCCATTTCACGGTGCAGCGGGTTAGGATCGTCGTCGCCAATCCAGGCTTCAAAGAGGTCGCCCAGGATGTACAGCGCATCGGCGCTTTTCGCTTCACCGCGTAAAAAACGCAGAAAACCGGCGGTTATCGCCGGTTCTTCTGTTTGCAGATGCAGATCCGCAATAAAGAGTGTCGCCACGAATTACTCGCTGACGGTCACGCTTGTAATCACAACGTCTTCTTTCGGAACGTCCTGGTGCATACCGCTGCGGCCAGTAGAGACGGCTTTGATCTTGTCAACCACGTCCATACCTTCAACCACTTCTGCGAATACGCAGTAGCCCCAACCCTGCAGGCTTTCGCCGGAGAAGTTCAGGAAGTCGTTGTCCGCCACGTTAATGAAGAACTGCGCGGTTGCAGAGTGAGGTGCCTGAGTACGCGCCATCGCCAGCGTGCCGCGGGTGTTTTTCAGGCCGTTGTTCGCTTCGTTCTTGATCGGCTCTTTAGTGGCTTTCTGGTTCATGCCAGGTTCGAAACCGCCGCCCTGGATCATAAAACCGTTGATCACGCGGTGGAAAATGGTGTTGTTGTAGAAACCTTCGCGGCAGTAGTCCAGGAAGTTTTTAACTGTTTCAGGCGCTTTGTCATCAAAGGTTTTGATTACGATATCGCCATGATTAGTGTGGAAAGTAACCATTTTTGCATCCTGTTCCGTTATTGTGGTACGTCGACCCGCGTTCGGGTCATCTATAGGGGCTTGTTATAGCATAACCACAGGATGCGATCACCTTGCATTGTGTGCTGCTTCGGGTTTGAATTACGGGTAGAATAGCCGGTTTTCAACCACACACGTGTTTACATGGAATCTTCGATGTTAAAAATCTTTAATACAATGACGCGCCAAAAAGAGGAATTTAAACCTATCCATGCCGGGGAAGTCGGCATGTACGTGTGTGGTATTACGGTTTACGATCTCTGTCACATTGGCCATGGCCGTACCTTTGTCGCTTTTGACGTGGTGTCACGCTACCTGCGTTTTCTGGGCTATACCCTGAAATACGTGCGTAATATCACCGACATCGACGACAAAATCATCAAGCGCGCTAATGAGAACGGCGAAAGCTTTGTCGCGCTGGTGGATCGCATGATCGTCGAGATGCACAAAGATTTCGACGCCCTGAATATTCAGCGCCCGGACAGCGAGCCGCGCGCGACCCACCATATTCACGAAATCATCGAGATCACCGAAAAGCTGATCGCACGCGGTCACGCCTACGTTGCGGACAACGGTGACGTGATGTTCTCGGTGCCAACGGACCCAACCTACGGTTCGCTTTCCCGTCAGGATCTGGATCAGCTCCAGGCCGGCGCCCGTGTCGACGTGGTTGACGTGAAGCGTAACCCGATGGACTTCGTGCTGTGGAAGATGTCCAAAGAGGGGGAGCCAAGCTGGCCATCCCCGTGGGGCGAAGGCCGCCCGGGCTGGCACATTGAGTGTTCCGCGATGAACTGCAAACAGCTGGGCAAGCACTTCGACATTCACGGCGGCGGTTCAGACCTGATGTTCCCGCACCACGAAAACGAAATTGCGCAGTCCACCTGCGCCCACGGCGGCGAGTACGTGAACTACTGGATGCACTCCGGGATGGTAATGGTTGACCGCGAGAAGATGTCGAAATCGCTGGGCAACTTCTTTACCGTGCGCGACGTGCTGAAGTATTACGACGCGGAAACCGTGCGCTACTTCCTGATGTCTGGCCACTATCGCAGCCAGCTGAACTACAGCGAAGAGAATCTGAAGCAGGCGCGCTCGGCGCTGGAGCGTCTGTACACCGCGCTGCGCGGGACCGACAGGTCTGTTCCGGCGGCAGGCGGCGAAGCGTTCGAAGCACGCTTTGTTGAGGTGATGAACGACGACTTCAACACCCCGGAAGCCTACTCCGTGCTGTTCGACATGGCGCGCGAAGTGAACCGCCTGAAGTCAGAAGATATGGCGGCGGCGAATGCGCTGGCGTCTCATCTGCGTAAGATCTCTTCCGTGCTCGGCCTGCTGGAGCAGGATCCGGACGTGTTCCTGCAGAGCGGTGCGCAGGCGGATGACGGCGAAGTGGCGGAAATTGAAGCGTTGATCAAAGCGCGTCTGGAAGCGCGTCAGGCGAAAGACTGGGCGGCGGCCGATGCGGCGCGTAACCGTCTGACCGAGATGGGCATCATTCTGGAAGACGGCCCGCAGGGTACCACCTGGCGCCGTAAGTAAGTCTGTAACGCCCGGTGTCGCTTACGCTTACCGGGCCTACGGGTAAAAGTAGGCCGGGTAAGGCGCTGCCGCCACCCGGCTTTTTTTTACCTTCTTCTCCACCACAACATTCCCATCAGCACAACCCCCGGCAGCCACACCCACAGCAGTTCTGAAATAATCACCTGATGCCCGTACGGCGTGGTATAGCGTGAGAGTGCAAACGGCGCGACCTTAATCACCTGCCACGGCGCAAAAAAGCGTTCATCTGACCACGGCCACAGCCAGCCGACGCCTTTCCCGCCTGTAGTAATCGAATCCAGCAGGCTGTGCGACAGCAGTGACACCGTTAAAAACAGCCAGCACCGCGTCAGGCTGGCCCTGAACCATCGTCGTCCAGTCAGCACGCAAAGTATCGGCACCGCAAAGGCAAACAGCAGGGAGTGGGTAAAGCCGCGATGGCCGAAAACATTTCCATACGCGACGCCGAACTTAAACGCCAGCACGTCGGCGTCCGGCAGCATGGCGAGAACAATCCCGGCAAACAGCAGGCGGGGAGGAATCACTTTGGTTCCCAGGCCCAGGCCCAGACAAAGCGGAACAGCAGCGTGCGTAATAACGGTAGGCATTGATATTATCCATGGCAAATCATGGAAATATAGCAGTAATCTCGCCTTAACAGACCTGTTCTGAATTCTGATTTTACGCCGACTCGCGCGCGATAAGCTGCCCGGAAAGCGTAATGCGCTGGGTTTGCAGCGTCGGCTCCTTTAGCGTGCGAATAATCAGCCCGGCAGCCTGACGCCCCGTCTCTTCGCTGGCGGATGAGACATAGGTAAATGACGGCGAGGTGAGGTTTACGTGGAGCATATCTTCGAAACCGACCAGCGCGACCTGCTGTGTTAAAAACACATCTTTACCCACCGTACGCCCGACCTGATGAATACCGGAGATGGAGCCGATCATGGCATCCGGCGAGTGGCAGAGCAGGGCGGTGATGGTGTTGTTTTTTTCCAGCAGCTGGCGGGTGGCGAAACCCGCGGCCAGCGTGTCATCGCTGCAGGCCGGAGAGTATTCATCGCGCCAGACCAGCCCATTTTGCGCCATCGCGCTGCGAAAACCGAGCAGGCGCTGTTCGCGGATAAGGCAGCCTTCACGTCCGCCAATGTAGGCGATATTACGATGGCCGCGCTCGATAAGATAACGCACCGCCAGATTGGCCGCCTGCCGGTTATCGCGCATCACCAGATTGCATTTTTCATCCAGCAGCGACTGAGAGACCACCACCAGCGGCAGCGGGCAGCGGCGAATCTGTTCCGGTAGGGTAGAGGTGCGGGTATCCGAGGCCAGATAGATCACCCCGGCGACGCCCTGCTGCTTAAACGACAGCAGGCAGCGCTCAAGATGGTCATGGTCGTTCTGGGGCTGGCCGAGAAAAACCATATACCCCTGTTTTTCAAGATCCTGAACGATGCTCGCCATCACCTTGATGGAGAAACTGTCGCTAAAGTCACGGAGGATCAGGCCAATCAGATTGGACGTATTGGCGCGGAGGTTGGCAGCGGCAACGTTATGAACATAGCCCAGCGTATTGATGGCAGCGTTGACCTTCTCGATCGTTGCCTCTGAGATTTTCCCTTTCTGACGCAGCACCAGCGAGACGGTTGAAACCGACACGCCCGCGTGCTTTGCGACATCAATAATGCTGACTTTCTTCAAAACCGCTCCCTGAAATTTGCCGATTATCAGCCAGATAAAACACGTCTCCCAGCGTACAGGAGACGTGTCGCTCAGGCATCTTATTATTTGCCGATCATGGTGGACATGGTCTGGGCGATAAACTGTGCTCTGGCACCGAAAATCACCTGAATACCGTTATCGCCGACGAAGACCACGCCGCGCGCGCCGAGTCCGTTCAGACCGTCTTTATCCACCACCTCGCTTTTTGTTACCTCCAGGCGAAGACGGGTGATACAGGCGCCGACGGAGTCGATGTTATGCGCCCCGCCCAGCAGGGTGATGATCTCGGTCGCGAGTTCAGAATCCGATTTCTCATCCGCGTTGGCGGTCACTTCAGTGCGGCCCGGCGTTTTCACGTCGAAGCGACGGATCACAAAGCGGAACGTGAAGTAATAAATCAGGCCCATTGGAATACCGATGATAATGGCGCTCAGGAAGTGGGTCTGGTAGCCGTTAAACGACGGCAGGATCCCGAATGACAGATAGTCGATAAAGCCCGCAGAGAACGACTTGGCAATATGCGCATGCAGCAGGTACATGGTCATGTAGGCCAGACCCGCCATGATGGCGTTAAAGACGTACAGAATCGGTGCCACGAAGATAAAGGTAAACTCAACCGGTTCGGTGATCCCGGTCAGGAAGCAGGTGAGCGCCGCGGAGAACAGAATACCGGCCGCGATTTTCTTATTCTTCGTATGGGCTTCGTGATACATCGCCAGGCACGCGGCGGGCAGCGCGAACAGCATCAGCGGGAATTCACCCTGCATGAACTTACCGGCGTTCTGGTAGGTATCGCTGCTGAAAGATTTCACCCCTTCTTCCAGCATCTTGAACCAGATGGTCTGGTCGCCATGGATCACCTGGCCTGCCTGGGTGGTGTAATCTCCAAACGAGTACCAGAACGACGGATACCAGATATGGTGCAGACCGAGCGGGATCAGCGCGCGCTCCACCAGACCGAAGATAAAGGTCGACGCCGCCTGATTATCGCCGTTCACCACCACGGAGAGCGCGTCGATACCGGCCTGGATATGCTGCCAGACGTACGGCAGCAGCAGCCCCATCAGGAACGAGAGGAACGCCGTTGCAATTGCCACGAAGCGCTTGCCGGAAAAGAAGCCCAGGAACTCCGGAAGCTGCATGGTGTGGAAGCGGTTATAGCACCAGGCCGCGAGAATACCGCAGATCAGGCCGCCAAAGACGCCCATCTGTAGCGTCGGAATGCCCACCACCATGGCGTATTTCCCGCCCTGGGAGGCCATTTCCGGCGTGATGCTCAGCACGGTGCTGATGGTGATATTGGTGACAAACACCGAAACGGCCGCAGACAGCGCCGCGATGCCGGATTCTGACGCCAGACCCACGGCGGAGCCAATGGCAAACAGCATCGGCAGGTTATCAAAAATAACCCCGCCTGCGTTCATCATCAGCGGCAGATGGAACTTATCGCCGAAGGCCAGCAGCAGGCCCGCAGCGGGAAGCAGTGAAATTGGCAGCATTAAGGCGCGACCAATCATCGATAACTTAGACAGCGATTTAACAAACCCTGATATCAGACTCATGCTGATTTCCCCCGAGTAGCGCTTTTTTTGGCGCTGTTATTGTAAGTAGAACGTTTTAGTAGAACGTTCTACTTATCGTGGGCAAAGAGTGAAAAACGCGCAACTGAATTTTCACGTTTCAACAGATGAAATAGTGATTATTTGAAGTTGATCGATAAATAACCGTGATGGGTGTGAGGGGATTTTTTATCCCCTCTCCCTGCGGGAGAGGGTTAGGGTGAGGGCATCAAACGGCTCAGGCCGTCACGGTTACGCTCTGTCCTTCAAAGCTCACGGTCTGTCCCGCGACAATCTTGCAGCGCTTGCGGGTTTCCACCACGCCGTCGACTTTTACCAGCCCGTCGGCGATAACGATTTTCGCCTGCGCGCCGCTTTCGCTCCAGCCTTCCAGCTTGAGCAGATCGCACAGCTCAACGTGCGGATGTTTCCCTAATGAAAAAGTCGCCATCTTACGCGTCCTCTACGTCGTGATATTCTTCGCATGCCTGCAAAGTATTCTGAATCAGCGTTGCGACGGTCATTGGACCTACGCCGCCCGGTACAGGGGTAATGTAAGAGGCGCGCGCGGCGGCATCTTCATACACCACGTCGCCAACCACTTTGCCGTTTTCCAGACGGTTAATCCCCACGTCCACGACGATCGCACCCTCTTTAATCCACTCGCCCGGAATAAAGCCCGGCTTACCGACCGCGACGATCAGCAGATCGGCATTTTCGACGTGGTGACGCAGGTTCTTGGTGAAGCGGTGGGTCACGGTGGTGGTGCAGCCGGCCAGCAGCAGCTCCATGCTCATCGGACGGCCCACGATGTTAGAGGCACCAATCACCACGGCGTTCAGGCCGTAGGTGTCGATGTTATAACGCTCCAGCAGCGTCACAATGCCGCGCGGCGTGCACGGGCGCAGACGCGGCGCACGCTGGCACAGGCGGCCAACGTTGTACGGATGGAAACCGTCCACGTCTTTATCCGGTGCGATACGCTCCAGCACCTTCACGTTGTCGATACCTGCTGGCAGCGGCAACTGAACCAGAATGCCGTCGATCTCTTTATCGGCATTCAGAGTGTCAATAAGTTCCAGCAGTTCTGCTTCGCTGGTGGTTTCCGGCAAATCGTAAGAGCGGGAGACGAAGCCGACCTCTTCACACGCTTTGCGCTTGCTGCCGACATAAATCTGCGATGCCGGGTTGCTGCCAACCAGCACAACGGCCAGCCCGGGGGCGCGTTTTCCGGCGGATTTACGCGCCTTCACTTTTTCCGCGACCTCAGAGCGCACCTGCTGCGCAATCGTTTTACCGTCAATAATCTTTGCTGCCATCAGAGAGAAGATTCCGTCTGTAACGTTTGAAAGGGGGGATGCGTGTATTTTGTCAGAAGCGAGCCTCGCTGTCAGTCACCCTTTACGCGTTTTTATCAGCAAGACGCAAAAACCCTTCTTAAGGGATGGTCAATTTCTTAGGCGGGATTAGGATGTGACCTGGCGAAATGGCAGCGTTTTGACATATTTAAAAATCGCCTCCTGAGCTACTTTGTCTCCTCCGAAATAAGCTTTCAATTACTCAATTGAACGTATTTCTTATTCCCGATTATTCGCGGGAAGGGTTATTTACATTTTAAAGGAATAGACATGAAACTCAGCAACATTGCTTCTACTGTTATTGCAACTTTGGCCCTGGTTGCGGGTGCCGCAAATGCAGCAGATCCTGCTGCGCCGGTTTCCGTAAATGGCGGTACCGTACATTTTAAAGGTGAGCTGGTTAATGCCGCTTGTTCAGTAAATACGGATTCTTCCGAGCAGACCGTTAATCTGGGTCAGTATCGCACCGCGAAATTTACCAAAGTGGGCGACACCACCTCTAATATTCCATTCAACATTGAACTGAACGATTGCGATCCGCTGGTTGCCAAAACTGCAGCTGTTGCGTTCACCGGTCAGATCGACCCAACCGACAAAACCCTGCTGGCCGTGACTTCCGGTAGCAACGACAACACCGCGAAAGGCGTGGGTATCGAGATCCTCGACAGCAAATCCAGCGTTCTGACCCCAGACGGCGCGACCTTCTCTGCTGCGCAGACGCTGATCGAAGGGACCAACACCCTGAAGTTCACCGCGCGTTATAAATCAACGGCTGCCACCACCGAGCCGGGCCAGGCGAACGCTGACGCCACCTTCGTAATGAAATACGAGTAATTCCTCCGCACAGGGATGTTCAGGCCTCAGGGACGAGGCCCGTCATACGCTATTGCCAGGAACGAAGGATGACAAGGACTGGAACACTACTGCTGTTAACCCTTGCGATGGCTTGCCCGGCATCGGCGCATACCGTGGTGATCGAAGGTGGCAAGGTTCATCTTCGGGGTGAACTGGTGAACGGCGGCTGCGCCGTGGCGCCCGATAGCCAGAATATGCGCATCGACATGGGGCAGTACCGAACCAATTCATTTTCCGGCGTGGGCAGTTTTTCCACGGTGAATGTGCCTTTCACCGTGCGGCTGCTGGACTGCAGCGTTGATGTTTCGCGCACCGTGGGGATCCAGTTTCAGGGCGTCACACCCGCAGAGGATCCGCAGGTCTTTCTGGCGACATCGCGGCCGGGTGAAACACCTGTCAGCAGCGGCGTCGGGCTGGCGCTCTTTGACGAACAGCAGCGTCAGATTATCCCAAACGCCACGGCCGTCAGCTGGCTGCCGATCGAAACCCGCGAGCTCGCGTTCCATTTTAGCGCTCGCTATCGGGCTATTTCCGAACATCTCGAGCCAGGCAAAATTCAGTCGGATGTCTGGTTTACGTTGATTTATCCATAACACCTGCGAACACATTATTAAAGGTACGGTTGTGATGAATACCCTAATTAAACCAGGACTTTTTTTATCGTTTATTTTGATAATGGTTTCTGCCTGCGCAAATGCATCCGGCGGTATTGCGCTGGGGGCCACGCGTGTTATTTATCCCGCAGAGGCGAAGCAAACGTCGCTGGCGATCACCAACAGCAACAAACAGGAACGCTATTTAATTAACGCGTGGATCGAAAATGCGAACGGGCAAAAAGAAAAAACCTTTGCCGTCACGCCGCCCCTGTTTGTTAGCGAGCCGAACAGTGAAAACACGCTGCGTATTATTTACGCCGGGCCGGCGCTGCCTGCCGACCGCGAATCGCTGTTTTACATGAACGTGAAGGCGATCCCGTCAGTGAACAAAGCGAAAACGGAAAACAATAACGTGCTGCAGCTGGCGATCCTCTCGCGCATCAAGCTGTTTGTGCGTCCGAACAACCTGGCGATGCAGCCGGAAGAGGCGCTTTCCCAGCTGCGGTTCGAACGCGCGGGCAGCCATCTCAAAGTCAGCAACGCGTCCCCGTATTACATCACCCTCGTCAATCTGAAGCTGGGCGGGCAGCAGCTGGATAACCTGATGGTTGCGCCGAAAAGCTCGGCTCAGCAGGTGCTGCCAGCCGGTGCCAGCGGTACGCTTTCCTGGCAGAGCGTGAATGACTACGGTGCCATCACCCCGGCGCGTAGCGTCAACCTGTGAGCAGAGTCAGGGCGATGAAAAACCACCAGAGACGTTACTGCCCGGTTGCGCTGGCGCTGATGGCTGCGCTCTGGCCGCAGGCTGGCTGGAGCGAAAGCTATTTCAACCCGGCCTTTTTGTCCGACGACACCGCCAGCGTGGCGGATTTGTCGCGTTTTGAACAAGGACACCAGCAGGCACCCGGCGTTTATCGCGTGGATATCTGGCGCAACGATGAGTTTATCGGTACCCAGGACGTGCGTTTTGAGCAGGCCGAGAATACGCCACCGGTGGCGGGCGGTTTATCGGCCTGCATTACGCGCGCGATGCTTGACCGCTTTGGCGTCAACGTTGCGGCGTTTCCCGAGCTGGCTAAGGTGCAGGGCGAGACCTGCGTTCCGCTGGCTACGGCCATACCCGGCAGCGAAACGGTATTCAACTTTGCCTCACAGCGTCTGGACGTCAGCCTGCCGCAGGTGGCGTTGCAGAACAGCGCCCGGGGCTATATTCCGCCCGAACAGTGGGATGAAGGCATCCCCGCCGCGCTGGTGAACTACAGCTTCACCGGTAACCGGGGAAGCGAAGACGACAGCTATTATCTGAACCTGCAAAGCGGGTTGAACTATGGCGCCTGGCGTTTACGTAACAACGGCGCATGGCGGTACACGCAGAATAACGGGCAGCGTCACAGCGAGTGGCAGAATATTGGCACCTGGGCGCAGCGCACCGTTATCCCGCTGAAAAGCGAACTGGTGCTGGGCGACAGCAATACCGGGAATGACGTTTTCGACAGCATGGGGTTCCGCGGCGGGCGGCTCTTCTCGTCTGACAGCATGTACCCGGACAGCCTGCAGGGCTACGCGCCGACCGTGCGCGGGATCGCCCGTACGCCCGCCAAAGTGGTGGTTCGCCAGAATGGCTACGTTATCTATCAAAGCTATGTCCAGCCGGGCGCATTTGCCATTACCGATCTTAACCCGACCTCCTCAAGCGGTGACCTGGAGGTCACGGTCGAAGAGAAAGACGGCACCCAGCAGCGCTATACCGTGCCGTACTCCACCGTGCCGCTTCTGCAGCGTGAAGGGCGCTGGAAGTACGACCTCGTCGCGGGGGATTACCGCAGCGGTAACAGCGATCAGGATACGCCGTTCTTCACCCAGGGCACCCTGATTACCGGTCTTGCCAACGGTTACACGCTCTACGGCGGGACACAGCTGGCGTCACGCTATACCGCGGTGGCCGTCGGAGCCGGAAAAAACCTGGGCGACTGGGGCGCGGTCTCGCTCGATATCACCCACGCCCGCAGCCAGCTTGCGGACGACAGCAAGCATGAAGGGCAGTCTCTGCGCTTCCTCTATGCGAAATCCCTTAACGGCTTCGGCACCAACTTCCAGCTGCTGGGCTACCGCTACTCCACGAAAGGCTTTTACACCCTCGACGATGTCGCCTGGCGCTCAATGGAAGGCTATCAGTATGCCGATAGCCAGAACGATAACGATGTTCCAGACGTGCAGAGTTATCACAACCTGACGTGGAATAAAAAAGGCCGCTTCCAACTCAACGTATCTCAGTCGCTGGGGGACTACGGCTCGGTCTATATCTCCGGTAGCGAGCAGACCTACTGGGGAACCGATGAGACGAACCTCTGGTACCAGTTGGGCTATGCGGGCGGCGTGAAGGGAATCAACTACTCCGTTTCGTGGTCGTGGAACAAATCCGTTGGGATAGACGGCACCGATCGGATCGCGTCATTTAACGTCTCCGTGCCGTTCAGCCTCTTTACCCGTCAGGGCTATCGCCGGGACAGCGCGATTGACCGCGCCTACGCTACGGCATCCGCCAGTCGAAACAGCGATGGCGACACAAGCTGGCAAACCGGCGTCAGCGGAACGCTGCTGGAGGACCGCAACCTGAACTACAGCGTGACCCAGGGACACACCAGCACCAACGGCGCAAGCGGAAGCGCCAGCGCCAACTGGCAGGCGACTTACGGCACATTGGGCGTGGGCTACAACTACAGCGACGATCAGCACGATCTCAACTGGCAGCTCTCCGGCGGGGTGGTCGGACACGCCGACGGCGTGACCTTCAGCCAGCCGCTGGGCGACACCAACGTGCTGATCAAAGCGCCGGGGGCATCAGGCGTCAGCATTGAAAACCAGACCGGGGTGAAAACCGACTGGCGAGGCTACGCGGTGATGCCGTATGCCACCGTCTATCGCTACAACCGCGTGGCGCTGGATACCAACACCATGAGCAACAACACCGATATCGAAAACAACGTGAGTAGCGTGGTGCCGACGAAAGGCGCGCTGGTGCGCGCCAGCTTTGATACCCGCATTGGCGTACGCGCTCTACTGACGGTGATGCGCGGTAACCAGCCCGTGCCGTTCGGCGCGGTGGTCCGTGAAACCCGAAGCGGTGTCACCAGCATGGTGGGGGATGACGGGCAAATTTACCTGAGTGGGCTGCCGCTGGAAGGCGAACTGCTGATCCAGTGGGGCGACGGGGCGCAGTCCCAGTGTCGCGCACCTTACAGCTTGTCTGAAAAGAGCCTGCAACAGGCAATCACACTTAAGGGGATCAGCTGTGATTAAAACCCAAATCTTTGCCTTGTCGCTGCTGGCGTTACTGCCCGCGACAAACGCATTCGCTACCGTGTGCGTCAATGAGAAAGGCGTGCCGACGGAGGTGCATTACGACCTGACGGATAAATTCAATAGCTCGAATAACCAGATTGGACAGGTCGTAACGCTCAGCGAAAAATCGCAGTGGGTAGGGGTGAATGCCGTCTGCCCGAAGGGCACGACCGGGAACACCACCAAGCGCAGCTATGTGACGGATTATCCAATCACCGGGACCAGCGATGGCTACCAGTATCTGAAGCTGAACGACTATCTGGACGGGGCCATGAAAATCACGGACAGCTACGCTGGCGTGTTTTACCCGCCAAAAAGCTATATCCAGATGGGGAGTCATCCTAACGTCTCCAAAAACAAACCGTTTGGCGTTCAGGACTCCAGCCTTGTCTTCCGCCTTAAGGTGACCCGGCGTTTTATCAACATGGTGGTGATCCCGCGCGCCACCATGTTCCGCGTCTACGTCACCACTACCTCCTCCGATCCGCTAACCACGCCGGTCTATACCATTAGCTACAGCGGAACCATTCAGGTGCCGCAAAGCTGCGCCATTAATGCCGGTAACGTGGTGGAGTTTGATTTCGGTGACATTGGCGCCTCTTTGTTCAGCAAGGCGGGCGTGGGTAACAAGCCGGAGGGCGTCTCATCGCAAAGCAAAACCATTGCGATCAAATGCACCAACGTGGAGGCGAACGCCATGCTGACGATGCGCGTCGAGGCGGAAAAAGTCTCTGATAATGTGCTGGTGTCGGATAACCCGGATGTGGGGTTCATCATTGCCAACGAGAGCGGAGCGCCGCTCACGCCTAACAACCTGACAAGCAAAATTCCGTTCCGCCTTGACGACAGCGCGCAGGCGCAGGTGGGGATCCGGGTCTGGCCGGTGAGCGTGACGGGCAATAAGCCAGCGGAAGGGCGTTTCACCTCGCGCGGGTATTTGCGCGTGGATTACGACTAAGGAGCCAATATGCGAAACGGGATCCGTTTTATCACCGTGGCGCTTTTTGCGCTTTGCACACAGGCTCAGGCGGACACCGCGTTGGGCGAGATTAACATTCGGCTCTACGGCAATATCGTTGATTTTACCTGCGTTGCCGAGGGCAGCGACAGCGACAAGACCGTCACGCTGGGCACCTGGCCCACGAAACAGCTCAGCACCACCGGGAGCCGCACGCAGCCCATGCCGTTTACGCTGAAGCTGACCGGCTGCCCGCCGGGCGCGGCGTCCATTACGTTTTCGGGTAAAGCTGACGGGAGCAATAACGGTTTGCTGGCGCTCAATGACGCCAGTACAGCAAGTCACGTCGCGGTAGAGATCAGGGATGCGGATAAAACGCGTCTGGCTCTCCAGCAGGCCAGCCAGCCGGTGTCGGTTGATGCGCAGGGGAATGCGACATTGTCGTTTTATGCCAATTATATTGCCACCGCAGATAACCCTCAGCCCGGACGAGCCGATGCGGATGCCACCTTTATGATTAACTATAATTAGCTCTGACCGCACTCCCTGCAGCTCAGATAAGCTGCAGGGAGTGAATTCAGGTTAAAGCAGTTCGTGCGCTTTGGCGTAGTCAATTAATTCCACGATGCTTTGCACACCCAGCTTGGAATAAATATTGGATTTATGCGCGCTAATAGTTTTGTTGCTTAATAGTAGCTGTTCAGCAATTTCCTTATTGGATAATCCATTCGCCAGATACCGTAATACCGTGACCTCACGATTCGATAATGGCATATCTACTGCCATCCCTTTCCCTGAACCCAGGTGGTTTATAAAGTTCAGCGTTTCCGACGGGAAAAAGGAATAGCCCATCAGGATCATTTCTACGGCGTTGTAGATCTCACCCAAATCTTTCCGTTTGCTGACGAAGCCATTTGCCCCGGCGCGAATGGCGCGACCCGCGTAAAATAGCTCTGATTTAGACGAGAGGAACAGAACCTTAATCTCTTTGTTTAAGTTTCTGATTCTCTTAAGTAAAGCGAAAGCATCCGTGCCCGTGAGTTCAATGTCAAGGATCACCAGATCGATAGGGTGATTGCGGATACAGTCAAGGACTTCATGGCTATCGCCAGACTTGAGCTTGACTGCGATATTCTTATTTTTCTGTAGCAGGACTTCTATCGACATTCTGACGATAGGATGTTCGTCCATAATGATAACGGATGCCGGTTTCATTTTTAATGCCTCAGATTGTTAAAAGCGTTATGCAGAGTTTGGTAAAACTCTCGAAATGCCGGAAGGATATAATGTGCAGATCCCTATACCGTAGTATTTCCCTGGAAAGAGCGAAAGCATCCTTGTTTACGTAATGAAAAGAACTATGCCTCAGCGCGGTCATCTCATTAGGCTGGTGTTGGCAAAAAGGTTTTTCTTATTCAAATTTGGTACGCATCTTATTATACAGGGTAAGTTTTTTCCGAAAACCCTGTAAATTAATATCCGCGTATGGGTTTGTATTATCTTCTGGATCTGAATCACTATTTTTTTAAAATTAGCGGAAATATCCTATTATCTCATTTACCGCATATTTTCATCTTTATGTAATAACAAAAAATAACAGATATCTCTGTATGTTGATCAATTGTTAACAAAAATAGACATCATTTCTGGGGGCGAACCCGCGACGCGGAGGTTAAAAATTGCCCTCGCAGGCCGTCAGACCTTCATCCGAAAGTGCTTGCGTTGACCACGATAACGGCACCAGGTCCGCAGGAGAACATGCTACCCGCTTCGCTTTTTACTCCTGGACGTTGTCGCTAAGCTGCTTGTTTTTACATCATTATCATCTTGTTAACGCTATCTGCATTCGCTTAACGGATGGAGGAAAGTGCTGCCGTTCATTCAATTTATGGCATTTCACAAGGTTTACGCCCATAAATTAGGAATAGTTATAAATTCGATTTTATTGTTAAAGATTAACATTTATGTAACGCAATTGGTAAGTAAATTCCTAAACCGCTTTAGGAAATAAGGGGTTAGGACGTGAGTGAAAACGTGCAGTCTGAGAGGTTATTAAGAAGATGAAGCAATTCCTGGCGATGGCTCAGCCCCAGCTTCAGCAGGATGCAGCTGAGACGATAGATAATGCGGCTATAGGGGCGATTCTGCATCAGGGCAATCTGACGCAGCGTCTTGCCCCGTGAGAGCTCCTGCAGGATGGGCCATTCATTGCGTGAGAACCAGTCTTTGTCGGAACCCTGCGGGGGGCGGGTATCCAGCAGGCTGTGCTGGAGCGCGGCGGCGTTCAGTTGGCGTTCGAGCACATGAAAGGGACCTGCCGCTTTGCAGAAGAGGCGGGTGTCGTAATTATCGGCCCGGACTAACAGCCAGGGCGTCAGGTACGGAGGAAACAGGCTATGCCTTCTCAACTGATCCAGTTTCTCCAGCAGCCCCGTGGACCGGCTTTCTATATCCACGACCAGACGGGCGGAGGGCCACTGTGTCTGAGCGATAAGGGCGTCGTCCAGCGTGGCGTAGTCGCAGCAGCTGCTCAGAGGAAACTGCCCGTTGAGAAAGCCGGTGCGCAGGTAGTGATCCTCCGTCACCAGAAGGATAAAAGGGGCGTCTGTTTTGCGGGGCTGGCTGATGGACTGGCTCAAAAATTCGAGTCGGTCGAAAAAGGGGGGAGCAAAAGGTGAGCGCGTAAATCCCAGTGCATCACTTCCTGTACGCCGCCGCCGGTAACGGCGCACTGTCATTCGCATGGTCTCCCTCCTGGAAATGGCGTTTTAATCCTCCGGCCATGTCCAGGACGGCCAGTAATATCCCTGGCCGAGGTCTGCGCCTGCCTGCAGTGCCCAGGTACGATCGCGTTCAGTCTCAATACCTTCAATAAGCACTTTCCCGGCCAGCTGAAAGCAAAGGGAAACCAGTTGCCTCAGCGCAGGGGTGTCGCGTAAACGCCAGAATGCTTCCTTATCTATTTTGACGCCGCTTAACGGGAGTCGACAGGATAAAAACGACTGCACTAAGACGTCGTCCACGTCATCCAGCCAGATAGCGTGTCCCTGTCTGCTAAGTTGCTGCAGATTCTGAACCACATGCTGCTTCTGTGCGACGGTTAGCGCCAAAAAGGACGCGAGGTCGACAATCTCAATATTGAGCTGCACGCCAGGTAACCTGATAAGTCGCTGAAAAGACGCAGGCTCCGTCAGGACGGTTATCGGCAGATTAATAAAAAGGTTATGTCCGTGCGGCGTATTTTTTAGCGTGGCAAGCTGCGCTTCAAGCAGGGTTATCGACCACTCAGCGGACCGATCGCAAAAAAAGTCCTCGCTGTGGCGGGTGTCGGACAGAACGCTAAGGACCTCCACGCCAACCTGGCGCAAGGAGGTGAGGGCGACGATAGGCTCAAGCTTAATGCCGACGATGTCCTGAGAAAGGTACTGTAACCGGGGGGGCGTATCGATCAGGTTTTGCGCTGTCACTCCATTGTCCTGTTGTCTGTCAGCCTCCAGGCGGCCGGGATACCTGACTCTAGTGTGACGAGCTGACGTTCAGGAAAACAGCAGGCGTTACTTAAATGCAACTAGGCCTTTTCGCAGCGCTAAATTTTACGGTGAAACAGGGAGAAATGTTGAGAAAATAGCCGTATTTACAACCGGCTAGCGGTAATTGCCCAGGAAAGCGGAAAAGGCATTGACTCACCTGCCATTGACCGTATAATTCTTCGCGTTTCACCACCGCGAAGCACACGCTTCTCAGTGCGCCCTTAGCTCAGTTGGATAGAGCAACGGCCTTCTAAGCCGTAGGTCGTAGGTTCGAATCCTACAGGGCGTGCCATTTCCTCTCAACGCACGTCTTTATTCATCGACATCA
The DNA here is from genome assembly GCF_900113755.1 of Enterobacter sp. NFIX59. Lineage (NCBI taxonomy): Bacteria > Pseudomonadati > Pseudomonadota > Gammaproteobacteria > Enterobacterales > Enterobacteriaceae > Enterobacter > Enterobacter sp. NFIX59. The sequence goes on along the minus strand of NZ_FOQN01000001.1, from coordinate 1,551,748 downwards.
CCCACGCTATGAAGGTTCTCAGCGGTGCTGGCAGATGTTTTCGGCTCGGGTAGTAAACACAAAAATTATCAGCGGGATAGGTATAATCAGGTAGCAAACGGACAAGTTTGTTTTCGCTAATTTTATCCTCAACCAGATTCTCATAAACAAACGCAATCCCTAACCCATATTCAGCAGCCTGGATCATTGCCGCATCTGAATCGACAACCAGATCGCCATTAACAGATACCTCCATTGTTTCCCCTTGTGGATCCATAAACTCCCAGCGATACAGCTTTCCATCAGGAAAACAGCGATTTATACACCTGAAATTGACCAGATCTTTTGGTGAGTCAGGCGTGCCTGATTTCTTCAGAAAATCAGGGCTGGCAACGGGAATAAGAGCCATCTTGCCACCAAAGGGAATGGCAACCATATCTTTAGGAACATCTTGTGTATACCGTATTCCGGCATCGAAACCTGAGTCGATAATATTAATTTTTCTGTCAGTGGTGAACAACTCTAATTTAATACCCGGGTAATTATTTTTGAACGTAACGAAATGGCTTTGAAAAAAGAGATCAACCACGATCCGGGGTAAGTTGACTTTGATGACGCCTTCAGGCTTTTCTTTGTGGTCATTGAGATTATCAATGACGCGTCTGTAGTCATTCAGGACGGGCGTCACGTCATCAAGAAACGCTTTACCGACGGCCGTCAAAGACAAGCTTCGGGTGGAGCGATTCAAAAGTCTAACCCCAAGTTTTTCTTCAAGATTATTTATGGCGACAGTTAACGTCGGCGCTGAAACATTTAATTCTTTTGCGGCCTGACGAAAACTCCCGTGTTTTACAATAAGAAGTAATATTTCTATATGTTGTAATTCTGGTGCGTTTTTCATTGTTAATTCTCATAAAATACTGCATTAAAAATATACTAATTGTTATGCGTTAAGAATGAAAGTATATATTTCTTGTCATTTATCAAAACAGGAATATAAGATGAAATCACGTTATCTGGGAAAAGATAAATTCCAGGTGTCAGCGCTGGGGTTGGGTTGTATGGGGATGAGTTTTGCCTATGGTGGCGCCGAAGAATCGGAGGCGATCAATACCATTCACGCTGCGGTCGATTTGGGCGTTACCTTCCTTGATTCCGCGGAAGTTTATGGCCCCTATGATAATGAAGTCCTGGTCGGGAAAGCGATTAAAGGCATTCGCGACAAGGTACAGATTGCGACTAAATTTGGTTTTCGCATCCTTCCCTCCGGACGCGGGCTTGAACGTATGGCTGGTGTTGACAGCCGCCCTGAACATATTCGTGAAGCGGTAGAAGGTTCACTTAAACGTCTCAATATCGAGACTATCGATCTGCTTTATCAGCACCGCGTCGACCCGTCTGTACCTGTTGAAGACGTTGTGGGAACAATGGCTGATTTAATCAAGGAAGGGAAAGTTCGCCATATCGGGCTTTCAGAAGTCTCAGCCGACACGTTACGCCGGGCCTGCAAAGTTTATCCGATTACCGCCGTGCAAACGGAATATTCGCTCTGGACTCGCGAGCCGGAGGAAAGCATTCTCAACGCTTGCCGCGAGCTGGGCGTTGGGTTTGTGCCCTACAGTCCGCTGGGTCGCGGATTTTTAACCGGGAAAATCACGGACAGCTCCGGCTTTGGCGAGGATGATTTCCGGCGGAACCTGCCCCGCTTCCAGAAAGCAGCGATGCAGAAAAACCAACAGCTGCTCGGCCAGCTACAGGATGTCGCGGATAAATACCGCTGTTCCCTCGCGCAGCTGGCCCTCGCATGGGTGATGAGTAAAGGAGATGACATTGTTCCTATTCCCGGGGCTCGAAAAATAGCGCATTTGCAGGATAATGCGGGGGCGGTCAGCCTGAATCTTTCCGATTCTGATATTAAGTTCGTTGACCATGTCTTTACGCCTGACAATATCCAGGGGCAAAGATATAACCAGGGTGATTTTAATTTAATCGATAAATAACACACTGCATTACATTCTCCCGCTTCTCTGGCGGGAGAGTTCTTCATCTGTGCATTAAATGTCGCAATAATAAATAGAAGGCTAATGAATTCTTCTTCCGTTCAGTCTTAAGGTTTTCTTAATTTTGAATTGAACTATCTTTCCCATCTGGATTTTTATCATTTCAAACCACGCAATAATGAAATTTTACACTTTTACGCGTAAACTGGATTGATACTAATTATCATTAGCGTTGTTGTGTGCTTTAATCCTGTCCCACAAAGCTATGAGTGGTTACTCCCGTTGGTCTATTAAGGATATGTTCATGAATTCTCGCCTGCTGTCCTGCTTCTCGCTTGCCTTGTTGTCGTCATCCCTTTTCCTTTCCACACAATCAGTTGCCGCCGATAACAACGAAGGTATCGTTGTGTATAACGCGCAGCATGAAAACCTGGTGAAGTCGTGGGTTGACGGTTTTACCAAAGAAACCGGCATTAAAGTGACTTTGCGCAATGGTGATGACAGCGAGCTGGGTAACCAGCTGGTTCAGGAAGGCAGCGCATCGCCGGCCGACGTATTCCTGACGGAAAACTCACCGTCCATGGTGCTGGTGGATAACGCTAACCTGTTTGCGCCGCTGGATGCAGACACCCTGAAGCAGGTACCGGCAGAGTATCGTCCGGCGCACGGTCGCTGGATCGGCATTGCCGCCCGCAGCACGGTATTCGTCTATAACCCGGCAAAACTGAACGAGCAGCAGCTGCCTAAGTCGCTGATGGATCTGGCGAAACCCGAGTGGAAAGGCCGCTGGGCGGCATCACCGTCAGGCGCGGATTTCCAGGCCATCGTGAGCGCGATGCTGGCTCTGAAAGGCGAAAAGGCCACTCTGGAATGGCTTAAGGCGATGAAAGCTAATTTCGTTGCCTATAAAGGCAACAGCACGGTGATGAAAGCCGTCAATGCCGGCCAGATTGATGGCGGCGTGATTTATCACTACTACCGCTTTGTCGATCAGTCTAAAACCGGTGAAAACAGCAAAAACACCCAGCTCTACTACTTCAAACACCAGGATCCGGGCGCGTTTGTGAGCCTTTCCGGCGGTGGCGTGCTGGCGTCCAGCAAGCACAAAGCCCAGGCGCAGGCCTTCATCAAATACATTACCGGCAAAGAAGGTCAGGAGAGTCTGCGTACCAACAACGCCTTTGAATACGCTGTGGGCGTAAACGCGGCCTCAAATCCGAAACTGGTCCCACTGAAAGATCTTGATGCACCGAAAGTTGAACCTTCAACGCTCAACAGTAAAAAAGTTATCGAGCTGATGACGCAAGCCGGTCTGCTGTGATCCTGAGAGTGAAGTGAACGTCTTATGTCTGGTCTGAGTCTCGACATCGGAAAAAACACAGTGCAGGAGCCTGCCCGCAGGCGTCCTGCACTGCCGATGGTTGCGTTAGCTGTGTTGTTTTCATTAATGGCGCTTCTGCCTTTGGGTTTTATCATTGCCATTGGCATTGAGACCGGCTGGGAAACCATTAAGGCGCTGGTGTTTCGCCCGCGTGTTGCTGAGCTACTCAGCAACACGCTGTGGCTGACGGCTTTAGCGGTTCCGCTGTGTATCGTGACGGGCGTGGCGATAGCCTGGCTCACCGAGCGCACGCAGCTTGCCGGGCGAGGGATCTGGTCTGCACTGGCGGTCGCCCCGCTGGCGATCCCCGCGTTTGTGCAAAGCTATGCCTGGGTAAGCGTTGTCCCCTCCATGCATGGGCTCTCCGCGGGCGTGTTCCTCTCCGTTCTGGCCTACTATCCGTTTATCTATATGCCGGTTGCGGCGGTGCTGCGTCGTCTTGACCCGACGCTTGAAGATGTCGCCGCATCGCTCGGCACGCCGCCCTGGCGGGTCTTTTTCCGCGTGGTGCTGCCGCAGCTCAAGCTGGCTATCTGCGGCGGCGCGCTGCTGGTGGCGCTGCATCTGCTGGCGGAATATGGCCTGTACGTGATGATCCGCTTTGATACCTTCACCACGGCAATCTATGACCAGTTCCAGTCTACCTTCAGCGGCCCGGCGGCGAACATGCTGGCGGGCGTGCTGGCCTTGTGCTGTCTGGCTATTCTGGTGCTGGAAGGCGTAACGCGCGGAAAAGCACGCTACGCGCGCATTGGCGCCGGGGCCGCGCGCGAGCAAAAACGCTGGCCGCTGAAGCCTGCGGCTGCCGCGCTGGGCCAGCTGTTTTTCATCGTGCTGATCGTGCTGGCGCTGGGCGTGCCGTTGATTGTCCTGTGTCGCTGGATTTGGCTCGGCGGCGTGCAAAACTGGATGAGTCCCGATCTCTGGCACTCCCTGCGCCAGACGCTGATGCTCGGCGTGGGCGGTGCGCTCCTGACGACGGCGTGCGTGATCCCCATCGCGTGGCTCGGTATCCGCTATCCGCACCGTATCTTTCGGATGCTGGAAGGGTGCATCTATATCACCAGTTCACTGCCGGGCATTGTCACGGCGCTGGCGCTGGTCACCGTCACCATTCATTACGCCCGCCCCATTTACCAGACGGAAATTACCCTGTTCCTGGCCTACCTGCTGATGTTTATGCCCCGAGCGCTCATCAACCTGCGGGCGGGAATTGCGCAGGCGCCGGTTGAGCTGGAAAACGTGGCGCGCAGCCTGGGCAGCACGCCCGCGAAGGCGCTCTGGAGCGTTACGATGCGGCTGGCCGCGCCCGGTGCTGCGGCGGGTGCCGCGCTGGTTTTCCTCGGCGTCAGCAACGAGTTGACCGCCACGCTGTTGCTCTCTCCGCTGGGCACGCGTACGCTCTCCACCGGATTCTGGGCGCTGACCAGTGAAATTGACTATGTGGCCGCCGCGCCTTACGCGATGCTGATGATCCTGATTTCACTCCCGCTGACCGCCATTCTCTATATGCAGTCGAAAAAAATTGCAGGGCTATGACATGCTTGAATTAACCGCCATTTCTAAATCGTTTGCTGATGTGCAGGTGCTCGACAGCTTGAACCTGAGCGTTGCGCCGGGGAGCAGGACGGCGATTGTCGGGCCGTCCGGGTCGGGGAAAACCACGCTGCTGCGTATTCTTGCCGGTTTCGAAACGCCTGACACCGGGCGTATTGTCATGCAGGGGAGAACGCTGTTTGATGAAAACCGTTTTGTCCCTGCCCACCAGCGCGGGATCGGTTTTGTACCTCAGGAGGGGGCGCTGTTCCCGCACCTCAACGTGGCAGACAACATTGCCTGGGGGCTGGATGGCACCCGCCACGAGAAACGCCAGCGCGTTGAGGCGCTGATGGAAATGGTGTCTCTGGACAGGCAGCTGGCAACGCACTGGCCTCACGAGATTTCCGGCGGGCAGCAGCAGCGCGTGGCGCTTGCCCGTGCGCTGGCCCAGCGTCCTTCACTGATGCTGCTGGATGAACCGTTCTCGGCGCTGGATACCGGCCTGCGCGCCATGACGCGTAAGGCAACGGCCGATCTGCTGGCCGAAGCGGGCGTGGCCTCGATTCTGGTCACCCACGATCAGAACGAAGCGTTGTCCTTTGCCACGCAGGTTGCCGTGATGCGCTCCGGACGCTTCACACAGGTCGGTACGCCTTATGAGGTTTACACCCGTCCCGTTGACGAAGAGACGGCGCTGTTTCTTGGCGACGCCGTGATCCTGCCAGCTCAACTCGCTGCCGGGTATGCCGTGTGCGCGCTGGGTGAAGTGCCGACGGACAACGCGCATGCGACAGGACAGGGCAGGGTGATGATGCGCCCTGAACAATTACGCGTGACGGCATGTGCCTCACATGAAAGCCCGATCTCGATTCTTGATGTGGATTTCACCGGACAGCTATCGACGCTCACCCTCGGATTAGCCGGGCAGCAACAGCCCGTGATTCTGAAGACCGTCAGCCAGCCAGGATGGAACCCGGGCACGGCGGTACGCATTGATATTGCTGGCACCGCGCGGGTATTCGAATATTCTTAATATTCGTTAGTAATTTCATGCAACGGGTTGTTATAAAAGAATTTTCCCGAACGTATGGCATTTCCTGAGATTCTCTACCATGCTCATAAAACCTCACCACAATGCGTGAGGTTTTTCGTAGTTGCTGATTAATCTCAAGGAAAAAAGGTTATGAAAAAGACGACTGCTATTTTGTTGGGAACGGCGTTACTGTTTACGACCAATGCTTTTGCTGCTCAGTTGCTGACAAAAAATGAGTTCAAGAAAGTTGCGTCTCAGTATCAAAAAATCGGTACGGTAAGTACCTCGAATGAGGTATCGGTTGATGATGCAAAAAAAGAACTGATTGAGAAAGCCGATAAGAAAGGCGCAGATGTCCTGGTGCTCACGTCAGGGAACACCAACAATAAAATTCACGGTACGGCCAATATCTACAAGAAAAAATAACGTCACTGCAGCCACCCCGAAACGGGGTGGTTGTTCCTCACCCTGTCTCCCCATCTATTCATGTTGTTCGCGGTTACGCTTGCTAACGCATAGATAATGCGTATAGTTCTCATTTGCATTGCTATCAATACATTCTAAGGCCCGACAACGGGTCATTTTTGCGCGCACTTTCAAATGAGTTAACGATGAACAACACCAACATACACAAAACGCTACTGGCGCTCGCCGTTGGCGCGGTAACACATTCCGCCTTCGCGGCGGTCGATCAAAAAGAAGATACCTTCGTCGTGCAGGCTAAGCCTGCCAGCGAGTTCAAACCCGGTGGCGATCGGCTGGTACCGGCCTTCCTCGACGGACAGGTGGCAAACGGCGGACGGATGGGGATGCTGGGCCAGCAGAACGCCATGGACGTACCGTTCAACATCATCAGCTACACCTCAAAGCTGGTGGAAGATCAGCAGGCGAAAACCATTGCTGACGTGGTCGCCAACGACGCGGGCGTGCAGTTCGTTCAGGGTTTCGGTAACAGCGCGGAAACCTACCGTATTCGTGGCCTGAAGTTCGACGGTGACGACATGACCTTTGGCGGGCTGTCCGGCGTGCTGCCGCGCCAGGTGGTGGATACCCAGATGGTTGAGCGCATTGAGATCTTCAAAGGGGCAAACGCCCTGATGAACGGCGCGGCGAGCTCCGGCGTGGGCGGGATGATCAACCTTGAGCCAAAACACACGGGCGAACTCCCGCAGGCGAAAGTGGGCGTGGACTACACCTCAGATTCTCAGATTGGCACCACGCTGGATGCGGGCCGTCGCTACGGCGACAACGACCAGTTTGGCGCGCGGGTGAATCTGGTGCACCGCGAAGGGGAAACCGGCATACCGAACGATCGCCGCCGCACCACGCTGCTCTCTACCGGCCTGGATTACAGCGGTGACCGCTTCCGCACCTCGCTTGATCTGGGCTATCAGAAGAAAACCTTCCACGGCAGCCCAACCAGCGTCAATATTTCGGCGGTGGATTTCGTGCCCGAGCCGCCGAAAAACGATCGCAACTTCTCGCAGAAGTGGGCCTACAGCAACATTGAAAACGAGTTCGGGATGTGGCGCAGCGAGTACGACATCACCGACGGCTGGACCGCCTATACTGGCCTGGGCGCGCAGCACGCGCATGAGGAAGGGATCTATAGCGCGCCGAAGCTGGTAGATAAAAGCGGCAAGGCAACGGTCAGCCGCCTTGATACCAACCGCATCAGCGATTCCGTCAGCGGCATGGCGGGCATTCGCGGTAATTTCAATACCGGTTTCGTCTCGCATAAGGTCAACGTCGGCTACTCGGCGATGACCAAAAACGAAAAAATCGCGTGGAAAATGTCGGCGACGAAGGATAACCCGACGACCAACATCTACCACAATACCGGCGTGGATATGCCGGATAGCAGCAACCTCAACGGCTCAGGCGGGAAATACAGCGATCCGCTGACCAGCGGGCGCACCCGTACTCAGGGCTGGCTGCTGAGCGATACGCTGGGCGTACTGGACGATAAGCTGCTGTTCACCGCCGGGGCGCGCCATCAGAAGGTGGTCGTTCGCGGGTATAACAAAATTACCGGTGCGGAAAACGCGGCAGACGGCTTCGACGGCAGCCGCTGGATGCCAACCTACGGCGTGGTCTACAAGCCGTGGGAGGAAATCTCCCTCTATGCCAACCACACCGAAGCGCTGCAGCCGGGCAAAACCGCGCCTAATACCGCCACCAACTACGGCCAGAGCACCGGTATCGTGCACTCTAAGCAGAACGAAGTGGGCGTGAAGGCGGACTTTGGCCGCGTGGGCGGATCGCTTGCGCTGTTCGAAATTAAAATGCCGTCGGCGATCCTCGACGACAGCGGCCACTACGGCCTTGACGCCGAGCAGCGTAACCGTGGCGTGGAGCTGAACGTCTTTGGCGAGCCCCTGCTGGGGATGCGTCTGAATGCCAGCGCTACCTGGCTGCAGGCTGAGCTAACCAAAACCAAAAATGGCGTGAATCAGGGGAACGATGCGATCGGTATTCCGAACTTTTACGCCGTGCTGGGCGCAGAGTACGACATCAAGCCGATTGACGGCCTGACCGCCACCGCCCGCGTGAACCACTCCGGCGCGCAGTACGCTGACCTGGCAAACACCAAAAAGCTGGACAGCTACACCACGCTGGATCTGGGGATGCGCTATCGCTTCGCGGTGAACCACAATGCAAACCAGATGACCGTGCGCGCAGGCATCGATAACGTGACCAATGAAAACTACTGGGCCAGCGTGGACGATTCCGGTACTTACATCACGCAGGGCGAACCGCGCACCTTTAAGATCTCGGTTGGCTACGAATTCTAAGCGTTCCATCTCGTTATCCGGGGCAGGGATGCCCCAATCCCTTGCTACCTCCAGCATGAAGTGTTAAAACGTGCCCCTTCTAAAAAAGAGACAGGGGTAGGACGTGAAAGACGCGTCATCCGCTTCAGGCCATGGTAGCGCCGAAGCCTCGTCGGATCAGAATCCGACGCTGCAACGTGGTTTGCAAAATCGACATATTCAGTTAATTGCCCTTGGCGGCGCGATCGGTACCGGGCTGTTTCTTGGTATCGGCCCCGCTATTCAGATGGCGGGCCCGGCGGTACTGCTGGGGTATGGTATCGCCGGGATTATTGCCTTCCTGATCATGCGTCAGCTTGGCGAGATGGTTGTTGAAGAGCCGGTTTCAGGCTCCTTCGCGCACTTTGCTTATAAATACTGGGGCCCGTTTGCAGGCTTCCTGTCCGGCTGGAACTACTGGGTTATGTTCGTGCTGGTGGGGATGGCGGAGCTGACCGCCGCAGGCATCTACATGCAGTACTGGCTGCCGGATGTCCCGACGTGGATCTGGGCGGCGGCCTTCTTCATCATTATCAACGCCGTTAACCTTGTTAACGTCCGCCTGTATGGCGAAACCGAGTTCTGGTTTGCGCTGATCAAGGTGCTGGCGATTATCGGCATGATCGGCTTTGGCCTGTGGCTGCTGTTCTCCGGCCACGGCGGCGAGCGCGCCACGATCGATAACCTCTGGCAGCACGGCGGCTTCCTGGCGACCGGCTGGAAAGGGCTGATCCTCTCGCTGGCAGTGATCATGTTCTCCTTCGGCGGATTAGAGTTGATTGGCATCACCGCCGCGGAAGCGCACGACCCGCATAAAAGCATTCCAAAAGCGGTTAACCAGGTGGTATACCGTATTCTGCTGTTCTACATCGGCTCGCTGGTGGTGCTGCTGGCGCTCTATCCGTGGGTGGAAGTGAAATCCGACAGCAGCCCGTTCGTGATGATTTTCCACGATCTGAACAGCAACGTGGTCGCCTCGGCGCTGAACTTTGTCATTCTGGTGGCGTCGCTGTCGGTCTATAACAGCGGCGTTTACTCCAACAGCCGTATGCTGTTTGGCCTCTCCGTGCAGGGCAACGCGCCGAAGTTCCTTACCCGCGTCAGCCGTCGCGGCGTGCCGGTGAATTCCTTGTTCCTTTCCGGTGCCATTACGTCGCTGGTAGTGCTAATCAACTACCTGCTGCCGAAAGAGGCCTTTGGCCTGCTGATGGCGCTGGTTGTCGCCACGCTGCTGCTGAACTGGATCATGATCTGCCTGGCGCACCTGCGATTCCGCGCCGCGATGCGCCGCAAGGGACGCGAAACGCAGTTCAAAGCGCTGCTTTACCCGGCGGGGAACTACATCTGTATCGCTTTCCTGGGGCTAATTCTGGTGTTGATGTGCACCATGGATGAGATGCGTCTCTCGGCGATGCTGCTGCCGGTGTGGGTGATCTTCCTGTTTGTGACGTTTAAGCTTTCCCGCAAAAAGTAGCACGTTTTTCACCCTCTCCCTGTGGGAGAGGGCCGGGGTGAGGGCACCAGACCGCACTTGCCTTCACGCCCGGGTGCCTACACAGATTACCTGGCAATGACCCCCGACAGGGCGCGAATATCGTTCCCGGTCGGGGACTGGTGAATACGCAACCCAAATTCATCCACCACCGCGAAAATATGGTCGAAGATGTCGGCCTGAATCTCCTCATATTCTGCCCAGACCACCGTATTGGTGAAGGCATATATTTCAATCGGCAAACCATTCGCGTCAGGTGCTAGCTGGCGCACCATCAGCGTCATATCTTTGCGAATGCGCGGGTGGTTGCGCAGATATTCGTTCAGGTAGGCGCGGAAGGTGCCGATATTGGTCATCTTGCGCAGGTTTAATACCGATTCCCCTTCACCGTTCTGCTGATTCCACAGGTTAATTTCCTCATGACGCGCGGCCAGATAAGGCTTCAGCAGTTTCGCCTGAATGAGTTTCTGCTGCTCCTGTTCGTCGAGAAAATGAATACTGGTGGTATCAATATTCAGACTGCGCTTAATACGTCGCCCGCCGGAGGCCGACATGCCGCTCCAGTTGATAAAGGCGTCGGAGACCAGGGCCCACGTCGGAATAGTCGTAATCGTATTATCGAAATTTCGTACTTTCACGGTGGTCAGGCCGATATCCGTCACCGTGCCGTTGGCGCCGTATTTCGGCATTTCCAGCCAGTCGCCGAGCTTGAGCATGTCGTTGGCGGAAAGCTGAATACCTGCCACCAGTCCGAGTATCGGGTCTTTAAACACCAGCATCAGCACGGCGGCCATGGCGCCCAGACCGCTTATCAGAATCGCCGGGGACTGGCCGATGAGCAGGGAGATAATCAATATCCCCACCAGGATGGCGCTCACCAGCTTGATGCCCTGGAAGATCCCTTTCAGCGGCAGCTGTGACGCGGTGGCCATTTTCTGCGACAGATTGAAAATCACGTCCAGCAGCGAGAAGAAGGAGAGCAGGGCATATACCATTACCCACAGCCTGGCGCAGGTAGTGAGAATTTCCGCTGCTTCGCTGCCTTTTTGCAGCCACAGTACCGCCTGGACATTGACAATTATCCCCTGCAGGGTAAAGGCCAGACGGTGAAATAATTTATTCTGGGTGATGATCTGCAGCCATAAATGGCTGCTGGCCTGCGCGCGTTTTTCGAATGCGCGAAGCACCCCTTTGTGTAGAATAAAATGAACGATGATGGCGGTAAGAAAAATAATACCAAAGATAATTACTAAAGAGGTGGTGTGATTAATTTCAATGCCTAACTCTTCAACCTGAGCAATCAATTCCTGCATAACGTCTCCTGTATTTTTGCAGCCCCATAATGGCGGCTGCGGATCTATTATGCAAATTCACGAACTTATTTGGCTGCCTGGCAGACCTTTACCACCGGCAGGCACAGGCTATGGCGGATGCGCAGCGTCGCCAGAGCCAGCACCACCATCATGGCCGTTTCCACCATCAGGAAGACGTTAACCGCCTGGGTGTAATCCCCGTGATGGTTTTGCAGCGCGTGCAGCAAGATTGCGCCAAAAATGGCCGGGCCAAGACCCAGCGCGGCCTGCTGGAGCGTGCTTAAAATAGCGCTCGCGGCCCCCGCGTCGTCAGGCTGAATGTCGCGCATCCCGATGCGGTAGAAGCTGTTCACGATCAGCGCCTGCCCGTAGCCCACCAGTCCGGTGGCGGGTGCCAGCGTCAGGGCGGTATTCTCTATGCCCCAAACGCGGAACGTGGCGATCAGCGCCAGCAGGCCGGTGATCTGGATCGCCAGACCCGTCAGCAGGATGGTGCTGGTGCTGTAGCGGGCAATCAGCCGCGGCGCGAACCACGCCGAAACAAAGTAGGTCACGCCCAGGGCGATAAAACTGTTCCCGGACTGCCACGGCGCCATCCCCAGACCGGTTTGCATGGTCAGGGCCATACAGAACATAAATCCGGACCAGACGCTGAAAAAGAGCATCGCAATCAGAATGCCAAAGCGCACGCTGCGAAGCGCAAGCAGGCGCGGCGGGATCAGCGGGTGGGCATTCTCACGCTCTTTTTTGCGCGCATTCAGCGCCATCAGCCAGGCCAGCGGAACAAGGGCGAGCAGCATCGCCTTCAGCGGCCAGGACCAGTGCCACTGCGGGCCGAGCGCCATCGGGAACAGCAGGCAGCAAAGCATGATGGCCAGCAACACGGTACCCGGCCAGTCGATGCGTGACGGCGTCTCGCGACGGGTTTCCGGTACGAAGCGGCGGCTCAGCGCCAGCACCATCAGACAGATCGGCACGTTGATAAAGAAGGCGTTACGCCAGCCCAGCCCGGCGATATCCGCCGACACCAGCCAGCCGCCGCCCATCTGCCCGACGATAAACGCAATCCCGCCGATGCCGCCGAACAGGCTGATGGCTTTTGCATGTGCCGTACCTTTCAGCGTCACGTGCAGCGTGGCAAGAATTTGCGGCATGATCAGTGCGGCACCCGCGCCCTGAACGATGCGCGCGGCGAGCAGCTGTTCAATGTTCCCCGCCATTCCGCACAGCAGCGAGGCCAGACCAAAGCTCGCCACACCCCACATAAACAGACGGCGACGGCCAAAATTATCCCCCAGCTTGCTGCCGAGCGCGAGGCAGACGGCAAAGGCCACGCCGTAGAGCGCGACGATCAGCTCCAGCTCGGTGGCGGTAGCGTGCAGTGAATGGGTAATGGCGTCCAGCGCCACGTTGGTGATTGAGGTATCAATCATCGGAAGCATCTGGCCGGTTAACAGCAATATCAGGCCAGCGCGACCCGGTGAAACAACTGACGTATTCATGGTAACTCCATTGCGTCATTCAACAGATGGTCGTAGCATCTACCATCAGATAAACGGGTACCAGTTCTTGTTTATACTGGTACTGGCACTACCATGCAGGGGGATTTATGGCGCTGATGTCTGAACCCGTCGTCTCACTTCAGGATGACACCCGAAAACAGCTGGGGGCATTTTTACGCGCGCGGCGTGAAAGTCTCGATCCGCAGCGCTTAGGCCTGCCGCGCAGCGGTCGCCGCCGCACGCCCGGTCTGCGCCGGGAAGAGGTGGCGATGCTCGCTGACGTGGGCGTAACCTGGTATACCTGGCTTGAGCAGGGCAGGGACGTCAATCCGTCCAGCGCGGTGATGGCGGCCGTGGCAAAAGCGCTGCAATGTACTCCGACCGAGGCCCGGCATCTGTTTGTGTTAGCGGGTTTGCCGCCGGGTGAAGCGCCGCAGGCGGTCTGCTGCGAGGGCATCAGCGAAGGCACCCGACGCCTGCTGGATACGCTGATGCCAAAACCTGCCAGCATCCAGAAGCCCAATTTCGACATCGTGGCGTGGAACGACAGCTTCGGCCACCTGATGGGTGTGGATTTCAATGAAATCCCGCCGGAAGACCGCAACTGTATTTACCTGTTCCTCACGCATCCGGCGTGGCGCGCGCGCCTCGGCAGACGCGACGACGTGCTGCCCATTTTTGTCTCCTATTTCCGCGCGGCGATGGCCGAGCACCGGGGCGACCCGCTGTGGGAAGCCAAACTGGCGCGCTTCTTTGCGGTGTCCGAAGAGTTTAAAACCCTGTGGCACCAGCGTAACGACGTGCGCGGCGTGGAGAACCAGCTCAAGCTGTTTACCCATCCCGAGCTGGGGGAGTTTACGCTGCAGCAGATGTACTGGTATTCCGCGCCGCGAAACGGGTCGCGTTTGCTGGTGTATCTGCCGGTAGATGAGGCGGGGGAGAGGGCGATGGCGTGGCTGGCGGCGCAGGGGAAATAGTTTTTTGCGAGGGGCTTTCAGGGAGTAAGAGCCGATTCTGCTAAGTGGATGAGACAGGTGTAAGGTGGGTTTAACTTAGCCAGTCGACTGAATCGACATCATTTCGATGAGGTGTTAAGTCGTCTATACTCACGCCATGAGAAACCACCATGTCGCCACTGATGATTGATTCCGCAGATTTCAGCCAAAAATTAGGCCTTATCTCCCGAAACGTGGAACATACTGAAGCGTTTCTTGCGCGGGGCACGGTGGATTTTCATCTGCCAGGATTTATGCTGCCGGTGGGATATCGCCTGTTAAAATCGCGCTACGGTGATGAATATCGTCTCGTCACCACCGACGACGGAAAACCCTATACGGCGTATGCCGTTAAGTTGACGTTTCATAAAGAAATTACCTTTCCCCACGGGGCTGCGACACAGGTTATGGTCTGGCGTACGCCACGCGCTGTCCATCAGCGGGTAATAAGTGGATTACCCCAATCTTTCTTCCAGTGGGTGCTAAGCGAATACGACATTGTGGTCTCTGACAGCGAACAAACCGGTGACGGACAGCGGTTTTGGTTACGCATGATCGACTGGGCGTTCAGCATGAATTATCGGATAAGCGTGGCGGACGGTACGGTAGGTGAAGAGTGGCACTTAACACCGGTGAGTTCATACGCCGAGCTGGAGGAGCGCTGGATTGCGTTTGCCTGGGGACACGATCGCGACGTGCATCCACATCGCAGGTTAGTCATCAGTAAAGCGTAACGGGCCGCACAGAGCGGCCCGTGTTGATTAGCACTCGGTCACAATCGTGCTCAGCGGCAGGCGAGATTTCGGCAGCGTGGCGTTGAAATCTTCCACGCTATGATGCCCAACCGGCACCACCACCAGGCTGGTGAAGCCCTTCTCTTTCAGGCCAAACTCTTCGTCGAGAATAGCGGCATCGAAACCTTCAATCGGTACCGCGTCCAGGCCCATTGCGCCCACGCCCAGCAGGAAGTTGCCGACGTTCAGGTAAACCTGCTTCGCCATCCACTGGTCGTCATCTTTCAGATCCACGCGGTGCATGTCGGCGAAATAGGTGCGGCCCTTATGGTTCGCGGCTTTGGCTTCCGGGGTGTTGAAGCGACCGTCGGCTTCTTCCTGATCGACAACGCGTTCCAGCCAGGCATCGTCCATCGCGATTTTCGCGCAGAACACCACCACGTGAGAGGCATCCAGCATTTTGCGTTCGTTGAACACATAGGTGCCTGCCGCGGATTTCGCCACGCGCGCTTTTCCTTCCTCGGTGCTGGCCACAATGAAGTGCCACGGCTGGGAGTTGGTGCTGGACGGGCTGTACTGCAGCAGGGTTTTGATTTTTTCCGCTTCTTCCGCGGTCAGTTTTTTGGTTGCGTCGAACGCCTTGGTGGAGTGGCGTTTCAGGGCGACAGAAATGATATCCATAACAACTCCTGGTGATGAAATTCGCCCGCTCGCGGGCGCGAAAGGAAAGCAGATTACCGCGCGAAGCGGCAAAAGATAAGTGCAATTCGAGCGCTTAATCTGTTCGTCTCAGACGAACAATCAGACCGGCCTAATCCACTTCTGGTCTTTTTTCGGCAGCTTATCCACCACCAGATGCCAGGAGTCATTAATGAGGTCGGTAACCAGTTCCGGCGTCACGTCGTCAGTGCCGTAAAGGGAAATCCAGTGCTTTTTACTCAGATGGTAGCCGGGTTCTACCCCGCGGTAGATCTGCTGGTTTAACAGTGATTTCTCCGGGTCTGACTTCAGGCTGACGTGCGGCCGCCCGTGCGCGACGGCCACAATCATGAAAATTTTTCCGCCCACTTTAAAGACGTCAAACTCCGGCCCGAACGGCCAGCAGTGTTCGGTGAACGGCAGTTCCAGGGCCACACGCATAGCGTGCTCCTGTAAGGCTTTACTCTCCATTGGCGTCCTCATACGCAAGCCCGCGCCACATCACCTCAAAGCCGAGCGCTTTAAAATCAACGGCGCGGGACGGATCGCGGGTGGCAAATTCCATCGTGCTTTCAGCCAGCGATAAGAAAAGTGCATCGCCAAACGTTTTAAATTCATCCGACATAAACACCGGGCGCACCGAGCGGCGGCACAGCTCATGGAGTTCCGGGAACATATCTTTCACCGCCTGTTCAGTTTCGACGCTCAGCTTTTCACTGACGCCAATCTGGCGGATCGCCGCATGAGAAACGGGGTTACGTATACCCCAGTCCACATAGCTGTTCCAGATATTGCGGGTATGTTCTTTAGGCAGCGTGATGGTGCGATCGAGGTTCGCCAGCATGGTCTGGCAGAGATCCTGCTTCAGATGCACATAGAGGGCATTCAGCAGATCGTCTTTCGTAGCAAAGTAGCGGAACAGGGTACCTTCGGCGACGCCCGCCTTACGGGCAATGAGCGCCGTTGAGGCGGCGATACCTGACTGTGCAAACGCCGCCGTTGCGGCTTCCAGTAAGGCCTGTTTTTTATCTTCACTCTTCGGACGTGCCACTAAATTGTTCCCCCTGTCAATGATTAAAACCCTGATTGAAACACGTGCTTTGACACGCTGCAACGCGGAATGTCAAAGATCGAAAACGTCTTGACGACTTTATCATCATATCTATAATGAGTGCTTACTCACTCATAATCAAGTTTACCCTGCGCACGCTATCGGATGGGGCGCGTTTTCGGGTCAGGATATGAAAAAACCTCTCTTCATCTGCGTGGTGTTAATCATGATTATTGCTTCAGCCGCGAGTTTACCGTTTGTTCTGAATGCCGGATTCGGCCAGCCGCCGCAGGGTGAGCAGCTCACTGAAGTGGAGGCCTCCCCTCAGTATCGCGAGGGGAAATTCCACAATACGCTGCCGACGCCGGGTTATAACGGTGACAAAAACATGCTGGTCGCAATGTGGGAGTTTCTGACCAAAAAAACCGAAAACGCCCGCCCGGCCCGGCCGCTTCCGCTGGTGAAAACCGATCTTGCGAGCCTGCCGCTGGAGCAGGACACCCTGGTGTGGCTCGGTCACTCCTCGTGGTACCTGCAGCTCGCGGGCAAACGGATCCTGATTGACCCGGTTCTTGGCAACTATGCCGCGCCGTTCTCGTTCCTCAATAAGGCCTTTGCCGGCGAGTATCCGTGGCGCGCTGAACGCATGCCGGCGATCGACCTGCTGATTATCTCGCACGATCACTACGATCATCTGGATTACGCCACCATCAGGGCACTACTGCCAAAGGTGAAGCGCGTGGTGACGCCGCTGGGCGTGGGATCCCACCTGCGCTACTGGGGAATGAAGCCTGAGATTATTGACGAGCGCGACTGGAACCAGTCGGTACGCATCAGCGATGAATTGACGGTGCATGTTCTGCCAGCACGTCACTTCTCCGGGCGCGGCATTAAACGCGATCGCACCTTGTGGGGCAGCTTTATGTTCGTCACGCCAGAGCAGAAGGTTTACTACAGCGGGGATTCCGGTTACGGCCCGCACTTTAAGGCCATCGGCGAGCAGTTTGGTGACGTGGACGTCGCCATTATGGAAAACGGCCAGTACGACCAGGACTGGAAGTACATCCACATGCTGCCGGAGGAAACGGCGCAGGCCTCGGCGGATCTCAACGCGAAAGCCGTGGTGCCCGGGCATAACGGACGCTTCGTGCTGGCGAAACACGCCTGGAACGATCCGCTGATCCAGCTGGCAAAAGCCAGCAAGGATAAAAATTATCGGCTGCTGACGCCGGAACTGGGCGAGCCCGTCAGGGTAAGCGACAGCGCACAAACCTTTCGTGCGTGGTGGGAATAATGTTTAAGCGAGAAGCAGAGGGGGACAGCAGTATGACCATTTCCGCTCAAGTTATCGACACTATCGTCGAATGGATCGACGACAATCTGCATCAGCCATTACGTATAGAAGAGATTGCCCGCCACGCGGGTTACTCGAAGTGGCACCTGCAGCGGCTGTTTATGCAGTACAAAGGGGAGAGCCTGGGGCGTTATATCCGTGAACGTAAGCTGCTGCTGGCGGCGCGCGATCTGCGAGAATCCGACGCCCGGGTGTACGATATCTGCCTGCGCTACGGGTTTGACTCGCAGCAGACGTTTACCCGCATCTTCACCCGTACGTTCAACCAGCCGCCGGGTGCGTACCGTAAAGAGAACCATAGCCAGACACATTAACCTGTCGCGTGCAGGCCGGGTAAGGCGTAGCCGCCACCCGGCTTTTTTGTGAGCTCAGGACGCGAGTGAAAACCAGCGTCGCCAGACGAAACGCAGCACGAAGAATTCAATCGCCCCGAGCAGTAAAAACCACACGCAGAACAGAATGGTATAGAGCTGGTTAAGATCGACCATATGAAAGGTCTGAACCAGCTTCTGCGCCAGCACCAGCCCAAGCGAAGGCGCAGGGAGCAGCAGGCACGAAAGCAGGGCCAGCAATAAAATGCCGCCTGCGGTGAGCAGCGATTCTAGCGGGTGTTTCATCGTAATGTTAATCGTCAGTTAAAAATGTCATTGTCCGGCATTCTGTAACGTAAAGCAATATCAGCCCCGCTGACCTTTTTGAATAAAACAAAGACATTATTACTGCGCACAAATAACAACATACGACCCGGCGTTTATATTAATATCGCGTTATGTAAATAAACGTCTGAATCAGGAAAATAATTTTACAAATGTATAGGTGCTATAACCAATTAACGTGGCAATAACAATGGCCGCGATAACGTATAACACCAGTCTGCGCCCGCGATAAATACCCCACATGGTTCCCCCTCGTTTAGTATTGGTTTAGAAATATTTTGTAAAAATCAGGTCATCGAAATAGTTTTAATCAGTTTTGAATAACCGAGAAGTCATTATATTGCGGTAGATCAATTTTACCCGCAAGACTTTAAAATGAATTTATTTAAGCCCGAAAGGAATTCAGGCTTCAGTTCACCGGATATTGAAGGAAAAATACGATGACCGAAAAAAAATTGTCCCCAAACATGCCGCCTTCCGGCGGGCTGGCATACCAGCAGACCGCAGAGCAGGTGCTTGCGCACGCGCAGAGCCAGGCCAGCGGTCTGGATCGTGCGGAGGCGCAGGCGCGTCTGCAAAAAACAGGGCCGAACGCGCTGCCGGAGAAAAAAGGTAAACCTGCCTGGCTGCGTTTCCTGGCCCATTTTAATGATGTGCTGATTTATGTCCTGCTGGCCGCCGCCGTATTAACGGCAATAATGGGCCACTGGGTGGATACGCTGGTTATTTTAGGCGTGGCGGTAATCAATGCCTTAATTGGCCATATTCAGGAAAGCAACGCGGAAAAATCCCTGAAGAGTATTCGTAATATGCTCGCCAGCGAGGCGCGCGTTATTCGTAACGGTAACCATGAAACAATCCCCACAACTGAAATAGTCCCGGGCGATATTATTGTATTACGCGCGGGGGATCGTATTCCGGCGGATATGCGTTTAATTGAAGCGCATAATTTACGCGTGGAAGAAGCGATTCTGACCGGTGAATCCACCGTGGTGGATAAACACGTTAATCCGCTGAGCGGTGAATTACCGCTGGGCGATCGCACCAACATGGTCTTCTCCGGGACGACCGTCAGCGCGGGCGGCGGCATCGGCGTGGTCACCGCGACCGGTCAGGATACGGAACTCGGCCACATCAACCAGATGATGGCGGGTATCGAAAAGCACCGTACGCCGCTGCTGGTGCAGATGGACAAGCTGGGGAAAGCGATCTTCGCGATTATTCTGGCGATGATGGCCGCGCTGTTTGTCTTCAGCCTGGCGTTCCGTGAGATCCCAATGGGCGAGCTGCTGCTCTCCCTGATTAGCCTGGCGGTCGCCTCCGTACCGGAAGGTCTGCCGGCCATTATCTCCATCATCCTCTCCCTGGGCGTGCAGGCGATGGCGCGCAAGCGGGCGATTATCCGCAAGCTGCCGACGGTTGAAACCCTGGGCGCGATGACCGTGGTCTGCTCGGATAAAACCGGTACCCTGACCATGAACGAGATGACGGTTAAAGCCATCATTACCGCTGACGCCTGCTACCGCGTGGACGGTAACAGCTACGAGCCGGTGGGCAACATATACCTGGAAGGCAGCGACGAGCCGGTGCAGATCCAGCCGGGCACCGTGCTGGAGCAGTACCTGCGCACCATCGACCTGTGTAACGACAGCCAGCTGATTCAGGACGATCGCGGGCTGTGGGGCATCACCGGTGGGCCGACCGAGGGCGCGCTGAAGGTGCTGGCGGCGAAGGCTAACCTCGAGCCTGTCGTGACCACGCTGGTTAACAAGATCCCGTTTGACTCGCAGTATAAGTACATGAGCACCCACTACCAGATTGGCGGTGAGGAGCAGATCCTGATCACCGGCGCGCCGGACGTCATTTTCACCCTGTGCGCCGAGCAGCAGACCCGCAACGGTGCGGAAGCCTTCAACCGCACGTACTGGGAAAGCGAGATGGAGCGCTATGCGCGTCAGGGGCTGCGCATGGTCGCCGCGGCGTTCAGGCCGGCGAACGGCGAGCAGGAGCTGACGCACGATGACCTGAGCCACGGCCTGATCTTCCTTGGCATCGCAGGGATGATGGATCCGCCGCGTCCGGAAGCGATTGACGCGATTAACGCCTGCCAGCAGGCGGGGATCCGCGTGAAGATGATCACCGGGGATCACCCGCAAACGGCGATGAGCATTGGTCAGATGCTGGGGATCACCAACAGCGAGCAGGCGGTTACCGGCTACGAGCTGGAGAAGATGGACGACGCCGCCCTGGCGGACGCCGCGGTGAAGTATGACATCTTCGCCCGTACCAGCCCGGAGCATAAGCTGCGTCTGGTGAAAGCGCTGCAGGACAAAGGCGAAATCGTTGGCATGACCGGTGACGGCGTGAACGATGCCCCGGCCCTGCGTCAGGCGGACGTGGGCATCGCGATGGGCATCAAGGGTACGGAAGTGACCAAAGAGGCGGCGGATATGGTCCTGACGGACGATAACTTCGCCACCATCGCCAGCGCGGTGAAAGAGGGGCGTCGCGTTTACGACAACCTGAAGAAGACCATCCTGTTCATCATGCCGACCAACCTGGCGCAGGGGCTGCTGATTGTGATTGCGCTGCTGGCGGGGAACATCATTCCGCTGACGCCGGTGCTGATTCTGTGGATGAACATGGCCACCTCCGCCACGCTCTCCTTCGGCCTGGCCTTTGAGGCCGCCGAGCGCAACATCATGCGCCGTCCGCCGCGTCAGACCGGGCAGCACGTGATGGACGCCTACGCCGTCTGGCGAGTGGCCTTCGTCGGCACCATGATTGCCATCGCCGCCTTTGCGCTGGAAGCCTGGCTGGCCCCGCGCGGTCACAGCGCGGAGTTCATCCGCACCGTGCTGCTGCAGATGCTGGTCTGCGCCCAGTGGGTGTACATGATTAACTGCCGCAACACTGAAGGGTTCTCCCTCAACCGCGGCCTGCTGGCGAACAAAGGGATCTGGCTGGTGACGGGCGTGCTGTTCCTGCTCCAGGCGGCGATTATCTACCTGCCGTTTATGCAGATGCTGTTCGGCACCGAAGCCCTGCCGCTGCGCTACTGGTTTGTGACCCTGGCCGTTGCAGGCGTGATGTTCTTCGTCGTCGAAATCGAGAAGCGACTGACCCGCAGGTTCCGTAAGTCTGCATAACGAAAACCTTACCCCTCACCCTAACCCTCTCCCTTGGGCTCGGTTTTCTCCCTCTCCCCTTTGGGGAGAGGGCCGGGGTGAGGGGAAACAACGCTGAGGTACTCCCATGAAATTCCCGGTCCTGTTTGCACTTCTTGTCAGTACCCTGCAACCCGTATTCGCCGCCGCCATCCCCGTGCGCATCGCCACCGTGGAGCAGACCGCCCATGCCGCCGAGCGCCAGATCCCGGGCCGCATCGAAGCCATCCACACCGTTGAGCTGCGCGCCCGCACGGAAGGCGTGATTACCCAAATCCACTTCCGCGACGGGCAGTACGTGAAAAAGGGCGACGTGCTGTTTGAGCTGGACGACGCCGAGCCGCGCGCCGCCCTGCGCCTGGCGCAGGCCGAAGTGAGAAGCGCCGAAGCCACGCTGCGTCAGGCGCAGCAGCAGCTTTCCCGCTTTGAAAGCCTGGGCAGCAGCAACGCCATCAGCCGTCACGACGTGGACAATGCCCGCATGCAGCGGGACGTGGCGAGCGCCGCGCTGGAGCAGGCCAAAGCCCGCCTCGACACCCGCAGCGTCACCCTGAACTACACCCGCATCGCCTCGCCGATTGACGGACGCGTGGGGCACAGCAGCTTCCACGTGGGTAGCTTGGTCAACCCTGCCAGCGGCGTGCTGGTGGAGGTGGTCCAACTCGATCCCATCCGTATCGCCTTTGCGCTGGAAGAGAGGGCGTTTGCGGCCAAAGCCGGACAACATGCGGATATCAGCGCCATGAAGCAGGCCTGGCAGGCATTAATTGACAGCAACGGCCAGCGCGTCAGCGGTGAACTGACGTCGGTGGACAATCGCATCGACCCGCGCACCGCCAGCGTGATGCTGCGCGCCGAGTTCGCCAATCCGCGCCATCAGCTCCTGCCCGGAGGCAACGTAAACGTGACCCTGCGACCGGCAAGCGAGCAGCCGGTGCTGACCCTGCCTGCCGCCGCGGTCCAGCAGAACGGCGACGGGTTCTTTGCCTGGGTGGTTAACGCCGACGGCAACGCCGAAATGCGCCCGCTTAAGGTCGCCGGACAGATTGGCCAGCAGTTCCAGATTTCATCCGGCGTGAAGCCCGGTGAGCGAGCGATTACTGACGGCGCGCAGCGCGTGCAGCCCGGCGCTGCCGTCCAGATACTGAATTAAGGAGCCATCATGCTGACGTTTTTCATCAAACGCCCGCGCTTCGCGATGGTGATTGCGCTGGTCATCACCCTGCTGGGGGCCATTGCGCTGAAGATTATCCCGGTGGAGCAGTATCCGCAGATCACGCCGCCGGTGGTGAACGTCTCTGCCAGTTGGCCGGGCGCCAGCTCCGCTGACGTGGCGGAGGCCATCGCCACGCCGCTAGAGACGCAGCTGAACGGCGTGGATCATATGCTCTACATGGAGTCCACCAGTTCGGACGAAGGCACGTACAGCCTGAACATCACCTTTGCGGCGGGCACCGATCCGGACCTCGCCGCCATCGACGTGCAGAACCGCGTGGCGCAGGCCGTGGCGCAGCTGCCCACCGAGGCGCAGCAAAACGGCGTGCAGGTGCGCAAGCGGGCCACCAACCTGATGATGGGGGTAAGTCTTTACTCACCGAATAACACCCACACGTCGCTGTTCGTCAGCAACTACGCCAGCACCCAGGTGCGCGAGGCGCTGTCGCGTCTGCCCGGCGTGGGGCAGGTGCAGATGTTTGGCGCGCGCGACTACAGCATGCGCATCTGGCTGCGCCCGGACCGTATGAGCGCTCTGAACGTCACCACCGACGACGTGGCGCAGGCGCTGCGCGAGCAGAACGTGCAGGGCGCGGCGGGTCAGGTGGGCACGCCGCCGGTGTTTAACGGCCAGCAGCAGACCCTGACCATCAACGGGCTGGGGCGCTTAAGCCAGGCCGACGAGTTTGCCGACATCATCATCCGCGCGGGGGAGATGGGCCAGCTGGTGCGCCTGAAGGACGTCGCCACCATCGAGCTCGGCTCGCGCAGCTACAGCTCCGGCGCACAGCTGAACGGGCACGATTCCGCCTACCTCGGTATCTACCCGACGCCGTCCGCTAACGCCCTGCGCGTGGCCGACGCGGTGCGCGCGGAGCTGGAGCGCCTCTCGACGCGCTTCCCGGACGACCTGGTCTACGAGGTGAAATTCGACACCACCTCCTTTGTCGCCGCCACCATTAAAGAGATCGGCGTCTCGCTGGCGCTCACCATGCTGGCGGTTGTGGTGGTCGTTTCCCTGTTCCTGCAAAGCTGGCGCGCCACGCTGATTGTCGCCCTCGCCATTCCGGTGTCGCTGGTGGGGACGTTTGCCGTGCTCTATACGCTCGGCTACTCCGCCAACACGCTGAGCCTGTTCGCCATTATTCTGGCGCTGACCATGGTGGTGGATGACGCCATCGTGGTGGTGGAGAGCGTCGAAACGCTGATGGCGGAAGGGCAGAGCCGCACGGCGGCGACCGCGCTGGCGCTGCGCCAGATCGCCGGGCCTGTCATCGCGACGACGCTGGTGCTGCTGGCGGTGTTTGTGCCGGTGGCGCTCCTGCCGGGGATTGTCGGCGAGCTTTACCGCCAGTTTGCGGTGACGCTCTCGACTGCCGTGACGCTCTCAAGCCTGGTGGCGCTGACCCTGACGCCCGCCCTGTGCGCAATGCTGCTGCGTCCGCGCCCGGAGAAACCAGCGGCCGTTTATCGCGCCTTTAACCGCGGGCTGGACGCCACGCGCGGTTTCTACACCCGCATCGTGAATGTCTTAAACCTACGTCCGTGGCTGGCGCTGCTGGCCACCGCAGGCGCGGCGGCAGTCGTGCTGTTCAGCTTTACGTCGATGCCAAAAGGTTTCCTGCCGCAGGAGGACCAGGGCTACTTCTTCGCCAGCGTTCAGCTGCCGGAAGCGGCTTCGCTGGAGCGCACCGAAGCGGTGATGACCACCGCGCGGGAGCTGATCGCCCAAAATCCGGCGGTGGAGGACGTCATTCAGGTCTCCGGATTTAACATCCTCAACGGCACCAGCGCCTCCAACGGTGGGTTTATCTCCATCATGCTGAAGGACTGGAGCGAGCGTCCGCCGCTGGAGGAGGTGATGGGCACCCTGCAGCGCCAACTGCTGGCCCTGCCGGAAGCGACCATCATGACCTTCGCGCCGCCGACGCTGCCGGGGCTGGGCAACGCCTCCGGCTTTGACCTGCGCATCCAGGCTCAGGCGGGGCAGAGCCCGGCGGAGCTGGAGCGCGTCACCCGCGAGGTGCTGGCGAAAGCTAACCAGCATTCGCAGCTGAGCCGCGTGTTCACCACCTGGAGCAGCAACGTGCCGCAGCTGACGCTGACCGTTGACCGCGAGCGCGCCGCGCGTCTCGACGTGCCGGTATCGCGCATCTTCAGCAGCCTGCAAACCGCCTTTGGCGGCACGCGCACCGGGGATTTCAGCATCAACAACCGCGTCTACCACGTGGTGATGCAGAACGAGATGCAGTGGCGCGAGCGCGCAGAGCAGATCGGCGAGCTGTTCGTGCGCAGCAACAGCGGCGAGCGGGTGCGCCTGAGCAACCTCGTCACCATCACGCCGACC
The DNA here is from genome assembly GCF_900113755.1 of Enterobacter sp. NFIX59. Lineage (NCBI taxonomy): Bacteria > Pseudomonadati > Pseudomonadota > Gammaproteobacteria > Enterobacterales > Enterobacteriaceae > Enterobacter > Enterobacter sp. NFIX59. The sequence continues at coordinate 1,526,478 of NZ_FOQN01000001.1, read as the reverse complement.
GTCGGCGCGCCGTTCCTGCAGCAGTACAACCAGTTCCCGTCGGTGTCGGTGAGCGGCTCGGCAGCGGCTGGGGTGAGCAGCAGCACCGCGATGGCGGTGATGGGTGAGATTCTGGCGGAGAGCCTGCCGGCCGGATACGACTACGCCTGGAGCGGCATGTCGTATCAGGAGCAGCAGACCGGCAATCAGGCGATCTGGATCGTGCTGGCGGCGGTGGTGATGGCGTGGCTGTTCCTCGTCGCCCAGTACGAGAGCTGGACGCTCCCGGCGAGCGTGATGCTCTCGGTGCTGTTCGCCATCGGCGGGGCGCTGGTCTGGCTGTGGATGGCCGGATACGCCAACGACGTGTACGTGCAGATTGGTCTGGTATTGCTGATCGCGTTAGCGGCCAAGAACGCGATTCTTATCGTCGAGTTCGCCCGCGCGCGGCGTATGGACGGAATGGCGATTGTCGATGCCGCGCGGGAAGGGGCCTCGCGCCGTTTCCGGGCGGTGATGATGACCGCCGTGTCGTTCATTATCGGCGTTCTGCCCATGATGCTGGCGACCGGGGCAGGTGCCCAGAGCCGCCGCATCATCGGCACCACGGTGTTCAGCGGCATGCTGGTGGCGACCGTGGTGGGGATCCTGTTCATCCCGGCGCTGTTCGTGCTGTTCCAGCGCCTGCGCGAGTGGGGCCACGGCCTTACGGACTCGTCGCCCACAGCTCGCAGTGCTTCTGCACCAGAGAAATCAGCGAGCCGCCGTCGGCGATAAACTCCCGCATGCGCTGCGCCTCGCTCTTGCCCTGCTTTAACAGCAGGGCAATTTCATTAATTGCGCTCGTCGCGCCAAGCTTCTCGGCCGACGGCGCAACCTGCTCCAGTAGCCAGGCGATATCTTCCGCCACGGTTTTGTGCTCGCCGGTGTGCACGTCCGTCAGGATCCCCTCCAGCCCGTAGCGACACGCCTGAAAACGGTTAAAGCGGTACAGCAGAAAATCTTTTTCCTGATGCTTATAAGGCCGCGTGGTCAGCAGCCAGTGGGACGTCGCCTGGATCAGCCCAGCGATGTTAATCGCGTGGCCGAGCGTCAGCGGCGTATCCATCACCCGCACCTCCACGGTGCCAAAATGCGGGCTGGGGCGAATATCCCAGTGCAGATCCTTGATGCTGTCGATCATGCTGGTGGAACTCAGGCGGCGGAACAGCCCCTCGAACTCCTGCCAGCTGTTGACCCACGGCATCTGGCCGTTATCCGGGAACCCTGAAAAGATGTTGAGCCGCGACGAGGAGAACTTCGTGTCGGTGCCCTGCATATACGGCGAGGCGGCCGCCAGGGCGATAAAATGCGGCACGAAGCGCGACAGGCCGTGCAGCAGGTAAATCGCGTCATCCCCGGTCCGGCAGCCGACGTGAACGTGCTGACCGAATACCGTCGCCTGCAAAATCAGATAGCCAAAGCGCTCCAGCGTGACGTTATAGCGCTCGTCGTCGCACACCTCCTGGCGCTGCCATTTCTGGAACGGATGCGTCCCGCCGCCGCAGATCTGAATGTGCTGCTCTGCCGCCGCGCGCAGGATGCTCTGTTGCATCACTGAGAATTGTGCCGCCGCCTGATCGATGGTCTGACACACGCCGGTGGCGATTTCGAGCATGCTTTCGGTGATGTCGTGTTTGACTTCGCCGCCTTTGATGTCGTCTTTGACGGCGGCGATGAGCGCGGAGGAGTCCTGGCTGAGATCGTACCCCGGCGGGTTAACCACCTGCAGTTCGAGCTCGATGCCAAGGGTGAACGGTTCAGAGGATTTGAAATCGGGTAAAGGCATGGCGCACTCCGTTGTCTGTGAATGTTGAGTATAGACAACGGGTGTGGCGCGCTCGTCTCAGGGTGGTATAACTGATAGCAGGCTTAGCAAAAGGGGAGTGATTCATGTCTGACTATCCAACCATTGCGCTGATAGGACCCGGTGCGATTGGCACCACCATTGCCGCAGTACTGCATGACGCTGGCCGCACGCCGCTGCTGTGCGGACGGACCGCACATGCGGCGTTACGCCTGCGCCACGATGAGGGTGAAACGGTGGTGCCCGGTCCGGTATTAACCGATCCGACAGCCATCGCGCGTCCCGTTGACCTCGTTTTTATCGCGGTGAAAACGACGCAAAACGCCGACAGCGCCGGGTGGCTGCGCGCGCTGTGCGATGAAAATACGGTGGTCTGCGCCCTGCAAAATGGCGTAGAGCAGAAGGCTCAGCTTGAGCCTTTGGTCAGTGGCGCAACGGTGCTGCCGTCGGTGGTCTGGTTCCCGGCGCAGCGCGAGCCGGATGCCTCCGTCTGGCTGCGGGCGGAGCCGCGCCTGACGCTGCCGGACATGCCGCAGGCGCAGCGGGTGGCGGAGGCGCTTCGCGGTACGCGCTGTGAAGTTGAACTCTCGGCAGATTTCGCCACCGTCGCCTGGCGCAAGCTGCTGCAAAACGCGGTCGCCGGGCTGATGGTGCTCGCTAACCGCCGCGCCGGGATGTTCAGGCGCGAGGATATCAGCGACCTTGCGCTGGCCTACCTGCGGGAAGGGCTTGCCGTCGCCCGCGCCGAAGGGGCGAAGCTGGCCGATGACGTGGCGCAGGAGATTCTGGCGAACTTTCAGCGCGCGCCTGAGGACCTCGGCACGTCGATTCTCGCTGACCGTCAGGCGGATCGTCCGATGGAGTGGGATATCCGTAACGGCGTGATCCAGCGTTACGGCCGCAAGCACGGCATTGCGGTGCCCATCAGCGACGTGGTGGTGCCGCTGCTGGCGGCGGGGAGCGAGGGGCCGGGTTAACGGCCGCTGTTTTTCCGTTCGGCAAAGTAATGGGCGGGCGTGCTGCCCATCGCTTTTCGGAACATGGTGATAAACGCGTTCACGGATTCGTACCCGAGCGTTGTCGCCACGTTCTGGACCGGCACGCCGCTTGCCAGCTCCCGCAGGGCAATAATCAAATGCAGCTGCTGGCGCCATCGCCCGAAGCTCAGCCCGGTCTCGCGCTGCATCAGGCGTGCAAACGAACGCTCGCTGAGGGCAAGCCGTTTCGCCCACTCCTTAAGGGTGCTTCGGTCCTCAGGGCGGCTGACCAGCGCGTCGGCCATGGCGCGAATTTTCGGGTCGGTTGAGACCGGCAGGCTCAGCTTCTGCTGCGGCATGCTGGCAAGCTCATCAAGCGTGACCCTGATTAGCCTGGCGACATGGCCGTCGGGGGGATAATCAACGTCCTCGCGGGTTAGGCGATCGACCAGCTCCTTGATCAGCGGCGAGATCGCCAGCGTGCAGCATCTCTCCGGCAGCGCCGCCGCGCCGGGCTCAATAAACAGATAGTTCAGATGCGCGTTCCAGGTCGCTTTGGCGCTGTGCGGGATCCCCCCAGGGATCCAGACGGCGCAGTCTGGCGGCACGATCCAGATGTCATTCTCCGCGTAACAGCTGACCGCACCGTACCGGGCAATAATCAGCTGGCCCTTGCGGTGGGTATGTACCGGCACTTCCGCGGCGTAGTCCACGAAGTCCAGATGACGCGCTACCGCCGGGCTGACGGTAGAGTCGGGGTCATACAGCGTAGTAGCAGATTGAGGCTTCACGATTCTGGCAATATTCAGGTATTTTTTGACAGAATAGAGTATTTAAGCGGGTCTGCAAGCCGGTAATAATTCCGGCATGAAAAACGTCTTCTCTTATCCCGTGCGCCTGCCCGCCGCGCTGCAAAACGACGCGGGGGCGCTGATCTACGCCGCGAAGAGTTTCGCCGCGGCGATGCTCGCTTATTACATCGCGCTGTCTATCGGCCTCGAACGCCCCTCATGGGCGATTATTACGGTTTACATCGTGTCGCAGACGTCGGTCGGGGCATCGCTCAGCAGAAGCCTCTACCGACTGGCCGGTACGGTTGTCGGGGCCAGCGCGACCGTTCTGATTGTGCCCACCTTCGCGAATACGCCGATCCTGTGCAGCATGGTGCTGACGGGCTGGATCGTATTCTGCCTGTGGCTCTCCCTGCTGGAGCGCACGCCCCGGGCCTATGCCTTTGTGCTGGCGGGCTACACCGCGAGCCTGATTGGTTTTCCCGCGGTATCCGATCCCGGCGGCATCTTTAACGTCGCCATTGTCCGCGTGCAGGAGATCGCGATCGGGATTTTCTGCGCGGCGCTGATTCACCGCTACGTGCTGCCCGCGCGGGTATCAGGGCTGTTCAACGCTAAATTATCCCAGACGCTACGGGCCACGCGCGAGCGGGTGGCGGATACCTTAGCGGGCAAGCCCGATGCGGCTTCCGGCCCGCTGCATCTGGCCCTGGCGCTGCAGTTCCTGCAGGGCATAAGCCACCATATTCCGTACGATTTTGCCCTCTCCGCCCCGGTGCGGCAGGCCAGAAAAGCGATTCATGACCGGCTGGCGCGGCTCGTTATCGTAAACTGTGAACTACACGACCGCATGCCAACGATTGGAACCCTGCCCGCCGACGTGCAGGTCTTGCTGGAGGATGTTCAGGCCTGGGTGGCCGGTGAAGGCGCTAGCCTCAGCAGTACGGCAGAGGCGCTGCGGCTCCGCTGTGCGCTTCTCATCGATCGGTATGCCGCGCAGGCGCAGACGTTTGACGACGTGCGGCTGGTCAGTTTTATCCGCTACCTCTCGGAGGCTATCGCGCTTCTGCAGCAGTGCGAGCGCCTTTCCAGCGCCATCCACCACGCCAAACCCGTCTTTGGGGAGGTGCAAACCCGCGCGGCTAAAGGCTACGTTTTTCACCGCGATCCTCTTACCGCGGCCCGCACGGCGCTGGGGGCTTTCGCTATTATCCTGAGCGGCTGTCTGGTCTGGATCTTCTCAGCATGGCCGGATGGCGGTACGGCGGTGTCTATCCTGGGGGTCTGCTGCACGCTGTTTGGCAGCTTCGACACCCCGGCCCCCCACATTGTGAAATACATCATTGGCTCGTTCTGGGGCGTGGTAATTAGCCTGTTCTACAGCTTTGCGCTGCTGCCGATGGTGAGCGATTTCCCGGTGCTGGTGGCGGTGCTGGCTCCTGCGTATCTGCTGGCCGGGTCGCTTCAGGCGCGTCCACCGACCACGTTTATGGCGATGGGCATCACCCTGACGCTGCCCATTCTGTGCGAGCTGGGGGCGCACTACAGCGGAGACTTCGCCGTTGCGGCCAACACCGCCATCGCGCTATTTGCCGCGACCGGCTTTGCCGTTATCAGCATGAGCCTGCTGCAAACCGTGCAGGCGGATGGTGCCATCACGCGTCTGCTGAACCTGTGCCAGCGCGACATTCGCCGCAGCGTGAAGGGCACGCTGCGGGTTGACGAAACGCACTGGATCAACCTGATGATGGACCGAACCGCCCTGTTGCTGCCGCGACTGCAGCGCAGCGAGCGCGCGCCAGAGCAGGCGCTCGATCGGCTGTTACACGCGCTGCGTCTGGGGCTGTCGGTCATGCATTTACGCCGCAGTGACGCACCGCCCGGCAGGGAGGTTGACGCACTTTTTCATAGGATAAACGCTGCAGACCGCAACGCCTTACGGGAACGCATCGTCACCCTTGTCGAGCGCCATCTGCCTGCGGCAGATGAACATACGCGCCAGTTTGTCTTCAGGCTGGTGGATCTGCACTGTGCATTACGGGAGCCAGACCATGGTTAACGATCTCAATATCGGCGGGGTTTTTATCCCGGGGTTGCTGACGGTCGCCCTCGCGGCGCTGGTCTGCACGCTAAGCCTCGTCGCGCTTTTCTCTCTTAGCAGGGGCTACCGGCGCTTGCCGTTTCGCCCGCTGATGGATGTTTCAACCTGGATTGTCACCTTTTTCCTGCTGATGCAGGGCCTGACCGCGTTGGGGTTATTGTCATGAAATCACTGCTCTCTTTACTGGCTCGCTATGCGCTGACGTTGAGCGTCGTCGCGGCGGCTACGCTTCTGGCGTTTATGATGTGGAAACACTACGCAGAAACGCCGTGGACCCGCGACGGGCGCGTGCGTGCGGATGTGGTGCAGATTGCGCCGGACGTCTCCGGGCCCGTCATCAGCGTGGCCGTTCGGGATAACCAGTGGGTGAATCGGGGCGATGTGCTTTACACCATCGATCCGCGCTGGCTCAAGCTGGCGGTGGCAAGCGCGCAGGCTGATGTGGAGTCGAAACGCCATGAGATGCTGATGCGCCAGGACGCGGCCCATCGCCGCACGCTGATTAAAAACGCCATCTCCGGCGAGGACTTGCAGCAAACCGGCAGCGCGGCGAACGTCGCGGCGGCCAATTATCACGGCGCGCTGGCCGCGCTGGATCTGGCTGAGCTTAATCTGGCGCACGCCACCGTCCGTGCGCCGGTTTCGGGGTACGTTACGCACCTGCGGCTGCGGCCCGGAGACTACGCGACGGCGGGGGAGACAAAGGTCGCCATCGTCGATGCCCACAGCTTCTGGGTGGTGGGATACTTTGAAGAGACCAAGCTGCGCCATATTCGCGTTGGGGATGCTGCGCAGGTTGTGCTGATGGGATACGAGCCGGTCATCACGGGGCACGTGGAGAGCATCGGACACGGGATTGGGGACAGCAACGACGAGACGGGCGGGCTGGGTCTGCCCGACGTCGAGCCTACCTTTAGCTGGGTGCGGCTGGCGCAGCGCGTGCCGGTGCGTATTCATATCGACAGGTTGCCGGAGGGGGTTGAACTGGTGGCGGGGCTGTCGGCGAGCGTGGCGGTGGGGCGATAATCTGGGGATAGTCAGCCTTAAACACATATGCGAAACTTACCGCTTCTGAAAATATGTGGTGGGACCCGCTCAATGTCAGAACAACATTCGCAGTGCCTTTTCAGTGAAGGACTGATCTCTTTTCCTGAGGGATATCAGGATCGTACCGTCAACGTATTTGCGCCGCCCGCTGCGGATGCACCGGCGTTCAACATCTCCCGCGATGCTCTCAACGCTGGTGAAGCGCTTGCCGCGTATATCGATCGCCAGCTCGCCCTGATGGAAAAACACATCAAGGGCTGGAAGCAGGGTGAGCGCAGCGCCGCTACGCTGGGTGACGATCTTTTACAGGGTGAAACCGTTCATGCTACCTACCTGCGCGACGGGAAACGCATATGGCAGCAGCAGGCCGTATTTAACGTCGACAGCAATAACATTCTGGTGTTCACCATGACCTGCACTCGCGCGCTGGGCGATGCTGACAGCACGCTGTTTGGCGATCTTCTCAGGAGCTTCCGCTTCCACCATTAACACCAGGGACAGTTGTTATGTTTGAAGCAGCACGCGTTGGTGATGATATCGGCCACTCCGGTGCGCTGGCCGGGATGATTGCCGGAACGATTGTCGGCGGCCTGATTGCCGCCGCCGGGGGCATTCTGGCGGGGGCCATGTTTATTGCCGGACTTGGTGCATCCTGTCTTGGCGTGGGCGTCCTGCTCGTCGGCGCCAGCCTGGCCGTGGGGTATTACACCGGGGAGCTGGCGACCGCCGCCCGGGACAGCATCGCGGACGCCGGGGCATCCAGCATGACGAAGAAAGGCGTCATCACCTCCGGCTCGCCCAACGTGTTTATCAACGGTAAACCCGCCGCCATGGCCACGGACAGCGCGGTGAAGTGCTCTGACGATGGCTCGCAGCAGATGGCCGAAGGCTCTTCGCGGGTCTCTATCAACGGCCTGCCTGCGGCACGCATCGGGGATCGCACCACCTGCGACGCGAAGGTGATGACCGGTTCGGACAACGTCATTATCGGCGGCGACCCGCAGCAAACCCTCCCCATTCAGTCTGAAGTCCCCGAGTGGCTGTATAAAGTCTCCGATCTTACTCTGCTGTTTGCCGGGCTTATCGGCGGGTGGGGCGGTGCCGCTGGTAAAGTCGGGGCGCTCTCTAAGCTGCTGGGCAAAATCCCCGGCATCAATAAGCTGGCCCGTATCGCCTGTCGCGCCGGCACGCTGATGACAGGCGTGGCGGCCGCAGGGATCATCGCCCGCCCGGTGGATATCGTCAGCGGACAAAAATTTCTCAGCGGGGATGATGAGCTGGACTTCGTCCTTCCTTCCCGCCTTCCGGTGCGCTGGCAGCGCTACTGGCGCAGCGGCAACCCCGGCGACAGCGTGCTGGGCCGCGGCTGGAGCCTGTTCTGGGAAAGCCGCCTGGAGCCTTACCAGGACGGCCTGGTGTGGCGCGCGCCGTCCGGCGATTACGTCGCCTTCCCGAAGGTCCCGAAAGGGATGCGCACCTACTGCGAAAGCGAAAAAAACTGGCTTGAACATCACTCTGACGACAGCTGGTCGGTGTATGACGTCAGCGGCGAGCGCTGGCACTATGCGCCGCTGCGGGATGATGCTCCGTCACTGCTTCAGCGCATCTCTGAACCCTGCGGCAACGATATCCTCTTCGAGTGGAATGCGGATCATACCCTGCATGCCCTGACCGACAGCGCGAGCCAGCGCGTGGTCTGCCGATACGACCGTGACAGGCTCGTCGGCGCATGGCTGGATGACGAGATCTGCCTGGTCAGTTACGCTTATGATGAACAGCGCCAGCTGGTCTCCGTGACCGGCCGGGGCGGTAGCGTGCGCCGACGCTTCCGCTGGCAGGACGGGCTGATGAGCGCCCATGAGGACGCCAACGGCCTGCTGAGCGAATACCGCTGGCGGGAGATTGACGGCCTGCCGCGCGTGGTCGGCTTCCGCCACAGCGGCGGCGAACAGCTGGCGTTCGAATACGATTTTGAAAATGGCATCCGCCGTGCTATCCGCGATGACGGCGCCCAGGCGCACTGGCTGGTCGACGACGACAACAACGTCGCGCGCTTCACGGATTACGACGGTCGCCAGACGACGTTTGTTTACCGCGACGGCGAGCTCTGCGACGTTATTCTGCCCGGCGGCGCAATGCGCCGCAGCACGTGGGACAAATACGGCCGCATGACCAGCGAGACGGACCCGGCGGGCCGCCGCACCGAGTACCACTGGCATCGCCTGACCGACCGCATCACCCGCACGGTGTACCCGGACGGCACCTCATCGCAGGCCATGTACGACCTTCGCGGTCGCCTGCTGTCGGAAACGGATCCGGCCGGTAGCACCACCGCGTATGGCTATCCTGACGATGAAGAAAACCTGCCTGAGAGCATCACCGACGCCACAGGTGGCGTGGTGCGCCTGGTCTGGAACCACCAGGCGCTGCTGACGCAGCGCACCGACTGCTCCGGCAGCGTGACCCGCTTCACCTACGATCGATTCGGGCAGCTGATTGCCAGCGAGGATGCGGAAGGGAATATCACGCGCCGGGAGTGGAGTGGTGCCGGGCTGCTGAGCGTCGTGATCCATCCGGACGGCAGCCGCGAGTCGCTGGTGTGGAACGAACGCGGCCAGCTCACGGGTTGGCGCGACCCGCTGGAAAGCGAGGTGAGCTGGGCCTACAACGCGCTCGGCCTCCCGGTCAGCCTCACTGACCGTATTGGCCGCGTGCGCCAGTGGCGCTACGATCCGCGCGGCAACCTGCTGCGGCTCGATAACGGCAACGGGGCGGAATACCGCTTCACCTACGACGCCGTGGGCCGCCCGCTCAGCGAAACGCGCCCGGACGAGACCGTGCGCCATATGGAATGGGACGCGCGAGGGTTCCTCTGCGCGCTCGAAGAAAACGGCCGGCCTGCCGCCGACGGCGGTATCGCCCGTCGCGTCCAGCAGTTCAGCTATGACGACAGCGGGCTGCTGATCGGGCGCACTCAGCGCCACGCGGAGTACCGCTACTTCCGCGACCTGAGCGGCCAGATTACCCGCATCCGCCGCACGCCGACGGCCGAAGGCGTTGCCCTGGGTATCGAAAGCGATGAGATCGCATACCGCCACGACGCCGCCGGGCGCGTGCTGAGCGAGTCCGGTATTAACGGCGCGGTGGACTACGAGTGGGATGCCCTGAGCAACCTGACCGGCCTGACGCTGCCCGGCGAGCAAAAGCTGGCCTGGCTGCACTACGGCTCCGGCCACGTCAGCGCCATCCGCTTCGGGCAGCAGCTGGTGACCGAGTTCACCCGCGACCGCCTGCACCGCGAGGTGCGCCGCACTCAGGGCGCGCGCGAGCAGCTCCGCCAGTATGACAGCCTCGGCAGACGCACCCTTCAGCGCAGCGAGCTGAGTACGGACGTGACCCTGCCAGAGCAGGCGCTACTGGAACGCCTGTATCGCTACACCGCGCGCGGCGAGCTTTCCGGCGTCAGCGACACCCTGCGCGGTGAGGTGGACTACGGCTACGACGCCGAAGGGCGTCTGCTGAAGCACTACGAGGCCCGCCAGGGGCACAGCCGCGCGCAGTTCAGCTACGACGCCGCGGATAACCTCGCCGCCAGTGACGATGCGGTACCGGTCACGGATAACCGCCTGCAGCACTGGCAGGCGCTGTTTATGAAATACGACCACTGGGGCAACCTGGTCAGCCGCCGCAACGGGCTGTATGAACAGCATTATGCGTATGACGCCGAGAACCGTCTGGTGTTCGCCCGTGGAACCGGGCCTGAAGGGCGGTTTGAGGCGCGCTATCACTACGACGCGCTGGGTCGCCGCACGCGCAAAATCGTCACCACGACGCACGGCACCACCGACACCCGCTTCCTGTGGCAGGGCTACCGCCTGCTGCAGGAGCAGCAGGAGAGCGGGCTGTACAGCACGTATGTATACGACCCGAATGAAGACTGGAGCCCGCTGGCGCGGGTGGATCACCTTCGTGACCAAAGCAGCGGTGAGATTTACTGGTTCAATACCGACCTGAACGGGGCGCCGCTGGAGGTCACAGACGAGCGCGGCACGGTGCGCTGGAGTGGCCAGTACGGCAGCTTTGGCGAAGTGCGCCATCAGAGCGAAGGGTTCTCACGGGTTGTGAATCGCTCGGCGATGGCGCACCAGCCGCTTCGCTATTCCGGGCAATACGCTGACGGTGAAACGGGGCTGCACTATAACCTGTTCCGCTACTACGACCCGCAGGTCGGGCGGTTTATTGTGCAGGATCCGATTGGGTTGAACGGCGGGTGGAATCTTTATCAGTATGCGCCGAACCCGTTGGGGTGGATTGATCCGCTTGGATTGTCAACCTGTTCATCCAAAGACTCATATGAACAGGCCAGAAATAAAGCTCTGAAATGGTTAGAAGAGCGAGGATTTAAAGCCGAAAAAGTTAACACAGGCAAATTTGGTTCGACTAAAGGTCAACCTGTCGGGATGACAACAATTGATGGAAAAACAGGTTTTAGAGTTGAGTATGATGAACGAAGTGGAGCTCATATCAATGTGTTTAGCGGTAAAGATAAAGGGGAGCACTTCATGTTTGATGCGGCTGAATCCGTTGTGACAAAAATTCAAGATTTATTTAATTTACCATCAAAACCATGGAGAGGCTCTTAATGACGCTCGATGATGAAATCAGGAAGGAAATATCTTTGCTTCCTGAACAACCAGAAATTGTGGATGACTGGGAACACATTGCGGATAAGTTATCCGATAGTTATAGTTGGGCTGGTTCAAAAATTGACTGGTCAAAGACCAATGCTCATAGGTCTTTAGAACTACATGGGGACTATAAGGATTGGTTGGTAGATATAAAGAGATTCATTCATGATACTGATGTTCATGATGTGATTTCAAATAGTGATGAGATTTACTATATAAATGATTCGTCTCTTGATTTTTCTGTCAGGTTGAATCCCAAGCAGTTTTTTTTATTTCTTGATATGGCAATAAAAAATATCCCTCAGCATCATTATTTTTTTGATAGAGAAAATAAATGGTGTCTAGTGATAAGTGCTGAAGGATATATTGATTTCGGTTTCTCATGGTCAGATAAAAAATGATTGAAATGGGAGGTTCATCCTCCCAGGACGTTTTAGGTAATGTTTTTGATTTGATAAAAAACCGGGGCAAGAGTCTTACGGTGATGGTAATGTCCCTCTGAGACTATTTTAAAAAGAACATTCGAAATTGCTTGGGTAGGTTCAGTTTCTGGCACATTAGACAATCATGAAATTTGAGAAGAGTCATATGTATTGGAACGAAATCGAAGGTGGTATTTTGTTTAACAAGGTTTTCAGTAGATATGTTAAAGTGAATGAAATCGACATCTTTGATATTAAAATAGACCGCGAAACTGCTACGGTAATAATATGTTTTGACTTTGTTAATGAGTTGCCTGACAATCCTCCCCAAAAATGGGTTAAAGGCTATAATAGATGTAGGTGTGGTATAAGTTGCAGTGGAGTAAAATCCTTAAAAATAGAAGGTATGTCTACGGATATGCCAGCAAAAATAGAAATACAAAAAAACACTCCCCATAGTGAAGTTATAATAAAGGGGACGGATATTTTTTTAAATTTGAAGTGTTCACATATACAATTAATGGGACCTTTCGTATCTATTAGTCAGTAAGCTAAAGGTCGTGGTGGATTTTTAAATTTTCCTAGCTTTTATAATTTAAGGTTGGTTCAGTTTACTGAATAGATCCGATTGGGCTGAATGGTGGGTGGAACCTTTATCAGTATGCGCCGAATCCGTTGGGGTGGATTGATCCGCTGGGTCTTGCTAGCTGTACTACTAAATTTAAATCGAGAAATGCAACCTTTAGGGCAGCGAAAAGAGATGCCGGAATACCAGTGAGCCAGCAACCATCAAAAGTTGAGCTAGTACCTTTAACAGATCGAAACGGGAAATCTATTTTAGGAGACGATCATTTACCTATAAAGACACGAGAATATACTTTCTCGCGTCCAGATGGTGAATCCATTGTAATCCAGGACCATTCACCAGGGCATATCTATGGACCTCCAGGAACACCTGGTAACCAAGGGCCACATTTAAATGTTCGACCGATCAGTGATACCCGAAATGGTACTATATCTGGAACGCTAGAACATTATCCATTTTAAGGAGGGAAAATGAACTCATGGGTTGATTTATTAATTGATAAAAGAAGTATTTCTTCTATCTTCACCGATGAAGAACCTTCATTACGTAATGTTGAACTTCATGATGTGGTTTTCCATAGGGATGGGCCAAAAATCACACTAAGATTCAATATTGAAAGTTATCCTTCGCAACCACCCAAAAAATGGATAATGCAGAAATGTAATGTCGTACAATTACAATTGACTGCTATTGATATAGCGGAGGCTAGCTTATTTGGTTGGAATAAAACTAACTTTTCTTTAGATGTTAACATATCTAAAGAAGATGGTTTTATCATCATTTTAGCTCAAGATGATATATTCTCTCTCTCAATAAAAGCAAAATTCATTGATATTTCTTCAATAACAGCTTATACAATTTCAAAATAATAAAGAATGGGAGGATAATAAATCCTCCCATTGATTTTGTTCAGTTTGGTCTGATTGCATGTTCTGCAGAGGTTTGGTGTTACGACTGGAATGGGTGATACCTACTTAATCGACCATAAAACAGCATTATGTTTCGGTAAGTTTCAGTGTTTAACCTGTTGTATAAAAACTAAAATAGTTATCGTGCAGATGGCTTAATTTATCAGGGTGTGGCGGTAGCATGATTGTCTTATGCAAGCCGCTACGCCCGCGATCTGAGCGGCCAGATTACCCGCATCCGCTGCACGCCAACCGCCGAAGGCGTTGCCCTAGGTATTGAAAGCGATGAGATCGCTTACCGTCATGACGCCGAAGGGCGTCTGCTGAAGCAATACGAGGCGCGACAGGGGCACAGTCGCGCGCAGTTCAGCTATGACGCCGCGGATAACCTCGCCGCCAGTGACGATCCGGTACCGGTCACGGATAACCGCCTGCAGCACTGGCAGGCGCTGTTTATGAAATACGACCACTGGGGCAACCTGGTCAGCCGCCGCAACGGGCTGTATGAACAGCATTATGCGTATGACGCCGAGAACCGTCTGGTGTTCGCCCGGGGAACCGGGCCTGAAGGGCGGTTTGAGGCGCGCTATCACTATGACGCGCTGGGCCGCCGCACGCGCAAAATCGTCACCACGACGCACGGCACCACCGACACCCGCTTCCTGTGGCAGGGCTACCGCCTGCTGCAGGTGCAGCAGGAGAGCGGGCTGTGCAGCACTTATGTATACGATCCGAATGAAGCCTGGAGCCCCCTGGCGCGGGTGGATCACCTTCGTGACCAGAAGAGCGGTGAGATTTACTGGTTCAATACCGACCTGAACGGCGCGCCGCTGGAAGTGACCGACGAGCGCGGCGCGGTGCGCTGGAGCGGTCAGTACGGCAGCTTTGGCGAAGTACATCATCAGAGCGAAGGGTTCTCAAGGGTTGTGAATCGCACGGCGATGGCACACCAGCCGCTGCGCTATGCCGGGCAGTACGCTGACGGTGAGACGGGACTGCACTATAACCTGTTCCGCTACTACGACCCGCAGGTCGGGTGGTTTATTGTGCAGGATCCGATTGGGTTGAATGGTGGGTGGAACCTTTATCAGTATGCGCCGAACCCGTTGGGGTGGATTGATCCGCTTGGATTGCTGACCTATAACACGATGCCGAGTATTACTGGTTTCCAAAAGCATCATATTATTCCACAACAGTTAAAAGGCCATGATTTAATAAAAGCGGCTGATTTTAATATCCATGATATTAAAAATGTTATTTATTTACCTAAGTCAGCTGATTACCATCCGACAAGAACAATCCATAGTGGGTCTCACCCTGTTTATACAAAAAATATAGGTGACCAGATGGATGCTATATATGAATACGGGAAGGAAAACGGCTGGAAACAAGCAGAGTATAAACAAGCTGTTAGTGAAATTATAAAAAATGAACGTGCCGATTTACGCGGTGGGAAAACTATTCTTAACAAAAACTCGGTTAGAAAAGCGAGGTGCTAAGTATGTATGAGCTACGAATTGCTTCTGATTACCCCAATAGTTATTGGTTTGAATACCAGCACCCTGACATATCTGGAAGTGCTTTTTCTCAATGTAAATCAATTGAAAGTAACGAGGGGTATTTTTTTAAATTAAAATCTAAGGTGAGTGAGAAGGCACTGCTTGCATATGATTTTTATTATAGTGATGGGCCTATATTCATATCACCCAGACTAGCATCACTAATTTCTTGTCACGATGTTTTTCGGACTGATGTTCAACTTATTGACGCAACTGTAACTGTAAATGAAACCCAACATCAAGGGTATAAAATAATTAATATACTAAGAGAGGTTTCATGCATCGATATGGAAGCTTCAGAAAGCCAACCTATATTAAGTTATTTACCTAATGGTCCAAGGAAGTTTAGTAAAATAGTCTTCAAAGAAAATGTTGTTGAAGATTTTAGTATGGCAAGATGTAGTGAATATAAATCTTGCGTAATTATTTCAAATGAATTAAAAAAGTTCCTTTCTAAGAATAATGTGAAAGGAATAGATTTTGCTGACCCTATTTATTAATGTGAGTATGATTTTAATTAGCTAAAATGGTCCGGGGAATGATTTTCCCGGATTATAAAAACATTTAAATTCCAATTCAATATATGATTTTATCATTAACTACTTGCTTTGCAAAGTATAAAAGATAACCCTCAAGGATTGTGCGTATGAGTTGGCTAGAATACAGAAAAGCGTATGGGTTAGATGGCTTAATATATAAAATCATGGGTGGGAACACATTAGATGATTTTTGTGTGTATACAAAAGAATATGAAGCATTTGCTAAAGAAGAGCTTGTTTGTTATTTAGATAACTATCCTGTCATTAGTGATAACGATGAGGAAGTATATCCTGATTTTGTTGTTGATAATTCTCTAGAGTTGTTTTTCTATGGAGATCAATTTATAGATGTATTACATAATATCTCTATCCAAAGAGAAAAACCATCTGTAGCGGATTTCATATCAGGTTTAAATTTTTATCTCGAGAACGATAACTTCAAAGAGCTTTTATTTAAAGAGCGAGAGATTAATTAAAGATTGATTTACTTAGCTTATTTTAAGGTAGTACATACTGAGAATGTAATTCTAAATTAATTGGTTATTACTGAGGGCTATATTTATGGATGCGTCTGAGACTATTGTGAATGAGATTGAAAAAGCATTAAAACAACTTATTGTTATTTGCAATAAACACTCGCTGTCAGGAAGTTTCAGCACCGTCACTGATCTGGACAATGCCTTCCCGTCCAACTTACCTCGTTCGACAGAGGTGGAATTTTTATATGAAAATTATAATCCTGAAAAGTTAAAGATTGAAACAGGCTTCACGCCAATTAAACTTCACTCGGCCAGTGAGCTCTTGAAGGCTCAAAGTGGTTATGAATACTTACCAGATAATTATCTTGTTATTGGTAATGATTTAGGCGGAGGTAAACCTATAATTGCGGTTATCGATGAAGGGAGTTCCTCTGTTTATGCAGGTTGTGATGTAATTGAACCGTTTCAGATAGCTAGTAGTCTCTCTGGGTTCATATTTTCTCTAGCTGAGCTTATTGATTTGGTATATGGCCAATACGATATCTTTGATATAGCAGATGATAATGACGAAGTAAAAGATGATTTTATTGATGAATTGCGGGGAAGGATTGTGCCTCTTATCGGTAATGAAAACTTCAATGCATTTTATAATTATTTTTATGGATAGATTTTTTCTTTAAAAGGAAACCCTCACGGTAAAATATTATTTTATAGCGAGGTGAGGTTCTCTTTTTTACGGGTGTTTTAAACAAGATTTAAAATAGTAATGCGGTGTATTTATTCAAGAGAAATTAATCTAATGCATGAAAGGAAAGGGATTATATGCAGACTACGCGAGTAATGGGAGAAGGATATGAACCTTACGTTGAGCAATTAGGTGACAAACTGATTTATTCCTTACCTGTCGAATCGGGATTTGTAAGTTTTCATTTTGAGTTTGATATTCGTCAGATCGATCTTGACGTCCTGCTGTCCGATCATTACCGGCGGGCCGTCCTGGAAGTGACCGCACACACTTTGCTCCAGCGTTCGACGTTGAAGGGACATAAACGATTCACTCAGAACGATTTTGATAACCTTATTGCCACTACCCTTCATGCATCGCAAGAGCATCTTAGCGCATTCATTTCTAAAATTAATCGGGAGCACAATATTTCGATTGAACATTATGTGAATGACATAGTGAATAGACGCATAACCAAAGGATGAATATACCGATCCCAGATAAGGTCAACATTCATCTTAAAATCACGCTGTATCTACAGCTCTTTTCAACCTCGTGCTGCCCGAAGAAGTCAAATCGATTTCGTGATAACCGACGAATGCGGCTAAGTGCGCGGAAGCGGCCAGCTCGGCAGCTTTGGCGAGGTACGTCATCGGAGCCAAGGTTTCCCATGTGTTGTGAATCGCATGGCGATGGCACATCAGCCGCTTCGCTATGCCGGAAATATATACTTTGCCTTTAACAGGAGCAATATTAAAAATATTTGTGCGGATGCAATCTTCGACTACTTTTACGATACTAACATGTTAATGAATATCATGCTTTCGGTAAAATCTGTCAGGAGCAAAACGATTCAAGACAAGGACAACTGATGAGTAATGTTAAAAATCTTATTGCAGCGTATATTAACTGCTTTGAAGAAAATGATGTTCTCACTATCGGAATAGGAGATGACACTCATGATCCAAAAAACTTTATCATTATCGGACGATTTGATGAGGATGAATTACCTATTAACGACTGCATTGGATTTCAGAGTGAGTCAACGGAATATGAGTTAACAGACTCTATTCGTTCCGTTCAACTCACAGATGGCAAACTTGTGATCGTGCTTAATGATGATGCCGCAAAAAAAATTGGCATCAGCGAATATCGCGTGGTCATTCCTGCAGCAAAAGATTTTAAATCGCTTGAAAAGTATTTAAGAGAAATGTTTGATGGCAGTGATGTGCCGCTACAATTACCGTAAGATTTTAGCTACTACATGGCTATCTTAGCACCCGAACTTTAAAAGATGCAGGCGGGACATTTCGAGTAGAGGGCACATGTGTTGAGCCAACGTTTAACGGCGAATAGGATTGCTACGTCACTGTATGAGGTGAATGCGAAAGATATGTCCGCTTTGTGCCAGAAGCAGACGCTGCAGTATATTCCACTTTCGGCTCGAATCGGACTGATGTAACGTAGCAGAAATATTTATCCGGACTTAACCAAGATGCCTTCCATCGAAACGTTTCTCACTTTTCTTCTCGCGCTAACGCTTCTGGAGATTTCTCCGGGGCCAGACATGATGCTAACTATCGCAAGAGGAGTCGGTCAGGGAAGACGTATTGCACTGCTTACGGTACTGGGTAATGTCTTTGTAGCTGGTTTTGTGCAAGTTTCTTTTCTTGTCCTGGGGCTGGTAGCCGTTGTTCATGCCTGGCCGGTTGCGCTAGATCTGTTAAGGTGGGCTGGTGCGGTTTATCTGATGTGGCTGGGCATAAAAATGATTGCGACTTCAGGCACAGATACGCGGCTGCGAAAAACTGCCAAAATTTCTGACTGGAGTGCCGTTAAGGAAGGCGCCCTGAACAGCCTGACTAACCCAAAATCTCTACTGTTCATGTTCGCTTTTCTTCCTCAGTTTGTCGATCCCGCTGCGGGTCCTGTCTGGCTGCAATTGCTTGTTCTGGGTAGTATCCAGAAGCTGGCAGGAATTATTTCCCTGGGGTCAGTCGCAATGGCATCAGGGACATTTGGAAACTGGCTAAGTAAACACCCAGGCTTTATCAAATGGCAGGAACGATTTACAGGCGTTGTCATGATAGGCCTCGGCATCCGCATGTTGTTTAGCGGGTCTGGTGTCGTATCGAAATCTTCCAGTTAAGTTTTACCGAAAGGGTAAACCCAGTGTCCGCTCCTCGCTCATAGCGGATCTTCATCTCAGTAGCTTATCAGTTCCGCTCTGCGCTTTAGCGTGACCCTATCGAAGCAGTTTAAGGGGGCACAGAATGACGTTCGCCACTATTGATGACGTCAGAAACCGGATCGAACCGTTAGACAGAGAACTGCTCATCGGATAACGGAAATGCAAGCTGTCGTTTTTACCCGTTCTGGTAGCTGTTAAGGGTGAGCGGTTATGAGAAAATAACCCACGCAAACGGTTTCGTTGGTTTTAACCGTTTTCGACACATTATCTATCGCTGTGATGGCGTTGTTGTTTAGCATTTTATTCTTTACGTCTCCTCCCCTGGGGAGACGTCTTTTTCCCACGCACTCTTCACAATGTCTGCAACCCCAAACGCCCCTGAAAAATCGCCTTTGATAAGGGATTAGATGTACCTCTATGAGAGTTTGGTCATCAGAAGAAAGGGTTTGAGCTCTGGATGGAAGTCAGATGCAGCCCTGTTCCGTATTCGCTGCAGGGGAACCTGCTCTGAGTTTGTTTAACCTTTCCACGGCAATAACGTCTCTTTCGCACGGAACGGGAGGCGCGTAAAAATAACCCTTTATCTCTGCACACCTTCCTCAAGGATACGATCAAATTGCTCCTGAGTTTCAACACCTTCAGCGACAGCTCTAGCGACAGTGGCACAGTCCGGCCGAACGACGGCATCTTTAACAAAACTGCCGTCAATTTTGATTTTGTCAAACGTGAACATGCGCGGATCATGTCTATGCGTTATGGTATACCGCCCGATCACCATATTTCACAGGCGTTTCCCCAGATAAAAAATTATCTGTAAAAGCATCGAAAACGCCTCTTATCGAAGGGTATTTTTACGTCAGTTTTTATGGCCGGTAACTGACCAGAATGCGGCCTGAACGTTTTCTGGTGAAGTCTTTCCGTTTGCAAGCAGAAGCTGAGTAAGGATCCGTGCTTTTGCCGGATTCAGCCCCGACGAAACAACAAAGCCGGCTTTGTTATCATCGACCTCGACGTTACGTTTTACTGCTCCTGTATAGGAGCGCGATGCACGGACCACGACAAGTCCATGCTCCCGGGCTGCTTTGAGCGCGGCTAACGCTGAGGCGGATGTATTTCCGTCTCCCACGCCGGCGAGAATAATTCCTTTTGCACCATCACGCACCGCATTGTTGATTTGGACATCGTCCATATTACTGTGGGCATAAATGATCTCAACCCGCGGAAGTTTATGGGATGCAGGTAATTGTAGAGACAGACGAGATTCTGCCGGCACCGGGGTAATATAATGAACTTCTGCCGCATCGACATAACCCAGTGGGCCGGCGTAAGGTGACTGAAAAGTAGCCACTCCGGTTGTATCCGATTTCGTGGACCAAATCGGTGACTGGATAGTGTCATTCATCACAATCATTACTCCCCGTCCCTTCGATTGTTTGTCCACAGCAGCATTCACAGACTCAAGCAAATTAGCAGGGCCATCTGCACCAGTTGCTGTCGCCGGTCGCATGGCTCCAGTAATAATAACAGGTTGGGGGTGATGTATTACCAGACTGAGGAAAAAAGCTGTTTCTTCAAGAGTATCTGTGCCATGGGTAATAATAATAGCGTCAGCGGCACCTGTACTGAACAGATCGTCGATCTTCTGGGCAAGATCAAACCAGATTTTATCATTCATGTCCTGAGAACCAATGGATGCGACCTGGACACTACTAAGCTGGGCTTTTTTATCCAATCCTGGAACGGCTGCAAGCAATACTCTTGGGCTGATGGCGCCGGATGTGTATCCGATAGAGCTGGAGTCTTCACCAGTGCTCTGTCCTGCAATGGTACCGCCGGTAGCAAGGATCATCAATTTAGGCAGAGTCTCAGTCGCTTTTTGGCTATATGTCGTTAATGACGGCGAGGCCGTTGCAGCCTGAGAACCATGAGTAAATAGCGAGGCATATACTAGTGTTAGCGCAAACGCGACAGGATGATTTATAGGCTTGAACATGACTTATTCCTTAGATAAAAGGCAGATGCCTTAACTTTTGTCGCCGATACTTTGGCTGGAGCATCATGGGGCATGACAATCGTAGCCGACATACCGGGTAATTTTGCAGACAGAGTGGTAGCCTGAACATAATTTCCGGATGAAAAGGCCAGAGTACCGACTGAGAGCAGGCGTTATAATTACTCATCTATCAATTTTTCAGCAGATGCAACTACATCACCATAAGCAAGTAGTGTTATATAAAGAACACCTCATTTATACACACCTTGTCCTTTCACTTCCAGTTCTCACTCTGGAAGACAAGCTTATATTGCGACACATCTCAAAGAAAAAATCCCTGGAACATAAATGGGGTTATTTAATCTATGTAATTTATTCCATACAAAATTTGATACAGAATCCACTAATGAGTCAAAAGTTGTCCTGGTGATGGTTTTAACAGAATTGATGTTATCAAAATATAAAAATAGAACTAATGCATGCACAATGTTAACAATATGAAAACATTTTCAAGTCAACGTGTTAACAAAAAGGCGGGTGTTAAAGTTTAATATGTCAACTATGATTTTTAATTGGGTTTTTAATAAGCCACTGTTTTCTTTGCTTACATTTCAAAAAGACTACGGCCTCGTTGCGGGAGGAATAGATGGTGCTTGTCTGCTGCGTGCCAGGAGCGGTCATTGATTTAATCAGATAAACAATGCTTAAAGGCCGATCTTACGTTTTCGTATAGCGCAGGTGAGAGCATGACATTTTCCCAAATATTATTATGTCCAGCTTTGGGAATGGTCAGAAGTTGCTTTTGACTACAGCATGATGCAGAAGACAGCAGCTTTTCTGGTATTTCTGAGGGGATGATTGCATCATTTTCGGCAGCAATAATCAGTAAATTCCCGTTAAACTCAGCAGCAATGTTCCATGCATCTGTATGTTCCCAATTCCTGGGTTGGCGTATTATTGCAGAGAAATCAGGGCCAAACTTAACTTTATATGCAAGTGTTGAGTAGACACCTGGAACCATAAGGATGAGAGATCGGAATTGCATCGCTTTACTAAGCTGAAGTGCATTATAGGCTCCCATACTGATGCCCATACAACCTGTAAGCGTCTGCCCCAGAGAAGCGATAACCGCCTCTGCTTGCATCGTACGATTAAAAAGAGAAGATTCGTGAATGTCTCCCCCCGTTTCACCATGACCTGTAAAGTCAAATACCGTCGTTCCAAAACCCAGGGTATCCAAAATATCCCGGTATTTGTAGAAAACGGTTCGATCTTTGCCGCCACCATGAAGCATCAGAACATGTCCATTGCGCCCAAATGTGCTTTCAGCATGAATTGTTTTGCCATGGAACGGGACCAGGAAGTTGTGACTCGAAATCATCTTCGTATGTGTTTTTGGCGACATGGTTTATTCGTTGTATCAAACCCAAGCGCGCCATGCAATGTCAGACTGAATCACCACTGCTTCGGTAGCCATTTTTTAGTTTGTCACACGATCTCTTGCCCAATTGATGTGCGTCGGCATCTTCCGCTCCTCGCTAAAAGCGGAATTCAGACTAGCATCTAATTTCGATGACTGAAGCGGATATAACTTTAACGAGCAATCAGCCGATAATTATTTCAAAGAACATACCAGAGTGGCATGATCCCACCACTCGTTGGTATTAACTTTTGTTGCAAGTACGTTAAATTGTGCTTCCTGTATCTCATTTGTTAATGCAGGGAGAGGTTTCAGGGTACGCCAGGGGTGACCTTCTTTCAGTAAATGATGTCTTATAGGATCAAAAACACTAATATCATCAGAATTACGGGGGCTTCCACACATGGAGCTGATCACAAGCCGTCCGCCGGGTTTGAGCAATCTTTTCGCTTCTGCGAAAAAGCGAGTTCGGTCATCATCTATCAGGCAATGCAAACAACTACCATCAATAACCAGCTCAAACATTGAGTCCTTGCATTGATAAATATGACAAACATTTCCGACAAGAAAATGAGCGGAGAGGCCCGCTTGTTGAAAACGCCTTTCAGCCCATCTGATAGCGGTTTCAGAAAAATCCACACCCCATACTGAATATCCTCGTTCAGCAAGAAACTGCGCAGCCATCGCTCCATTACCACATCCCATTTCAAGTATTGGCGCGCCAGGTTGGGGTAAATAATTATTAAAATCAAGCCACTGAAAGATTTTTTCTTGCTGTTCTTTTGCCCTGAAATAACCTTTATCAGCCCAAGCTATAGCCCCATTCGCTATGAGTTGTCTGTATTTTTCTTCATAGGGATTCATATTTAAGACGCTTTATTGCAACAATAACACCCTTTATTTTATATGTTATTTATGGAAAAAATGAAGTTTCTGGCGAAAAAGTGCGTGCTGTAGATACACGCAATAACGTCCGCTTTCACTCTTAAGGGACATTCGACAAACAACATTGTATTTTGCGTAAGGCCGAAATTCCTGCTTCTTACTCAACAGTTTTCCGGCCTCCCATCTCACGCCTCAGTGCGCCGCGATATACGGCTCCTTCACAAACTCCGCCATTAGCCAGACCATATCATGCAGCAGCCCGGTCAGCTCTTTCGCCACGCTCGCAGGCAGTGTTCCGCCCATCACCGCCAGCGTTAACGCCACGGCATAGTCCACCTGCAGAGTCGTCTCTTGCCAGCAGTCCGGCACGCAGGAAGCCATCTTTTCTCCCGCAATCAGCTGTTCAACCAGATACGGCGGGAGTTCAGCATCACAGCACTCCCGTAGTCGCTTCAGCGCAGCCAGCAACCGCTTACAGAGCGTGGTGTATGTCACGTCGTCGTCAGTTTCCACCAATACGCTTACATAGGCGGTGCAGGCATCGGCCAGTTCGAAGAGATCCGCAGAATCGGAAATTGAATTGTTGATGAGGTGACAAACAGCGCTTTCCGCAGAGAGCGCGTAAGAAAATTCAGGGGTAGTAGCCATTTAGCATCCTCGTTGTGCAAAAAAATGTCATGTTATGCTAACGGGTTCCTACGCCCGGTTACGGATGTGCCGCAACGCAGGCACTTTACGACCGCGAAGAAGGGAAAAAAAGGGATAGCCATGAATTACATCAGGTTGCTTGCAGGTTTGCGAGGCGGCTTCCAGAAGGGCGTAGCCGCCGGGCACATTTTGTACCGCGGTTACTCTTTACGCAGACTTTTTCATTTTGATCAATCCTTCTAATAACGTCTGCGTCGCGCGGGAAGATTTGCCCGCCTGGGAGCAAACCAGCCCAAACTCCCGGCACAGCGAAGGCGTCACGGGCACGACGCACAAACCGCGTAATTCATCCGGCAGAGCGGATTCAGGTATCAGTGCGACGCCCAAGCCTTCGCGTACCAGCAGGCAGGCGCTGATCCAGTCGCGGACGGTCACCTGTACGTCAGACAGTTCCAACCCAGTCTGCTCCATCAGGCTTTTTCCATTGACGGCACAACCGCCTGTGGCGAGTACGAAGGGCTGGTCTGCCAGTTCCTCAAGGGTGATGCCGCGCGTGCGTGCATAGCGAGCCAGACGGTGGTTGGCTGGTAACACTGCGACCCATGCATCTTGCCCCAGGATCGCATCCGCGCGTCCGGGAACAGGGTTCATGACCACACCGATATCAACAGTATCTGCCGCAAGCCACTCTTCGACCTCCTGGTCCGTGCCTTCCAGTACGACCACCTCTATTTCAGGATGCAGGCGCTTCACGTCCCGCAGCAGCCCCGGCAAAAGCGTGGACGTTACTGACGGAAAACTGGCAAGTCGAATGCGCCCGCCACTCAGCCCGCGGCTCTCATCCGCCAGTGTGCGGATGGCGTCCAGCCGTGCCAGCATGCTTCTTGCCTCTTTGACAACCCGCTCGCCCAGGGCTGTAACACCGACGTGGCGTCGCTCACGCGTAAATACCGCAAATCCTAATGAAGCCTCTAACTGAGCGATCGCCTGGCTGGCACCCGACTGCGTCATGCCGACCTCTTCAGCGGCACGCGAAATATTACTGGCGTCCGCCACGGCAACCATCAGGCGCCAGTGCAACAGATTCATCATGGGTATCAGTAGCTCAGCTAATAGTTAATTTATGAATCATTAATTTTACAGTGATAACGGTTTTAAGCACAGTGAATGCAAACCGAATGTTTATCACTCACAGCTTTAACGGAGAGATTATGAAACTCTATTACGCCCCGGACACCTGTTCACTCTCACCCCATATCGTGCTTCGCGAACTGGCGATTGAGTTTGAGCTGGTTAAAGTGGACAACAGGAGCAAGCTTACCGCTGACGGGCGCGACTTCCTGACCATTAACCCTAAAGGCTATGTCGCCGCGCTTGAACGGGATGACGGAAATATCCTGACCGAGGGGCCAGCGATTTTGCAGTACCTCGCTGACCTCAAGCCGGAGAGGGGGCTGGCGCCGCGAGCAGACAGCTGGGAGCGGGTGCGGCTTCAGGAATGGCTTAACTTTATCACCAGTGAAATACACGCGGGATCGGCTCCTCTTTTCAATCGCGTGTTGCCCGAAGAGGTCAAATCCATTTTTCGTGAGAAGCTCTTCAGGCGGTTCAGTTTTCTTGAGGAAACGCTCTCCACTCGCGCTTATTTGACGGGATCGACCTTCAGCGTGGCAGATGCCTATCTTTTTACCGTGCTGGGGTGGTGCAAGTTCTTCTCCATTGAGCTGAGCCCCTGGCCTGCGCTGCTGGAATACAGAGATAAAATTAATGCCCGTCCAGCGGTGCAGGCCGCATTACGTGCGGAAGCGGCTCAGTAAGACTGTAAAGCAGGTTTTTGCCGATCGTGTGTGAATATCTGCCATTTTATCTCCGACGTACTCAGGGTAAAAATGGCCGTGGCCAGCGTGTTCTCTTCATCCGGGTCGTGTGGCGAGAGACGATAAATCGGGAGCGCGGGATCATGCTGGTCTGAAAGAATACCCAGTGCCGCCGCACCATCAAGGTGAGATTGCGTCTCCAGCCAGGCGTTTAGCCGCTGCTGGCGTGACCGGGAGCTGTCGGTGATCACCTGCTCAACCGCGTCAAGCTGAGGGTGGATAAGGTGATTAGCATGGGCGAAAACCTCCCGCAGCGGCGTGACGGAACAGCCTGTTCCCGTCGCTTCTACGCTAAACAGCCGGCTGTCTCCCATTTGTCCCAGCGTATGATGAAATGCACCGGCGCGTGGCCCTGTGGTCAGTATGGTGATGGCTTCATCTAAGGTGGCGGCATTCAGCGCGGCGCGGGCTAATACCTGGCGCGGCATTCCGCGTGGACGGTGCAAAGCGCGAATGTTATTCACCGTATTCACCACGCCCTTTTCGTTTACGGCGAAGGTATGTCCGCAAATTGAGCCCGGATAAGCAAAACTGGTGAACGCCAGGCCGTCATCCGGGGTGATGCTGACGATGGCGCAGTCATTACGAAGCTGCGGGAAACCGTCTTCATTATGCGCGATAATCAGCTCCCCCTCTGCGGTTCTTCCCGCTACCGTGGTACAGCCATCAGAGGTTGAGCGCACCAGATCGCCGCGGCAGTTCCAGGCAAACACCTCATCAAACGGTGCATCCAGACCCTCGGCTAATCCCTCCAGCTCCTGCCAGATCAGGGGATAGTGTGACTGGACCCGCGAGCGCATGCTTCGGGTCTGTTCTGCGTCTTTCATGGCGGTAACGGTTTGCCACAACGCCGTTTGCGTGAGTTTTGCCTGCCAGGCCTCGCGGCCAAAGGCGCCAAGTTCCTGACCTACTGCAAAAGCGGAACCACGAATTTCGATTTTTTTCATAGTATTATCATTCACTTCTGTTCAGGATACGTGTTGCAAAAATTCTTTCAGGCGTGGATTGCGACTGCTATTCAGCAGCATATCAGGTGGACCATCTTCGGCAATGGTGCCGCCATCAATAAAGATGAGCCGGGATGCTACATCCCGGGCGAAGCCGATTTCGTGGGTCACAATCACCATGGTCATGCCTTCTTCGGCCAGCGAGCGCATAACTTTCAGCACCTCGTGCCGTAATTCGGGGTCCAGCGCTGAGGTTGGCTCATCGAACAGCATCATTTTCGGTTTCACCGCCAGGGCTCTGGCAATGGCCACGCGTTGCTGCTGACCGCCAGAGAGCTCTGATGGGTAGTGACTGGCGCGTTCGCGTAAGCCAACGCGGTCCAGTAGCGCCAGCGCCTGCTCCCGCGCGGCGGCTTTGCTCTGTTTGCGTACGCGAACCGGACCAAACATCACATTCTCCAGCGCCGTCAGATGGGGGAACAGATGGAACTGCTGAAACACCATCCCGGCTTCGCGGCGGATATCACATTCGTTAGCGTGAGGATCGGTAATATGCATTCCCGCTACCAGCAGCGTGCCGGAGGAAATTTCCTCCAGTTTGTTAATGCAGCGCAGCAGCGTCGATTTGCCCGAACCGGAAGGGCCGATGATCACCACGACTTCGCCGGCGTCAATTTTTAAATTGATGTCGTGCAGCACCTGAGTGGCACCGAAATTTTTCGACACTGCGCTAAATTCAACCATGCTCATAAAATATGGATCCTCTTCTCCAGTTGCTTCAGCAGGAAACTCAGGCACAGCGTCACCAGCAGATAAATCATTGCCACTGCGGTCCAGACTTCCAGCGCGCGGAAATTACCGGCAATAATTTCTTGCCCCTGACGAGTCAATTCCGCCACACCAATCACAATAAACAGCGAGGTGTCTTTAATACTGATAATCCACTGATTACCTAACGCAGGGATCATACGGCGTAATGCCAGCGGCATAATGACATGCCATAGCGTGCTGCGCTGAGATAATCCCATTGCCAGGCTGGCCTCTCTAAAACCTTTATTAATCGAGAGGATCGCCCCTCGGGTGATTTCTGCAATATAAGCACCTGAGTTAATCACAATAGTCGTAATGGCCGCGGTTACCGGGTCGATATGAATCGGTAACACCATGGGTAGTGCGAAGTAAATAAACATCACTTGCACCATAATAGGCGTCCCGCGGATTAACTCGACAAAGACTAACGAGACTGTCTTTGATATTTTCCCTCCGAGCGCCCGGCAGGTTCCCGCCAGCAGGCCAATAACAAAACCACCCAATAAACCTGATAATGAAATAATCAGCGTCAGCTGTAGTCCTTGCAACAACAGCGGCAGGGACTCCCAAATATATTTACTGTCGAAATTCATCATGTTACCCGTTAAGATGTAACGAGGTCGGATCGCTCCGACCTGGCGGGATTATTTTGGCTGTTTAGCAAACCACTTCACGTAAATCTTGCTGTAAGTGCCGTCCGCACGTAGCGCCTGCAGCGCAGCGTTGATCTTCGGCGTCAGGCTGCTGTTCTTCTGCATCGCAAAGCCGTAGTGCTGCGGCAGAATGCTGTCAGTCTCGCCGGTCGATTTCACTTTGCCATCACCTGCCGTTTTTACGTAATAGAGCACGTTGGGCGAATCATGCACCACGGCATCAAGGTTACCTGCCTGCAAATCAAGATAGGCGTTATCGATATTCGGGAATTCGACATAGTTCGCCTTATATTTGCTTTTCATAAAGCTGGCCGCCGCCGTTCCCTGCTTTAATCCCACTTTCTTTCCTGCTAAATCGCTGAATTTAGTAATGGTATTATCGCTGCTTTTCACCGCCATTAATAAATCAGCATCATAATAACCGTCGCTGAAATCGACGACCTGTTTACGCGCGTCGGTTATCGTAATGCCCGCCATGGCGACATCCAGATTACGTGATTGCAAACCCGGAATCAGTCCCCCGAAGTCCATCGGGCGTAATTCGTAGCTGACGTGCATTTTTTTAGCAATAGCATCCCACAAATCAATATCAAAGCCGACGTATTTATCGCCTTGTTTAAATTCAAAGGGGACAAACGCGGTATCAACGCCAACCGTTAATTTATCCTGCGCTTCTGCCACAAAACTGGCGGAGCAAGCGACCAGTGCTAACGTAACTTTTAATTTAGTGAATAATCCAGACATGATAACCCTCGGCGTCAGTGAAGTAGCGTGCATGAATGTCACCCGGCGAAATATATCGGCAGGGTGGGGAAATAAAAAAGTTGATATGCAGGGCGCACTTTCATGCGCCAAAATTAAAACGATACTTATGCGGGAATAATCTCATCCCGGGTGTCGGGTACCGGCGTCTGTGCGCCGTTCATTACCATCGAGAGAAAACTGTAATAACCATTAATTCCGATTAGATCCACCACGCCTTTCTCGCCCCACAGCGCGATAGCGTGCTGCCAGGTGGCATCGCTGACCTTCTGCTGCTCCTGTAACTCCTTGCAAAAGTGATAGACCGCCCATTCATCCGGCTGCAGATCCTCTGGAAGACGCTTTTCATTAATCGCCTGCACTGCCGCGGCAGAAATACCTTTCTCGCGCGCTATCGGCGCATGAATCGCCCACTCCACAGGCTGTGACCAGTGCCGCGCGGTCATCAAAATCGCCAGTTCCGACAGGCGCTGTCCCAGCGCGCTGCGATAACGCAGGTATTCGCCCATGCGTTGCGCATGCGCCATCAGCTCTGGACTGCGCAGCAGCGGCTCGAAAGGTGGCAGCAGCGCACCGCGGGGCCCATTGATTATCTCTTCGGCCAAAGCACGCTGCTGGTCGTCCCATTCATGCTCCGCCAGTGGGGGTAAACGATTGATCATAATTTGCCGGTCTCTTCGCGAATGACGGTGTTCAGCGTGTCCACTACAAAGTCGAGCTGGCCAGGCGTGACAATAAACGGGGGGGCGATCAGGATATGGTCGCCATACTGCCCGTCAATCGTTCCACCCATTGGATAGACCATCAGCCCACGTGACATACAGTTTGCTTTGATTGCTGCGTGCAGTTTCAGGGCAGGATCGAAGGGGGTTTTGCTGGTTTTATCGCGTACCAGCTCAACGCCCGCAAACAAGCCGCGTCCACGCGTATCCCCGACATGCGGTAATTCCCCCAGCACTTCACGCAATGCGTTGTGCAGGTAAGCCCCCTGTTGCCTGACCGCCTGCAGCAAATTATCGCGCGCGATCACCTGCTGCACGGCCAGGGCTGCGGACGCGGCGGTCGCGTGACAAATGTAGGTGTGCCCGTGCTGGAACAGACCGCTACCGGCCTGCAGCGCTGAGACAATCTTCTCGCTCGCTAATACTGCGCCAATCGGCTGATAGCCGCCCCCCAGCCCCTTCGCGATGGTCACCAAATCCGGCACCACATCATCCTGTTCAAACGCATGCAATGTGCCGGTGCGTCCCATGCCGCACATCACTTCATCCGCGATATAGAGGATGCCGTATTTATCACACAGGTTGCGTACACCTTTAAGATAGCCCGGGGTAGGCGGCGTGGCGCCGGTGGTGGCTCCCACCACGGTTTCTGCACAGAAACCAATAATGGTGTCGGGACCGGCCTCAATAATGGCTTGCTCCAGCTCGTTGAGCAGACGCGTGGTGTATTGCTGCTGGGTTTCGTCAGCGCGGCGGTCGCGATACTCGTTGCAGGCCGAAACGCGGATAACGTCGATCAGCAAGGGAGCAAACTGGCGGCGGCGCCATTCGTTGCCTCCCACCGCGAGCGCCCCAAGGGTATTGCCGTGATAGCTCTGCTTACGGGCGATAAATTTGGTGCGCGACGGCTGGCCGATCTCAACAAAATACTGGCGCGCCAGCTTGAGCGCAGTTTCGACCGCTTCCGAACCGCCCGAAACGAAATAGGCATAGTTAAGATCGCCAGGTGCCGTGCGCGTCAGCTGTTCAGCAAGCTGTTCAACGGTGTCGCTGGTAAAAAAACTAGTGTGGGCATAGGCCAGTTGATCGATCTGGCGATGCATCGCAGCCAGAACGTCCGGATGCGCGTGGCCTAAACAGGAAACGGCGGCGCCACCGCAGGCATCCAGATACTGTTTTCCCTGTGCATCAAAAATGTACGCCCCCTGGGCGCGTACCGCCACGGCGGGCGTGTTGCGTAGACTGCGGTGAATGATATGTGTCATGCGGGTCCTGCTCCTGAATACGCTGTGCTAATAAAGCGCATCTTGCAGGATCCATTTGTATCACGTCAATTTCATTTTGATCCAAATGCATTCTATTTTCTTATGCCGGATGCAAATGAATTATTTTTCAGGATTTTCCGGGCACCACATAGGCGCCAGAGTCGATAAGATAGCGTTCAGCATTTTCGATTTTATTGACTGCATCCCGACCATGGCGCGCGACCAGCATCGCCAGTAAACACTCGGCGAGCCCCATACCAGACACCACGGAAGGAAAAAACGACGGGCTGTCGATGGAGAACAGCAGCGTGCAATCGGCAGCCTGGGCTAATGGCGAGACGGGAGAATCCGTAATGGCGACGATTGTCGCGCCTGCCTGCCGGGCCGCGTGCAGGACATCGAGCGACTCACGCGAATAGGGGGCAAAACTGGTGAGTAACAGGCAATCTTGTGCTGTTAATTCGCGGGTGAACACCTCGATATTGCTCGCCAGACCATCAATGAGTGATGCTTGCCGATTGAACAGTCGATAGACATAAAACAGCGACCAGGCGATAGGAAAGCTGGCCCGGAAGCCGCAAATATAGACATTCTCAGCCGCGTCCAGCAGCGATACAGCCTGCTCCATGGCCTGATGGTTTTCATGCTGTGTGAAAGCCAAATTTACCTGATGCGCCTGAAACACCTCTTCATACAGCTGCGGCTGAGTGCCTTTGGCAATCAATTTCTCGGCTTTGGATACATATGTATCATTGCGCAGTCCGAGTTCATCAATGAATGCGTTCTTGAGTTCACCCCAGCCGTTGTAACCCAATCGTTGCGCTAACCGCAGCAGCGTGGCGGGTTTTACACCGGCTTCACTGGCGAAGGCACGCATCGATAGCACGACCAGCTGATTGGTATTCTGGAGAGAGAACTCGGCAGCACGCTGTAATTCTGCAGACAACTCACTGAATGTACTGACAATATTTTCCCTTGGATTCATAGCAAATAGTCCCGCTTTTTAAGGTTAGCGCTGCTGTTGTCAACTTACGTTCGATCTTCACAGACCGAACGGGTTCGCGTTGTCTCAGAGACGGATGATGAAAACACAGAGTGAATAAGTCAACGGGGAGCTGAACAGGGGGGTTATCAGATGCGCGAAACCAATCTGATGATCATTATGATAAAGGCCAAAGGTAAGACTGTTTTCTATGCAGCATAGCGCTGCTCCTCGCTCATTCCAGCCCTTCAATATTCGACTTAACCGCTTTCAGCGTCCTTCTTCGGATCCAGCCGCTCCCGGCCCGTATTGCCAGCCAGTAGGCTACCATTTTTAGGTGAGTACGTTTGTCCGGACAATAAACGAAGGTCTCCGTACAGAGTTCATGTTGACCCGGCGCCAGTTCCGTTACCTGGTAGCGGAGCAACAGTTTTGCGCTGCCCGGCGCGGCTGGAGACTGAAAAGCAATGGCATCCGGTGCGTTTTCCAGACCGAAATCAGTCCTCCAGAATTGTCCCTTTAAGCCGTAGCTGAGCTCAGAGGCTGAACTTTTCAAAAGCGTAAAGCTGTGCAACCCAAAGTTGCTGATTGAGTTAGCCTGCTGATTGCGCAGAAATCTTTGCGGCAATTGCCGCAAAGACATCAGCCGACGAATCACGGCATCTTGCCGGACGTCAAAGTTGGCAATCAACGGCAGAATATTTTCAGGATGCGCAGTATGAATGACCGCTCGGTGTTTTTCATGAAACTGGAACTGGGGGAGAAAAGCAGGAACATCCCGCCACTGAGCAAGCGCTTTGCGGGTAACGAATCCGGGGTTCAGCATTGTTCTTCCTTGTCATCCTTTGAGCACAGCCAGAGTAACAGATGGTTTGCGGCAGACAATTACCAGGAAAACGTAGTACCGAAGCGTGCATCAACAAGACCTTTACCGTTCTAAGATCCCGTTATTTGACGACAGAGGCTGGCATTGCCGGGTGGCGGCTGCGCCTTACCCGGCCTACAAGAGAAAAAAAGAGACACGAACCGTAGGCCCGTGCAAGCGAAGCGCCGCCGGGCACAGCCGCACTGCCGTCACCCCTCGCTCAGCATCGTCAAAAACCGCTTTACCGTCCGCGAACGTTCAAAACGCCGCCAGCAGAGCGCAATATCGGTATAAAGCTCCGGTGAACTCAGCGTGTGATAGGTGACATTCGGCGGTGCAATGGCCGCCATGGATTTGGGGACCAGCGCGAACCCGCCGCCAGCGGAGACCATGCTCAGGGAGGACGAAAGCTGCGACGACTGCAGCGCGTGCTGCACGTCAATCCCGGCCCGCTCGCAGCAGCCGTGAACCCGGTCATACAGGCCCGGCGCGACCTCCTGCGGGAACAACACCACCGGCGTTTCCCGAAGCTGCTCTAACGCCAGCGAATCGCACGCCGCCAGCGGATGATCGCGATGCAGCGCCACCACCATCGGCTCCCGGTCGAGAATTTTTAACTCGAACGCCTTGCTGCTCTCGCACGGCAGGCGCACGAAGGCGATATCCAGTTCACCCTCTGCCAGCATCGTCGTCAGCGACGACATATTGGCTTCCACCTGGTGAACCTGCACCGCCATGTTCTGCACCTGAAACTGGCGAATCAGGGTAAAAATTTTGGGATGAAAAGCGTCGGAGCTGGTGATGCCAATCGACAGGTTGCCGTTCAGCCCGCGCGCGATGCCGCGGGCTTTCTCCAGCGCGGCATCGCTCAGCGCCAGGATCTTGCAGGCATCCTCATAGAAGGCTTCTCCCGCTTCGGTCAGCTCCACGCCCCGCGTCAGACGTCTGAACAACGGCGTGCCCACTTCCTCTTCGAGCCGTTTGATTTGCTGACTCAGAGGAGGCTGTGAAATACCCAGCGCTTCGGCCGCCCTGGTGAAGTGTCGCTCGCGTGCAACCGCGACAAAATACCGCAGATAACGAAGTTCCATATCTAAAACGTCTCAAACCAGCATGGTTTCTATATTGGAACTCTCTGCTGAATCGGGTCAACATTTATTTAACCTTTCTAAATAAAGTTGAAGAGGACGAGCATGATGATGCATTCATCTGCCTGCGACTGTGAGGCCAGTTTGTGTGAGACCCTGCGCGGGTTCTCCGCCCAGCATCCTGACAGCGTGATCTATCAGACATCGCTAATGAGCGCCCTGTTAAGCGGCGTGTATGAAGGAGAGACCACCATCGCCGATCTGCTGGCACACGGTGATTTTGGTCTGGGTACCTTCAACGAGCTGGACGGCGAAATGATTGCCTTCAGCAGTCAGGTGTACCAGCTGCGCGCCGACGGCAGCGCCCGGGCCGCGAAGCCGGAGCAGAAAACGCCGTTCGCGGTCATGACCTGGTTCCAGCCGCAGTATCGCAAAACTTTCGATGCGCCGGTGAGCCGTCAGCAGATCCACGACGTCATCGACCAGCAGATCCCCTCCGATAACCTGTTCTGCGCGCTGCGCATCGACGGCAACTTCCGTCACGCCCACACCCGCACCGTACCGCGCCAGAAGCCGCCGTACCGCGCGATGACCGACGTGCTGGACGACCAGCCGGTGTTCCGCTTCAACCAGCGCGAGGGCGTGCTGGTCGGGTTCCGCACGCCGCAGCATATGCAGGGCATCAACGTGGCGGGCTATCACGAGCATTTCATCACCGACGACCGTCAGGGCGGGGGCCATCTGCTCGACTACCAGCTGGAGAGCGGCGTCCTCACCTTCGGTGAAATTCACAAGCTGATGATCGATCTGCCCGCCGACAGCGCCTTTTTACAGGCCAACCTTCACCCCAGCAATCTGGATGCGGCGATCCGTGCCGTCGAAAACTAACAGGAGAACTACCGTGAACAGTGAGAAACAGTCACGTCAGTGGGCGCACGGCGCCGATTTGGTTGTTGGCCAGCTGGAAGCGCAGGGCGTGAAGCAGGTGTTCGGGATCCCGGGGGCGAAAATCGACAAGGTCTTTGACTCCCTGCTGGATTCCTCCATCGAGATTATTCCGGTGCGTCACGAAGCCAACGCGGCGTTTATGGCGGCGGCGGTAGGGCGTCTGACCGGCAAGGCCGGGGTGGCGCTGGTGACCTCCGGGCCGGGCTGTTCCAACCTGATCACCGGCATCGCCACCGCCAACAGCGAAGGCGACCCGGTGGTGGCGCTGGGCGGGGCGGTGAAGCGGGCAGATAAAGCCAAGCTGGTGCACCAGAGCATGGACACCGTCGCCATGTTCAGCCCGGTCACCAAATACGCCGTGGAGGTGAGTGCGCCGGACGCGATTGCTGAGGTGGTTTCCAACGCGTTTCGCGCCGCCGAGCATGGCAGGCCGGGGGGCGCATTCGTCAGCCTGCCGCAGGATATTGTCGACCAGCCCGCCACGGGGGCAATTTTGCCCGCCAGCGGTCCCGCGCTGATGGGGCCGGCACCGGAATCCGCCATCAACGACGTAGCGAAACTTATCGAGAAGGCCAAAAACCCGGTCATTCTGCTGGGGCTGATGGCGAGCCAGCCAGCCAACAGTGCGGCGCTGCGCAAGCTGCTGGAGAAAAGCCGCATTCCGGTCACCAGCACCTATCAGGCCGCCGGGGCGGTGAACCAGGAGCACTTCACCCGCTTCGCCGGACGTGTCGGTCTCTTCAATAACCAGGCGGGCGACCGGCTGCTCCATCTGGCGGATCTGATTATCTGCATCGGCTACAGCCCGGTGGAATACGAGCCGTCCATGTGGAACAGCGGCGACGCTACGCTGGTGCACATCGATGTGCTGCCTGCCTATGAAGAACGAAACTACGTGCCGGATCTGGAGCTGGTGGGGGACATCGCCGAAACGCTGAATCAGCTCGCTAACCGTATCGACCATAAGCTTGAGCTAAGCCAGCGGGCCTCCGAAATTCTGGTCGATCGCCAGCATCAGCGCGATCTGCTCGATCGTCGCGGCGCCTCGCTCAATCAGTTTGCCCTGCATCCGCTGCGCATCGTGCGCGCCATGCAGGACATCGTGAATAACGACGTGACGCTCACCGTCGACATGGGCAGCTTCCACATCTGGATCGCCCGCTACCTCTACAGCTTCCGGGCGCGTCAGGTGATGATCTCCAACGGTCAGCAGACCATGGGCGTCGCGCTGCCGTGGGCCATTGGCGCGTGGCTGGTCAACCCGAGCCGCAAGGTGGTGTCGGTCTCCGGTGACGGCGGCTTCCTGCAGTCGAGCATGGAGCTGGAAACCGCTGTGCGCCTCAACGCTAACGTGCTGCACATCATCTGGGTGGATAACGGTTACAACATGGTTGCCATTCAGGAAGAGAAAAAATACCAGCGTCTTTCCGGCGTCGAGTTCGGCCCGGTCGATTTCAAAGTCTATGCCGACGCCTTTGGCGCGAAAGGCTTTGCCGTGGAGAGCGCCGACGCGCTCGAACCCACGCTGCGTGCGGCGATGGATGTGGATGGTCCGGCCGTGGTGGCCATTCCCGTCGACTACAGCGATAACCCGCTGCTGATGGGCCAGCTCCATCTCAGCCAGATTTTGTGAATCAACATAAGGACAGAGAAATGCAAAAAGTTGCTCTCGTAACAGGCTCAGGCCAGGGGATTGGTAAAGCGATCGCGCTTCGCCTGGTGAAAGATGGTTTTGCCGTCGCCATCGCCGACTATAACGTTGAGACGGCAAGAGCCGTCGCCGATGAAATCATCCGTAACGGCGGGAACGCCGTCGCCGTGAAGGTGGATGTTTCTGACCGCGAACAGGTATTTGCGGCGGTGGAGAAAGCCCGCACCGCACTGGGCGGCTTCAACGTGATCGTCAATAACGCCGGGATTGCGCCGTCTACCCCAATTGAATCCATCACGCCGGATATTGTCGACAAGGTCTACAACATCAACGTGAAAGGGGTGATCTGGGGGATCCAGGCCGCGATTGACGCGTTCCGCAAAGAGGGGCACGGCGGCAAGATCATCAACGCCTGCTCCCAGGCGGGCCACACCGGCAACCCGGAGCTGGCGGTCTACAGTTCCAGCAAGTTCGCGGTGCGCGGCTTAACCCAGACCGCCGCACGGGATCTCGCGCCGCTGGGGATAACCGTTAACGCTTACTGCCCGGGCATCGTTAAAACGCCGATGTGGGCAGAGATTGACCGTCAGGTCTCCGAGGCGGCGGGTAAACCGCTCGGTTACGGGACTGAAACCTTTGCCAAACGCATTACGCTTGGCCGCCTGTCCGAACCGGAAGATGTCGCCGCCTGCGTCTCATACCTGGCTGGGCCGGATTCCGACTACATGACCGGCCAGTCGCTCTTAATTGATGGTGGGATGGTGTTCAACTAAATTCTAATAAGCTCTGACATGAGTTTTCCCCTGCACCCGTGCAGGGGCTTTTTTTTGTCTCCTCCGCCATTGTGCATTACACTGCGCGCTGCAAAACTTTAGTCATTACGATCTGACAGGCGGTAACAGCGATGAACGGTACAATCACAACGTGGTTTAAAGATAAAGGCTTTGGATTTATCAAAGATGAAAACGGCGATAACCGCTATTTTCATGTGATTAAGGTCGCGAACCCCGATCTGATTAAGAAAGATGCCGCGGTGACCTTCGAGCCAACCACCAACAACAAAGGCCTTTCCGCCTACGCGGTGAAGGTGATCCCGGAAAGCAAACATCTCTTTATTGCGGGCGAGCGCGTGAAGCTCACCTCCATCAAATCCTTCGTGGTGTTTAACGAAGAAGAGCCGGTTGATACCAAAATCGACAAAGAGAACGCGGTGCTGTCGGTGGGGCTGCTGATGAACAGCATCAAGCCGAAATCTGATAAAAAGCCGGGCGAAATGCGCACGGTGAAGAAGCTGGCAATCACCACCTTCCAGAACACGACGCTGATCTTCACCGAAGATGAGATCGACATTGATGCCACGGTGAAGCTGCTGAAGTGATTGTTTGCCGGGTGGCGGCGATGCCTTACCCGGCCTGGAAAACTTAACCCATCCTGTGCTCGCCCCGTAACATCGTCTCACGGTCAAACACCTTCTGGATCTCCCCGTGCGACATAAACGCCGCCCGGTCGGACATATGGGCAATCACGTCCGCATCGTGACTCACCAGCAGATAGGTCATCTCGTGCTCGGCCTTCAGGCGGTTGAGCAGGTTCAGGATCTCCGCCTGCACGGACATATCCAGCGCCGAGGTCGGTTCATCCAGCAGGAGAAGCTGCGGGCGCAGCAGCAGCGCGCGGGCAATGGCCACGCGCTGGCGCTGGCCGCCGGAAAGCTGGTGCGGATAACGTTTACCCGCGTCGGCAGAAAGCCCCACCTCGTGCAGTGCATTGGCCACCTTTTCCGCGATTTGCGTCTCGCCATGGATGCTTAACGGCTCCGACAGCGTGCGCGCAATGGTGTGGTTCGGGTGCAGCGACGCCCACGGATCCTGAAACACCATCTGTACGTTGCGGCGAAGCTCGCCTTCAAAACGTCGCCCAGGCGTTAACGTTTCCCCCAGCAGCGCAATATTGCCGCGCCACTCACGCTGCAGCCCTGCCAGCACGCGCAGAATCGTCGATTTCCCGCAGCCGGATTCACCTATCAGGCTGAAGGTTTCACCTTTCTCGATGGCAAAGCTGGCGGCGGACACCGCCGTTTTCTCCCCGAAGCTCACCTGGAGATCCTTTACTTCAACGAGCGCCATTATTGGCCTCCTTCCACGGCTGCGAACGGTCGAGCGTTGGCAGCATCTGTCCATAAGTATGGGCGTCTGGACGACAGGTCCACAGGGTGCGCGTGTACGGATGCGTTGCCTGCGGGAGTTGGCTTGCCTCCATCTCATCCACCTTTTCGCCCTGATACATCACCAGCACGCGGTCGCAGTGCTCCGCCACCAGCGGCAGATCGTGGCTGATTAACAGCATCGCCATCCGGCGTTCTTCGCACTGCTGCACCAGCAGTTCGAGGATCTGGCTACGCAGGCGGGCGTCCAGCGCGGAGGTAGGTTCGT
The DNA here is from genome assembly GCF_900113755.1 of Enterobacter sp. NFIX59. Taxonomy (NCBI): domain Bacteria; kingdom Pseudomonadati; phylum Pseudomonadota; class Gammaproteobacteria; order Enterobacterales; family Enterobacteriaceae; genus Enterobacter; species Enterobacter sp. NFIX59. The sequence continues at coordinate 1,487,693 of NZ_FOQN01000001.1, read as the reverse complement.
CGGCAATCAGCACCTGCGGGTTGTTGACGAGCGCAATCGCAATCATCACCCGCTGGCCCATGCCCCCGGAAAGCTCACCGGGGTAGCGCTGGAGGACATGTTCGTTGAGTCCGACGGCGCGGATGATGTCGTGAATGCGTGCCTGGCGTTCTGAACGCGGCAGCCGCTGATGCAGCGTAAGCGCCTCATCAAGCTGGGCGGCGACGGTTTTCACGGGGTTAAGGGCGTAGCGTGGGTCCTGCAGGACCATCGCAATCCCGTTGCCGCGCAGCGCTTGCCAGCGGCGGGGGCTTAGGGTCAGCAGGTCGTTGCCGAGCACGTTAAGCCGGTTAGCGCTTACGATGCCGGGCTTACGCACCAGCCCCATCAGGGCGCGGGCGGACATCGACTTGCCGGAGCCGGATTCCCCCACCAGCGCCAGCCGCTCGTTGCCAAGCGTGAAGCTCAGGTTGTTGACCACGCGCGCGGCGGGGTAGTCGATATTCAGCGCATCGACGATGACGCGGTGTTCAGTCATGCTGTGGCTCCAGTACGTCGCGCAGGCCGTCGCCTAACAGGTTAAAGGCCAGACTGGCAAACAGAATCGCCCCGCCCGGAATGGCGGCAATCCACCACTGGTCGAAAATGACCTGCATGCCGTCGGCAATCATCGCCCCCCATTCGGCCATGGGCGGCCGTGCGCCAAGGCCGAGGAAGCCCAGACCGGCGGCCGCCAGAATAATCCCCGCCAGATCCAGCGCCAGGCGCACAATCGCGGACGGCAGACACAGGGGCAGAATATGGCCGACCAGCAGGCGCAGGCCGCGAATGCCCATCATCTCTGCGGCGGCCAGATAATCGCTGTGGCGCAGACGCTGAATTTCACTCCGCGCCTGACGCGCATAGGCAGGCCAGGTGGTTAAGGCCAGCGCCAGCGCGCCGTTGACCAGCCCCGGACCGAGCATCGCCACAAACGCGAAGGCGAGGATCAGGCGCGGCATCGACATCACCACGTCGGTGAAGCGCATCAGGATGCGCTCCATCCAGCCGCCGTAGTAGCCGGACAAAATCCCCACCAGCAGCCCGGCAGGCAGGGTGATAACGGTAACCAGCGCCACCAGCCCGAGCGCCGGACGGGTGCCGTAAATCAGGCGCGAGAGCAGGTCGCGCCCGTAGCTGTCGGTACCCAGCCAGTGCTGGCCGTTCGGGGCCTGTAAGCGCGCGGCGGCGTCCTGCCAGTTCGGGTCAAGCGGCGCGAGCCAGGGGGCGAACAGGGCGATAAACACCAGCAGCGCGATGGCCACCAGCCCGCAAAACGCGGCAGGGTAGCGGCGCAGGCGGCGTAAGAAAAGATAAAACGGCATCAGCGCACCCTGGGATCGGTCGCCCGCACAAGCAGGTCGGTAAGGTTATTGATCAGCACAAAGCTCACGCCAATCAGCAGCGTGCCGCCCATGATGGCGGTGGTGTCTCCGGCGAACAGGGCGGTGGTGAGGTAGCGCCCGATCCCCGGCCAGGAGAAGACGGTTTCGGTCAGTACCGCGCCTTCCAGCATGCTGGTGTAGGCGAGGGCGATCACCGTCAGCAGGGTGCCACGAATGTTTGGCAGCACGTGGCGCAGCAGGATGGTCATCTCCCCGGCTCCCTTGGCGCGGGCGAGCAGGATGTACTCTTTGTTCATTTCGCTCAGGCAGGCGGAGCGCGTCAGGCGGGTAATGCTTGCCAGCGAGTAATAGGCCAGCAGCAGCACCGGCAGCACCAGGTGGCTGAGGGCGTTGCGAAACGCCTCGCGGTCGCCGGAAAGCCAGGTATCCACCAGCGCAAAGCCGGTGCGCGGCTCGACGGTGAACTGCCAGATATCGTCCAGCCTGCCGGGACCCGCGCTCCACTGCAGCTTCGCGTAGAACAGGGCCAGCATCAGCAGGCCGAGCCAGAAGATCGGCACCGAGTTGCCGAGCAGGGTGAGGGTTCTGATGGCGAGATCGAGCGGCGAACCGGCGTAGCGGGCGCACAGCACCCCGGCACTCACGCCGAGCACGGCGCCAATGATCAAGGCAAGGGTCGCCAGCTCCAGCGTGGCGGGGAAGGCGTGCAGCAGATCCTGCAGCACCGGCTGTCCGGTGGCGCTGGCGGTGCCTAAATCACCATGGGCGAGGTTTTGCAGGTAGTGCCAGAACTGCACGGGCAGGGGCCGATCCAGCCCGAGCTGGTGGCGAACCTGATCGTACGTCGACTGGCTAGCGTGATCGCCGACGATCTGCAGCACGCGATCGACCGGTGAAAACGCCGACAGCGCAAACGTGACGAGCAGCAGTCCGAAGAGCGTGAGCAGCAGGGTCAGCAGACCCTGGAGCACGCGGGTGGAAAGATGTGGCATGGGAAAACCATTATCCTGAAAATATGCACGGACGACCCCCTCTCCCCTTGGGAGAGGGCGGGGGTGAGGGGAAACAGACGGCTCTGCTGCGCGATGTTGCCCTCACCCCAACCCTCTCCCACGGGAGAGGGAGAAGGACAAGGGCTACTTCGTAACGCGATCGTACCAGACCATATCCGCGTTCAGCCCCTGCTGATACCCCTTCACGTTATCGCGCACCACGATCTGGGTTTTACCCTGATCGACAAATACGTATGGCGAGCTCTGCTGCAGCTGTTCCTGCATCTTCTTGTACAGATCCAGACGCTTCGCCGGATCCGGCTCAGCTACCGCCGCCAGCGTGGCCTTGTTCAGCTCCGGAATTTTCCAGCCGTTCAGACCGGCCACGGTGCTGGACTTCCCGTCGTTCCACGCGAAGGCGCTGGCGTTAGAGTGCGCATCGAAGTAGTCCGGGATCCACAGACGAATCGCCGCCTGATGCTGCTTAGCGCGCACGCGGGCATAGACCTGACTCCCGGCGGCAGGCAGCAGATCCACCTTCACGCCACCCTGCGCAAAGCTCGCCTGCATCGACTGGGCGATGGTGATAAACGGCGGCTTGTTCTCTACGTCCAGCGTGAAGTGCGCGTCCTTAATGCCCGCTTTGGCGAGAATGGCTTTCGCTTTTGCCGGGTCAAATTTAAACGGATTGTCTTCCAGCGCGCCCGGCAGACCGACCGGCAGGAAGCTCTGGTGAACAAAATACTGGCCTTTCAGCAGATTTTTAGTGATGCCGTCATAATCGACCAGCCAGCGCGAGGCTTCCCAGAAGGCCGGGTTATTCAGCAGCGGGTTAGCGCTGTTGCCGGTGTTAAACACCAGATAATTCTGCTCGGCGGACGGAATGCTCAGCACCTTCACGCCCGGCTTGCCGTCCAGCGCGCTTATCTGATCGGCCCCCAGATCGCGCGCCACGTCCGCATCACCCTGCTGGATCAGCAGGCGGCGTGATGCCGGATCGGGGACGTTTTTAATGATGATGCTTTTGAGCTTCGGCGCGCCGCCGGGCGCGGAGTCGTTAGCTTCCAGCACGATGGCCTGATGCGGCTGATAGACGCGCATTTTGAACGCGCCGCTGCCCGCCGAGTGCATTTTCAGCCACGCGTTGCCGAAGTCATTATCCTTCACGTTCGCGGCGACCTGCTTTTCATCGACGATAGAGGCAATCGGCGTGGAGAGAATATTGAGCGCCACCGACGGGCTGACGTCCGCCGTCCAGTGAAGCTGAAGGGTATGATCGTCCACTTTCTTCAGCTGGCTGGCGATGTTGCTCGCGTCCCAGCCCAGCACGTTCAGGATGAATGCCGGGGATTTATTCAGCGTTACGGCGCGGGTGTAGGAGAAAATCACGTCTTCCGGGCGCAGCGGGTTGCCGGAGGCGAATTTCGCATCGGGTTTAAGCTTGATGGTCAGGGTTTTTGCTGCCGCGTCCGCTTCCCAGCTTTCCGCCAGGATCGGCGTGATTTTTTCCGGATTATCGCGGTCCGGCTGGACCAGACGCTGGTACAGGCTCGGCACGGTCTGGATGCTGGAGAGCTCGTTGGCTTCGGCCGGGTCGAGGCTCACGATGTCATCAAGCCCCTGGGCAACCACCAGCGTGTTGGGCGGAGTAGCGGCGTGGGCTGCGCCTGAGAGCGCAGCCAGCACCAGTAACGGCAACAGTTTTTTCGTCATAGCGATCCCTGAGAAGAATATATTGTGATTGTTTTATGCTCCGCTACGTTAGGTCGACTGTGACATTCCACAAAGTCGAAATTCAGCTTTGCTTATGCCTTCCGGGAATATCGCATGCGCTCGGGCTATTAAAATACGCTGCTTTTCGCGCGCTTTTTAACCTGCTATAACAAATGCCTTACCTTTCAGGGAGTCACCGCCGTGCCCGAAATCAATCAACATGGTCAAACCGTTAACGATATCGTTCCCGACTGGAAAGGCGCGCGCGTGTTAACCCGCACGCCGCTTTTCGGCCAGTATTGCCGCCTGGAGCCGCTGGACGCCGATCGCCACGCGGCCGATCTCTATGAGGCCTACGCGCTGGGCGACGACAGCGACTGGACGTGGCTTGCCAGCACGCAGCCCACGAGCGTGGAAGCCACCGCGCACTGGGTCATGGCGAAGGTGATGGACGATGAGCTGGTGCCGTTTGCCGTCATTGACTTACGCACCGAACGTGCGGTGGGGCTGGTGAGCTATATGGCCAACGAGCGGCTGCTGGGGTCGGTGGAGATCGGGCACGTCACCTGGTCGCGCAAGATGAAAGGCTCCCGCATCGGCACCGAAACGGTGTGGCTGCTGCTGAAAAATGCGTTTGAGCACGGCTACCGGCGCCTCGAGTGGAAGTGCGATTCCATGAACGTGGCGTCGCGCAGGGCGGCGGAGCGGCTGGGGTTTGTCTGGGAAGGACGCCTGCGCCAGAAGCTGGTGCGCAAAGGGCGCAACCGCGACAGCGATATGCTTTCTATTATTGACGGCGAATGGCCGCAAAGAGACGGGGAGCTGCGCGCCTGGCTGGCGGCGGAGAATTTTGACGACGACGGGCGTCAGATAAGGCGCCTTGAGGCGTTTCGGTTATAAGGGTTTTATGTAGGGTACAGCGTAAACGCGCGGCTAATCCGCGGAAATCGCGATTTCTATCAGGTTGGTTTTTCCTGACTGTAGCCCGCGCGCTACCGCTTCGGCGATATCTGCAGCCTCGGTTACCCGGCAGCAGTGGACGCCCATGGCGGTGGCCAGCGACTGAAAATCGATATGCGGGTTCACCAGGTCCATCCCGATAAAACGCCCCAGCCGCGTTGAGCTGTAGTCAGCCTGGCTCTTCATAAAGTTTTTCAGGATGTTGTACTCCCTGTTATTCATGACGATAAAGGTGACCGGCAGATTTTCGTGTGCCGCCGTCCAGAGCGCCTGCGGCGAGTACAGGGAGGCTCCGTCACCTATCAGGCAGACCACCGGCTCCCGTCCGCGTCCCAGCGAGTGACCTACTGCTGCGGGCATCCCCCAGCCCAGTCCGCCACCGCGCATAAAGTAGTAGCGCTGGTGCTGCTGGTCAGAGATGAACCGGCGGACATGCCGGGCGGTCGCTATCGCCTCATCCACGATGGTGGTACCCGCCGGAATGGACCGGATGACTTCCCAGGCTGCGACCATCGGGGAGATCGCCGGGCGTAGCCGCTCGGCGGCCAGACGTTCCTCCTGCTGCTGCCACTCCTTCTCCCGTTCGTCACGGGCTGCAACCAGCAGCCGCTGGTGGGCCAGCGTGCTGGCGATCAGGCGCTGCTTAAGCTTTGGCAAAAGTTCGTGCAGGGACAGTTTGATATCCCCCATCACCGAAAGGCGAGTGGCATAGGTGCGGCCAAGCTCGTGCATATCCGCCGAGAGCTGATACACCGCGCAGGTCGCCGGAATGGCCTCCCCCTCGCTGTACAAAATGGTGATCAGGCTTCTGCCGCCGATGATGAATACAGCATCGTAGGCATTGATGATGCTGGCGATTTCGCTGGCGGTGGTGGGCATATTGCCCCGCCAGAGCGCGTGCTGAGTGGGAAAAGGCAAATTCAGCGGCCAGGAGGAGCCATAGACGTGGGCGCTGAGCGCTTCCGCCAGCTGGACAATCTCCTGCGTCGAGCCGCTGGAGTGCACCTCATCGCCCGCCACAATCATGATCCTGCCGGGCGTAACCTGGCTCAGTTCTTCGGCCAGTTCGTCCAGCGAGCCCGCCACGGTGTGGTAGTTCACTTTAGAGGCCGTTTGTATCCCGGCGTCGCTGAGCTCTTCCATCACGTTCATTGGCAGAGAGAGCAGCACCGGACCAGCCGGAGGATAGCTGGCAGCGTGAAACGCGCGGCGCACCAGCACCGGGAGCTGGTCGGCGCTGGTGACCTCCTGCGCCCATTTCATGACCGGGGAGCCAATGGAAACAATATCATCATACAGCAGCGGGTCGCGGACGTAGTGCCGCGTATCCTGCTGTCCGACGGTGACCACCAGCGGGGTTTTCATGATCCGCGAATTAATCAGATTCCCCATGCCGTGCCCCAGACCGCTGGCGGTATGCAAATTGATAAAGCCCGTTTTGCCGGAGGCTTTCGCATAGCCGTCAGCAATTGCCACCACGGTGCTCTCCTGTAGCGCCAGAATATAATGAATATTTTCATGGCGAAGCAGGGCATCAATGAGCGGAAGCTCGGTGGTACCGGGGTTGCCAAAAATATATTCCACGCCTTCACTCTCCAGCACTTCAAGGAGAATATCGGCACCCGTTCGCATATTGAGATCTGATAAGGACGTTAATGATTTAATCATACTGACACCTCATTCAGTATTATTTAACCCAGGCTAAAATTCTTCCTGCGTCGGACGAACAACAATTTCATTAATATCAACGTCGCCAGGCTGTTCAATAGCAAATAAAACCGCGCGGGCAATTGCTTCAGCCGGAATAGCCTGCTTATAAAACTCATGGAGAAATTTTTTGCTCTCTTCGTCAGAGCTACCGAATTGCAGTTCGCTTTCAACGGCGCCGGGCGAAATAAGCGTCGTGCGGAGGGTTTTACCCGCCTCCTGACGTAAGCCTTCACTCAGCGCGCGGACGGCGAATTTCGTGGCGCTGTACACCACGCCGCCAGGCGCCAGCACCTTGATACCCGCGACGGAGGCAACGTTTATAAAATGCCCGCTGCCCTGACGCTGGAACACCGGGAAAGCGGCAGCGATGCCGTACAGCACCCCTTTCAGATTGGTATCAATCATCTTGTCCCACTCGGCGGTTTTCAGCTCGCTGAGGGGGGCGATAGCCATAAAGCCCGCGTTGTTGATCAGCACATCCACGCGCTGGTAGGCGGCAACGGCAGCGTCAATGGCGCGCTGAACCTCTTCCTGACGGGTGACATCGGCCTTAACGGCAATAGCCTTGCCGCCTTGCTGAATAATCTGATCCACCAGGGCATTAATTCTGTCCAGACGGCGCGCCACCAGCACCAGCGAAAACGCGTTATTCGCTAAATGGAGGGCAATCGCCTGACCAATACCGCTGCTGGCACCGGTAATGACAACAACCTTGTTTGCACTATTATTCATGATCTTATCTCGCTATTGAGTGATGCAAAAAATAAAAGGCAGAGAAGCGTTAATGAATAATGACAAATTCATTAACGCGGTTTTTTGATATATTGTGTATCGGGAATAAAATGATGTTCGTTTAAAACTTAATGGAGTGCGGAAGAGTCTGTCAATGTCGTTTTTTAATTATTAAATTAATTGCAGACTTAATATTTAATTCTTATAGGTAACCGAGAATAGTATATAAATGAAATGGGGTAACGATAGCGGCCCTGCGAACAGGGCCTGAGGATTACAATTTGCCACTGTAAAGCACCGGGCCTGTGGGGAGTCCAGTGGGCGATCCGCCCTCTGGTTCAAGGCTTATGGCTATCGTGGCGTCAGGAGGGAGCGTTGTGTTCCTGAGGGTGACGCGTGTGGGTATATCGTTATGCAGCAGCCCCATGGATACCGGCGCCTGCCCGCCTGGGATCAGCCAAAGCTGCAGGCTGTGTTGCGCCGCGACGGCCGTTGGTCGAAGAGGGGCAATGCTCAGGTGCTGACGGCTGGCGTCCGCGCTGACGACCCACAGCCCGTGCTGTTGGGCATCGTTGAGTACCATTAGCGGAGCAAGTTCCGGTGCACGGGTGGTATACCAGGCAACGACCGTCAGGGCGGCAAGGGAGGCCGCCGCCATCCAGCCGACATAAGGCCGACTTTTGCGTAAAGGCATTTTGGGCGGCAGATCGAGGGCGATTCTCTTCCACACCGTCTCGGGTGGAGGGACGGGCACAAGATGACTATCCAGCGTGCTGAACATTTCCTGCCAGTACGCCACGCGGGCGGCCAGAGCGGGTTCATGAATGAGCCTTTTCTGGAACTGAAGCCGCGCTCCTCCCCGCAGCGTGCCGAGGGCATACTCTGCTGCCAGCATGTCGTCGCGTTTTTCTGCATCATTCATAGCCCGACACACTCCCGAAGATGGTCCATTGCCCGACGTATCCAGCTTTTCACCGAGCCCAGAGGCTGTTGGAGCCAGTCGGCAATGTCGCTGTGAGACATTCCCTGATAGTAGGCGAGCGTAATGCTCTGGCGCTGTTCGCTGCTCAAATGTTCGAGACACTGCCTGAGCCGTTCTGCCTGCACATCGTCGTGCCAGTTATTCTGCTCATCGTTCTCGCAAGGCAGAATCGCTTCGTTATACGCCGTCTCGCGGTCGGCAGCGCGGGTTTGCCCGCTGCGCAGCCAGTCAATACAGCGGTTGCGCACAATGTGCGTAAGCCAGGTCATCGGGGAGCTCATTGCAGCGTTGTAGGTTTCGGCTTTACTCCAGACGGTGATAAAACAGTCGTGAAGGATCTCTTCTGCCCACGCGCGGTCACGCAGCATGCGCAGCGCGACGGCAAACAGGTGTGGCGACGTGAGTCGATAAAGTTGTTCAAATGCACGGCGATCGCCGTTTGCGACCGCCTGCATTAATTTCAGTTGCTGTTCAGCCAGCGCGTTATCCATGTTTTTCCCGGAAGGCAACGTCACACTTCCGAAGTATAGACAACTACTTAGGCATCAGGACGGTATCAATCACATCGATCACGCCGTTTTTTTGATGAACGTCATAGGTGCTAATGTTCGCCACATTGCCTTTACCATCCTTAAGCTGAATATTGTGCGGGCCGTTGCTCATGATCCACAGCGGCTGACCGTTAACGGTTTTCAGCTCCGCGTGGCCGCCGCCCTGTTTAATTTTCTGCTCCAGCGCTTTCATATCGTAATTACCGGCGACCACGTGATAGGTCAGGATGCTGGTGAGCGTGGCTTTGTTTTCGGGTTTGACGAGGTTCTCGACCGTGCCGGCAGGCAATTTCGCAAACGCCGCATTGGTCGGCGCAAACACGGTGAATGGCCCTTTGCTCTGAAGCGTATCCACCAGTCCAGCCGCTTTGACGGCGGCCACCAGCGTGGTGTGATCTTTCGAGTTTATGGCGTTTTCAACAATATTTTTGCTCGGGAACATTTCCGCTCCGCCCACCATCACGGAGCCTGACGTCATGGCGGCTGATGCGCCTGCACAGAAGAGTAAAGCGCTGGTTACGAATGCAACACGGGTTAGCTTTTTCATCATCTTTCCTCGGATTGGGGAGCAAAGGGGTTGCTCACAGACTGATATACGAGGGGCGGGTGGAAACTGGATGCAGGAAAATAAAAATAAATTTTTGAAGGGGGGGTTGATCCCCTCTCCCCTATGGGGTGAGGGGAAATATCCTCAGAGGCGAACCGGTGCCCCGTTCGCCACATAATACGCGGCCGTGCTCTTCGCCAGCGGCTCGCGTCCACGAATGGCGTCGGCAATCTTTTCGCCGATCATAATGGTGGTGGCGTTCAGGTTGCCGGTGACGATCTGCGGCATGATCGACGCATCCACCACGCGCAGGCCTTCCAGTCCGTGAACGCGGCCTTCGCCGTCAACCACCGCCATCTCGTCGTAACCCATCTTGCAGGTGCCGCAAGGGTGGAAGGCGGTTTCGGCGTGGTTGCGCACGAACTCGTCCAGCTGCTCATCGGTCTGGCAGTCAATACCCGGACTGATTTCACGGCCGCGGTACTTGTCCAGCGCGGGCTGGTGCATGATCTCGCGGGTAATGCGGATCGCGTCGCGGAACTCCTGCCAGTCCTGCTCGTGGGACATATAGTTGAACAGGATCGCCGGATGCTGGTGCGGATCGCGAGACTGGATGCGCACGTGTCCACGGCTCGGGGAGCGCATGGAGCCGACGTGGCACTGGAAGCCGTGCTCTTTCACCGCGTTCGAGCCGTTGTAGTTAATCGCCACCGGCAGGAAGTGGTACTGAATGTTTGGCCACTCGAACTCTTCACGGCTGCGGATAAACCCGCCCGCTTCGAAGTGGTTGCTCGCGCCCACGCCGGTGCCGCCAAACAGCCACTCGGCGCCAATCTTCGGCTGGTTCCACCACTGCAGGGCAGGGTAGAGGGAGACCGGCTCTTTGCATTCGTACTGGAGGTACATCTCCAGGTGATCCTGCAGGTTTTCGCCCACGCCGGGCAGATCGTGTACCAGCGGGATATCGAACTGCTTCAGCAGGTCAGCGTTGCCCACGCCGGAGCGCTGGAGGATCTGCGGAGAGGCAATCGCCCCGGCGCTCAGCAGCACTTCTTTTTTTGCCGTCGCTTTGGATGGGATGGTGCTTTCACCCTCCAGCCACTCGACGCCCACCGCGCGCTTGCCCTCAAAGAGAATGCGATCGGTCATGGCGTGGGTGCGGATGGTCAGGTTCGGACGCGGTTTCGCCTGGTCCAGATAGCCGCGCGCGGTGCTGGCGCGTCGGCCCTGCGGCGTGACCGTGCGGTCCATCGGGCCGAAGCCCTCCTGCTGATAGCCGTTAAGATCGTCAGTGCGCGGATAACCCGCCTGCACGCCCGCCTCCACCATTGCCTCAAACAGCGGGTTCACGCCCGGCTTCGAGGTGGTGACGCTCACCGGACCGTCGCCGCCGTGGTAGTCGTTCGGCCCCACGTCGCGCGTCTCTGCCTTGCGGTAGTAGGGCAGGCAGTTGAGGTAGCTCCAGTGCTCCAGACCCGGCTCTTTTGCCCAGTGGTCGAGGTCCATCGCGTTACCGCGGATGTAGCACATGCCGTTGATCAGCGACGAGCCGCCCAGCCCTTTGCCGCGCCCGCACTCCATGCGGCGGTTGTTCATGTACGGCTCTGGTTCGGTTTCGTACGCCCAGTTGTAGCGCTTGCCCTGCAGCGGGAACGCCAGCGCGGCGGGCATCTGGGTGCGGAAGTCAAAGCGGTAATCCGGTCCGCCTGCTTCAAGCAGCAGGACGGTGGTGTTCGGATCTTCAGTCAGTCGTGTAGCCAGCACGTTGCCGGCAGAGCCGGCCCCGATAATGATGTAGTCAAATTGCAAATAAACCTCCCGGTTAAAATATGGACTGGAATTTACCCATCTCAACCTGGATGGACTTCACCTGGGTGTAGCTCTGCAGCGTCATCACGCCGTTCTCGCGGCCAATGCCGGAGTGCTTGTAGCCGCCGACCGGCATCTCTGCGGCGGATTCACCCCAGGTGTTGATCCAGCAGATGCCCGCTTCGAGCTGATGAATGGCGCCGTGGGCGCGGTTCAGGTCGGCCGTGACGATGCCTGCCGCCAGCCCGTAGTCGGTGTCGTTGGCGCGGCGAATCGCTTCTTCGTCGGTGTCATAAGTGAGGATGGACATCACCGGGCCGAAGATCTCTTCGCGCACGATGGTCATCTCGTCGGTACAGTCGGTGAACACGGTCGGTGCCACCCATGCGCCGTTATCGAAACCTTCGCCCTTCAGCGCGTCGCCGCCGCACAGCACGCGCGCGCCTTCCTCTTTGCCTTTGGCGATGTAGCGCATCACGCTGTCGCGGTGCGGGAAGCTGACCATCGGACCAAAGTTGGTAGCTTCATCGAACAGATCGCCCGCGCGGATGCGGCCCACACGCTCGACGATTTTCTGCTCAAACGCGGCTTTGAACTTGGCTGGAACAAACACGCGGGTGCCGTTGGTGCACACCTGGCCGGAGCTGAAGAAGTTGGCCATCATGGCTATGTCCGCCGCGAGATCCAGATCGGCGTCGTCGAAAATAATCAGCGGGGATTTACCGCCCAGCTCCATCGTCACCTCTTTCAGGGACGAGGCCGCCGAGTTGGCCATCACCTTTTTGCCGCTGGCGACGCCGCCAGTAAAGGAGACTTTGGCGATGCCTGGATGCTCGGTCAGGTACTGGCCGGTCTCCGCGCCCACGCCCGGCAGGACGTTAAACACGCCGTCCGGCAGGCCCGCTTCGGTGTAGATCTCGGCAAGCTTCAGAGCGGTAAGCGGCGTCACTTCGCTTGGCTTGAAGATCATCGCGTTGCCCGCCGCCAGCGCCGGGGCGGATTTCCACAGGGCGATCTGGATCGGGTAGTTCCACGCGCCGATGCCCGCCACCACGCCCAGCGGCTCGCGGCGGGTGTAGACGAATGAGGTCTCGCGCAATGGGATCTGACTGCCTTCCAGCGCCGGGATCAGTCCCGCGTAGTACTCCAGCACGTCCGCGCCGGTGACGATATCCACGGTTGAGGTTTCGGAATACGCTTTACCGGTGTCGAGGGTTTCCAGCTTTGCCAGATAGTCGTTGCGCTCGCGCAGGATGTCGACGGCGCGACGCAGGATGCGCGCGCGCTCCATGGCGGTCATCGCCGCCCAGACTTTTTGCCCGCGCGTTGCGCTTTCTACGGCGCGATCGACGTCTTCGCGCCCGGCGGCCTGTACGCTCGCCAGGACTTCACCGTTGGCCGGGTTGATGGTCTCGAAGGTGCGACCGCTGGTGGCCGATGTATAACCACCATTGATATAAAGCTGCTGTTCTGCCATTCGGGACATAAATTCTCCTCGGTTATTCGGTCGGTAAATGCTGGCTGATAAAGTGGCTGGTGAGCGATTGTGCCAGGGTTTTATCCAGCGGCTTGCCGCTTAGCGCGGCGCGCAGCCACAGCCCGTCGATCAGCGCCGCCAGGCCGTAGCCCGCCTCTTCGGCCTGTTCGCGCGGCAGTTCGCGGCGGAACTCGTACACCAGGTTCGACAGCAGGCGGCGGCTGCTCACCTGCTGCAGGCGGTAGAGCATCGGCTGGTGCATGCTGCTTGCCCAGAAGGCCAGCCAGGCCTTCATTGCCGCGCCGCTGGTCTGGGTTTCATCAAAATTGCCGCCGACAATCGCCTGCAGTCGCTGCTCCGCGCTGGCGTTCGGCAGGGCGCGTAAGCGGCTCAATACCGCGTCGCGCAGCTGGCCGGTGATGTCGCGCATGGTTGCTTCCAGCAGACCGTTTTTGTCTTTGAAATAGTGACTGATGATCCCCGTGGAAACGCCTGCCCGACGGGCGATCTGCGCGATCGTCGCGTCATGCATTCCCACTTCATTTATTGCTTCCAGCGTGGCGTCGATAAGCTGCCTGCGCCGGATCGGCTGCATCCCCACTTTGGGCATTATTGCCACTCCATTCATCAGCGTTGGTTAACCATTAAAGCGGTTTTTGATTGGACGTTCAATATAAAATGTGTCTTAATTGTTGCGGATTTGGATTTTAATAGTTACAAAAACAGTGGGGATACTGGATGACAGACCTTTCACAGGACAGAGAAAAAGACAAAATCAACCCGGTCGTTTTTTATACGTCTGCCGGGCTGATTTTGTTGTTTTCCCTGACAACGATCTTCTTTCGCGATTTTTCTGCCGAGTGGATTGGGCGCACCCTGAACTGGGTGTCGAAGACCTTCGGCTGGTACTACCTGCTGGCGGCGACGCTCTATATCGTCTTCGTGGTCTGCATTGCCTGCTCGCGCTTTGGTTCGGTGAAGCTCGGGCCAGAGCAGTCAAAGCCCGAGTTCAGCCTGCTGAGCTGGGCCGCGATGCTGTTTGCCGCGGGCATCGGCATCGACCTGATGTTCTTCTCCGTGGCGGAACCGGTCACGCAGTATATGCAGCCGCCGGAAGGGGCAGGGCAGACGATGGAGGCCGCGCGCCAGGCGATGGTCTGGACGCTGTTCCACTACGGCCTGACCGGCTGGTCAATGTACGCCCTGATGGGCATGGCGCTGGGATACTTTAGCTATCGTTATAATTTGCCCCTCACCATCCGCTCCGCGCTGTACCCGATTTTTGGTAAAAAGATAAACGGCCCGATTGGCCACAGCGTCGACATTGCGGCGGTGATCGGGACCATCTTCGGTATCGCGACGACGCTTGGGATTGGCGTGGTGCAGCTTAACTACGGGCTGAGCGTGCTGTTTGATATTCCGGATTCGATGGCGGCGAAAGCGGCGCTGATTGCGCTTTCGGTCATTATCGCCACCATTTCGGTGACGTCGGGCGTCGATAAGGGCATCCGCGTGCTCTCCGAGCTGAACGTGGCGCTGGCGCTGGGCCTGATCCTGTTCGTGCTGTTTATGGGCGATACCTCGTTCCTGCTCAATGCCTTAGTACTCAACGTGGGCGACTATGTGAACCGCTTTATGGGCATGACGCTGAACAGCTTCGCCTTCGACCGCCCTGTAGAGTGGATGAACAACTGGACGCTGTTCTTCTGGGCGTGGTGGGTCGCGTGGTCGCCGTTTGTTGGCCTGTTCCTGGCGCGTATTTCGCGTGGCCGCACCATCCGCCAGTTTGTGATGGGCACGCTGATCATCCCGTTCACCTTTACCCTGCTGTGGCTGTCGGTGTTCGGCAACAGCGCGCTGCACGAGATTATCCACGGCAATGCTACTTTCGCGCAGGAAGCGATGGCGCACCCGGAGCGAGGCTTCTACAGCCTGCTGGCGCAGTATCCGGCGTTCACCTTTAGCGCCTCCGTGGCGACTATTACCGGCCTGCTGTTTTACGTCACCTCGGCGGATTCCGGCGCGCTGGTGCTGGGTAACTTCACCTCGAAGCTGAAGGACATCAACAGCGATGCCCCGAACTGGCTGCGCATCTTCTGGTCCGTCGCCATCGGCCTGCTGACGCTCGGCATGCTGATGACCAACGGCATCTCGGCGCTGCAGAACGCCACGGTGATCATGGGGCTGCCGTTCAGCTTCGTCATCTTCTTTGTCATGGCCGGGCTGTATAAGTCCCTCAAGGTGGAAGATTACCGCCGCGTCAGCGCCAGCCGCGACACCGCGCCGCGCCCGATGGGCGCGCAGGACAGGCTGAGCTGGAAGAAACGTCTGTCGCGCCTGATGAACTACCCGGGCACGCGCTACACCAAACAGATGATGGAGACGGTCTGCTTCCCCGCCATGGAAGAGGTAGCCCAGGAGCTGAAGCTGCGTGGCGCCTACGTGGAGCTGAAAAACCTGCCGCCGGAGGAGGGCGAGACCCTGGGGCACCTGGATCTGCTGGTGCATATGGGCGACGAGCAGAACTTTGTCTACCAGATCTGGCCGCAGCAGTACTCGGTCCCCGGCTTTACCTACCGGGCGCGCAGCGGGAAATCGACCTACTACCGGCTTGAGACCTTCCTGCTGGAAGGGAGCCAGGGGAACGATTTGATGGACTACAGCAAGGAGCAGGTAATTACGGACATTCTGGATCAGTATGAACGGCACCTGAACTTTATCCATCTGCACAGGGAAGCGCCGGGGAATAGCGTGATGTTCCCGGATGTTTGAACCATTTCGTGTATGAATGACAGGGCACCCGTAACGGGTGCCGCTATCATCTATCCTGAACGTGAAGACCGGTTTTCCAAATAAAGAAGCTTACCGTGTCGACTAATTTTGAATCGGCCTCGGCATAGGTTGCCGCACTGTGTCCTCCCTGACGGTAAGCCAGAACCAGCACGCTGCGCGGCGAGCCTATTTCCTCTAAACGGGCGGCGAATTTTGCTGTTTGCCACGGGGAAACGCGCTGGTCATGCAGGCCCACGGTTAACAGCACGGGAGGATAACGTTTTTCAGGTACCAGATGCCGGTAAGCATCTATTTTCAGTAAGTTTAGCCTGCCAGACGGCGTCAGCGGCGATCCCAGTTCGTCATAGTTCATCACGCCTATCGGAATGTTATCCAGTCGGCTGGTATTGAGCATCCCTGCGTCTATGGCCACAGCGGCAAACAGTTCCGGGCGACGGGTCATCGCCATACCCACGATAATTCCCCCCGCGCTTTCACCCCCGATTGCCAGTTTTGACGGTGAGGTGTAGCGACTGTCGATAAGATATTCCGCGCAACGGATAAAATCGGTAATGGAATTTTCTTTCTTATCTGCTCTTCCTGCTTCGTGCCATTCAGGGCCCATTTCACCGCCTCCGCGTACATGCGCGATAGCGAGAATACCGCCTTGTTCCAGCCAGAGCAGACGGGTCAGATCGAATGAAGGAAACGTACTCACGCCGTACGCGCCATAAGCCGTCAACCAGGTAGGGACCGAACCATCGCGCGCAATGCCTTTACGGTATATGAGGGTCAGTGGGACGCGAATATTGTCTGCTGTAGTGACCCATTTTTCTTCCGTCACATAGTCTGTCAGGGGCTGGCTTAACGGCGGTATTAACTCTGTTTTCTGGATAATGTTGTCCGCAGGTTGATAATGATAAATGACGGGGGGCTTCAGCCAGCCCTGGCGGGTGAAGAGAATGTCCTGACTATCGCTGCTGGCAAATATCGCACTCACGTCTTCATTTGCGGGGACCGGAATTGTCTGGTGTTTATTGATTTCAGCAAACGGAATACGCATGAATTTACTGCTGCCAGCGTCATGATAAACCACATAAAGTGAATCCCTGCTCAGGCTTAATTGTGTTAACTCTCCGTTCGACCAGCTCATCACGGGTTCTTTGGTGGAGGCAGGAGCCGCCAGATTGATGCGTGAAATATCATAGCCTGAGGAGGCGTTATAGCTCGCCAGATAAATCCACTCCCCGGAATAAACAAAGGCAGAAACATTTTCATCGGGATCAACAATCCTGATCCAGTTGAGCGTGCCGTTGCCATCTGCGTCTTTTTTAGCGGAAAAAAGAGAGCTGCCATAACCGCTAATGGATTTTGACACGTTAACAATCAGGTAGTCAGAATCAGGGGAGGCGTAAAGATTAACGTTTTCGCAGGACTGCTGTGCGAGTTCTGGAATGGTGCGCCAGTCAAACGTCATAATATCGTTGTTGCTTTCTATATGGTGGAGATAGACCTTGCCGCAGGTCTGCCGTCCTGAATCCTGAGTTGTAGTGTTCAGGCTGTAATAAAAGGACTGATTATCTGCGGCCCAGACAACATTGGGGTAGCGAACGGCGGGGATGCGAGTGTCTAATACCACGTTATCAGCCACTCCGATCACCGTGATATCCGTGCTTTCCGTTCCATTTCGTGAGCGCCCAACGGCAACGAAGCGACCATCATGTGAAGGAATGAAAAAGTTAATCCCATAACCCACAGGCGGATCGATGAGCACACGTTCAGGCTTTCCCGCTTGTTTTACAAACAGCCGCAGGTAGGGATGTTCGACCGATGAGCGGAGATAAAAACGATTGTCTCCCGCATCATAAATGTCTGAAATAGTGGGGGCCGTATTCACTAACTCGCTCAACCTTTTCGCCAGCACGTTTCGCCAGGGAAGGGCGTGGAGCATGTTAACCGTCTGGTTTGAGCGTTGATTTAACCAGCGCGCGGTCTGTTGGGGGTGAGTTTCCATCCAATGATAAGGATCCATGTCATCCTCATAGGGATTTTCGTTAGCATGAACGAAAAAGAGACAGCCGAAAAATGCGAGGGTACTAATAATTATCTGCTTGCTGATATGTTTTATTCTCGGTATCAGACAATGTTTCATTTCTGGCTGGGCTCATGTTGTTCTGTTAGTGGCGTTAGTTGGGTACGTCATGTTTCCTTAGTCACATCGAGTTAAGGTAGAACAGCGAAGGAATAATGTTCCTGAAAATATAAAATTGAAATAACTTATTTTGTATTTATTGATTTTTTATCCTCGTATTTTTGATCTGGCTCGAGGTTTTATGACCAAATTCTGTTATGAAAAAACTCGCCCGCATACTTTTAAATGCTTCAGGAAGATTTTGGTGGCTATTATAAATGGTAGGAAGTGAGAGTTTCGTTATTTTTAGTGTTTAATTTCCGGGAGCAATAAACAGGGCAGCATTATTCCTGAACGACAATCAAGGTATATACCTCTCCATTAACACGTTGCCAGTCGAGGCTAAAGCATTTTCCCTGCTGATAACGGCCTGCCGGATGGCTGAGCGTCAACGCGATAGTTTTCTGATTCAACGCAGTGACGCGTGCACAGTCGAATCCCATGTAGCGCTTTGCCGTAGGGAACAGGGCTTTAAACAAACTTTCTTTGGCGCTGAATGCCAACGTCAACGCCAGCGCAAAGGGGTAGCCCGAACGCTTCAGGCACATCGCTTCCTGTGCATCAATGATGCCGTCCTGGATTTCTCGGGCTTCACGGTCAGGAAGAATGGCTTCGCAATCAATACCCACAAGCGCATATGGATGACGGACGGCAAGCGCCATCGCCTGCGTACCGCAGTGGGTGATGCTCCCTGATACGCCGTCAGCCCAGAGAGGTTCACCGCTGGGGCCGATGCCGGGCACGGTGTGGTCAGGTAAGGCATACGCGGCGGCGATGCGGCCTGCCAGATGCTCGGCTTTGCGTTTGCGCCCGGCGTTGGAAAGCTCAGCGTGGTGGGGGAGCCAAAGGAGATCGGTGTCGGTGAAGGTGGTTGGGTCGAAGGTGACGTGGTGGACGGTGTGGTTAGCGAGAGAAAATGTGCTGTGGGTGGTGTGCATGGTTTTTTCCTTCAGAGTTGTGCGGCCTGATGCCCTCACCCCGGCCCTCTCCCACGGGGAGAGGGAGCAAACACTAAAAACGGCAACGGGGTTGCCGTTTTGCTTTCACCTCGCCCTCACCCCGACCCTCTCCCACAGGGAGAGGGGGAGTTACTGCCTGTATCAGAAACGCGTATTCACGCTCATGTACCAGGTGCGACCCGGTTCATTATACGTATACGCACCCGCACCGTACATATACGCACCGGTGGTGGTATTTCCGGTTGTCTGGGCATTACCCGCGCGCCACTGGCGTTTGTCGAAGACGTTGTCCACGCCGCCGGTCAGGCTGACGTTTTTGGTCATGTCCCAGGTCGCGCTCAGGCCAACGATGCTGTACGGACTGACTTCGTCTTTTTCAGACCCGGTCACCGGCTGACCTTTGTAGTTGTACTTTTTCGGCTGCTGCTTGCCGTACCAGGTAAAGGTCGACTGGAGCGACACGTCCTGATGCACCTGCCAGCTCAGGGTTGAGTTCAGCGTGTACTCCGGAATGATCGACAGACGGTCGCCGGTCTCCTTGTTCTTGCTCTGCAGCATGTAGGTGATGTTGTTGGTCCAGTTAATCGTGTCGCTGACCGGCACGTTCAGGGAGCCTTCCAGCCCTTCGACGACTGCTTTAGGTACGTTTTCCCACTGGTAGATGTCGGTCTGCACTTTACCGGAAGAGGTGTGACCAATCGGCGCGTAGCCCGCTTCAATCTTGTCGCGGTAGTCGTTGCGGAACCAGGTCACGCCCGCCAGCCAGCCGTCGCGCTTCCACTCCAGACCAATCTCTTTGTTGATGCTGGTTTCGGCCTTCAGGTCGTCGTTACCCATCATGTAGCAGCCCACGCCGTCGGAGCTGGCGTAGCAGCCCTGGCCTTTACTGTAGAGCAGGTAGTTCGGGTTGGTCTGATACAGGCTCGGTGCTTTGTAGGCGCGCGCGATCCCCATCTTCAGCGTGAAGTTATCCCCCAGACCCTGCGACAGGTTAAGTGACGGGCTCCAGTTGTTGCCGACGATCGTGTGATGGTCGAAGCGCAGGGCAGGGGTCAGCATGGTGCTGTCGGTCAGCTCCATGTTGTTTTCAGCGAACAGGGAGAAGATCTCTGCCGAGGTATAAGGGCTGCGATCGTTACTCATTCCCGGGATCGCGCCGCCCTGCTGGGTTTGGGTGAAGGAGGTCGAGTCCTTCATGCGCTGCTGGTTCCACTCGGTGCCGAGCGTCAGGTTCTGGTTAACGAGGAAATCAATCGGCAGGTTGATTTCACTGTGCAGCATCACGTCGGCGAGATCGGTGTCGGTGAATTTATTACTGTTGAACAGGCCTTCCAGACCGCCTGCCAGCCCTTCGCCCAGACGGGAGTTGCGGGTGTGCTCGTACTGCGCCCAGTTGCTGGTGGTAATGCCGTTATCCCAGCCGCCGTTCCAGGTCACCGCGAAGTTCTGGCGATAGATACGGTTGGTCTCCTTGCCGTAGTTCTTTTTCACCAGACCGCTGGAGCTGTTGTCGTTGTTGGTGTTCTGCGTGTCGCCGGCGTAGAGGTTGTTCTGACGGCTGTAGCCCGCCTCAAATTCCAGAGACTGCATCGGCGCAAAGTCCCAGCGCACCACGCCGTTAATGTCTTTGTTTTCTACACCCTCGCGGCCAGCAGGCAGCGTGTCGGCGTAGGCACCGGTACGGTCAGACTGGTGACCCTGGTTGATGTCCCACGCGTCGGCCTGGGTTTTGTCCAGATTGCCGTACATGCGGAAGCTGAAGTCGCCGCCCAGCGGGCCGCTCAGGCTAAAGTTGGTGCGTTTGGTGGACCCTTCATCCTTGTGCTCAGGCGCATTCAGGTAGGTGTTCCAGGAGCCGTGCCACTGGTCGTCGAATTTTTTAGTGATGATGTTGACCACGCCGCCAGCCGCGCCGTTGCCGTAGCGCGCGGCGGCCGGACCGCGGATCACTTCGATGCGCTCGATCATCTCCGGCGGCACCCAGCCGGTATCGCCGCGCGTGTCACGCTCGCCGCGCCAGCCCAGACGGATGGAGTTTCGGCTGGTGACCGGCTTGCCGTCGATCAGGATTAGGGTGTTTTCTGGCCCCATGCCGCGGATATCAATCTGACGGTTGTTCCCGCGCTGGCCGCTGGTGGAGTTACCGGTCAGGTTAACGCCCGGCATGGTGCGGATGATTTCAGCCACGTCCCGCGCGGGCGGGTTTTTACGGATCTCATCGGCGGTGATGGTCGATACCCCCGGCGCCTGCAGATTCTGCTCGGCGGCGGTGATCACCATCGTGTCTTCGTGCTGCGCAGAGGCGGTGTTGTCGTCTGCCAGAGCGGGCAGCGCGACGCCGTAAATCCCTAAATTGACCAGCAAGGCCAAAGAGTGAATCTTCTTATTCATTGTACGTCCTGCTTTTGTGGTTGTTTTATGAGCGCTTCCCACAGCGCGGGCACTACGCTATTGCAAATGCAAATAGTTATCAATAATATTATCAATAAAATTTGCTCTGAAACAAAAAAGACTGTTAAACATGAGGTTATAAGGGTGACGGCGTTAACAACGGGAAGTGAAGCGTGGTGGCAGTCGAAAAACGGGCCTGAATGGAAGCCGGAAAAGGGAAACTATCGCGTCACGTTCTGGTGGCGTGACCCGGCAGGAACGCAAAGAACGTCACCGATCAAACGCGTCTGGCTCTACGTCACCGGCGTGACCGATCACCATCAAAATGCCCGCCCGCAGTCTCTCGAACGCATGCCCGATACCGACGTCTGGCAGTGGCAGGGCGAGTTCAGCCCCGAGTGGCGCGGAAGCTACTGTTTTATCCCCTCCGTGAATGAAAACGATTTTGCCGACGCGGTATTCGAAGGCCAGCAGCCGGACCGCATGGCGCTGCGCGAAGGCTGGCGCAAACTGCTGCCGCACGCGGTGTCTGATCCGCTGAATCCGCAGAGCTGGCGCGGCGGGCGCGGTCATGCCGTCTCGGCGCTGGAAATGCCGGGCGCGCCCGTTCAGCCGGGGTGGAATCATCCCGATACGCCGTATCAGCCGCCAGTCTGCATTGAGTGGGAAAGCGCGCGCCTGAACAACCGCCGTCGCGTCTGGATCTTCGCCACCGGCGACGATAACCCGGAACGCCCGCTGGCGGTGCTGCTCGACGGGCAGTTCTGGGCCGAAAGCATGCCCGTCTGGCCTGCGCTGGCGTCGCTCACCAGCGAGCGCAAACTGCCGCCTGCGGTCTACGTCTTAATCGATGTTATCGACATGGAGCATCGCAACTGCGAGCTGCCGTGCAATCCCGATTTCTGGCTGGCGGTGCAGGAAGAACTTCTCCCCCTTGTCAAAAAACGTGCGCCGTTTAGCGACCGTGCCGACCGTACGGTAGTGGCTGGCCAGAGCTTTGGCGGTCTCGCGTCGCTTTATGCTGGCCTCAACTGGCCGCAGCGTTTTGGCTGCGTGCTCAGCCAGTCCGGATCCTTCTGGTGGCCGCACCGCGGTGGGCAGCAGGACGGGCTGTTAATCGAACAACTCAAAGCCGGTGAAATATCCCCTCGCGGGCTACGCATCATTCTTGAAGCCGGGCACAACGAGCCGCTCATCTTCCGCGCGAATCAGGCGATTTACGCCGAACTACACACACACCAACCGGTTATCTGGCGTCAGGTTGACGGCGGACACGATGCGCTTTGCTGGCGCGGTGGGCTGACGCAGGGGCTGATGACCCTCTGGCAGCCGCTAATTCACTAACGGAGTCTGTATGGAATTCAGCAATCCTTTCGATAATCCGCAGGGACAGTTCGCCATTTTGCAAAACGACCAGGGGCAGTACAGCCTGTGGCCGCAGCAGTGCGAATTGCCGGCGGGGTGGCACGTGGTGTGTGAAGCACAGTCTCAGGAGGCATGCCAGCAGTGGCTTGTCGGGCACTGGCAAACGCTTGAGCCGTCTCACTTTGCGGGGGAGTACGCATGATCCGTCTTCCTCTCGTCGCCGCCCAGCCGGGGATCTGGATGGCGGAACAGCTGTCCACGCTGCCAAACACCTGGAGCGTGGCGCACTACACCGAGCTGAAAGGCGATATCGACGCGCCGCTGCTGGCAAAAGCGATTGCTGAAGGCATGATGCAGGCCGATACCCTGCGGATGCGTTTTGCCGAGGAGAACGGCGAGGTGTGGCAGTGGATGGACGAGTCCACGATCCTGCCTGAGCCGTCCATCGTTCGCGTTAACTCTCACGACGACGCCATGACGCTGATGGAATCCGATCTTGACCAGAACCTGCGCGTCGACAGCGGTCAGCCGCTGGCGTTTCACCAGCTGATTCAGGTGGGTGAAAGCCACTGGTACTGGTATCAGCGCTATCACCATCTGGTGGTGGATGGCTTCAGTTTCCCGGCGATTACCCGCCAGATCGCCGCGATTTACGCCGCGTGGAAAAAGGACGAACCTACGCCCGCATCTCCGTTTACGCCGTTTGCCGGGGTGGTGGACGAGTATCAGCGCTATCGCGACAGCGAGGCGTATGCGCGCGACGGCGCGTTCTGGGCAGAGCAGCGCAAGGAGCTGCCTTCTCCGGTCTCGCTCTCCTCCGCGCCCCTGCCTGGACGCGCCGCCACGACCGATATTCTTCGCCTAAAGGTTGCCGCCGACGGCCGCGCCTTTAGCCAGCTTGCGCAGGCGGCAGAAAAGGTACAGCGCACCGACCTGGCCCTTGCGCTGGTGGCACTGTGGCTGGGCCGCCTGACCGGGAGGCTGGACTATGCCGCCGGGTTTATCTTTATGCGCCGCTTGGGCTCCGCGGCGCTGACCGCGACCGGGCCGGTGCTTAACGTCCTGCCGCTGGCGGTCAATATCGATCCGCAGGAGAGCCTGCCCTCGCTGGCGCTGCGCCTGGCGAACCAGCTGAAAAAAATGCGCCGCCACCAGCGCTACGACGCCGAGCAGATCGTGCGCGACAGTGGGAAAGCGGCGGGCGATGAAGCGCTGTTCGGCCCGGTGCTGAACGTTAAAGTGTTCGACTACCAGCTGGATATCGACGGCGTGGAGGCCATCACCCACACGCTGGCGACCGGCCCGGTGAACGATCTGGAGCTGGCGCTGTTCCCGGACGAGCAGGGCGGGTTGAGCATTGAGATCCTCGCCAATAAGCAGCGCTACGATGAAGTGACGCTTTCCCGACACGTCGCGCGTCTGAACTCGATGCTAATGCAGTTTGCGGCTAATCCGGACCTGCGCTGTGGCGAAGTGGAAACCGTTTCAGAGCAGGAATACGCTCAGCTGGCCCGCATCAACGATACCGGACTGGCGCTGCCGTCCACCACGCTCGCGGATCTGGTGGCGGAGCAGGCGAGCAAAACGCCGGACGCGCCCGCGCTGGCGGATGCGCACGTTGAACTCAGTTATCGCCAGATGCGCGAGCAGGTCATCGCGCTGGCAAACCTGCTGCGCGCGCGCGGCGTGAAGCCGGGCGACAGCGTGGCGGTGGCCCTGCCGCGCTCGGTATTCCTGACGTTAGCATTGCACGGCATTGTGGAGGCGGGCGCCGCGTGGCTGCCGCTCGACACCGGCTACCCGGACGACCGCCTGCGGATGATGCTTGAAGACGCGAAGCCGTCCCTGCTCATTACTACCGACGAACAGCTTCCGCGCTTTAGCGATCTGCCGATTACGACGTTTAGTTACAACACACTGTTACCGACCGCGGATGCTGAGCCGGTGCGGCTGGCGACGCCGGAGCAGACGGCGTACATCATCTTTACCTCCGGCTCGACCGGGCGTCCAAAAGGGGTCATGGTCGGCCATACCGCCATCGTTAACCGCCTGAAGTGGATGCAGGATCATTATCCGCTGGACGCGACGGACGTGGTGGCGCAGAAAACGCCGTGCAGCTTTGACGTGTCGGTGTGGGAGTTCTGGTGGCCGTTTATCGCCGGGGCGAAGCTGGTGATGGCCGAGCCGGACGCGCACCGCGATCCGCAGGCGATGCAAAGCTTCTTCTCCCACTATGGCGTGACCACTACCCACTTCGTGCCGTCGATGCTGGCGGCGTTTGTTGCCTCGCTGACGCCGGAAAACGTCGACTGCTGCAAAACGCTTAAGCAGGTGTTCTGCAGCGGCGAAGCGCTGCCGACGGCGCTGTGTCGCGAGTGGGAACAGCTGACCCGCGTGCCGCTGCACAATCTTTATGGCCCGACGGAAGCGGCAGTAGACGTCAGCTGGTATCCGGCGTTTGGGCCTGAGCTGGCGGCAGTTGCAGGCAACAGCGTGCCGATCGGCTTCCCGGTGTGGAACACGGGGCTGCGCATTCTGGATGCGATGATGCGCCCGGTGCCGTTCGGCGTGGCGGGCGATCTCTACCTCACCGGCATTCAGCTGGCGCAGGGGTATCTGGGACGCCCCGATCTCACCGCCAGCCGCTTTATCGCCGACCCGTTTGCGCCGGGGGAGCGGATGTACCGCACCGGCGACGTTGCCCGCTGGCTGGATAACGGCGCGGTGGAGTATCTGGGCCGCAGCGACGACCAGCTCAAAATCCGCGGCCAGCGCATCGAGCTGGGTGAAATCGACCGGGCGATGCTGTCGCTGCCGGACGTGGCCCAGGCCGTGGCGCACGCCTGCGTGTTCAACCGGGCGGCGGCAACGGGCGGCGATGCACGCCAGCTGGTGGGATACGTCGTCTCCGAATCCGGTTTACCGCTGGACCGCGACGCGCTGCTCGAATCGCTCAAGGCACAGCTGCCGCCGCATATGGTGCCGGTGGTGCTTCTGCAAATCAGCGCGCTGCCGCTGAGCGCCAACGGCAAGCTGGATCGCAAGGCGCTGCCGCTGCCGGAGCTGACCAGCAAAACCTCCGGACGTGCGCCGGAAAGCGAATCCGAAATCGCCGTCGCGCAGGCGTTTGCCGCGCTGCTGGGCTGCGAGATCAACGACATTGAGGCGGATTTCTTTGCCCTCGGCGGCCACTCGCTGCTGGCTATGCGTCTGGCGGCGCAGCTCAGCCGTGCATTTAACCGCAAGGTCACGCCGGGGCAGATTATGGTCGCCTCGACGGTCAGCAAGCTTAGCGCCCTGCTGGACTCGCAGATGAGCGACGAGCAGGCGCAGCGTCTGGGGTATGAAACGCTTCTGCCGCTGCGTGAGGGCGACGGCCCGACGCTATTCTGCTTCCATCCGGCGTCCGGCTTTGCCTGGCAGTTTAGCGTGCTGGCGCGCTACCTCAGCCCGCGCTGGTCAATCGTCGGCGTTCAGTCGCCGCGTCCGGACGGGCCGATGCAGCAGTGTGCGGATCTGGATGGGGTCATCGACCATCACCTGAACACCTTACGGGCGCAGCAGCCGCAGGGTCCGTATTATCTGTTCGGCTATTCCCTCGGCGGTACGCTGGCACAAGGGATTGCCGCCCGTCTGCGCGAGCTGGGTGAAGAGGTGGCCTTCCTCGGCCTGCTGGACACCTGGCCGCCGGAAACCCAGAACTGGGCGGAGAAAGAGGCCAACGGCCTGGACCCGGCGGTGCTGGCAGAGATCGAGCGGGAACGTCAGGCGTTTATCGCCGCCCAGCAGGGGCAGGGCTCCAGCGAGCTGTTTAATGCTATCGAAGGCAACTACGCCGACGCGGTGCGGCTGCTCACCACGGCGCACAGCGCGCGGTTTGACGGCAAAGCGACGCTGTTCGTCGCCGAGCGCACGCGAACGATGGATCCGCAGGTTGCCTGGGCGCCGTGGGTGGCGGAACTGGAGGTGTACAGTCAGGACTGCGCCCACGTGGATATCATTTCACCGCAGGCGTTTGAGAAAATTGGGCCAGTGTTGAAGAATATTTTGGGGTAACGTCAAAAGCGCCGGGTGGTGTTGTGTTTGCTCCCTCTCCCCGTGGGAGAGGGCCGGGGTGAGGGCATCAGACCGCACGTTTTCCTAACGGCACCACCAGCGGCGTACCCGCCACCGGATCGTCAATAATCATGCAGCGCATGCCGTAGATCCGCGCGATCAGCTCCGGCGTGACAATCTCTTTCGGCGCGCCCTGGGCCACAATCTCCCCGTCTCGCAAGGCAATCAGATGCGTAGCGTAGCGGCACGCCTGGTTTAAATCGTGCAGCACCGCCGCCAGGGTGTACCCCTGCGTGCGGTTCAGCTCGCTCAGCAGCTCCAGCAGGTCGATCTGGTGGCTGATATCCAGCCAGGTCGTCGGCTCGTCCAGCAGCATGATGGAGGTCTCCTGCGCCAGCACCATCGCGATCCACGCGCGCTGACGCTGGCCGCCGGAAAGGGTATCCACGCTTTGCTGAGCGAGATCGGTAATGCCTGTCGCCCGCATCGCGCGGTTCACCGCCTCGTCATCTTCCTTGCGCCAGCGGGTAAACAGCGGCTGGTGCGGATAGCGCCCGCGCGAGACCAGCTCCTGAACCGTGATGTCTCCCGGCGTGGTGGCGTTTTGCGCCAGCAGCCCGATGCGCCTGGCCACCTCTTTGCTGGCGAAGCGCTGGATCTGCTCGCCGTCGAGAAGCACGCTCCCCGTAACTGGCGTCATCAGGCGGCTCAGGGTGCGCAGCAGGGTTGATTTGCCGCAGCCGTTCGGCCCGATAATTGCCGTGAAGTGGCCGTCCGGAATGGCAACGGATAAGTCACGGGCAATGATTTTTTTGCCGTAGCCAAGAGTGAGGTTTTCGCCGCGCAAGCGGGTGGTTGAATCTGTCATTTCTTGCGAGACTCCTGAACGAGCAAGACGATAAGGTAAATACCGCCGAGGCTGACGGTCACCACGCCCACCGGAAGCTGGTAAGGCATAAACAGCCGCTGGGCGCAGAGATCGGCGGCCAGCAGCAGCAACGCGCCGCACAGCGCCGCCTGAGTTAATCCCCAGCGCGCCGTCCCGCTTAGACGTCGTGCGATATGCGGCGCGACAAGGGCGATAAATGAGATCGGCCCGGCGATGGCGGTGGAGGCGGCGGTCAGCAGTACGGCGACCAGCATCAGCATCAGGCGCGAGCGCTCGACGCCCACGCCCAGCGCGCAGGCGCTGTCGTCGCCCATTTCCAGCAGGCGCATACGCCGCACCAGCAGCAGCGCGCCGATAAACATCAGCACAATCAGCGGCGCGGCGGGCCAGGTTTTGCCCCACGTCAGGCCGTTGAGGGAACCGGCGTACCACAGCCCGGCGGAGAGCGCCGTTTCCAGCGAGGCCTGCAGCAGCAGCCAGGTATTAAAGGCCATCAGCATCGCACGTACGCCGATACCGATAATGATCAGCCGGAAGGTATCGATACCGTTGCGCCAGGCCAGCGCCCAGATCAGTAAGGAGGTCAGAATGCCGCCCGCCATTGCCGTAAAGGTAATGGCCGTCAGGTGCTGACCAAACAGCACCATCGCCACCAGCACGCCGCTCCAGGCCCCGGTATTGAGGCCCATCACGTCCGGGCTACCGAGCGGGTTGCGCATCAGTGACTGGAATATCGCACCGCTCACGCCGAGCGCCGTGCCGACCAGAATCGCCATCGCCACGCGCGGCAGTCGCCACTCCGTCACCACCATGGTGACGTTGCGCGGCGCGCTGCCGAGCAGGGCGTTAAACACCTGCGCAAAATCGAGCGTGACCGCGCCGCTGCGCAGGCTCCAGACCGCCAGCAGCAGAATGGCGATGAGCAGCAGCGAGACGCTGGTGAGTAAACGACGGGACGGGGCCATCATGCGCCACCTCCGCGTTTACGGCGTACCAGGAAGATCAGCACCGGCGCACCGATGAAGGCGCTGACCACCGATACGCGCAGCTCGCCGGGCACCAGCAGGCGGCCCAGCACGTCGGCAAACAGCAGCAAGGCAGGGGTGGCCAGCAGCGTCACCGGCAGCGACCAGCGGTGATCCGCACCTACCAGCCAGCGCGCCATGTGCGGCATCATCAGGCCAATAAAGGCGATCGGGCCGACCACGGCGGTCGCGCTGCCGCACAGCACGGTGATGGCGCACAGACCAATCAACTGCGTACGTGCCACGCGGTTGCCGAGGGCTGTCGCGGTGTCGCTGCCGAGGCTCAGGCTGTTGAGCGACCGGCTTAAAAACAGCGCCACGGCAGCGGCAATCATCACCGGGATCGCCACCACTTTCAGGGTTTCAAGAGTGCGGATATCCAGCGAACCGGCCTGCCAGAAGCGCAGCTGGTCGTAAACGTCCGGGTTGAGCAGGGCGATGCCGTTGGATAAGCCTTCCAGCACCGCCGCGAGCGCCACGCCCGCCAGCGTCAGGCGCACCGGGCTCAGCTGTCCGCCGCCCTGGCTGCCGGTAAAGGCGACGACCAGCGAGGCGGCCAGCGCGCCGCAGAAGGCCATCACCAGCTGTTCAGAGGGCGACGTCAACCCGAACAGCGCCGCGCCCAGCACGATGGCAAAGCTGGCACCGGAGTTCACGCCGAGAATGCCGGGGTCCGCTAGCGGGTTACGGGTGAGGGTTTGCATCAGGGCACCGGCAAGGCCGAGCGCGCCACCGGCCAGCAGTCCGGCAAGGGTGCGGGGCAAGCGGGCGTCGAGCACAATGACGCAGTCAGCGCTCTGGCAGGTACCGGAGAGCGCATCAACGATAACGGACGCGGGCAGAGGCTTCGCGCCAACCAGCAGGCTGAGTGCAATCGCCAGGCTCAATAGCAGCAATAAAACGGGCACGGCAACGGCGCGCACCGAAGAAGAGGAAAACGACATAGCAACATCCATGATTTGATAATGATAGTGATTATCGTTATCTATCTTATTTGGCTATGTTAGCATGTGCGCCCATGGAATGGGTAGAATTACACTCAAGGCTTTGTCATGAATCAAAAATCCTGGCTGCTCAACCTCAGCCTGCTCAAAACGCACCCGGCGTATCGCGCCGTTTTTATCGCTCGTTTTATCTCTATTTTATCCCTCGGCCTGCTCGGCGTGGCCGTGCCGGTCCAGATCCAGACTATGACCCACTCCAGCTGGCTGGTGGGGTTATCCGTCACCTTAACCGGCGGGGCGATGTTTATCGGTCTGATGGTCGGCGGCGTGCTGGCGGACCGCTACGAGCGCAAGAAGCTGATCCTGCTGGCGCGCGGTACCTGCGGCGTGGGCTTTATCGGGCTGTGCCTGAACGCGATGCTGCCGGAGCCGTCGCTGATCGCCATTTATGCCCTCGGGCTGTGGGACGGTTTCTTTGCCTCCTTAGGCGTGACGGCGCTGCTGGCGGCGACGCCCGCGCTGGTCGGGCGCGAGAACCTGATGCAGGCGGGGGCGATTACTATGCTCACCGTGCGCCTCGGCTCGGTGATTTCGCCGATGGTAGGCGGCCTGCTGCTGGCGACCGGCAACGTGGCGTGGAACTACGGGCTGGCGGCGGCGGGGACCTTTATTACCACCCTGACGCTGCTGCGCCTGCCGCTGCTGCCGCCTCCGCCGCAGCCGCGCGAGCATCCGCTGACATCACTGATGGCCGCTATTCGTTTTCTGTTCAGTAACCCGCTGATTGGCGGCATTGCGCTGCTCGGCGGCCTGCTGACCATGGCGAGCGCCGTGCGCGTGCTCTACCCGGCATTAGCGGGAGAGTGGCAAATGAGCGCCTCGGAAATTGGCGTGCTGTACGCCGCCATTCCGCTCGGCGCGGCCTGTGGGGCGCTGACCAGCGGCAACCTGGCGCAGAGCGCGCGTCCTGGGCTGATTATGCTGCTTGCCACGCTGGCCTCGTTTATCGCCATCGGCTTCTTTAGCCTGATGCCGGTGTGGGCGCTGGGCGTGTTGTGTCTGGTGATTTTCGGCTGGCTGAGCGCCATCAGCTCGCTGTTGCAGTACACCCTGATCCAGACCCAGACGCCGGAAGGGATGCTCGGGCGCATCAACGGTCTGTGGACGGCGCAGAACGTCACGGGCGATGCCATCGGCGCGGCGATCCTCGGCGGGCTGGGGGCGATAATGACCCCGGTGGCGTCGGCGAGCAGCAGTGGGTTTGCGTTAGCGATAGTTGGTGGGATTTTGTTAGTGGCGTTGGTGGAATTGCGGCGGTTCAGGCAGGAGAGTGTGTTGAACGACGGTGCGGCCTGATGCCCTCATCCCGGCCCTCTCCCACGGGGAGAGGGAGGGAAAATGCCTACTTAAACAACGCATTCAATCTGTCTAATACCAACATCGCGCTGTAATAATCCAGGCGGAACGTCTCCGTTCCCAGCGCCCAGACGCGCTTGTTCTTCACCGACGGCAGATGCGCGAGCAGCGGGTTGCCGTAAATCGCCTTCACGTCTTTCTCGTCACCGGCAAACACAAACAGCCCCTCGCCGTTCAGCCCCGTCGCCAGATTTTCCCCGCCCAGCTGGATAATGTCGTGGCGCTTACCCTGGCTAGTTGAGGTCTGCAATCCGGGAGGCAGCTCCGCCAGCGCAAAGCCCAGCTGGTGCAGCAGCTTGCCCTGCGCGGATTCCGCGGTCCACAGGTTGGCGCTGTGCGCGGCGGCGGTGTAGACGATGGCGTTCACCGGCTGCGGTGGCAGCTTCATCTGCTGTTTCACCTGCGCGAGCTGTTTATCAAACGCGGCAATGCGCTCTGCGGCCTGCTTTTCCTGTCCGGTGATGGTGCCCAGCTGGGTCAGCAGCGCCTGCCAGCTCTTGTCGTCGTAGTTGATGATAAGCGTTGGGGCGATGGCGGAGAGCTGATCGTACAGCGCCAGCGCGGAATCCCCGCCGGTGGCGCTGATCAAAATCAGGTCCGGCATCTGGGCGGCAACCGCCTCAGCGCTCGGCTCGCCAATGTACAGTCGCGCAACCTTCCGCTGCTTCGCGATATCACCCCACTGGCGCAGGAAGCCCTGTCCATCCGCCACGCGGTTATTCGGCGTGGTCGCGCCGCTGGCGACGACCGGTGCGTCAATCGCCAGCAGGGAGCCGGTTAAGGTCACGCTGGTGGAGACAATGCGCGTCGGTTTGCTCTCAAGCGCGTGAACGCCGCGGCTGTCGGTTACCTGACGCGGCCAGTCGGCGGCAGCGGCTGAGGCAAGTCCGAAAACAAAAAGTCCAGGTAAAAGCAGGGTATTTCGAAATACGGTGGGGAATTTCACAGCGCGACATCCTGTTTTTGTTGAAGATAATGCTTCTCATTTTCATGGTTGCCGCAAAGGGATGCAAGCTTTTGTCGCACAAGTTATTTGCCCGACGGTTGACAGCGAAGCGATGTGGGATTAGGTTAGCCGACGAAAATATAAATGATAATCATTATTGCTTCTTTTATCATTTTGAGGAGGATGATATGGATACGTCCCTGGCTGAGGAAGTTCAGCACACCGCAACCACGCTCGAATCAGACCGCTTTTTCTTTATGTCGCCTTACCGCAGCTTTACCACGTCCGGCTGCTTTGCCCGCTTCAGTGAACCCGCCGTTGGCGGCGACGATCCGGCGGGGCACTTCCAGCAAAAATTAGCCCAGGCCTTCCGGAATGCGAAAGCCAGCGGCATCGCCCATCCGGTGATGGTAGGGGCTATCCCGTTCGATACCCGCAAGCCATCCTCTCTGTTTATTCCACAGCGCTGGCAGACCTTTTCCCGTCCGGCGCGTCAGCAGTCTTCACGCTATTTTTCCGGCTCGCAGGCGCTGAAGGTGGAACAACGCACCGAGATCCCGCCGCAGCCCGTGTTCGAAGAGATGGTTGCCCGCGCCGCGTCGCTCACTGCCACGCCGCAGGTGAACAAGGTGGTGCTGTCGCGCCTGATTGATATCACGACCGATAAGCACATTGATAGCGGCGCGCTGATGGAGCGCCTGATCGCCCAGAACCCGGCGAGCTTTAACTTCCACGTGCCGCTGGAAGACGGCGGCGTACTGCTCGGCGCCAGCCCGGAGCTGCTGCTGCGCAAAGAGGGTGGGCACTTTAGCTCGCTGCCGCTGGCAGGCTCCGCGCGTCGTCAGCCGGACGACGTGCTTGATCGTGAAGCAGGCAACAAGCTGCTGGCCTCCGAAAAGGACCGTCACGAGCACGACCTGGTGACCCAGGCGATGAAAGCCATTCTGGCACCGCGCAGCCACCATCTCAGCATGCCGGATTCGCCTCAGTTGATTACCACGCCGACGCTGTGGCATCTGGCAACGCCGGTAGAAGGCGAGGCGCGTAAAAATGAAAACGCCCTGACGCTGGCCTGTCTGCTGCACCCGACGCCGGCGCTGAGCGGTTTCCCGCATCAGGTGGCGAAAGACCTGATCGCCGAGCTGGAGCCGTTCGACCGCGAGCTGTTCGGCGGCATCGTCGGCTGGTGCGACAGAGAAGGCAACGGCGAGTGGGTGGTGACCATCCGCTGCGCGCGTCTTCGCGAAAATACCGTTCGCCTGTTTGCCGGTGCGGGCATTGTGCCTGCCTCCTCCCCGGTGGGCGAGTGGCGCGAGACGGGCGTGAAGCTCTCCACCATGCTCAACGTGTTTGGTTTGCACTAAGGAAGACTCATGACCATTCCCTTTACCCGCTGGCCTGAGGCATTTGCCCGCCGCTACCGTGAAAAAGGCTACTGGCAGGATCTGCCGCTGACCCACATCCTGACGGAGCGTGCGGATAGCGATGCCGTGGCGATAATCGACGGCGAGCGGCACATCACCTATCGCGCGTTTAATCAGGCGGTGAACAACCTGGCGTCCGCCCTTCAGGCTCAGGGGCTGCACCGCGGCGAGACGGCGCTGGTGCAGCTTGGCAACGTGGCCGAATTTTACATCACCTTCTTCGCGCTGCTGCAAATCGGCGTCGCGCCGGTCAACGCGCTCTTTAGCCATCAGCGCAGCGAGCTGAACGCCTACGCGGAGCAGATCAAACCCGCCGTGCTGATTGCCGATCGCGACCACGCGCTGTTCGCGAACGATGAGTTCCTCAACGCCTTTGTGGATGCGCACCGCTCGGCACGGGTCGTACTCCTGCGCGGCGATAAGGGTGACTACGCCCTGGAAGCGGCGATTGCGCGTCCGGCGGACAACTTCATCCCGAACCCGACGCCCGCCGACGAAGTGGCTTTCTTCCAGCTCTCCGGCGGCAGCACCGGCACGCCGAAGCTGATCCCGCGCACGCACAACGATTACGACTACAGCATTCGCCGCAGCAACGAGATCTGCGGCATTACTGCGCACACCCGCTATCTGAACGCGCTCCCCGCGGCGCATAACTACGCCATGAGTTCGCCGGGCTCTCTGGGCGTCTTCACGGC
Source organism: Enterobacter sp. NFIX59 (assembly GCF_900113755.1). NCBI lineage: Bacteria > Pseudomonadati > Pseudomonadota > Gammaproteobacteria > Enterobacterales > Enterobacteriaceae > Enterobacter > Enterobacter sp. NFIX59. The sequence goes on along the minus strand of NZ_FOQN01000001.1, from coordinate 1,453,783 downwards.
GGGCGGCTGCGTGGTGCTGGCGAACGATCCGAGCGCGACGCTCTGCTTCCCGCTGATTGAACGGCATCAGATTAACGTCACCTCGCTGGTCCCTCCGGCGGTGAGCCTCTGGCTGCAGGCGATTGCCGACGGTGCGGGGAACGCGCAGCTTAACTCCCTGAAGCTGCTGCAGGTGGGCGGCGCACGCCTCTTCGCCACGCTTGCGGCGCGCATTCCGGCGGAAATCGGCTGCCAGCTTCAGCAGGTGTTCGGCATGGCGGAAGGGCTGGTGAACTACACCGCGCTCGACGACGCGCCGGAGCGCATCATCAACACCCAGGGCCGCCCGATGTGTCCGGACGACGAAGTGTGGGTGGCGGACGAGCACGGCAACCCGCTGCCGCGCGGGGAAGTCGGGCGTCTGATGACGCGCGGTCCGTATACCTTCCGCGGCTATTTCAACAGCCCGGAACACAACGCCAGCGCCTTCGACGCCGACGGCTTTTACTGCTCCGGGGATCTGATCGCCATTGACGAGCAGGGCTACATCACCGTGCAGGGACGCGAGAAGGATCAGATCAACCGCGGCGGCGAGAAGATTGCTGCCGAAGAGATCGAGAACCTGCTGCTGCGCCATGAGGCGGTGATCCACGCCGCGCTGGTGAGCATGGAGGACAGCCTGCTGGGCGAAAAAAGCTGCGCGTATCTGGTGGTGAAACAGCCCCTGCGCGCGGTCGAGGTGCGTCGCTTCCTGCGCGAGCAGGGCGTCGCCGAATTCAAGCTGCCGGACCGAGTGGAGAGCGTGGATGCGCTCCCGCTGACGCCTGTCGGCAAAGTCGATAAGAAACAGTTGCGCCTGTGGCTTGCTGAACGCGCCCGGGGCTGAGGAAAAGAGTATGGCCATTCCAAAATTAACCGCTTACGCGCTGCCGACCGCCGCAGAGCTGCCGACCAGCAAGGTGAACTGGGCGTTTGAGCCCGAGCGCGCGGCGCTGCTGATCCACGATATGCAGGAGTATTTCCTGAACTTCTGGGGCGAAAACAGCGCGATGATGCAGCAGGTGGTAGCGAATATCGCCAGACTGCGCGCCTTCTGCAAAGCGCACAATATTCCGGTGTACTACACCGCCCAGCCGAAAGAGCAGAGCGATGAAGACCGCGCCCTGCTGAACGACATGTGGGGGCCGGGCCTGACCCGCTCGCCGGAGCAGCAACGCATCGTCGCAGAGCTGACACCGGACGAAGCGGACACGGTGCTGGTGAAGTGGCGCTACAGCGCGTTTCACCGCTCGCCGCTGGAGCAGATGCTGAAAGAGACGGGCCGCAACCAGCTGCTGATTACCGGCGTGTACGCCCACATCGGCTGCATGACCACCGCCACCGATGCCTTTATGCGCGACATTAAGCCATTCTTCATTGCCGACGCGCTGGCGGATTTCACCCGCGACGAGCACCTGATGTCGCTGAACTATGTAGCCGGACGCTCGGGCCGCGTGGTGATGACCGACGAGCTGCTGCCGTCCGTTCCGGCCTCGAAGGCCGCACTGCGCGAGCTGATTCTGCCGCTGCTGGACGAGTCCGACGAGCCGATGGATGACGAAAACCTGATCGACTACGGTCTGGATTCAGTGCGCATGATGGCGCTGGCCGCCCGCTGGCGCAAAGTACACGGCGATATCGACTTCGTGATGCTGGCAAAAAATCCAACAATCGACGCCTGGTGGGCGCTGCTTTCCCGCGAGGTGAAGTGATGGGATGGGATTTCACCGGTAAAACCGTCTGGGTGACGGGCGCGGGGAAGGGGATTGGCTACGCGACGGCTCTGGCGTTCGCCGAAGCCGGCGCGCAGGTGACCGGGTTCGATCTGGCGTTTCCGCAGGATGATTACCCGTTCGCCACCGAAACGCTGGACGTGGCGAACGCCGCGCAGGTGCATGAGGTGTGCGGGCGCGTGCTGACAACGCTTGAGCATCTGGACGTGCTGGTCAACGCGGCGGGCATTCTGCGCATGGGGGCAACTGACCAGCTCTCGCAGGAGGACTGGCAGCAGACCTTCGCGGTCAACGTCGGCGGCGCGTTCAATCTGTTCCAACTGACCATGGGCCAGTTCCGCCGTCAGCAGGGCGGGGCGATAGTTACCGTGGCGTCCGACGCGGCACACACGCCGCGCATCGGCATGAGCGCCTATGGCGCATCGAAAGCGGCGCTGAAAAGCCTGGCTCTGACCGTCGGGCTGGAGCTGGCAGGCAGCGGCGTTCGCTGTAATCTGGTGTCGCCGGGCTCAACGGATACCGATATGCAGCGCACCCTGTGGAAAAGCGACGATGCGGAGCAGCAGCGCATCCGCGGCTTCGGCGAGCAGTTTAAGCTCGGCATTCCGCTGGGCAAAATCGCCAGTCCGCAGGAGATTGCCAGCACGGTGCTGTTCCTGGCATCCGATGCCGCCAGCCATATCACCCTGCAGGATATCGTGGTGGACGGCGGCTCCACGCTGGGGGCGTAAGATGATCTGGAAACGTCATATACCGCTCGAGGAGCTGAACGCGACCAGCCTGAACACCCTGGTGGCGCATCTCGGCATTGTCTATACCCGTATCGGCGACGACACGCTGGAAGCGGAGATGCCGGTGGATGCGCGCACCCACCAGCCGTTTGGCCTGCTGCACGGCGGGGCCTCGGCGGCGCTGGCGGAAACGCTGGGTTCAATGGCCGGTTTTCTGATGACCCGCGACGGGCAGAGCGTGGTGGGGACGGAGCTGAACGCCACGCATCATCGCGCGGTCTCCCACGGTAAGGTGCGCGGGGTGTGCCAGCCGCTGCATCTTGGGCGTTCGAGCCAAAGCTGGGAGATCGTGGTCTTCGACGAGCAGGGGCGGCGGTGCTGCACCTGTCGGCTGAGTACGATGGTGTTGGGCTAGCCCAGGCAGATCAAAGTGATCGGCTTAACACTGTGGTGTAAATCTCTGGTTTGACCACGCATTATTGCGTTTCAAAGTTGTTAAATTTTTCCGGTTGTTCTAGAAACAAAATGTAACATCTCACTGTTTCACAACAACGGACAACAACTATGAACAACTCAGGGAAATACCTTACATGGGCAGGGCTCTCCGTTGTGGGAGCCTTTGCCCTGGGCTATATCGCCCTCAACCGGGGGGAGCAGATCAACGCGCTCTGGATCGTTGTCGCCTCCGTCTGCATTTATCTGATCGCGTACCGTTTTTATGGCCGCTATATCGCAAAGAACGTGTTAGGCGTTGATGCGACGCGCATGACGCCAGCCGTCCGCCACAACGACGGGCTGGACTACGTGCCGACCGACAAGAAAGTGCTGTTCGGTCACCATTTTGCGGCGATTGCCGGGGCAGGCCCGCTGGTGGGTCCGGTGCTGGCGGCGCAAATGGGTTACCTGCCGGGGATGATCTGGATCCTCGCCGGGGTGGTGTTGGCGGGGGCGGTACAGGACTTTATGGTGCTGTTTGTCTCCACCCGCCGCGACGGACGTTCGCTGGGTGAGCTGGTGAAAGAGGAGATGGGGGCCACCGCCGGGGTGATTGCGCTGGTGGCGACCTTTATGATCATGGTGATCATCCTCGCGGTGCTGGCGATGATAGTGGTGAAAGCGCTGACCCACAGCCCGTGGGGAACCTATACCGTAGCCTTTACCATTCCGCTGGCGCTGTTTATGGGGATCTACATTCGCTATCTGCGCCCGGGGCGCATTGGTGAAGTGTCGGTGATTGGTCTGGTATTCCTGGTGTTCGCCATTATCTCCGGCGGCTGGGTGGCGGAAAGCCCGACCTGGGCGCCGTTCTTCGACTTTACCGGCGTACAGCTGACCTGGATGCTGGTGGGCTACGGCTTTGTGGCGGCGGTACTGCCGGTGTGGCTGCTGCTGGCCCCGCGTGACTACCTCTCTACCTTCCTGAAAATCGGCACCATCATTGGGCTGGCGATCGGCATTCTGATTATGCGCCCGACCCTGACCATGCCTGCGTTAACCAAATTTATCGACGGCACCGGCCCGGTCTGGACCGGTAACCTGTTCCCGTTCCTGTTTATTACCATTGCCTGCGGCGCGGTGTCCGGCTTCCACGCGCTGATCGCCTCCGGGACGACGCCGAAGATGCTGGCGAATGAAAATCAGGCCTGCCTGATTGGCTACGGCGGCATGCTGATGGAGTCCTTCGTCGCCATCATGGCGCTGGTCTCGGCCTGTATCATCGACCCGGGCGTGTACTTCGCGATGAACAGCCCGATGGCGGTCCTGGCGCCTGCCGGAACCGTTGACGTGGTGGCCTCCGCCGCGCAGGTAGTGAGCGGCTGGGGCTTTGCGATTACCCCTGATACGTTGACGAGCATCGCCAGTGAAGTGGGCGAGCAGTCGATTATCTCCCGTGCGGGCGGGGCGCCAACGCTGGCGGTCGGCATGGCCTACATCCTGCACGGCGCGCTGGGCGGGCTGATGGACGTCTCCTTCTGGTATCACTTCGCCATTCTGTTCGAGGCGCTGTTTATCCTGACGGCGGTGGATGCGGGAACCCGTGCGGCGCGCTTTATGCTGCAGGACCTGCTGGGGGTGATCTCCCCGAACCTGAAGCGTACCGATTCGCTCCCGGCTAACCTGCTGGCGACGGCGCTGTGCGTGCTGGCGTGGGGCTACTTCCTGCATCAGGGTGTGGTCGATCCGCTGGGCGGGATTAACACCCTGTGGCCGCTGTTCGGTATCGCCAACCAGATGCTGGCAGGTATGGCGCTGATGCTCTGCGCGGTGGTGCTGTTCAAGATGAAGCGCCAGCGTTACGCCTGGGTGGCATTAGTGCCAACCGCATGGCTGCTGATTTGTACCCTGACGGCGGGCTGGCAGAAAGCCTTCAGCCCGGACAACAAAGTGGGCTTCCTGGCGATCGCCAACAAGTTCCAGGCGATGATCGACAGCGGTAAGATCCCGGCGCAGTACACCGAGTCGCAGCTGTCGCAGCTGGTGTTTAACAACCGTCTGGACGCCGGGCTGACCATCTTCTTTATGGTGGTGGTCGTGGTGCTGGCGTTGTATTCTCTCAAGACCGCGCTGGCGGCGTTGAAAAACGATAAGCCAACGGCGAAAGAGACGCCGTACGAGCCAATGCCTGAAAACCTGGAAGAGATTGTGACCCAGGCGAAAGGGGCGCACTAACCTTTGTGCCGGGTGGCGGCTTCGCCTTACCCGGCCTACATTCCCTGTGAGATCAGAATCATGTTCGACACCCTTTCCAAAGCCGGTAAGTACCTGGGCCAGGCCGCCAAAATGATGATTGGCGTGCCGGACTACGACAACTACGTCGAGCATATGCGCGTCAACCATCCGGACCAGACGCCAATGACCTACGAAGAATTTTTCCGTGACCGTCAGGACGCCCGCTACGGCGGCAAGGGCGGGGCGAAGTGCTGTTAACCCTCTTTCGGGAGATAGAGGCTGATCTGCTCCTGCTTACAGCCGTAGATCGCCGCCAGCTTTTCGCGGGTGCGTTTTTGCGGACGGGAGTCCAGCGCTTCCAGCTGTGACACGGCGGACTGGCTGATACCGAGTTTCTCCGCCACCTCCTGCTGGGATAACCCACGCAGAATACGCCACGCGGCCTGCAGGCTGACGTTCTGCCAGGTCATGATGCTGCACACTTCTCCGGGCAATTCCACGTCATCCAGACTATCGTGTTCGACCTCAATATCCTCCAGATCGTCATCGGTTTCGTCGTCAATTTCTGACATCTGTAAGAGCATACGAAAATATTCGTGATAGGGAATAACGGCGTACTGCGTTTTCCCGTTATCGTCCTTGATTAGCTGTACAGCCATATGTGGCACTCTCCTCATGCAGGTAAGTCGTTGAAGTTCTGCGCTTGACGGCCAAAACATAACAATGGTCATCGGGATCGTCCCGAAGCGTATAGATGATGCGGTAATCGCCAACGCGTAGCCGGAAATGATCTTCTGTCGCCGATATTTTTTTGATATCGGGCCGGGGAGCCGAGCGGTCATCCAGCTCAGTAAGCTTTACCTCAATGCGCCGCTGATACCGCTCTTCAATCTTTGAAAACGCCTTCTTTGCACCATTGGACCAGACAATCTTCATCCGTACCTCCACTGTACGCCCACACAAAATATAAGGAAATAATAAGACTATTAGATAAATTCCGAATTTCTAATGGGGTACTGTAGAGCGGAGAAAAACCGGGAGAAAGCGGCAAAACGTGAACCGTCGAGGGTGCTCGGGAAGGCCTCTGCCGGACGACAGAGGCTTGCAGGAAATGTGCGATCAGGCGTTCAAACCACCGTCCACGTCCAGACCGGTACCGGAGATCTGCCCGGCAGCCGGGCTGGCGAGGAAGGTGACCGCCGCCGCGATGTCTTCCGGCTGGCCGTAGTGACCGACCGCAATCATCTGGCGCTGGGCTTCCGCCTGTTCGCCGTCTTCCGGGTTCATATCGCTGTTGGTGGGGCCGGGGTGCACCAGGTTTACGGTAATGCCGCGCGGTCCTAAATCACGGGCCAGACCGCGGGTGAGGGAGTTAAGAGCGGACTTCGTCATCGAGTAAACGGCAATGCCCGGCATCGCCACGCGGTTTGCCAGACAGCTGCCGATGTTGATGATGCGCCCGCCGTCGGACATGTGCACCAGCGCTTCCTGAATGGCGATCACCACGCCGCGGATGTTGACGTTGATAAGGGCGTCAATATCTGCCAGCGTCATGGACTCCAGCGGGCCGCCGCGCGCGATCCCGGCATTGTTGACCAGAATGTCCAGCCCGCCAAGGGAACGTGCCGCATGGGTGACGGCATCCTGAATCGCCTGCGCGCTGGCGCTGTCCGCCTGCACGGCTTCGCTGTGTCGTCCCAGCGCCTTAATCTCATCGGCGACCGCCTGGGCTTTATCGGCCGATTTTTCATACGTAATAATCACATCCGCACCGGCGCGCGCCAGCGAGAGTGCAATAGCCCGACCCAACCCGCGGCTGGCACCGGTAACCAGCGCCTTTTTACCTGTTAAATCGATCTGCATGATGACCTCGTTGCAAGAGTAGAAAGAATCATCATTAGGTATAGCCTGTCGGCGCGATTAACGGCTGAAGGATTCCACTTTCTCAAACGCGGCGCGCAGAACGTCAGGCGTTAACGCAACCGGTAGATAGTGAATCGACTCCACCGGGCGCAGGGTGTGAGCAATGACCTTATCCAGCGCTTCCCGGTTATTGATGTCGACGTCCAGCTCGCGAAGCGTGGTCGGCAGGTTAAAGCGCTGGTACGCCGTCACCAGCTGCGCCAGCACGTCGTCCTGGCCGAGCAGGGCGCTCTGCACCAGAATGCCGTAGGCCACCTTGGTACCGTGGAGGTATTTTTCCGTCTGCGGCAGCACGGTTAAACCATTGTGCACCGCATGCGCCGCCGCCACGCGGGTATAGCGTTCGCCCAGACCGCCGACCATCCCGCCGCCGGCGATAATCGCATCTACCACGTCCCGGAACGCCTGCGTCTGTTCGCCGCGCTGCTGGTCGGCCAGCGCTTCCTCACTGTGCTCCAGCAGCACGTCGCGGATCGCCAGCGCGCCGTTGATGCCCAGCCGCACGGTCAGCGGCAGGTTCTCCGGCTCAGGTGTCAACACAACCGCTTCGTACCACTTCGCCAGCGTATCGCCGATACCCGCCAGCAGGTATTCCGCCGGGGCGTTAAGGACGATCTGCGGCTCCACCAGCACCAGGTAGTTGGCGTCGTCGAAGATCTCAAAATGCAGCGCCTGACCTGCATCGTTGTACCAGACGGAGAGCGGGGTCCACGCCGCGCAGGTGGCGGCAACGGTGGGGATGCCCACGAACGGCACGCCCAGACGACGCGCCACGGCCTTGACGGTATCCAGTACCGCACCACCGCCGACGCCAATAACCACGCTGGCGTCACTGCCGGATTCGTTCACCAGATGGGTGACGTCGCGCTCGCTGCAGTGGCCTTTAAACAGCAGGTGTTTCGCCCCCGGCGCGTGAAAGCTCTCAGGCAGGAAAGGGCGCGCGCCGTCGATAGCGCGCTCGCCGTAGATCCACACCGCGCGGGAAAGCTGTTCCGGGGTAAAGAAGTCATTCAGATGCGCAAGGCTTCCGGGATGGGAGAAGTAGTTCGCCGGGCCAGGCACGACGCGGATATCGGTGTTGCTCATGGTGTTGTCCTTTTTTAGCAAGCGCTAACCCGATGTTATGTCTGGACATCCGGATGGCTAATAATATTTCGCTTTAACTTATGCCTTTTCCTTCGTTGTCAGTCAACCGGAGCTGTGAAAAATTCGATAAATCAGAAGAGTAATGAAGGATTTACGCGGATGGTTTCCAGTCGCCTTGAAATGCGCAGTATCAGCCTGGCCTTTTCCGGCTTTCAGGCGCTGTCGCGCGTGAACTTCACCTTAACCGGCGGATCGGTACATGCGCTGACCGGCGCCAACGGCGCGGGGAAATCGACGCTGATGGCGGTGCTGTGCGGGACGCACGACCACTATGAAGGCGAAATCTCCATCAATAACCAGCCGGTAAGCATCCGCGAACCGCTCGATGCCAAACGGCTGGGGATCCACCTCGTGCAGCAGGAAGTGGACGTGGCGCTGATCCCGGGATTAAGCATCGCCGAGAACATCATGCTCGACCAGCTGGCGCAGCCGGGGCATCGCTTCCGCTGGCGTGCAATCCGCCAGCAGGCGAGACAGGCGCTGGCGCAGCTGGATGTCTCTCTGGACGTACGCCGTTCCATCGACAGCTGCACGCTTGCCGAAAAGCAGCAGATTTTGCTGGCGCGCGCCCTGTCCCATCACTGCCGTTTTTTGATTCTTGATGAGCCCACCGCGCCGCTGGACGCGCACGAGAGCGAGCGCCTGTTTGGCGTGGTGAGACGGTTAAAGCAGCAGGGCATCGGCGTGGTGTTTATCTCCCACCGCATTCACGAGCTGAAGGCCATCTGCGACACCCTGACGGTGCTGCGCGACGGCAAGCTGATCGAGTCCGGCCCTATGGCCGATCTTAGCGGCGAAGCGATCGTCGAGAAGATGCTCGGCCACGTGCTGAGCGATATCTACCCGCCCGCTCGGCCGCCGCACGGCGACGAAACGCTGCTGCGGGTGGAAGGTCTGCATGACGACGCGCTGCTGAAAGATATCTCCCTGCACCTGCGCAAAGGCGAAATTCTCGGGATTGCCGGGCTGGCGGGGGCGGGGAAAACCGAACTCTGCAAGGCGCTGTTTGGCGCCAGCAAAAGCCGCGTGGCGCGCGGTGAGTTGAATCAACAGCCCTGGCAGCCGCGCGACCCGGCCGATTCGGTGCTGCGCGGCCTGGCGCTGGTGCCGGAGGAGCGGCGCAAAGAGGGCATTTTTATCGACGAGCCGGTGAGCATGAACCTTGCCGTGTGCGCCGATAACAGCTTCTCGCGCTGGAGCCTGTTTGGCCATCGTCAGGCGTGGCGCTGGGCGGAGGAGGTGATTGCCCGCGTCGGCGTGCGCGCCCGCGGTCCCGGGCAGGTTTTGCGACGTCTCTCCGGCGGCAACCAGCAGAAGGTCGCCATCGGCAAGTGGCTGCGCAATGATGCGAGCGTGCTGATCTTCGACGAGCCAACCAAAGGCGTGGACGTGAAGGCCAAAACCGATCTGTTCCAGCTGATTGACGGCCTGGCGCGCGAGGGCAAAGGGGTCATTTACGCCTCGGGCGAGTTTGCCGAGCTGGTCGGGCTGTGCGACCGCATCTGCGTGCTGTGGGACGGGCGCATCGTGGCGGAAATCGCCGGAGCCGAGGCCCGTGAAGAGACACTACTTTATTATTCAACCGGAGGAACGGCGTCGTGAGCAAGGCCCTTTCAGTAAACGCGACGGCGTCTGGCCGTCAGCAGATTTTCGATTTTCTCTACAAGTGGGGCATGCTGTTAACCGTCGTCGCGCTGGTGGCCGTCTTTGGCCTGGCGTCGGACAGCTTCCTCGATCCGAACAACATCATCAATATTCTGCGCTCAATCGCCATCGTGACGGTGATTGCCGTTGGCGTGTCGATATCATTGACCATTGGCGGGTTCGATCTCTCCGTGGGATCGACCGCCTCACTGGCGAATGCGCTGGTGATTTCCCTGTTCGTCTGGCACGGCTTTGGTACCACCGAGTCGATTCTGATCACCCTCGCGCTCTGCACGCTGGTGGGGCTGTTTAACGCCTTTCTTATCGTCATCCTGCGCATTCCGGACATGCTCGCGACGCTGGCCAGCCTGTTTGTGATCCAGGGCGTGGCGATGACCTACAGCTACGGCGGGTCGATTACCGAGAACATGGTGCTGCCGAGCGGTGACATGGCGGAAGGCACCATTCCGGCGGCGTTCAGCCTGCTGGGGCAGGTGCCGACGATTGTGATCATCATGCTGGTGGTGACGGTTCTGGCGCAGCTGGGGCTGTCGCTCACCACTCACGGTCGTCGGATGTACGCCATTGGCGGCAACCCGGAAGCCGCGCGTCTCTCCGGTATTCGCACCACCCGCTACAAGGTGGCGGCCTACGTGATTGCCTCCCTGCTTGCGGGCCTGGGCGGGATTTTGCTGGCCTCGCGCATCGGCTCGTCGCAGGTAAACGCGGGCGGCGGTTACCTGATGGATGCGGTGGCGGCGGCGTGGATTGGCTTCTCGCTGGCCGGGTCCGGCAAGCCGAATGCGCTGGGGACGCTGGTCGGGGCGGTTATTCTCGGCGTGCTGTCGAACGGGCTGGTGATGCTCTCCGTGCCGTATTACGCCATGGACATTATAAAAGGGCTGGTGCTCGCGGTAGCGCTGGCGATTACGTACATACAAAAACGCTGACAACACAACGGGATAAAAAATGAAAAAGATTGCACTCTCTTTGGTGGCATTAGGGTTATTCACCGCTCTGCCTGGCTTCGCGGCCACACCCGCCCCGCTTCCGGCGGCCATTGCCAGCCATGACGGCCCGATCCGCATCGCGGTGATCCGTAACCTTGGCTCAGACGACAACACCACGCAGTTTATTGCCGGGGCCATTCAGGAAGGGAAGAAGCTTGGCTTTAAGGTCAGCACCTTTTTAAGCAACGGGGACGATGCCAAATTCCAGGACTTTGTGAACCAGGCCATCAGCCAGAAATATGACGGGATTATCCTTTCTCAGGGCCGCGATCCGTACTCCACCGCGCTGGTGAAGAAGGCGGTGGACGCCGGGATTAAGGTCGCCGTCTTTGATACCGCCGTTAACGGCGAGATCCCGGGCGTGACCGTCACCCAGCAGGACGATGCCTCCCTGACGAACCTCTCCTTCGGCCAGCTGGCGAAAGATTTCAACGGCAAGGCCAATATCGTCAAGCTGTGGGTGGCGGGCTTCCCGCCGATGGAGCGTCGTCAGGCGGCCTATAAAGAGCTACAAAAGCAGTATCCGGACATCAAAGAGCTGGAGTCCATCGGCGCGGTCTCCTCTGACGTGCAGGGCGACACCGCTAACAAAGTGGGTGCGATCCTGGCGAAATACCCGAAAGGCAAGATCGACGCCATCTGGGGCACCTGGGACGCCTTCAGCCAGGGCGCGTACAAAGCGCTGAAAGAGAACGGCCGCACCGAGATCAAGCTCTACAGCATCGACATCTCCAACCAGGATCTGCAGCTGATGCGCGAGCCGGGCAGCCCGTGGAAGGTGAGCGTGGCGGTGGATCCGAAGCTGATTGGCGCGACCAACGTGCGTCTGGTGGCGAACAAGATTGCCGGGGAAGCGACGCCTGCGACCTACGATTTTAAAGCCGCGGCCATTCCGCAGGCGCTGCTGACCGCCCAGCCGGGCGCGGTGAACGTGGCGTCGCTGGGGAAAATCATTCCGGGCTGGGGCCAGACGGAAGATTTTATCGCACCGTGGTTTGCGACGCTGGAAGCGAAGAATAAATAAAACCAAGCCGGGTGGCATCAGGTGCGGCCTGATGCCCTCACCCCGGCCCTCTCCCACGGGGAGAGGGGGAAACCAACAGGAGCTAACGGTGAATCATTTACCCCCTCCCGAATACAGCCGCAATATGCGGCTGATTGGCCATAGCGACCAGGGCGGTCGCCCGGACGGCGTGCAGCTGATGGTGCACCGCGGTTTCGCCTATATCGGCCATATGGTGTCGCAGGGCTTTTCGATTGTCGACGTGCGCGACCCGAAGAACCCGAAAGGGGCGGGCTACGTGCCCGCGCCGCCCGGCACCTGGAACGTGCACCTGCAGGCGCATGACGACCTGCTGCTGGTGATTAACGCCCGGGATCTGTTTGCCGATGCCCGCTTTGCCGACGAGAAGGTCTACTACACCCGCCAGGTGGGGGAGACCGTCCGCGACGTGCAGGACAAAGGCTGGAGCGCCGGGCTGCGCGTGTTTGATATCTCCACGCCGGACAGGCCGCGCGAAATCGGCTTTCTGTCGCTGAACGGGATTGGCATCCACCGCATCTGGTACGTCGGCGGCCGCTGGGCGTACGTATCGGCGCTGATCGACGGCTTTACCGACTATATCTTCCTGACCATCGATCTTGCGGACCCGCGTAAGCCTGAAGTGGCAGGGCGCTGGTGGCTGCCGGGAATGAACCAGGCCGAAGGTGAACAGCCGAACTGGCCGGAAGGGAAACGCTACGCGCTCCACCATGCGATTATTGCCGGCGATACCGCGTACGGCAGCTGGCGCGACGGCGGCCTGACGCTGCTGGACGTGAAGGATCGTACCCGTCCTAAGCTCATTAGCCACCGTAACTGGAGTCCGCCGTTTGGCGGCGGGACGCACACCGCGCTGCCGCTGCCGGACCGCGATCTGCTGGTGGTGCTGGATGAAGCGGTGCTCGACAACCAGGAGGACGGGGAGAAGCTGATCTGGCTGTTTGATATCCGCGAGCCGTCGAATCCGGTCAGCATCTCTACCTTCCCACAGCCGGATGAAATCGATTATGTGGCTAAAGGGGCGCATTTCGGCCCGCACAACCTGCACGAGAACAGGCCGGGGAGCTTCGTCAGCTCGACGCTGATTTTTGCGACGTATCAGAACGCGGGCGTGCGCGCGTATGACATCTCCAATCCGTATCGTCCGGTTGAAACGGGTGCGCTGGTGCCTGCCGCGCCGGCGAAAATGATGGATACCCGCCCGAATCGCCCGCAGGTGATCCAGTCGTGTGACGTGTTTGTGGATGCGCAGGGAATTATTTACAGCACGGACTATAACGGCGGGCTGTCGGTGATTGAGTATTTGGGGTGAGTGCGGTTTGATGCCCTCACCCCGGCCCTCTCCCACAGGGAGAGGGAGAAAATCAGCTGTACTGCCGTACCCGCGCCACCAGATCTTCCGCGCTGTCGATACGGTCGGCAATAACAATCAGCGCCTTGCCGAGCGTTATCGCGTGGCGAAGGCATTCGTGGCGCATCGCCTCGTCCTGAATGGTGTCGATATCCGCGACGTGGGAAAGCCCGACGCTGCGGCGAATGAGTTCGGTGCCGCAGAAGCCGATGGCATCATGCCAGACCTTTTTCAGGAAGGCGGAGGCATAGCCCGGCGCGCTGAGCGCGGCGTCGCGTGTTTTCTCGTGTGCCAGCGCCTGGAAGCGCTCCGCGAAGGTGTTCCACAGTTCCTGAATATCGGTCAGTCGCTGTTCGCGGGCGGCGGCGGCATCGCGAATGCCCAGATGTCCCGGCAGGCCGCAGAAGTTCAGCAGCAGGTTGCCGATAGCGGTGCCGACGTCAAAGCCCATCGGGCCGAAATAGCCGAACTCGGCGTCGATGGCCTTCAGGCTGCCGTCGGCCACAAAAATCGAGCCGCTGTGAATGTCTCCGTGCAGCAGGGCTTCAGCCTGAGAAAAGAAACGGTGCTTCAGGGAGGCCACGGCAATTTTCAGCTGGGCGTCGTCGCGCAGGGCGGCGACGTCATTTTCCAGCTCGGCCGGGTAGCTGTTGCGTTCGTGGATCTGGTACGGATCGTTGAAGAACAGATCTTCTGTGATCTCGCACATCGCCGGGTTGATGAATTTTGCCACCTGCGCTTTTTTCTCGTGCGGGTGCAGGTAGAAATCGCTGGTGTGGAACAGCGCGTGCGCGAGGTATTCACCCAGCTGACGCGCCGCCTGAGGGTAGTAGATGTTGCCGATCAGCTCGCCGCGCCAGATGCGATGGCTGGAGAGATCTTCCATCACCATCACCGCCAGTTCCGGGTCGAAGTGATGAATTTTCACCGTGTGCTGCGGGCTGTGCCGGTAGTGCTCGACCAGGGTTTGCGCCTCCAGACGGGCGCGGTCCAGCGTCAGCGGCCAGGACTCGCCGACGCAGCGCACGTAGGGCAGCGCCTGCTTCACGATGATGCGGCTCACACCCGCGCTGTCGAAGATTTTGAACACCAGATTGAGGTTGCCGTCGCCTACCTCCTGCGCCTCCACCAGCGATGAAGGATCGTCAAGGCCGCCAAACTGCCTGGCATATTCCACGGCGTCCTGAGCGGTAAAGGTACGGTATTGCGACATGGCCTGCTCCTCACGGGTTTGCTAATAAAGACATGTAGACGTCTATACATCTGGATTTCATCCTGACACAATGTGCTACAACAACGCAACAGGGAATTAACGACATGCAGACATTACAGACGACCAGCCTGCGGGTAGCGGATAATCAGCTCTTTATTCTCGACCAGCAGGCCCTTCCGCAGGAGAAACGCTGGCTGGATGCCTCAACGGTAGAGGCGCTGGTGGGGCATATTCACGCCCTGCGGGTGCGCGGCGCGCCGCTGATCGGTCTCTCTGCAAGTCTGCTGCTGGCGCTGCTGGCGGAAAACGGCAAAAGCCGTGACGAGCTGGCGGTTGCGCTGGAAACCCTGCGCGCATCCCGCCCGACGGCGGTGAACCTGATGAACAACCTTGACCGCATGAAGCTGGCGCTGTGGCAGGAAGAGTATGTTCCGGCGCTGGTGGCGGAGGCGCTGCGCCTGATTGACGAAGACAAACGACTCTGTGACGCCATTGCGAGAGCGGGCAGCGCGCTGGTGAAGCCCGGCAGCCGCCTGCTGACCCACTGCAACACCGGCGGGCTGGCAACGGCGGGTGTCGGCACGGCGCTGGGCGTGATTGCTCGCGCGCATCAGGAGGGCAAGGTCAGCAACGTCTGGGTGGATGAAACCCGTCCGCTGCTGCAGGGTGGCAGACTGACCGCGTGGGAGCTTGGCGAGCTGGGCGTGCCGTATCAGCTGATTACCGATTCCATGGCCGCCAGCCTGATGGCGAAAGGGCTGGTGGACGCCGTGTGGGTGGGCGCAGACCGCATTGCGGCTAACGGCGACGTGGCGAATAAGATCGGCACCTATTCTCTGGCGGTGCTGGCGAAATTCCACGGCATTCCGTTCTACGTGGCCGCGCCGCAAACGACCCTCGATCCGGACTGCCCGAACGGCGACGCGATCCCGATTGAGCAGCGCGCCGCCAGCGAGGTGACGGGCGTAGCCGGAAGCTTTGGCGAGGTGCAGTGGGCGCCGGAAGATGCACGGGTTTATAACCCGGCGTTTGACGTTACCCCTGCCTCGCTGATTAGCGGCTGGGTGCTGGATACGGGCGTGGTCACGCCGGACGCGGTGGCAAACGGGAAATTCGCCTGAGTCCGGCTATCCTTTAAGGGGTTCCCTTAAGAGGACAATATCGTGACGCTCGATCCTGAAACAGACTTAAAACTGGAGCGCGTGGTGGACGCACCGCGCGATCTGCTGTGGCTCTGCTGGACCACGCCGGAACACATCAAAAACTTCTTCATTCCTGCTCCCCATAAGGTGACCGAATGCGACCTCGATCTGCGCGTGGGCGGACGGTTCAACACCGTGTTTGAGGTGGACGGTCAGCGGATGGATAACCGGGGTGTGTTCCTTGAAATCGATCCGGGGAAAAAGCTGGTCTTTACCGACGGCTATACCGAAGGCTGGAAACCGGCCGAGAAGCCGTTTATGACGGCGATTTTATTGCTGGAAGATGTCGGGGAGGGCAAAACGCGCTATACGGCGATTGCGCGTCACCCCACGAAGGAAATCCGCGAGCAGCACGAGCAGATGGGCTTCCACGAAGGGTGGGGGATTGTGCTGGATCAGCTGGTTGAGTATGTGAAGGGATTGAAGCGTTGAAGCTCGAGCGGCCTGATGCCCTCACCCCGACCCTCTCCCACAGGGAGAGGGAGCAAACACTAAAAACGGCAGCTATAGCTGCCGTTTTGCTTTTACCTATGCCAGCCGTGGATACGCGTCCGCGATCGCATCACCCGTAAACTGGGCCACCCAGCCTTCCGGATTGTCGAAAATACGAATCGCCGTAAAGTTCGGCTCTGAGCCCATATCAAACCAGTGCGGCGTGCCCGCAGGAACGGAAATCAGGTCGTTTTTCTCGCACAGTACCTGATACACCTCATCGCCAATGTGCAGGCAGAACAAGCCCGCGCCTTCCACGAAAAAGCGTACTTCGTCTTCACCGTGGGTGTGTTCGTTCAGGAACTTCGCGCGCAGCGCCTCTTTCTGCGGATTGTCGGCACGCAGGCTGATCACGTCCCAGCTCTGGTAACCCTTCTCTGCGACCAGTTTGTCGATCGCATGTTGATACGCCGCGATCACGGCTTCAGGCGCGGGATCGTGTCCTAAATCGCGATCCGCCGCCCAGCGTTCAAACCGCACGCCTTTCGCGTTGAGCTGTTGGGCAATCTCGGCGGCGTCGGTACTGTGCCACTGGTGTTGACTGGCGTCTTTATCGGAATAAATGGTCAATGCGCTCATGAAGGGATCTGCTCCGGGTTAATCTCGTCAAACTGGTGGACCTGATGGTGGTGGCTTGCGCCGTCATCATCACCGCGAATCAGCTGCAGGGTACGAAAACCTGCCTGTTCAGCCGCGTCCAGCTCCTGATGAATATCGGAGAGGAACAGGATCTGCGACGGGGCGATGCCCGTTTGCGCCGCAATGTTCTGATACGACTGCACCTCGCGCTTGGCGCCGATGTGGGTGTCGAAATAGCCGCTGAACAGATGAGTAATATCACCTTCGTCGCTGTAGCCAAATAACAGTTTCTGCGCAGCAACGGAGCCAGAGGAATAAACATAGAGATCAATCCCTTGCGCTTTCCATTTTTCCAGCGCGGGCAGCACGTCCGGGTAGAGATGGCCGGTAAAGTCGCCGTTGACGTAGCCGTCGTGCCAGATGATCCCCTGCAGCGCTTTTAGCGCAGTAGATTTGCGGTCTTCATCCATAAAGGCAAACAGGGCGTCGATAAGCTCGCTGACGCTGGCGTGCGGATTACCGATTTCATCACGCAGGTTGTCCAGAATGGATGTGACCGGCTCGGCGTACTGCTGCGCGGTCACGAAGGCCGCCAGCCGCTCACGCGCGTAGGGGAACAAAACATCATGGACAAAACGAATATCGCTGGTGGTGCCTTCAATATCCGTCACAATCGCGCGAATCATACTCTCTCCAGTTGTCGTAAACGCATTTCACATTCAAACAGGAATTCCAGTCCTTCCAGATGACGGCGGGCTTCGGCCACATCGCGTCCCCAGCAGGTTAAGCCATGGCCGCGCAGAAGAAAACCATAATTAAGCGGGCGTTCCTGCGCGTAATGGGCGATTCGCGAGGCGAGGGCGTCAATGTCCTGGTCGTTATCGAAGACCGGGATAGCCACCGTATCCAGATGCGTGCTCTGCCCGGTGAGGGATTTTTGCATCTCAAAGCCGCTGATGTTGAGCTCGGCTTCTTTGACCAGACGCGAGAGCACCGTGGCGTTGACCGTATGAACGTGCAGGACTGCGTTGGCCTCAGGAAACAGACGATAGATAAGGGTGTGCAGCCCGGTCTCCGCCGACGGTCTGCGGCCAGACGGCGCGCGGTTGGTGGCGATCTCCACCTGGAGAAAATCCTCCGTCGTCAGGCTGCCTTTGTCTTTGCCCGATTCGCTGAGCCAGCAGAGGCGTTCGTCCTGACGCACTGACATATTGCCCCCGGTGGCGGGTGCCCAGCCTTTGGCGCCAATCCAGCGGCAGGCGTCGACCAGATGCGTGAGTTGCAGGTTGTCTGTCATTTTCCTTTTACCCTCTCGGACAGGAATATTCATATTGTTTAGACGTCTAAGCGTCTTGATTGCCAAAGACTAACATCGTGTTATAGTGGCAGCAACATAAGTATTACAAGCAGGCACAACACAATGAGCATTAACGCATTGATTCCGCAAAGTAAACTTCCCAATCTCGGTACCACCATCTTTACGCAGATGAGCGCCCTGGCGCAGCAGCACAACGCCATTAACCTTTCTCAGGGATTTCCGGATTTCGACGGGCCGACCTATCTGCAGGAGCGTCTGGCGTACCACGTGGCGCAGGGGGCGAATCAGTATGCGCCAATGACGGGCGTGCAGGCGCTGCGGGAAGCCATTGCGGATAAAACGGCTGAGCTGTATGGCCATAGGCCCGATGCGAACAGCGACATTACGGTGACGGCAGGGGCGACCGAAGCGCTGTATGCGGCCATCACCGCCCTGGTGCGGGCGGGCGATGAAGTCATCTGCTTTGACCCGAGCTACGACAGCTATGCGCCTGCGGTTGAACTCTCCGGCGGCGTGGTGAAACGCGTGGCGTTACAGCCACCGCATTTCCGCCCCGACTGGCAGGCGTTTGCTGCGCTGCTGAGCGACAAAACCCGGCTGGTGATCCTGAATACCCCGCACAATCCGTCGGCGACGGTGTGGCAGAAAACGGACTTCGCCGCGCTGTGGCAGGCGATTGCCGAACGTGAAATCTACGTGCTGAGCGATGAAGTTTACGAGCACATCTGCTTTGCAGAAGAGGGACACGCCAGCGTGCTGGCCCATCCGCAGCTTCGCGAGCGCGCTATCGCCGTCTCGTCGTTCGGTAAGACCTACCATATGACCGGCTGGAAAGTGGGTTACTGCGTCGCACCGGCCGCCATTAGCGCTGAGCTGCGCAAGGTGCATCAGTACCTGACGTTTGCCGTAAACACGCCGGCTCAGCTGGCGCTGGCGGATATGCTGCGCGCGGAGCCCGAGCATTACCGCGAGCTGCCGCACTTCTATCGTGAACGTCGGGATCTGTTTGTGGCTGCGTTAAGTAAAAGCCGCCTGGAAATTTTGCCGTCTGAAGGAACCTACTTCCTGCTCGCGGACTACAGCGCGATTTCCGATCTGGACGACGTCAGCTTTTGCCAGTGGTTGACAAAAGAGGTGGGGGTGGCCGCCATTCCGCTGTCGGTGTTCTGCGCCGATCCCTTCCCGCATAAGCTGATCCGCCTTTGCTTTGCGAAGCAGGAATCGACGCTGCTGGCGGCGGCAGAGCGTTTGAACACGCTCTGATTATTTCACCGTCCAGGCTTCGGAATAGCGACGGTCTGCAAACAGCATCAGCAGACCGTTGATTTGCTTGAGACGCAGAACCTCGTCGCTGTCCATCCCCAGCTCTTTGCCAATTCGCTCATCGTTCCAGCCGAGCTGTGCCAGTTCGCGCACGATATCCGACATGGCGTTAATCTGGTGCCGACCCCGCGCCCGGTTGTGACGGATCGTGGCGGCCATACGGTCATGCTTTTCCTGTCGATCCTGGCGCAGGCAGGTGACGGGGAGATATCCCCTGAGCTGACGCTTCAACGCCGCCCGAGTTTTGCCGATTTCATGGCGGTGGAAACCATCCACAATTTCGTAATGTTGCGGTTCACTTTCTGTCACGACAATAGGTTGGGTGAATCCATCGAGTTCCAGCGACTTGCTGAGCAGCCGTTTTTCTGGAGGGGCGACGTTATTGGGGTTGTAGTCGTTAGCGGTAATCGCGTCCTGTTTGATCCAAAGCACGCAGTCTATCGGTTGCTCACGAAAAGGACTGTGTCGATGGATCGCTTCACGAAAAGCATTGATGGCGTTAATCCGATCCTCTTCGGGAAGAGACTGAAGGTACGTTTCGATCTCGGTGATTAATCGTTGTCGCATAATATGCCCCACTCCTTGCGTTTCGCCTTCACTCTTTCACTGTAGCGCTGATAATGTTTGGGTTTATTTGGGCTGAACGACAGCGCTCTGCACCAGTAGTCGTTATTAAGGATAACCTTGCAAATGCGGCGCCATGAGGGAATGTCTTTGGCACCAATATCACCGTCCTGGGTGTCGGGAATATCCTCGATGCCCTTCTTCTGATACCAGCGCAGATAAATGGCGATTTTATTGCGGTAATGCTCAGCCGTATTTTGCGGCATGCTGTCGAGCAGCAGCAGGGCATATTCGCGCCAGCAGAGGTGATCGGGTTTCAGGATTTTCCGGTGACCATAAAAGTGGTTATCGTGCCCGGCGTAAATTCCTCCGCTGCGCACGCCGCTCACGCGCTCGCACATGGCCGCCCAGCGATCGGGCTCAACAACATGGTAGAGCCATAATCCCTGACGCTGCTCCGGACCAAAGGGCTCACAAATACGCATATAGCGGGGCGGCACGCCAGCCTGGAACATCAGGTCATAGAGTGGGTTATAGCAACATCCCGATTTGGCAAACCAGGTCCAGATATCGGCGGTTTTCCAGTCGTAGAGGGGATAAACATACCAGGCATGCCCCCCAGGGGCGACGGTCGTCCAGGGTTTATCATCGGCAAACCGCTGCTTACGCGCCGACGCGATAGCCAGAAAACGGTTGTAAGATTCATCGGCGCGGATGCCAATCATCACCGCCGCCGGGCGATTGTGAGAGAACCAGTCGGAGAAGCTGCGAACAAAAGTTTCAAACGTCATGCCGGGCTGGTAGAAGGGAAAAAAAGCGGGATCGGTTATCGCACCGTCAGGGGGCTGGCGGACCCATCGGGTGCCGGGTTCCCAGCATTGCCATTCCGGCTGAAATTGCGACAGAGAATTTTGCGTTGTCAGGGGAAGCGCGACCCACCAGAAATGGCCGATGATATCGCTGTATAACTCGCGCATACGTTCAACATGGGTGATGGTATGGCTAAACTGCGCTTCCCAGTCGATAAAGAGAACGTCTATTTTAATATTCATCTGTCGCGCCTGCCGGGCAACCAGGTGCAGCATAGTGGTGGAGTCTTTACCTCCTGAAAAAGAGACACAGATCCTCGGTAAATTTTCGAGAGTCCATTTTATTCGTTCCAGAGCCGCAGAAAGAACATCCTGATTAAGAGGATACTTATAAATTGACATATTTGTTCTCATCCTGAGGAATAAATACCAGACGTTAGTGTCAATACTAGAGTGAGAATGATATCAGTCAATAATTTATGATGTGTATAAAGTTAATGCTGAATGTTTATATAACGATGGTGTATGTTTCTGGAAAAGGTGGTTCCCATCCTGTGTGAAAACCACGCTAACATCTCAAGGTAAAGTTATTTCTTCAATAAAACTCGCGAATGCTGAGCTATTCAGTGCGGAGCGATTATACATCATGTAAATATTAATGCTGGGAAATTGAATGTCTGTCTCTACTTTGCGCAGGTTAAGCGCTGGACCATATTGTTCAAAGGCCGGCGTGGGCGCTAACCCTATGAGGTCGGATGAACTGATCACCGACAGAAGGGATATAAAAGAGTCGCTTCGATAAACGATATTTCTTTCGGTTAACAGGCTCTCGGCTTTTTCCTGGTAGTCTTTGACGCTGTTCTCATCGCTCAGGTAGGCGGTGAACTGTTCATTCAGAATCTCTTCACGCGTGGGATTTCCGCTCAAGCGGGGATGATCATTCCGGCAAACGAGCACAAAAGGCAGCTTATGGAAAAGGCTGGAGGCAATTGAGCGACTGCTTGAGGAGGCAAAAGAAAATATCAGGTCGGCTTTTCGGTAAGCCAGGAGATCTTCTGCTGAATCAGGGGCAAGAAAAACATCATGTAATTCAATCGAATAGTTATACTTGTTCATGAGCAGTTTCATTGGCTCAAGCATCGTTTTGGTGCTCATAAACTGCGGGCAGTAAATGACAAAATTCTTCTTCAACCCGCTGCTGTGCATGATATTGATAGTCTGCTCAAGCTGGTTCAGGTTCTGTTCCAGATGATGATGCAAATTGACGCCGACGGTCGTGGGCGTGATCCCTTTACCGGAACGGATAAACAGAGGATCGTTGAGTTGTCCTCGCAGGCGTTGCAGTGACTGACTCACGGCAGAGGGTGTGATATACAGCGTCTCGGCGGCTTTACTGATACTAAGATGTTGGTAAATGCACTCGAAAATGACTAACAGATTAAGATCGAATTTTTTAAGGTCGTAGAGGTTTGCCATGTTTCGTCCTGAGGATGCTGTGTTTGCTGTGGTTATCACATCACTGATAACTATAGTTTGAAGTTAACCATTTACAATCCTTTCGATTAACCCTCTTAAATTTAAATTAAATTCACCTTAATATATCACGACGCCAGATTATTGAAATAGTGCTTCAAGGAATATTAAGGTAATTTTATCTCAGATGTTGGAGTGAGCATTTTAAATAACAATTGTCATTTATATATTGAGGTATTTTTATAATGAAAATAAATTTATAACGTCCTGAAATGATGTTTGGCAAAACCTATCGCAGCCATAGGCAGGATTACCTCTCTTATGGATTGCCCAATCCCTGTACGGGTGGTGTAATCAAAGGGCTGTTACCCCTTGATATAAAGGGTTGTAGAGCGCAACGCAACGCCAGCTTCGGCTGGCACTGAATGTACCTGCGGGGAATTCAGGTATCAGGGCCGCCCGTTGAGGCGGCCCTTTTACTTTCAGGCTTTCCTGTAAAAGGTTCACCTTGTTGTCTTGTCGACGTTGTAAGGTTTGGCTGATTGATTTGATAAAGCATACGCATTAGCCCCGATGGATAAAGTTGGTTACCTTACATCTCAACGAAAACACGGAGGAAGTACAGATGTCTTTGATTAACACTAAAATTAAACCTTTCAAAAACCAGGCGTTCAAAAACGGTGAGTTCATCGAAGTAACCGAGAAAGATACCGAAGGTCGCTGGAGCGTCTTCTTCTTCTATCCGGCTGACTTCACCTTCGTTTGCCCGACCGAACTGGGCGACGTGGCTGACCATTATGACGAACTGCAGAAGCTGGGCGTAGACGTTTACTCTGTGTCTACCGATACCCACTTCACCCACAAAGCATGGCACAGCAGCTCTGAAACCATCGCAAAAATCAAATACGCGATGATCGGCGACCCGACTGGCGCCCTGACCCGTAACTTCGACAACATGCGTGAAGATGAAGGCCTGGCTGACCGCGCCACCTTCGTTGTTGACCCGCAGGGTATTATCCAGGCTATCGAAGTTACCGCTGAAGGTATCGGCCGTGATGCGTCTGACCTGCTGCGTAAAGTGAAAGCAGCGCAGTACGTGGCTTCTCACCCAGGCGAAGTGTGCCCGGCGAAATGGAAAGAAGGCGAAGCGACTCTCGCTCCATCCTTAGACCTGGTCGGCAAGATCTAAGTCTGTAAAGCCTGGTGGAGCTGCGCTTGCACAGGCCTACAGTATCGTAGGCCGGGTAAACGAAGTGCCACCCGGCAATCAATGGGCGCTCCCGCGCCCATTTCATTCCAGCACCATGATGCAAGTTGCATTCAGGCCGCCTGTGTAAGGCAGCTTGCATGATGATGTTTTAAGAGAGGGAAGAATAATGCTCGACACTAATATGAAAACCCAGCTCAAGGCCTATCTTGAGAAACTGACCAAACCCGTTGAGCTGATTGCCACGCTGGACGACAGCGCGAAATCGGCAGAGATCAAGGAACTGCTGGCTGAGATCGCCGAACTGTCGCCAAAAGTGACCTTCAAAGAAGATAACTCGCTTAACGTCCGTAAGCCTTCTTTCCTGATTACTAACCCAGGCTCTGAGCTGGGGCCGCGCTTTGCCGGCTCGCCGCTGGGTCACGAATTTACCTCGCTGGTGCTGGCGCTGCTGTGGACCGGTGGTCATCCGTCGAAAGAGGCGCAGGCGCTGCTGGAGCAGATCCGCGATATCGACGGCGATTTCGAGTTTGAAACCTATTACTCGCTCTCCTGCCACAACTGTCCGGACGTGGTGCAGGCGCTGAACCTGATGTCGGTCCTGAACCCGCGCATTAAGCACACGGCGATTGACGGCGGTACCTTCCAGAATGAAATCACCGATCGCAACGTGATGGGCGTTCCGGCGGTGTATCTGAACGGTCAGGAATTCGGTCAGGGTCGTATGACGCTGACGGAAATCGTCGCCAAAGTGGATACCGGTGCCGAAAAACGTGCCGCAGAAGCGCTGAACAAACGCGATGCCTACGACGTGCTGATCGTCGGTTCCGGTCCGGCGGGCGCGGCGGCGGCAGTGTACTCCGCGCGTAAAGGGATCCGCACTGGCCTGATGGGCGAGCGTTTCGGCGGCCAGGTACTGGATACCGTGGACATTGAAAACTATATCTCCGTGCCGAAAACCGAAGGTCAGAAGCTGGCGGGGGCGCTGAAGGCGCACGTCAGCGACTACGACGTGGACGTGATCGACAGCCAGAGCGCCAGCAGGCTGGTACCTGCTGCGGTTGAGGGTGGTTTACACCACATTGAAACCGCCTCCGGCGCGGTGTTGAAAGCACGCAGCATCATCATTGCCACCGGTGCGAAATGGCGCAACATGAACGTCCCGGGTGAAGATCAGTATCGCACCAAAGGCGTGACCTACTGCCCGCACTGCGACGGCCCGCTGTTTAAAGGTAAACGCGTGGCGGTGATCGGCGGCGGTAACTCCGGCGTGGAAGCGGCTATCGACCTGGCGGGGATTGTTGAACACGTCACCCTTCTGGAGTTCGCACCAGAGATGAAGGCCGACCAGGTTCTGCAGGACAAAGTTCGCAGCCTGAAAAACGTCGACATCGTCCTTAACGCGCAGACCACGGAAGTGAAGGGCGACGGCAGCAAGGTGACCGGTCTGGAATACCGCGACCGCGTGAGCGGCGACGTGCACAGCGTGCAGCTTTCAGGGATCTTCGTGCAGATTGGTCTGCTGCCAAACACCACCTGGCTGGAAGGCGCGATTGAGCGCAACCGCATGGGCGAAATCATCATCGATGCGAAGTGTGAAACCAGCGTGAAGGGCGTGTTTGCGGCGGGTGACTGTACTACCGTACCGTACAAACAGATCATCATCGCCACGGGCGAAGGGGCGAAGGCGTCGCTGAGTTCGTTTGACTATCTGATTCGCACCAAAACAGCATAAGAAAAGAAAGTAAGGCGATACCTGCAATAGCGAGAGGCCACCGAAAGGTGGCCTCTTTTTTTATCTGACGACCATCACCGGTATGTGTGTGTGGCGGATCACGCTGGAGGCGTTAGAGCCCAGCAGATGTGTGGTAATGGAAGGGTTGCGCGAACCGATGACCACCACGTCTGCTTTCAACTCGTTCGCCAGTTCATTTACCGCATCACGTACGCTGCCGAATCTGACGTGCGTTTTGATCCGTGAAGGGTCAATACTGAAGTGGCTGACCATGGTTTGCAGACGCGTTTCCGCTTCATGCTGCAAATGCTCCTCGAAGCGGCGCACATCGGCAGCGAAGCGGTGCAGGCTCAGGCTGGCGGAGCCCGGGAGCACGTGCAACAGATGGATGACACCGTCCTGCTGCGCCAGGAACTCCGCGTGGCGAACGGCCTTGTCGCTCAACTCCATCTCAAAAACATCAACCGGCATAATGATTCTCTGATACATACCCGTTTCTCCTTGTTTATAAACGCTGTACTTATTCAACCACAAAATATTAATGGTTTCTGTAAGCGCCCCGTCAGTTTTCTTATCTCGCCAGGATAAATCTCAAAAGACCCGTATTCCGGGGCAGACCTTCATGGGTAGCTACCCTTATAGACTTACCTGGAACCTTTCGGAGGTCGCATGAAAGCACTTACGTATCACGGTCCACACCATGTTCGCGTCGAGAATGTCCCTGACCCCATCATCGAACAGCCCGACGATATCATTCTGCGCGTCACGGCCACGGCGATCTGCGGCTCCGATTTGCATCTCTATCGCGGAAAGATCCCGAAGGTGCAGCACGGCGATATTTTTGGCCATGAGTTTATGGGGGAAATCGTCGAGTGCGGTGCAGAGGTAAAGAATTTGCAAAAAGGCGATCGCGTGGTGATCCCCTTTGTCATCGCCTGCGGGGACTGTTTCTTCTGTCGTCTGCAGCAATACGCGGCCTGTGAGAATACCAACGCCGGGCAGGGTGCCGCGCTGAACAAAAAGCAAATCCCCGCGCCGGCTGCGCTGTTTGGCTATAGCCACCTCTACGGCGGTGTGCCGGGGGGACAGGCGGAATACGTTCGCGTGCCGAAGGGGAACGTCGGACCGTTTAAAGTCCCGCAGCTTCTTTCTGATGATAAAGCACTTTTCCTTTCCGACATTTTGCCCACGGCCTGGCAGGCGGCAAAAAATGCGCAGATTGCAAAAGGTTCAAGCGTAGCCGTTTTCGGCGCCGGGCCGGTGGGGCTACTGACCATTGCCTGCGCGCGGCTGCTGGGGGCTGAGCAGATCTTTGTTATCGATCACCACCCGTACCGGTTGCGATTTGCCGAGGCCCGTTACGGCGCAATTCCCATCAACTTTGATGATGACAACGACGCCGCGGAAAAAATCATCGAGCAGACCGTGGGCCAGCGCGGCGTTGACGCCGTGATTGATGCGGTCGGGTTTGAAGCGAAAGGCAGCACCACGGAAACAATCCTCAGCAATCTTAAAATTGAAGGCAGCAGCGGCAAAGCGTTGCGTCAATGCATTGCTGCCGTGCGGCGCGGTGGGGTAGTTAGCGTACCCGGCGTGTACGCCGGGTTTATCCATGGCTTCCTGTTTGGCGATGCCTTTGATAAGGGGCTGACGTTTAAGATGGGTCAGACGCACGTCCATGCCTGGCTGGGTGAACTGTTACCGCTGATCGAAAAAGGGCTGCTTACGCCGGAAGAGATCGTGACCCATTATCTCCCCCTTGCGGATGCGGAACGCGCCTATAAGATTTTCGAAAAACGGGAGGAGGAGTGCCGGAAGGTGATTCTGGTCCCGGGCGCAGAGACCCCCGAAGCCGCAGAGCAGACCGTTAAGGGCCTGGTGAATGCCTTCCCAGGTGGGGTGGCCTGAGAATGTTCGCTTACCAGTGGCGTTCAAGATAGAGCACGGCCGTGACGATAATCGCCACAAAAATCAGAAAGATAAGTGTGATAACGCCTATCTCACTCATGACCGTCCCCGCGGCACCAAAACAGATTAAGCGTGGATTAAGGCCATTTTGCGCGGTATAGGAAAATCGTGTGAATTTGCGGAAAGAGGATGCGGTGGCATCCTCTGTGCAAAGCGGATAGGCGCTTATTCAGAAGAGATTAACGCAGGTAATCGCCTGCGGCTTCTGGCTGGTAGAGCAGCTCCAGCACTTCCAGATGGGTCGAAGCGCCGCCCGGCAATTCCCAGTGGATCGTATCCCCCGTACGCAGTCCCAGCAGTGCGGCACCCACAGGCGCAAGCACAGAAAGCTGTGCGCTGCTGTCGGTCATCTGCGCCGGGTAAACCAGCGTGCGGGTCAGCTCTTCACCGGTGGTCAGATTGCGGAATTTCACCTGGCTGTTCATGGTGACTACATCATGCGGCATCGTCTCAGGCGTGCACATCTGTGCCCGGTCGAGTTCTTCATTCAGGGCGTCGGCCACGGGGAGCGAGGCAAATTCCGCTTTTTCCAGCAGCCTGTCGATACGTTCTGCGTCGAGCTCATTGATGATAATGGTAGGTCTGGACATTTTTTACTCCATGTCGTTAATGCTGCGTCTAACGCAGAAACTGATCCAAAAGAAAACCCTCGCCGTCTGGCAGCGAGGGTTTAACTCTCCCGATGATACTGGCTGAGCGCGCAAGTTTGAAGTGATGAAAGTCACATTCATGGTCCATATGAATTTTCGCTGAAATTTATTCAGTCTTCATTCCTGGCGGAATACGTTACGCTGAGTGTCCTGAATCCGGGCGTTGCCCGCCAACGAGAGAGCACTATGTACTTCTACCAACCGTCTCAGGGGCACGGCCTGCCGCATGACCCGCTGAACGCCATTATTGGCCCACGTCCGATAGGCTGGATCTCCTCATGCGATAAGGCCGGTCAGCTGAACCTCGCGCCGTACAGCTTCTTTAACTGCTTTAACTATCGCCCGCCGATCATCGGCTTTTCCAGCAACGGCTGGAAGGACAGCGTGCGTAATATTACTGAGACAAAAGAGTTTGTCTGGAATCTGGCGACGCGCGATCTCGCGCAAGCGATGAACCAAACCTCAGCGATGCTTCCCCACGACCGGGATGAATTTAGCTTTGCCGGACTTACGCCAGCGGCCAGCCAGCTGGTTAACGCCCCACGCGTTGCAGAAAGCCCGGTGAATTTTGAGTGTCGACTGTCGCAGTGCATTCAGCTTACCGGTGCCGACGGTACGCCGGTGGACACGTGGCTGGTGTTGGGGGAGGTGGTCGGTATCCATATTGCCGAAACGCTGCTGGAAGAGGGGATATACCAGACGGCGAAAGCGCAGCCCATCCTGCGTGCGGGTGGGCCGACGGCGTACTATGGTATCAGCGATGAAAACCGGTTTGATATGGTGCGCCCGGGCGCGGATCAGTAGCCGGCTTTATCAATCACGAATTGGTTTCCGCAGTTACCCGGATGTGGCTGCGGGGCAAATGAGGTCGCAGAAAGCGGGTTGTTAATGGCGTTTGCCTTCAGCGAAATCTGCATCTCGGTGAGATACGCCGGATTGCCGTTGCAGGTCAGCTTGAACGCTTTGACGTTCTCGTTGCCCCAGCTTTTGGCCACGGCACTATCAAAATCACTACGGTTGACGGATTTCCCGTAGTTATCGGCGAGGAATTTTCCGACCGCACTGTTTTTAACCTCCTGATTCATCCGTACCATCGTGCCGAAATAGGCATCCGGGTCAAAACCAAAGCAGACGCCATGTTTGGCATATTCGTAGCGTTCCAGGCAGGAATTCCCGCCCGCGCCCGGCATCACGTCATTGAGCTTTGCGGCAGCGGAAAGCGACAGTCCGGTTTCGGCGGCATCGCATTTGCGGCTGGCCTTCACTTCCGGCATGTTCGGAATGGGGCGTGTGGCGCAGCCAAAACGCATCCATCGACGGTCATCCACGCCGCGTGCGGCAATAGATTTCGGCAGGCCGGGCCATAACCCGTGCACGGTCAGAAAATCGGCTTTATTCTCGCGCTCTTTTTGCAGGCGACATTCGTCAGGTTCATTACGGTTGCGCTCAACCATGCTCTGACAAAACCCGGTTTGCCAGGACAAAGCCAGCACATAGCGATCGAAATCGCCATATTGGGTTGCCTTCAGCGGTTCCGCCTGTGCGGAGAAGATACAGAGTGCAAGCGCCATTGCGCCAGACGGGATGACGATATCCTTCCTGAACATATGATTTCCTGATCGAATGAGCGTGATTAATTTCTGAGGGTTATTAAAGCATAAAAAGCGCCCGCAGGCGCTTTTTGGATATCCCTAATTTAGCTTAGGCCGCGCCGGGAACCAGCACTTCCGTGGCGATAATCACGATAATCAGGCCAACCATAACGGGCACTGAGGTACGTTTTACCACTTCGAATGGTGAGATTTTCGCCATCCCGGCAACGGCGACAACCACGCCTGATACCGGGGAGATGGTACGGCCCAGGTTTGACGCTTGCAGCATGGGTATGGAGAGATAGGCCGGGTTAATACCAGAGGAGTGAGCCAGTTTCGGGATCATCTCAACGAAAGCGTAGAAAGGCGCATTACCGGAACCCGTGGTCATCGCCGCCAGCATGGTGAGCACCACCAGAACCAGCATCAGGATAATACTGGCCGATCCGAACGAGGTGGCGATCGAGATCAGGCTCTGGATAAAGCCGATGGTGCTCAGACCCTGGGCAAAAACGCCCGCTGCCACCAGCAGCATCACCACGCCAGCGAAGGCATCCGCCATACCGCGATAGGCAACTTCCAGACCCGAGAACACCTTTTGCGTGTTAAAACCACGCACAAATTCCAGCACGGCAGCCAGCAGCATGCAGATAACCAGAATGGTGATGATGTGCAGCTGCGGACCCCATTTGCCGTCAAAAATCAGCACCCCGATAATCGGCGTGAAGGGCAGAATGGCATAAAACGCGGGAGCGGTAGTGGTGATTTCACTCACGTCCATCATTTCATGGCTGATGTTTTCTTTCTTATCGAGATAGCGCTGCCAGAAGAAATGCGCGATACCCATGCCGACAATGGCAACAATGGAGATCGGCAGCGTGGTTTTAAAGGCGAAGTCGATGAGCGACATCTCCGCTGCCTTTGCCGCCAGCACGACGTCGCCGGAGGTAGGGGAAAGAATAATCGCTGCCGGAGACGCGCAAATGGCTGCTGCCGCGCCGCGGCTGATACCGACGTTCACCATGACCGGGAACAGTGTGGCCATCAGCAGTACGCCAAGTCCGGTAGCCGACGAAACGGCCAGCGACATCAGGCAGGCGAGGAAATAGGCGGCGACCATCAGCAGATACGGCGAGTTAATGTACTGCAGGGGTTTGGAGGCAAGTTTAACGACCATGTCGTTGGCGCCGATGTGGGTCATGTAGGCCGCAAAACCACACAGCATCATGATCATCATGCCCAGATCGCCGCCGCGGCTCATGAGCAATATTTTAATGTATTCAACAATATCTGTAGCGGTGTAACCGGTGCTCGTGGCGCTGGCAGGTAACACCTGGTGCCCCATCAGTGCGCTGATAATCAACAGCGTTAAACCGCCAACAAATAATACGCCCGTGGCCGAGTAGCCTTTAATGATGTAGCGCGCGACGCCGACAATGACGACGACTCCAATAAGGAGCTCGAATAACGTAAGCATGATTTCCCCTGTATCTCTGCTGCAGTGGAGCACAAAAAATCAATAAAAAAGAAGGATGGAAATGTGCCGAATAATTGGCCTGTTCTTGCTGATTAAAATCAATAAACAGACGACTAGAGAACAGAACAAGCGTGTTTTTGCCATGGCCCATACATTTATACCATGAGGGTCTTGACCATCAGAAATGGCGCAATGTGTCCCAATAATGATAACAAATTGTTAATGTTTTGTGCGGTTTTGCATGTCACTGATTACGAACGCTAAATGGAAAAAGTCACACCTCTTGTAGGCTTATTTGAGCATATCCCCCGATTTCTTTAAGAATATTCCCGGAAAATGGCCGAATAATTAGGAATAACGCCGATGCCGTTAAGCCTTGATTCAACTATTTTATGGTAAACTTTGCCTCGAATACTAAGAATGGTAATTGCATTGTGATCGTACGTAATACATTTTTCTCTGTTTTGTTGTTTATTTTTGGGCAGTTAACGTTTTCTTCTGTTGCACAGGCAGAAGGCAACGCGACGGACAAAGGCTGGTTCTCCACCTTTACGGATAATGTTTCCCAGACCTGGACGGCTCCTGAACATTATGATCTCTATGTTCCGGCAATAACGTGGCATGCGCGTTTTGCTTATGACAAAGAGAAAACCGATAAATACAACGAGCGTCCGTGGGGCGCGGGTTTTGGTCAGTCTCGCTGGGACGAAAAGGGAAACTGGCATGGCATCTATCTGATGGCCTTCAAAGACTCGTTTAATAAATGGGAGCCGATTGGGGGGTATGGTTGGGAGAAAACCTGGCGTCCGCTAGCGGACGAGAACTTCCACGTCGGTTTGGGCTATACCGCCGGGGTCACTGCACGTGACAACTGGAACTACATCCCGATCCCGGTGCTGCTGCCTTTGGCCTCTATTGGCTATGGCCCCGCAACGTTCCAGATGACCTACATCCCGGGTACGTACAACAACGGAAACGTTTACTTCGCCTGGATGCGTTTTCAGTTTTAACTGACAAAACGTTACATTGCGGTGAAAAAACGCGCAGGCGTTGATTCATAAACGATAAAAATCTGCCAGTGAAAATTAACGCGACTTTAGTCACTTTTTATCAAAGATCCGCTGGACAAAAGGTCCCACAATTGATGTACTGGTAACCGACACAGCATTTGTGTCGTTTTTTAATGTAAAGGTAATTTTGATGTCTAAGATTAAAGGTAACGTTAAGTGGTTTAATGAGTCCAAAGGATTCGGTTTCATTACTCCTGAAGATGGCAGCAAAGACGTGTTCGTACACTTCTCTGCAATCCAGTCTAATGGTTTCAAAACTCTGGCTGAAGGTCAGCGTGTAGAGTTCGAAATCACTAACGGTGCCAAAGGCCCTTCTGCTGCTAACGTAATCGCTCTGTAATTCAGACGCGTCAGCAAGAATTTCAAAACCCGCTCCCTGAGCGGGTTTTTTTCGTTTTGAATCAGCCAAGCAGATACATTTTCAGGAAGCTGGCAACGATCAGCACGCTTAACAACACCATGCCTGCGCTCATCAGACTCTGTTTCATTCTGTCACCCTCGTTCAGTTCTGCATTCAGAGTGACAGAGAAAAATTAAGCCAACATTAACGGTTCGACGGTTAATGCGTGCTTGCGGAGGAAAAGAGCCAAAATGCGATCCCCGTCATCGCAAACGAGCCGAGCATGTTAATCGCGATGTTCGCCAGTGCCCAGCCGATACGGCCTTCCTGAAAGAGAAACACGACTTCTGCGGAGAACGTCGAGAAGGTGGTTAACCCGCCGCAGAAACCCGTCGTAATCAGGACTTTCCACATCGGGTCGATGTGCGTCATTCGGTTAAACCAGGCCAGACCCATGCCAATGATAAAGGCACCAATCAGGTTAGCGGCCAGTGTCCCCATAGGAATCGCCTGATGAAGAGGATTAAACCGCATACTCAGAAACCATCGCGCAACGCTACCCGTTCCCCCACCAATAAAAACGGCTAAAAGTAGTTGTAACACGCTAAATACCTGCTATTTGATGTGTAAGAGAAGCGAGTTTAACGCCGTTTATGATGAGGGGACAAATATGTATGTTGCGGTAGGGCAATTTGCGGTCACGCCTGACTGGCAGGCGAACGCGATAACATGCGTCAACCTGATGCTGCAGGCCCGGCAGAAAGGCGCGTCGCTGCTGGTTCTCCCTGAAGCGCTGCTGGCCAGGGATGATAATGATCCGGATTTATCGGTGAAGTCCGCGCAGTCGCTGGACGGCGAATTCTTGCAGCAACTGCTCGCCCAGAGCGTGGGCAATACGATGACGACGATCTTAACGATCCATGTCCCCTCAACGCCGGGTCGCGCAGTCAATACGCTTGTGGCTATCCGTGGCGGGGCCATTGTCGCACGCTACGCCAAGCTGCATCTCTATGATGCGTTCAGCATTCAGGAGTCGCGGCGCGTTGACCCCGGAGACAGTATCCCACCGCTTCTGGAGATTGACGGATTTAAGATCGGGTTGATGACCTGCTATGACCTGCGTTTTCCCGAGCTGGCGCTCCATCTGGCGCTGCAGGGTGCGGACGTACTGGTACTCCCTGCCGCGTGGGTTCGCGGGCAGTTAAAAGAGCACCACTGGGCAACGCTGCTTGCGGCGCGTGCGCTGGATACAACCTGCTATGTGGTTGCCGCAGGGGAATGTGGCACGAAAAACATCGGGCAAAGCAGGGTGGTCGATCCGCTGGGGGTGACGATCGCCGCCGCCGCTGAAGCCCCGCATTTGCTGGTGGCGGAGCTAAACTTAGAGAGAATTACGCTTGCACGTCAGCAACTACCTGTTCTTCGCAATCGTCGGTTTGCGCCACCGCAATTATTGTGATGTTTTTTTCAACAATGCTTGATTCACCTTGTTACAGATTGCTATTGTGTGCACGCGCTAAATGACCGTTAATACAATCAGGTTTTGGCGCTGAATGCAGCCTGTTTTAAGTAAAGAAGGTATCTATGGGTGAGATTAGTATTACCAAACTGCTGGTGGTTGCCGCACTGGTCGTCCTGCTGTTTGGTACCAAGAAGTTACGCACGCTGGGTGGTGACCTGGGGGCTGCCATCAAAGGCTTTAAGAAAGCGATGAACGACGATGATGCAGCGGCGAAGAAAAGCGCCGAGGATGACGTCCCGGCAGACAAGCTTTCTCACAAAGAGTGACAGCAACGCCTGAGGGCTTGCGAAAAAAAACCGGCTCATGAGGCCGGTTTTTTTGTATTACTGTAAAAGAATATTACAGCATTATTTAACTTCTTCGCCTTTTGCCTGCATATCGGCATGGTATGAGGAGCGAACGAACGGGCCGCAGGCTGCGTGGGTGAAGCCCATCGCCATCGCTTCGGCTTTCATTTCATCGAACTCGTCCGGGCTAACGTAGCGCTGTACCGGCAGGTGGTGACGGCTTGGCTGCAGATACTGCCCCAGGGTCAACATGGTCACACCGTGGCGGCGAAGATCACGCATCACCTCAATGATTTCCTCATTGGTTTCACCCAGCCCCACCATCAGACCAGACTTGGTCGGAATATGCGGATGCGCTTCTTTGAAACGCTCCAGCAGTTTCAGAGACCAGTTATAGTCAGCACCCGGGCGGACCTGACGGTAGAGACGCGGCACGTTCTCCAGGTTGTGGTTAAACACATCTGGCGGCGTTGCTGTCAGGATATCCAGCGCGCGGTCCATACGGCCACGGAAGTCAGGCACCAGCGTCTCGATTTTGATGTTAGGGCTTTTCTCGCGAATGGCCGTAATACAGTCGGCGAAGTGCTGAGCACCACCGTCACGCAGATCGTCACGGTCAACGGAGGTGATAACCACATAGCGCAGCGCCATGTCAGCAATGGTCTGCGCCAGTTTCTGGGGTTCGTTAGCATCAGGTGCGACTGGACGGCCATGAGCAACATCGCAGAACGGGCAGCGGCGGGTACAGATAGCACCCAGAATCATAAACGTCGCGGTACCGTGATTGAAACATTCAGCAAGGTTCGGACAAGAGGCTTCTTCACACACGGAGTGAAGGCCATTCTTGCGCATCGCCGCTTTGATCCCCTGGATACGCGAAGAGTCGGCCGGAAGTTTGATTTTCATCCATTCCGGTTTTCTTAACAGCGCCTCGCGCTCTGTAGCCACGTTTTTAACCGGGATAAGGGCCATTTTATCGGCATCGCGGTATTTAACACCGCGTTCCATCACAATGGGTTTACTCATAGCGTGCGTGTTCCAGTTGCGAATATCGAAGGAAAGCGTTTCAATTCAAGGGAATGTTGTATTTATCAACTATTTTTGAACGAACGACAGGCAGTATATCATTGAAACGGTCGTTAAAGCAGCCTGCCAGATCGCCAATTTGTAAAATAGTTGTTGTTTTGTGCCTTTCGCCCTGCCTGGTGCAGGGTCTTGTGCTGGCTAAACCTGTCAGAAGGCCTGACGGATAATGCGGATGACGTTTTCCAGAACCGGGTCGCGTAAACTCAGCTTGTTGTAATGCAGTGAAATCTCGATTGATTCCGCATTAAGCTGACTGAGTGGAATGCTCTCCAGTGGCCAGCATTTTTGTAGCAGGCTGTACAGGCGCGATGGCATAACGCACAGCATATCGCTGCTGCCGATCAGCGATGCGGTGGTAAACATATTGTAACTGCTGAAGCTGATCTGACGTTCCGGGAAAATTTCATCAATACGCTGACGAAGGGCGTGGTTAGACTGCCCTTCGGTCATGAAAGACGAGTGGTCGTAGTTGCGCAGGTTTTCGATGGTCAGCGGTTCGCTGAGAACCGGATGCTGCTGCCGGCAAACCAGCACCAGGTTATCCGAATAGAGCACATTTTGACCCAGCGCTCTGGCACTGAAGCTGCCGCTTTCAATAATCAGGTCCGTCTGGAACTGGGCAAGCTGAATGTCAGGTTCATTGAGCGGCACATTACGAAGCAGGAGCTGCGGAGCATGCTCTTTCACGGCCTGGAAGATCGCCGGCATCACCAGCACACCCACAGAAGGGGAACAGCCGATGGTGATGGTTCTCTGCTTATCATAGCTCCCGGTTAAATCCAGTGCGCCCAGAATCGACTCCAGCCCCTGGCTGATGTACTCGTGGAGATGCGTGGCGTAAGCCGTCGGCGTTACCCCCTGGCCCTTACGGATAAATAACGGGTCAGGAAATATAGCGCGTAGCTTTTGGATTGACTGACTTATTGCTGATGGCGTGAGATTAAGAATTTTCGCAGCGTTAACGATACCTTTATGGACATATACTGCCTCAAAAATAGTCAGTAAATTGAGATCAATATTACGTAAAGTCCGAAAAATTTGCGGCTTGTCTTCGCCACCAGGTTCATTCAGTCGTTTGGCTGGTAAATTATTATACTCCACGCTTTCACCCCGTATACATTCACAATATGAATGATAGTTGAATTTATTTATTATGCTTGTAGAGATTCGTAAAGTGTTGGTTTTGTATCACTTGTTTATCAAAAGCAAACAGTTGTGTGATAATTGCTCACGTTACTTATGCCGTGTTTGCCGAGCTTTCTGGAGGCTAAATAATATGTAGCGGTAATATTCGGGCGCTTCGAAAATATAGAATCTGTGGATTATTGTAAAGTGCAAAAGCGGTAAATAAACAGTGGCCCGTCAAATTATCGAGCCCTGTTGTACGATATATTAAGCAGGGATATATTCGTGTGGGGGATTGTTAAGTAGCGCTAACACGTTCTTCAAAAGCACGGGACGAATATGTTCGGGCGTAGCGGCTTCTACCCACTGGCGCATTTGCGTCATTTCCATGCCGGCGTAGCCGCAGGGGTTTATGCGCTGGAACGGCGCGAGATCCATATTAATATTCAATGCCAGGCCATGGAATGAGCAGCCTTTTCGAATACGCAGCCCCAGGGAGCAGATCTTCATTTCCCCAACGTAAACGCCCGGCGCATCGGCACGCGGATGCGCGTCAATACCATATTCCGCCAGCGTGTTGACGACGGTTTGTTCCAGTAAAGTGACCAGTTCACGCACGCCCAGCTTTCTGCGCTTCAGATTGAGCAGGACGTACATCACCTGCTGCCCGGGCCCATGGTACGTGACCTGACCGCCGCGATCGCTCTGAATAACCGGGATATCTCCCGTCATTAATAGATGTTCTGCTTTACCCGCCTGACCCTGCGTAAATACCGGCAGGTGTTCGACCAGCCAGATTTCATCTGGGGTGCTGTCATCGCGTGAATCGGTGAAGTCATGCATGGCCTGGGAGACAGGCTCATAAGGTTGCAGCCCGAGGTGACGGACCAGAATTTTATCCTGATACAAAACTGCGTCTCCGAAGACGAGGGACAAAAGGTGTGGGGGGAGTATATCACAGCGGGGAGAAGGGTTACCCGGCAAACCGGGTAACCGCAAAGGGACTACAGTACCATACGAACGATTTCGATATTGCCGAGCTCTTCGTACAGCGTCTCAACCTGCTCAATGTGTGTCGCAGTGATGGTGATAGAAACCGAGTGGTAGTTGCCCTTGCTGCTTGGTTTTACTGACGGAGAGTAGTCACCCGGCGCATGGCGCTGTACCACTTCAACCACCTGATCAACCAGCTCAGGTTTCGCCAGACCCATTACTTTGTAGGTAAATGGGGTAGGGAATTCAAGCAGTTCGTTAAGTTTGGTTTTCATGTCAGCTCCGGCGTAACGTCAAAAAATAATAACTCCCACGTCAGGTGGGAGTTATCAGGATACTTAGTATATGGGGATCAAAATCACACTTTCAAGTGTTCGATTTTTAACCAAACCAGTGGTGGAACATCAATTTAATGTAATCAATGATTTTGCCGAAGAAATTGCCTTCAGGAATTTCTTGCAGGACAACCAGCGGACGCTGATCGATCGTTTTTCCATCCAGCTGGAAGTTGATCGTGCCTACAACCTGGTTTTTCTGCAGTGGAGCGTGCAGCTCGGTGCTGTTCAGCACGTAGCTGGCTTTCAGATCCTTCATACGACCGCGCGGAATGGTCAGGTAGAGGTCTTTATCAACGCCGAGAGAAGCACGGTCGTTGTCGCCGAACCAGACGGGTTCAGACGCAAACTCTTTGCCTGCTTTCAGTGGATTCACGGTTTCGAAGAAACGGAAGCCCCAGGTCAGCAGCTTCTTGCTTTCTGTCTCACGACCTTTAAAGGTGCGGCCGCCCATCACGGCAGAGATCAGACGCATCTGACCTTCAGTAGCAGAGGCCACCAGGTTGTAGCCCGCTTTGTCGGTGTGGCCAGTTTTAATGCCGTCAACGTTCAGGCTGTTATCCCACAGCAGGCCGTTACGGTTGGTCTGACGAATACCGTTGAAGGTAAACTCTTTTTCTTTGTAGATAGAGTATTCGTTAGGGACATCGCGGATCAGCGCCTGACCAATCAGGGCCATATCACGTGCGGAGCTGTACTGACCGTCTGCGTCCAGGCCGTGTACGGTCTGGAAGTGGCTGTTTTTCAGACCCAGCGCGGTAACGTAGCTGTTCATCAGACCCACGAAGGCATCCTGGCTACCGGCGGCGAAATCGGCCATCGCCACGCAGGCATCGTTACCCGACTGCAGGTTGATACCACGAATCAGCTGGGAAACAGGAACCTGCATACCCGGCTTCAGGAACATCAGAGAGGAACCTTTGAAGACAGGGTTCCCGGTTGCCCACGCATCGTTACCGATGGTGACCAGATCCGATTCTTTGAATTTACCTGCCTTCATCGCCTGGCCGATAACGTAGCTGGTCATCATTTTGGTCAGGCT
This sequence comes from Enterobacter sp. NFIX59, assembly GCF_900113755.1. Lineage (NCBI taxonomy): Bacteria > Pseudomonadati > Pseudomonadota > Gammaproteobacteria > Enterobacterales > Enterobacteriaceae > Enterobacter > Enterobacter sp. NFIX59. The sequence continues at coordinate 1,415,113 of NZ_FOQN01000001.1, read as the reverse complement.
GGCCGGATCACGGCGGGCATCGGCATTCTGTTCTGCCAGCACTTTGCCAGAGTTGTAATCGATCAGGATGTAGGATTCCGCATCGATTTGCGGAACGCCAGGGATCATGGTCTTGATATTCAGGTCATCGGCGTGAGCTGCAGAAAGAGCAGCCGCGCAAAGGGCCGTGGTCAGCGCCATGCGCTGCACAAAACGAGCAGAAAAAGTGGTCTTCATGGTCAGAACTACGACATCCGTGATGGAATTAAAAAAAGTGCCTTACTATAGCAAATGCTATTCAGGCAGGCATCCGACTTTAAGCATGAGTTTGTGAATGTGTTTTACACTAACTGACAATTCGGATACCGCCGGTTAATTACTTCGCAACAGCGATAAATGACTGAAGTTGAGCTTCATTCTGCAGACGCTGCTGTAGGGAGGCTGCCTGCGATTTGCTGGCAAACGGCCCCATCTGAATGCGCCAGACCGTGCCGTTCTGCTCAACGCGTCCTGGTACGCCAAACTGCTGGCTCAGACGCTGTTGATACTGTTTGGCCCGGGCCTGATCGCTCACTGCGCCTACCTGAACCACATAGTTTCCGCTGGCCGCTGCTGGAGCTGCCACCGCCGCACTTTGCGTGGCCGCTGGTGCCGTTACGGGAGCCGGCTGGGTCGCTGGCGCAGCGACGGGAGCAGGGGCTGGAGTGGGTTCACTGCCTTCCAGCACGCCCGCGGCTAAGGTCGTCGGTGCGCCAAGAAAGCCGCTACTCTTTACCGGTGCGCCGGTAGCATCCTCGCTTTGCAGCGTGTCATTGCTGATCGGGCGTATTTCTCCTCCCGGCTGAGCAGGCTCTGCCGGAGACGAGACGCTTCCCATTCCGCCGTCAAGATTTGGGCGGTCAGGAAGGGCATAGGTCTGTTTCGCCACTGTTGTACACGCGGTACCCGGTCCGGAGAGCGAACCATCCTGCGCGACGATAATCGGGTCAATACGAACTTTGGTGTTGTTCGAGGTGTTCAGGCGATCGGCAGACGCGCGCGAGAGGGAGATCACCCGGTCATTCCCGTACGGGCCGCGATCGTTGATACGCACGACAATCATGCGGCCATTCGCCAGGTTGGTGATACGGGCGTAGCTCGGAATCGGCAGCGTTGGGTGTGCCGCCGTCAGTTGCATTGGGTCGAACGCCTCCCCGGAAGCCGTCAGGTTACTGCCTGGCTCGGCATCATAAATGGCGGCAAAGCCTGCCTGACTGAAACGGGAAGGATCCTGAACAATTTTATAGCTTTTGCCGTCGCGCTCGTAATCCTGATTGGCACTGGCATTCAGCGGTTCATAAACGGGATCGGCACCGCTGATTTCAACGATCGGGCCATTACACACCGCAGGCTGCGGCGGCGCGACGGTTGCCTGTTGCTGACCATCATCACTTGTGCAGGCCGCAAGTAAACTTGCCGCGATGCAGATCCCCAGCCACTGCTTACGCATTCCGATCCCCTTATTTTTATACGCTTTTTGACAACATTTTTCTGTGGGTATGGATCGACATCACGATACCAAACCCGGCCATCAACACGATCAGTGCCGAGCCTCCGTAACTCACCAGCGGCAGCGGTACGCCTACCACCGGCAGAATACCACTCACCATACCAATATTTACGAAGACATAAACGAATAAAATCAGCATCAACCCGCCAGCCATGACGCGACCAAACGTGGTTTGTGCACGCGCTGCAATCCACAATCCCCGCATGATCAGCAGGACATACAGCGCAAGAAGTATCAGAATGCCAACCAGCCCCAGCTCTTCCGCCAGTACGGCAAAGATAAAATCGGTGTGGCGTTCCGGTAAAAATTCCAGCTGCGACTGCGTACCGTGCAGCCAGCCTTTACCGCGCAGGCCCCCGGAGCCAATTGCAATCTTCGACTGAATAATATGATAGCCCGCGCCCAGCGGATCGGTTTCCGGATCGAGTAGCATCATGACGCGCTGGCGCTGGTAGTCATGCATCAGGAAGAACCAGAGGATAGGGATGAACGCCGCAATCAGCACCACCGCGATACCAATCAGGCGCCAGCTCAGTCCCGACAGGAACAGGACAAACAGGCCGGAGAGGGCAATAAGGATTGAGGTCCCCAGGTCAGGCTGTGCCGCAACCAGCAGCGTTGGCAGGAAAATCAGCACCAGCGCGATAGCGGTATTCTTCAGAGACGGCGGACAGACATCGCGGTTGATAAAGCGTGCCACCATCAGTGGCACGGCGATTTTGGCAATCTCCGAGGGCTGGAAGCGGACAATCCCCAAATCCAGCCAGCGCTGCGCCCCTTTTGATATGGCGCCAAACGCATCTACCGCAACCAGCAAAATAATACAGAAGATGTAGAGGTAGGGCGCCCAGCCTTCGTAGACGCGCGGCGGGATCTGCGCCATCACCACCATAATGATCAGACCCATGGCAATCTGGCCAATTTTGCGCTCCATCATGCCGATGTCCTGGCCGCTCGCGCTCCAGATAACCAGGGCGCTGTAAACCAGCAGGGCCAGCAGGATCAGCAGCATGGCTGGGTCGATGTGGATTTTGTCCCACAGCGATTTTTTATTTGGATTATCCGTCATGATTATTGGTCCTCCGCCGCAGCGGCGGCCGGGTTTTCAGCCGGCAGTTCGGTGTTGTTATCACCCAGCATAATGTGGTCAAGGATCTGGCGCATGATGGTCCCTACAGCTGGACCGGCACCGCCGTTCTCCAGAATCATCGCCACCGCGACCTGCGGGTTATCATAAGGGGCAAACGCCGTCATCAGCTTATGGTCACGCAGACGTTCAGCAATGCGGTGCGCATTATAGGTTTCGTTGGCTTTCAGACCGAACACCTGCGCAGTACCGGATTTCGCGGCCACTTTGTACGGCGTACCGGTGAAGTACTTATGCGCGGTACCGTTGGGGCGGTTTGCCACGCCGTACATACCGTCTTTCGCAATTTCCCAGAAGCCGGAATGAATGTCACCCACCGGCGCCTCATGCGGCTGGTTCCACGGCACTTTTTTGCCGTCTTCAACCGTGCTCTGTAGCAGATGAGGCACTTTTACCACGCCGTCATTGATGAGGATCATCATGGCCTTGTTCATCTGAAGCGGTGTTGCCGTCCAGTAGCCCTGGCCGATACCCACCGGAATGGTGTCACCCTGATACCACGGTTTTTTAAAGCGCTTCAGCTTCCATTCACGCGTTGGCATGTTGCCAGAACGTTCTTCGGAAAGGTCAACGCCGGTGTAATGCCCGTATCCGAATTTGCTCATCCACTCTGACAGGCGGTCGATCCCCATGTCATACGCCACCTGATAGAAGAAGGTATCCGCAGATTCTTCCAGCGATTTGGTGACGTTCAGATGACCGTGGCCCCATTTTTTCCAGTCACGATAGCGTTTATCTGAACCAGGCAGTTGCCACCAGCCCGGGTCAAACAGACTGGTATTACGGTTAATGACGCCGGCACTCAGCGCAGAAACCGCCACGTACGGCTTAACCGTTGATGCCGGCGGATAAACCCCTTGCGTCGCGCGGTTCACCAGCGGCGTGTTCGGGTCATTCAGAAGACCGGAATAGTCCTTACTGGAAATGCCGTCAACGAACAGGTTCGGGTCATAGCTGGGCATAGACACCATTGCCAGAATGCCGCCGGTACGAGGATCGGTGACCACAACGGCTGCACGGCTGCCCGCCAGCAGGGTTTCGATATACTGCTGCAGCTTAAGGTCGAGGGTCAGATAGACGTCATGCCCCGCCTGAGGAGGGACTTCTTTCAGCTGGCGAATCACGCGGCCGCGGTTGTTAACCTCAACTTCTTCATAGCCGGTTTGCCCGTGCAAAACGTCTTCGTAGTAACGTTCGATCCCCAGCTTACCGATATCGTGTGTTGCAGCGTAGTTTGCCAGCTTGCCGTCTTTATCAAGGCGGTCGACGTCTTTGTCGTTAATCTTGGAGACGTAGCCAATCACATGCGTCAGCGCGGAGCCGTAGGGGTAGTAGCGACGCTTGTAACCCTTCACTTCAACGCCGGGGAAGCGGTACTGGTTTACCGCAAAGCGGGCTACCTGGACTTCCGTCAGGTTGGTTTTAACCGGGATGGAGGTGAAACGGTGAGAGCGGGAGCGCTCTTTTTTGAAGGCCGCGATATCGTCATCGTTAAGGTCGACAACGCTTTTCAGCGCTTCCAGCGTATCCTGAACATTATCAACTTTTTCCGGCATCATCTCGATTTGATAGATGGTGCGGTTTAACGCCAGCGGCGTGCCGTTACGATCGTAAATAATGCCGCGGCTGGGAGCGATAGGCACCAGCTTGATACGGTTTTCGTTTGAGCGCGTCTGGTAGTCGGTAAAGCGGACAATTTGCAGATTATAAAGGTTGGCGATCAGCACGCCGGTAAGCAGCAAAATCCCGGTAAAGGCGACCAGCGCCCGGCGCACAAACAGCGCGGACTCAGCCGTATAGTCGCGAAAAGAATTCTGTAGTTTCATCCGCTGCTTAATCTACCCTGGTCAGTCATTACTCGCGGTGATAGGGGTGGTTGGTAGTAATGCTCCACGCGCGATACAGGCTTTCTGCCACCAGTACCCGAACGAGCGGGTGGGGAAGTGTCAGCGCGGAGAGGGACCAACTTTGTTCAGCCGCCGCTTTGCAGGCGGGGGATAACCCTTCTGGACCGCCAATCAACAGACTGACGTCACGGCCATCCTGCTTCCAGCGCTCCAGTTCGTGCGCCAGCTGCGGCGTATCCCAGGGTTTTCCTGGAATATCGAGGGTGACGATGCGGTTTTTGCCTGCGGCAGCCAGCATCAGTTCGCCCTCTTTATCGAGAATACGTTTGATATCCGCGTTCTTGCCGCGCTTACCGGCGGGAATTTCCACCAGTTCGAACGGCATGTCTTTTGGAAAACGACGCAGATATTCAGTAAAACCGGTTTGTACCCAGTCCGGCATTTTGGTGCCGACGGCGACCAGCTGCAACTTCACGCATTAACCCCAGAGTTTTTCCAGCTCATACAGGCGACGGCTCTCGTCCTGCATGACGTGGACAATCACATCGCCGAGGTCGACAACCACCCAGTCAGCCGTTGCTTCACCTTCAACACCCAGTGGCAACAGTCCTGCTGCACGCGATTCCTGAACCACGTGATCGGCAATCGAAACAACATGACGCGTAGATGTACCGGTGCAGATGATCATGCAGTCGGTAATACTGGATTTACCCTTAACGTCGATAGCGATGATGTCCTGACCTTTCAGGTCATCAATTTTGTCAATAACAAAATCCTGGAGTGCTTTACCCTGCAAGTTTTCCCCCTGGGGTGAATGAGATTGTAAAACGTTGAATTCGTAGCCAGACAGTATACCTGAACTCACGCCTGTGTCGGGACAAATGTCTCCGACCGGGCTTTTGAAGGCGGGTATCATCCCACCCTCTGCCTGAGATTGCATCGCCATTTTTGTAAAACAATTTCTGTAAAGCAATGATCGGCGGGAAAGTCTGGCAGCGGAGAATAACAGTATGGCTTAACCTGTCAAGGCAGGATAAACAATAAGCCGCTTTTTATGCCCTCCGGCTATTCATCTGCGCTTTTCTGATACAACCCGTGCGTATGGATATACGCCAGCACCGGGGCTGGCAGTAGATCGTCACAGGTTAAACCCTGCTGTAAACGCTCACGTATGAGGGTTGCAGAGATATCGAACCACGGCGTTTCCGCCAGATAGATCTTCCCGGCAGGCCGATTGTGAAGATCTTCAACATTATCGGTGAGATGATCTTCCAGCCACTGCTGGTACTGCGCTTCTCGCATGGTCAGAGGATAGCCAGGGCGGCGGCAGACGAGCAGATGGCTGTTCTCCAGGATGGTTTCATACTGATGCCATGTGGGTAAATTCAGCAGGGAATCCTGGCCGATGATAAACGCCAGCGGCTGGTCTGGACCCTGTTCTGTGCGCCACTCCTGAAGCGTCTGTGACGTCCAGGAGGGCGTGTCGCGACGCAGCTCACGCTCATCAAGTTGGAAGAGCGGTTTATCTTCGATGGCAAGGGCGAGCATCGCTTTTCGCTGCTCGCTGGTCGCCTCCGGCTGTGGACGATGGGGCGGAACATTATTGGGCATGATGGTGACGCGCTGAAGGCCGATCAAATTCGCCAGAATTTCAACCGGCTTCAGATGCCCGTAATGTACCGGGTCGAAGGTGCCGCCATACAGGGCCTGTAAAGAGTGCATACTATCCATCAATAAAAACGTCTGCCAGCGCCTTGTGGCAGAGCAGCAGAGAAAGGCTTTCCAGCTCCGCCCAGACTGACTGGCCGTAATCTTGTTTTAACGTGAGCTCAGCGCGCATCAGAAGCTGTACAGCCTGACGAAGCTGTTCATGACTCAGGCGGTTGACGGCCTCGGTGGTCAAAGCCCGGCGATTTTGCCACACGCGGTGTTTATCAAACAGCGAACGCAGCGGCGTATGGGCAGACTGACGCTTGAGCGTAATCAGCAGCAGTAATTCGCGCTGAAGCGTACGCAGCAGAATAACGGGTTCGCTCCCTTCAAGACGCAGCTGTTGCAGAATATGCAGGGCGCGTTTGCTTTTTGCCGACAGTAGCGCGTCCACCCAGTGGAACGGCGTGAAGTGCGCCGCGTCGTTAACGGCCTGCTCGACGCGCGGCAAGGTCAGCTTGCCATCCGGCCAGAGCAGGGAGAGTCTGTCAAGCGCCTGCGCCAGGGCCAGCAGGTTACCTTCATAGCAGTAGCACAACAGTTGATTCGCCGCATCATCCAGTTGAAGGTTGTTCTGCTTCGCTCTCGCTGACACCCATTTGGGCAGATGCGCCTGCTCAGGCGTCTGACAGGTGACCTGCACCGCGTGGGCTGCGATCTGGGTAAACCACGCCGCGTTTTCCTGGGCTTTGGTAAGCTTGTTGCCACGCACAATAAAGAGCAGATCGCTGTGTAACAGGCTGACCAGCGTAGCGAGCTGCTCGTTCATGGCCGCGTTAGGACCATTTTCCGGCAGCAGGATCTGAATAGTCTGGCGCGAGGCGAAAAGGCTCATCGCCTGACAAAGCGAGAAGAGGGCGTTCCAGTCGGTGTTGTTGTCCAATTGGACGGTGTGGTGTTCATCGAAGCCCTGCGCGGCGGCGGCATGCCGCACGGCATCCTGGCTTTCCTGAAGTAATAACGGATCGTTTCCAAGAAGCAGATACGCCGCGCGCAGCCCTTCATTGAGCTGCGCGCGGAGTTGTTCAGGATACAGCCTGATCATCATTTACCCAGAGAGTTAGCAGCAGGAAGCGTGCCAGCAACCGGTTTTTCAACGATGTCAGATCCTTGTTTAGTTGACGCTGCAATACTTGGCAGTTTACGGATCAGCTGTTCCGCTGCCTTGTCGTACATTTCGTTGATGATAATCTGCTGTTCGGCATCTTTTGCCAGCGCTGTCTGCGGGTTATCGAAGAACGAACGGTATACTTTCGTGCTGATCGGGTAGATGTCTTTACCGGGGATCAGGACTGCCGCGTCGACCGTCAACACCATCTGATACTCAGCTGTACGTCCATCCTGGAAGATAGAGGCTGTATCTCTCGACAGGCCGCCACCTATAACACGCAGAGACGGTACATCCTGGCGCAGGGTTTGTTTTTCGACAATCTCTACGCCGTTGAGACGCAGCTGATTACGAATGGCCCGGCTGAGTGGGCCATTCGGATCTGGTGAGTCGAAAATCATCGTTTTCATCTCAGCGGGCACCGCCGTGGTATTGCGCAGGTGCCAGCCACAGCCAGCGGTGACAAGCACCGCCAGTGATAAGAGTATTGTTGCCAGTTGTCGCACGTTTCCTCCCGCGCTTAGCCAACGACCAGATTGAGCAGTTTACCCGGTACGTAGATCACTTTACGTACGGTAACGCCCTCAAGATATTTTGCGACCAGAGGTTCCTGGCCCGCGCGCTCGCGAACCTGTTCTTCGGTTGCATCGACCGCCACGGTAATTTTACCGCGGACTTTGCCGTTCACCTGGACCACGACCAGCGTCGTGTTTTCCACCATCGCTGATTCGTCAGCCTGCGGCCACGGCGCGTTGTCGATATCGCCTTCGCCTTTCAGCTCCTGCCACAGGGTAAAGCTAACGTGCGGCGTGAACGGGTTCAGCATGCGAACAACGGCCAGCAGCGCTTCACGCATTAAAGCACGATCCTGCTCGCCGTCCTGCGAAGCCTTCGCCAGCTTGTTCATCAGTTCCATAATAGCCGCAATTGCGGTATTGAAGGTCTGACGACGACCAATATCATCGGTCACTTTTGCAATCGTTTTATGAACATCGCGACGCAGCGCCTGCTGATCTTCAGTCAGTGCGGCGGCATTCAGCGCCGGGGCATCGCCCAGGGCGGTGTGTTCATAAACCAGTTTCCAGACGCGTTTCAGGAAGCGGTTCGCGCCTTCAACCCCCGACTCCTGCCATTCCAGGGTCATGTCCGCCGGAGAGGCAAACATCATGAACAGACGCACGGTATCCGCACCGTAACGCTCAACCATCACCTGCGGATCGATACCGTTGTTTTTAGACTTGGACATCTTGCTCATGCCGGTGTAGACCAGTTCATGACCTTCGGCGTCTTTTGCCTTCACGATACGGCCCTTCTCGTCGCGCTCGACGATCGCATCAACCGGAGAAACCCAGTTACGCTCGCCGTTGGCACCGACGTAATAGAAGGCATCCGCCAGCACCATGCCCTGGCACAGCAGCTGTTTTGCAGGTTCGTCAGAGTTCACCATGCCAGCATCGCGCATCAGCTTGTGGAAGAAGCGGAAGTAGAGCAGGTGCATGATGGCGTGTTCGATACCACCGATGTAGATATCTACCGGCAGCCAGTAGTTTGCCGCTTTGGAATCCAGCATACCTTCCTGATACTGCGGGCAGGTGTAGCGCGCATAGTACCAGGATGACTCCATAAAGGTGTCAAAGGTGTCGGTTTCACGCAGCGCAGGCTGGCCGTTGACGGTGGTTTTTGCCCACTCAGGATCGGCTTTGATCGGGCTGGTGATGCCGTCCATGACGACGTCTTCCGGCAGGATCACCGGCAGCTGATCTTCTGGCGTTGGCATCACGGTGCCATCTTCCAGCGTCACCATCGGGATTGGCGCACCCCAGTAACGCTGACGGGAAACGCCCCAGTCGCGCAGACGGAAGTTAACTTTACGCTCACCCACGCCAAGGGAGGCCAGCTTATCGGCGATGGCGTTGAAGCCTTCTTCGAAGCTCAGACCGCTGAATTCACCGGAGTTGAACAGGGTGCCTTTTTCAGTCAGCGCGTTTTCGGACAGGTCTGGTTCAGAACCATCGGCGGCCAGAATAACGGCTTTAATCGGCAGGTTGTATTTGGTGGCAAACTCGTAGTCGCGCTGATCGTGGCCCGGAACAGCCATTACCGCACCTGTACCGTACTCCATCAGCACGAAGTTCGCTGCCCAGACCGGGATCGCTTCGCCAGTCAGCGGATGCTTAGCATAGAAGCCTGTCGCAACGCCTTTTTTCTCCATCGTCGCCATGTCGGCTTCGGCCACTTTGGTGTTGCGGCACTCATCGATGAAGGTAGCCAGTTCCGGATTGTTTTCTGCCGCTTTCTGCGCCAGCGGGTGACCTGCAGCCACGGCCAGGTAGGTCGCGCCCATGAAGGTGTCCGGACGGGTGGTGTAGACAGTCAGAGTCTGGTCGTAGTTCTCAACGTTGAAGGTAATCTCCACACCTTCAGAACGGCCGATCCAGTTGCGCTGCATGGTCTTCACGGTATCTGGCCAGTGGTCCAGATTATCCAGATCGTTCAGCAGCTCATCAGCGTAAGCGGTGATTTTGATAAACCACTGTGGGATCTCTTTACGCTCAACTTTGGTGTCGCAGCGCCAGCAGCAGCCATCGATAACCTGTTCGTTCGCGAGAACGGTCTGGTCATTCGGACACCAGTTAACGGCAGAGGTCTTCTTATACACCAGGCCTTTTTTGTACAGCTCGGTGAAGAACTTCTGCTCCCAGCGGTAGTATTCCGGGGTACAGGTTGCCAGCTCGCGGCTCCAGTCATAGCCAAAGCCCAGCATTTTGAGCTGGTTTTTCATGTACGCGATGTTGTCGTATGTCCACGGGGCCGGTGCGGTGTTGTTTTTGACCGCCGCGCCTTCCGCAGGCAGACCGAACGCATCCCAGCCGATAGGCTGCAGAACGTTTTTGCCCAGCATACGCTGGTAACGTGCGATCACATCGCCAATGGTGTAGTTACGCACATGGCCCATGTGTAGTCGACCAGAAGGATAGGGAAGCATCGACAGGCAGTAATACTTCTCTTTGCTCTCGTCTTCGGTTACTTCAAAGGTGCGCTTCTCGTCCCAGTGTTGCTGGACTTTTGATTCTATCTCTTCCGGGCGGTATTGCTCTTGCATGGCAGCCAGTGGTCCTGTTTTCAATACAGCTACAAATGTAGCCAATGGATGTGGTCATTCAGATCCGCATAGCATAGCCCAAACGCCCGCGTCAAAACAGCCTTTCGCACAAATGCGCTTTGCAGGAAATTACCGGGTCTGTGCTTCACCTGACAAAGCGGCGATGAAATAAGGTCTATTATTAGAAATAGTTACTTACCCGGGAGGCAAAATGATGAACAAGGTTGCTCAATTTTACCGCGAACTGGTGGCGACACTGACGGAACGACTGCGTAACGGCGAGCGCGATATCGATGCGCTGGTGGAGCAGGCGCGTGCCCGCGTGTCGCAAACGGGTGAGTTAACGCGAACCGAAGTGGAAGAGGTGACGCGCGCCGTGCGTCGCGATCTGGAAGAGTTCGCGCGCAGCTACCAGGAGAGCCAGGAGGAGGTCACGGACAGCGTTTTCATGCGGGTGATCAAAGAGAGCCTGTGGCAGGAGCTGGCCGATATTACGGATAAAACGCAGCTGGAGTGGCGCGAGGTCTTTCAGGATTTGAACCACCATGGTGTCTATCACAGTGGTGAGGTAGTCGGGCTGGGAAATCTGGTGTGCGAGAATTGCCACCACCATATTGCGGTGTATACGCCGGAGGTTCTGTCGCTGTGCCCAAAATGCGGCCACGATCAGTTCCAGCGTCGTCCGTTTGAGCCCTAGGTAAAAGCGCAGGTTTGCTCCCTCTCCCCATGGGAGAGGGTCGGGGTGAGGGCATCAGGCCGCACAAGGTAAAAGCAAAACGGCAACATGGTTGCCGTTTTTAGTGTGTGCTCCCTCTCCCCGTGGGAGAGGGCCGGGGTGAGGGCATCAGGCCGCACTATAGTAAGCCAGTCTTTCCGCCAGCAAATCCACAAACGCCTCCCTGTCGATGTCCACCATCACGGTAGTATTCGGCTTATTCCCCGTCAGCGAGTAATAATCCACCACCGTCATTCCCTGGGTGTATTTTCCCTGCGTTTCCACGCCAACCCAGCGGTCAACCGTGGTGAATATCTCAGGCTTTAACAGCCAGGCAATGGTGCACGGGTCGTGCAGGGGCGCGCCGTGGAAGCCCCACTTCTCGGCTTTGTGATACTCCATAAAGAAGTCGAGCAGCTCGGCCACGGTTGTCGCGACCGGATTACCAACGGAACGGAAGCGCTCAATATCGTCCGCCATAATCTGCGCGCGATGGGTAACGTCCAGTCCCGCCATTACAATCGGTAAGCCGGACTGGAAGACAATCTCAGCTGCTTCCGGGTCGACAAAAATGTTGAACTCCGCCGCAGGGGTCCAGTTACCCAGCCCCATGGCCCCGCCCATGATGACGATACGGGCTATTTTGCTGTGCAGTTCAGGGTAGCTGTTCAGCAGCAGCGCGACGTTGGTTTGCGGCCCGGTAGCCACCAGCGTCACGGGTTCCGCGCTCTCGCGCAGCACCTTCGCCATCAGCTCCACGGCGGTGCAGTTTTGCGGCGTAAAGCCCGGCTCCGGCAGCGCCGGACCGTCCAGCCCGCTTTCACCATGCACGTTATCCGCGATAATTAATTCACGCATCAGGGGCTTGAGGGCTCCACCAGCGACGGGAATATCGGTGCGCTTGAGCAACGTCAGCATACGTAAAACGTTACGCAGGGTTTTATCCGGCGTCTGGTTTCCGGCAGAAGAGGTGACGGCTTTGACGTCGAGTTCAGGGGAGGCAAGTGCAAGGACGAGCGCGATCGCGTCATCATGACCCGGATCGCAATCGAGAATAATAGGCTGTGCCATAGCGTTCTCCATACGTAGCGTTATTTTGTGACAAGGTTAACGCTGCAATGTGACGCCGACGAGAGGAAGTGAGTGAAAGCGTGAAGCAGTGCGCAATCCGCAGATTGCGCACCGGGAAGATTAGTGCAGGATTTTCGCGAGGAAATCTTTCGCACGCTCGGATTTCGGGTTAGCGAAGAACTCTTCTTTCGGCGAGTCTTCGACAATTTTCCCTTCGTCCATAAAGATCACGCGGTTTGCCACTTTACGGGCAAAGCCCATTTCGTGGGTCACCACCATCATCGTCATTCCTTCGTGCGCCAACTCGACCATCACGTCCAGCACTTCGTTGATCATCTCTGGATCGAGCGCCGACGTGGGCTCATCAAACAGCATGGCCACCGGATCCATGCACAGCGCGCGGGCGATCGCCACACGCTGCTGTTGGCCGCCAGAAAGCTGTGCCGGGAACTTATCGGCATGCGCAGAAAGCCCAACGCGTTCCAGGAGCTTCAGACCTTTCTCGCGCGACGCTTTTTTATCACGCTTAAGCACTTTTACCTGCGCCAGCGTCAGGTTCTCAATAATAGAGAGGTGAGGGAACAGCTCAAAATGCTGGAATACCATGCCAACGTGAGAGCGAAGCTGGGCGAGGTTGGTTTTCTTGTCGTTGACTTTAGTACCGTTGACGACGATCTCACCCTGCTGCACTGGCTCCAGTCCGTTGACGGTTTTGATCAGCGTCGATTTACCGGAACCTGACGGCCCGCACACTACCACCACGTCGCCTTTTTTCACTTCGGTGGAGCAGTCGGTCAGCACCTGAAAGTGCCCATACCATTTAGAAACATTTTTCAGGGAAATCATTATACCGTCCTTTTCTTCAGCCAGCTGACCAACAGCGACGCGCTTAAACTAATCACAAAATAGACCGCACCCGCGAAGAGCACCATCTCAACCTGCGTACCATCACGCTCACCGATGGTTGACGCGGTACGGAAGAAGTCTGCCAGGCTCAGAACGTAGACCAGCGAGGTATCCTGGAACAGCACGATACCCTGGGTCAGCAGGAGCGGAACCATGGCGCGAAACGCCTGCGGCAGAATAATGAGCTGCATGGACTGCCAGTGCGTCATCCCCAGCGCCAGCGCGGCGCTGGACTGTCCGCGGGAGATACTCTGAATGCCCGCTCGGATAATCTCTGAATAGTAAGCGGCTTCAAACATCGAGAACGCTACCATCGCCGAGATCAGACGGATATCGGTTTTCGGCGACAGCCCCAGCACGTTCTGCAGGAAGCCGGGCACGATCAGGTAAAACCACAGCAGCACCATCACCAGCGGGATGGAGCGGAATACGTTAACGTAAGCGGTCGCGAACCAGGCGAGCGGCTTAAAGCTCGACAGTCGCATAACGGCCAGCAGAGTGCCCCAGACGATACCGACGATGATGGCAATGACGGTGATTTTTAAGGTAATCATCAGGCCATCAAGCAGGTAAGGCATGGATGGAACGATAGAACTCCAGTCAAATTCGTACATTATTTGCCCCCCATGTTGCCCGGCAGGCGAATTTTGCGTTCAACCAGGTTCATCACCAGCATGATGAAAGCGTTTATCAGAACATAGGCGAGCGTGATCGCGGTGAAGGATTCCCACGCGTGAGCGGAGTAATCCAGCAGCTTGCCCGCCTGTGCAGCCATATCGACCAGGCCAATGGTCGAGGCGATGGCCGAGTTTTTCACCAGGTTCATCATCTCGGAGGTCATCGGCGGAACGATGACGCGGTAGGCGTTAGGCAGCAGCACGTAGCGGTAGGTCTGTGGCAGGGTTAACCCCATCGCCAGACCCGCATTTTTTTGTCCACGGGGCAATGACTGAATGGCGGCACGCACCTGCTCGCAAACGCGCGCAGCGGTAAACAGCCCCAGACACATCATGGAGGAGACAAAGAACTGTACGTTCGGATCCAGTTCCGACTTGAACCACATGCCAATATTTTCCGGAAGCAGTTCCGGGATAACCAGATACCAGGTAAAGAATTGCACGATCAGCGGAACGTTACGGAACAGTTCCACATACAGGGTGCCGAGTGTTGAAAGAAAACGGTTAGGGACGGTGCGCAGAATACCGAACAAAGAACCGACAAGAAACGCGATGATCCACGCCGTTATCGATAATGCCACGGTGACCTGAAAGCCGCTCCACAGCCAGCCAAGATAGGTGGTGTTGCCGAACGGGGCTTGTTGCAGAAATATGCCCCAGTTCCAGTCGATTGACATAATAAACTCCAGAAAAAAAAGGGTAGCAGCGCTACCCTCGAAGATTGGTGAGAAGCTCATTTTTCGCGCTGAGTGGGGAACGACCACTCAACGTATAGTCTGTCCATGCTTCCCGACAATCGAGAGGGCAGGAGATCCCGCCCCTGTTGTTCTAATTAGTTAAGAGCCTTGTCATTTGGAGATTTGAACAGCGCTTTCATGTCGTCAGACAGTTCAAAATTCATGTTCAGGTTTTTAGGTGGAATCGGGTTCTTGAACCATTTGTCGAACCATTTTTCCGCTTCGCCAGAGGTCTGCACCTGAGCGATGGTGTCATCGATCAGCTTTTTGAACTGCGGATCGTCTTTACGCAGCATACAGCCGTAGGCTTCTTTCGACTGCGCGGTGCCGACGATATCCCAGTTGTCAGGTTTCTTCGCTTTCGCACGTTCGCCCGCCAGCAGGGCGTCATCCATCATAAACGCGACGGCACGACCGCTTTCCAGGGTACGGAAGGAGTCGCCATGGTCTTTCGCGCTGATGATGCGCATATCCATTTTTTTCTCGTCGTTCAGCTTGTGCAGCAGCACTTCTGACGTGGTACCGGAGGTGACAACAACCGCTTTACCTTTCAGATCAGCGAAGTCTTTAATCTCGCCGCCTTTCTTCGTCAGCAGGCGGGTGCCTACAACAAAGATGGTGTCAGAGAAGGCAGCCTGCTTCTGACGCTCGAGATTGTTGGTGGTGGAGCCACACTCGAAATCAAAGGTGCCGTTTTGCAGCAGTGGAATACGGTTCTGTGAAGTGATTGGGATCAGCTTCACCTGCAGGTCAGGTTTGTTCAGCTTTTTCTTCACGGCTTCAACGATAGCGTTGGAGTAATCCTGTGAATAACCCACGACTTTTTGCGTGTTGTCGTAGTAAGAGAACGGGACAGATGATTCACGGTGGCCGACCACGATGACGCCGTTTTTGGCAATCTTGTCGAGAGTGCTGCCTGCTGCAGGCGCATCTTCAGCGTGGACCACGCCAGCAGACATTCCCATAACCAGCATTGCTGTGGCCAGTTTACGTAATTGCATACCCAACTCCTTTTTTATCAGCGCCAGAGACGCATTGATACCCATTGTGATGTTGTTATATCTCGCGCAATGCGAGTGCAGTGTTATGCAAGCTTGTTAACATTTAGTCTGGCTTAATGTAAAGATTTTGCTGCGTTATTGTTTATTTTTGCGAAGCGCGCCGCACCATTCAGAGGCAAATATCTCCCGTTGCACCGTTTCGGTGCTACCGATGATCTACGCTGGTGCGACAAAGTTGCACGTTAAGCCAAACTGCGTTTACCTGAATAAACAAAGCAATAGGCGTGCCAGAATGGGAGTTTGGGAGGATTTACCGGGTAAGCGTCAGCGCCACCCGGCAACAGAAGGGAAGGTTATTTACGACGCTGACGCAGGCTCATCAGCACTGCGCCAAAGCCGAACAGCACGGTCAGTATCCACAGCGACCAGTTGCCGGTACGGGCGTATGGCGTCAGTCCCGTGGTTGGCGTGACGTTAGCGGTCAGTACCTCACGGGTAAACTGCGGGATCATCGCCTGAATTTCACCCTGAGGACCAATCACGGCGGTGATGCCGTTGTTGGTGCTGCGCAGTAACGGACGCGCCAGCTCCAGGGAGCGCATACGTGCCATCTGGAAGTGCTGCCACGGGCCAATTGACTTACCAAACCAGGCATCGTTGGAGATGGTCAGCAGATAGTCAGTATCCGGGCGGAAGTTATCGCGCACCTGCTCGCCGAGAATGATTTCGTAGCAGATAGCCGGCGTCAGGGCAGCGCCGTGCGCGTGCAGCTGAGGCTGAACGTACGGTCCGCGGCTGAAGGAGGACATCGGCAAATCAAAGAACGGGGCCAGCGGGCGCAGAATCGATTCCAGCGGCACAAATTCACCAAATGGCACCAGGTGGTTCTTGTTGTACCGGTCAGTGGAGTGGTAGCTGTATTCGCTGTCTTTGCCGAGCGTAATGATGGTGTTGTAGGTGTCGTAGCGGTTCTGCTGATTCAGACGCGCATCGACAATCCCGGTGATAAGCGTGCTGCCGCGGGCCAGCAGCAGGTCGTTCATCATGTTGAGGAACGGCTGCTGGTTAATTTCCAGATCGGGAATGGCAGACTCCGGCCAGATAATCAGCTGCGATTTACCCATCACCTCTTCGGTGGCGTTGGCGTAGATCTTCAGCGTATTCAGCAGCTCTTTTTCGTCCCACTTCATGGACTGCGGGATATTCCCCTGCACCATGGAAACCCGCATGGCGCGATCGGGCTCAGGCGTGAACCACTGGATATAGCGCAGCGGGAAGGGCAGGGCGAACAGCACCAGCGCCACAGCCAGCGGTTTCCAGCCGCGCGTGACCAGCGCTAATACCAGCAGGCCGCTCACGACCATCAGCAGGAAGTTGATAGCTTCAACACCCATTACCGGTGCCAGGCCTTTCAGCGGGCCGTCAATCTGGCTGTAGCCGAACTGCAGCCACGGGAAGCCGGTCAGCACCCAGCCGCGCAGGAACTCGGTTACCTGCCAGACCACCGGCGCGGCAATGGCGACGCGCAGCCAGTTGGTTTTGGGCCACAGGCGAGAAAGGATGCCGGCGAACAGACCGGTATAGAGCGAGAGATAGGCGGCGAGCAGTACCACCAGGAAGACGTTTACCGGGCCAGGCATACCGCCAAACTGGGCGATGCTGACATAAACCCAGTTGATGCCTGAGCCAAACAGCCCCAGCCCCCAGAAGTAGCCGATAGCGGCAGCCTGTACCGGACGACGGTTCAGGGTCAGACCCTGAAGCCCCATCAGGGAGAGAACGGCCGCGGGCCAGATATCGTAAGGAGAAAAAGCCAGCGTACCGCTGGCTCCGAGTAACAGCGCCAGCAGCAAACGGACGCGCTGGCGTTCAAGCAATGGGGCAAATGCCATTTACATTAATCTTCCAGTTTTGGCACCGGTGAGTCGTCCGGCGTTCTGACGTGAACCTGTATAATACGTCGGCTGTCGGCCATGGCTACTTTGAACTGGTAACCGTCGATGTCAACGGTCTCTCCACGCGCCGGGAGATGGCCAAAGGCCTGCATCACCAGCCCGCCAATGGTATCGACCTCTTCATCGCTGAAGTGGGTTCCGAAGGCGTCGTTGAAGTCTTCGATGGAGGCCAGCGCGCGCACGGTCCAGGTGTGGCGGCTAAGCTGACGGAAGTCGATATCTTCTTCTTCGTCGTACTCGTCTTCGATTTCGCCCACGATCAGCTCAAGGATATCCTCGATCGTGACCAGACCGGAAACGCCACCAAATTCATCAATAACAATCGCCATGTGGTAACGCTGAGAGCGAAACTCTTTCAGCATCCGATCCACACGTTTACTTTCCGGCACAACCACGGCCTGGCGTAACACTTTTTCCATGCTGAAGGCTTCGGCATCGCTGCGCATAAACGGCAGCAGATCTTTCGCCATCAAAATCCCTTCGATGTGATCTTTGTCTTCGCTGATGACCGGGAAACGCGAGTGGGCGGATTCGATGATCACATCGAGGCACTCGTCCAGCGTCTGGTTACGTTTCAGGGTGATCATCTGCGAGCGGGGGATCATGATATCGCGAACGCGCTGGTCGGCGATGTCCATAACCCCTTCGAGCATTTCGCGCGTATCTTCGTCGATAAGGTCGTTCTGCCCGGAATCACGAATCAGCTCCAGCAGTTCATCACGGTTTTTCGGTTCGCCGTGGAAAAGCTGGTTCAGAATGAGGGAGAAAAATCCCTTTTTACTGGTTGTCGTGTCGCTACTGTGTGAATTGTCGTCGCTCATGGCGTTTGTTAAGGGTTCTCTTGTTAGTTCAACGTTTACCGCCACGCGATGTCCTTTCGTGGCGGCAGGGGAGTCCGTCAGGTGACGGACTATTCTTTCTCGGCAATGTACGGATCCTCATAGCCCAGAGCAAGCATTATCTCTGTCTCGAGGGACTCCATCTCTTCCGCTTCGTCGTCTTCAATATGATCGTAGCCGAGCAGATGCAGGCTGCCGTGTACCACCATATGCGCCCAGTGGGCCTCAAGCGGCTTTTGCTGCTCTTTGGCTTCCTGCTCAACCACCTGACGGCAGATGATCAGATCGCCCAGCAGCGGCATCTCGATGCCCGGCGGCGCTTCGAACGGGAAAGAGAGCACGTTGGTCGGCTTATCTTTCCCGCGATAGGTCAGGTTAAGCTCATGGCTTTCCGCTTCATCCACCAGGCGAATCGTAACTTCTGATTCTTCCTGAAACTGAGGAATAACGGCATCCAGCCATTTCTGAAACTGTGCCTCATCTGGCATGCCGGAATTGTCTTCACAGGCCAGCTGTAAATCGAGGATCACCTGACTCATTTCTGTTCTTGCTCCTGCGCTTCGCGCTTACGTTCTGCGGCCAGTTCGGCCTTACGCTTCTGATCCGCCTCTTCCCAGGCTTCATAGGCATTAACGATACGCGCGACCACCGGGTGGCGTACCACGTCTTCACTGTGGAAGAAGTTGAAGCTGATTT
The DNA here is from genome assembly GCF_900113755.1 of Enterobacter sp. NFIX59. NCBI lineage: Bacteria > Pseudomonadati > Pseudomonadota > Gammaproteobacteria > Enterobacterales > Enterobacteriaceae > Enterobacter > Enterobacter sp. NFIX59. The sequence continues at coordinate 1,396,073 of NZ_FOQN01000001.1, read as the reverse complement.
CGTCGACCTCGGCCAGCACCTCAATGGCGTGGCGCAGACCGGATTTAGTGCTGCGCGGCAGGTCAATCTGAGTGACGTCGCCGGTAATCACCGCTTTCGAGTTAAAGCCAATACGCGTCAGGAACATCTTCATCTGTTCAATGGTGGTGTTCTGGCTCTCATCGAGAATGATGAACGCATCGTTTAGCGTACGGCCGCGCATGTAGGCGAGCGGGGCAACTTCGATAACGTTACGTTCAATGAGCTTCTCGACCTTCTCAAAGCCCAGCATTTCGAACAGCGCATCGTATAAAGGACGCAGATACGGGTCGACCTTCTGGCTCAGATCGCCTGGCAGGAAGCCCAGTTTTTCACCCGCTTCAACGGCAGGGCGGGTCAGCAGGATACGGCGGATTTCCTGACGCTCCAGCGCATCGACCGCCGCGGCAACGGCGAGATAGGTTTTACCCGTCCCCGCCGGACCCACCCCGAAGGTGATGTCGTGGTCGAGGATATTGGCGATGTACTGCGCCTGGTTTGGCGTACGCGGCTTAATGACGCCACGTTTGGTCTTGATGTTAATGGCCTTGCCGTAGTCCGGCACGCTTTCCGCGCTCTGCTCAAGCACGCGCGCCTCTTTAATGGCGAGGTGGATCTGTTCCGGCTCGATATCCTGCGTTTCGCCGCGCATTGGGGCGGTATCAACATACAGGCTACGCAGAATGTCCGCAGCGGCGTTGACGCAGATAGGGCGTCCGGTAAGTTTGAAATGATTATCGCGACGATTGATTTCGATACCCAGACGTCGCTCCAGTTGTTTGATATTGTCATCAAACGGCCCGCACAGGCTCAGCAGGCGAGCGTTGTCTGCTGGCTCAAGGCTAATTTCACGCGTATCTATGTTCAAACTGTTCCTCTTTAATTGGTTAACCGGTCCGTTGCGACAGGACGTAATAAAACGGTCATTACCGAAATTATTCACGCCACAGAATAAAGGCGCAAGCGTTGCGGAAGATATTGGGGACGATGAGAGGAAATACAAGGCCTGCCGGAAGGGCAGGCCATGAGGATTAAGGCTGGTAAATCCCAACGCCAGAATCGTTTTCTTTTCGGGTGCGCGAGATTACGGATTCCGGTGACTCGGCAATGCGCAGGCCCATTTCGTCCTCGGTGCGGACTACCTTCGCGCGCAGCGAGTTGGTCAGCACTTCAACAATCTCGACGTCTACGAATTTACCGATCATATCCGGGGTGCCTTCAAAGTTCACCACGCGGTTGTTCTCGGTACGACCGGACAGTTCCATAATGCTCTTGCGTGAGGTGCCTTCCACCAGAATGCGCTGAACGGTGCCGAGCATGCGGCGGCTCCAGGCGTTGGCCTGCTGAAGGATACGCTCCTGCAGAATATACAGACGCTGTTTCTTCTCTTCTTCCGGAACATCGTCAACCATATCGGCCGCCGGTGTTCCCGGACGCGCAGAGAAGATGAAGCTGTAGCTGACGTCAAAATTCACTTCACCGATGAGCTTCATGGTGCGCTCGAAGTCATCAGCGGTTTCGCCAGGGAAGCCGACGATAAAGTCGGAGCTAATCTGGATATCCGGACGCGCTTCACGCAGCTTGCGGATGGTGGACTTGTACTCCAGCACCGTATGCGGGCGGCCCATCAGGTTCAGCACGCGGTCAGAGCCGCACTGAATCGGCAGGTGCAGGAAGCTCACCAGCTCTGGCGTATCGCGATAGACGTCAATAATGTCGTCGGTAAATTCCATCGGATGGCTGGTGGTAAAGCGAATGCGGTCGATACCGTCAATCGCGGCCACCAGACGCAGCAGTTCGGCAAAGCTGCCGGTGGTGCCGTCGTAGTTTTCCCCGCGCCAGGCGTTAACGTTCTGGCCCAGCAGATTCACTTCGCGAACGCCCTGCGCGGCAAGCTGTGCGATTTCAAACAGAATGTCATCTGCCGGGCGGCTGACCTCTTCACCACGGGTGTACGGTACCACACAATAAGTACAGTATTTGTTGCAGCCTTCCATGATGGAGACGAAGGCGGTCGGGCCATCGGCGCGCGGCTCAGGCAGACGGTCAAACTTTTCGATTTCCGGGAAGCTGACGTCAACGACCGGGCTGCGGTTGCCGCGTACCTGATTGATCATCTCGGGCAGGCGATGCAGAGTCTGAGGACCAAAGACAATATCCACATACGGGGCTCTCTGGCGGATCAGCTTGCCTTCCTGCGACGCAACGCAGCCACCCACGCCGATGATCAGGTCCGGATTTTTTCGCTTGAGAAGCTTCCAGCGGCCTAACACGTGAAAGACTTTTTCCTGCGCTTTTTCACGAATCGAACAGGTGTTCAGCAGCAGCACGTCCGCTTCTTTCACATTTTCTGTCAGCTGGTATCCGTGGGTTGAATCCAGCAGATCGGCCATCTTGGATGAATCGTATTCGTTCATCTGACAGCCCCAGGTTTTTATATGGAGTTTTTTAGTCATCGACTTGCTCAGCTCAGGATTGCAAGCCGCGTATTGTAATGCTTTGGTGGGGTTGTGACCAGTATGAAGGTTATGTGTCTCAGGACCGCAAAAATCCGGTAAACTTAAGGGATTCTCCAATAAGGAAAATTGACCATGACACTCCTACACACCGAAGTTGCCGTTGTCGGCGGCGGTATGGTCGGCGGCGCGCTGGCGCTGGGGCTGGCGCAGCAGGGATTTGAGGTAACGGTAATTGAACAGGCTGCACCTCCGGCCTTCGATCCCGCCAGCAAACCGGATGTGCGCATTTCCGCGATCAGCGCGGCGTCCGTCGATCTGCTGCGCGGGCTGGGCGTCTGGGAGGCGGTGCTGGCAATGCGCGCCCATCCTTACAGCCGTCTTGAAACCTGGGAGTGGGAAAATGCCCACGTTGCGTTTGATGCCGCTGAGCTGAAGCTGCCGCGCCTGGGTTATATGGTGGAAAACAACGTGCTCCAGCTGGCGCTCTGGCAGGCGCTGGAGACGCATCCGAAGGTGACGCTGCGTTTTCCGGCCTCGATTAAGGCACTGCATCCTCACGAGAGCGGCTATCTACTGACGCTCGACAGCGGCGATGAACTGGCCGTGAAGCTGGTCGTTGGGGCGGACGGCGCTAACTCGCAGGTCAGACAGATGGCGGGTATCGGGGTTCATGCCTGGCAGTATGAGCAGTCCTGCATGCTGATTACCGTCGAGTGCGAGAATGCGCCGGGAGAGAGCACCTGGCAGCACTTTACGCCGAACGGCCCGCACGCCTTTTTACCGCTGTTTGATAACTGGGCGTCACTGGTGTGGTACGACAAACCGGCGCGTATTCGCCAGCTGCAGGGGCTTTCAATGGAACAATTGCAGCGGGAAATCCGCCTGCACTTCCCGAGCCGTCTGGGCAACGTTACGCCGGTCGCAGCAGGGGCGTTCCCGCTCACGCGCCGTCACGCTTTGCAGTATGCCCGTGAAGGGCTGGCGCTGGTGGGCGATGCGGCTCACACCATTCATCCGCTGGCAGGGCAGGGTGTAAATCTGGGGTATCGCGACGTCGATGCCTTACTGGATGTGCTGGGCAGCGCCCGCGGACACGCGGAAAACTGGGCCAGCCATCAGGTGCTAAAGCGTTATCAGACGCGGCGTATGGCGGACAATTTCATCATGCAGTCGGGAATGGATCTGTTCTATGCCGGGTTCAGCAATGACCTGGCCCCGGTGCGCATTCTGCGTAATATTGGCCTGATGGCAGCGGAACGCGCCGGTGGTCTGAAGCGTCAGGCCCTGAAGTACGCCCTCGGACTCTAAACTTTTTTCCCTCTCCCCGTGGGAGAGGGCCAGGGTGAGGGCATCAGGCCGCACAATTCTGTACAAAAACAAAAAAGCCCGCAGAGCGGGCTTTTTTGTTACTAAGTGGCTGGGGTGCAGGGATTCGAACCCCGGAATGCTGGTATCAGAAACCAGAGCCTTACCGCTTGGCGACACCCCAATTGCGTTAAACAAACTGCTTAACGACTTTTTAAATTGGCTGGGGTACGAGGATTCGAACCTCGGAATGCCGGAATCAGAATCCGGTGCCTTACCGCTTGGCGATACCCCAACAATTTTTTTCATTACCGAACAACATCGATAATCTAAATTTGGTGGCTACGACGGGATTCGAACCTGTGACCCCATCATTATGAGTGATGTGCTCTAACCAACTGAGCTACGTAGCCAGTACTGCAATCTTCGATGGCTGGGGTACCTGGATTCGAACCAGGGAATGCCGGTATCAAAAACCGGTGCCTTACCGCTTGGCGATACCCCAATACCGCGGAGAACCGCAAAATCGAAGAAATATGGCTGGGGTACCTGGATTCGAACCAGGGAATGCCGGTATCAAAAACCGGTGCCTTACCGCTTGGCGATACCCCATCCGTGCAACGCTTACCCGGGAATGGTGCGGGAGGCGAGACTTGAACTCGCACACCTTGCGGCGCCAGAACCTAAATCTGGTGCGTCTACCAATTTCGCCACTCCCGCAAAAAAGATGGTGGCTACGACGGGATTCGAACCTGTGACCCCATCATTATGAGTGATGTGCTCTAACCAACTGAGCTACGTAGCCATCTTTTTTCGCGTTACCTTATCGGCGTTGCGGGGCGCATTATGCGTATAGACCCTTGCAGCGTCAACACCTTTTTCAACGAAAATAGCCGGAATGTGACTGTTTGGTTAGGTTGCGAACAGCGTGACCGAATATTCGGCAATTATTGGTTATTAATCGTTTTTAGCTGTGCAAAAGCGGGGCAAAAAAAATCAGGCCCCGCAGGGCCTGATGATGAAATACGCGATTATTTGTAGGCTGACTGGTGAACGCCTACTGCACGTCCTGACGGATCGTTCATGGATTTGAACGATTCATCCCATTCAATCGCTTTGGCAGACGAGCAGGCGACGGACGGGCCACCCGGCACACACTCCGCAGCGCTCGGTACCGGGAACAATTCTTCAAAAATTTCACGGTAGAGATATGCTTCTTTCGAACCCGGCGTGTTGTACGGGAAGCGGAAGCTTGCGGTTTCCAGCTGTTGGTCAGAAACCTGTTTCGCCGCGACCTCTTTCAGGGTGTCGATCCAGCTATAACCTACGCCATCAGAGAACTGCTCTTTCTGACGCCACGCCACGCTCGCCGGCAGGTAGGATTCAAAACATTCACGCAGGATATGTTTTTCCATTTTGCCGTTGCCGCACATCTTGTCCTGCGGGTTGATGCGCATCGCCACGTCTAGGAATTTCTTATCCAGGAACGGCACGCGCGCTTCCACGCCCCAGGCGGACATCGCTTTGTTGGCACGCGCACAGTCGAACATGTGCAGCGCCTGCAGTTTACGCACGGTCTCTTCGTGCAGCTCTTTGGCATTCGGCGCTTTGTGGAAGTACAGGTAGCCGCCAAACACTTCGTCAGAACCTTCACCGGAGAGCACCATCTTGATGCCCATCGCTTTGATCTTACGTGACATCAGGTACATCGGGGTCGAGGCGCGGATGGTGGTCACGTCATAGGTTTCAATGTGATAGATCACATCGCGGATCGCATCCAGACCTTCCTGCACGGTGAAGTGAATTTCATGGTGCACGGTGCCGAGGTGGTTTGCCACTTCCTGCGCGGCTTTCAGGTCAGGTGCGCCTTCCAGGCCCACGGCAAAGGAGTGCAGCTGTGGCCACCAGGCTTCTGAGCGCTCCTGATCTTCCACGCGACGGGCCGCGAATTTCTTGGTGATCGCGGAGATCACGGAGGAGTCCAGACCGCCGGAGAGCAGCACGCCGTAAGGCACGTCTGACATCAGGTGGCTTTTCACGGAATCTTCCAGCGCCTGACGCAGCTCGGCTTTGTCCGTGACGTTGTCTTTTACCGCGTCGAAATCGAACCAGTCACGCTGATAATATTGACGGATCTCGCCGTCTTTACTCCACAGGTAGCTGCCTGCCGGGAACTCTTTGATAGTGCGGCAGACCGGTACCAGGGCTTTCATTTCAGAGGCAACGTAGAAGTTGCCATGCTCATCGTGGCCCATGTACAGCGGGATAATGCCGATATGGTCGCGGCCAATCAGGTAAGCGTCTTTTTCGCTGTCGTACAGCGCGAAGGCGAACATACCCTGCAGGTCGTCCAGGAACTCAGGCCCTTTCTCCTGATACAGCGCCAGGATCACTTCACAGTCAGAACCGGTCTGGAACGCGTAGCGGTCGCCGTATTCGGCGCGCAGCGCCTGGTGGTTGTAGATCTCACCGTTGACAGCCAGCGCGTGCGTTTTTTTCTCGTTATACAGCGGCTGTGCACCGGCGTTGACGTCAACAATAGACAGACGTTCGTGAGCCAGAATCGCTTTGTCACTGGCGTAAACGCCTGACCAGTCCGGTCCGCGATGGCGCATCAGGCGGGACAGTTCGAGTGCCTTTTTACGCAGTTCGCCTGCGTCAGTTTTAATATCCAGTACGCCAAAAATTGAACACATAACCTTCTCCGTTAACCCTGTTGCTTTGTAATGTTGCTTGCTTATGAAAATGCCGCAAAGGGGCAGGGCGCGCAAGCGTTTTACGGGTGAAAACGGAAATAGTGCAATGGCGGTTGCCGATCTGTGAAAAATGCGTATGTCGTGAGCACTTTTATTGATGATTATGCAATGAAAGTGCTTTTCCGTTAGATGCAGTTGTGTTTTACAGGCGAGAAAATAAAAAACCACGCCCTGAGGCGTGGTTCGGAATCAGATAATGTCGATTTCGTCGACGGAGGGGTAAATCCAGCTTGGCCGGAACGGCATCGAATCAATGTCATCAAGCTGAGAGACGCCAGAGAGGACCAGAATCGTCTCCAGACCCGCCTGGAAACCGGCCAGAATATCGGTGCGCAGGTTGTCGCCGACAATAACGGTTTCTTCAGAGTGGGCCTGCATTTTGTTCAGTGCGGCACGAATGATCCACGGGCTCGGTTTCCCGACAACGAACGGCTGACGACCAGAGATTTTTTCGATACCGGCACACAGCGCGCCGCAGGCCGGATAAAAACCGCGGCCGTGGGTATCCGGATTGGTAGCGATAAAGCGCGCACCGCTGGCGACAAAGTATGCAGCTTTATGCATCATCTCCCAGTTAAAGGATCGCGTTTCGCCAACAATTACAAAGTCCGGGTTGACGTCGGTGATGGTAAAGCCCGCTTTGTATAGCTCATGGATCAGCGCACCTTCACCCACCACGTAGGCTTTTTTCCCTTCCTGACGCTTCAGAAAATCCGCCGTGGCCATCGCCGAGGTATAAAACACGCTGTCCGGGACATCGACACCTGCCGTAGCAAAACGGTTTGCCAGATCCTGACCGGTCTGAGAAGGGTAGTTCGTGAGAAGAACCAGAGGCATTCCTTTGTCGATGATGCGGTGAAGAAACTCCGCAGCACCCGGCACGGCAACGTTGTCGTGCATCAGCACGCCGTCGATATCACAAATTACATTCTTAATGGTCATGGACAGTCCGACATTAAAAAAAGAAGGCGTTACTATAAGGTCCGATCAACTTTCCAGCAAATGCTGCAGCAGAATTCCGTTGAGCATGGCGCGTTTGACCAGCGCGAACGCGCCAATCGCCGAGCGATGGTCAAGCTTTGAACGAACCACCGGAAGATTCTGGCGGAATGCTTTCAGCGCCTGGGTGTTAATACAGCCTTCAATCGCGGGGAGCAGCACCTTTTCCGCTTCCACAATTTCACCGGCGATTACCACTTTTTGTGGGTTAAACAGGTTAATGGCGATGGCGATAGTTTTCCCCAGATGGCGCCCCACCTGCTCGATTACTTCACAGGCCAGCGCGTCGCCTTTATTAGCGGCTTTGCAGATGGTGCCTATTTTGCAGTCCTCCAGCGTGACGCGGCTTTGGTAACCCTGTTCAAGCAGATGGCGGACGCGCTGCTCGATGGCCGTGTTGGCGGCGATGGTTTCAAGACAGCCGAAATTGCCGCAGTGGCAGCGCTCCCCAAGGGGCTCAACCTGAATGTGGCCAATCTCACCGACGTTACCGTTGCGACCAATAAAAATACGGCCGTTAGAGATAATGCCCGCGCCCGTTCCGCGGTGAACGCGCACCAGAATAGAGTCTTCACAGTCCTGGCTCGCACCAAAGTAGTGCTCCGCCAGCGCCAGCGAGCGAATATCGTGGCCCACAAAGCAGGTCACTTTAAAACGCTTTTCCAGCGCATCGACTAGCCCCCAGTTTTCAACCGGAATGTGCGGCATATAGCGGATCACGCCGCTTTCCGGGTCGACCAGGCCGGGCAGAATTACGGAGATAGCGATGAGTTCGCGGATCTTGCGCTGACAGCTTTCAATAAACTGCGCGATGGTATTCAGCAGCGCATGCTCCAGCGTCTCCTGGGTGCGCTCCGGAAGAGGGTAGTGCTCTTCCGCGATGGCTTTACTGCTCAGATCGTATAGCGTGAGCGTGGTGTCATGACGGCCCAGACGGACGCCAATTGCCTGAAAATTACGGGTTTCAGTAATAATGGAGATGGCGCGACGGCCTCCGGTGGAGGCCTGCTGATCGACTTCTTTGATCAGACCGCGCTCAATAAGCTGGCGGGTAATTTTTGTCACGCTGGCGGGTGCAAGCTGGCTTTGTTCGGCTATCTGAATTCGCGAGATGGGTCCGTGTTGGTCAATCAGGCGATATACCGCCGCACTGTTAAGTTGTTTAACGAGATCGACATTACCGATTTGAGCTTGTCCGCCAGGTGTCATACTTTTACTTACTCAGTGACGACCTCGTTACCATTAACGATGGTCTTAATAATTTTATAATCGTGTGTGAATGCCGTCAGGTTTGCAACCATACCTGGTGCAATTCCGCCGAGCTGTTTATCCACGCCTATTGCGCGAGCCGGATAAAGGGTTGCCATACGCAGGACTTCCTCAAGCGCAATCCCGCAATGCTCAACCAGGTTACGCACCCCTTCAATCATGGTCAAAGAGGAACCACTCAGCGTACCGTTTTCATCAACACACAGTCCATTGCGGTAGTATATTGTTTTACCGGCAAAAATGAACTGCTCAATATTTGCACCTGCCGGTGCAGTGGCATCCGTCACCAGACAAAGCTTGTCACCTTTCAGCCGCTTAGCATTGCGAATGTTGGTGTAATCAACGTGTAAGCCGTCAGCAATAATACCGCAGTAGACGTCTGGCTCATCCAGAATCGCCCCGACCAGACCCGGTTCACGGCCTGTGATATACGGCATGGCGTTGTAAAGGTGCGTCGCGAAGGTAATGCCCGCGCGGAAACCGGCTTTCGCTTCTTTCAGCGTCGCGTTTGAGTGACCGGCTGAAACGATAATCCCGGCGGCAGCAAGTTTGCTGATGACATCCGTACCCGTCATTTCAGGTGCCAGCGTCACTTTGGTGATCACATCGGCGTTGGCACACATGTAGTCAACCAGCTCCGCATCAGGCTTACGCACGTAATTCGGGTTATGCGTTCCTTTCTTGACCATGTTCAGCCATGGCCCTTCAAGGTGCAGACCCAGCGCCTGATTAGGATGTTTGGCAAGATATTCACGCATCACACGGATACCCTGCTTCATGAGGTCATCACTGCTGGTGATGAGCGTTGGCAGATAGCTGGTGCAGCCCGATTTCTCATTGGCTTTTTGCATGATCTCCAGCGTTTCGACCGTTACCGCCTCGGCGGTATCATTGAATTGCACACCGCCGCAGCCGTTGAGCTGAACGTCGATGAAACCGGGGGAGATTACTGCTCCATTGAGTGAGCGCTGTTCAATCTCCGGCGGCAGTTCTGCCAGCGGGCAAACACGTTCAATCAGGCCATCAGCGATAACAATCGCATGGTCATCCAGAATTTCATGGCCGGTATAAATCCGACCGTGGGTTAAAGCGTACATAACGACCCCCGGTTAAAAAAAAGCGGCCGCCTCCTGATGAAGAGGCGGTTATTCAATTACAGACCTTTGATATTCTCGGCTTCTAACTCGTTGAAGTATTTCAGCGTTTTTACCTTCAGCTCCATCGTGGACGGTTCGTCACAGACGATGACGGATTTCGGATGCAGCTGCAGGCAGCTAATGGTCCACATATGGTTAACGTTGCCTTCAACGGCAGCCTGGAGCGCCTGCGCTTTCACGCCGCCCAGCACCAGAATCATCACTTCTTCGGCATCCAGCAGGGTGCCTACGCCTACGGTCAGGGCGTATTTTGGAACCTGGTTAACATCGCCGTCAAAGAAGCGGGAGTTTGCCACGCGCGTGTCATGGGTCAGCGTTTTAATACGGGTGCGGGAAGCCAGAGATGACGCCGGTTCGTTAAACGCGATATGACCATCATTACCTACACCACCCATGAACAGGTGGATCTTACCGTAAGAACGGATTTTTTCTTCATACTGACGGCATTCTGCGTCAATATCCGGCGCGTTTCCATTCAGCAGGTTAATATTTTCAGATGGAATATCAACGTGATCAAAGAAATTGCGGTGCATAAAGCTATGGTAGCTTTCCGGGTGGTCTTTCGGTAAGCCAACGTATTCATCCATATTGAAGGTGACAACATGTTTGAAGCTAACCTGGCCTGCTTTATGCATCTCAACCAGCGCCTTATAGGCTGTCAGCGGCGTGCCGCCAGTTGGAAGTCCAAGAACGAAAGGACGATCGGCAGTCGGCTTGAATGCGTTAATGCGGTTTACGATATGGCGAGCGGCCCATTTACCAACTTGTTCAGCAGTTGCCAGGGGAATCAGTCTCATTGTTCACCTCGAGAGTTAAAGTAGAAGAGTGGGCGGATGGCTATCGGAACCTGATACTTAAGCGTAACCTGGAAACTTTCAGGCCGGATCAATCCGTCTTGATTTTTTGAATGATAAAATAAGTTTTCGCTGTTAGCCAGTATAAGGGAGGGTGAATAACGATATTTGGTGACAAAAATCACAAAAAGTACGCGTTTAATTTGCGATACGAATTAATTTTTCACACACTCACAATGCCAGTGAATCATCAACTGTATCTATAGTTCGTGACACAATAAAAAAACAGAGCTGAGAACATGCCTTAAACGGGGTCTCATAGGGGGAAGAAAGTGAGTATTCTAGGTTATTTACAAAAGGTTGGTCGCGCACTGATGGTGCCGGTCGCCACGCTGCCTGCCGCAGCCATCCTGATGGGTGTCGGCTACTGGATCGACCCCAACGGCTGGGGTAATACCAGCGCGCTGGCGGCGTTCTTTATCAAGTCGGGCTCTGCCATTATCGACAACATGTCCGTGTTGTTTGCTATTGGTGTGGCTTATGGTATGTCCAAAGACAAAGACGGCGCCGCTGCGCTGACCGGTTTTGTCGGTTTCCTTGTGTTAACCACTCTCTGCTCACCGGCAGCGGTGGCCATGATCCAAAAAATCCCGGCGGACCAGGTTCCGGCGGCATTTGGTAAGATCAGTAACCAGTTTGTCGGTATCCTTGTGGGTATCATCTCCGCTGAACTGTATAACCGCTTCAGCAGCGTAGAGCTGCCAAAAGCGCTCTCCTTCTTTAGCGGCCGCCGTCTGGTCCCCATCCTGACCTCGTTTGTGATGATCGTTGTTGCGTTCATCATGATGTACGTCTGGCCGATGATCTTCGACGGTCTGGTGAACTTCGGTGAGCACATCCAGAAACTGGGTTCTGTCGGTGCGGGCGTGTACGCGTTCTTTAACCGTCTGCTGATCCCGGTCGGTCTGCACCACGCGCTGAACTCTGTATTCTGGTTCGATGTTGCCGGTATTAACGATATTCCTAACTTCCTGGGTGGCGCACAGTCCATCGAAGCAGGTAAAGCGGTTGTCGGTATCACCGGTCGTTACCAGGCTGGCTTCTTCCCGATCATGATGTTTGGTCTGCCGGGAGCTGCGCTGGCTATCTACCACTGCGCGCGTCCAGAGAACAAAGCGAAAGTGCTGGGTATCATGATGGCGGGGGCGTTCGCGGCCTTCTTCACCGGTATCACCGAGCCGCTGGAGTTCTCCTTCATGTTCGTGGCGCCAGTTCTGTATGTGATCCACGCTGTGCTGACCGGTATCTCCGTGTTTATCGCTGCCAGCATGCACTGGATTGCCGGTTTCGGCTTCAGTGCGGGTCTGGTGGATATGGTGCTTTCTTCCCGTAACCCGCTGGCGACCCACTGGTGGATGCTGATTCCACAAGGTCTGGTGTTCTTCGCGATCTACTACATGGTGTTCCGTTTCACTATCACCAAATTCAACCTGATGACCCCGGGTCGTGAGCTGGCCGTGGCCGGTAGCGAAGCGGATGGTCAGGATGTGAACGTGAGCGGTGCTCAGGACCAGGACGTTTCAGGTCTGGCGCGTCAGTACATCGCCGCTGTCGGCGGTTCTGACAACCTGACCGGTATCGACGCCTGTATCACCCGTCTGCGTCTGAACGTGAAAGATTCTTCCCTGGTGAACGAAGCGCTGGCCAAACGTCTGGGTGCTTCCGGTGTTATCCGCCTGAACAAAACCAGCGTGCAGATTATCGTTGGCTTCGTGGCAGAGAAAATTGCTAACGCCATGAAAACCACCGGTCCGGTAGCCGCAGCAGAAGCTTCTGCCGCACCTGCCGCCGCGCCAGCGGCTGCAAAACCGCAGGCAGTACCTAACGCCAAAACGGTAGCCGCGCTGGTTTCACCGGTAACCGGTGAAGTCGTTGCGATTGAGCAAGTGCCTGACGAAGCCTTCGCCAGCAAAGCGGTCGGTGACGGTGTGGCGGTGAAACCAACGGAAAAAACCGTTGTGTCTCCGGCGGCCGGCACCATCGTGAAAATCTTCAACACCAACCACGCGTTCTGCCTCGAAACCGAAAATGGTGCGGAGATCGTTGTCCATATGGGTATCGATACCGTTGCGCTGAACGGTCAGGGCTTTACTCGCCTGGTGGAAGAGGGCGCTGAAGTGGTGGCAGGGCAGCCGATTCTGGAAATGGATCTGGACTTCCTGAACGCCAACGCACGCTCCATGATAAGCCCGGTGGTTTGCAGCAACATTGACGACTTCAGCGGTCTGGTTATCCAGGCGAAAGGTCAGGTTGTTGCGGGTCAAACACCGCTATATGAGATTAAAGGCAAGTAATCGCTCCTGAGTAGAGTCATGCCTTAAGCGGCGGGGGATATCCTCCGCCGCTTTTTTTTGCAGCAAATGCCCCCATTATTTTCTTCAGAGACGTTTTAAGGGTTGTCACTACGTCCGGCTTATAAGATCATACGCCGTTATACGTTGTTTACGCTTTGAGGAATCCACGATGAGTGAGGCAGAAGCCCGCCCGAGTAACTTTATTCGTCAGATCATCGATGAAGATCTGGCCAGTGGTAAGCACACCACAATCCATACCCGTTTCCCGCCGGAGCCGAACGGCTACCTGCACATCGGGCATGCAAAATCTATCTGCCTGAACTTTGGCATTGCCCAGGACTACCAGGGCCAGTGCAACCTGCGTTTCGATGACACCAACCCAGTAAAAGAAGACATCGAATACGTTGAGTCCATTAAGAACGATGTCCAATGGCTGGGCTTCAACTGGTCTGGCGATATCTGCTACTCCTCTGACTATTTCGATCAGCTGTACGCCTATGCGGTAGAGCTTATCAACAAAGGTCTGGCGTATGTCGACGAGCTGTCTGCTGACGAAATCCGCGAATACCGCGGTACGCTGACCGCGCCGGGCAAAAACAGCCCGTTCCGCGATCGCAGCGTGGAAGAGAACCTGGCGCTGTTTGAAAAAATGCGTGCCGGTGGCTTCGAAGAAGGCAAAGCGTGCCTGCGTGCCAAAATTGACATGGCGTCTCCGTTCATCGTGATGCGCGATCCGGTGCTGTACCGCATCAAGTTCGCAGAACACCACCAGACCGGTAACAAGTGGTGCATCTACCCGATGTACGACTTTACCCACTGCATCAGCGATGCGCTGGAAGGCATCACTCACTCGCTGTGTACGCTGGAGTTCCAGGATAACCGTCGTCTGTACGACTGGGTGCTGGATAACATCACCATTCCTGTGCACCCGCGCCAGTACGAGTTCTCTCGTCTGAATCTGGAATACACCGTGATGTCCAAGCGTAAGCTGAACCTGCTGGTGACCGACAAGCACGTTGAGGGCTGGGATGACCCGCGTATGCCTACCATTTCTGGTTTGCGTCGTCGTGGTTACACTGCCGCGTCTATTCGTGAGTTCTGCAAACGTATCGGCGTGACCAAGCAGGATAACACCATTGAGATGGCTTCCCTGGAATCCTGCATTCGTGAAGATCTCAACGAAAACGCCCCGCGCGCGATGGCGGTTATCGACCCGGTGAAACTGGTCATCGAAAACTATCCGCAGGGTGAAAGCGAGCTGGTCTCCATGCCTAACCATCCGAACAAACCGGAAATGGGAAGCCGTGACGTGCCGTTCAGCGGCGAGATCTGGATTGACCGCGCTGACTTCCGCGAAGAAGCCAACAAGCAGTACAAGCGTCTGGTGCTGGGTAAAGAAGTGCGTCTGCGTAATGCTTACGTCATCAAAGCCGAGCGCGTTGAAAAAGATGCGGAAGGGAATATCACCACCATCTTCTGTTCTTATGACGCTGAAACGCTGAGCAAAGATCCTGCTGACGGCCGTAAAGTGAAGGGCGTTATCCACTGGGTGAGCGCATCCCACGCGCTGCCGGTAGAAATTCGTCTGTACGATCGTCTGTTCAGCGTGCCTAACCCGGGTGCGGCGGAAGACTTCCTGGCGACCATCAACCCGGAATCGCTGGTGATCAAGCAGGGTTATGCGGAACCTTCTCTGAAAGCTGCTGAAGCGGGCAAAGCGTTCCAGTTCGAACGTGAAGGTTACTTCTGCCTGGACAGCCGTTACAGCACCGCGGAAAAACCAGTATTTAACCGTACTGTAGGTCTGCGTGATACCTGGACGAAGATCGGCGAATAATATTGCTGCTCTGGTCAATGAGAGACAAACGCCGCACTGTGCGGCGTTTTTTTATATAACGATCAGGGTATTAAGCCAGGGCCTAAAGAGGCGTCATGAAAATATCAGGTCAATGAGGTGCTACTTATTTTTTAAAAAAAAGTTTGTGCCATTGCGAAAATCAAAAATGTTACATAAAAGGAAAGAGATACCACGTCTACCCACTGAAATACCTGATAATTCCCCGTCATTCCTCGCCTTCCCGTAAATGTTACAAAGCACTACCAATTATGTGCACTTCGTCATAATCCTGACTTTTGTCCGCTAAAAAGCATTGATAATTCGCGTCGCGAAAAATAACCTAAAGACGGTAGTTAATTCGAGGGTATTTAAAACTACCCCTGACCATTTGGTCTTTTTTATTTACGCCGTTTCAGGCGTTTTAATTCGTCAAAGAGGAATAATCTATGCGTACGTTCAGTGGCAAACGTAGTGCGCTGGCGCTGGCTATTGCCGGTGTGACAGCAATGTCGGGACTTGTGATTGCGCCAGAGGCAAAAGCAGCGGGTTTCATCGAAGATTCTACCCTCACGGGCGGTATTTATTACTGGCAGCGTGAGCGTGACCGTAAAGACGTCACTGAAGATAAATACAAAACCAACCTTTCTCACTCCACCTGGAACGCCAACCTGGACTTCCAGTCAGGCTATGCCGCGGATATGTTCGGTCTGGATATTGCTGCGTTTACCGCGATTGAAATGGCGGAAAACGGCGACAGCGGCCACCCGAACGAAATCGCCTTCTCCTCCAGCAACAAAGCCTATGATGAAGACTGGTCCGGGGATAAGAGCGGTATAAGCCTTTACAAAGCCGCGGCGAAATTTAAATACGGTCCGGTATGGGCGCGCGGCGGTTATATTCAGCCAACTGGCCAGACTCTGTTAGCGCCGCACTGGAGCTTTATGCCGGGTACCTATCAGGGTGCGGAAGCGGGAGCTAACTTTGACTACGGTGATGCGGGTGCGTTGAGCTTCTCCTATATGTGGACCAACGAGTACAAAGCGCCTTGGCACATCGAGATGGACAAGTTCTACCAGAACGATAAAAAAACCAAAGTCGATTACCTGCACTCGCTGGGCGCGAAATACGACTTCAAAAACGATCTGGTGCTTGAAGCGGCATTTGGTCAGGCACAAGGCTATATCGATCAGTACTTTGCTAAGGCCAGCTATAAGTTTGATGTCGCGGGTAGCCCGCTGAGTACTAGCTACCAGTTCTACGGTACGCGCGATAAAGTCAGTAACGGTGGGGTCAATGACATTTATGACGGCACCGCGTGGCTGCAGGCACTCACCTTCGGCTACAAGGTTGGTCAGGTTGATTTGCGTCTGGAAGGCACATGGGTGAAGGCGGAAGGGCAGCAGGGCTACTTCCTGCAGCGTATGACTCCGACCTACGCCTCCTCCAACGGCCGTCTTGATATCTGGTGGGATAACCGCTCAGACTTCAACGCCGACGGCGAGAAAGCGGTCTTCTTCGGTGCAATGTACGATCTGAAAAACTGGAACCTGCCTGGCTGGGCGGTGGGCGCTTCTTACGCTTACGCCTGGGACGCAAAACCTGCCGATATGGCAACACCGGACGCATACTACGATCCCAACTATCGCCTGAAAGAGTCTTCCTACAGCCTGGATGCAATCTATACCCTGCAGGATGGCCGCGCGAAAGGCACGATGTTCAAACTGCACTTCACCCAGTATGACAACCACTCCGATATCCCGAGCTATGCGGGCGGTTACGGCAACATCTTCCAGGATGAACGTGACGTGAAATTCATGGTTATCGCCCCATTCACCATCTTCTGATAAACGCACCGGCGGGCTGAGTCCCGCCGGTATGGAGACTGTATATGATGAAAAAAATTGTAGTCGTCGCGTTGCTGGCAACAGGGCTGGTGGGGTGTGCTCAGACTCAGGCACCAAAAGAGGACTCCCGCCTGAAGGAGGCGTATAGCGCCTGCATTAATACTGCGGAAGGTTCGCCGGAGAAAATTGAAGCCTGCCAGAGCGTGCTAAACGTGCTGAAGAAAGAGAAAGCGCATGAGCAGTTCGCGACGCAGGAAAATGTCCGCGTAATGGATTACCAGGCCTGTATCCAGGCGCGTAAAACCGGTAACGATCAGGAAGTGGCGAAGCGTTGCGACCAGATTTGGAAAGAAATTCGAAGCAATAACAGTAAGTAACTCGCTGTTATCATGCCCGGTGACGCTGCGCCACCGGGCATTTTTTTAGGCAAAAAAAAGCCAACCTTACGGCTGGCTCAGAGTATGAACACTTGTTTATTTCGCGTCGTGCGCGTGGTCGTCTTCGCGGCAATCGCCTTCAGCACAATGACCGTAAAGGTACAGGCTGTGGTTGGTCAGGCGGATGCCATGACGCGCGGCGATTTCACGCTGGCGTGATTCGATGGAATCATCGCTGAATTCAATGACCTTGCCGCAATCGAGGCAGATCAGGTGATCGTGGTGCTGCTGCTGGGTCAGTTCGAAAACAGATTTACCGCCTTCGAAATTATGACGGGTAACAATGCCCGCGTCATCAAACTGGTTCAGCACGCGATAGACGGTAGCCAGCCCAATCTCTTCACCCATGTCGATAAGACGTTTATAAAGGTCTTCCGCACTGACATGGTGATTGTCTGGACCCTGAAGCACTTCAAGGATTTTTAACCGAGGAAGCGTAACTTTCAGGCCAGCCTTCTTTAATGCGGTATTGTTGTCAGTCATGCGGAATCTGTCCTGTTGCTAAACGATTCACTTCTGTAGGAAGTGACAGAAAATGCACCTGGGATAATGCGTCTCATTATAGAACTGCCATGGCTAAATGAAAACTGCAAGTCTCAGGCAAAATATGCTTATAAAAATGGGGTATCACCAACAAACTTGCTCAATGGAAAACCACATTTTATCAGGGAGACATTGTACAGGTCTGGGCGAAAAAGTTAAAAGATTGTAGCGATTAATTTAATCGGTTTGACCTGGGGCATGGGCGCAACCGCAGTTGCGCCGCGAAAAAATCAGGCGTTCAGAATATCGTCCAGGTGCAGTTCTTCACGGATCTGCTTCACCCACTTCTCAACACGCTCGGCGGTCAGTTCTGGCTGACGGTCTTCGTCGATGGCCAGACCCACGAAGTGATCGTCATCGGCCAGGCCTTTAGACGCTTCGAAGTGGTAACCGGCGGTCGGCCAGTGGCCTACAATAACCGCGCCATTCGGCTCAATGATGTCGCGGATGGTACCCAGCGCGTCACAGAAGTATTCGGCGTAGTCTTCCTGATCGCCACAGCCAAACAGGGCGACCAGCTTACCGTTGAAGTCGACTTCTTCCAGCGTCGGGAAGAAATCATCCCAGTCGCACTGGGCTTCACCGTAGTACCAGGTTGGGATACCCAGCAGCAGGATGTCATAGCCTTCCAGATCTTCTTTGCTGCTCTTGGCGATGTCATGCACATCAGCAACGTCTTTACCGAGCTGTTTTTGAATGTTTTTTGCGATATTTTCGGTATTGCCGGTATCACTGCCAAAGAAAATGCCGATGATTGCCATGAGTAAAATAACCTCTTGAAACTTAATAGTATGGTGGCGCAATTCGGCCACGGATAAGGGCAATAATAGCAGAACTGGCAACCCTGCGGAAACAGCTATCGCGCAGGACTGCACTCTGTGCTACATGAAAAGGGTGATAAAGAGGATTTTCAGACTTATGCCTGGCCGCGTAACGTCTCAAGCTGCGCGATCAACATCTCTTCAATGAGTTCGCTGCGGCTGATATTTCGCGCGTCGGCCAGCTCGTTCAGCGCATCGACGGCGTCGGCGTTAAGCTTCAGTTCGACACGCTTAAGTCCACGATTTTTATCGCGTTTAAGCTGGTTGCGTTTATTGATACGCAGCTGTTCATCGCGCGAAAGCGGATTCGTCTTGGGTCGTCCCGGGCGACGCTCATTCGCGAACAGATCTAGTGTCGTACGGTCCGTTTGTTCTTTGGCCATGATTCTGAGACTTCGGGGGAAACACGCCGCCCTGCTAATGCCCGGGCGATAAGCGCGCCATCATACATCACCAAAAACGGCACGCCAACGACTGGACGCCTGCAGCCTTCCAGTCGCTTTCTTTTTAATCAATTTGCAGTATCAGCAAGATAGCGGCGAATGGCGCGCAGCACGGCGTCAGGTTTTTCCGCATGCACCCAGTGCCCGGCACCGGCAATAACGTGGGCGCGAGCCTGCGGGAATTGGGCCAGCAGCGTGTCGCGGTATGCGTCGGTTACGTAAGGCGAGTTTCCGCCGCGAATAAAGAGGGTAGGGTGCGGCCAGGCGGGGACGGTTTTCCAGCCCACGATGTTGTTGTACTGGTCCCAGAGCACCGGCACGTTAAAACGCCATTGCCCGTCAACAAACGACTTCAGCAGGAACTGCACGACGCCTTCTTCATCAAGATGCTCACGCATGACGGCAGCCGCCTGTTGGCGTGTCGCGACACCCGCTTCTGTGACCGCATTAATGGCGGCAAAAATCTCGTCGTGACGACGGACGTCATAATCCACGGGCGCGACGTCAATTACCACCAGGCCGCTAATACGGTCCGGGGCCAGTGCCGTCAGGGCCATCACCGCTTTACCACCCATTGAATGCCCGATCAGCGTTACCTTCTGCAGGCTATGTGCGTCCAGCGTATCCAGCAGATCCTGCGCCATCGCCGCGTAGGTCATCTCGTCGGAACGCCCGGAAAGACCGTGATTGCGCATATCGACCTGTAAGATATCGTGGTCGGTAACCAGATCGCGTGCCAGCACGCCCAGGTTATCCAGGCTGCCAAAAAGCCCGTGAACCAGTACGATGGGAGAATTATTGTTCGGCGATTGTGCAGTTTGCGCTCGGGTATTCAATTTCATGGCAAAGTTCTTTTTTTACGTATGTCAGGTTAGGGTATCATGTTGACCATTCTGCCGCCCGGCTGCAAGGTTCCAGTTTAATCTGACTTTTGCTGCCAACCTGGTTTGACGCTATCCGCTGTTGGGATTTGACCTTATAATCCCAATGACTTGTATTCAGATAAGATATCGCACTGGATTAAGATGAAAACAATCGAAGTTGATGACGAACTCTATCAGTATATTGCCAGCCAGACGCGGCATATCGGGGAGAGCGCGTCCGACATTTTACGGCGCATGCTTAAAATTTCCGCCGCTTCACAGCCTGCTACCCCAGTCACCAAAGATGTCGTGTCTCAGCCGAGCGTTGTTGCACAAGCAAAACCTGCCGTGACGCCGGCAAAAGATAAAGTGCGCGCGATGCGCGAGCTGCTGCTCTCCGATGAATATGCGGAACAGAAAAAGGCGGTTAACCGCTTTATGCTGGTGCTGTCTACACTTTATTCACTGGATAACAAAGCGTTTGCTGAAGCGACCGAGTCGCTGCACGGTCGTACTCGCGTCTACTTCGCGGGCGACGAGCAGACGCTGCTGCAAAATGGCAATCAAACCAAACCCAAACATGTTCCTGGCACCCCGTACTGGGTGATCACCAATACCAATACGGGCCGCAAGTGCAGCATGATTGAACACATCATGCAGTCCATGCAGTTCCCGGCGGAATTGATTGAAAAGGTTTGCGGTACAATTTAACCCTTGCATCAGAAGGACCCGGTAATGGCAAATCACAGCCGTGCAGGCCAACCTGCACAACAAAGCGATTTGATTAACGTCGCTCAGCTGACCGCGCAGTATTACGTGCTGAAGCCGGTCGTGGGCAACGCAGAACACGCAGTGAAGTTTGGTACATCTGGTCACCGCGGCAGCGCGGCGCGCCACAGCTTTAACGAACCGCACATTCTGGCCATTGCTCAGGCCATTGCGGAAGAGCGCGCTAAAAACGGCGTTACCGGTCCGTGCTACGTGGGGAAAGATACCCATGCCCTGTCTGAACCGGCGTTCATCTCTGTTGTGGAAGTGCTGGCTGCAAACGGCGTCGATGTCATTGTTCAGGAGAACAATGGCTTCACTCCAACGCCTGCGGTCTCTAACGCCATTCTGGTACACAACAAAAAAGGTGGCGCGCTGGCTGACGGTATCGTTATCACGCCATCCCACAACCCGCCGGAAGACGGTGGCATCAAATACAACCCGCCTAACGGTGGCCCGGCAGACACCAACGTCACCAAAGTGGTTGAAGATCGTGCGAACGCCTTGCTGGCCGATGGTCTCAAAGGCGTGAAGCGCATCTCTCTGGATGCGGCCATGGCGTCCGGCCACGTGAAAGAGCAGGATCTGGTTCAGCCGTTCGTGGAAGGGCTGGCGGATATCGTCGATATGGCGGCCATTCAGAAAGCTGGCCTGAAGCTGGGCGTGGATCCGCTGGGCGGCTCCGGTATTGAATACTGGAAACGTATTGCCGAGCACTACAAGCTGGATCTGACCATCGTGAACGATCACGTCGATCAGACCTTCCGTTTTATGCACCTGGACAAAGACGGCGCGATCCGCATGGACTGCTCCTCCGAGTGCGCAATGGCGGGCCTGCTGGCGCTGCGTGATAAATTCGATCTGGCGTTTGCTAACGACCCGGATTACGACCGCCACGGTATCGTCACCCCTGCCGGGCTGATGAACCCGAACCACTATCTGGCGGTTGCGATTAACTACCTGTTCCAGCACCGTCCGCAGTGGGGCAAAGAGGTGGCCGTCGGTAAAACGCTGGTTTCCTCGGCGATGATCGACCGCGTGGTCGAGGCGCTGGGCCGCAAGCTGGTGGAAGTGCCGGTGGGCTTCAAATGGTTCGTTGACGGTCTGCACGACGGCAGCTTTGGTTTCGGTGGTGAAGAGAGCGCGGGGGCCTCTTTCCTGCGTTTCGACGGCACGCCATGGTCAACCGATAAAGACGGCATCATCATGTGCCTGCTGGCGGCGGAAATCACCGCGGTCACCGGTAAAAACCCGCAGGAACATTACAATGATCTGGCGGCACGCTTTGGTGCACCAAGCTATAACCGTATTCAGGCCAGCGCGACGTCAGCTCAGAAAGCGGCCCTGTCCAAACTCTCTCCGGAGATGGTCAGCGCAAGCACCCTGGCGGGCGATCCGATCACCGCACGTCTGACGGCGGCACCGGGCAACGGCGCCTCCATTGGTGGGCTGAAAGTGATGACCGAAAACGGCTGGTTTGCCGCGCGTCCATCCGGTACGGAAGATGCGTATAAAATCTATTGCGAAAGCTTCCTCGGCGCTGAGCACCGTCAGCAGATTGAGAAAGAAGCGGTAGAGATTGTCAGCGAAGTGCTGAAAAACGCGTAAGTGCGGTTTGGGTGCGGGCTGATGCCCTCACCCCGGCCCTCTCCCACAGGGAGAGGGAGAAAACAATAAAAACGGCAACCCTTGGGTTGCCGTTTTGCTTTTACCTAACTGTGCTTGTTCTTCAATTCAAACCGAGGTGACACCAGACCGTACAGCGTCCAGCCCATAAAGGTCACCATCGCGCCATACAGCATCGCTTCCTCACCGGATGAGTAGAGCGCGTAGAAGCTGTAAATCGCGCCAATCAGCGCCACGATATTCGCCGCACGCGCCTTGCGTGGATCCACCTTCGCGACTTTCTGAATAATCACCAGCGCCGCCATCGACAGAATATACGGAATGATATTTGTCACGACCGCCAGGTTGACCAGCACGTTGAACTGGCTGTTCAGCGACGGGCTAATGGTCATCAGCGACAATCCGCTCTGGAAGATAACAATCGCCAGCATGCCCTGCACCGGTGCATCCGCTTTGGTCACGCGGGAGAAGATTTTTGGGAAGTAACCTTCATCAGCGGAGGATTTAAACACCTGTGCGATGGTGAACTGCCACCCAAGGAGTGAACCGCAGCAGGACATCACCATCAGACCCATGATCACTTTCCCGACTTCCGGCGTGAACATCTGCGCGAAGGCCAGCCCGAACGGCGCCGTGGAGTTAGCCAGATCCATATTCGGTACGATACCCGCAATCACGTTAGTCGAGACGATATAGATCACCGCCGCGCCCAGCGTTCCGCCAAGGACCGCAATCGGCACATTCTTTTCAGGATTCTCCACCACTTCCGCGTTCGCGCAGGCGGATTCCAGCCCCAGGAAAGCCCAGAGCGTCATAGCGATAGAAGAGCCCACAGCGGTAAAGAACGGCACATGGTGCGGGTTCCAGGAGTTGGCGTACAGCGTCGGGCTGAACCAGAACCAGCCGATGATGCACAGGCCGACAACCGGGATAATCACGCCCCAGACGGTGACGCTGGAGAGCTGTCCGGTGATACGCGCACCGCCAAAGTTAGCCACGGTGCAGATCCACAGAACCCCGATGGTCGCCAGCCCAATTTGTACCGGGCTGAGCGTCGCGCCAAACAGCTCCGTACCGTAGCCTACGGCGGAGATGGCAATCGCCACGTTGGCGATCAGCAGCGACACGCCGTAGGTGTAGTTGGCCATAAAGTTGCCCGACTTGCCAAAGGCGTATTCGGCATAGCCCCCCATCCCGCCTGACTTACGACTGAACATCCCGCACTTGGCGAACGCCCACGCCAGCGCCATTGAACCGACTGCCGTCACCAGCCAGGAGATGATAGAGATGGTACCCACCTCTGCAAGCTTGGTGGGCAGCATGATAATCCCGGAGCCCATCATGTTCACCATGGTGAGGATGGTCAGCTGCACCACGCCCATCTTATTGGACTTACTCATAATTTCTCTCCTTTCAGCAGCGCGGGCTGAGCGACGGGTTGTTTGATGACATTGCAGCGAACCTGTTTGCGGCCCTCACACTCCTCGACGTAAACACCCTGCAGCTCCGGCGCGAAGCCTGGCAGAAGGTTGATGCCTTCTTCCAGGGCGGCAAAGTAGCGCAGCACGGAACCGCCCCAGACTTCCCCTGGGACAACACACAGTACCCCCGGCGGATAAGGAAGTGCGCCTTCGGCGGCGATGCGGCCTTCCGCGTCGCGCAGGGAGACCAGCTCAACTTCACCGCGCAGATAGGCGTAGTTCGCGTCCTGCGGGTTCATCATCACGCGTGGGAAGTGAGACTTGCGGAACATCTCTTTCTGCAGCTGTTTCACGTTGTGGCGGGCGTACAGGTCATGCATCTCCTGGCAGATCTGGCGCAGGGTGTAATCCGCGTAACGTTCCGGATGCTGTTTGTAGAGAGAAGGCAGGACCTCTTTCAGCGGAACATCGCTCTCGAGCAGTTTTTCGAAGCGCACCAGCTGCGCCACCAGCTGCTGCAGTTTGCCCATATCTTCCGCAGGCGTGAGCAGGAACAGGATCGAGTTGAGATCGCATTTTTCCGGCACGATGCCGTTTTCACGCAGGAAGTTGGCAAGGATAGTGGCGGGCACGCCGAAGTCGTCATACTCCCCGGTGCGGGCGTTAATGCCAGGCGTGGTCAGCAGGAGCTTGCATGGGTCGATAAAATACTGATGCTCTGCGTAGCCTTCAAAAGCGTGCCAGTTTTCACCCGGCACGAAGTGGAAGAAGCGCAGATCGGTTGCAATCTCCGCCGTGTCCCAGCTTTCCCACGGACGGCCATCCACCGTCTCCGGCACGAAGGGACGCAGATACTGGCAGTTCTCCAGGATCAGCTTGCGCGCTTCGATACCGTTCACCACGCAGTCCATCCACATGTTGCGGCCGCTCTGGCCTTCATGCATACGGGCGTTAATGTCCAGCGCAGCGAACAGCGGATAAAACGGGCTGGTGGAGGCATGCATCATAAAGGCATTATTCAGCCGCTTATGCGGGACATAGCGCTGTTGCCCTTTGATATGGCTGTCTTTCTTGTGAATTTGCGAGGTCTGGGAGAAGCCTGCCTGCTGTTTATGCACGGACTGGGTGACCAGGATCCCTGGATCGTTTTCGTTCAGCTCCAGCAGCAGCGGCGAGCAGTCGGCCATCATCGGAATAAACTGCTCATAACCCACCCAGGCCGAGTCAAACAGGATGTAATCACACAGGTGCCCAATCTTATCCACCACCTGACGGGCGTTATAGATGGTGCCATCGTAGGTACCCAGCTGGATCACCGCCAGACGGAACGGACGCGCATCGCGTGCACGGCCCGGCGCCACCTCTGCTACCAGCTCGCGCAGATAGCTTTCTTCAAAGCAGTGGGCGTCAATGCCACCAATGAAGCCGTACGGGTTACGCGCGGTTTCGAGATAGACCGGCGTTGCGCCAGCCTGGAGGAGGGCACCGTGATGGTTAGATTTGTGGTTGTTACGGTCGAACAGCACCAGGTCGCCCGGGGTGAGCAGGGCGTTAAGTACCACTTTGTTGGATGACGAGGTGCCGTTCAGCACGAAGTAGGTCTTATCGGCATTAAAGACTTTTGCTGCATGCTGCTGGGCAATGCACGGTGCGCCTTCGTGGATCAGCAGATCGCCCATTGCCACGTCGGCGTTGCACAGATCGGAGCGGAAAAGCGTCTCGCCAAAGAAATCGACAAACTGATTACCGGCAGGATGACGGCGGAAGAACTGACCACCCTGATGCCCAGGACAGTCAAACGCGCTGTTGCCCTGCTTCACGTAGTCGACCAGTGCGCGGAAAAACGGCGGGCGCAGTTGGGTTTCGTACTTCAGGGCCGCTGCTTCCAGCTGGCGTCCATAAAAGTCGTTGCTGGTGTCTGAATACTCAAATACGCCATGAATGCGCGATAAATAGTCTGCCGGAATGATCTCTTCTTTATGCGTCGCGACAAAAACAGGAATGCCAAAACCGGTGGCTTCTATTTCGTCCAGGATACCGCTGGCAATATCCGTTACCGCCAGAACAATGGCGGCAACATCAATATAATCAGAAGCGCGGACATCCACCAGTTCACGCTGGGTGGTAAAGCAATCCGGACAGGCACGGCTGGCTGCGATTTTTAAACTTTTCATCTTTCTCTCTTTATTTTAGGTAATAAACGTCCCTCGATTTCTTGCAAGAAAGAAATCGATAATTTTCCGGAAAAAAAAGCAAAGGGTGGCCGCTGATTTAAATCAGTGAATTGCTTTTTTGATGATTGAAATTCAGTCCGCCCGGTGCGGATGAGTCTGAATCAAGATGAATGAGCGCACGGGTTCACAGGCAAAAGCCTGTAAAATAAGATGTTTCAGGATGGCCTGTAAGCGAGTGCGCCAGAAGTCGAAGGACTACCGGGCATTAAAGAGATGAAAGTCAAAGCAGTTTCGGTGGGCAAACATCATGATATGTGTTGTCCGCCTTATATGGGGCATTAAGCGATTGTTGTTTTCCATGATTCATTTTCCTTTCAGTAATTGAAAGCATGGTCATTTTATCCAGGAAAAGGCGATTAACCGTGAGGTAGATCACCGATAATCGATCAAATCAGAAATAAATATTCGTTTTAGATGAATATCGCAGATCAAAATTCTGATTTGTTGATGGTGCGTTAATGGGTTGTGTTATCAATGTTTTAAATGAGCAAAAATAACCCGTAAAAATAACGTATGGGTTATTTGTGAAATATTTTCTGAGGGATTGAGTTTTATTTAGAAATAAAATGAATAGTTATTCAAAGCATAAACCGATAACCGATACCGGTTTCAGTTAATAGATGGCGAGGGCGAGCGGGGTCGACTTCGAGTTTCTGACGAAGATGTCCCATATATATGCGTAAATAATGACTATGTTCCACAGCGTTGGGTCCCCACACCTGACTTAACAGCTGGCGTTGGGTGAGAACCTTACCGTGGTTGTTGAGCAGTACGGCGAGCAGGCGAAATTCTATCGGCGTGAGGTGAATCTCCTCATCGCCGCGCACAATGCGCCGCGCGGCCAGGTCAACCCGGATATCCCCAAACGTGTAGGTTGGGTCAGCAGGCGTGGTTGCGCTGTGGCGACGCAGCGCCACGCGAAGGCGGGCCTGTAGTTCGCCGATCCCAAAAGGTTTAATCAGATAGTCATCCGCCCCGGCATCCAGCGCCGCGATTTTATCCGTCTCTTCAGTACGGGCGGAGAGCACGAGGATCGGCATCTGGCTCCACTGACGGACTTCCCGGATAAAATCGATGCCGTCACCGTCCGGTAGGCCAAGATCGAGGATCACCAGGTCCGGCTTGCGGGTAGCGGCTTCAATTAAACCCCGCTGAAGCGTACCCGCATCATGAACGCGCAGACCGTCTCCTTCCAGCGCAGCGCGCAGAAAACGGCTAATGGCGATCTCATCTTCAACAATCAGAACGTTGATCACAAATCCTCTGGTAATTCATTAAGTTCTGGCGGGGTTTCCAGAGGAAGTGTAACACAAAACCGCGCGCCGCCTTCCGGACGATTCTCTGCGGAAATGGTCCCGCCATGGACGTCAATGATCGCCTGGCAAATCGCCAGCCCCAGCCCGACGCCTGGAATGGCCGACTCCTTATTGCCGCGTGCGAATTTTTCGAAAATAGCCAGCTCCTGCCCGGCAGGGATGCCGGGGCCGGTATCCCAGACGTCAAGACGAAGCGTACCATCGTCCACCGTCGCATCCACCCCAATCCGGGCGCTGGAGCCCGCATATTTGCCGGCGTTCTCCAGCAGGTTGATCAGCACCCGCTCAAACAGCGGACCGTCGACGTGAATTAACGTCAGAGGCTCGGGCATGTTCAGCGCGATATGTCTCCCACCCAGGCCGGGTTCGAGCATTTTCAGGGCGCTGCCCACCACCTCTTCCAGCGTGAGCCACTCTTTTTTGAGGTTAAAACCGCCTGACTGGATACGCGCCATATCGAGCAGGTTATTCACCAGGCGCGTGGTATTCAGCACATGCTGGCGGATCTCGCTGGCCTGAAGGGCGTGTTTAGAGCCTTCCGCCGCCAGGTCCAGCGTCAGGATTTCTGACTGACCAAACAGGACGGTGAGCGGGGTACGCAGATCGTGCGAGAGCGCCGCCAGCAGCGAGTTACGAATGCTTTCACGCTCGCTCGCCAGACGGGCCTGTTCCTCGCTGGCGGTGAGAGCCAGCCGCTCCAGCGCGCTGGCAACCAGCAGCGTAAACGTCTCCAGTAAACGCTGCTGTTCGGGGATCATCAGTTGGCGCAGGTTGGAAGGCTCTACGATGACCAGCCCCTGATTTTTATCGGCACTGCGCAGCGGCAGAATTTGATAGGGCACGCCGGGGAGGGTGTCGGTCCCTGCGCCTGCCGGTAAGCCTTTGTCAAAGCTCCAGCGCGCAATGGCTTCGTCCCAGGGCGTCATGCCGGTGGCCGAGGTCAGCGGGCGCAGCTTACCGTGTTCGTCCGGGAGTAAAATCAGGTTGCTGGCATGAAACGTCGAGCGAATAAACTGCTCGCTGGTCTGCACGATATCCAGCGGCGTACGGCCCACCGCCAGCGATTTCGACATCTCATAGAGATGGCGCGTACGCTGTTCGCGGTAGCGGGCGATGCGTGCCTGGTAGCGTACGCCCGCCGTCAGATTCCCGATCACCAGCCCGACGGTGAGCATCACCGCAAAGGTAAGGATGTACTGCACGTCCGAGACGGCGAGCGTCCCGCGGGGAGCAATAAAGAACAGATCGAAGCTGATGACGTTGACAACCGTCGCCAGTACCGACGGCCAGCGCCCGTAAAAGAGCGCCACCACCACCACGCCAAGAAGGTAGATCATCACCAGGTTGGCGGCATCAAACGCAATCAGCCACTGGCTGGCAATGACGGTAATCAGGGCGCAGAGCACGACGGCGACAAGACAGCCGCGAAGCTGAATGCGCCATTTATCGCTGAAGGTGCGGATGTCCGGCGCGCGATTCGGTAAGGGGGTAGGTTTGTCATCCAGCGCCACAATCACCAGATCCAGATCCGGCGCACGACGAGCCAGCTTGTCGGCAAAGGATTCGCGGCTAAACCAGCGGCGATGCTGGCGACGGCCAATGACGATTTTCCCCAGGTTGTGCTCGCGCGCGTAGCGCAGAATGGCTTTATCTTCCTGCGGATCGGAAAGCGTCGCGGTTTCGGCACCCAGCTCCTGCGCCAGGCGCAGCGAACTCAGGATCGCGCGACGCTGGTTTTCGGGCAGCGCGTGGAGCTGCGGCGTTTCGACATATACCGCATGCCAGACGCTGCCAAATTTGGCAGCGAGGCGCGCGGCGGTGCGGACAAGCTTTTCATTACCGCTGCCGTGGCCGACGCACAGCAGGATGGCATCCCGCGTGTGCCAGACGCGTTCCTGGCCCTGCAGGTCGCGCCAGGCGCGCATCTGATCGTCCACCCGGTCGGCGGTTCGGCGCAGGGCCAGCTCGCGCAGGGCTATCAGGTTGCCTTTACGGAAGAAATGTTCGATGGCGCGCTCGGCCTGGCCGGCGATATACACTTTGCCTTCGTGCAGGCGCTGGCGCAAATCATCGGGGGGCAGGTCGACCAGCACCACCTCGTCCGCGGAATCAAAGAAGGGGTCGGGCACCGTCTCGCGCACCTGAATGCCGGTCACGCCGCTGACCACGTCGTTCAGGCTTTCAAGATGCTGAACGTTAACCGTGGTGAACACATCGATACCGGCTTCAAGTAGCTCTTCAACATCCTGCCAGCGTTTTGGGTGGCGTGAGCCTGGCGCATTGCTGTGCGCCAGTTCGTCCATCAGGATAAGGGCGGGACGGCGGGCGAGGGCGGCATCGAGATCGAATTCGGTGACTAACCGACCGCGATGGCTGATGCGGCGGGGCGGCTGGGTAGCCAGCCCCTTCAGCAGCGATGCCGTCTCTTTACGTCCGTGGGTTTCAACCACGCCGATCAAAATATCGAGCCCCTGCGCCCGAAGCCGCTGGGCTTCCGTCAGCATGGCGAAGGTTTTCCCGACGCCCGCGCAGGCGCCGAAGAAAATTTTCAGTTTGCCACGATGGGCTTCAGCCGTCTGTTCAAGCAGCCTGTCCGGATCCGGGCGCATGGGCTCGTCGGTCATTTAGTTTTTCCTTAGCGCGTCCAGCGCCAGATTCAGCTCAACAATATTTACCACGGGCATGCCGATGAAGCTGACCAGCGGCTTTTGCGTGTGCTCTGCAACCAGCTGGCTCACCTGTTCGACGGTTAGCTGGCGGGCGGCGACGACGCGCGGGATCTGCCATGCCACGGCTGCCGGCGTCAGGCTGTAGTCCAGCCCGCTGGCCGAGGCGGTCACCAGCTCCACGGGTACTTCCCGGCTGGCCTGTGGATTCGCGGCGCGAAGGGTTGCCACGCGCTCAGCGACGGCTTTGTCCAGCTCCGGGTTGCTGCCCGCCAGGTTGCTGCCGCCGGATGCCATCGGATTATACGGGCTTTCGGCAGTGGCGGAAGGGCGTCCCTGGAAGTAGCGGGCATCCGTAAAGTTCTGACCAATCAGGCGAGAACCGCGGTTTTCACCGTTTTGCAGTATCAGCGAGCCGTTAGCCTGATCCTTAAACCACCACTGGCCCAGCGCGGTGGTCACCAGCGGGTACAGCCCGCCGGTAATGAGAGACAGCAGAATAAACAGAAGTATAGCGGGGCGTAACATGGTCATTTGATTCACCTTTTAAACCAGGCCGAACAGCGTCAACAGCAGGTCGATAACCTTGATACCGACGAAGGGCACCACCAGCCCGCCCAGGCCGTAAATCCACAGGTTACGGCGCAGCATGGCGGCCGCCGTGAGCGGCTTGTAGCTCACGCCCTTCAGCGCCAGCGGGATCAGGAAGACAATAATCAGGGCGTTAAAGATGACTGCGCTCAGAATGGCCGAGGCCGGAGAGTGCAGGTGCATCACGTTCAGGGCGTTTAACTGCGGATAGGTCGCGGCAAACGCGGCCGGAATGATGGCGAAATACTTCGCCACGTCGTTGGCGATGCTGAACGTGGTCAGCGACCCGCGCGTCATCAGCATCTGCTTGCCGATGTGTACCACTTCGATCAGCTTGGTCGGGTTAGAGTCGAGGTCGACCATATTGCCCGCCTCTTTTGCCGCCTGGGTACCGGAGTTCATTGCCACCGCCACGTCGGCCTGCGCCAGGGCAGGGGCATCGTTGGTACCGTCACCCGTCATCGCCACCAGACGGCCTTCCGCCTGATACTGACGAATCAGTGCCAGCTTGGCTTCCGGTGTGGCTTCGGAAAGGAAATCATCCACGCCCGCTTCGGCGGCAATCGCCGCGGCGGTAAGACGGTTATCCCCGGTGATCATTACCGTTTTGATCCCCATCTTACGCAGCTGGGCAAAGCGCTCCTTGATGCCGCCTTTGACGATATCCTTCAGCGCAATTACCCCCAGCACATGGGCCCCTTCGGCCACCACCAGCGGCGTCGCCCCCTGACGGGCCACGCTTTCGACCAGGCTGTCCACTTCCGGCGGGAAGTGACCGTTGTTAGCCTCGATGTGGCGGCGGATGGCGTCAACCGAGCCTTTACGGATCATGCGATCCTGAATGTTAATGCCGCTCATGCGGGTTTGTGCCGTGAAGGGCACGAACGTGGCGTGCAGGCTCTGAACGTCGCGCTGGCGCAGGTTAAAGCGTTGCTTGGCGAGGATCACGATACTGCGGCCTTCCGGGGTTTCATCGGCAAGCGAAGAGAGCTGTGCGGCATCTGCCAGCGTTTTTTCATCCACGCCCGGGGCGGGTAAGAAATCTGACGCCTGACGGTTACCGAGGGTGATGGTCCCGGTTTTATCCAGCAGCAAGACGTCCACGTCACCGGCGGCTTCCACCGCACGCCCGCTGGTGGCGATAACGTTGGCACCGAGCATACGGCTCATGCCGGCCACGCCGATGGCCGACAGCAGGCCGCCAATGGTGGTTGGGATCAGACAAACCAGCAGCGCCACCAGTACCGTGACGGTGACCGCGGTACCGCCATAGGCAGAGAATGGCCACAGCGTCGCGGTTGCCAGCAGGAAGACAATGGTCAGGGCCACCAGCAGGATGGTCAGGGCAATTTCGTTTGGCGTTTTACGGCGCTGGGCGCCTTCCACCATGGCGATCATCCGGTCGAGGAAGGTTTCACCCGGGTTAACGCTGCACTGTATCACCAGCCAGTCGGAAAGAATGCGCGTCCCGCCCGTCACGGAGGCGAAATCGCCGCCGGACTCACGGATCACCGGCGCGGATTCGCCGGTGATGGCGCTTTCATCCACCGATGCTCCCCCTTCAATGACTTCGCCGTCGCAAGGGATGATGTCACCGGCTTCCACCAGCACCACATCGCCTTTACGCAGTTCATCCGCCGGAACGTGGTCCATCTGCGCGCCGTATTTCGGTTCACGTAGCTTGCGCGCGAAGGCGGTTTTTTTCACCCCTTTCAGGCTGTTGGCCTGGGCTTTACTCCGGCCTTCCGCCAGCGCTTCCGCAAAATTGGCGAACAGCACGGTAAACCACAGCCACAGGCTGATGGCGCCGGTAAACATCGCATTCCCCGGCATGTGGCCCGTTCCCATGGCAATCGCCAGGCCGGTGGTCAGGACGCTTCCCGCCCAGACAATAAACATCACCGGGTTGTGCCACTGCACGCGCGGGCTCAGCTTTTTCACCGCATCCATGAGCGCCTGACGAACTAATGACGGTTCGAACAGGGCCAGTTGTTTACGACTCATGACAATTTCTCCGCAAAATCAGCGTAAAGAGAGGTATTCCGCGACCGGGCCTAACGCGAGGGCGGGGATAAAGGTCAGGGCGCCGACCAGTAACACGGTGCCCGTCAGCAGGCCGATAAACAGCGCGCCGTGGGTCGGTAACGTCCCGGTGGTGGTCGGTTGGATTTTTTTGTTCACCAGCGATCCGGCAATCGCCATAACCGGCACAATGATCCCGAAGCGACCCACGAACATGCAGAACGCCAGCAGGCAGTTCCAGAACGGTGAGTTGGCGCTTAAGCCTGCAAAGGCGCTGCCGTTGTTGTTGGCGGCAGAGGAGACGGCATACAGCACTTCACTGAAACCGTGAATGCCAGGGTTAAAGATGCCGCTGCGTCCGGCCTCGGTCATCAGCGCCAGCGCGGTGCCGAGCAGCACAAGCGCCGGGGTGACCAGAATCGCCAGCGCGGTTAATTTCATCTCGCGAACGTCGATTTTTTTACCCAGATATTCCGGGGTGCGGCCAATCATCAGACCGGCAATAAACACCGCCAGCAGCACGAACAGCAGCATGCCGTAAAGACCAGAGCCTACGCCGCCAAACACCACCTCGCCAATCTGCATCAGCCACATCGGGATCATGCCACCCAGCGCCGTAAAGGAATCGTGCATGGCGTTGACGGCCCCGCACGAGGCAGCCGTGGTGACCACCGCATACAGGCTGCTGGCGAGAATGCCAAAGCGGCTCTCTTTACCTTCCATGTTGATTGCGCTGTCGGCACCCAGTGTCAGGAAGTGCGGATTACCCTGCCATTCGGCCCACATCACCAGCGCTACACAGACCACGAAGATAAGCGACATGGTCCAGAGCAGGGTGCGCCCCTGACGGCGATCGTTGACTACGTCGCCAAAGGCAAAGCAGAGCGCGGCGGGGATCAGAAAAATCGCCAGCATCTGCACAAAATTGGTCAGGGCGGTAGGGTTTTCAAACGGATGCGAGGAGTTGGCGTTGAAGAAGCCCCCGCCGTTCGTCCCGAGCATTTTGATGGCTTCCTGCGACGCCACTGGCCCCATCGGCAGGAGCTGTTTTGCGCCTTCCAGCGAGGTATAAGGCGTGTAAGGCATCAGGTTTTGCAGGGTGCCCTGCTGAATGAAGAACAGCGCGATCAGCAGCGCAATCGGCAGCAGGATCCACAGCGTAATGCGCGTCAGATCCACCCACGCGTTACCCAGCGTGCTCACTTTCTGGCGCGCAAACGCACGCGTCAGCGCGAAGATCACCGCAATACCGCTCGCGGCAGAGAGGAAGTTCTGCACGGTTAACCCGACCATCTGGCTGAAGTAGCTGAGCGTGGTTTCACCGGAATAGGACTGCCAGTTGGTGTTGGTGACAAAACTGACCGCCGTGTTAAGCGCAAGATGCCAGGACAAGCCCGGTAACTGTTGCGGATTCAGCGGCAGAATGCCCTGCAACATCAGCATGGCAAAAAGCGCAATGAGACCAACGATATTCAGCAGCAGAATGGCGATCAGATAGTCACGCCAGTTCATCTCCCGATCGTCTATTCCCAGTACGCGCCAGATCCCTTTTTCAACGCTTCCCGTGCCGGGCAGGGGAACGTTATTGATCAGCCGTGCCAGCCCCGAGCCCAGCGGCCTTGCCAGGACGAACAACACCACTAAGAAACTGGCAATAAGCAAAAACGCCTGAGCAGCCATCAGAATGCCTCCGCATTAATCAGGGCATAAACCAGATAACCCAATAACAGGAACACCAGCACGATGCCGGCAATAAGACCTGCACTCACAATCCACCTCCGGGTGACTTTCGTTGTTGTACTCACGGTAGGATTTCTGGCGCAAAGATTTCGCAAAAATGGAGAAGGCGGGTGTAAAAAAAGTATAAAAATGGCAAAGCCCACAATTTAACTATTGATAAGTAAATCGTTAACTTTTTTGTAACTTAATTACGGTGTGAGTGTAAATTTTTGCTAAACGGACGAAAATAAGTGGTCAGATGAGTAGTAAAATTACAAACAAAGCGATATTATTTTAGCCAGGTCACAGATTTTGAATTTTCCGGATGACGTTTCCGGCCAACTATAGGGGAGAAAAATATGGATCTTTATAAAGAGTTTCCGGCTCATATCGTGTTCATGCGCCGCGCTTTCGCCGTAGTGGCTGGCGTGCTGGCTCTGCCGGTGATGCTGTTCTGGAAAGATCGCGCACGTTTTTATAGCTATCTGCACCGCGTCTGGGCGAAAACCAGCGAGAAGCCGGTATGGATGGATCAGGCCGAGAAAGCGACCTGCGACTTCTACTAAGACTACACACAGCAATAAAAAAACCGCCAACAGTAATGTGGCGGTTTTTTTGTCCCTCGGGATTCGCGGTCCGTTGGGTGGTCTTCCAGCCCCTACCCGGGATTTTTATCATCCCCTCCTGTAAGCAGATGGCAATCCCTCGAAGCCTTTATAAAATCCTAATAAGTGATGAGCCGATCGGGTTTGTTGCTTTAACCACGATTTCGCAGGACAAGTAGCGTTAAGGCCGCCTCGGGCGGCCTTTTTTATTTCATCCCGTCTACACTTCATGGCAAAGTAGTTCAATGCATGCTTTTTCCTTTTACGGCATGCCCTTACGGACATAATGGATATTTGCCTGGAGTTTTATGCCCACCCATCTGGTTTGGTTTCGCGCGGATCTGCGCGTACATGACAACATCGCCCTCGCGGCAGCCTGCCGCGCCAAAGACGCTAACGTACTGGCTCTGTTTGTGGCTACGCCCGGGCAGTGGCGGCAGCATGATATGGCGCCACGCCAGGCGGCCTTGCTGCGGGCGTATCTGACCGATCTGCAGCATTCGCTTGCCGGAAAAGGCATACCGCTGATTTATAAAGAGGTAAGTGATTTTGCCGCACAGCTGCAGACGGTGCAGGAGACCTGTAAGCAGCACAACGTCACGCATCTTTTTTACAACTATCAGTACGAATTCAACGAGCAGCAGCGCGACCGTCAGCTGGAGAAGATACTGGAAGATGTGGTCTGTGAAGGATTTGATGACAGCGTGATGCTGGCGCCGGGCAGCGTGATGACCGGCAACCGTGAGATGTATAAAGTTTTCACACCGTTTAAAAATGCCTTTATCAAACGTCTGAAAGAGGCGTTGCCGGAGTGCGTTGCTGCGCCTGCTGCGAGGGGCGAAGCCATAAAGGACCTGCCTGAAATGACGTTCGATTATCCTCAGCAGCCGTTTGATAAAGCGCTGTTCCCCGCTGATGAGAAAGCGGCCATCGCCCAACTGCGCCAGTTCTGCAAACAGGATGCGGCCAACTACGACGCGCGTCGGGATTTTCCCGCCATCGAGGGCACCAGCCGCCTGTCGGCCTGTCTGGCGCTGGGCGCGATCTCTCCTCGTCAGTGTTTACACCGTCTGCTGGCGGAGCAGCCGCAGGCGCTGGAAGGGGGAGCCGGTTCTGTCTGGATTAACGAACTTATCTGGCGTGAGTTCTACCGCCATCTGATGACGTATTATCCCGATCTCTGTAAGCATCGTCCGTTCATTCCCTGGACCGACAACGTAAAATGGCAGCACGACGAGGCACTTTTACAGGCCTGGCAAACAGGGCAGACGGGCTATCCGATAGTCGATGCCGCGATGCGTCAGCTCAATGAGACCGGGTGGATGCACAACCGCCTGCGAATGATTACCGCCAGCTTTCTGGTGAAGGATCTGCTTATCGACTGGCGTATCGGAGAGCGCTATTTTATCTCTCAGCTGATCGATGGCGATCTTGCCGCGAATAACGGCGGCTGGCAGTGGGCAGCCTCAACGGGCACCGATGCGGCTCCCTATTTCCGGATTTTTAATCCAACCACTCAGGGACAAAAATTTGATGAGGACGGCGAGTTTATCCGCCGCTGGGTCCCTGAACTTAAAGAGATACCGGCTAAAGCGATCCACGAACCGTGGGCATGGGCGGATAAACAGCGTGTAAAACTGAATTATCCCCGTCCGATTGTCGATCATAAACAGGCGCGTGTCGCCACGCTGGCTGCGTACGAAGCGGCCCGCAAAGCATAAGAGAGTGATGATGAAAAACAGCGAACTGGAACGCCTGATTAACGAAAAACTGAATAGTGCCTCCTTCAGCGATTACGGCCCGAACGGGCTCCAGGTCGAAGGACGTGAAACGGTGCAAAAAATTATCACCGGCGTCACGGCAAGCCAGGCGCTGCTGGACGAGGCGGTCCGTCAGAACGCTGATGCGGTGATTGTCCATCACGGTTACTTCTGGAAAAACGAATCGCCGATTATTCGCGGCATGAAGCGCAACCGCCTGAAAACGCTGCTGGCAAATGACATTAACCTGTACGGTTACCACCTGCCGCTGGATGCGCACCCGGAGCTCGGCAACAACGTCCAGCTGGCGCAGCTACTGGGCATTACCGTTATGGGCGAGATTGAGCCGCTGGTGCCGTGGGGCGAACTGGCGATGCCGGTTCCGGGGCTGGAGCTGGCCTCGTGGATTGAAGCGCGCCTGGGGCGTCGTCCGCTATGGAGCGGTGATACCGGCCCGGATACGGTGAAGCGTGTGGCCTGGTGTACCGGTGGCGGGCAGGGCTTTATCGACAGCGCCGCGCGTTTTGGTGTCGATGCTTTTATCACCGGCGAGGTGTCCGAGCAGACTATTCATTCGGCGCGTGAGCAGGGGCTGCATTTTTACGCGGCAGGCCATCATGCCACCGAGCGCGGCGGCATTCGCGCCCTCAGCGAGTGGCTGACGGAAAACACCGATCTGGATGTGACCTTTATTGATATCCCTAACCCGGCCTGATGAGAGGTGCCTGAGTGCAGCGAGCGCGTTGTTATCTTCTGGGAGAAACGGCAGTGGTTCTGGAGCTCGAGCCGCCGGTGACCCTTGCCACGCAAAAGCGTATCTGGCGGCTAACCCAGCGTCTGGTCGATCTGCCGGAAGTGGTTGAAGCCATTCCGGGGATGAATAACATCACAGTGGTGCTGCGTAGCCCGCATACGCTGGCGCTGGATGCCATCGAACGTTTGCAGCGCTGGTGGGAAGAGAGTGAGGCGCTGGAGCCGGAATCGCGTGCCATCGAGATCCCGGTCGTGTATGGCGGCACGGGGGGACCGGATCTCGACGTGGTGGCAGACCACTGTGGTTTAACAGCAAAGCAGGTTGTTGAGCTGCACAGCTCGGTTGACTACGTGGTCTGGTTCCTGGGGTTTCAGCCCGGATTCCCGTATCTGGGGGGATTAGCCCCTCAGCTGCATACGCCACGTCGTGCCGAACCGCGCCTGAGCGTACCGGCGGGGACGGTGGCTATCGGCGGCGAGCAGACCGGCGTTTATCCGCTGACATCGCCCGGCGGCTGGCAGCTTATTGGGCATACCGCCACACCGTTATTTGACCCGGGGCTGGAGACGCCAATACTCCTGCGTCCCGGCGATACCCTTCGCTTTATCCCGCAGAAGGAGGGGGTATGTTAACGCTTATTCGCGCCGGGCTTTATACCTCCGTACAGGATGCGGGCCGCTTTGGTATGCGCCAGTCTGGCGTGAGCTATTGTGGCGCGCTGGACAGGCCTGCGCTGGAGATTGCTAACGTGCTGGTGGGCAACCCCGGCAATACGGCCGCGCTCGAAATTACGCTCGGCCAGTGCGTCATTGAGTTTAGTCAGGAGACCTGGTTTGCCTTAACCGGCGCGGGGTGTGATGCGACGCTGGATGGCAAAGCGGTCTGGACCGGCTGGCGGCTGCGGGCGAAAGCCGGACAGCGTCTGACCTTAAAGCGTCCTTTGCACGGTGTGCGTAGCTATCTCGCGGTGGCGGGCGGCATCGACGTGCCTGAGGTGCTGGGCTCATCCAGCACCGATCAGAAAGCTGGGATCGGCGGTCATGAAGGACGTTTGCTGCGCGACGGCGACCGGCTGGCAATCAAGCCCTCGGCACGCCATTTCTCGACCGCGCAGGGCGTAAAACAGCTGCTTTGGGGAAACCAGATCCGCGCCTTACCGGGGCCGGAATATCATGAGTTTGACGAGGCTTCCAAAGAGTCCTTCTGGCGCTCGCCGTGGAAGCTCAGTCCGCAGAGTAACCGCATGGGCTACCGTCTTCAGGGGCAACCGCTGACCCGCACGACGGACCGGGAACTGCTCTCCCACGGTTTATTGCCGGGGGTCATTCAGGTGCCGGGCAACGGTCAGCCGATCGTGTTAATGAACGACGCGCAGACGACCGGCGGTTACCCGCGAATTGCCTGCATCATTGAAGCCGATCGCTACCATCTGGCGCAAATTCCCCTCGGACAGCCGATTCACTTCGTACAGTGTTCACTGGAAGAGGCGCTGAAGGCGCGGCAGGATCAGCAGCGTTATCTCGAACAGCTGGCGTGGAGGCTTGATGGTAAAGATTGATTTGAATGCCGATCTGGGCGAGGGCAGCAGCGCCGATGCGGTGCTGATGACGCTGGTCACCTCGGTCAACATCGCCTGTGGCTTTCATGCGGGCGATGCGCAAACCATGCTGGAGAGCGTGCGTAATGCCATCAAAAACGGCGTCGCGATTGGCGCTCATCCGAGCTTCCCTGACCGGGAAAACTTTGGCCGCACGGCGATGGATCTGCCGCCGGATACGGTCTACGCTCAGGTGCTCTACCAGATCGGCGCGCTGGAGGCGATGGTACGCGCTGAGAACGGTGTCATGCGCCACGTGAAGCCGCACGGCATGCTCTATAACCAGGCGGCGAAAGATCCGGCGCTGGCGGAGGCGATTGCCCGCGCGGTGCGGGACTGTAATCCGCAGCTGATTCTGGTAGGCCTTGCGGGTAGCGAGCTTATTCGTGCCGGACAGCGGCTGGGCCTGACCACCCGTCAGGAAGTGTTTGCCGACCGGGGATACCTGCCGGACGGCAGCCTGGTTCCACGTACACAGGCCGGGGCGCTGATTACCGACGAAGCTAAAGCGCTGGCGCAGACGCTGGAGATGGTGCGCGCCGGGCGGGTGACCGCCGTGGATGGCACACAGGCAAACGTTCAGGCTGATACGGTATGTTTACACGGCGACGGCGAGCATGCGCTCCAGTTCGCGCGCCGCTTGCGGGCGGCGTTCTCTGAAGAGGGCATTCTGGTCAGCGCAGAATAATCATGAAAGGACAATAACATGCCAGAAGGTCCGGAGATCCGCCGCGCGGCGGATAGCCTGGAGGCGGCGATAAAGGGCAAACCGTTGACGCATGTCTGGTTTGCTTTTCCTCAGCTAAAACCGTTTGAATCACAGCTGGTGGGGCAGACGGTGACCCATATTGAAACGCGCGGCAAAGCGTTGCTCACGCATTTTTCCCATAACCTGACGTTATATAGCCATAACCAGCTTTACGGCGTCTGGCGCGTGGTGGAGGCGGACGAGCAGCCGCAAACCACCCGCGTGCTGCGCGTCAGGCTGCAAACGGCGGATAAGGCGATCCTGCTCTATAGCGCGTCGGATATCGAAATG
Organism: Enterobacter sp. NFIX59; assembly: GCF_900113755.1. Taxonomy (NCBI): domain Bacteria; kingdom Pseudomonadati; phylum Pseudomonadota; class Gammaproteobacteria; order Enterobacterales; family Enterobacteriaceae; genus Enterobacter; species Enterobacter sp. NFIX59. The sequence continues at coordinate 1,356,056 of NZ_FOQN01000001.1, read as the reverse complement.
TTAACGCCGGAGCAGCTGCTGACGCACCCGTTTCTGCAGCGTGTCGGGCCGGACGTGCTGGACAAGCGCCTGACGGCGAGCGATGTGAAGGCCCGGCTGCTATCGCCCACATTCCGTAACCGGCAGTTTTCCGGCCTGTTCCTCGACCAGGCCTTTCTGGCCGGGCTGGGCAACTACCTGCGGGTAGAGATCCTCTGGGAAGTCGGGCTGGCGCCGCAGCACAAAGCGTCTCAGCTGAATGATGAACAGCTGGACGCGTTATCCCACGCGCTGCTGGATATTCCGCGGCTGTCGTACAACACGCGCGGCGTGGTGGATGAGAACAAGCATCACGGGGCGCTGTTCCGGTTCAAGGTGTTTCATCGGGAGGGGAAAATGTGCGAGCGATGCGGCGGGATTATCGACAAGATTATGCTCTCTTCGAGACCCTTTTACTGGTGCCCGCACTGCCAGAAATAAAAGCAAAACGGCAACGAAAGTTGCCGTTTTTAATGTTTTCTCCCTCTCCCTGTGGGAGAGGGCCGGGGTGAGGGCATCAGGCCGCACCCAACGTCGTTTAGCGCTTAATATCAGACTTAAAATCACGCTGCTCGTAGCCGGTATACAGCTGACGAGGACGGGCGATTTTCATGCCTTCGCTGTGCATTTCGTTCCAGTGCGCAATCCAGCCTACGGTACGGGCCATGGCGAAGATGACGGTGAACATGGAAGACGGAATGCCCATCGCTTTCAGAATAATGCCAGAGTAGAAATCGACGTTCGGGTAGAGTTTCTTCTCGATGAAGTACGGGTCGTTCAGCGCGATGTGTTCCAGCTCCATCGCCACTTCCAGCAGGTCATCTTTGGTACCCAGCTCTTTCAGCACTTCGTGGCAGGTCTCACGCATGACGGTGGCGCGCGGGTCGTAGTTTTTGTAAACACGGTGACCGAAGCCCATCAGGCGGAAGGAGTCATTCTTGTCTTTCGCACGACGCACGAACTCAGGAATGTGCTCAACGGTGCTGATCTCTTCCAGCATCTTCAGTGCCGCTTCGTTCGCGCCGCCGTGCGCCGGTCCCCACAGGGAGGCGATACCCGCAGCGATACAGGCGAATGGGTTCGCGCCTGAAGAGCCCGCGGTACGGACGGTAGAGGTAGAGGCGTTCTGTTCGTGGTCAGCGTGCAGGATCAGAATACGGTCCATCGCACGTTCCAGTACCGGGTTCACTTCGTACTCTTCGCACGGCGTGGAGAACATCATGCGCAGGAAGTTACCCGCGTAGGAGAGGTCGTTGCGCGGATACACAAACGGCTGGCCGATGGAGTATTTGTAGCACATCGCCGCCATGGTAGGCATTTTGGACAGCAGGCGGAACGCCGCGATATCACGGTGACGCGGGTTATTCACGTCAAGGGAGTCGTGGTAGAACGCCGCCAGCGCACCGGTAATCCCGCACATCACCGCCATAGGGTGAGAGTCACGACGGAACGCATGGAACAGACGGGTAATCTGCTCATGGATCATGGTGTGACGGGTCACGGTGGTTTTGAATTCATCGTACTGTGCCTGCGTCGGTTTTTCGCCGTTCAGCAGGATGTAGCACACTTCCAGATAGTTGGATTCGGTGGCTAACTGATCGATGGGGAAGCCGCGATGGAGCAGGATACCTTCGTCACCGTCAATGTAGGTGATTTTGGATTCGCAAGATGCGGTAGAGGTAAATCCAGGGTCAAAGGTGAACACACCTTTAGAACCCAGCGTACGGATATCAATAACATCCTGACCGAGCGTGCCTTTTAGCACATCCAGTTCAATAGCAGTGTCACCATTTAGGGTGAGCGTTGCCTTTGTATCAGCCATTTACGGTCTCCTTAGCGCCTTATGCTTAAGACTGCGCTTCACCGGATTTGCTTTCAGCTGTAAATCACCGTTACCAGATTGTTATTTGGCTTACCGCTCAGCTCACGAGGACAAACCAGGGTACAGAGCTATGGCGCCTTGCAGGTAAACGAATGAAATATCAGTGAAACAACAGCAAATCAGCGTTTTTGCAGTCCGAATTATTCAAACCTGTATATCACTAATAACTGTCCTGATAACTTCGGTCAATACCATCACACTGTTACATAACTATTTGTCAGGTGAAAGTGAGACCTCATAACTTTTGCGCATTATATGCCTTTTCTGATGACGTTTGTAACAATATTGTTTAACATTTGTCAAATCAGATGATTAAAAATTAAAAAGATGTTGTTATCGTGACCCTGATCACTGTTCCAGAGAAAACCCGACAAACTGTATGTAGGTTAATTGTAATGATTTTGTGAACGGCCTATACTGCCGCCAGGTCTCCGGAACACCCTGCAATCCCGAGCCACCCAGCGTTGTAACGTGTCGTTTTAGCATCTGGAAGCAATGTTTTGCATGACGCGCAGTTATAGAAAAGGAACGCTGCTTGACCCGCATCGCAGTCCGGAGGAAGGAAACAATAAGAACAGCATGTGGGCGTTATTCATGATAAGAAATGTGAAAAAACAAAGACCTGTCAATCTGGATCTCAAAACGATCCGGTTCCCTGTAACAGCAATAGCGTCCATTCTGCACCGTGTTTCTGGTGTGATTACGTTTGTGGCGGTCGGTATTTTGCTGTGGTTACTGGGCACCAGCCTCTCTTCCCCTGAAGGATTCCTCCAGGCCTCTGCCATCATGAACAGCTTCTTCGTGAAATTCATCATGTGGGGCATTCTGACCGCGCTGGCGTACCACGTCGTCGTGGGTGTTCGCCATATGCTGATGGACTTTGGCTATCTGGAAGAGACTTTCGAAGCCGGGAAACGCTCCGCTAACATTTCATTTGTGATTACAGTCGTGCTTTCACTTCTCGCAGGAGTTCTCGTATGGTAAGCAACGCCTCCGCATTAGGACGCAACGGCGTACATGACTTCATCCTAGTCCGTGCTACCGCCATCGTTCTCACCCTTTACATCATCTATATGATCGGTTTCTTCGCGACCAGCGGCACGCTGACGTGGGAAATCTGGAGTGGGTTCTTCGGATCCGCCTTCACCAAAGTGTTCACCCTGCTGGCTCTGTTCTCCATCCTTATTCATGCCTGGATTGGTATGTGGCAGGTGTTGACCGATTACGTTAAACCGCTGGCGATTCGCCTCCCGCTGCAGCTGGCCATTGTGGTTGCACTGGTGGTTTACGTTATTTATGGATTCGTTGTGGTGTGGGGTGTGTAATGAAACTGCCAGTCAGAGAATTTGATGCTGTTGTGATTGGTGCCGGTGGCGCAGGTATGCGTGCCGCACTGCAAATTTCCCAGAGCGGCCAGACCTGTGCGCTGCTCTCTAAAGTATTCCCGACCCGTTCCCACACCGTGTCTGCGCAGGGCGGTATCACCGTTGCGCTGGGTAACTCCCATGAAGACAACTGGGAATGGCACATGTATGACACGGTAAAAGGTTCCGACTACATCGGCGACCAGGATGCCATCGAATATATGTGTAAAACCGGCCCGGAAGCGATTCTGGAGCTGGACCATATGGGTCTGCCGTTCTCCCGTCTGGAAAATGGCACTATCTATCAGCGTCCGTTTGGCGGCCAGTCGAAAAACTTCGGCGGCGAGCAGGCGGCACGTACCGCGGCGGCGGCTGACCGTACCGGTCACGCACTGCTGCACACCCTGTATCAGCAGAACCTGAAAAACCACACCACCATCTTCTCCGAGTGGTATGCGCTGGATCTGGTGAAAAACGCCGATGGCGCAATTGTTGGTTGTACCGCGCTGTGCATCGAAACCGGTGAAGTGGTTTACTTCAAAGCCCGCGCTACCGTGCTGGCGACCGGCGGCGCAGGCCGTATCTATCAGTCCACCACTAACGCCCACATCAACACCGGTGACGGTGTCGGTATGGCTATCCGCGCGGGCGTGCCGGTGCAGGATATGGAGATGTGGCAGTTCCACCCAACCGGTATCGCCGGTGCGGGCGTTCTGGTAACAGAAGGTTGCCGCGGTGAAGGTGGTTACCTGCTGAACAAACACGGCGAGCGCTTCATGGAGCGTTATGCCCCGAATGCGAAAGACCTGGCGGGTCGTGACGTGGTGGCGCGTTCCATCATGATCGAAATCCGTGAAGGCCGCGGCTGTGATGGCCCATGGGGTCCACACGCGAAGCTGAAACTCGACCATCTGGGTAAAGAAGTGCTGGAATCCCGTCTGCCGGGCATCCTGGAACTCTCCCGCACCTTTGCACACGTCGACCCGGTGAAAGAGCCGATTCCGGTTATCCCAACCTGCCACTACATGATGGGCGGTATTCCGACCAAAGTGACCGGTCAGGCGCTGACCGTGAACGAGCAGGGCGAAGACGTGGTTATTCCTGGCCTGTTCGCGGTAGGCGAAATTGCCTGCGTATCCGTACACGGCGCAAACCGTCTGGGCGGTAACTCCCTGCTGGACCTGGTAGTGTTTGGTCGCGCAGTGGGTCTGCATCTGCAGGAGTCCATTGCCGAGCAGGGCGCGCTGCGTGATGCAACCGACGACGAAATTGATGCCTCTCTTGAGCGTCTCAACCGCTGGAACGGTAACCGTAACGGCGAAGATCCGGTGGAAATCCGTAAAGCGCTGCAGGAATGCATGCAGCACAACTTCTCGGTATTCCGTGAAGGCGATGCGATGGCCAAAGGCCTTGAGCAGCTGAAAGCTATCCGCGAGCGTCTCAAAAATGCCCGTCTGGACGACACCTCCAGCGAGTTCAACACCCAGCGCGTTGAGTGCCTGGAGCTGGATAACCTGATGGAAACCGCGTTCGCGACGGCAATGTCGGCAAACTTCCGTACCGAAAGCCGTGGCGCGCATAGCCGCTTCGACTTCCCGGAGCGTGATGACGAAAACTGGCTGTGCCATTCCCTGTATCTGCCAGAGTCGGAAACCATGACGCGTCGTAGCGTCAATATGGAACCGAAACTGCGTCCGGCGTTCCCGCCGAAGATTCGTACTTACTAATGCGGAGACAGGATAATGAAACTCGAATTCTCAGTTTATCGTTATAACCCGGATGTTGATGACGCTCCGCGCATGCAGGACTACACCCTGGAAGCGGAAGAAGGTCGCGACATGATGCTGCTGGATGCGTTAATCCAGCTGAAAGAAAAAGATCCAACGCTGTCGTTCCGCCGCTCCTGCCGTGAAGGGGTTTGTGGCTCTGACGGGGTGAACATGAACGGCAAAAATGGCCTGGCCTGCATCACGCCAATTTCAGCGCTGCAGCGTCCTGGTCAGAAAATTGTTATCCGTCCTCTGCCAGGCCTGCCGGTTGTGCGTGATTTGGTGGTAGACATGGGGCAATTCTATGCACAATATGAGAAGATTAAGCCTTACTTATTGAATAATGGGCAAAATCCACCCGCTCGCGAGCACTTACAGTCTCCTGAGCAGCGTGAAAAACTCGATGGGTTGTACGAGTGTATTCTCTGCGCATGCTGTTCAACGTCCTGCCCGTCGTTCTGGTGGAACCCGGACAAGTTTATCGGCCCGGCCGGTCTGCTGGCTGCCTATCGCTTCCTGATCGATAGCCGCGACACCGAAACCGACAGCCGTCTGGAAGGACTGAGTGACGCTTTCAGCGTATTCCGCTGCCATAGCATCATGAACTGCGTCAGTGTGTGTCCGAAGGGGCTGAACCCGACGCGCGCCATCGGCCATATTAAGTCGATGCTGCTGCAGCGCAGTGCGTAAGTAGTGAGAGGGGAGCGCTGTTCCCCTCACCCTGCCCCTCTCCCAAAGGGAGAGGGAACAGATTGCAGAAACCTTTAAAAACTGCCCTGTACTACCCTGAAGTCCAGACAGTTTCTAAAGGTTCCTTCGCGGGCCAAATGAAAAGAGCTCGCAGGTGAACCCCGGCACGTACACGCGGTGTGCGTGGTAGTTTCTACGGCGAAAGTAAGCATAAAAATGCTTAAGGGATCACGATGCAGAACGGCGCAATGAAAGCCTGGCTGGACTCTTCTTACCTCTCTGGTGCGAACCAGAGCTGGATAGAACAGCTCTATGAAGACTTCTTAACCGATCCTGACTCAGTGGACGCAAACTGGCGTTCCATGTTCCAGCAGTTGCCTGGCACAGGGGTCAAACCGGATCAATTCCATTCCAAAACACGTGATTATTTCCGTCGTCTGGCGAAGGATGCCTCACGTTACTCTTCTGCGATTTCCGACCCTGACACCAATGCGAAGCAGGTTAAAGTCCTGCAGCTTATTAACGCTTATCGCTTCCGCGGTCACCAGCATGCGAATCTCGATCCGCTGGGACTGTGGAAACAAGACCGTGTGGCCGATCTCGATCCGGCGTATCACGATCTGACCGAGGCCGATTTCCAGGAAAGCTTTAACGTAGGTTCCTTTGCCATCGGCAAAGACACGATGAAGCTGGGCGATCTGATTGACGCGCTCAAGCAAACCTACTGCGGCTCCATCGGCGCGGAATACATGCACATTACCTCTACTGAAGAGAAACGCTGGATCCAGCAGCGCATCGAATCCGTAGCGGGCCACGCGACCTTCTCGGCTGACGAGAAAAAACGCTTCCTGAACGAACTGACCGCAGCGGAAGGACTTGAGCGCTATCTGGGCGCGAAATTCCCGGGCGCAAAACGCTTCTCGCTGGAAGGCGGCGACGCGCTGGTGCCGATGCTGAAAGAGCTGATTCGTCACGCAGGCAAGAGCGGTACCCGTGAAGTGGTACTGGGTATGGCGCACCGCGGTCGTCTGAACGTACTGGTCAACGTGCTGGGTAAAAAACCACAGGACCTGTTCGACGAATTCGCGGGCAAACATAAAGAACACCTCGGCACCGGCGACGTGAAGTACCACATGGGCTTCTCGTCTGATATCGAAACCGAAGGCGGTCTGGTTCACCTGGCGCTGGCGTTTAACCCGTCACACCTGGAAATCGTCAGCCCGGTGGTTATCGGTTCCGTACGTGCGCGTCTGGATCGTCTGGACGAGCCAAGCAGCAATAAAGTGCTGCCAATCACCATCCACGGTGATGCGGCGGTAACAGGGCAGGGCGTGGTTCAGGAAACCCTGAACATGTCGAAAGCGCGTGGTTACGAAGTGGGCGGTACCGTTCGCATCGTGATCAACAACCAGGTGGGCTTCACCACCTCTAACCCGCTGGATGCGCGTTCTACCCCGTACTGTACCGACATCGGTAAGATGGTGCAGGCGCCGATCTTCCACGTTAACGCGGATGACCCGGAAGCCGTTGCTTTCGTTACCCGTCTGGCGCTGGACTTCCGTAATACCTTTAAACGCGATGTGTTCATTGACCTCTTCTGCTACCGCCGTCACGGCCACAATGAAGCGGATGAGCCAAGTGCAACCCAGCCGCTGATGTACCAGAAAATCAAAAAACACCCAACCCCGCGCAAAATCTATGCTGACAAGCTGGAGAGCGACAAAGTGGCGACGCTGGAAGATGCGACCGAAATGGTCAACCTCTACCGCGACGCGCTGGATGCGGGTGAATGCGTGGTGAAAGAGCTGCGTCCGATGAACATGCACTCCTTTACCTGGTCGCCGTACCTCAACCACGAGTGGGATGAGAGCTACCCGAACAAGGTTGAGATGAAGCGCCTGCAGGAGCTGGCTAAACGCATCAGCACCGTACCGGACGCTATCGAGATGCAGTCTCGCGTGCAGAAAATCTACGCTGACCGTCAGTCCATGGCGGCAGGCGAGAAGCTGTTCGACTGGGGCGGCGCGGAAACGCTGGCTTACGCAACGCTGGTTGACGAAGGCATTCCTGTTCGTCTGTCCGGTGAAGATGCGGGCCGTGGGACCTTCTTCCACCGTCACGCGGTTGTTCACAACCAGTCCAACGGTTCAACCTACACCCCGCTGCAGCACGTGCACAACGGTCAGGGCCAGTTCAAGGTCTGGGACTCCGTGCTGTCTGAAGAAGCGGTACTGGCCTTCGAATATGGCTACGCCACCGCTGAACCACGCACCCTGACCATCTGGGAAGCGCAGTTCGGTGACTTCGCCAACGGTGCGCAGGTGGTTATCGACCAGTTCATCTCCTCCGGCGAGCAGAAGTGGGGCCGTATGTGTGGCCTGGTAATGCTGCTGCCGCACGGTTATGAAGGACAGGGTCCGGAGCACTCCTCCGCGCGTCTGGAACGTTATCTGCAGCTCTGCGCCGAGCAGAACATGCAGGTCTGCGTGCCGTCCACCCCGGCTCAGGTGTACCACATGCTGCGTCGTCAGGCGCTGCGCGGTATGCGTCGTCCGCTGGTGGTGATGTCGCCGAAATCCCTGCTGCGTCATCCGCTGGCGGTGTCCAGCCTGGAAGAACTGGCGAACGGTACCTTCCAGCCGGCCATTGGCGAAATTGACGAGCTGGATCCGCAGGGCGTGAAGCGCGTGGTGATGTGTTCTGGTAAGGTTTATTACGACCTGCTGGAACAGCGCCGCAAGAACGATCAGAAAGATGTCGCCATCGTGCGTATCGAACAGCTTTATCCGTTCCCGCATCAGGCGATGCAGGAAGTGCTGAAACAATATGCTCACGTACATGATTTTGTCTGGTGCCAGGAAGAGCCGCTCAACCAGGGCGCATGGTACTGCAGCCAGCATCATTTCCGTGAAGTGATTCCATTTGGGTCAGCCCTGCGTTATGCAGGTCGCCCGGCCTCCGCCTCTCCGGCGGTAGGGTATATGTCCGTTCACCAGAAGCAGCAACAAGATCTGGTCAATGACGCGCTGAACGTCGATTAATTAAAGGATACAAAATGAGTAGCGTAGATATTCTTGTTCCCGACCTGCCTGAATCCGTAGCAGATGCGACCGTCGCTACCTGGCACAAAAAACCAGGCGATGCCGTTAAGCGCGATGAAGTGCTGGTAGAAATCGAAACTGACAAAGTGGTACTGGAAGTACCGGCTTCGGCGGATGGCGTTCTGGACGCGGTGCTGGAAGATGAAGGTACCACCGTCACCTCTCGTCAGATCCTGGGTCGCCTGCGTGAAGGCAACAGCGCGGGCAAAGAGTCCAGCGCGAAGTCTGAAGAGAAAGCCTCTACGCCGGCTCAGCGCCAGCAGGCTTCTCTGGAAGAACAGTCTAACGACGCCCTCAGCCCGGCGATCCGTCGCCTGCTGGCTGAACACAGCCTTGACCCGGCAGCCATCAAAGGCACCGGTGTGGGCGGTCGTCTGACCCGCGAAGACATCGACAAACACCTGGCGAAAGCGCCTGCTCAGGCAGAAGCGAAAGCCCCTGCGGCAGCACCAGCAGCTCAGCCTGCTCTGGGCGCACGCAGCGAAAAACGCGTGCCGATGACTCGCCTGCGTAAGCGCGTGGCCGAGCGTCTGCTGGAAGCGAAAAACTCCACCGCGATGCTGACCACCTTCAACGAAGTGAACATGAAGCCAATCATGGACCTGCGTAAGCAGTACGGTGACGCGTTTGAAAAACGTCACGGTATCCGTCTGGGCTTTATGTCCTTCTACGTGAAAGCGGTAGTTGAAGCGCTGAAACGCTACCCGGAAGTGAACGCGTCTATCGATGGCGATGACGTGGTTTACCACAACTATTTCGACGTCAGCATGGCGGTTTCTACCCCACGCGGCCTGGTAACGCCGGTTCTGCGTGATGTGGATACCCTGGGGATGGCTGACATCGAGAAAAACATTAAAGAGCTGGCTGTTAAAGGCCGCGACGGCAAGCTGACCGTAGACGATCTGACCGGCGGTAACTTCACCATTACCAACGGCGGCGTATTCGGCTCGCTGATGTCTACCCCGATCATTAACCCGCCGCAGAGCGCGATCCTGGGTATGCATGCCATTAAAGATCGCCCGATGGCGGTAGACGGTAAAGTTGAGATCCTGCCAATGATGTATCTGGCGCTCTCTTACGACCACCGCCTGATCGACGGCCGCGAGTCCGTGGGCTTCCTGGTAGCGATTAAAGAGCTGCTGGAAGATCCAACGCGTCTGCTGCTGGACGTCTAGTGACTATTTAGCATCACCTGCCCTGTAGGCCGGATAAGCGTAGCGCCATCCGGCACACAGACTGCGCCGGTCTACAGGTTTGAAGATAACGATTACCCTGAAGGATGGATAGAACACATGAACTTACATGAATATCAGGCCAAACAGCTGTTTGCCCGGTATGGCTTACCGGCTCCGGTGGGTTATGCCTGTACTACCCCGCGTGAAGCAGAAGAAGCTGCATCTAAAATCGGTTCCGGCCCGTGGGTAGTTAAGTGTCAGGTTCACGCTGGTGGCCGTGGTAAAGCGGGCGGTGTGAAGGTTGTTAAGAGTAAAGAAGAGATTCGTGCGTTTGCTGAACATTGGCTCGGCAAGCGTCTGGTGACCTACCAGACAGACGCGAACGGCCAGCCAGTTAACCAGATCCTGGTTGAAGCGGCGACCGACATCGCGAAAGAACTGTACCTGGGCGCGGTTGTTGACCGTAGCTCCCGTCGCGTGGTGTTCATGGCGTCTACCGAAGGCGGCGTGGAAATCGAAAAAGTGGCGGAAGAGACCCCGCACCTGATCCACAAAGTGGCTATCGATCCGCTGGCGGGCCCAATGCCTTACCAGGGTCGCGAGCTGGCGTTCAAACTGGGTCTGGAAGGTAAACTGGTTCAGCAGTTCACCAAGATCTTCATGGGTCTGGCAACCATCTTCCTGGAGCGCGATCTGGCGCTGATCGAGATTAACCCGCTGGTGATCACCACCCAGGGCGACCTGATCTGCCTCGATGGCAAGCTGGGCGCTGACGGCAACGCGCTGTTCCGCCAGCCGGATCTGCGCGAAATGCGCGATCAGTCTCAGGAAGATCCGCGTGAAGCGCAGGCTGCACAGTGGGAGCTGAACTACGTGGCGCTGGACGGCAATATCGGCTGCATGGTTAACGGTGCGGGCCTGGCAATGGGCACCATGGACATCGTTAAGCTGCACGGCGGTGAGCCAGCAAACTTCCTCGACGTGGGCGGTGGCGCAACCAAAGAGCGCGTAACCGAAGCGTTCAAGATCATTCTCTCCGACGACAACGTGAAGGCCGTTCTGGTTAACATCTTCGGCGGTATCGTCCGTTGCGACCTGATCGCCGACGGTATCATCGGTGCGGTAGAAGAAGTGGGTGTTAACGTTCCGGTTGTTGTACGTCTGGAAGGTAACAACGCTGAACTCGGCGCGAAAAAACTGGCTGACAGCGGCCTGAATATTATTGCAGCGAAAAGTCTGACGGATGCAGCTCAGCAGGTTGTTGCCGCAGTGGAGGGGAAATAATGTCAGTTTTAATTAATAAAGATACCAAGGTTATCTGCCAGGGCTTCACCGGTAGCCAGGGGACTTTCCACTCCGAACAGGCGATTGCTTACGGCACGCAGATGGTTGGCGGCGTAACGCCAGGTAAAGGCGGCACCACCCACCTGGGCCTGCCGGTGTTCAACACCGTGCGTGAAGCCGTAGAAGCGACGGGCGCAACCGCGACCGTGATCTACGTTCCGGCTCCGTTCTGCAAAGACTCTATTCTGGAAGCGATCGACGCAGGCATCAAACTGATCATCACCATCACAGAAGGCATCCCGACTCTGGATATGCTGACCGTGAAGGTGAAGCTGGACGAAGCTGGCGTGCGTATGATCGGCCCGAACTGCCCAGGCGTTATCACCCCGGGCGAATGCAAAATCGGCATCATGCCGGGCCACATTCACAAGCCGGGTAAAGTGGGCATCGTGTCCCGTTCCGGTACCCTGACCTATGAAGCGGTTAAGCAGACCACCGACTACGGTTTCGGCCAGTCCACCTGCGTGGGCATCGGCGGTGACCCGATCCCGGGCTCTAACTTCATCGACATCCTGAAGATGTTCCAGGAAGATCCACAGACCGAAGCGATCGTGATGATCGGTGAGATCGGTGGTAGCGCGGAAGAAGAAGCGGCTGCTTACATCAAAGAACACGTGACCAAGCCAGTTGTGGGTTACATCGCGGGTGTGACTGCGCCGAAAGGCAAGCGTATGGGTCACGCAGGCGCGATCATCGCCGGTGGTAAGGGTACGGCTGATGAGAAATTCGCAGCGCTGGAAGCCGCAGGCGTGAAAACCGTTCGCAGCCTGGCGGATATCGGCGAAGCACTGAAATCCATCATTAAGTAAGTCCTCTCTGCTCCCCGAAAGGGGAGCGTTGAAGTATAAAAATGTCCGTTTCGACATGGTTGGCCGCTGTAAAGCGGCCTTTTTTATTGCCTGCCGGGCGTCATGCAATAGTCACAAACAGGTGTTAATTAGAGAGGATGTAAAAGTAAAATAATTGTTATTTATTTGCCTTAAAGAGAGCAGATGGAAAAAAACGAAAAACCCACTAAAATTTATGTCCTGAATAAATCGGCATTCAGACTACTAAGTTAATAAAAATCACTTCTGTTTATATTCACCCGTCGATTCGATAACCTTAATTGTATTTTATATACATATCTTTAACATGGTCTTTACTATGTTCACCGCATCAAAACACAATTAACATAACAGATTGTTTTTGATTTAAATCAATGTTTAATGTTTGGAAAAACACACCAAAAGGCGCTAAATTGTCCGCGATCAAAATGGCCGAAAAGTGGTAATTTTGCTATAAATTGATCACCGTCGAAAAACGTAAATGTGATTCAATAAAAACCTGTTTATTGTAAGGGTTTTGCAGCGTATTATATTTGCGGGATCAATTTGAGTTTTTTATTAACGTATTTGTAACCTCACGTCATCGTTTTTATCCTCCTTCAGGGTAATAACGACGACAAGGATGCGAATAATTTGTATTGGGGCATGCGTGTGGATCTCTTTCTGACGGGGTTCACTCTCGGAGTCTTCATGCGATGAGCAAGGAGTCATGATGTTAGATATAGTCGAACTGTCGCGCTTACAGTTTGCCTTGACCGCGATGTACCACTTCCTGTTTGTGCCACTGACGCTCGGTATGGCGTTCCTGCTGGCCATCATGGAAACGGTATACGTTCTCTCCGGCAAACAGATTTATAAAGATATGACCAAGTTCTGGGGCAAGTTGTTTGGTATCAACTTCGCACTGGGCGTGGCAACCGGTCTGACTATGGAGTTCCAGTTCGGGACTAACTGGTCTTACTATTCCCACTATGTAGGGGATATCTTCGGTGCGCCGCTGGCCATTGAAGGTCTGATGGCATTCTTCCTCGAATCCACCTTTGTAGGTCTGTTCTTCTTCGGTTGGGACCGTCTGGGTAAAGTCCAGCATATGGCGGTGACCTGGCTGGTGGCATTAGGTTCGAACCTGTCCGCGCTGTGGATCCTGGTGGCGAATGGCTGGATGCAGAACCCGATCGCGTCTGATTTCAACTTCGAAACCATGCGTATGGAGATGGTCAGCTTTGCCGAGCTGGTCCTGAACCCGGTTGCGCAGGTTAAATTCGTTCACACCGTCGCTTCTGGCTATGTGTGCGGCGCAATGTTTATCCTGGGTATCAGTTCTTACTACATGCTGCGCGGTCGTGACTTCGCGTTTGCTAAGCGCTCCTTTGCTATCGCGGCAAGCTTCGGTATGGCTGCAATCCTCTCTGTTATCGTTCTGGGTGATGAATCCGGTTACGAAATGGGTGACGTGCAGAAAACCAAACTGGCCGCTATCGAAGCCGAATGGGAAACCCAACCGGCGCCTGCGGCCTTTACGCTGTTCGGTATTCCGGATCAGGACGCGCAGCAAAACCACTTCGCGATTCAGATCCCTTACGCGTTGGGTATCATCGCCACCCGTTCTGTTGATAAGCAGGTGACGGGGCTGAAAGAGCTGATGGTTCAGCACGAAGAGCGTATCCGTAACGGTATGAAAGCCTACTCGCTGCTGGAACAGCTGCGTGCCGGTTCTACCGACCAGGCCGTTCGCGACCAGTTCAATAACGTGAAGAAAGATCTGGGTTACGGTCTGCTGCTGAAGCGCTATACCCCGAACGTGTCTGATGCGACAGAAGCACAGATCCAGATGGCAACCAAAGACTCGATTCCACGCGTTGCGCCTCTGTACTTCGCATTCCGTATCATGGTGGGCTGCGGCATCATCATGCTGCTGATCATTGCAGCGTCCTTCTGGTCCGTGATTCGCAACCGCATCGGCGAGAAAAAATGGCTGCTGCGCACTGCGCTGTACGGTATTCCACTGCCGTGGATCGCAATCGAATCCGGCTGGTTTGTCGCGGAGTATGGCCGTCAGCCATGGGCGATTGGTGAGGTACTGCCAACGGCGGTAGCGAACTCCTCCCTGACAGCGGGCGACCTGATCTTCTCCATGCTGCTGATTTGTGGTCTGTACACCCTGTTCCTGGTGGCTGAACTGTTCCTGATGTTCAAGTTCGCGCGCCTTGGCCCAAGCAGCCTGAAAACCGGTCGCTATCACTACGAGCAGTCCACTGCGACTACTCAGCCGGCACGCTAAGACAGGAGTCATCAAATGATCGATTATGAAGTATTGCGTTTTATCTGGTGGCTGTTGATCGGCGTTCTGCTGATCGGTTTCGCCGTCACGGATGGTTTCGACATGGGGGTGGGGATGCTCACCCGTTTCCTCGGTCGTAATGACACCGAGCGTCGAATCATGATCAACTCCATCGCCCCTCACTGGGACGGTAACCAGGTGTGGCTGATCACCGCAGGCGGCGCGCTGTTCGCTGCCTGGCCGATGGTCTACGCGGCTGCGTTCTCCGGCTTCTACGTGGCGATGATTCTGGTGCTGGCTTCTTTATTCTTCCGTCCGGTCGGTTTCGACTACCGTTCCAAGATTGAAGACACCCGCTGGCGCAACATGTGGGACTGGGGCATCTTCATCGGTAGCTTCGTTCCACCGCTGGTCATCGGCGTGGCGTTCGGTAACCTGTTGCAGGGCGTGCCGTTCCACCTGGACGAGTACATGCGTCTCTACTACACCGGTAACTTCTTCCAGCTGCTGAATCCGTTTGGTCTGCTGGCCGGCGTAGTGAGCGTGGCGATGATCATCACTCAGGGCGCAACCTACCTGCAGATGCGTACGGTTGGTGAACTGCACCTGCGTTCTCGCGCGACGGCTCAGGTCGCTGCGCTGGTCACGCTGGTCTGCTTCGCACTGGCTGGTGTGTGGGTGGTGTACGGCATTGATGGCTACGTGGTGACTTCTGCGATTAACCATACTGCGCCGTCTAATCCGCTGACCAAAGAAGTGGCGCGTCAGGCAGGTGCATGGCTGGTGAACTTTAACAATACCCCTGCGCTGTGGGCTATTCCGGCTCTGGGCGTATTGCTGCCGCTGCTGACCGTATTGACGTCTCGTCTGGAGAAAGGCGCGCTGGCGTTCGTGTTCTCATCACTGACCCTGGCGTGCATCATCCTGACATCGGGTATTGCGATGTTCCCATTCGTCATGCCATCCAGCACCATGCTGAATGCTAGCCTGACCATGTGGGATGCAACGTCCAGCCATATGACGCTGAACCTGATGACATATGTTGCTTGCGTGTTCGTTCCGATTGTTCTGGCCTACACCATCTGGTGTTACTGGAAAATGTTCGGTCGCATCACGAAAGAACATATCGAAAGCAACACCCACTCTATGTACTAAGTAAGGAGCTGAATATGTGGTATTTCGCATGGATTTTAGGGACGCTTCTTGCCTGTGCATTTGGTGTCATCACTGCCCTGGCGCTTGAGCACGTAGAAGCGACCAAAGCGGGTGAAGAAAAACACTGATGAATATTATCGCGAAACTTTACGCGGTAATGGACAAGCGCCCGTTACGGGCGCTTTCTTTAGTGATGGCATTACTGCTGGCAGGTTGTATCTTCTGGGACCCTTCGCGCTTTGCAGCGAAAACCAGCGAGCTTGAAATCTGGCACGGCTTCCTCATTATGTGGGCGGTGTGTGCAGGTGTGATCCACGGCGTGGGCTTTCGTCCGAAAGCCGTTCACTGGCAGGGAATTTTTTGCCCGCTGATTGCCGATCTGGTGCTTCTCGCCGGTTTGATTTTCTTCTTCTTCTGAATAAGAAATGTCCGTTAACGTTATGGGCTTACCCGAGCCCATAAAAATTTACTCTCCGTTTACTTTCCCCCATTCCCAACCCTCTTTCCCGCGCGTATAGTAGCGAAGTTTAAAAGCATTAACTTTTGTTGCATTACCGGGATGTAAAGTGAATACAACGCTGTTTCGATGGCCGGTTCGTGTCTATTACGAAGATACCGATGCCGGTGGTGTGGTTTACCACGCCAGCTACGTTGCTTTTTATGAACGGGCACGCACAGAGATGCTGCGCCATCATCACTTTAGTCAACAGGTACTGTTGGCTGAGCGAGTTGCCTTCGTGGTTCGCAAGATGACGCTTGAGTATTTTGCGCCTGCCAGACTCGACGATATGCTCGAAGTCCAAACTGAAATTACATCAATGCGCGGGACCTCACTGGTTTTCACGCAGCGGATAGTCAACGCAGAGAATACCGTACTGAACTCAGCTGAAGTACTGATTGTTTGTGTTGATCCAACCATAATGAAGCCTCGTGCGCTTCCTAAGTCTATTGTCGCGGAGTTTAAGCAGTGACTGACATGAATATCCTTGATTTGTTCCTGAAGGCAAGCCTTCTGGTTAAACTTATCATGTTGATTTTGATTGGTTTTTCAATCGCATCCTGGGCCATCATCATCCAGAGAACGCGTATTCTCAATGCCGCTGGCCGTGAAGCTGAAGCGTTTGAAGATAAGTTCTGGTCGGGTATTGAGCTTTCTCGTCTGTATCAGGAAAGCCAGGGACGCCGTGAAAACCTTACAGGCTCCGAGCAAATTTTTTATAGCGGTTTCAAAGAGTTTGCCCGTCTGCATCGTGCAAACAATCATGCGCCGGAAGCGGTGGTGGAAGGTGCCTCGCGTGCGATGCGCATCTCTATGAACCGCGAGCTGGAAAACCTTGAAACGCACATTCCATTCCTCGGCACTGTCGGTTCCATCAGCCCGTATATCGGCCTGTTTGGTACCGTGTGGGGGATCATGCACGCCTTTATCGCGCTGGGCGCGGTGAAGCAGGCGACGTTGCAGATGGTTGCACCGGGTATCGCTGAAGCACTGATTGCGACCGCTATCGGTCTGTTTGCGGCAATTCCGGCGGTTATGGCTTACAACCGTCTGAACCAGCGTGTGAACAAACTGGAACTGAACTACGACAACTTTATGGAAGAGTTCACTGCGATTCTGCACCGTCAGGCGTTTACCAGCACCGAGAGCAACAAGGGGTAAACCATGGCCAGATCGCGTGGACGAGGTCGTCGCGAGCTCAAGTCCGAAATCAATATCGTTCCACTGCTGGACGTCCTGTTGGTACTGCTGCTGATCTTCATGGCGACAGCGCCAATCATTACCCAGAGCGTGGAAGTGGATCTGCCGGATGCGACAGAATCACAGGCGGTGAGCACCAATGACGATCCTCCGGTTATCATTGAGGTTTCCGGCGTAGGGCAATACAGCGTCGTGGTAGAGAAAGATCGTATGGATCAGCTGCCGCCTGAGCAGGTGATTGCTGAAGCGCAGCGTCGCCTGGAGTCAAATCCGAAAACGGTCTTCTTAATCGGTGGCGCGAAAGACGTACCCTACGATGAAATTATTAAAGCGCTGAACTTGCTACATAGTGCGGGTGTTAAGTCAGTTGGCTTAATGACCCAACCTATTTGATCATCCGCGTAGTTTTTGGGAACCGATAGTGTCAAAGGCAACCGAACAGAACGACAAGCTTAAGCGAGCGATAATCGTCTCCGCAGTGCTGCACGTTATTCTCTTTGCAGCGCTGATCTGGAGTTCGTTCGACGAGCATATTGATGCATCAGCCGGCGGAGGTGGAGGCTCTTCCATTGACGCCGTGATGGTGGATCCCGGTGCGGTAGTACAGAACTATAATCGCGAACAACAGCAGAAGGCGAGTGCCAAACGGGCTGAAGAGCAGCGTGAAAAACAGTCGCAACAGCAGGCGGAAGAGCTGCGTGAAAAGCAGGCCGCAGAGCAGGAACGTCTGAAGCAGCTTGAGAAAGAACGTTTGCAGGCGCAGGAAGCCGCAAAAGAGCAGGCGGAACAGCAGAAACAAGCCGAAGAGGCCGCGAAGAAAGCACAGGAACAGCAAAAGCAGGCGGAAGAGGCGGCAGCAAAAGCCGCAGCGGACGCGAAAGCACAGGCTGATGCCCAGGCAAAATTAGCGGCAGAAGCGGCGAAGAAAGCCGCTGCTGATGCTCAGAAGAAAGCTGAAGCAGAAGCCGCGAAGAAAGCTGCTGCAGATGCTCAGAAGAAAGCTGAAGCGGAAGCCGCGAAGAAAGCGGCTGCTGATGCTCAGAAGAAAGCCGAAGCGGAAGCCGCGAAGAAAGCCGCTGCTGATGCTCAGAAGAAAGCTGAAGCGGAAGCCGCGAAGAAAGCCGCTCAGGACGCAGAGAAGAAAGCTGCTGCCGAGGCCGCTAAGAAAGCGGCTGCTGCTGAGAAAGCGGCAGCAGAAAAAGCAGCTGCCGCGGAAAAAGCCGCTGCTGATAAAAAAGCTGCAGCTGAGAAGGCCGCTGCCGATAAGAAAGCCGCTGCTGAAAAAGCGGCTGCTAAAAAGGCTGCCGCCGCTGAAAAAGCTGCTGCTGCCGCAGGGGTTGACGATCTGCTGGGCGATTTGAGCTCCGGTAAGAATGCACCGAAAACGGGCGGTGGGGCGAAAGGAAACAACGCAGCGCCGACCGGAAGTGGTAACACTAAGAGTAACGGTGCGACCGGGGCTGAAATCAACGGTTATGCCGCGCAGATTAAATCCGCTATTGAAAGCCGATTCTATGATGCGTCTTCCTATACCGGTAAAACGTGTACGTTGCGTATAAAACTGGCTCCGGACGGCATGCTGCTGGATATCAAGTCGGAAGGTGGCGACCCGGCTTTATGTACTGCGGCCCTGGCTGCAGCGCGTCAGGCGAAGATGCCGAAACCGCCGTCTCAGGCAGTTTACGAAGTCTTCAAAAATGCGCCGCTGGACTTCAAACCTTAAGTTACATTTTCCCCGTGCAAACGGGGAAAAATAGACCAGGTTTAGTCACAGGGTTCGGGTAGTTTTGTCTATTTGAGTTTGTTAACATTCTGCTAAATTATCGTGGGTAAGGTTACCCGGATAAGGGAGATATGATGAAGCAGGCATTACGTGTAGCATTTGGTTTTTTAATGCTGTGGGCAGCAGTACTGCACGCAGAAGTACGTATCGAGATCACCCAGGGGGTGGACTCGGCACGCCCAATCGGTGTTGTTCCGTTCCAGTGGGCCGGTCCTGGCGCTGCACCTGAAGATGCCGGTGGCATCGTGGCGGCTGACCTGCGTAACAGCGGTAAATTCAACCCGTTAGATCGTTCTCGTCTGCCTCAGCAGCCGGGTAGCGCGCAGGAAGTACAGCCTGCAGCATGGTCTGCACTGGGTATTGATGCCGTGGTTGTGGGTCAGGTTACGCCTAACCCGGACGGCTCTTACAACGTGGCCTGGCAGCTGGTGGATACCGGCGGTGCACCGGGTACCGTTCTGGCTCAGAACTCTTACAAGGTCACTAAGCAGTACCTGCGCTACGCGGCTCACGCTGCCAGCGATGCGGTATTCGAAAAACTGACCGGCATTAAAGGTGCGTTCCGTACCCGTATTGCTTATGTGGTCCAGACCAACGGTGGTCAGTTCCCATATGAGCTGCGCGTATCTGACTACGACGGCTACAACCAGTTCCTGGTGAAACGTTCTTCACAGCCGCTGATGTCTCCAGCCTGGTCTCCGGACGGTTCTAAACTGGCCTATGTCACCTTCGAAAGTGGCCGTTCAGCACTGGTTATCCAGACGCTGGCAAACGGTACTGTTCGTCAGGTAGCATCTTTCCCACGTCACAACGGTGCGCCTTCGTTCTCTCCGGACGGTTCTAAACTGGCGTTTGCGCTGTCAAAAACTGGTAGCCTGAACCTGTACGTGAT
Source organism: Enterobacter sp. NFIX59 (assembly GCF_900113755.1). Classification (NCBI taxonomy): domain Bacteria; kingdom Pseudomonadati; phylum Pseudomonadota; class Gammaproteobacteria; order Enterobacterales; family Enterobacteriaceae; genus Enterobacter; species Enterobacter sp. NFIX59. The sequence continues at coordinate 1,336,076 of NZ_FOQN01000001.1, read as the reverse complement.
GGACATTGGCTCTGGCCAGATCCGTCAGGTGACCGACGGTCGCAGCAACAACACCGAACCTTCATGGTTCCCGGACAGTCAAAACCTGGCGTTTACCTCTGATCAGGCTGGCCGTCCACAAATCTACAAAGTCAACATCAACGGCGGTGCTCCGCAGCGTATTACCTGGGAAGGTTCGCAGAACCAGAACTCAGACGTGAGCAGCGACGGTAAATTTATGGTAATGGTGAGCTCCAACGGTGGGCAGCAGCACATTGCCAAACAAGATCTGGTAGCGGGTGGCGTTCAAGTTCTGTCGTCAACGTTCCTGGATGAAACGCCAAGTCTGGCACCTAACGGCACGATGGTAATCTACAGCTCTTCTCAGGGGATGGGATCTGTGCTGAATCTGGTTTCTACAGATGGGCGTTTCAAAGCGCGTATTCCGGCAACTGATGGACAGGTAAAATCTCCTGCCTGGTCGCCGTATCTGTAAATAATAATTAATTGATTACTAAAGGAATCATAGAAATGCAACTGAACAAAGTGCTGAAGGGGCTGATGATCGCTCTGCCTGTAATGGCAATCGCAGCGTGTTCTTCTAACAAGAACGCAAGCAATGACCAGAGCGGCGAAGGCATGATGGGTGCCGGCACCGGTATGGACGCGAACGGCAATGGCAACATGTCTTCTGAAGAGCAAGCGCGTCTTCAGATGCAGCAGCTGCAGCAGAACAACATCGTTTACTTCGATCTGGATAAATACGACATCCGTTCTGACTTCGCTGCGATGCTGGATGCGCACGCTAACTTCCTGCGTAGCAACCCATCTTACAAAGTCACCGTAGAAGGTCACGCGGACGAACGTGGTACTCCAGAGTACAACATCTCCCTGGGTGAACGTCGTGCTAACGCTGTTAAAATGTACCTGCAGGGTAAAGGCGTTTCTGCTGACCAGATCTCCATCGTTTCTTACGGTAAAGAAAAACCTGCAGTACTGGGTCACGACGAAGCGGCTTACTCCAAAAACCGTCGTGCCGTACTGGTTTACTAAGAGAATTGCATGAGCAGTAACTTCAGACATCATCTGTTGAGTCTGTCGTTACTGGTTGGAATAGCGGCCCCCTGGGCCGCTTTTGCTCAGGCACCAATCAGTAGTGTCGGCTCAGGCTCGGTAGAAGACCGGGTCACTCAACTCGAGCGTATTTCTAACGCTCACAGCCAGCTTTTAACCCAACTCCAGCAACAGCTCTCCGATAACCAGAATGATATTGACGCTCTCCGTGGGCAGATTCAGGAAAGCCAGTATCAGCTTAACCAGGTTGTGGAACGTCAGAAGCAGATTTTGCTGCAGATGGATAGCCTGAGCAGCGGTAGTGCAGCACAAGCACAGCCAGCCGCGGGCGATCAGAGCGGTGCAGCGACATCAGCTCCGGCTGCGGATGCTTCTGCTTCAACAGGTGCGCCTGTACAGAGCGGTGACGCGAATACGGACTACAACGCGGCCATTGCCCTGGTGCAGGATCAATCTCGTCAGGATGACGCGCTTGCTGCGTTTCAGAACTTTGTTAAGAAATACCCCGATTCCACTTATCAGCCAAATGCGAATTACTGGCTCGGTCAGCTGAATTACAACAAGGGTAAAAAGGACGATGCGGCGTTTTATTTTGCCTCCGTGGTAAAAAACTACCCGAAATCGCCAAAAGCGCCTGATGCGATGTACAAAGTGGGCGTCATCATGCAGGACAAAGGCGACACTGCGAAAGCCAAAGCGGTTTATCAGCAGGTGGTCTCTAAATTCCCGGGTACCGAAGGTGCTAAGCAGGCGCAAAAACGTCTGAATTCGATGGGATGATTACCGCATGACCAGAAATCGCGTTATTTCTGGTCGTGCAGCATGATTCGTAAGCAGTTAAGTGATCTTCATCGAAATTTTTGTTGCGCAGAATTCTTAAATCAGTAATATATGCCGCCGTTGCCACGGGATATCAAACAACGTGAAAACAGCGTAAAAGTGGGTCGTTAGCTCAGTTGGTAGAGCAGTTGACTTTTAATCAATTGGTCGCAGGTTCGAATCCTGCACGACCCACCACTT